>JADHTB010000035.1 GCA_016776605.1 Alphaproteobacteria bacterium | reverse complement strand
CTGAGTTCGCCTTGTTTCGATTCACCCATCGGGTGCGCCATTTTCACCGCTCCATTTATGCCTCAACACGTTGATTCTTATAGCATAATACCAGTGTTAAGGCAGTAAATATCGGGGCTACTTGGGAAATATGGGATTAAAGAACGGCGTCGATGCCAATGCGATCAATGCCTTGGGCCGGACCCCCGCCATCGCCGCGGCATGGCGTGGGCATGACAAGATCGTTGCTGTGCTAATCAACTCTGGCGTGGAGATTGATGCGGCCGACAATGAGGGCCGCACGGCACTAACCTGGGCGGCCATCAATGGATATTCTAAAATCGCAAAAGAGCTACTGGCGGTGGACGCCCTGGTCGACGTTCGGGACCAAAAGGGCCTGACCCCATTGATGCGCGCTGCCTGGAATGGCCATGAAGACGTCGTTGAAGCTTTGATTGCCGCCAAGGCGGATGTGAATGCGGCTGATGATCGCGGCATTACCGCATTGCAACGGGCCAAGTCGCAAAACGCGCTAGAGATTGCTGCCCGGCTGCGTCTGGCGGGCGCTCGATAACGAGCCAGGGACCCGGCATGGTCCGAACGTGCCCAAGCCCGGATCAAAACGGCGGCCGGATGTTTTCAGCCAAACTGGAATTATATAAGTATATGCATGATATAATTACATTAGTATATGCGTGATATAAAGATAAGCGTGACTATGAAGGGCGGCGGAAAAGCGTATGGCAAGCGGTCAAATAATCAATTTGGCAAGCGCTAGGCAACAAGCTGGAAACGGTTTGAAACTGCACCACATCGGCGATGGCGATGCCCCGGAACTAATGATGACGAGCGTGGCGCGCCGCCAAAATCGCCCGCTGCCAGGGTCATCTTTCGAGAGATGGCTATTGGCCGCCTTCGCGTCCTTCTTGCTGCATGCGTTATTGCTATATGGCGCGGCTGGATTTTGGCGGACGCCGCCGGCGGAGATATCGCTGCCCATCGTTGTTGATCTGTTATTCGAAAAACCAGATCCAACGCCGATTGCGGTAAAACCAGCCGTGAATGCGCCGCTCCTGAAAAACAAAACTGAACCAGCAGCGGCGGACACTCCGTTGAAGCCTAAACCCACCCCACCGCCGACGGCCAAATCGATTGTCAAAGCCAAGACACCCGACAAGCCTTTGACGGACCCGAAACCCCCTGAAGCAAAACCCGTCGTCAAGGCCAAGGCAGCCGACAAACCTGTGACGAGCCCAAAACCCCCTGAAGCAAAACCCGTCGTCAAGGCCAAGGCAGCCGACAAACCTGTGACGGGCCCAAAACCCCCTGAAGCAAAACCCGTCGTAAAAGCCAAGGCACCCGGCAAGCCATTGACGACCCCAAAACCCCCTGAAGCAAAACCCGTCGTCAAAGCCAAGGCACCCGGCAAGCCATTGACGAGCCCAAAACCCCCTGAAGCAAAACCCCTCGTCAAAGCCAAGGCACCGGCTAATATCGTACCTGACCCGCTGGCTCCTGAGGCGGAGGCCGCAACGAGGCCTCGGGCCATTCACCGAAATGTGCCTTATCTGGATCGCGCCGTTTCGCCGGCGGCGGCGATCGCCATGCGCGCGGTCCGGCAGTTTGCCCCTCGCATCGGCCGCGAAGATTTGAGCCATCTCGAGGACCCAGGCGATCACCGAGCGCGGGCCGCGAGCCAGACCGTGGCCAGGTATCAACGGGCCGCCGACCAGGGCTATGTCGTCGCCCATTACAATTTGGCCCGCGCTCTGGCCGAAGGCCGCGGCGTTACGCGTGATTTCCCAAGGGCCGTCCAGAATTTTCGCCTTGCCGCGCGTTTAGGCAATGTCCCCGCCATGCTGCGCTTGGCCGACCTACACCTTGCCGGATTGGGCGTACCCGAAGACAGGGTTGCAGCGCAGGCCCTCTATTACCTTGCCGCCAGTATGGGCAATCAGGGCGCCGCGCAGGCAAGCACTCTGCTATCACAGCATTTAGATGACAAGAAAATGCAGCAGGCGCACCAGCAGGCGCGCGATTTACGGGCGGAAATAGCGAACACCGATCCGCTCCAGCAACAGGCCAAAGAGCAGGAATTGCAAGCCGCCGCCGCACAAGGCGATTTGGCCTTGGTGCGGGCCCTGGCGGCCGAGGGTGTCGACGCCGATGCGGTTAATGGCCAAGGCCGTACCGCGGTTGTCACTGCGGCCTGGCGCGGTCATAAGCGAATAGTCCAAGTACTGCTTGATACCGGGGTTGAGATCGATGCCGCCGATAATCAGGGCCGAACGGCATTAGCCTGGGCAGCGATCAATGGTTACCCTGAAATCGTCGAGACATTGCTGCGGGAAAAGGCCATGGTCGATGTTCGGGATAACGAGGGCATGACCCCGCTGATCCGAGCCGCCTGGAACGGCCATGAAAAGATCGTTGAAGCGCTGATCGATGCGATGGCAAATGTGAACGCAGCCGATAACCGTGGCGTCACTGCATTACAGCGGGCCAAATCACAAAATGCACATAAAATTGCCGCCAAACTACGCGCGGCGGGCGCACGATAGCGGTTCATAATAACCCTGCGGCCTTGCTGTTTGTGAAATGACTTGGAGTTTCTCAATAAATACTCTTAGGTTATGATCTGTGCTGCCCTAAATGTGATCAACGTTAGATGGCTGTACACAGTCGAACGGTAGGCTGGTTTATGTAAGGGGTGGGATGGCAGACCTAAAAACAATCACACCGGCCGAACTGGCGGAAGTTGTCCGCCAGCATCAGGGTATGCTGAAAGGGCGTGGTGGTACACGGCGCGCCAACCTTTCGTTCCATGATCTGGCCAATGAAAGGTTATCCAATCTCGACTTTTCCAACAGTGACTTCTCTGGCGCCAATCTGCAACACGCCATCCTGACCAGGACCAATTTCACCCGCGCAACACTGTTCTGCGCCGACCTTCGGGTCGCCAATCTGCGCCGCGCCAATATGACCCGCTGTGATTTGCGGGGCGCCTGTATGCGCGGCACCGATTTAACCGATGCAATCATGATCGACGCCGACATGCGAGAGGGCGTGTTGGGCATACACGATGGCAAAGAGTCCCTGTACGAACACCGCATCGCCGACATCTCCGCTGCTATCGCCCCGCGCGCCGATTTCACCGGCGCCAAGATGTCCAGTAGTTTCGTCGCGCAAACCGATTTCACCGACTCAATTTTGCGCAATGCCAGCCTGGTTGGCGCCGACATGCGCAATTGCCTCTTCGTCGGGGCGCAAATGGAAGGCGCGGACCTATCGGGTTCGAATTTGACCGGCGCAAATTTATCCGGCGCTAATCTAAGCGGCGTTACCCTTGGCAAGGCAAATCTCAGCGGGGCCAATTTGACCGGCGCCATCATCGATCCGAGAGCCATGCTGGCGCCGGAACTAAAGGAAGCCATTCTGCCAAAGCTGGACACCACCATTGCCGGACGGATCGATGACATTCTGTTGGCCCACCACCAATGGACCAATGGCGACGGCGGCGCGCAAGCTAATCTTAGTAACGCCGATTTAGGCGGCTTGGATTTGCAAGGCGTCAATTTGGCTGCGGCAGTGATGACCGCCGTAGTCCTTAAAGCGGCCAATCTATCGACCAGTGTACTCAGCATGGTGGATCTTTCCGGGGCCGATTTGCGGGGGGCGAATTTATCTCAGGTGGACATGCGCGGCGTACGAATGGAACGGGCCACTTTAAACGGAGCTAATTTGACCGGTGCGGATCTAGGCCCGCTGGTAAGCACCGGCGCGTCCGGGCGGGTCTGGCGCAGCGCCTTGTCCCACGCCCGTTTCCGCCGTGCCGATTTGGCCGGCGCCAAGCTGAATGAGGCTGACCTGAAAGGGGCAAGCTTTGACGGCGCTAACTTGCGTGATGCGGATCTATCAAAAGCAAATGTGGCCGATACCTCATTCCGCGGCGCGGACCTTACAGGGGCCAAGCTGGAAGGAACAGATATGACGGTTGCGTATTTAGATTAACTTTTTCCAAGGACATCCATCAGTTCGCGCCATTCACGGGCCGACAGGCCGCTATCCTTGGCCGTGACCGCTTCACCGGCCAGCATCCGTTTTACCACCTCAAGGCCGCCCTTGGAGAGGTGGGTGCTGCCCAGGCGGTAATCCTCGAATGCCTCGGCCGTCAGGGGGACCCAGGCACGCAGAGCCTCCATCATCGCATCGGCGTATACCCGTATCTCATATTGCGCATGAGGATCGGCCCGTAACGATAAGAAATGTAACAGATTATGCAGATCACACTTCCAATACCATTCGGTATAGATACTCAGTGGAAGGTTCATCCGCGCCAGTTCCCGCGCCAGGCCCTGACGATCTGGATCAAGCACGTTGCCCTCGTCATCCTCGTTCAGCATTTCCTGATAGTCGGCATAGTTACGCGCCGCGTCCTCGCGCAGGATCGATAGTACACGGGCGGCTTCATCGCCCCGCAGGACATTGCCCCGCCCCTGGCGGTTGTCCTTGGATTGGGCCGACAATTGATCCGGGGCTGGAATGTAGAACTCCCGGTTTAGAATGGAATAGCGGGCGGAATATTCATTGACCGAGGCGGTACGGTGCCTGATCCATTGCCGGGCCACGAAAACCGGTAGCTTGACGTGAAATTTAATCTCGCACATCTCGAACGGCGTGGTGTGGCGGTGACGCATGAGATAACGCAGTAAACCGCGATCCTCGCTAACTTTGCGGGTGCCACGGCCATAGGAAACCCGGGCGGCCTGCACCACCGCGGCATCGTCACCCATGTAATCGATGACCCGCACAAAGCCCTGGTCCAAAACAGGCAGGGGCTGGTACAGCATCTTTTCAAGGGCTGGAACCGTGGCCCGCAGGGTTTTCGCTGTGCCGTCGCGAAGCTGTTCAATTTCCTGTTGTTGCGCCTCACTTACCGGCATCGATATCTCCCTGTTCACAAAAAGCTGCATACATGCGGCCTGTTATAAGATACTTCGCCGCCGCCCGCCGGCCAAATATGGCGCAGCCTGAAGTTGGCAAATTCGGGCCGCCGCAGTCAGTTTAGCAACGGCCCTTTCATATTCCGCCCAGAATGCTTATATCTTGGGTGCCGGCTTGTCCGGCTATGGCGCTAAACGCCTTGTGAAATAATCGTTGCGGACCCGGGGGCAGTACCCGGCGCCTCCACCAGGAGTGCATCACGGTTCGAATCACGACTCGGATCACGGCCGATCTTCACAGCCTTTACAGGCTGCGGTCAGGAGGTGCATTGCTGATGGGGGCGAAACAGGATCGACGCGCGTGGTAAAGACAAGGTTTGCGTTCGGTATGGCTCCGCCGTTATCGGGCCATTTCTACAAGTGCCAATGATAATGAAATGGTGCTCGCTGCCTAATTAAAAGGCAAGCGCGGTTCGGGGGGCACCGGGCAACAGAAGCCCCCCACTAATTCCTGGACCCACCCAACAGCGCCAAGGTATGCTTGGTGCGACAATAAGGGCGTGGTGGGATTACGCTTAGTTGGACAGCTTGTGGGGCCGGAATGGCACGAGATCTCATGCAATATGGCCAAATGGTCGAAGATAGTCTGCGCGGAGTGGTGCGCATGGCGCTTCGGCGTGTCGCCACGGATGGTCTGTTAGGTGAACATCATTTCTATATCGGCTTCAAAACCCAGGCTCCGGGCGTCGATATTCCGGCTCATCTGCGGGCGCAATATCCAGAAGAAATGACCATCGTCATCCAGCATAAATTCTGGGGTCTGGAGGTCCGCGAAGATGACTTCGAAATTACCTTGAGTTTTGGCGGCCAGGGACAACGTTTGTTCGTCCCCTTCCAGGCCTTAACCTCGTTCCTTGATCCCAGCGTGCAATTCGGCCTGCAGTTCGGCAAGCAGGACGACAAAGCCTTGGATGAGGTCGGCCTGGACGGCGATAGCGCCAACGCCCCGCCACCGGCCGGGCCTGCAACCACGCCGGCGGCGACAGCAGATGCGGATGAAATAAGCGCGGCTGAAAACAGGAAGTGGGCGCCGGCGGAGGATTCCGATGCCCCCAAGCCCAGCGATAACATCATCACCCTGGATAAATTCCGCAAGGATTAGGGCTAACCCTCGAGGCGGACAGCGTGAATACGGTATCCTCGTCGCGCGTCATTACCTGATCCAAGGCCACCAAAATCAAGTGCACTGGATTTAAAATACTCTAATATGTCCGAGACACCAAATATTCAGGCAATGGTGTGCAATACGGACCGATCAACGGTGGGGACATGACCGTGAGCGAAACAGACTCTTTCAAGCGCCGGAAATTCGAACCCAATCACGCGATTTTTAATGAGGGTGACGCCGCCGACACTGTCTACATCTTACGCAGTGGTGCCGTGGAAATCAGAATCGGTACGCGGGGTGATAATCCCCGCCCTCTGACGAGAGTAAAAATCGGCGACGTATTCGGAGAGATGGCTTTGCTGGAAAACCGTTCTCACGGAGCCGCCGCGATCACCCTGGAGGCATCGGAGGTTTTGGAAGTCCCGCGTGAGGAGTTCATTAAACGGTTGAATGCCTCCGATCCGGTCATGAAGACCGTCGTCAATCACCTGGTCTCGCGGTTGCGGGAAATGACCAGTGAATTCAAAAACCGCGGCGGCTCTTCGTAGATGATCTAGGCAACGACCATGGTGACATAGATCACCCCGATCGCCGCGCCGAAGTCAGGGTTGTCCGGCAGATAGGGTTGAGGTTCGCTGATGGCGAAATCGGTTAGCAATCCGGCGCTGGCCAACCCTTGGACCGCATCCGCGAAGCCCCGTTCCATAAAAAGGTCATCGCGCTGGCTGATCACAATGACGCCGCCCGAGCGGACCAGGCGGGTGAATTCGCGCAATACCCCCTCGGTGTCCGGAACATATGTCAGCACGCCGATGCAGACCAACGCGTTATAGGTGTTGTTGGGAATATCCAACGGCGGCGCCTGTAGGTTTGCCGTGTCCAAACTGCGGTAGATGCCAGATTTTTCAGCCTCTTGCAGCGATGATGGCGAAATATCCAGGCCGTCGATAGGTCCGGTGAAGCCCGCCGCCCGCAGCGCGGCGCCGACCAGGCCGGTGCCGCACCCGGCGTCCAGAACGGCGGATGCCGGAGGCATTCGGGCCGCCAACAAATCGGCGGCCTGCTTTGGCGCGCGATAGTCCCAATCCGCCAATGTGACGTCATAGCTGGCCGCCCAGTCATCGTAGGTTTTTGCCACCTCGCCACTTGCGGTGCTGCCCTGTTTTAACCAGTGATGATCTTCCCTATCCTGCATGGCCCCATGATAATACCATGCCGTGCCGAAAGGAAGCCGTGCCCGCTGGCAGCTGATTAGCCCGATTGCAATAACGGGGCTTCCGCCATAGGCTCGCCATATGTCCATTGAACCCGATATTCCCGGTCCCGAGGCCAACGTCAAGGTACCGCAGGAGCAGGCGCCCGTAGGCGCCATTGATTGTCACGCACACGTCTTTGCCGCGCCAGGACAGCATTACCTGAACCCCGGCCGCACCTACACCCCACCCGAGGCCACCCTGGCCCAATATCAGGCCATGCTGGCCAGCCTGGGGATCCAGCGGGGCGTTATTGTCCAACCCAGCGTCTATGGCACCGTCAACGATTGCAGCCGCGAGGCTGTGGCGGCCATGGGCGCCAATGGCCGTGGCGTCGCGGTGCTGGACCAAAGCGTACCGGAGGCGGAATTACAGCGCCTGCACCAGGCGGGCTTTCGCGGTACCCGCTTCAATCTACTGTCTGGCGGCGGCGTTGATCCGGAGGAATTGGAGGCGGTCGCGGCGCGCATCGCCGATCTGGGTTGGCATATCCAGTGTTTTATCGACCACAATACGCTGGTCGATCTGCTGCCGCGCCTGAAACGCCTGCCAGTCGATCTGGTGTTCGACCATCTGGGCCAACCCGATCCACAACAGGGTGTCGATCAGCCGGGCTTTGCCGCCCTGCGGGATCTGTTGGCCGGCGGGCGGGCCTGGGTAAAGATATCAGGCGCCTACCGGGTCGATGACGGCGGTGCGCCATGGCCCCTGGCTGATCCCTTCGCCGAAACTCTAATCAACGAGGCCCCCGACCGGCTGGTCTGGGGCAGCGATTGGCCGCACCCGCATTTGCAAACCAGCCCCATGCCCAACGATGGCGACCTGTTTGACCGCCTGCTGGCCTGGACGCCGGTTGCCGGCGTGCGGCAAAAAATTCTGGTCGACAACCCCACCCGCCTCTACGATTTCGATTAGACCGGGCGATCGCCCTGCACGACAGCGCGGCAGACGACGCGGCGTTCGCGGGCGGCGTCGTAGGGCATGACGCAATGGATGGTACAGCGGTTGTCCCACATCAGGACATCATTATCGCGCCAGGAGTGGCGGTAAATGAACTGATCCTGGGTCGCATGGCGTTCTAAATCGGCCAGCAAAGCCTCGCCCTCGGCCCGTTCCTGGCCAAGGATGTGCGAGGCGTGATTCCCAATATACAAGGTGCGGGCGCCGGTATCGGGATGGGTGCGGACCAGGGGATGATCGACGGGCGGCGCCGCCGCGATTTCCGCCGCCGTGGCCGCGCGTTCGTCGGATTTTTCCCGGCTGCGCTTCCAGTCGTGCACCGCGCGCAAACCTTGAAGGCGTTCGGCCCGCGCGGCATCAAGGCTTTCATAGGCCCGCTGCATATCGGCGAAACATGTTTCCCCGCCCTCTTTCGCAACGAAAGGCGAGCGCAGGATGGTAAATAACGAGGGCCGGGCAACATAGGACTTGTCCGTATGCCAGACCAGGGTGCCACCCTCCGGGTGAACGCCGGTCGGTTTGCCGGTCGCATCCAGATTCCCAAAACTCTGCATCTTTGGCAGGTTTTCAAGGCGGGTCGAGACGTTGATATGACCTTCCAACGGCCCGAAACATTCGGCGAAGGCAAAGTGGCTTTCGTCATCCAATTGCTGGTCGCGAAAAACCAGAACCTTGTGCCCGATTATGGCGGCGTGGATCGCCTTGACTGCCGCCTCCGAAACCCCGGCGGCCAGATCAATGCCGCCAATTTCGGCGCCAAAGTCGTTCGCCTTGGCCGTTACGTCAATCTGCCCCGCAACCTTACTATTTGCCATTGGATCTATATCCCTGTCCTGCCGAGCAACGGCGTTCCGTCAAGCATGGGTGTCCGTGTGGTAGGATTTTGAAATTATCCGCCAACCATCCGAGGTGCGCAACAATGTAAGGTAGTCGGTAAAATAGCGCGGTGGAATGGCGCAATTGACGACCGCGTGGGCCGTATCGGGGCCGGCCTTGTGGATCGATACAATCCGGTCATGCCGGCTCAACCCCTGGGCACGGGCCGATGCCCGGCCCCCGATCATCTCGAAATATTGCGCCCGGGTCAGATCCGTCACCACCGCTCCGTCTGTGGCGTACAAATGCGAATTCGGATGGAATATGCGGCCAAACTTGTCCAGATCGCCGTCATACAGCCCATCAAAATAATCCTGCAGCAATTCGGTGATAGCGCCGATATCGCCGTCATTGGCATGTTCGCTCATGACATCAATCCTCAAACAGTGCGCGATAGCGCTGCTGAAAGACCGGCCAGATTTCCGGGTTCAACAGGCGCGGCGGGCGGCGGCCGGCGAAGATTTCCAATAACTGCTCGCCGGCATAGCTGGCCACCTGGTGGCGGGATTCATGGGTCACGCCGGCGGTATGCGGACTGGCCAAAACATTGGACAGGCTCAACAAGGGATGATCCCTGGGGGGTGGTTCCACGGCCCAGACGTCCAGGCCGGCGGCGCTCAAATGGCCGCTTTGCAGGGCCGCGAACAAGGCTGCTTCATCATGGATGCCGCCCCGGGCAGTATTGATAAAGATGGCGCCGGGTTTCATCAGGCCAAAGGCGCGGGCGTCCAGCAGGTTGATGGTCTCCGCCGTGCGCGGACAATGCACGGTGACGAAATCCGCATTCGCCAAGACATCCTCGAAAGACGCGGAAACGGCGCCCCGTTCGACAAAATCGCTGTCTTCCAGATAGGGGTCATAGGCCAGCACCCGCATACCGAACAGGCTGCCGCATAGTTCCGCCATGCGCCGGCCAATATGGCCCAGACCGATGATGCCCAGGGTCTTGCCCTGAATATTGCGGCCCATATAGGTATTTCGCGCGATGCCGTCCTGGGCCCGCATGAATTGATCGGTCTCGCCAACCCGCTTGGACAGGGCCAGCATCAAGCCCAGGGCATGTTCGGCCACCGCCTCGGCATTGCCGCCCGCCTGATTCACCACGATAACACCCGCCGCCGAACAGGCGTCCAGATCAACCGTGTCAAAACCCGCGCCCATGGAGGACACAACAAGCATATTGGGACAGCGGGCCAAAAACTCGCTGTTGGCGAAAAAATGCACCGGCAATTCGTCCCGCGCCGCGCGAATCTGATAACCATGGGCGCCGGAAAACGCCTGCCAGTTTTCGGCATCGGAATTGCTCAATTCCAATCGCTGCACATTGATCGAGGGATCCCGGGCCAGGATGGTTCCGGTCACCGGGTCGGCGAATTTCTCGAAATAGACGATACGTTTTGCACCGTCACTCGCGGCATCTGTCTTCGTTTCAGGCATAGTTACTCAGCTACCTATCTTGGGTCAGGGACAATTTGTCCGCATCATAGGTCAGGAGCTGTTTCGTGGCAAAGCCGACTGCCGCCTGGGCCTGACAATCGCTGTTGAAACCGGCTAGAGCAGTTCCGGGCTATTCTAGGCAGCCGGCTTCATGGCCTGCGATAACTTGTCCTGCAGGTTACGCAAATCGAACGGCTTCATCAGCACTTGCATGTTTGCAATGCCGCTTGCCCGCGCCTGTTCGGCGGCACCAATGTATCCGGTCATTACTATGACCGGAAAGTCGATGCCATCAGCGCGCATATACTTGATCAGGTCTATGCCATTTCCCGCCGGAAGGTTGACGTCGATAAGGCCCGCATCGGCCCTAAGTTCCCTGACTTCATCCATGTTTGCAGGGGCATGATCGAACCATTCGCACTTCCAACCGTTCCGATCAAAATGCAACCTGATCGCTTCGTAAAGCACGGAATCGTCTTCAACAACGAGTATCGTCCGCCGCTCATGGGTATCATTGAGCATAGGTCAAACCCTCCGTTTGCGGTTAACCATCCCGAGGAATTATGATTAATATTTGTTAAGGATAAGTAAACTCGCAGAACCGTTAAGGTTTACATCACCCAAGCCCGACCGATGCCCGCACGCCGCTTTTCTTTTCCCCTCGGAGATGATTAATTGGCGCGCTTACCCTCCCCCCAATCTGAGGTGTTAATCGGTGACAGGCCCTCTCGCCGGCGTTCGCGTCGTAGAAATTACATCCGTGATCCTGGGCCCCTATGCGGCCCAGATCCTTGGCGATTTAGGGGCCGAGGTGATCAAGATCGAGCCCTTGAACGGTGATACCACCCGCCACATCGGCCCCAGGCGAAATCCCGGCATGAGCAGCATGTTCCTTGGCTGCAACCGCAACAAGCGCAGCCTGGTGTTGGATCTCAAACAGCCGGACGGGCGCGCCGCCGCGTTAAAGCTGGCCGCTGGCGCCGATGTCCTGCTGCATAATCTGCGGCCCGGCGCGGCAAAGCGTCTGGGCCTGGGCTATGAAACATTGCGCGCGGTTAACCCCAAGCTGATCTATTGCGCCACCTATGGCTACCGGGCCGAGGGTCCTTATGCGGAATACCCCGCCTATGACGATATTATTCAGGCCGCCAGCTCGGTCGCGGTGCTGCAACGCCTGGCCCAGGGCGAGCCGAACTACATGCCTTCCGTCGTGGCTGACAAGACCACCGCCCTGACCGTGACCTACGCCATCAACGCCGCCCTGTTTCGCCGTGAGCGCAGCGGCGAGGGCCAGGCCATCGAAGTTCCCATGTTCGAGACCATGGTCGCCTTCCTGATGACCGAGCATCTGTTCGGACAGACTTTCGTGCCGTCCATTGGCGATGCCGGCTACACACGGGTGCTCAGCCCGCATCGTAAGCCACAGGCGAGCAAGGACGGCCATGTCGCTGTTTTGCCTCATACCGATGCCCATTGGCGCTATTTCCTGGAGGTCGCCGGGCGCGGCGATATCCTGGCCGATGCCCGCTTTGCCAATGTCGCGGGTCGTACCCAGAATGTTGACGCTTTATACAAGGAACTGGCGGAAATCATTGCCCGGCGCACGACGGCGGAATGGCTGGAACTGCTGGACCCGGAAAAGCTGCCCTTCACCGCCCTGAATTCACCGGATGACTTGATCAATAATCCACAGTTGACGGCGACCGGGTTCTGGCGCGAGTTCGAACATCCCAGCGAAGGCAGGCTGCGGACATCGGACATTCCCGTCGGATTTTCCGAAAGCCCCGGCAGCATCCGCCGCCCCGCACCGAGGCTGGGGGAACACAGCCTGGAAATATTGCGCGAAGCCGGCCTGGGCGAGGACGAGATTGCCGCGCTGCTGGCCCAAGGCATCACCGTGGATGGCGCGGAGCAAACAACTTCTTAGGTGACGCCGGCAGGCTCCGACAGGCGTTCCAAGGGCCGGTCGCTGATCGGCCAGTGCAGGGCCGCGGCGATTAAGGCAAGCGCGACCGATATACCCCACATCAGATCATAGGAACCGGTAACGTCATAAATAAACCCGCCCAGCCAGGCGCCGCAGAAGCCGCCGATCTGGTGGCTCATGAAGACCACCCCGAAGAGCATCGAAAAGTGCCGCGTCCCGAACACTTGCGCCACAATACCGCTGGTCAGCGGCACGGTCGCCAGCCAAAACAGGCCCAACAAGGCGCCAAATACAATCGCCGTCACATCGTTGATCGGCATCAATAACAGGATTGTCATGAGCACCGCGCGCAGCAGATAAATCAGCGTCAGTACATTTTTCTTTCGAAAACGGTCCCCCGCCGCGCCGAAGGCATAGGCCCCGATGATGTTGAAAAGGCCGATGACACCCATGGCATAGGCGGCCGCAGTAGACGAAACATTATTATCGGCCAGATAAGCCGGAAAATGCGTGCCAATAAACGTGACATGGAAGCCGCAGACAAAAAACCCTGCCGCCAGCAACAAAAACCCCGAGTGTCCGCGCGCTTCGTGGATCGCCGCCCGCAACGATTGTCTGGAACCGCCAGCCCCGCCCGAGGCGTCAACCCGCAGCCCAATCGACAAGAATGGAATCACGGCGATGAATATCGCCATCAACACCAGGGTTTCGCGCCATCCGAACATGTCGAGCAGGCCCTGTACGCTGGGTACAAGCAGAAACATACCCAGCGACCCAGCCGCAATTACAGTCCCGAATACGACGCCGCGGCGTTCGTTCGGCACCACCTTGCCGACCGCGCCAAGGATAATCACGTTGGTCGCACCTGCCAGCCCCAGGCCGATCAACAGTCCAAGCGAGATATAAAGGTCGAACGCGTCGGCCGCCGCGCTCAACAACCACAGCCCCGAGGCATAGAGCAGCGCGCCCGCCACGATCACCTTCACCGCGCCAAAGCGGTCGGCGAACATGCCGGCGATGGGCTGCGATACGCCAAACAAAAGGGTTTGCGAGGCAATGACCAGCCCGAACACCTGCCGGCTGATATCCAGATCGATCGAGATCGGGCGCAGGAAAATGCCAAACGTCAAACGCAAACCGTTGCTCGCCAGCACGATCAGAACGCCGCAGAACACCATGATCCAGAGTCGCCGTGTCACTGTTTTTTTGTCCTTCGGCCCTTAGATGTCCGTATAAATATCCGTAACCGGGGTTTTCTGAATTCACCCGCCAGATGACACAAGGCCAGCCCAACCCGCCAACCGTATAGCGCTGATCCTAATAGCAGAATTTATTAATCCTGTCCCCGGGCATCCCCTAGCATGACAATTCCGGTCCGCCGTATCAGTCGGCCGCCTTGTTGCGCCCGTTGAACAGCCGCAACCATAACGCGGCGAGGAACGCGATCAGCGTCGGGACGATCACCATCATGTTGATCGCCTCCCAACCCCACAGGTTCTGAATGGCGCCCGCGCCAAGGCTTGCCACCGATACCAGGCCGAAAACCAGAAAATCGTTTAGCGCCTGCACCTTGTTTCGTTCGGCTGGGGTGTAAGCCTCGGTCAGCAAGGTCGTGCCGCCCACGAACATGAAATTCCAACCCACGCCCAGGAACAGCAGCGCCAGGAAAAATTCCGTTACATCAATGCCGCTAAGCCCGACGATGACAGTACCCAAATTGAGCAAGGCGCCGATCTTGATAATCGTCAAAACGCCAAAACGGCGAATGAGATGACCGGTGAAAAAGCTTGGGACGGTCATTCCCAGAGCGTGCCACTGGATGACGAAGGCGGTGTCGCCGAAGCCATGGTCGCAGGCCGCCATGGCCAGGGGCGTGGCCGTCATGACGAAGGACATCACCGCGTATCCCAACATCGCCGACAGCACAGCGACAATGAATGCCGGCTGGCGGGCGATGACGCGCAGGGGACGGCCGCTGTCCTTCCGCTCCTCCACCGTCAGGCCCGGGATGCGGATGAATTGCAGCAGCAAGAGGGTGCAAAGCGACAATGCCGCCAGTACCGCATAAGGTCCGGCGAACATAATCGGCTCGAACAGGTCGCGGCTGTACCGTGCCAGTTCCGGTCCCAGGATCGCGGCGACGACCCCGCCCGCCATCACATAAGAGATCGCCCTACTCTTGAAATCAGCGCTGGCCGTATCGGCGGCCGCGAAACGGTAATATTGCCAAAATGCGTTGTGCGAACCAATAAGCCCGCCGCCCACGACAAACAGCCAGAAATTATGTTCGAAAATCGCATAACAGGATACCAGCGCACCGATCACGCCAATTATTTGCCCGACCGAGAAGCCAACCCGGCGCCCGACACGGCGCATGAACAACGATGCCGGGATCGTCGTCGCCATGGTCATGATAAACTGCACGGTAAGTGGCAGGGTGGCCAGTTCCGGGCTTGGCGCCAACATGGTTCCGGTCAGCGCGGTCACGGTCATGACCAGGATACCACCCGACATGGACAGCGCCAGCCCGGCGGACAGCAGCGTTACATTGCGCCGGGCGGAGCCGCCGCCCTGGGCCGTGACCGGCAACGGACCACTCGATCCGGATTTTCTATTATCACTCATACTTACGGTTTCCGATTACGGTTGGTTGTTTTTGTCTATTTTGAAATCCACGGCCCACATCCGCCGACGGCCAGGATGGGGAACCGACCTGTGATCGATGCGCCATGGCAGCCGGCGGAATGGGCGATATGTTGCGGCAATCGCCGCCGCTATTATTTCATCTTCATTTTACCGTGGCTGCCATGGCTGTCGTGATTGGCGCCTTTGCCGCCCTTCATGGCGCCAACGCCCAATATCTTGAACGCGACAGTCACCTCACCAGCCTTGGCAAAGGACAAGGTCATGGGGAAGCTTTCACCTTCTTTCAGGGCGCGTTTCAGCTTCATAAGCATGACATGGAAGCCACCCGGCTTCAGCATGGCCATGCCGCCAGCCGGGACTTCAATGCTTTCCACCTTGTACATCTTCATCACACCGTTTTCTTGTTTATTGCCATGTATTTCGGTGCGCATGGCGATGTCGGCTTCAACGCCGGTCAATTGATCACCGCTGGCGCCGCCTCTTATGGTCAGATAGGCACCGCCGTTGCGCGCGGCACCCGGGGTAGCACGGGCCCAGGGATTGACGATGGTGATGTCGCCGACTTTATATTCAGCCGCAATTGCTGCCGCGGGCGCGGCAACGGCAAATGCCAGCGCGAACACGCCGGCCGTGAGAAAATTCTTCATTTTTAGATACCCCGTATAATTCCAATTAACATGGCTACGCGTTGACGCGCGTTGCCGCTCCGGTTGGATTATGCGAGGCGGGGTGGTCCGCGCGGCTGACTGCTGCTGCGCCTGTTGCTTGAAAATTTTTGCGGCCCACTCTCGGGCCGAATGGCGGACAGAATGTTGGGCGCGCTGGCGGCGCTTGCGCTGGTACCCGCAACGGCACAGCCAGCGCAGGCATAACAAAGGGTGCAATCAGCCTTCTCGTGCTCCTGTTGCTCCTGTTGCGCCGGTAGCGGCGCACCATCCTTATCCAGGCGGACGGCCTTAAAACCGTCCAGAGTGCAGACAACGACCGGCTGGCCGGCATCGGCGGCCATTGCCATCACAGCGGTGGGCAGTAGCATATTGAGGCAAAGCGCAAGTGCCGCGATCAACACGATCACGCGCCGGCCAAACCCAATTGGGCGGTATTTTGCTTGCCTGTCCTTCATGACAAGCATCAAATAACCTGCCGGGAGACGCTAAGCAATGATTTAGCCAAGCTATTTCCGAATGATCTTCAAGGCCAACGACGGTCAGGCAGGATGGCGCGGCGTTTTCCCTTCCTAGGGTGCTGATCATTGGCTACCATCGGCTTCTGTCTTTGTATCTTGTACGGGAGGTGCCGGGTCATGACTGGCAAGCGTCGCAGCTTTTACGGTTGGGGATATCAGGAAGACGCCGTTTCGGCCGACGAGTTGAGCTGGTTCGAGGGCACCTGGGCCAATCTGTTCGGCGTCGATGGGTTTGATCCCGCGCCCATGCCGGTGGAGGACGAAATTAACCTCCGCGCGCCCCGCATAAGCATTCCGAAATCACTGCAAGCATTCTGTACGGACGGCAAATATGACCGGCTGCTGCACAGCTATGGCCGCTCGGTCCACGATCTGGCCCGGATGATCCATCACCGGGATTTCACCAACCCGCCAGACGCGGTGGCCTATGTGCGCGACGAGGCGGACATTCAGGCCGTCTTGGATTGGTGCGGCGCCAACGATATGGCGGCGGTGCCGTTTGGGGGCGGGTCCAGCGTCGTCGGTGGCGTCAACCCACCCAGTCATGACCGCTATCGCGGCACGGTGACCATAAATCTAGGGCATCTGAACAAGGTCCTGGAAATAGACAAGGTGTCCCAGGCCGCGCGCATCCAGGCTGGCGCCCTGGGTCCGGATCTGGAAAGCCAGCTTCGCCCCAGCGGATTGACCATGCGGTTCTTTCTACAAGCCTGGGAATTCTCCTCCCTGGGCGGTTGGATTGCAACGCGGGCCGCCGGCCATTTCGCCACCGTCTATACCCAGATTGACGATCACGTGGAAAGCCTGCGCGTGGTGACGCCCGCGGGTTTGATAGCCTCGCGCCGGGTGCCCGCCTCGGGTGCCGGGCCAAATCCTGACCGCCTGTTTCTCGGCTCGGAAGGGGCGCTGGGCATCATCACCGAGGCCTGGGTGCGGCTGCATCGCCGGCCCACGATACGGCTGGCGACGACAGTGCGCTTCAACGATTACGAAAAAGCGGTGGCGGCGGTGCGCGAGATCACCCAGGCCGGACTGTACCCAGCCAATGCCCGGCTGATCGAGCGCGAGGAGGCCGCATTCACCGAGGCCGGCGACGGCAGCGCCGATGTGTTGGTGCTGACTTTTGAATCCGCCGACCATCCGCTCGAACCGTGGATGAACCGGGCCCTGGAAATTTGCGGCGATCATGGCGGGGAATGGGACCGGGAGGCCCTTGGCCAGGCGGATTCACAGCGCAGCGGCGCGGCGGGCAATTGGCGGGATAAATTCCTGCGCGGGCCATACCTGCGCGAGCACGCCATCGCCCGCGGCGTCATGCGCGACACGGTTGAAAGCTGTATCACCTGGGACCGCTACCTGGATTTCCAGGATCAGGTAAAACGCCGGACCCTGGCAGCCATCCGCGAAGTCACCGGCCGGGAGGGCACCTGCACGGTGCGCTTTACCCACCTGTACCCGGACGGACCGGCACCGTATTTCACCTGGCACGCGCTGGGCGACAAGGAAAAACTGGTGGAACAATTCTGGGCCATCAAGTCCGCCGCATCGCAGGCGATGATCGATGCGGGCGGCACCATCACTCACCACCATTCCCTGGGCCGCGACCACCGCACCTGGTACGACCAGGAGCGCCCGGAACTATTCGCCGAGGGGATCAAGGCCATAAAGCGCCGGTTCGACCCGCATGCCGTACTCAACCCCGGCATCCTGGTCGATCCCGATTAGAGCGATGAGGTTTAAATAGCCCGGGCGTGGGCCGGTTTTTCCGGGTTTGGCGTGTGATATTGATCGAAGGCGGCGCAGGCCATGCGCACCAACATCCGGCCCCGGGGTAGAACATCAACCCGCCAGCCGTCCACGGCCACCAGATCATCCGCGATCAGGGGTTGCAGCTTGTCCATATCGCCGGCGAGGTCTTGAACCCGAACGCCGTATTGATCGCAGACCGCTTCCAGATCGACGTGAAAATTACACATTAAACGCTCGATTATATCCGAGCGCAGACGGTCATCGTTACTTAGGGCAACCCCGCGCGCGGTCGCCAAGCCGCCGTCCTTGATGGCGTTCATATAATCCCTGGCGGCGGATTTATTCTGGATAAAGCCGCTGGGCAGGGTGGAAATAGCCGAGGCGCCAAAGGCCAAAAGGGTCTTGGCGGTATCGGTGGTGTAACCCTGGAAATTGCGGTGCAAACGGCCCTCTTGCTGGGCCACATCCATTTCCGAGCCGGATTTGGAAAAATGATCCAGTCCGATGTGGACATAGCCGGCCGCATTCAGCCGTTGCAGGGCCTCGTCAAACAGGATCAGGCGTTCTTCCGCATTGGGCAGATCCTCGTCCTTGATCAACTTCATGTGCGAAAACATCCAGGGCACATGGGCATAGCCGAACAGGGTCATCCGCTCGGGCGCCAGGCCAATCGCCAGATCGGCGGACTTGCCAAAATTTTCCCGACGTTGGAACGGCAGGCCATACATCAGATCCAGGTTCAGATCGGTAATGCCCCCTGCCCGCAAATTTTTTACCGTTTCGGCCACCAGTTCATAGGGCTGCACCCGATTGACCGCCTTTTGCACCTCAGCATCGAAATCCTGCACCCCAATAGAGGTCCGATTGACGCCCATATCACGGGTCAGCGTGACAATGTCTTCGGGGGAAAGGACCCTGGGGTCGATTTCCACGGCAATTTCCGCATCCGGTAAAAAATCGAAATGTTCCCGCAATTTGGCCATGATCCGGGCCATGCGCGCGGGCCCGATACTGCTGGGCGTGCCGCCGCCCCAGTGCACCGCCGCCGCCCGTGGCTTGGCCCGCAGGTAAGCCGCCGTCCTGTCAATTTCCCGGCAGACCAGGTCGGTATAGTTCTCGAAGGTATTCTGATGCCGGCCCACTTGGGTATTGCAGCCGCAATACCAGCACAAAACTTCGCAAAACGGGACGTGGACGTATAGTGAAACCGGCTCCTCCCGGCCCACCTCGCCCAGCCATTGGGCGTGTTGTTCCCGGCCCACCTGATCGGTGAACTGTACCGCCGTGGGATAGGAGGTATAGCGCGGCACACGCTGGTCATATTTTAACAGGACTGCAGAATCCATGGCCCTCAAGTCCTCATAATCCGATGCCCACACATTTCACGCCAACCGGCCAACTGCAAGCAATACTCAATTGTAGCAACGATAGTGTAAATTTATTCCCAGCTTAAGCGAACGGGTGGGGTGCAATGCCAAAGGCCCATTGATGCAGCAACACCAATATAACCAGATACAGCGCTACGCCTATGGCGATCCGGCCCCAGCCAATCTCGGCCATACTGACCTTCGTGCGGCCCTGAAAAATCGCGGCGAACGGCAGCCAGGATGTCTGGCTCAGGAAACGGGGCCAGTCATCGGGGAATTTGGCGGCCCGCTTGGCATCTATCTGAGGCGGGCCGATCAGCGACAGTGCCAGAAATCCGCCAAAAAATATCAGCGATGCCAAATCACCATTGGCCAGGATATGGGCCACGGCCCAGATCGTGACCGCCACCAGGAAGGGATGCCGGGTAATCTTGATAACACCTCTTGCCGCCTGTTTCCGGATCAAGCCGCCATCGCCCCCCGCCGCCGTCGGGTTCGGCGTACTGAATGCCAGCACCGTTAGAACAATGGCAATCAACATCAGCGGCATGGACAGATGCTTCAGGGCAGTGATATCGGCCCACAATTGCACATGGGGGGCAGCGCGATAGGATAAAATCAGCCAAAAAAGCGCGCCCGCCGACAGGCTGGCGAAGAACCCCATGTAGAGCCCCTCGCCTAGTTTAGCGACCAGCTTGGCGCGCAGGACCGTGCCGGAAATCAAGGCGTGAATAGCTAAGAACAACAAGCTGGCCAAAAACAGGCTTAACATGGCAAAATCCCATTGCGTACCCGTACCGGCGCGCTGGACCCAAATTCGGGCGTCCCCCAAATCGGGCGTCCCAGTGCCGGAACGGCAATTGCGTTAGACTACATTGCGTTAGACTACATGGAAGGACCTTACGGTGTCCCACGTCAAATATATCGACAAAACCCGCGAATACTACCTCGGCCAGGGCTATGAAAAACCTTACGAGTGGGCCCATTTTGACGAGGTACCGTTTGCCAAGCTGGACAAGCCCCTGTCAGAGGCGCGAATTTCCCTGGTATCCACGTCGGATGTCACGGTGCGTGGCGCGGGTGATGAAGAGAAACATGCCGAACAATTGTTTGTTGGTAACGTTTATTCCATTGCCGCCGATACGCCCCTGGAGCAGCTTTACAGCCGCCAGGAACATTATGACAAACACGCCACCAACCTGGATGACGTGAACAGCTATTTTCCCATCACGCGCCTGCACGAGGCCGCCGCGATGGGCCGTATCGGCAGCGTGGCGCCGCGGCTGCATGGTGTCTTCACCGCCTATAGCCACCGCCGGACCCTGACCGTGGATGGACCGGAGGTATTGCGCCGCTGCCGCGAGGATGGCGTCGATGCGGTTGTCCTGACACCGGTCTGACCGGTTTGCCACCAGACCGTGAGTCTGGTCGCCCGTTACCTGGAAGAAAACGGCATCCCCACGGTGCTGATCGCCAATGCCCGCGATATCGTCGAATATTGCGGCGTGGCCCGTCTGGTCTTCGTCGACTACCCGCTGGGCAATCCCTGCGGCCGCCCGTTCGAAGTGGCGGAACAGCGGCAGATATTCGAACTGGCCCTGGATCAATTGGAAAACGCCACGGCCCCCCGCAGCACCGTCGAGGCGCCCCAGCAATGGCCTGGCGGCGAGGATTGGAAACGGCTGATCTTTTCGGACGAGCAACCGTTCCTGGAAGGCGAAGTCTACGATGACTGGATCAATGCCAAAAAGAACTACAAGGCATTGAAAGACGAGGGCAAGGTTTAGAACCAAGTCAGGCCAGATAGGGGAGAAAAACAGCAATGGACATTACGCCATGCGAGGCGACCCTGGGGGCCACCATAACCGGCGTGGATTTGGCCGCCAAAATGGATGACGCCACCTTTGGTATTATCGAGGCGGCCTGGTACAAATATGGCGTGCTGATTTTCCCCGAGCAGAGTTTATCGAACGAAGCGCACATTGCCTTCAGCCGCCGCTTTGGCGAGTTGGAGCGTTCAATCACCAAGAACAGGGACGGTTACCCGGAAATTATCATGCTGTCCAACGTCAAGCGCGATGGCGGTCTGTGGCCCCATGAAAGCGAACATGGATTGTTCCTGAAGGGCAATACCGGCTGGCATACGGATAGTTCGTTCAAGCGGGTGCCGTCCATGGCATCTTTGTTGGCCGCCCATCGGGTCCCCGACACCGGCGGCGGCACCGAATACGCCGACATGCGGGCCGCTTACGACGCCCTGGAACCCGCGATGCAGGCCTGGCTGGAGGACAAAGTAGCGGTGCATAGCTACATGTACAGCCAGGGCCTGGTTGGCGGCTTGTCCGTGCTAAGCGAGGCGGAACAGGCCGCCCTGCCCCCCGTTGAACACGCCTTGATCCGCAGCCATCCGAAAACCGGGCGAAAGAATCTTTATTTGGGCCGTCACGCCAGCCATATTCTGGGCCAGGACGAAGGCGAAAGCCGGGCATTGTTACAAAAATTGTGTGACGATGCCTGTCAGCCACCGCGCACAACGACCCATTATTGGAGCGCCGGCGATGTGGTCATTTGGGATAACCGTTGCGTGCTGCACCGTGGCCAGACTTGGCCGGGCGATCAGACCCGTGTCATGGCCCGCACCACCATCGCCGGCGAGGCCGGCGGCAACGAATGGGCCCTATGAAACGACAGTCCGGAAACGATGCTCCCGGTGGGCGATGGGCGCCGGGCATTGTGCGTCAAATATGTGTTGAACCAACCTTCATGATAGGGACTTAGATGAGCCAAGCGGCGGGTGAAAAGAAAATGGAAAAATTTGACGTCGTCATTCGCGACGGCCGGTTGATCGACGGTACGGGCGCCCCGGCCCAGGCCATGGATGTGGCCATTTCGGGCGAACGGATCGCCGCCATTGCCGTACCGCAAGACAGCGGCCATTGGCTGGGCGCGTTGGAAATCGACGCCTCGGACCGGGTGCTGGCGCCGGGCTTTATCGATGTGCATACCCATGATGACAACGCGGTTTTGATCAATCCCGCCATGGCGGCAAAAATCAGCCAGGGCGTTACCACGGTGATCGTGGGTAACTGCGGCATCTCGCTGGCCCCGATCACGGATATCGATCCACCGCCACCCCTTAATCTGCTGGGTGGCCGCGAGAGCTTCCACTACGAAAGCATGGCTGTATACCTGGCGGCGGTAGAGGCAGCCCGGCCCAGCGTCAATGTTGCCGCCCTGGTTGGCCACGGTACCCTGCGGGTTGGCCGCATGGATGATCTGAACCGGACCGCGACGGCCGATGAAATCGCCGATATGCGGGACAAGCTGGCGGCGTCCCTGGCCGCCGGCGCCATCGGCCTCAGTACCGGTCTGCATTACAAGACATCCGATGCCGCCGATATGGAGGAAGTTATCGCCCTGGCCGAAGTGGTATCGGCAACAGGCGGCATTTATACCACCCATATGCGGAACGAGGCCGATCATATAATGGCCTCCCTGCAGGAAACCCAGACCACGGCCCAGCGCGCCAATGTGCCCGTGGTGGTATCGCACCATAAATGTTCAGGGCCCGCCAATTGGGGCCGCAGCGGCGAGACCCTGGCATTTATCGAGGAGGCGCGAAATTCCGTCACCATGGGTCTGGATGCCTATCCCTATGCCGCCGGCTCCACCGTGCTGGATCCCGATTGGGTCAACGATCAGATCCGCATCATGATCACCACCTCGGAACCCCATCCAGAGGCCAGCGGCCGCGATTTGGCGGATATCGCGGCGGAATGGGATTGCTCCCTGAAAGAGGCGGCTATCAGGCTTTCACCGGGCGGGGCAATTTATTTCCAGATTGACGAGGCGGATATGCAGCGCATCCTGGCCTATCCCCCCACCATGATCGGTTCCGACGGCCTGCCCCATGACGAACATCCCCATCCCCGTCTGTGGGGCACCTTTCCACGGGTCCTGGGCCTTTATTGCCGCGAACTGGGTCTGTTCGATCTGGAAACCGCGGTGCATAAGATGACCGGACTGCCCGCGAAAACATTTGGCCTGGCGGATCGCGGCACCGTCCAGGTCGGCGCCTTTGCCGATCTGGTGGTGTTTGATCCCGCGCGGATCATAGACCGGGCTACCTTTGAAAAACCCCTGCAGCAATCCATCGGTATCGACTATGTGCTGGTCAACGGCACCCTGTCGCTGCTGCAAGGTAATCTTTGCCCGGAACGGGCGGGTCAAGTTGTCAGAAACCATTAAGCCGGGTTGGAGTTTACAGCATGACGATTGAGCAAATTGATACCCCCGCCGTGGTGATCGACCTGGATGTGGTGGAACACAATCTCCAGACCTATCAGGCCTATTGTGACAAGCACGACATAGGCCTGCGGCCGCATATCAAAACCCATAAATTACCCAGCCTCGCCAAGGCGCAGATGGAAACCGGCGCCGTTGGCATCACCTGTCAGAAAATCGGCGAGGCGGAGGTCATGGCCGCCGCCGGTATCGACAATATCCTGATTACCTACAATATCCTGGGCGCGGCGAAACTGGCGCGGCTGCGCCGCCTGCATGACGCGATTACGCTGTCCGTGACGGTGGATAACGCAACCGTCGTCGCGGGGTTGAGCGGTGCCTTCGCGGATGCGGAAAGGCCCCTTGCGGTGTTGATCGAATGCGATACCGGCGCCCGCCGTTGCGGCGTGCAGACGCCCGAGGCCGCCGTCGAGCTGGCCCAGCAGATCGGGCAAAGCATGGGCCTGCGTTTCGCCGGCCTGATGACCTATCCGGCCACCGGCGGTACGCCCGCTGTGCAGACCTTCATGACCACGGCCAAGGCCCTGCTGGCCGAAGCGGGCTATGCCTGCACCACGATTTCCAGCGGCGGCAGCCCTGATTGCTGGCAGGCCCATCTGGCCCCCATCGTCGATGAGTATCGGGTTGGGACCTATATCTATAACGACCGCAGCTTGCTGGCGCGCGAGGTCTGCAGCTTGGCCGATTGCGCCTTACATGTCCTGGCCACCGTGGTCAGCGTGCCAACGCCGGAGCGTGCCATCATCGATGCCGGCAGCAAGATCCTGACCACCGACCTGTTTGGCCTGCAAGGCCATGGCCTAGTGGTCGGTCACCCGGAGGTGGCCATAACAGCGGTCAGCGAGGAACACGGCCATCTTGATTGCAGCCGGTCCGCCGGCTGCTTCGCTGTCGGGGACCGGATCAGAATTATTCCCAACCATGCCTGCGTGGTCAGCAATATGGTGGACCAGGTGCATCTGATGCAAGGTGATGCCGTTGTCGCCGTGCAGGACGTCGCGGCCAGGGGCAAGATCGTCTAGAGCAATTCCGAATTGATGAGAATCGCGAAGCGATTCTAAGTGATTGGAAAAATTGCTCTAATTCTAAAGATCTGAACATTTTCGGAATGAAAATGCTTTAGACCAAAAATAATTGATCTTTCAGGAGAGCCGCGCCATGTCACAGCACGCCACCCCATCTTCGAGCGATAAATCCGCCACCGAATTCGATGCGATCATTGTCGGCGCGGGGGTCGGAGGACTTTACGCGCTGCACCGCCTGCGCGGCCTGGGACTAAAAGTCGGGGTTTTCGAGGCGGCCAGCGATGTCGGCGGCACCTGGTATTGGAACCGCTATCCCGGCTGCCGCTGCGACGTGGAGAGCATGGAATATTCCTATTCCTTCTCGGACGAGCTGCAACAGGAATGGCAATGGCCGGAACGCTACGGCACCCAGCCGGAAATCCTGCGCTACGTCAACCATGTCGCCGACCGCTTTGACCTGCGCCGCGATATCCGCTTCGATACCCGCGTCCTGGCCGCCAGCTTTGATAGCGCGGACAACCAATGGACCTTGCAAACCGACCGCCACGGCGCGGTATCGGCCCCATTCTGCATTATGGCGACGGGCAATCTCTCGACGCCAAGAGTACCGGACTTCGCTGGTTTGGAGAGTTTCAAGGGCAACTGGTACCACACCGGCCTGTGGCCCCATGCGGGCGTGGATTTTACCGGCCAGCGGGTCGCTGTCATCGGCACCGGTTCTTCCGGCGTGCAGTCAATCCCGTTGATCGCCGCCCAGGCCAAGCATCTGCACGTCTTTCAACGCACCGCTAATTTCACCCTGCCCGCGCGCAATGCGGCCCTGGATCCCAGCGCGGAACGGCGACACAAGGCGGAATACGCCGAACGCCGGCAGGCTGCCTTTAACACGCCCTTTGGCATCTCGGGCCATCCGCCGCCCGTGAAATCGGCGCTCGAGGCCACCCGGGAAGAGCGCGATGCCGCCTACGAGGAAAAATGGGCCGAGGGCGGCTCCATCAGTTTCCTCTATGCCTACAACGATCTGCTGGTGAACAAGGCGGCCAACGATACGGCGGCGGATTTCGTGCGCAACAAAATCCGCGCCACGGTCAAGGATCCGGCGGTGGCGGAACTGCTGCTGCCCAACGACCATCCCATCGGCACCAAGCGGTTGATCCTGGATAGCAATTATTACGAGACCTATAACCGCGATAACGTCACCCTGGTGGATGCCAGACGTGCGCCGATTGAGGCGATTACCCCGGCTGGCCTGCGTACCACCGAGGCAGAATATGAATTCGACGCCATCGTCTTCGCCACCGGTTTCGATGCCATGACCGGCGCCCTGCTGGAGATTGACCTGCATGGCACCGATGGCGCCAGCCTGAAGGACAAATGGGCCGACGGCCCCCGCTCCAACCTGGGCCTGATGATGGCCGGCTTCCCCAATATGTTCCTGATCACCGGGCCGCAAAGCCCATCAGTCAAGGCCCAGATGATCCTGGCCTGCGAACAGCATACGGACTGGATCGTCGATTGCCTTGAGCATATGAAAGCCAACGGCATGGCGCGCATCGAGACCGACCAGGGGGCCGAGGACGCCTGGGTGGCACACAACAACGAAGTGGCCAATTCGACCCTCTATCCGCAGGCCAATTCCTGGTATATGGGCGCCAATATTCCCGGCAAACCGCGCATCTTCATGCCCTATGTGGGCGGCTTTGACCGCTATAAACGCACCTGCGACGAGATTGCCGCCAAGGGCTATGAGGGCTTTACCCTGACCCCCGCCAAAACCCGGACCCTCGCCGATGCCTAGACCATTTTCGGCCCGGCTGCGTTGATCGGGCCAAAATAAAACCCCGCCAAGTCAATGACTCGGCGGGGTTTTATTGGTCGGGGAGAGAGGATTCGAACCTCCGACCCTCTGCTCCCAAAGCAGATGCGCTACCAGGCTGCGCTACTCCCCGTACTGGAGGAGATAGCCAAATATCGGACATATAGCAAGGCTTCAAATTCGGCGAAAACAGAACGAATGGGCGCCAAAAAATCCCGAAAATCCCAAGACAACATCCCAAGGTTTTGTTCCCGTGCCATTCATGAACCGCTACCCTAAAGGCGCACCGGCGATCAATCATCCCAATCATCATGCCCCAGTGGTGCGGCGCCAAATTCATGATAATTGCACTTATCGGCACCAAGCAGTGGGGCCCCTGAGGTCCGCTTCACTACCAATAGCGAGCCTAATAATAGCGAAACCTGATTGACGGCTCATGACCCGATGAGGACACAACGAATTATGTACCTCTTGCCATTCGCGGAATCGTGAATAAGTAAAAGCGTAGACGCGGTATTGAGGATCTTTCCAGCATCTGGACGTAATTGTCATTCATAGGCCGAGCCCAGCACGGCGGGTTCAGTAAAGGAGAGTGGCTATGGAAACGGTCTCCGGTCTCCTGTTGGGCTTGGTTCGTCGCCCATTTATCAGTGCGATGGCAGTTCTTTTTTCTGCGTGTCTGACGCCACAGTTCACGGCAGCGCAAGTGTTCGGAGCGCCCACCCAGATCCTGCCCATGCAGCACAATCTGGTCCCGAACGAATGGGATCAGCACGGCGGAGATCGCTTCGGAGAAGCGCTCGCAGCCTTTGGCAACCGGATCGCCGTAGCCGCGCCAAAGGGGGGGTCCGGCGTGGTGGAGGTGCACGACAGGTCGGGAACCCTGCTGAAGCTATTGAGGACGGTGCCAACGGTCAGCGGTCAGTCGGTTGCCTTCGTAAACCAGGATATCGTGGCAGTCGGCGCGGGCCAGGTCGGCACGGGTCAGGTGTTGCTCTATGACCTGACAAATTGCGGCTACCCCGCCGCAAGCCAGGAATGCAGTCCGATTGCGGAAGTCGTGAATCCCCAAGCAGTCCCCGCAGATAATTTTGGGCACATTGTCGCCGCCGCGAACGATCTTCTTCTTGTTAGCGCGGGCGGCGTGGATTCACCTAGCGTCGTGTATCTTTTTACCATTGAACGCGACGGTACGCAGCTGCAGGCAACGCTGCAGCATTTTTTCAGACGCCCCACCCCCCATACCGGAGATACTTTCGGTGAAAGTCTTGCGCTGGATGAAACCCGGGTGTTCATCGGGGAGCCCGCATATGATCGCGAAATAATGAGAACCACCGGTGAAGGTCAGCAAGAGACCGTTACCCTGGCGGCTGCGGGGGTAGTGTTCGTCTTTGACAGGACGCAATGTACCGCGCCTGGAAATCTCTCATCTCCATGTCCCTACAGCAGCGTTATTACCAAGCCGGGCGCCAAGGCTGGCGATTTATTCGGTTCGTCGCTGGCGGCAGATAACGGCAGGGTCATAATCGGTGCAAGGCTTGATGAGCCGTATGTCCCATTCTGTACGGAAGGCAGTTGCACCTATTTCAATCCTGGCGGAAATTCGGGGGCTGCATATCTTTTCAATACGGATGGCTCCTTGCTCCGGACATTCGTTGATCCGGCGCCACTTTTTGTTGGCAATTTCGGCTGGTCTGTTGCTCTGGCCGGCGACCGGGCGATGATTGGAAAGGCCGGTGAAATAAGAGTGTATGTCTATGACATCGCCGACACGGCCCAGTGTCCAGCGAGCGTCGCCCCAGGCCCAGGGGAACCAGAGGAAAAGGCGCTCAGCATCAGATGTAGCCCCGCATTCGCGCTTACGGTCCCGGAAAACATTGTATGGAGTAACTACGCTTATTTTGGCGCATACACGCTTGCGCAGGCCAATGGATCACTGATCGTCGGCGCCCGTTATGATGATACACTGTCAACTAACGTGGGAGCCGTGTATGTATTTTCGCCAATCACGGGCGCGAATTCCCCTCCCGTCCTCGACCATATCGGCCACAAGACGTTGCCGTCCTGCCGCCTGTTTGCCTTTACGGCGACTGCAACCGACCCAGATTCTCCTGCTCAATCCCTGACATTTTCCATCTCCGGCGCCCCGCCACTTGCCCAAATCGATCCGGTATCCGGTCGCTTCACATGGGATCCGTACCCACAACAGGGTGGAGAAGGTGGCGCCACCTTCACCTTCGACGTTGTCGTCAGCGACACCGACCTCGCGGACCGCGAGACCGTCACCCTTACTGTACCGGAATGCGATGAAGACGGGGACGGCCTGCTTGATATTTGGGAAATCTTTGGTGTCGACGCGAACGGGGATGGAATTATCGACCTTGATCTGCCGGCGCTCGGTGCGGATCCGCGTCGAAAGGATATCTTTGTCGAGGTTGACTATCTGGAGCGTACTGGCCTGGACGCCGAGGCGATAATCCAGGCCCTGGATCTCGTGAAGCAGGCCTTTGCTCGTGCACCGGTTGAAAATCCGGCGTCGTGGTGGAATGGGATCAATTTGCACGTTCATATTAGTGACGCGATCAGCCTCAGAAGGCCAGGCTACTTTAGAGACACGAATCCCGACCTATTCTCACATAGCGCGGGCGATACTTATTTTAAGGACAACACACCGTCCAACTATGGAGATGGTGATTATTCCACCACTATTCTGGGGCTGTATGAATTGAGAAGAATGCTTGCTAACCGTGATTTAGACGCGGCGGCTGATGAAAACAGCTATTGGAGAGAGCAGGCATTGAAAAAAATCCAACATTACGCGCTCCTCGTCGACAAATTTCATGGCGAGAATTACGAATCAGATGAAGAAAAGAATTTTATACAGTATGACTATTCCGCTAGTTCCGGCCTGGGTGAGCCCTATGGGAATGACTTTGCCGTTGCCGTGGGAAACCTAACAAATACGAGCGATGCCTTCTTAGCGTCGGTGTTCATGCATGAGCTTGGCCATAATCTCGGGCTCGACCATGGTGGTCCCATTCCGCCAGACCGCGCCACTATTCTTGCGCCTGCGCTCGACAAAGATAATTGCAAACCGAATTATCTGAGCGTCATGAATTATACCTTCAACTTCCCGATCATCGTTGCGGATCGGCCGTTGGATTATTCGCGTTCCCAGATGGACCTCCTAGACGAGAACAATCTTGACGAATCAAAAGGCGTCTCGATCAGTACGCCACCCGGCCTTTGGACGGCATATGGCATTAGCCCTAGCCAGGATCCAAGGTTGATCGAGACAGGGCGCTGGGTTGACTGGAATGATAATAACCCAATTACAGCCACCCACGGGACCGTCGATAGCAACATCAATGCCTTTAGTATGGGGGGGAACAGATGCAGTAATACAGAGAAAACCCTTCTTGAAGGCTATGACGACTGGCAAAACCTGAAACTGAATTTCAGGGACGCACTTTACTATGGAATTGGCGGAGGGGCGGTTGGCGGGCCGGTGCTTGCGCTGACGAGTCAAAGACGATTGCCGAAAGGTATCAAACCCATCCCGTTCTCGGAGGAGCTGACCCGCAAAGAGATCGAACACATGATTTCCAACTCCCGGACGGGGCGCATCCGCCCCATCGATTTGACGGCAACGGCGGTATCCGGGGAGCATATTAACCTCCGGTGGAAAAAAGGAAAATTGAGCGAGCCCCAGGTCGCCGGCTATAAGATTATGAGAAAATTAAGCAAGCAAAGGCGGTGGGAGACAATTGTCCCGATTACGGGATCGAAAGCGACCGCTTATGCCGATAGGAATCTCGAACCGAAAACGGCTTACGACTACACGATATCGGCCCTTACAATCGGTGGCGTGACGAGTTTTCCATCCGTCCCAGCAACGGCCACGACGCACGAAGCAGGGCTGTCGCGATTTGCTGTATTGGTCGCTGCCGTGATTGCCGTGGTGCTGATCTTCGCCGGCATCGCAATATCGAGGAAAAGATCGCCTGCGTGATGCTGAGTGTCTATTTTACAAACGCTGAGTAAGAAGGCAACGTGTCACTTCCTGGCTGCCTTGGGGGAGCGTCCGGGCCTCGCCCGACATTCTGACCAGCGCCTCGCTGCCGCAATAACCTGTGCAACCGCCGCCGGCGGGAATCAGGCGCGTCTTCGCCTGTTAGCGGGCCATCACGGCTGTCTCTGCATTGCATGCCAATGACACGCTGCAGAAATCGACAAACATCCATCTTTGCGACGTTGCCCTTTTTCCTGATCAATGATTGGATTGATAGTGGGTTGATTGCTGAAAACAGGGGAATGCGCAATGCCGGGCCGGGATAAGAAATTGCAACGTTTCATCGATGCTATAGAGGCAGGAATTCAAGCGAGGGCAGCCGATTTCCCTGATGCGATGTTGATGGCAAGCCGAATTTTTTTGGCAATGAAAGACATAGGAGACGTTGACGGTAAGAATACGCCAGCCCGCCTGGACACATGCGGTCATCTCGAAAGTGCCTACCACCAGGCATACAAAGGCCCTGATCCTATTCCCGGTCTGACGGATGCGTTCGCAGCGATAGAGCCGGCGCTTGCCTGGAACCGTAGGCCGGAAGCAGCACAAGTGGCCGGAGACTTTTACAACAATCATGCCAATGCGATAATTGTCGGCAAGGGAGGCCTGGAGGTGCGGCAAGATGTGTTGATAGGTGTAAGCCTGGTCGCACCCGAAATTACCTATCCGAGACACCACCATCCTCCCGAAGAACTTTATGTCGTCCTGTCGCCTGGGGAATGGATGCAGGACGATAAGCCAATGGTTGCCAAACGATCCGGCGACTTGGTCCACAATCCCCCTAATGTCTGGCATTCGATGCAGGCGCGGGAGGCACCGCTGCTCGCAATCTGGTGTTTGTGGATCAATGAATAGGTCGCCGCCGCAGGTGAATTCAGACCGCGCGACACCCCGCAAGCAGTATCCGCATTGGGTGCGATAAGTCTGTTTACGAAGAAAAGGGGTCCCTACCCTTTACCATCGTCATCTGTCTTCGGTCGTCCCCGTGGCCGGTACTGAAGCGCTCGCCCCGCCAACGTCTCCAGGTTCCAGGAAGAATTGGGGTCAAGTCATTTAATTTGACATTAGCTAAGATTCTTCATTCGCCGTGACTTTCACGCCATGAATGTCAATATGAAAGACTTGACGCTGTCTCTCTTGCGCGAACACCTACCGTCGCTCGACTCCCAGGTGCCGGTTGCATTGTTGTCGCCACTGAAGCCACCTTTCAGGTCCACCGATCCGTAATCCCCCGTGGCCTCGGCGTTGCGCAGTGTTCCGTCTTCCTGAACGGAGCCGGAAAAGCTTAGGTACCCGGCCTGTGAATGATTGATGCCGCCGACAAGTTTGCCGCCCGCGATCTCGAATTTTTCCCATGTCGAGCCGTCGCAACCGGAACCGCTGGTTGGGGACGCCTTCCCGACTGGACGATATTTACCGTCGAACTTTGACGTGGCCATGCTGGTGGTGGGTGCAGCTTTGCTTGTGGCGGGCGTGGCTTCGCTTGTCGCATTGTCGCCGGCGGTCTCACACCCCGCAAGCGCGAGCGTTCCGACCAATACTAAAGCTGAAATGCCATGGAAACCGCGTAATCGATGACTTGCATACATCTATATTCTCCCGATGGTGGTGAACAGAATGGTGCATTCTGTTCAGACGCTTTCGGGAGAAATCCAAAGCTTGGCGCCAGGATTGAGACCGTCACTCTGGCCAACGTGATCGCGCGCATCGCCTGACCGTGATTGCGGAAATTGAGGCCTATCAATGTCTCTGTCGGAATCGACGCAGGGCCGCATGGCTAAGGCCCGATCTTCCGCAGCATCGATCGATCCGGGAAGGTCAGCGAAACCCTACACGCCGCCATGGTCGGGCACATCATTGCCAAGATGGCCAAGCGGGCGGAAATCGATGCTGAGCTCACAGGCCATTCGCTGCGCGTCGGCGTGGCCCAGGATCTGACGGCCGCAGGGTTTGAGCTATCGGGCATCATGCAGGCCGGGCGGTGGAAGTCGCCGGAGATGCCGGCGCGGTACAGTGCGCGGCTGTCGGCAAAGCGTGGGGCGGTGGCGGGGTAGTATGCGGAGTGATCAATTAGGATATGCGTATCTTCGACGCGTCCAACGGATTGGCACCATCCCGAATCTGTCAGATCTTGGACAATGTATCGAACACGAGGTGATCTAGATAAACCTTTAACTGTCTAGCATCGTCAAAATTCTTTGTTTCCAAAACTATGATTTCGCCCGAAGAGAGACGATGAAATTGAAATTCATATACGTTAGGCGGCCAAAAGCAGACACCACCGAGAAATTGATTGTTTTCCAAGTCAACATGAAAACTTCCCGGTTGATAGTTCTCGCTATGGGTCACACGAATTCCCAATAATTCCAAATCATGCCGTGCTGAATTTAGCCAATTTTCAATAGCTTGGTTCATGATAGATTTCTCTTCAGAACGCCTTAATATTTCGAGCGCGTGGCATTTCGAAATCTTTTGGATTTCTGCCTGGCACCTTGGCATCATAGCTACCTGGTCCTGGTATTCTTCCAGTTCCTTTGGAGTGCGGCAAGACTCGATTTGCCGGTACATCGAATTCCACATATACATCGTTCTTGGGTGGGTTTCGGTAGGTACGAGGATCAGCTGGATCAGCAACCCTTGTCTGGCCACTCCCCCCTTCCTGTACTCTCCCAGTTCGTCGCATCTTCTCAAACTCTTTAGGGCTCATATGCCTTCCTACCCTCTTTCGCCCAATCAGTGCCTTGAGCCCTGCTCTTACACCCCGGCCAGCGGCGCCCAAGCCCTTGATTCCTAGGAATGCTGCGCCTGCAATTGGAATGCCTTCCCCCGTAGGGCCGGCAAGGGCCAAATCTATCGCCATGCCCGTCGAAACCGAAATGACGGCGGCGTTCCGGTCAATCGCATCCAGGGTATCCAGCGCAGGCCGCGCGGCGCTAAGGGCTGATGCAGCCGCTAGACCGTCCGGGTCCACTAAGTTCAGCGGATCGTTGTCGCATTACGGTGACAGTGCATTTTATTCCAACTGCTTTGGCTTTGGGCCGCGCTTTCGTGCCAGGACTTGGCGGCCAAGCGTGGCCTCAATTTTCTTCAGAAACTCTGGATTTCCCAATGGCCGGCCGATGCTTTCCGCTCGGCGCAGCCGGTCATGGACCTCGTCTTCGTCCACACCTCCATCCCCATCGAGGAGGCTGGCGAGGCCAGGCAGCCGGGCTTTGAGCGGTGCCAACGTAATGACGCCGTCATCGCGGCCCGAAAGATGGCTATGAACGCTCGACCAGGGCCAATCCTGGGCGCGGGAAACCAGCCCGGCACGCACCGGATTGAGCACCACATAGCGCAAGGCGGCAGCCAGATGGGCCTCGTCCATGGCCACGGCTCCGAAGCGCCCCTGCCAAAAATGTCCGGTACGCTTCTCGCGTGCATGAATGGCACCGGCATAACGGCGGTGCACCTTCGACAGCGCCCGCCGCAAACCATCCGCGTCTTGCGGAACCAAAATCAAATGGACATGATTGGGCATGAGGCACCAGGCCCAGACTTCGACGCTGGCAGCGCGGCACTCACGGCCAAGTAAATCGCGATAGAGCGCATAATCATAAGGGCCAAAGAAAGTCTGCTGCCGGCCATTGCCCCGTTGGGTGACATGGTGCGGCAGGTCGGGAAGGACGATTCTAGCGAGGCGGGCCATGAGTAATTCCGTGCACGATGTTCAATGAGAGTCAATTAAATGCACTGTCAACGTAATTCGTTGCTTCGATTAACTTGGCAAGTCTGCTTTAAAACCTAGAATGTTCCCAATATTATTAATTATCAATAAGCCATCAACGGCCTGCTGTTCCGTTGAAAGTTCGTCAGAAATTTGCAGATAAAATGAATCTGAGTCTGGATCATAGGTACTGCTTAAGTTTTGACCGCTTGAATCGATAACCTGCTCTATCTGATCCAAGCAATGTTCTCCTGCAATATGTTTTAGATTCAAAATTTCGATGCCAATAATCTCGTGAAACAGGTCAAAATCCAATATAAATTCAATATTTATACTATGATCATATTCATTAATAGGTGAAATTGTTATTTTAATTCTATCCTTATCATGAAAAATTATTGGGTACGAAGGCATTAATATTGCCCCTTTCTTGGTCGTCCTTTGTGAGCGCTCACGATCGATTGTCTCTTGCCTGTAATAACTGTGACATTGTTGTTTGGATCATAGTAAACAGTCTTGCCACCCTCCACAGGAACGCCTTTGGTCGTATCAATTGTATTGTCTACGACACTTCCAGGAATATTTCGTTTTGGTCCCGTTATCATTACGGTGACAGTGCATTCTATTCTCCTTCCGATCAAGGGGTCAGAGCTATTCGATTTCGAGCCTAGGTGAAGGCCGGCCCTCGAACAACGCCCAGATCAATTTACTCTGACCCTTTTGATAGAATGTACTGTCACC
>JADHTB010000012.1 GCA_016776605.1 Alphaproteobacteria bacterium | reverse complement strand
GTGGGGGCGGGGGTGGCCCGGCCAATCGCACTAACAGTCTTAATCCATATGGGAATACATGATCTGTCCCGGCGTGGGCAGCTCGGCCCGCAGGATCTTGCCGCTGAACGACGAGGTGATGAACAACGAACGATTGTCCGGGCCGCCATAGGCCAGATTGGTGGTCAGCAGACTGCCGTCGGGATCGGGGATCTTATAGATCGGCAGGCCCAGGGCAGAGAACAGCCAGACGGCGCCAAAACCGGCATGCGCGATGCTAAGGTTACCGTCCACATCCATGGCCATGCCGTCGGGTCCCATGCCGCCAACCAGTTGCGCGAACAGGCCCACCCGGTTGATGCTGCCATCCTGGCGGAAGGGCATGCGCCAGACCGAATTGGTCCGGGTCACGGCGATGTAAAGCTGGCTTTCGCTTGGGTCCATCACCAGGCCATTGGGGCTGGGCACATTGTCGATCAGGCAATGCAGGGTGCCTTTGCCATCCTGGCGAAACACCCGCCCGGTGGGATCATGCAGGCCGGTGTCGCCCTGATCGGTGAAATAAAGATCACCGTTCGAGGCAAAGAACAGGTCATTCACGCCCTTGTAACCGGGTATTTTATTCGGCCCGATATAGGTTGAAACCTTGCCATTCACCGGATCGATTTCCATGATGCCATTTCGCCGGTCGGCCACGAAGATGCGGCCGTCCTGGTGAATTTTCAGTCCATTGGGGCTGCCGTCATAATCGGCGGCCACCTCGAATTCGCCGCCAGGGGATATTTTGAAAACCCGGCCATGGGCAATATCAACCACGTAGAGATTACCGGCACGGTCAAACGACGGCCCTTCCAGAAACGAGCCCAGGGGCCGGCCACGGAAGATGTCGCGGGACATGTGCGAATCCTTGTCCATCAGCTGCAATTCATCGGGCACCTGGGCAAAGACGGTGGGCTCTATCACGGTTGGTTGAGGGTACATGGTGCGGCTCCGGCATCGGTTGGGTGGAAAGAGAGCCGCCATTGTGCGCCGAGCTTGGGTCTGGCTCAAGCCTGTGGCAAGATTTAGACCATGACAGACCGGAGCAACGCCACATGACACAGCAACGCCTGACCTATTCGCCGATCAACGACCGGCCGCAATTGAAACTGCCGAACGGGGCGCGGGTGGCTTTGTGGGTCTGTCCCAATATTGAACATTACGAATATCTGCCCGACCCGGTGCGGATCCGCGACCCCTGGCCGCGCATGCCCCATCCGGATGTTCTGGGCTATGGCCTCAAGGACTATGGCAACCGGGTCGGTCTGTGGCGCATGATTGATGTCATGGACCGCTTCAATGTGCGCTGCACCGTCTCGCTGAACCTGAGTGTGTTCGAGCATTATCCCGAGATCATGGCCGCCTGCGAGGAAAGAAACTGGGATGTGCTATGCCACGGCATCTATAACACGCAATATCTGTGGGGTCTGGCGGAGGCGGATGAACGGGCGATCATCCAGGATAGTGTCGACACCTATCGCCGCCTGACCGGGCGGCAATTGCCCGGCTGGTTCTCGCCGGCGGCATCCCATACCCTGAACACCCCGGATCTGGTGGCCGAAGCGGGCATCAAATATTACGCTGATTGGTATCACGACGACCAGCCGGGACCCATGAACGTGCGCCAGGGCCGCCTTTTAACCGTGCCCTACTCAATGGAGCTGAACGATGCGGTGCTGCACAACCGGGCCCAGGAGGCGGACGATTTCCTGGTCATGGTGCGGGACTATTTCGATACCGTTTATGCCGAGGGGGCGGCGCAACCCCGCGTCATGTGCCTCGCCCTGCACCCTTATATGATGGGGCAGCCGCACCGCATCGGCTATCTGGAAAAGGCGCTGGATTACATCCTCTCCCATGATGGCGTCTGGCAGGCCACGGGCGAGGAAATCGCGGATTGGTATTATGATCAGATGTGGGATCAGGTCACCGCACACCTGGGCGCGGGAGGTGCCAATGCCTAATTACCGCGCACCCGGCATGGATCACGACCTTTATGCCTATTCCGCGATCCCCACCCGGCCAGCCCTGGTCTGGCCCGGCGGCAAGCGGCTGGCTATATGGGTCGTTCTGCACCTGGAACAATGGGAACTGCAAGCCCCGGCATCCGCCATCCGGGATGCCCGCTTTCGCGGCGAATTCGGCAATTTCTTCCCCGACTACCGGACCTTTTCGACACGGGAATACGGCAACCGGGTCGGCGTTTTTCGGCTGCTGGAGGTGCTGGACCGCTATCAGATCCCGGTCACCGTAGCCGCCAATGCCGCCCTGTGCCGGGAGCGGCCGCAATTGATCGAGGCATGCCTGCGCCGGGGCTATGAAATCGCGGCCCACGGCAATTACGCAACGCGCATGATCAGCGCCCGCATGAGCGCGGCCGAGGAAGAAGACTATATTGCCAATGCCATGGCCGTGGTGCGTCAAAGCAGCGGCGCCGAACGGGTCGGCTGGATCGGCCAGGATTTTGGTGAAAGTCCGCGTACCCCGCAACTGCTGGCCACCGCCGGGGCCGATTATCTTGGCGATTGGCCCAATGACGACCAACCCTATTGGCTGACCCAGTCCCCGCCCCTGGTATCCCTGCCCTATCATGTGGAATGGGACGATGCCACGCTGATGGCCCTGCGCCAATTGACCGCGCCGCGCTATGGCCAAATTGTAACCGAGGCCGCCGACCGTCTGTACGAAGACAGCGCGGCAAGTGCGCGCATGATGAGCCTTGGCCTGCACCCCTGGGTTGCCGGGCAACCTCAACGCATTCGTTATCTGGACCAAATTCTGGCGCACCTGCGGCAAATGGATGGTCTGTGGTTCACCACCGCCGGTGAAATCGCCGAAAGCTTCCGGACCCAAATGCCGCAACCCGCAGCCCCAACCGGACCGGGCAATTGACGGATCTATGGCCGGCGCTGGCCAGCGCGTTCGAGCTGTTGAGCCGGGGTGACGGCTATTTGCGCGACATCGTTACGCTCTCCCTACAGGTCAGTTTGACCGCCGTGGCAATCGCCACCATCGTCGGCCTGCCGATCGGCGCCATGGCCGCGCTGTTCCGCTTTCCCGGCCGGCGGGTTCTGGTGGTTTTTCTAAACGCCCTGATGGGGCTGCCCCCGGTCGTGGTGGGTTTGGCGGTCTATCTCGCCCTGTCCCGGGCCGGTCCGTTTGGCGTCTTTGGCCTGTTGTTTACGCCCACGGCCATGATCATCGCGCAATTCATTCTGGTTCTTCCGATCATTGCCGCCTTGAGCCGCCAGGTGATGGAAGAGATGTGGCTGGAATACCGCGAACAACTACAATCGCTTGGGGTTTCTCCCCTGGGGCAACTGTCGGTCCTGCTATGGGATGGCCGTTTTGCCCTTTTGACGGCGGTGCTGGCCGGCTTTGGCCGGGCCACGGCGGAGGTCGGTGCGGTGATGATCGTCGGCGGCAATATCGATCATGTGACCCGCGTGATGACCACGACAATCGCCCTGGAGGCCAGCAAGGGCGATCTGGCCAAGGCCTTGGGCCTGGGTATCGTTCTGCTGCTGGTTTCATTGGCGGTCAATTTGTTGGCTTATTTGTTGCGCGAATTGTCACGTCTTCGATTTGCCGACTAGTTCGCTTTAATACCATCCGAATGGCAAGTTCGATTGCGGTCTTTACTGGAAAATTATTAACTATCCACATTTCGGGTTTCTTAACTCCTGGGCAGATAGACTTCACACTTACCGATGCGGCAGTTAGCCCATCTTTATTAATGTGATGATCATGCGGTCCCTGTCGCCGAAACCATCCGTCAATTCTGGTCTTCTCTGGGACCTTGACGTGCTCGCCCGAACGGTCAGCGTGGCGGGGCAGGCTGCTTATTGTTGGGATATCCAATCCGGTCAAGTGGAATGGTCGGCGGGCGCACCGGAAGTTCTTGGCATGACGGGCAAGGACATTCCCTGCCTGGCCGCCGAAATGCAGCTGCGGATTGCCCCGGACGATTTGCCGGCGCGGGCCATTGCCTTATCCCAGCTGCTTGAAGATGGCACCGCCTATGTGTGTGAATTCAAACATCGCCGGTCTGACGGCGCCTTCGAATGGATTGACGAGCGCGGCAACGTCGAGCTGGACGCCGAAGGCAAGCCGGCGCGGTTTTACGGCCTGATGCGCGTGGTCACGCAGTGGAAAAAGCACGAAAATGATTTGGAGCGGTTGGCTTATTTCGACGCGCTAACCGGCCATCTGAACCGCGCCAGCCTGCAGGAAGCCTTGGACGAAGTCCTGACAGGCTGCCACGAGACAAATAAGTCGGCGGCTTATCTTTTGGTCAACATTGATCGGCTGGGCATGCTGAACGACGCCTATGGCTTTGATATCGCCGATGCCGTGATTACAGATATTGGCAAACGGATCGAGGACTACGCCGGGTTTGAAGATATCATCGGCCGGGCCGGGGGCAATCAGTTCGGCCTGGTGTTGACTGACACCACGGATACGGATTTGCGCAAGATAGCGGAACAAATTCTTTCCTCCAGCCGCCAACACGAAGTTGAAACCGATGCCGGACCCTTGGCGGTGACGCTGTCCCTGGGCGGCGTGCTTTTACCAAAAGATGCCGTCAACAGCCGCGAAGCCATGGGCCGGTCCGAAGAGGCCCTGTCGAAAGCAAAACAGCAGGGGCGGGACCGCTTTGCGTTGTTCCGTAACTCGACCAACCGCGATATCGCCCGGCGCAAATCCCTGGCCACGGGCGATGCTGTCATGCGGGCCATGAAAGATGGCCGCCTGACCTTCGCCGTACAGCCCATCGTCGACGGCGTTACCGGCGAAACCCACTTGTATGAATGCCTGTTGCGCATGTTGAATGAAAACGGCGATTTGGTTCCCGCCGGTCTGTTCATTCCGGTAGTTGAGAAATTGGGCCTGATCCGCCGCCTGGATAAATACACCCTGGAACTTGCCCTCAATGAGATGGAGGAGGTCAAGCACGTCAATCTGGCGGTCAATATATCCGGCATGACCGCGACCGACCCCTCCACCTTGGACCACCTGTTATCCCTGGTGCATATGCATTCCAGCGTCGCCGACCGGCTGATATTCGAAATCACGGAAACCGTGGCGATGATGGACTTCGAGGAAACGGCCCGCTTCGCCAACAAATTACGCGATCTTGGCTGCCGTATCGCACTGGACGATTTTGGCGCCGGTTATACCTCGTACCGGCATTTAAAAAGCCTGGCCGTGGATATTGTAAAAATAGACGGCCAGTTTGTAAAAGACCTACACGAAAACAAGGAAAACCAATTGTTCGTCCAGACCTTGCTGGATTTAGCGGAAGGCTTCGGCGCCGAGGTGGTCGGCGAATGCGTGGAGACCGAAGACGAGGCCCAGGCGTTGCGCGACCGCGGCGTCAAGTACCTGCAGGGCTATCATTTTGGTGCCCCGACCCTGGAACGCCCCTGGGACGCACCCGCCTTGCAAATGGTCCCCACGGCCTGAATTCCAAAAATTCAAAGCAATTAGTCTTCAACCGGTGCGTATGTCCGACGCCATTCGTTCAGCATATGCATATGGGCAGCCGGCTCGCCCTGCAGAAATAAGGTCTTGATGCGCTGCTTGGCGCCGGCGATCACCGCCAGATTACCGCGCGGCACATGCCATGCCTTGGCCAGCAGCTTGATCATCGCCTGATTGGCCTTGCCCTTTTCCGGCACTGCCGTGACCCGCACCGACAGGCATACGCCGCCATCCGCCAGGGCCTGAATACCATCGATCCGATTAGCCGAGGCGCCGGGCCGCAGGCGTACCGCGATGGCGACGCCCGCGTCATTGGCACGAAATGGCATTTATACTAACCTGCAATGATAGGAGCCCGTCAGGTCTCGTCTTTGCGGTCGGTCTGCAACATGGCGAACAGCACATGGTCGCTCCACTTGCCATTGATGCGCAGATACTTCCGGGCGAAGCCTTCCTTGCGAAAGCCGGTTTTCAACAAAACCCTTGTGGATGCGTCATTGGTTGGCAGACAGGCGGCTTCCAGGCGATGCAGACCCAGCTCGTCAAAGACAAACGGCAGGCTGGTCAAAACGCCATCCTGCATCAGGCCTTGTCCCGCGAATTGCTGGCCCATCCAATAGCCCATGGAACAGGATTGGGTGACGCCGCGGCGTACATTGGACAGGGTAATGCCGCCCATCAGGCGGTCATCTTCCCGGCGAAACACGAAAAATGCATAGCCGACACCGTCGCGGGCATCGCGGCTATAGCGGCGCAAACGCCGCCGATAGGCGTTCCTGGTCAATTCATCTTCCAACCAGGTTGGCTCCCACGGTGTCAGAAAGTCGCGGGAGGCCGCGCGCAGGCGCGCCCAGGCGGACCAATCGGCCAATTGCGGCGCACGCAGATAGATCCGGCCGCCCTTTAGCGCCGGCGGACTGCCAAGCCAGGGCGGATTACGCAGAAATGCAGACACGCCGTCGATCCGTCACAGTTGCTATCCCCGTATAATTTGAACTTGCGCTAGCCTCTGGCAAATCTTGCCGCAATATCGGCCTGGCTGGCAAGTCCCGCGATGGGGCCCAGGGCAGCCACGGCGGGATGGCCGGCGGTGGCAATCCGGCCCGCCACCCGGCGTACGGCAGCCACATCCACCGCGTCAATCCGCGAGATCAACTCTTCCAGCGGGATCTGGCGGCCGAATACCAGGGTCTGCCGCGCCAATTGTTCGGCCCGCGCGGCCGAACTTTCCAATGACATCAAGGTGCCGGCCTTCAACTGATTGCGGGCGCGGGCAACCTCTTCGTGATCGGCATCGCTGCTCAGGCGCAGCATCTCATCGCAAATCACCGGCACCAGTTCGCCAATCTGATCGGCCCCCGTCCCGGCATAGATGGTGAACGCCCCGGTATCCTTATAAGACGAGGCAAAGCAGAAGATGGAATAACACAGGCCCCGTTTTTCCCGGACTTCCTGGAATAGCCGTGACGACATACCGCCCCCCAGCACCGACGACATTACCTGCATGGGGTAAAAGTCGTCGTCGTCATAGGACAGGGCGGGAAGGGCAAGAGCAAAATGGACCTGTTCCAGATCCCGCTCGTCGCGCCGGTCGCCGCCCTGAAATTGGGCCGGCTCAAAGGGATTATCCTCGCCGCGGCGCAGCCCGCCGAATTGCTTTTCGGCCAGACCCACCAGGACATCGTGCTCGACCGCGCCGGCGGCACAGAGCAACAGGCGGGAAGCGGAGTAATGCTCCGCCATGAAATCGAACAGAACCTGCCGGCCCATGTTGGCCACCCCTTCAACGGGGCCCAGGATGGACCGGCCCAGGGCCTGACCGGGAAACGAAACCTCCTGCAGCCGGTCAAAAATAATGTCGTCCGGAGTATCTTCCGACTGGCCGATTTCCTGGATCACCACGGTCCGCTCCCGCACCAATTCCTCCTCCGCGAAGGTCGAGCGTTGCAGGATATCCGATAGAATATCGATGCTGAGGGCCAGGTCCTCTTTCATGATGCGGACGAAATAGGCGGTATGCTCGCGCGAGGTATAGGCGTTCAGATGGCCGCCGACACTTTCGATCTCCACCGCGATATCCTGGGCGCTGCGGCTGTCCGTGCCCTTGAAGGCCATATGCTCCAACATATGGGCAACGCCATTGTTGGCGGTGGTTTCATAGCGGGCGCCGGCGTCAACCCAGACTCCGACGGCGGTGGTCAGCATCCCCGGGCGGCTGTCGGAGATGACCCGTAGGCCATTGGCGAGCGTCGTCATTTGGATTGTCACTATTGGTTCCGATCTTTCAATCAGGCTTGCCGGTCAAGTTAGGCAAACGGGTCAGGTGCGCCGGTCAAGACCGGCGCAGGCGTCGAATATGATCCTGCAATACCGCCAAATCATTGGGCAACACGGCAAAGCGTTCCTCGCGTTCATATAGGTCGGCCATATGATCTGGCAATGGCGGCCGTAGGCCACAGGCTTTTTCCACCGCATCGGGAAACTTGGCGGGATGGGCGGTTGAAAGCGTGACCACCGGGCCATCGGGCATCAGTTGCCGCGCGGCACGCAGACCAACGGCGGTATGGGGGTCGATGGCGATGCCGTATTCGCGAAACACCTCGGCCATGGTTGCCGTCGTCGCCGCCTCGTCGACCCGGTAAGACTGGAACAATTCATGGGCCTGCCGCAACGCCGCCGGCGAAACCTGAAAGCCGCCCTGTTCCGCCACCGCCGCCATCTGTTGCCGGACAGTCGCGCTGTCGCGGCCAGCCAGATCAAACAACAAACGCTCGAAATTACTGGCAACCTGAATATCCATGGATGGGCTTTGCGTTGCCACCACATCTTCGCAGCTGTAGGCGCCGGTCTGGAAAAACCGGTGCAGGATATCGTTGCGGTTGGTGGCGACGATCAGTTTTTCGACCGGCAGGCCCATTTGCACCGCGCCATAGCCCGCGAAGACGCCGCCGAAATTACCGGTCGGCACGGCGAAACTGATGGCCCTGTCCGGCGCCCCCAGAGCGACGGCCGTGGTGATGTAGTAGACCACCTGGGCAACGACCCGGGCCCAATTGATGGAGTTGACCGCCGACAGGGTTACCTCGTCGCGAAAGGCCAGGTCATTGAAGGTGCCTTTCAACAGCGCCTGACAGTCATCAAAGGTGCCTTGAATGGCAATGTTGTGCACATTTTCGGACAGCACAGTGGTCATTTGCCGCCGCTGTACCTCTGAAACCCGGCCCTCGGGATGCAGAATAAAAATATCGATGGCCGCGCGGTCCCGGCACGCCTCGATCGCGGCGGAACCGGTATCACCCGAAGTTGCGCCAACAATGGTAATGCGTTGTTGCCGGCGCGCCAATTCCCGGTCAAACAGCCGGCCCAGCAATTGCATCGCCACATCCTTAAAGGCCAGGGTGGGGCCGTGAAACAGCTCCATCAACCAATGTCCCTCGGACAATTGCCGCAGGGGCGCTATGGCGGGGTCGGCGAAATTGGCATAGGCGGCCCGCGTCATGGCCAGCAATTCATCCGCCTCGATGCCATCCATGAAGGGCAGCAGGATCCGCGCCGCAGCCTCCGGATAGGGCAGCCCCGCCAGCCCGCGCAGATCATCATGGCTCAACCGTGGCCAGACGGCGGGCACGTACAGGCCGCCGTCCCGGGCCAGGCCGGTCAGCAGGGCGTCGGGGAAACTCACGTCGGGCGCTTGGCCGCGGGTCGAAATATACTGCACAGCATCGATCTCCAGGAATAGGGGCGCCAACCTATCCAGCTAGATAGCGCTTTTCAAGGTGCTGGCGAAAGATCGCACCATCCAGGGGCCGCCCCGTTGCCGCGCGCAACAATTCATCGGCGCTGGCATGCAGCCGGCCCTGACTGTGTACCGTTCGGCCCAACCAGCCCATCAGGCGGCCAAAAGCGCCCTGTGCAATATCGTCGGCCAAGTCCGGCAGGGCGGCCTCGGCCTGCCGGTACATTTGTGCCGCCGCCATGGCCCCCAGGGTATAGGTGGGAAAATAGCCAAAGGCGCCGTCCATCCAATGGATATCCTGCATACAGCCATCGCGATCGTTGGGCACCGCGATGCCAAGTAATTCCGCCATGCCCATCCGCCAGGCGGTCGGCAGATCCGCGACCTGCAGGTCGCCGGCCAGCAGGGCCCGCTCCAGGCGGTAGCGGTGGATGATGTGCAGAGGATAGGTTACCTCGTCGGCCTCCACCCGGATTAACGAACGGGCCACATGGCGCACCCGCCGGCTCAGACCCCTGGCGTCCCAGGCGGGACCGGAAACCCCGCCCCGTTCCCGCAACAGAGGTGCCAGATAGCGCAGAAAGGCATCGCCCCGGCAGACCTGCATCTCGATCAGCAATGATTGGCTTTCGTGCATGGCCATGCCCATGGCTTGCCCCACCGGCTGCGACCGCCAGGCCGGCGGCAGACCCTGCTCGTACATGCCATGGCCGCCTTCGTGCAGGGCGGGGTATAGGCTGCCCAGGGCGTCGGCTTCATCATACCGGGTGGTCAGGCGCACATCGTCGGCCACTCCGCCGGTGAAAGGATGCAGGGAAACATCCAGTCGGCCGTGCTCGAAGTCAAAGCCCAGGGCGCCAAGAAGATGCCGGGACAAATTCTCCTGAACCGCTACCCCCAGCCGCTCCGGCGCCGTTGGCGGGTCAGCCTGCTGGGTCAGAACCCGATCCAGCAGATCGGGCAAAAACGCTGCCAGAAGGTCAAATTCACGGTCAATATCCGCCGCGCTCAGGCCCGGTTCGTATTGCGACAGCAAGGCATCATAGGGCGAACAGCCAAAGGCCCCCGCCTTGGCATCGGCGGTCTCGCGAACCAGATCGACCACGGTTTCCAGATAGGGGCATAGGGCGGCAAAATCATCGTCCGCCCGGGCCGTGCGCCAGACCATCTCGCAGGCCGATCCGGCCCGGCTGAGGGCGGCCACCAAATCACCGGGCAAGGCCGTGGCATGAGACCATTGGCGCCGCATTTCGCGCAGATTGGCACGCTCCCACGGACCCAGTTCAGCCATCCCGGCCTCGGCCCGGTGCAACAGGTCCGCAACCTCGTTCTGGCACAATAATTCATGCGCCAGCAGCGACAGGGTTGCCAATTGCTCGGCCCGGGCCGGGGCCCCGCCAGTGGGCATCACCGCGGCGGCGTCCCAATGCAGCATGGCAGCCGCGCCATTCAGATCAGTCAGCCGGGCAAACCGGCCACGGAGTTGTTCGTAGGGCGCCCTCATGGACGATCTTTTGCACGGCGGTGCGACAACAGGAAAATCACCATCAGGACGCCGGCCAGGGAAAACCAGGTAATGGCGTATTGCAGGTGATCGTTTTTCAACCGTGGTTGCGCCACGCCTCCGATGGGCAGGCCGCCGGGGTTGGCTTGCCCATCCGCCTGCACCACCGCCGCCGCCAGATCAAGACCGCGCGCCTTGGCGATGCCGGCAACGTCATACCAAAACCAAAGATCGGCACGGCTGTCGTGGTCCGGCGTCCAGGTGCCCTGGCTAAGCTGGCTGCGCAGGATGCCCTGTACCGTGACCTCTCCCGGCAACTGGCCAGCGGCACGGCTGGCGGGATCGCGCCGGTCCTTGGGGATCCAGCCGCGATTGATCAGTATCGTGGCGCCGTCCTCAAGGCGCAGCGGCGTCAACACATGTAGTCCGGCCTGCCCCTGGTGCACCCTGGGCCCGACGTGGGCTTCCATGTCATGCAGAAATTGCCCCCGCAACCGAACAGCGCGATAGCTCAGAGCCGAAAGGTTATCGAGAGGGCCTTCCAAAAAAACCGGCGGCGCGGTCATACCTGCCTGCATTTCGGCAATCAGACCGTTCTTCCAGGCCATGCGCTGTAACTGCCAGACGCCCAATCCCAGCATCAGGAGCAATCCGAACAGGGTCAGGCATATGGACCAGAGGCCGGGGCGGCGCATAAGCTAATCTGAACGCCCGTCGTTGAAACCAGCTACATGGTGACGGTATTGCAAGGCGATCAGGGTTGCCTTCAGGGGCCGGAGAAACAGGATTGAGGCGCCAAGCACGAATGGTATCTGATAGATCAGATGCACCCAGATCGGTGGCGTGAAGACCATCTCAACCATAAATGCCAAGGCCACTGCCAAACCACCGACGATCAGAATGACAAAGACCGCCGGTCCATCGCCGGAATCGTGGGCCGATAGATCCAAGCCGCAGATACCGCATGCGGCGGCAACATCCAGCAATCCTTGGAAAAGTTGGCCTTTCCCACATCTGGGACAACGGCACAGCAAACCGGCAAGAAGGGGCGATACCGTCGCGCCGCCCCAGTCTTCACCGGTCATGCCTGCCTCATTATTGCGCAGCTATGGTCCCTGCGCCCCAGACATAGATGAAGGAAAACAGAAAGAGCCAGACCACATCGACGAAATGCCAATACCAGGCGGCCGCCTCCAAACCAAAGTGGTGGTCCGGCTTGAAATGGCCCTTGGCGGTGCGGATCAGGCAAACCAGCAGGAAGATGGTGCCGATCAGCACATGCAGACCGTGAAAGCCGGTCGCCATGAAGAAGGTGGAGCCATAGATGCCACTGGTGAAGGCAAAGGTCGCGTGGGCATATTCATAAGCCTGAACGCAGGTGAAAATGGCCCCCAGCAGGACGGTAACGGTCAAACCCTGCACCGCGCTTTTCTGATTGCCTTGACGCACGGCGTGATGGGCCCAGGTCACCGTGGTCGAGGATGTCAACAAAATCAATGTGTTGATCAGGGGCAGATGCCAGGGATCAAAGGTGGCGATGCCCTCGGGCGGCCACATGCCGCCCATCTGCTCGGTCGGGTAAAGGGCGGCATTGAAATAGGCCCAGAACCAAGCCATGAAGAACATCACCTCGGAGGCGATGAACATGATCATGCCAAAGCGCAAATGCAGCTGCACCACCGGGGTGTGGTGGCCTTCATCCTTGGCCTCGCGGATGACGTCCCGCCACCACACGAACATGGTGTAGAGCACCACCAGGGAACCAATTACAAGCACCCAGGGCACGCCCGCGTGCATGTAATAGATCAGGCCCGAGGCCAGGATCAGCGCGCCTAGCGACCCAAGAGCCGGCCATGGGCTGGGATCAACCAGATGGTAATCGTGCCCTTTTGCATGCGTATCAGCCATTTTTTTTACTCCGTTCCCAGCAACTTCATTGCCACTTTGACGTCGCTGTGCGGTTGCTCGTTTATCACTTGCTTGACAGCGGTCGTCGTCGTCGTCGAATTGGTGTCATCGGTGCTGCCCGCCACCTCGAAGAAGGTGTAGGACAGGGTTATGGTATGCACGTCATCCAGATTTGGGTCATCCGAAATAGCGGGATCTACAAAAAAGGAAACCGGCATATCGGTGCTTTCGCCGGGCTTTAGCGCTTGTTCGGTGAAGCAAAAGCATTCGATCTTGTTGAAATAGGCGCCGGCCTTGGCTGGCGTCACATTGAAGGTCGCGGAGCCAACGATGCGACGCTGACTTGAGTTTATTGCTTCGTAAAGAGCCAAGGTCTGCTCGCCCACCCGGACCGTGACGGCCCGTTGTTGCGGGCGGAACCGCCATGGCATCGTACCGGCCGTATCGGCGTTGAAGCGCACGGTTATGATGCGCTCGCCCGTCTCCGCCGGCGCCTCGGCGGCCACCTGGGTTGTGCCGCCATAACCTGTGACCTGGCAGAACATCTGATACAGTGGCACCGCCGCGTAGGCCGCGCCAACCATGCCAAAGACCACGCTGGCGGCAACCAGGGCGGTCAGCCGGTTGCGCTTGCCTTGTCGGGGCCGCCGGTTCAATTGGGGTTCCATGTCTGGCCTTGCATATTGAACATGGTGATAAAAAACGCCGCGGCCACGAACACAACCAGGATTCCGGCCACCGCCAAATTACGGCCCAGCCTCTGCCGGTGGATTTTAGATAATGGCATCAGACCCAGACCTCGACCAAACGCTCGCCCAGCATCACGGCAAACAGGGCAAACAGATAAAATATGGAATAGCCGAACAACCGCCGCGCCGGTCCGTCGTCAGCATCGCCCGAGCGCCAGACCCGATAGGCAAAGGCAACAAAAACCAGCCCCAACAACGCCGCGCCCAGACCATAGGCCAGGCCACATACGCCCAACGCGACCGGGCTTAAGGTGATGGGAAACAGGATCAAGGCGTAAATCAGGATATGCCGCCGGGTTACCGCCTTGCCGGCGACCACGGGCAGCATTGGTACGCCGACATTGCGGTAATCGTCGGCCCGGTACAACGCCAGAGCCCAAAAATGCGGCGGTGTCCAAAAAAAGATGATGGCGAACAGGGCAATGGAGGCCAGTGATATATCACCGCTGGCGGCAGCCCAACCGATCATTGGCGGGAACGCGCCCGCCGCGCCGCCGATGACGATATTCTGCGGCGTCCGCCGTTTCAGCCACATGGTGTAGACGAAGACATAGAAGGCAATGGTCATGGCGAGCAGCGCCGCCGATAGCAGATTGACTAGCGCGCCCATGGCCAGAACCGAGGCGAAGGACAGTACCGTGCCAAAAACCAGGGCCGCGCCGGGCCGCACATGGCCGCGTGGAATGGGCCGATCACAGGTCCGCAACATCTGTCCGTCAATATCGGCGTCGTACCACATGTTGATGGCACCCGAAGCCCCGGCCCCAACGGCGATACAGACCAGGGCCGCCAAAGCGACCAGCGGGTGCAGGTTACCAGGCGCCAGCACCAGCCCGACCAGTGCGGTGAAGACCACCAGGCTCATCACCCGTGGCTTCAACAGCGCCAGATAGTCGGCCAGACGGGCCCCGCCGACCGGGCGCCGGGTGCCTTGCCGACCATCCTGGTCCAGGGCCAAATTGCCGCTATTCACCGATCAATTCCTTTCGACAACCACGTACCACGCCTAGCGGATGCGCGGCAGTTCTTCAAATTGATGGAATGGCGGCGGCGATGACAAAGTCCATTCCAAGGTGTCCGCGCTTTCGCCCCATGGATTGTCCGGGCACTTCTCGCCGGAGGTAATGGTGCGAATGGCAATATAGATGAACAGCAAGGTGCCCGCGGCGCTGATATAGGCGCCGATCGAGGATATCATGTTGAAGCCGGTATAAACCTCGTTGTAGTCCGGGATGCGCCGGGGCATGCCCGCCAAACCAAGAAAATGTTGCGGGAAGAAGATGATGTTGACACCGATAAAGGTGATCCAGAAATGGATCTTGCCCATGGTTTCATTATACTGCCGGCCCGACATTTTGCCGATCCAGTAATAAAATGCCGCATAGATGCCGAACAAGGCGCCCATGGACATGGTGTAATGGAAATGGGCCACCACGTAATAGGTGTCATGCATGGCCAGATCGACACCGGAATTGGCCAGCACCACGCCGGTGACGCCGCCGATGGTGAACAGGAAGATCATGCCCAGGGCAAACAGCATGGGGGTCTGGAAAGTGATGGAGCCGCCCCACATGGTGGCGATCCAACTGAAGATTTTTACCCCGGTGGGCACCGCGATGACCATGGTCGCGCCAACAAAATAGGCCCGCGTGTCAACGTCCATGCCGGCTGTATACATGTGATGGGCCCAGACTATGAAACCCACCACGCCGATTGCCACCATGGCATAGGCCATCCCCAGATAGCCGAATACGGGCTTGCGTGAGAAGGTCGAGATAATTTGGCTGATCACGCCAAAGGACGGCAAAATCAGAATGTAAACTTCCGGGTGGCCAAAGAACCAGAACAGATGCTGATAGAGAACCGGATCGCCGCCCTGGGCCGCGTCGTAAAAGGCGGTGCCGAAGTTGCGGTCGGTCAACAGCATGGTAATGGCACCGGCCAGAACGGGCAGAGACAACAGCAGCAGGAAGGCGGTGACCAGCACCGACCAAACGAACAGGGGCATCTTGTGCAAGGTCATGCCCGGTGCCCGCATATTCAATATCGTGGTGATGAAGTTAATAGCGCCCAGAATGGATGAGGCGCCCGCCAGATGCAGGGATAAAATGGCCATGTCTACGGACGGCCCCGGATGCCCGGACGTGCTGAGCGGCGCGTAGACCGTCCAGCCGGTACCGGCACCGTTCCCCCCTGCCGTGCCCTGGAAAAACATTGAACCGGCCAGCAGCAAAATGGCCGGAGGCAACAGCCAGAAAGAAATATTGTTCATACGCGGGAAGGCCATGTCCGGCGCCCCGATCATAAGAGGCACGAACCAGTTGCCGAAACCGCCGATAAAGGCGGGCATAACCATAAAAAAGACCATGATCAAACCGTGAGCCGTGATCAGCACGTTGAAAAAATGATGATCACCGCCGAGGATACCCGGTCCGGGGAGGGCCAGCTCCATACGGATCAAAATTGACATGCCGCCACCGATCAGCCCGCCGATGACAGCAAAGATCAGGTACATGGTCCCGATATCTTTATGATTGGTGGAATAGACCCAGCGCCGCCAGCCGGTCGGAATATGGTGCTCGTGATCGTGCGCCGCGGAGGTATTAGCCATTTATCTGTCTTCCTATCGCTGAATTCTTTTTACTGGGACCGGGCCGGCATCAACCGGACCAGACCGCCGGATATTATTCGGCTGTTCGGCCGCCGGCATCCGCCAGCTTCAGGCCCGGTCGGTCGTCCCGGCCAGCATATTCCACCTTGGCCTTTGCGGCCCAGGCGGCGAAGGCCTCTTTCGAGACTACCTTGACCATGATCGGCATAAAGCCGTGGCCCGTGCCACATAGCTCCGAACATTGGCCGTAATAGGTGCCCTGTTTTTCCACCCTGACCCAGGTTTCGTTCAGGCGGCCCGGCACGCCATCCAGCTTCACGCCGAAGGCCGGCATGGCCCAGGAATGAATCACGTCGTCGGCGGCAATCAGCAAACGGATATTGGTGTTGACCGGTATCACGACAGCCTCGTCCGTGGCCAATAGCCGGGGCTGCCCGGGTTGCAGATCCTGGTCCTCAACCATCGAGGCATCAAAAGTGAACTCGCCATTATCCGGGTATTCATAGGACCAATACCATTGGTGGCCGACCGCCTTGATGGTCATTTCGGCGTCCACGGTGCGATCCGCGAAATACAGCAGCTTGAATGAGGGAATGGCGATGACCACCAGGATCAGTATCGGGATCGCCGTCCACAAGACCTCCAACAAGGTATTGTGCGTGGTCGTCCGCGGTGTTGGGTTAGCCTTGGCGTTAAACTTCACAAACACCACGATCATCAACAGAGTCACGAACACCGCGATGACCGTGATGATGATAAGCAGCAGGTTATGAAAATCATTCAACGCCACCGCCACCGGTGTGACCGGTGTCTGCAGGCCCAATTGCCAGGGATGCGCCATGCCATGGTCCGCCAGTGCCGATGCGCTTGTCGCCAAAGTACCGAGCAGCGCCATCGGCGCGGCCAAAATTCGCCAAGCCGTCATATTAAAGCCTCGATTTTATCCAAAATTTTCACGCCGGGAACATTCCCCATTACTCTAGATCCCCCCTATGTAGCCCAACGGCTTATGAGGGAACAAGCCCGTTCCTTGACCATGGTCAAGGAAGCCGGCGCCTGTTGCTATACAATCTGCCTCGGTTCATGGCCTTGATAAGCGGGCAATTTGCCCCCATATAGCCACCTGATGAGCGTAAAAACGCCGCAAAGTTCAATTTTATCAGACGCTTTGCGAGCGGTTGGTGCGTCGTGCGACCAATTGTCGCACAAAGTTCTGGCTGTCATAATAGCATCATAATTAGCGTTTTATAATCGTGTGTTAACCATTTGTGGTAACTAATGGTACCCGCGTCCAATTGGAGCAGATGCAATTATGAGTGATTCGAAAACTAACGCTGGACCGGCTGGTGGCGCGACTGGCGATGGTGCCGACCCGGCTCTGCTGTTCGAGCGGGCCGGACTGGATGAAGGCCGGATTCAGAATATCGTCGGCACGGCCCTGAAGGGTTGCGACGATGGCGAGTTGTTTATGGAATATAGCCAGAGCGAAAGCCTGGTTTTGGATGACGGCCGGATAAAATCCGCCAATTTCGATACAAATCAGGGCTTTGGTCTGCGCGCCGTTGCAGGCGAGCAGACCGGTTATGCGCATGCCTCCGAATTGAATGAGGCTGCCATAGTCAGAGCCGCTGCGGCGGTACAGGCGGTCCGTGCGGGCCACAACGGCAGCATGAGCCAGGCACCGATGGCAACCAATCAAAGCCTTTATCCCGACGACAATCCGCTGGGCGGCATACCCTTCGCGGACAAGGTCAAGATGCTGGGTGAGGTAGACAGCTATGCCCGCGGCCGTGATCCCCGGGTGCGCCAAGTCACCGTGTCGTTGCATGGGCAATGGCAGGCGGTGGAGATTATGCGGGCCGACGGGCAACGGATCCGCGATGTCCGGCCCCTGGTTCGCCTGAATGTCGCGGTGGTGCTGGGCGAAGGCGACCGTCAGGAAACCGGTAGTCATGGGGTTGGCGACCGCATTGGTTTTGCACGCTATCTTGAAACGGCGAACTGGCAGGCTCAGGTGGATGAAGCCATGCGTCAGGCCGAGGTTAACCTATCCTCCGTGCCGGCGCCGGCGGGCGAGATGCAGGTGGTTCTCGGCCCGGGCTGGCCGGGTATCCTGCTGCACGAAGCCATCGGCCATGGCCTGGAAGGGGATTTCAATCGTAAACACACCTCGGCCTTCGCCAATTTGCTGGGCGAACGGGTGGCGAGCCCCGGCGTGACCGTGGTTGATGACGGCAGTATCGATGGCCGGCGCGGCTCGTTGACGGTTGATGACGAAGGCACGCCAACCGAATGCACCGTATTGATCGAAGACGGCATTTTAAAGGGCTACATGCAGGATCGCCTGAACGCCCGCCTGATGGGCATGGCGGTAACCGGCAATGGCCGGCGACAGTCATTTGCCCATATGCCCATGCCGCGAATGACCAACACCTTCATGCGGGCGGGCGAGCAGGACCCGCAGGAGATAATCGGCAGCGTAAAGAATGGCATCTATGCCGTGAACTTCGGTGGCGGCCAGGTCGATATAACATCCGGCAAGTTCGTTTTCAGCTGTACCGAGGCCTATCAATTACGCAATGGCAAGATCGGGGCCCCCGTAAAAGGTGCGACCCTGATCGGCAATGGACCGGACGTCCTGACCAAGGTTGGCGGCATCGGCAATGACCTGGCCTTGGATACCGGCGTCGGCACCTGTGGCAAAAGCGGTCAGGGCGTACCGGTCGGTGTTGGCCAGCCGACATTGTTACTCAATAGCCTGACCGTCGGCGGCACGGCGACCTAAGCTCATGAACGAACCCGTAAAACCAAAACGAGGTGCCGCCGGATTGGCCCTGGCAGAATCGGGCGCCACCACTAAGCTGGCGGTGGCCAGTGACTATTTGCCGGCCCTGCAGCGTCAATACGGCTCGCAAGAAGCGGCTGGAAAAGTGGTTCCAACGGCCTTGCAATTTCTCAACAACAGTATGGGCGGCTGGCCCACCGGCTTGAACCTGCTGGCTGGAGAGCCTGGCAGCGGCAAGACCGCATTTGCCCTGTCCAATGCCGCAGTAGCTGCCCAGGCCGGCTTTCCCGTTTTGTATTTAAGTTTCGATTTGCAATCGGAATTCCTGGTCATGAAGCTGTTATGCCAGCAGGCCGAATTTAACAGCCGGGAGCTGATGGACGGGATATTGGACAAAGCCACGCTGAAAGCCGCCATGGCGGCGCACAAGAAAACTTTTTCCCGCATCGCCGTGGCCCAGGCCAGCCCGGAATTGCCCGGAGAAAAAGCCGAGGAAATGGCCCGCGATATGCTCGCTGCCAGTGACAGTGACCGCATCCTTATTATCGTCGACTACTTGCAGATTTGGGCGGCGGGCGCGCGGCAATTCTCGGAATTCCGCCACGAAATTGCAAAGCTGATGACAGAAATGCGGCGTTTGGCATTGTGCCTGGATAGCCCGGTCCTGGCCATATCGTCGCAGAACCGCTTGCACAGGGGCGAAGCCATCCTGGAAAGCCTGGAGGGCACATCGGATCTGGAATATTCCGCCGATAGCGTTACCTTCCTCGTCAATGTTGAACGACCGGTGAACCAGGGCAGTTATACCCACCCGGACGAGCTGATAAGCAAGAGCCGTTCTGTTTCGATCAATCTACGGAAGAACCGTTTTGGCGAAACCAGCTCCCGCATGATTAAATTTATGCCGGCCACCGGCATCTTCGACGAAGAGACCATCCACCGGCCCATCGTCCGCGAGAAAACGGCACGCGAGTGAATTGTACGCGAGTGGATGGCGACTGAAATACGCCAGGATTGCTCCGGGCCGGTCTGCCTTACCTAGAGCATTTTCATTCTGAAAATGCTCAGACCTTTAGAATTAGAGCAATTTTTCCAAACACTTAGAATCGCTTCGCGATTCTCTTTGATTCGGAATTGCCCTATCGCAGGCGGCGGTCAAACAGCGCCAGCATGGTTTCCCAATGACGTTCCGCAGCGGCCTTTTTATAGACCGGGCGCTGCGGGAAGACGAAGCCGTGTTCCGTATCGGGATAAATCTCGATCGTGTGTTTAATCCCAGCCGCCTGCATGGCGCCGGGCATGGCCGCCAGCTCCTCTTCCGGCACGTGAGGGTCATCCGAGGCAAAGCCCAGATAAACCTCGCCCTTGATCCGATTGGCCACGAGATGGGGTGAGTCCGGCTGATCCGTGATGATTTTGACCCCATGATATGAGGCGATGGCGGCGAAGCTATCAGGATAAGCCGCCCCCACGGACATAACGAACTGCCCGCTCATGCAATAGCCGACGCAGCCCACCGGGCCGGGCGCGGCGGCCGCGCAATTATCAATAAAGCCCAACAATCCTTTGGTATCATCGACCACCCGGGCATTGGTGAGGCTGCTCATCACCGCAAACATCTTGGCCCGCTCGTCATCGTCCACGCGAATGCGCGACAGATCATAGCCATAATGCCCCTCCCGGCCTGTCCGGTAATACATATTCGGCAGCAGTACCGTATAGCCTACCGTGCCGATACGCCGGGCCATATCACGCAGCTCCTCGCGCATGCCCGGCGCATCCATGTACAATATGACCGCCGGATGCGGTCCATTCTGGTCCGGATGACAGACAAAGACGTCCATGACGCCATCGGCGGTCTTAATCTCGGTCTCGAAATCCTGCATGGTCTTATTCATCTCGTCTGTTTGTGGGCGTTGGCGCCAGATTGGACGAACCGGTCCGCGTTCGCAACCGTTGCCGACAAACAAGTTGAAAGATCAATAAGGAAAGCCGCCCATTTGAACTACATCGGAAGGGGTATGGAAGTGTCAGCGGGAAGCATTTGGTTAATACCTTTGCATCTATACTGATAGTTCGAAATACAATTTGACCGTTCTAACAATTAATGAGCGCTAGATTCATACGCCTGGAGCAATTCCGAATTAATGAGAATCGCGAAGCGATTCTAAGTGATTGGAAAAATTGCTCTAATTCTAACGATCCGAGCATTTTCATTCTGAAAATGCTCTAGTCTGGCGAGGAGCAGGATGGCGGAGTTAAAGAAAATTGGGCGGCCCGAGCTGGCGCAAATCCTGCGAGGCCATAAGAAAATGCTGGAGCAGCGTAATGGCGGCCGGCGTGCCAATCTCTCGCTGCATGATCTGGCCAACGAGGAATTCTCCAGATTTGACTTTTCCATGGCTGACTTCACCGGCGCCAGCCTGCAACATGCCATCTTGATGGAGACCAATTTCACCAGCGCGACCCTGTTCAGTACCGATCTTCGGGTCGCCAATCTGCGCCGGGCCAATATGACGCGTTGTGACTTGCGCGGCGCCTGTATGCGTGGCGCTGATTTAAGCGATGCCATCCTGGTTAAAGCTGATATGCGCGAAGGCGTACTGGCCCAACATGAAAACGGCGAAACCCGCCAAGTACACCGAAATTCGGAATTGTCGGCCGCAATCGCCACCCGTGCCGATTTTACCTCCGCCAAGATGTCGGGCAGTTTCGCCGCGCAAACCGATTTCACCGATGCGGTCCTGCGCAATGTCAGCCTGATCGGCGCCGACATGCGCAATTGCTTCTTCGTTGGGGCCCAAATGGAAGGCGCCGACCTGTCCGGTTCCAAAATGATGGGCGCGAATTTGAGCGGCGCAAATCTAACCGGCGCCACCTTTGACAACGCTGATTTCAACGGGGCCGAGCTGGCCGGCGCCATCATCGATCCGGAAGCCTTGAATATACCCGAACTGCAGGTAGCCAAACTGCCAAGGCCTGATACCGACATCGCCGACCATTTGGATGAAATTTTGTCCGCGCACCGCCAATGGATTTACGACGATGGCGGCGCCCGAGCCGATCTTTCCAACGCTGACTTGAGCGGCAAGGATATGCAAAACCTCAACCTGGCGGCGGCTGTCCTGACCGGAGCCATTTTCAAATCAGCCAATCTATCCGCCAGCGTACTCAGCATGGCCGATCTTTGCAGCGCCGATTTGCGGGGCGCGAATTTGCGCCAGGCCGACATGCGCGGCATACGCTTGGAACGGGCCACATTGAATGGCGCAAATCTGGCCGGAGCCAACCTGGGGCCGCTGGAAAGTGCCGCCTCCATGGGCCGGGTCTGGCGCAGTAGCCTGGCCCATGCCCGTTTCCGCGATGCCGATTTGGCGGACGTCAAGTTTAATGGGGCCGATTTGACGGGCGCCAGTTTGGACGATGCCAATTTGCGTGGCGCCGATCTTTCCGGCGCTGATGTGGCTGACGCATCGTTCCGAGGCGCCGATCTAACGGGTGCACGGCTGGAAGGCACCGATATGTCGAAGGCGCACCTGGATTAATCCGGATTATGCGGCCGCACTAGAGCATTTTCATTCTGAAAATGCTCAAATCTTAAAAATTAGAGCAATTTTTCCAATCATTTAGAATCGCTTCGCGATTCTCATTAATTCGGAATTGCTCTGACTATTCGGCCAGGAGGTCTTGGACGCAGCGCAGCAATTCCTGTGGACGAAAAGGCTTGCGCAGCGTTTTACTGGCGCCAAACTTTTCGGCGATTTCCAGGAAACTACCGCCCCGGCGATCGCCACCTGAAATGGCGATGATTTTCAGAGTGGGCCTTGCCCGGCGCAGTTCCTGTATCGTTTCAATGCCTTCCTTGTTCGGCATCAATATATCCGTAATCACAAGATCGAATTCGTCTTGGGACGCTATTTTCAGGCCAACGGCGCCGTCATTTGCTTCCACGACCTGATAGTGCGCTGATTCCAAGCCTAACTTTATGGTTTCCCGGACCAGATCGTCGTCGTCGATAACCAGAATTCGGATTTTTGAATTGTCGACCGTTTCGTTCATGTCTTCATTCTTATCGGCACGATACCCTAGAGCATGGGCGCGCCCGGCTGGGAATGGCGGGTCTGGCATTTATCGCCGAGACTGTTGTCCGTTGAAGATGCGCCCTGGCTGATGATACAATTTATCAAACGCCGAGGAAAGGCCCCTGAATAAACATGACGGATCCAGGACCATTGGATAACGCCGAGGCACCGGGCAACTCGATTTTTGACTCGGATGGGCTACGCCTGATTACCGATAACTTGCCGGCCTTGATTGTCTATATCGACAAAAACGAACGTTTCCGCTTCGTCAACCAGGCGTTTGAGACAAGACATTCGCGGCCGCGCACCGAAATCATCGGCAGATTGGTGCAAGATATTTTGCCGGCGGAGGTTTATCGGACCGCCGGCCCCTGGATCGCCAAAACCTTGGCCGGTGAAGCTGCGAGCTTCGAGGTCTATTATAAAACGGACAACGGCGACTATACGTCGTGGGTGCGGCATATGCCCCATTTGGCAAAAAACGGCGATGTCCTGGGATTCTTTGCCTTGATCGAGGACGTTAGCGAGACCCGCGGCGCGCTCAACGATCTGGCCCAGGAACAGGCCAATGCAGCGCAGGCGCAACGGCTGGGAAACATTGGCCGCTGGGAAAGGGATCTGGACAATGACTGGATCGACTGGTCCCCCCAAACCTTCGCCATATTCGGTCTTAAAGCGAACCGAAGCGGTGTAACGCCGGCGGAATTCCGCCGCTACGTTCATCCGGACGACCTGCTTGCGGTGAGACAGCAATTCGAGACCGCGCTGCAATCGGGCGCTCGATTTGAATTGACCCACCGTATTATTCGCGCCGATGGGGTGATCCGTGTCGTACACGAAACCGCCGAAATGAAATCGGGCGCGGACGGCAAAATAAGGCACTTCATCGGGGTCATTCAGGACGTCACTGAACGGGTGGTGGCGGAAGCCGCCGAACGCCGTACCGCCGAGCGCCTGGACAGCCTGTTGGAAAACGCCCTCGAGGCGATTATTTCCATCGACAGTAATTTAAAGATCACTTTGTTTAGTCGCGGCGCCGAAGAAATTTTTGGCTACAGGGCCGACGAAATCATCGGCGCACATATAGAAACGCTGATCCCGGATCGGTTTCGCTCCACCCACGGTGATCATGTTGCATCCTTTGCGGCGTCCCCGGTCCGCCGGCGGATCATGCGGGAACGGGGCGAGATCATCGGCATGCGCCGCGATGGCGGTGAATTTCCAGCCGAGGCCTCAATCGCCAAACTGCAGTTGGAAGGGGCGACGGAAATGACCGTGCTGCTGCGCGATATCAGCCAGCGCAAATTGCAGGAGGAAAAGCTCAGGCAGCATCAGCGCCTGGAGGCCATCGGTCTGCTGACGGGCGGGGTGGCCCATGATTTCAACAATCTGTTGACCGCGATCCTTGGCAGCCTGGAGCTTTTGAATCTCAATCCCGACCTGGACGCGCCATCCAAAGAGATGATTGATGTGGCCCTGCGGGCCACCAATCGAGGCGCCGCCCTCACCGATCGATTGCTGTCGTTCGCCAGGCAGCAGCCGTTGTCCCCGGGGGTCACGGATATTGCCCAGACCGTGCATAACGTACAGAATTTAGCCCGGCGCCTGGTCGATCCCGCCATCGAAATCAAGATATCGGTTGCCGATGGCCTGTGGCCCGCCATGGCAGACGCCGCCCAGCTTGAAAACGCCCTGTTGAATTTGATGATCAATGCCCGCGATGCCATGTCCGAGGGCGGCATTTTGGCATTTGCCGCCGTGAACCGGCAAGTTGAAGCCAACGAATTGATAAATCTGCCGGCTCTTCCGCTGGGACCTTACGTCGCGTTATCGGTGACGGATACCGGTTCGGGTATTGCGGAAGATGACCTGAAACGGGTTTTCGAGCCCTTCTTCACCACCAAGGAAATGGGCAAAGGCACCGGTTTGGGCCTGAGCATGGTGTTTGGCTTCGCGGAGCAATCCAACGGCGGCCTCGACATTGAAAGTCAGGTGGGACAGGGCACTACCGTAACGATTTATTTGCCGGCGGCCATCGCAACATAATCAGCAGGCAGCATCAGCAGGCCTTGCCCTAACGGTTCCGGTCCCGGCGAAATTGTTTAGCCAGGGCCAGGGTCTGTTTTTGATAGTTGGAACCGATGCCCTGGCCATAGATGCGGTCGGGCTTGGCGGTCAGGCGCTCGTAGGCCAAACGGCCCACGGTCTGGCCATGTTCCAGCAAAAAGGGCACATCGTGGCTGCGCACTTCCAGCACGGCACGGGTACCGGCGCCGCCCGCCTCGGCCCAACCAAAGCCCGGATCGAAGAAGCCGGCGTAATGCACCCGGAACTCCCCAACCAAAGTGTCATAGGCGACCATTTCAGCGGCATAGTCCGGGGGCACCGAGACCGCTTCCCGCGAAGCCAGGATGTAGAAATCGTCCGGATTCAGGACCAAACCGGAAGAACTGCCCGTCCCGGCATAAATCGGTTCCCAGAAATCAGCCGGGTCGTAATGGCCAATCTTGTCGATATCAATCAGCGGCGAATGGGGCCGTGCCTTATAGCCGATCAAGGCACCCGTACCGCCGATGCCCTCTAAATCCACGGTCAGGGCGATGCCACCGGCGATATTTTCCATCCCCGCCTGGGCATGAACCAGGGGCGTGCGTTGGTGCAGCCGGGTCAATTCGGCGTCGGACAGGCGGTGTTCGCCCCGGCGCAGGCGCAACTGGTTCAGCCGCCCCCCCGTGCGGGCCAGAATAGAAAAAGTGCGCGGTGCAATCTCCGCATACAGCGGGCCATGATAGCCGGCTTCGACCCGGTCGAATTCGCTGGCCCCATCAGTGATCAACCGGGTGAAGACATCCAACCGGCCGGTCGAACTTTTTGGATTGGCAATGGCGGACAGGCGCTCGGGCAGCGCCAACCGCTCCAATAACGGCACGATATAGACACAACCCCGCTCCAGCACGGCGCCTTGGGTCAGATCTATGGCGTGCATGGTGAAGCGCTCTATTTTTTGCGCCATGCTGTTGCCGGATCCAGGCAAGAACGAGGCCCGTACCCGATATGCTACCTCGCCCAGACGCAAATCCAGGCTGGATGGCTGAATCTGCCCCTCGATCAAGGGTCGGGCGGCGGTAATTTCGCCATCCCGCCACAGCGCGGAAATGGCCTGGCAGGGCAGAATGCCCATTCCGGTGCCCGCCGTGGCGCCAGTTCTGGCGCCGCTCTCGGACTTAGCCCCGTCACTTGGATCAGTGGCCGCGATGCTCATCCCATGATGCCCTTGTTTGTTGTGCTTTCGACCCAGTAATACAGGAAAATCCGTGTGAATTCAACAGCTTACATAAGATACGCCAAGAATTCTATCCACAGGGTTGCCGCGTTTAAACGCTTTGCGAAACATCGGTTGGGCAATAACATAGATCATCGCTCCCCGTCATTAAGGTAAATCACAGGCCCGAGTTAGACTTTATTCACAGCGCCGCCGTAAAAGGAACCAGGCCATGATCGTCAAGGACATCCGCACCACCTGCCTATCCATCCCCTTCACGGACCCGCCCCGGTGGAGCGCCGATTACAACCGCCCGCGCGAGATCCTGGTGGTGGAGATCGAGACCGCCTCCGGTGTGACCGGCATGGGTTATCTGATGGTGTTGTCGGGGGGGTTGCGGACCATCCAGGCCTGTATCGAGGAATTGGTGGCCCCAGTGGTGTTGGGCCGCAGCATCGGATCGGTGGAGGCGATCTGGCAGGACATCTGGCAGGCGACTTATTGGGTCGGCCGCATGGGCGTCAGTGTCTTCGCCCAATCAGCCATCGACATCGCCCTGTGGGATGCCCTGGGCAAGCATGCCGGCCTGCCCCTGCACCAATTATGGGGAGGGGCCCGGAATGGCACGCCCATTCCATCATATGGTTCGGGTTGTTGGCGCGGCCTGGGCCGGGACGGCATGATTGACAAGGCCAAGGCCTATGTGGCGCAGGGCTTTGATGCCATCAAGATGCAAACCGGCCATATGTATGACCATGACACCGACGTGGCCAATGTAGCCGCCATGCGCGACGCCTTGGGCGATGGCGTCGCCATCATGGTCGACGTCAACATGGCCTGGACGGCGGACGAGGCGATCATGGTTGGCCGGCGGTTGGACGACTACAACATTCATTGGCTGGAAGAACCGGTCGTGGCCGAGGATTTCGCAGGTTATTTTCGTATAGCCGATGCCCTGAAGACCCGCGTGGTGGGCGGCGAAAGCCATTTCACCCATTATGATCTGGCGCCGTTTTTCGACAACCCCAAGATCCCCATCCTGCAGCCCGACATGATGCGCGGCGGCCTGACCCAGATGCGCCGGATCGCCACGCTGGCGCACGCCAAGGGCATACGCATCGCGCCGCATCTGTTCCACGAGTTGATGGTGCAGGTAATGGCGGCGATCCCCAATCCGGACGTCCTGGAATATCTCGATTTCCTGGATGATCTCTGGGTTGAACCGGTGCTACCGGTAGGCAATTGCCTGACACCACCCGATCGGCCCGGTCACGGTTTGGTTTTCAAGCCTGAAGTATTGCGGGATTTCGCGATCAAACCGTAACCAGCGGCCAGCGAACCCGCTAATCCGCATTCAAGGTCTGTTCCACGGCCTGGGCCAATTCCTCGATCGAAAAAGGCTTCAACAGGACGTCGTGGATCAGCACATCCAGATTATGCGCCCGGCGTTTTTGTTCCGCATAGCCGGTCATCATCAGGATGCGCAACGTGGGATATGCGGCCGAGGCCTTGAGGGCCAGGGCAATGCCATCAACCACGGGCATGACAATATCGGTTAGCAGCAGGTCATATTCGTCCTGACTCAAGGCCTCCAGCGCAGCCGAGCCATCGACCACGGCCTTAACCTCATGATCGTGCAATTGCAGCACCCGGGTTACCAGGTTACGGACGGACTCTTCATCCTCGGCGATCAGGATTCTTGCCACGGCGCGTCCTCAATCGGTAGCAATAATGCCAATATAAGGCAATTCACGGTAATAATGAGCGTAATCCAGACCATAGCCAACCACAAATGCGTCACCGATGGCAAAGCCCACGTAATCGGCATTGATTTCGGTCTTGCGTTTTTCCGGCTTGTCCAACAATACGCATAACCGTACCGTCTCTGCCCCACGCTCCCGCAGCAATTCGCGGGCGAAGGCCAAAGTGTGGCCCGATTCAAGAATATCGTCGATCAATAATATTTTTGCCCCGCGCACATCGTCCGTGATGTCCCGGGTGATGGTTACCTGGCCGCTGCTTTCGGTCCCCGCGCCATAACTGGATAGGGTCAGAAAATCGATTCGCGGATGTACCCCATGATGATGCAGGGCGCGCAACAGATCGGCGGTAAAAACAAACCCACCCTTTAAGATCGCCACGATTAGGATATCCGGGCCAAGAGAGTCGGCGATTTCGGTCGCCAAGGCACCCACGCGGGCACCGACCTCGGCCGCTGAATACAATAATTCCACCCCGCCTGGCGGTCGCCGGACCATATTGATCGTGCCCGCGGCCGCCGGAAACTCGGGATCGCTCATGGCCGCATCTGGAAAGTTACGGCCAGACTGCGGGCGTCCGCGGGGGGATTGGCAAGCCGGGTGCTGAATTTTGTGACTTGGCCGGGTTCCAGGTCATTCAGCGTGGTGGTTACGGTCCAGCGAAACAGACGCCGGTCGTTCTTGTCGCGAATCACCACCCGCAGTCGTGGGACGGATTGTGGCTTATCGGACGTATTGATCACTTCACCAAGCACCACCAAAACCGGCTGGCCCTTTTGCCGCTTGTGTTCCCATTTGACGTTTTGAATTGCCAGGCCAAATTTTTCCGGTTCCGGGCTTAGGCCAATCAGCTCGAACAGCTGCCCCGCGGGCGGCCAGATTTGAACGACCTTTTGCTGAAAGAAAATGCCGGCAGCGCTAATTCCAACCAGAACCAAGACCAGGATCACCCAACCCAGGCGCCCCCCCTTCCCCTTGCCTTCGGCAGCCTGACGCTCGACCTTGCGACCGGACGCCCGACCGGCTCTGGCCCTGTCCCTGGCGCGGCGCGGCGGATCATCGGCCGCCGCCGCCGTGGGATCATCGTCATCGCCTTTGTCTTCACTGTCGCCATCATCGCCAGGGTCGCCAGGGTCGCCAGGGTCGCCAGGGTCGCCATCTTCGTCGTCAGTTGCAGCCGCATCAACGTTGGGATCATCATTATCATCGTCGTCAGCAGTTGCCTCAACGGGATCGCCGCCGTCCGTATCCTGGGGCGGATTTACATCGGCCGCGTCAGCGGATGGTTCGGGGGCAACTGGTTCGGGGGCAACTGGTTCGGGGGCAGCTGGTTCGGGGGCGGCAGGTTCGGGGGCCGGCGCCTCGGCTTCCTCTTCAACGGGGACCTGATGCCAGCTTTCGCCGCAATTGGCACAGCGCACCCTCCGACCGTCCTCGCCGAGGGCGGTGGCATCGACGACGAAGCGCGTCTGGCAGGATGGACAGGAAAGGATCATGCAATCTACCGATAGGGCGAAGCGGGATTGTTATAGGTATTCCCAAACAACGAGGCAAGTTCACACTGACCCGCAGGGAAAACTAGCCGTGATCGCCATGCAGTGCAATCCGCCGGTGGTGGCCCGCCGGGATCGTTGGTTGAATTTTGCTTGCGGCGCTGGACCCTGGCCCAGGCACGTGGCATCTTGCGCTAAGTGTCCCGCCCGAGAAATTCATATAATGATTATCCCGGATAAGCAGGCCACCAACTATTTGAATCCAGCGTGATTCAGATCCTGTAGTCCGCCTCGGATGGTTTGCTTCGAATGGTTCGCTTCGAAAATGTCGGTGTCCGTTATGGCGTGGGGCCGGAAGTGCTGCGCGATATCAACTTGCATATTGCGCCCGGCAGCTTTCATTTTTTGACTGGCGCCTCGGGCGCCGGCAAGTCCACGCTGCTGAAACTGATGTATCTGGGCCAGCTCCCATCGCGGGGCTTCATGCAGGTGTTTGGGCAAAATTTCGCCAGGACCCATCGCAAGGATCTGCCCGCCTTGCGACGACGGATTGGTGTCGTATTCCAGGATTTTCGCCTGCTGAAAAATCTCAGCGTTTTCGACAATGTCGCCCTGCCCCTGCGCATTGCCGGCGAGGATGAAAAACGCACCCGCAACAACGTCTCGGAATTGTTGGATTGGGTTGGTCTTGGCGGCCGCCTGCAGGATAGCCCCGATACCTTGTCGGGCGGCGAACAACAGCGGGTGGCGATTGCCCGTGCTGTCATCTCGAAACCCAGTTTACTGCTTGCCGACGAGCCCACCGGCAATGTTGACGACCGTATCGCCTATCGCCTGGTGCGCCTGTTCGAGGAGTTGCACCGCTCTGGCACCGCCGTCGTCGTGGCTACCCATAATGACGCCCTGGTGCGGCGCTTTTCCCATCCGGTTTTGGTTTTGGCCGATAGCGTCCTGCAGGCCGGCCCAACCCGTGCCGACGCCGGTGGTAATGCCGGCCCCAAGCGCAAAACCAAATAGGATGTCATGACGCGGCCAGACCTGATACCCGATTCGGAAGGCGCCGGGCGCTTTTTGCCCTGGGTGGTGGCGGTGATGGTTTTTTTTGCCGCTCTGGCGGGGGCCGCCGGTTCGGCCCTGCATCAGGCAACCGGCGCCTGGCGTAATGATTTGACCAACACGGTCACCGTGGAAATCCCCCCCCTTGGAGGCAACAAGGCAGCTCGGGCCGGGGCCGACCTTTCCCGTGTCACCGCCGTGACCAAGGCTCTGCGCGCCACCGCCGGCATCGCGGAAGCGCGGCCGTTGGCGGCGGCGGAGATCGCCAAATTGTTGCAGCCCTGGCTGGGCGGCGGTGGCCTGATTGAAGATTTACCGCTGCCCCATTTAATTGATGTGCGTTTATCGGTTTCACAGCCGGCCGATCTGTCATTACTGGCGAAACGGCTGGCCAGAATCGGCCCGGATATCCACATTGATGATCACCAACTCTGGCTTGGCAAACTAATCCGATTAAGCCAGTCGTTGCAGTGGATGATGCTGGCCTGCCTGGCAATGATCTGCTTTGCCACCTGCGCGGTGGTAATTTTTGGTACCCGGGCGGCTTTTGCCGCACATCTGGAAGTGGTCAGTCTGCTGCATGTCATGGGCGCGCGCGACGGCTATATTGCCCGGCTGTTCCTATGGCGCGCCATGACCATGGGTTTGAAAGGCGGCCTAATTGGGTTGGCGGTTACAGCGGTGGCGCTTTTTGCCCTATCCCGCCTGGCCGCCGATCTGGAGGGACCGTTGCTGGGCAATTTTGCCCTCTCCCCCCTTACCCTGATATCCCTGACGGTTCTGCCATTCCTGGCGGCGTTGTTGACGGCGGTCACGGCGCGGCGCACGGTGCTGCGCGAATTGTCACGGATGCCATGAAGATGGCCCGCGATGCAAGATGGAGCCCAACTGATGGCGGCAACTAGAGCCCGGCGCCGGATCTGGCTGCGCCGCGGCGTGGTTTTAGGCATTGCCGCCATCATCCTGCTTTGGCTGGGCGGTTTCTTGTCTTTCGCGGCGCAATTGCCCCGGCAGGCGACAGCGCAGCCCCGTGTTGCCGACGCCATCGTGGTCCTGACCGGCGGCACCGGCAGGCTACAAATCGGGCTGCAGCTGCTGGCGGCGGGCAGGGGCGAACAATTGCTGATTTCCGGGGTTGATCCGGGCACCACGGCGGCGGAACTGCAGGCTGGTCAGAGCTTTGGCGCGGATAAGTTTGGTTGCTGCGTTGAGCTGGGCCATCGGGCGCGCGATACGCGAGGCAATGCCATAGAGACGGCCCTGTGGATGGAACGGCACGGTTATCGCAGTCTGCATCTGGTCACGGCATCCTATCATATGCCGCGCAGCCTGTTGCTGTTTGAGCGGGCCATGCCGACGGTCACTTTGTGGGCCAACCCGGTGTTCCCAAAACATGTAAAATTGGCCGATTGGTGGTATTTTCCTGGCACCATGAAGTTATTGGCAATTGAATACAGCAAATATTTGATCAGCCTTCTCAGCGTGCGCCTGATCGGGCCGGAGTGGTAATGCCAATGCGGGCCATTCGCTCCAATCTGTTCAACCTTTTATTTTACGCCTGGTCGATCGTCATGGTGCTCGCATTTTCGCCGGCATTGTTGCTGCCCTATCAAGTGACGGTCTGGGGCCAGCGGCAATGGGCCAGGGGCGTCAACTTCCTGATGCGGTTCAGCGTCGGCATCCATGTTGAATACCGTGGCCTGGAATTCCGGCCCCACGGCGGCGCCATTGTCGCCGCCAAACACCAATCCGCCTGGGATACCTTGATCTGGCACGCCATTCTGGACGATCCGGCCATGGTCATGAAGCTGGAGCTGTTGAGCATTCCGATCTATGGCTGGATGTGCCGCAAGACGCGCATGATCGCCGTGGACCGCAAAGCGGGCACAAAGGCGTTGCGCGCGATGTTGGAAGACGGACGGGCCGCCGTGGCGCTGGGCCGGCCCATCGTAATTTTTCCCCAAGGCACGCGTACAGCGTCAGGCGCATCTGCCAAGGATGTGCCCTACCAACCCGGCGTCTCCGCGCTGTACCGGGGTTTGGACGTGCCGGTGGTACCGGTGGCATTGAATTCCGGCCTGTTCTGGCCGCGGCGGCAATTCATGCGCCGGCCCGGCACGATCGTGCTGGAATTCCTGAAACCCATCCCCCCCGGCCTGCCGCGCAAGGAATTCGACGCCCTGTTGCAGGAGCGTATAGAATCCGCCACCTCCGCCCTTGAAAAAGAAGCACAGGCAAAAATATGACTCATGTAATGGCGCGCAATCGCATATAGTACATAACCAGAACATTTGCTGCTGTTGAAAGCCTGTGGTAAGAGGATCGAATGCCAACCGTCGCACCAATTTCCCAACAGATCTGGGACATGAAATACCGCCTGAAGGGGGCCGATGGCCAGGCGGTCGACGATACTATTGAAGACAGCTGGCGCCGGGTGGCCGGGGCGTTGGCGCTGGCGGAAGATCAGCCCGAATTGTGGATAGAGCCTTTTTTTGAGGCCTTGGATGATTTTCGTTTTTTGCCGGCCGGGCGTATTCTGGCCGGCGCCGGGGCCAAACGTAACGTCACCCTGTTCAATTGTTTCGTTATGGGAACAATCCCCGATGATATGTCGGGAATCTTCGAAAATCTGCGAGAGGCCGCCCTGACCATGCAACAGGGCGGTGGCATTGGTTATGACTTTTCCACCCTGCGGCCCAATGGCGCACGGGTGGCAGGCGTCGGGGCCGACGCGTCCGGTCCCTTGACCTTCATGGATGTCTGGGACGCCATGTGCCGCACCATTATGTCGGCGGGCCACCGGCGTGGCGCCATGATGGCGACCCTGCGCTGTGATCATCCCGATATCGAAGCCTTTATCGAGGCGAAACAGGACCCTGGCCGCCTGCGCATGTTTAATCTGTCGGTGCTGATTACCGATGCTTTCATGCAGGCGGTAAAGAATGACACCCCGTGGGAATTGCATTTTGCCGGCCGTACCTACCGCAGCATCCGGGCGCGGGATTTGTGGGACAGCATTATGCGGGCCACCTATGCTTTTGCCGAACCCGGCGTGATTTTCATTGACCGCATCAACCAGCGCAATAATCTTGCCTATTGCGAAACAATATATTCAACCAATCCCTGTGGCGAGCAGCCGCTGCCGCCCTATGGCGCCTGTTTGCTGGGGTCGATCAATCTGGCCCGCCTGGTGCGGGACCCTTTCGGCACCGGCCCGGAAATGGATCTGGACGAATTGCGCCGTCTGGTGACGCTGGCCGTGCGTATGCTGGACAACGCCATCGATGTTTCCGATTTTCCGCTGCAGGCGCAGCAGGATGAGGCGCGGGCAAAGCGGCGGATTGGCCTGGGCGTGACCGGGCTGGCGGATGCCCTGATCTTTTGCAAGGCGCGCTATGGCTCGGATCAGGCCGTCGCCCTGACCGAATGCTGGATGGCCGAGGTGCGCCGGGCAGCCTATTTGGCCAGTGTCGATCTGGCACGGGAAAAAGGTCCCTTCCCCTTGTTCGAGGCAGCAGCCTATTTGGCCGGGGAAAGCGTACAGGAGTTGGACGCGGACGTGCGCGCCGCCATCGCCGAGGCTGGCATCCGCAACGCCCTGTTGACCTCCATCGCGCCGACGGGGACAATTTCGATCTTCGCGGACAATATCTCTTCGGGGTTGGAGCCGGTATTCGCCTTTACCTACCGCCGCCACGTCACCATGCCCGACGGTAGCCGGCGGGAAGAACCGGTCAGCGATTACGCTTATCGCCAATTCCGGGCAATGTTTGGCGAGGCGGCGCAATTACCCGACTATTTCGTCACCGCCACCGCCCTGAGCCCATCGGATCACGTCCGCATGCAGGCAACGGTGCAGAAATATATCGACGCCTCTATCTCTAAAACCATCAACCTGCCGGAAGATATCGCCTTTGACGCCTTCAAGGATATCTACATGCAGGCCTATGACCAGGGCTGCAAGGGCTGCACCACCTACCGCCCGAACGAGGTCACGGGGGCGGTGTTGGAGTCTGGCGAGGCGGCCAAGCCGATGCTGCCCACCGAACCGGAACTGCCCCTGGTACAGCCGGAGGCCAGACCCCGCGATGAGCTTGACGCCGGCGGCGTGGTCTATATGACCCAGCCCCTGGACCGCCCCGGCGCGTTGCCTGGCCAGACCTACAAGATCAATTGGCCGGAAAGCGACCACGGCATCTATATCACCATCAACGATATCATTCAGGATGGCCGCCGCCGCCCGTTCGAAGTCTTCATAAATTCCAAGAACGTGGACCATTTCGCCTGGACAGTGGCCCTGACCCGGATGATCTCGGCCGTCTTCCGCCGTGGCGGCGATGTCTCTTTCGTTGTCGAGGAATTAAAGGCGGTGTTTGACCCCCGTGGCGGCTATTGGGTCAACGGCCGCTACATCCCATCGCTTCTGGCCGCGATTGGCGAGGTGATCGAACGCCACATGATCGTAATTGGCTTCATCGTCAATCCCAACGCCGAGCCGGAGGAGGAAGAGCCCCGCATCGCCCTGGCCACGAGTGGAAATAGCGATAGTGACGGCCGCACCGACAGCCCCCGCCTGCCCGGCTGTCCCAAATGCCACACCCCTGGCCTGATCCGGCAAGAGGGCTGCGTAACCTGCATCTCCTGCGGTTACTCAAAGTGCGCTTGATTTGTTCTAGAGCATTTTCATTCTGAAAATGCTCAGTTCTTTAGAAATAGAGAAATTTTTCCAATCACTTAGAATTGCTTCGCGATTCTCATTGATTCGGAATTGCTCTAAGCAGCCTTATTTCACCCGCCGTTCTTCCCCAATGGCGTAATGCCTTGTAGGTTCGGGTTCTGAAATGCAAATGCAGCAACCATGGAGCAACGGGCATGAGCGCACGTTTTGATTTTTCCGGCCAATTGGTGCTGGTGACCGGTGGCTCCAGCGGCATCGGCCTGGCCATTGCCCGGGGCTTTCGCGACGCCGGGGCCCAGGTAAGCATTACCGGCACCAAAAGCGGCGTTGCTGATTATCCCGACGACTTGTCAGCTTTTACCTATCATCAGGTGAACATGCTGGACGTACCGGCGGTGGAGGCCCTGGCCGAAAGCTTTGACAGACTGGATGTGCTGGTTAACAACGCGGGCACTACGTTTCGCGGCGCCGCGGCCTACGAGCCGGAAAATTTCGAGGCGACCGTTGATATCAACCTGAATTCGGTCTACCGCCTGTGCCACCGCCTGCAACCGAAATTGCAGCCATCGGGCGGCTCGATCATCAATATCGCCTCCATGACCTCATATTTCGGCTCGCCGCGGGGGCCGGGCTATGGCGCCTCGAAATCGGCGATCCTGCAAATGACCAAGAGCCTCGGCGCCCTGTGGGCCCAAAGCGGCGTTCGCGTTAACGCCATCGCGCCCGGCTGGATCAGCACCAACCTGACGGCGCCGATCCAGGATATGCCGGACATCGCCGATCCCATCCTGCAACGCACGCCCATGGGCCGTTGGGGCGAGCCGGAAGAGATGATCGGCACCGCCCTGTTCCTGGCCTCGGGCGATGCAGCCGGTTTTATCACCGGCGTGACCATCCCCGTGGATGGCGGCTATACCTCTCTGTAAACTGTACTAAGTAGAAGGAATTTTCGCATGCTCGTCACCGCCAAGCCCGAAGATGTCGGCCTGTCCAGCGAACGCCTGGACCGCATAGGTCCCTGGATGGACAGCTATATCGACGCCGGCAAATTGCCCGGCGGTCTGGCCTTGGTGGCCCGTCGTGGCCAGGTGGTTTATTGCCAGTGCCGGGGCCTACGGGACATAGAGGCCGGCCTGCCGGTGGAGGAAGACACGATCTTTCGCTTCTATTCCATGTCCAAGCCGATCACCTCGACCGCCATCATGATGCTGTATGAACAAGGGCATTTTCAGCTGGACGACCCCATCGCCGGTTTTCTGCCCGAATTCGCCGATATGCAGGTGTATGTTTCAGGTGAAGGGGCAGCCATGCGGACCGAACCTGCCCGCGACCCAATCACCTTTCGCCATTTGCTGACCCATACCGGCGGCCTGACCTATGGTTTTTTCGAGGCAACACCGGTCGATGCGGCCTATCGCCAGAATGATGTTGAATTCAATGGCGGCCGCGGCGGTCAAGGCGATCTGGCCGCCAACGCCCGGCGGTTGGCGGATCAACCTCTATTGACCCATCCGGGCGAGGAATGGAATTACAGCGTCTCCACGGACTTGCTGGGCCGCTTGGTGGAAGTGATTTCCGGCCAGCCCCTGGACGAATATTTCCAACAACGCATCCTCGGCCCCCTGGGCATGACGGATACTGCGTTTTCCATCGCGCCCGAAAAACAGAACCGCTTCGCCGCCAATTATGGCCACGAGAAAACCGGCCCGCTAAAATTGATCGACGCCCCCGGCGACAGCGATTACCAGGACGTTAAATTGTTTTCCGGCGGCGGCGGCCTGACCTCCACCGCGCGGGACTATCACCGCTTTACCCAGATGCTGCGGGGCAAGGGCGAATTCGAAGGCGTACGCCTGTTGGGCCGCAAGACCGTCGAATACATGACCACGAACCATTTGCCCAACAACGGCGATCTGACCTCCATGGGCCAGGCGGTATTTTCCGAAACCTCTTATGACGGCGTCGGCTTCGGCCTGGGCTTTTCCGTGATGCTGGACCCGGCCAAGGCCCAGGTCATCGGCTCGCCGGGCGAATACGCCTGGGGCGGGGCGGCCAGTACCGCCTTCTGGATTGACCCGGTCGAGGACATGAGCGTGATCTTTTTGACCCAGCTGATGCCCTCGTCAACCTATCCCCTGCGCCGGGAGTTGAAGGTTCTGACCTATCAGGCCCTGATCGAATAGACATTGATCGGTTAGGTTGGTTATAGGGCCTGCTGAACCTTCGGGAAGACCTCTTCCGCCATCAGGTGGAAGGTGTCCAGCACCTGGGCCTGCGGCATGCCGACGCCTTGGACGCTCATGATGATGTGGTTGACGCCCAGGACGCTGTTGTAGCGCAGCATCTCTTCGGCAACCTCGTCCGGATCGCCGACGATGAAGCGGTCCCGCGCCAGATCCTCATAGTCCATGGTGATGTCCTGATCGCCCTTGGCCATGGCCTTGCTCTGACCCCAGCTATGATAAAGATCGTACTGCAGCTTCATGTACGGAGCGGCGATCTTGACCGCCTCATCATGGCTACGGGCACAGAACACTTCGCGGCGGATCGGCATCTCCTTGGGGAACGGCTTGCCCACCGCATCAAGCTCCGCGCGATATAGATCCATCTGCCGGGCCAGGGTCTCCATGGTTTGATGCGGCGCCAGATACCAACAATCGCCCAGGCGGGCGGCGCGCAGAACCGCCTTGTCCACGTTGGCGCCAATCCAGATGGGCGGATGGGGCTTTTGCTTCAAGGGCAGGGAAATGGCCGCCCCGTCCAATTCAAAGTGCGAGCCGGTCATGCTGACCTTCTCCCCCGTCCAAAGCTGCTTTATGGCTTCCAGGTTCTGCTCGAAGCGGGCGACGCCCTCGCCCTTTTTTACGCCGAAGCCTTTGTATTCCATATCCCGGTAACCCAGCGCGCAGCCAAAGATCACGCGCCCGCCCGACATCACATCCATTGCCGCGAAATTCTCGGCAACCTCCAGCGGATTGTGCAGCGACAGCAGTACGACGCCGGCATTCATCCGCATGTTCGGGGCCTCGGCCATGACCCGGCAAAGATAGGGGACCTGCATGAATTCACGGTGCGGATAGGTGGCGAAGTGCGAGCCCGTGGTGAGCGAGTCATAGCCCAGTTTATCGAGGACGCGGGCCTGCTCCATCAGCTCATCAAAATGAAGCCCCATATCATCATCCTTGGGAAAGACACCGCGCTGCATGATGCCAAACTGGATCTTCTTCGCCATTCCAAAACTCTCCCGCAACCGTTCCATACCCTGTCGGGCATCGCTTCATTTCGACCAGGCGGCAACAATACGATAGCCAAAGCAACGCGGCAACGGACCTGGCTGCGAGCCGGTTGCCGGTTTGGGTGACTGGCCAAAATCCTGCGAAGGCGCTACGGTTATGACGAATTCGGCTCACCCCTAATAAATGGTTTTAAGATGAACATTGGCATCGCGGCCCCATTGCCCGCATACAACATCGACCCCGCCTTCATGGCTAAGAAAACCGAAGATCTGGGCTTTGATTCCATCTGGTACGCCGAGCACCCGGCGGTTCCGGTGTTTTCGGAAAGCCCGTTCCCAGCCACTGGCGGCGAGATCCCGTGGAATTACTCGCATTTCACCGAGCCCTATATTGCCCTGGCGCGGGCCTCGGCGGTGACCAGCCGCATCAAGCTGGCGACGGGCATAACCCTGGTGCCCGAACGCAACCCGCTGCTGCTGGCAAAGGAAGTCGCCACCCTGGATCTTTACAGCGGGGGTAGATTTTTGTTTGGCATAGGGACTGGGTGGTTGAAGGAGGAGACCGAGCTCATGGGCGGTGATTTCGCGCACCGCTGGACGCAAACCCGCGAGGCATTGGACGTCATGAAAAAGCTTTGGACCCAGGACGAGGCCGAGCATCACGGTAAATATTTCGATTTTCCCCTGGTTCGCTCGTATCCCAAGCCGACGCAGAAACCCTATCCGCCGATCCTGATTGGCGGCATGGCCAAGAACGTCCTACAGCGCATTATCGATCATGCGGATGGCTGGTTGCCCAACCGGATAACCCCAGCGGCGTTGGAAGATAGCCGGCGGCAACTCGACACAATGGCGGCAGCGGCCGGGCGTGATCCGAAGTCCATCACAATTACCGTTTATGGCCAGGCAGCCGACCGGGCGAACGCGCGGTCCCTGCTGGATGCCGGCGCCGACAGGGTGGTGGTGCGGCCCGATTTCGTCGAAACGGAAGCCGAGATGGGCGCGCAGCTGGAACGCATCGCCGAAGCGGTATTGTGAGGGGCAACGGCAAAGGGGAACAACATGACAGAGCAACCAAGTAGCGGCAAAAACAGCGGACAATTCGAATACTGGAACTCCGCCAACGGCGAAAAGTGGACCGCTAATCAGGCAGTCCTGGACCGGCACCTGGGCGCGTTGACCGATCGTTTGTTTCATCACGCCGCTATTCAGCCAGGCGAACGGATCATCGACATCGGTTGCGGCACCGGAGCCACGGCCTTGCGCGCGGCCGCGGCCACCGGCACCGGTGGGGCGGTACTGGGCATAGACCTGTCCAATCCCATGCTGGGCCGGGCCCGCGAGCGGGCCGAAGAACAGGGCGTTAGCAACCTGACGCTGGAAATTGCCGATGCGCAAAGCCATGTTTTTGAACAGGGTGCCTTTGATCTGTTGCAATCGCGCTTTGGCGTCATGTTCTTCGAAAACCCAACCGCCGCCTTCGCCAATCTGCGGACGGCTTTGCGCCCCGGCGGCAGGCTGTGTTTTGTCTGTTGGAGCGCGCTGGCGGATAATCCCTGGTTTTCCATTCCGCGCAACGCCGCCGTCCGCCATTTGGGCGAACCGGAGCCAACGCCGCCACGGGCGCCTGGACCGACGGCCTTTGCCGAAACCGACTACGTCGCCGAGATATTGCAGGGCGCCGGGTTCCAGGACCTGCAAATCACGACCGAGACCTGCGAATTGATCGGCGCGGCCAGCGTCGCGGAGACGGCCGCATTCGCCACCAACGTGGGCCCTGCCAGCAGACTGATAAAGCTGCACAACCCGCCAGCCGAAATCGTTGCCGCTATTCGCGAGGAGATCGAACAGGAGCTGTCGGCTTACGACGGACCGGATGGCGTAAGGGTCCCCGCCCGGCTGAATTTCGTCCGGGCCAGAATTTAGAGCTCTCCAAGATTGGACTAAGCCACCCGCCCCTCCCTGCGATCCCAGTCAAGCTGGAAAAGGCTAGGTTTCCGCGTATTTTTCCACCACATCACGCCAGGCCAGGACTTCTTCCGGGGTGCCAAGGCGCGTCTGCAGGCCGGCCATGGGCGTCACGGGGACCAACAGGCGGTCGACGCCGGCGGCGGCCAGCGCCGGGATCTCAGCCAAATCATTCGGCAACGAGGTGGTGATTTCGATCGCATCGGGATCGCGGCCATGTTCAACCGCGCTGGCCCTGACGATGGCAATCAATTCCGCCGGCGCGCCCCGGGCAGGGAAAAACCCATCGCCCAGGCGGCCGGCCCGCCGGGCGGCTGGCTTGGAATGGCCACCGACAATGATCGGAACGCTGCCGTTTATGGGCTGCGGCCGGCAATAGATGTTGTCAAAGCTGGCGAAGTCGCCGTGATAGGTGGCTTTCTCCTGGCTCCATAGGGCCCGCATGGCAGCGACATAATCGTCCGTGCGGGGCCCGCGGTCATCGAACGGCGTGCCGATGGCGTCGAACTCCTCACGCATCCAGCCGACGCCGATGCCCAACAGCACGCGCCCGCCGGACATGTAATCCAAAGTCGCAATCTGTTTAGCGGCAACCACCGGATTATGCTGGGGCAGGATCATGATCCCCGTGGCCAGTTTGATGGTTTTGGTTGCCGCCGCGACATAGGCCATCCAGATCAGGGGATCGGGCAAGGGCACATCGTCTTTGCCGCCGGCCATCTTGCCGTCATCGGAATAGGGATAGGCTGATTGGTAGCCCTCTGGCACCACGGTGTGTTCGACGGTCCAGGCCGATTCAAAACCGGCTTCCTCGCCCGCCTGCACCAGTTCCACCGCTTTCCCAGGGTCAACATAACGGCCTGTATTGCAGTAGCGTAATCCGAATTTCATGGTTCATCTCCCCGTTGGCTTTGCGCCATCATGGGCGCGGATGGTCCGCCAATCAACCACCCTGCAAAAGATCGGCCGCCGCCATCCATAACAAACGCAGACCCAACAAGGTCAATAGGATGGTCAGGGCATAACGGAACCGGCTATCGCCCATGCCATGCAACAGCCGCCGGCCCACCAGCGTGCCCAGAAACCCCGTGGCGATCATACCGGCAACCAGGGGCAGATAAGGTGTGTAGTTGAAGCCCAGCAAACCAAACACGCCAATTTTCAGACCATGCTGTATGACCATGCTGCCAGCCTGGGTGCCCACATGGGCCATGCGGTCCAGCTTCAAGGTCTTGATGACCGCCGCGACCAAGGGCCCGGTGCCACCAATGAACATGGTCAAAAAGCCCGACGCCGCGCCGCCCAGCAACAGAACAGCGCGTCCCGCCGTAGCCGGCACCTTGCCCCAGGAGGACCACAGCACGAACGAACCCACGGCCAGGAACAACAGCCAATCGGGCAAGCGGACGGCAATCAGACCCCCAATGATGGCGCCGACCGCCCCACCCAGGGCAAGCTGCAATACCGCCGGACCATTGATATGACGCAGCATGACCAGGGCCCGGCCAAAGTTGGAGCCGATCTGCACCACCCCATGAACCGGCACCAGGGCAGCGACCGGCACCACGGTTGCCATCACCGCCAGCAGCACCAGGCCGCCACCCAGGCCAAAGGCGGCCGAGATCAACGACGTGAAGGCGCTGATCCCCAACAGCAGGATTGCGATCCACGGCGCCATCCCACTGGGCAGCAGGTTGGGCAGCAGGCCGGCCCAATCCATTTCGCTCAACAGAGAGACCTACGCTGAGGCATCAAGGCGATAGATCCGGGTGGCCGTGTCGTGAAACAGCTTGGCCTTTTCGTCGGCCGAGAAGCCAGCGGTCAGCAGCTTGAAACTGTTCCACAGAACATTGTAGCTGCAGGACACCATATCCACGGGGAAGTTAGACTCGAACATGCAACGATCCGGGCCAAACTGCTCGATCGTGTAGTCGTAGTATTGCCGGGTCGCCAGCATCAATTCTTCCGAAGTCGGCGGCCGGTCCTGTTCGTGCCAGGCAAAGCCATTCAACTCCATATTGATGCCGCCCAGCTTGGCCACCACGTTCTGGCACCCGGCCAGCGCCGCGATATCCCGCTGCCACTTGGCAAAATTCTCGTCCCGCTTGCCCGCGTATGGTCCGATGCCAAGGGGCCCGCCGAAATGATCAAGGATGATCGTCGTGTCGGGAAAGGCCTGGGCCAATTCCGTCAGTTCGCCAATCTGGGTATCGTAACACCAGCCTTCGAAGCTCAAGTTATGGCGCGCCAGATGGGCAAAGCCCCGGCGGAAGTTTTCCTGTCGATACAGATGCTCCGGCGGCTCGCAACGGGCGTTGGGCACATCGGGTGAGGCATCCCAGGTACACGAATGACGAATGCCGCGGAAACGGCCGCCACCCGTCACCACATGCGCCGCCAGCACCGGCCCGACGTCATCACCCAGACACAGATCCGCATGGCCGACAATGCCGGCCGCAATACGGGTCTTGCCATATTGTCCGCTGGCGCTCATGGCGGCGATGCCATTGACGAATTCGGTCTCGCCAAGCATCCGCATGGGCACCGGGCCGTCGGCCTTCACCATGGCGCCGCATTCGATAAAGACGGTGGAAACCACATTATGGCCGCAATTCACATCGGCCAGAATTTCGTCCAGCAGATAGCGGTGCGCGACCCGGCTGTGTACGAACTCCCAAAGGTGATGATGCGGATCGCAGATCGGCAGCCCCGGATCCAGGGTCTCTTCCTCCACCTGTGCCAGCCATTCGGCATTCGTTGATTTCGTCGCCATTGCAAATTTCCTCCCAAGCGCAAAAAAGCACTGCAACTTTGGCTAACCAGACGATTTGGTCAAGCGAATTGGCAATCCCGTTGCCCTTCAGTTGTTTTCGGACGGCCTGGAAGCGTATGATACCAGCCGGTCTGGACCATTTGTCCGGAAGCAATGGCCGCCAGGAAACCCATGCCCGAAGACCATGAAACGAATGCCGATAGCGATGCATTGATCGATGCCATCACCAACCTGCTGTCGCCTTTGCTGAACGCCATGGAAGCGCTGAGCTATGTCGGGCGGCACTTTCATCCGCCGCAATTGGCTGATCTGGTGGCCAGTGTGACCGAGGTGGATTTGCCCCTGCGCCAGGGATTGGAACAATTTCGCGGTCTGGCCTGGCCGGAGCATCTGGGCGCCTTTGCAGCGCGGATGGAAGCGGCGGCGGATGCGGTCTGCCTGGGTTTCGACAGTCTGCGCGCGGCCGTCGATGCACCTGACGGGACCTTGCAGGCCTATCGCGGTATCCGCCAGAACAACAAGGCCTTCGCCGCCCTGTATCCCCTGGCGGACAAACTGCCGCCCATCAACCGGTTTTTCCTGGATGATGCGGGACGGTCGGACGAGGCCCTGGTGGAAAAACTGGCGGCAGCGGACAGCGGGCGGGAAAACGTCGGCGTCATACATGCCAATAACGAAAGCGGCAGCCGTGGCGGGTTTTCCATGTATGTGCCGGAATATTATGATCCCAACATCGCCTACCCCCTGATCGTCGCCCTGCATGGGGGCAGCGGCCATGGCCGGGATTTCCTGTGGGCCTGGTTGCGCCAGGCGCGCAGCCGGGGCGCCATCCTGATCAGCCCCAGTTCCATCGAACGCACCTGGTCGTTGATGGAACCGGATGCCGACAGCGCCAATATTGAACGCATGCTGTCATTCGCCAAGGAGCAATGGCATATCGATGCCAGCCGTCTGTTGCTGACCGGGATGAGCGACGGCGGCACCTTTGCCTATGTTTCCGGCCTGCAAGGTTCTTCGCCCTTTACCCATTTGGCGCCGATCTCCGCCTCGTTCCATCCACTGCTGTTGGAGATGATGGACCCGGAACGCATCAAGGATTTGCCCATCTATTTGACCCACGGCGCCCTGGATTGGATGTTCCCCATCGATATCGCCCATTCCGCCAAAGAAGCGTTGAGCAGGGCCGGCGCCGATTTGCAGTACCGCGAGATCGCCGATCTGTCCCATACCTATCCCAGCGATGAGAATCCGCGCATTATGGACTGGTTTCTGGACCGATAGGATCAACGCGCCCCAATTAACAGGAGGCCACACCATGACCGTAGGACCACGAATGCTGGGAAAAGTCGCGCTTGTGACGGGCGGCGCATCAGGCATTGGCGCAGCGACCGCCGCCGCATTCGCAGAACATGGTGCATCCGTGGTGGTAACGGATGTAAATGACAATCTGGGCCACGCGGTGGTGGACAAGATCAAGGCGAATGGCGGCGAAGCGATCTATCTGCGCCTTGATACCACCGACGAGGAGCAGTGGATCGCCGCTGTTGCCGAGACAGTGGCGAAATATGGCCGCCTTGATGTGCTGGCGAATATCGCCGGTATTGCCGACCGTCAGCCCGACAACAAAAACATCCAGAAAATCGAAAATGCCTCGGTTGAAAGCTGGAACAAGGTCTTTGCGGTGAATTCCACCGGCGTCTTTCTGGGCGTCAAGCATGCCATCGCGCCCATGCGGGCGGCGGGTGGCGGCTCCATCATCAATATCTCGTCCATCTACGGCATCGTTGGCTCGAAGGGCGGCGCGGCCTATCATTCATCGAAGGGCGCGGTTCGGACCTTCTCCAAATCAGCGGCCATTCAATATGCCGAAGACAATATTCGGGTCAATTCCGTGCATCCGGGTTTCGTCGATACCCCCTTGACCGCGCCGGCCCACGATGACCCGGAAATGGCCGCCCCGCGCCTGGCCGCCACGCCAATGGGCCGCTTCGGCGTGCCCGAGGATATTGCCATGGGTTGTTTGTTCCTGGCCTCGGACGAAAGCGCCTGGATGACCGGCTCGGAACTGGTCATCGACGGCGGTATGGTGGCGCAGTAAATAGTTAAATCACGCCGTCTTCGCGCAGTTTTGCCACCGCCTCGCTGTCCAGGTTGAGCCAGCGGCCAAAGACGTCCTCGGCATGTTCACCCAATAGGGGGGCCGGCGCCACAGCTGGCGGCGCGCCGTTGTGGCGCACCGGCCACGCGGGCATTTTAAAGGCGCCATTTGTCGGGTGCTCTATGGTCTGCATGATGCCGCGCCGCTCGAAACTTGGGTCGTTCTGAAGTTCCTCCGTATCCAGAACCGCGCCCGCCGGGATGCCGGCGGCGCCGACCAGGCGCATGGCCTCGTGCTTGTCGTGTTGCCGGGTCCATTCCGAAATCATGGCATCAATTTCGTCCTCGCGCTCGGCCCGGATCGGCCCCGTTGCATAATTCGGATCGCCAATCAGGTCTTCCCGCCCGATCAGCTCCAACAAGCGCTGCCAATGCAGCGGGTTGGCTCGGCTGGTATAGATATAGACATAGTCGTTCGGCCCGCCGGGCTTGCAGGGAAAAATGCCACAGGGCGGGTTGCTGCCCGATAGCAGCTTGGCCCCGGCCCTGGACGCGGCCACGCCAAAGCTGGCCTGGGTGGCGAAGGCAACGCGGATGTAATGCAGCATGGCGTCCTGCATGGCCAGTTCCAGACGTTCGCCCTTGCCGGTGTCCTTGCGCCGGTACAGCGCCGCCAGGATCGAGATCGCCAGCAGCATGCCCGTGCCGGTATCGCCAAGTGTGGTGCCCGGTTTGACCGGCGGTCCGTCCGCATCGCCGGTGATGCTCATGACGCCGCCGCAGGCTTGGGCAATCATGTCAAAGGCCAGGTTGTTTTCGAACGGGCTGCCTGCGCCGAAACCCTTGACCTGGGCATAGATCAGCGAGGGATTGACCTCGGCCAGGACGTCATAGCCCAGGCCAAGACGCTCGATCGCGCCGGGGGCGAAATTCTCTACCACCACATCCGCTGAACGGGCCAGATCCTTGACCAGCTGTACGCCTGCGGGATCCTTCAAATTCACCGTGACGGATTTCTTGGAAGCGTTGAACAGCAAGAAATACCATGAATCCTTACCGGGCGGCTGACCAAAGGAACCACGGCCCGGATCGCCGCCCTTTGGATTTTCCACTTTCACCACCTCGGCCCCCAACCAGGCCAAGGCTTCGGTGCACGACGGCCCCGCCTCGAACTGGGTCAGATCCAGAATGCGCACACCGCTTAGACAGCCCGCGCCGGAATTATCCACATTATCACTCGTTACATTCATCGTCAGCCGCTCCCAAAATGGAACATCATCATGTTCCTATTTTTACAATAACAGGATAGAAAGACAGCGGAATGAAAATGACATCATAATTTGGGGCGTTAAAATCAGATGATCTATGAACTGCGCATTTACCACTGCATGCCGGGCCGTTTGCCGGACCTTTTGAAGCGTTTCGAGACCATTACCCTGCCGCTTTGGGAGAAGCATGAAATTCGCCAGGCCGGCTTCTGGACCACCATGGTCGGCGAATCGAACCAGGATCTAACCTACCTGCTGGCCTGGAAATCCCTGGCCGAGCGCGAGGAAAAATTCGGCGCCTTCGCCGTCGATCCCGAATGGGTTTCCAAACGGGCCGAGACAGAGGCCAATGGCCAGATCGTCGCCTCGCTCAGCAGTCAGTTCCTGGCCCCGACGAGTTTCTCGTCGGTGAAGTAATCAGCGCCGGTCTTGCAGGGCCGCGTTCTCGACCCGGATGCGATGGGCGAGCAACAGGGCGTTGAGGATCGAAAATGTAATGGCGATGGTGTAGGCGGAAAAGGCCAGTGGCAAAACGGCGATTTCCCCTACCACCAGCGCATAGTTTGGATGGCGCAGCCAGCGGAAGGGTCCGCTGGTGATCAACGGCGCCTCCGCCACGGTGATGATACGGGTGCACCAATAAGGGCCCAGGCTGGCCAGCACCCAGATCCGGCCGATCTGTAACAGCGCGAACAGACCCAGCCACCACCAATTGATGGCGGTTATGCCGGGGCCCTGCCCAACCCAGAACGCCAAGGCCGCCAACCAGCCGCCATGCACCAAAAAGAAAAACGGGTAATGCCCGGCCCCGGCCTCGACCCCGCCCATGGCACGCAGCCGCGCCTCGTTACGCCGGCTGTAGAGCAGCTCGCCCAGACGCTGAGCCGCCACCAGGCCCAAAATGATCCAGGCGGTCAATCGGTTTCCATCAGGGCAAACGCGGCGGTGAAGCCGGGGCCCATGCTGGTCAACAGCAGACGCCGGTCTGGGGCCAACCCGGCCTGGCGCAATTCCTCCAGCACGAACAGCACGGTGACGGCGGACATGTTGCCGTGACGGCGCATGACCTCACGCGCCTCTATCAGGCCGCCGGCGGGCAGACCGAACACACCTTCCAGGGCATCCAGCACCTTGGCCCCGCCTGGATGCGCGATGAAATGATCGATCTGCTCTCGGCTGAGGCCCTGGCGGGTTAGAAATTCGTCCAGGGCCTGACGAAAGTCACGTTCGACGATGGTCGGAATGTCGCGGGAGAAAATCACCCGCAGGCCATCGTTGCCCGCATCCCAGCCCATGACATCCAGGGTATCGGGCCAGGTATGTTCGCCCCAGGCGGTGATTGCCGGGCCGGTGCCCGTGGTCGATATAACGGCGGACGCGGCGCCGTCGCCAAACAGGGCGGTGGCGATAATATTACTTTTGCTGCGGTCGCCGTGGCGCAGGGTCAGGCTGCACAATTCCACCACCAGCAACAAAACCCGTGCGCCGGGTTGGCCACGGGCCAGGGCGGCGGCGCGGGCCAGGCCCTGCACCCCACCGGCACAGCCCAGGCCAAAAACCGGCAGCCGCTGCACATCCCGGCGAAACGGCATGCGGTCGACCAGCAGGGCATCCAGGCTGGGCGTGGCAATGCCGGTGGAAGATATGGTGACAATGATATCAATGTCAGCCGGCGTTAAACCCGCATCGTCCATGGCCCCGGTGGCGGCCTGCTGCAGCAGCGCGCTGGCATGTTGCAGATATAGCCGGTTGCGTTCAGAGAAATCGTGCGGTTGCAGATACCATTCCAACGGCTGGCAGGTATAGCGGCTTTCAATGGCGGTATTGCCGAAGATGCGCGCCAGACGTTGCGGGCTCATGACCGTGGCCTGCTTGGAAAATAAACGTGCCGCGGCGGGCAAGGCGTCCGCCTGCCGCATTACATATCGCGGCACCGCCGTGGCCAACCCATTCAGCCTAGCCGGTGTGGCCATCAGGTATCCCTTTATTGCTGGGTCAGTATCATCACAGGTTGGTATGACTAGGCCGTGCGGTGTTAGGAGGCAAGTAAATTGGCCGTGCGTCCGCTGGCTCCCGCCTTTTTTTGTGTTTTTGGCGAAACCGCGTATTCTTAAAAAATAAGCTTGGTCGGGGAGGATTTGGGCTTGTCGTACAGAATGGTCGTATTGGGCGGCGACGGCATTGGACCGGAAGTCACGGCGGAAGCCGTGCGCGTTATGGACTGGTTCGGTGAACATCGCGGCCTGGATATCACCGCCCGGCATGAACTTTATGGCGCTGCCGCCTATCGCGCCCACGGCGGTGTGATCGCGGAACAGGTCATGGCCGATCTGCAGACAGTAGACGCGGTCCTGTTTGGCGCGACTGGCGGGCCGAAATATGACGAAATTCCACTTGAAATCCGCCGTCGCCACAGCCTGCTGCGTATTCGCCGGCATATGGAGGTGTTCGCCAATCTGCGCCCGGTCATCGGCTATGACGAATTGGCGGATACAATTTCCATGAAGGCCGAGGCGATCAGCGGCGTCAATATGATGATTGTCCGGGAATTGAATGGCGGTATTTATTTCGGCAAACCACGGGGCATAACGGAAACCGCCAACGGCCTTGAACGCGGCGTCAATACCCTGGTCTATGAAACGCCCGAGATCGAACGCATCGCCCGCTTTGCCTTTGATCTGGCGGAACAACGGGGCGGCCATTTGCATTCCATCGATAAATCCAACGTCCTAGAATGCCATCAATTGTGGCGCAAGATCGTCACCCGCATCGGGGCCGAGGAATACCCAGGCGTTTCCCTGGAGCATATGATCGTGGATAATTGCGCCATGCAGATCATCCGCGAACCAAAACAATTCGATGTCATGCTGGCCGATAACATGTTCGGCGACATCCTGTCCGATCTGGCCGGCGCGATCTCCGGCTCGTTGGGGATGTTGCCCTCGGCTTCGTTGAGCATGCCCGATGACACGGGCCGCCGCCGGGCCCTGTATGAACCGGTGCACGGCAGCGCGCCTGACATCGCCGGCCAGGGCATTGCCAACCCCCTTGGCGCTATTCTAAGCTTCGCGCTGGCCCTGGAACTGTCGTTCAATAGCCCAGGCGAGGCTGAAATGCTGCGCCGGGCCGTACGCGGCGCCTTGGCCGCCGGCGTACGCACCCCCGATATCCTGGCGGCGGGGGGCGATGCCGCCTCGACCACCGAAATGACCGATGCGGTGCTTGTCCAGTTAGAACGCCTGCAAGATGCATAAACATAAACGAAAAATGGAAGGGTTATGACATGGCCAAAGGTGTAATTTCCGCAGACTGCCATATTGATCTGATCTGGATGCCGCCGGATCTGTTCACCGACAACGCGCCCGCTGCCATGAAGGACCGCATGCCGTTTGTCACCGATGGACCGAAGGGGCCGATCTGGGTCTCCAACAACGGCAGCCAGTTCGGTCTGCAGAACGGCATGGGATCAGCGGGCCGGGAATATGTCCCGGGCGTCATCCACCGCTCTGACCGCATGGCGGAGCAGGGCCTGTATGAGGACGGCAAGAACGGCATACGCCGCCTGACCGAGCCGGATTTGCGTATCAAGGACCAGGATCTGGACGGCGTGGCGGGCGAGGTTCTGTACGGTATCCTGGGCGGGGCGGCACGGCTGAACGATCCCGACGCCGCCATCGTCATGATGCAGATTTACAACGATTGGCTGGCTGATTTCTGCGCCACGCACCCCGACCGCCTGGCCGGCATCGCCTCGATCCCCGGCCATGATATCGACGCGGCGGTGGCGGAGATCGAGCGCGTGGCCAAGCGCGGCGCGGTCAGCGGCCTGGAAATTCCCTCCGTCCCGGATGGCAAGCCCTTGTATCATAAACATTGGCATCCGGTGTTCGCGGCGGCGGCGGCCTCGAAATTGCCGCTGCATTTCCATACTGGCGGCGCCAAGGCGCCAAACTATGCAGCAATGGAGCCTTTGGAAGCCCGGCAGGCCTTCGCCGTCTTTATCACCGCCTTTCAAATGGATATGTCCAACAAGCTGATGGAGATTATCTTTGGCGGCGCCCTGGAGACGCACCCGGATTTGAAGATCGTCATCGCCGAAAGCGGCATCGGCTGGATTCCCTATATCCTGGAGCATATGGATCTGGAGTGGACGGATCAGTTCAAGGATCTGACCCTGAAGATGAAGCCGTCGGAATATTGGTACCGCCAGTGTTATGCCACCTTCCAGAGCGATCCGGTCGGCATGCGTCTGGTTGATGTGCTGGGCGAGGGTAACATCATGTGGGGCTCTGACTTCCCCCATCCCGATGGTATCTGGCCCGATAGTCAGGAGTTTATCGAGCGGGAAATGAGCCATCTATCCGACGAAGTCCGCCACAAAGTGACCTACGACAATGCGGCCAACCTGTACGGTTTTCCAAAGCGGTGAGCCGTACGCCGTGAATTTGGCCCCCTGGGATGAGACCACGACCCTGGGCGATCTGCCGCGCCTCGCCGCCACCCGGTGGGGCAATGGCGAGGCGTTGGGGTTCAAAGGTGAATGGCAGAGCTTTGCTGAATTGTCGGCGCGGGTCGATCAGGTTGCGCGCGGCCTGATCGCCGCCGGCGTCGGTGAGGGCGACAGGGTTGGCGTCTGGCTGAATAACTGCCCCGAATGGGTGCATCTGATTTTCGCCATCGCCCGGGCCGGCGCTATCATGGTGCCCATCAATACCCGCTTCAGGACCGACGATGCGGCCTATATCATCGGCCAGGCGGAATGCTGCACCCTGATCACCCACGACACCTCCGGCCCTATCGACTATTGGGCCATGGCGCGGGAGATGGTGCCCGATTGCGAGCGTGGCGGAGCAGGCGCAGGTGGTGGCATCGCGTCCAAGGCCTTTCCCCATCTGGAACGGATCATCATCAAGACCGCCGATGGGGCGGGCGATGCGCCCCCCGGCACCGGCCATTGGCGGGATGTCGCCAATAGCCCGGCCGTCGAGATGGCGCCAGAGTTGGAAAGGCGGGCGGCGGCCGTGCGTCCCACCGATCCGGCTTTCATCATGTATACCTCCGGCACCACCGGGTTTCCCAAGGGCGTGGTGCGCCATCACAGCTTTCTGCGTAATCAGGCCGAGCGGGTCCGCGTCATGGGCACGACGGCAGCGGATTTGATGTACAATTACCTGCCCCTGTTTCATATCTTTGGCTATGTGGATGGCCCGTTGTCGTCCATGGCCACGGGCAATCGGCAAATCCTGACCGAGACCTTTGACCCCGAAGCCTGCCTTGACGCCGTGGCGCGCGAGGGCGTGACCCTGATATGTGGTTTTGAGACCCATCTGAAGGGTTTGATGGAGGCCCAGGAGCGTCAGCCGCGGGATCTATCATCCCTGCGTACCGGATTATTTGCCGTCGGCACCAACAGCGCGGTGCCGGTAACCCGAAAGGCCCTTAAAGTATTGGCGCCAATGCGCCCGATTACCGCCTATGGCATGACCGAGATCGGCGCCAATGCGGCCCTTTCATTTCTGGATTCCACCGATGAACAGATTTGCGAGACCTCCGGCTATCCCTGCGACGGCTTTGAAATCCGCATCATAGATCCCGTATCAGGCCGCGATCAGCCCCCCGGCACGCCGGGCGAAATCATTCTCAAATCCTATAACCTGATGCTCGGTTACTACAAGAAACCGGACGAGACCGCCCAGGTCTATGATGCCGAGGGCTGGTTTCATAGCGGCGACATGGGGTATCTGCGGGCGGACGGGTATTTGCGCTTTCTGGGCCGCTATAAGGATATGTTGAAAATCGGCGGCGAAAATGTGGACCCGATGGAGGTCGAAGGCTATCTGCAAGGCCACCCGGACGTCGCCCAGGCGGCGGTAGTCGGCTATCCCGATGAACGCCTGACGGAGGTCGCCGTCGCCTTTGTCGCGCCAAGGCCAGGACGCAGTCCAACCGAGGCGGATATTATAGCCTACTGCCGGGGCCACATTGCGTCATTCAAAATTCCCCGGCACGTCCTGTTCCTTCCGCACCTGCCCATGACCTCCACCGGCAAGGTGCGCAAGGTGGAATTGCGGCAGCAGGCCCAGGAAATCCTGGACAAGGGTCGGGATTGACGGAACTGCAATAGCACGTTTTCATTCTGAAAATGCTCAGACCTTTAGAATTAGAGCAATTTTTCCAATCACTTAGAATCGCTTCGCGATTCCCATTAATTCGGAATTGCTCTAGGTTGCGGATACCCTTTCAGCGGATCAATGTTGACCCGGGTCAAGGTTGACGGCGGGTAACGCAGTTAAGTTAACCTATGGAAGTGGGATGGCGGGATCGGGGACCATGGCGCGGCGTCGGACGAAGCAGACGGTCCCTGGAGCGCCGGTAGTTTTTCGCTTCCCGAAATGTCAAAATCGGAGGATTAAATGGCTGAATTTTCTATCGATATCTTGTTTCGGAACATGGATCACTCCGCCGCGGTGGAGGCGGATATCAGGAAAAAGATCGCGACCCTGGAGCGCTTTGCCGATCACATTGTCGATTGCCGGGTTGTTGTCGATGCGCCGCACAAGCACAGCCACAAGGGTGGCCTTTACGACGTGCACATCAACATCGCCATGCCTGGACAGGACATCGTGATCAACCGCGCGGGTGTGCGGGATCATGCGCACGAGGATATCTATGTCGCCGTTCGCGATGCCTTCGATGCCGCGGTCCGAAAGCTGGAGGATCATGTCCGAAAGGAACGGGATAACACCAGGAAGCATCCCCCCGAGCCGAGCTGATGCCACACGGCAGCGGCGGTGCCTTCAAGTTGCCTGGACCGGCAAACCGCCTTTCGGTAGTCAGGAGACCAGATGGGGGACGTTCAAAAAGATAATGCGGGATCGCGGGCGCCCGTGTTCCGCACGGTAGGCCTGACAAAGGTCTACCGTGGCGACGGCAACGATGTTTGGGCGCTGCGCGGCGTCGATCTTGCGCTTTACGAGGGCGAGACCCTGGTCCTGCTTGGGCCGTCGGGCAGCGGCAAGTCGACTTTCCTGAACATTCTTGGCGGGCTTGACCACCCTTCATCGGGACAGGTTTTTTTTCGCCGCCAGGAGCTGACCGCCCTGGACGATAACGCGCTTACCCGCTACCGGCGCGACCATATCGGATTTGTATTCCAGTTCTACAATCTCATCCCCAGCCTGACGGCACGGGAGAACGTCGCACTGGTCACCGAGATCGCCGCCAACCCGCTATCGCCGGAAGAAGCGCTTGCCCTGGTCGGCCTTGAAGAACGTATGGATCACTTTCCGGCGCAGCTATCGGGTGGCGAACAGCAGCGGGTCGCCGTCGCCCGCTCCGTCGCGAAACGGCCCGATGTATTGCTCTGTGACGAGCCGACCGGCGCCCTCGACAGCGCGACTGGGATCTCCGTGTTGGAGGCGATCGAAGGGGCCAGCCGCGAACTTGGAACAACCGCGGTCATCATCACTCACAACGCCGGCATCGCCGCGATGGCCGATCGGGTCATCGCCTTCGCCGACGGGCGGATCGCGGGCATAACGGTCAATGCGGAAAAACTGCCCGCCCGGACCATAAGCTGGTGATGCGATGACTCCGCTGAACAAAAAGCTTTACCGCGATCTTTGGCACATCAGGGGCCAGGCGTTGGCGATCGCGGTGGTCATCGCGGGCGGCATCGCAACACTTGTAATGGCGCTTAGCGCCCTTGATTCCTTGCAGGAAACCCGGCGTGCCTTTTCCGAGCAATATCGTTTTGCCCATGTTTTCGCCCACGCGAAACGGGCACCCGACTGGGTGGCACGGGAAATCGGCGCTATTCCCGGCGTTCTGCGCGCGGAGGGCCGGATTGTCCAGGACATCATTATCGACATTGCCGAAATGCAGGAACCCGCACGCGGGCGCGTGGTTTCGCGGGCGGCCGGCGGCCAAACCCACTTAAACGATATCGTGATCAGGCGCGGCCGTGACCTACGGCACGGGTACCCGAACGAGGTGCTCGTCAATGAAGCCTTCGCCCAGGCGCATGGACTGCAACTGGGTGATGTCATTCACGGGAATTTCAACCAACGCCGACGCGCCCTGAAGGTTGTTGGCGTCGCGTTGTCACCGGAGTTCGTTTACGCCATCGGCCCCGGAGACATCGTGCCCGATGGCCGGCATTTTGGCATTCTGTGGATGAGCCGCGAGGCGCTTGAAGCGGCCTATGACCTTAAAGGCGCCTTCAACAATTTGACCCTGAGGCTGACCCGCGCCGCTTCCTTGGCGGAAGTCATCGTCCAGGTCGACCGTTTGTTGGCGCCTTACGGCGGGGTCGGCGCTTACGGGCGGGCCGATCAATTGTCCGACGCCTTCGTGACCAGCGAAATGGAGCAACTGGACCATCTGGCGGTGGTCATTCCACCGGTCTTTCTGCTGATCGCCGCCTTTCTTTTCAACGTCGTGATCGCCCGGATCATCCAGGCTGATCGCGAGCAAATCGGGCTTCTCAAGGCCTTTGGCTACAGCAATATTGCTGTGGGTTGGCAGTATCTGAAGCTGGTGTTGTTGATCACCGGGCTGGGTATTCTCATTGGCTGGGCCATGGGGGCCTGGATGGGCTATGCCGTTACCGGCCTGTACAGAGATTTCTTTCGCTTTCCCTTCCTGTATTTCCAGGTGGACCCCAGCACCTTGGCGATCAGCGCCTTTGTGGGCATTTTCTCGGCCGTGATCGGCGCCTTATCCGCGGTACGCCGGGCCGTGACCATTGCACCCGCGGTCGCCATGACGCCGCCCATGCCCAGCGCCTATCGTACGAGTTTGTTGGAAAATCTGGGCCTTGCCCGGTTTCTCTCGCAACCGGCGCGCATGATCCTACGCTACCTCTTTCGTTGGCCTCTGCGGGCCACGTTGACCATAACCGGTATCGCGTTTTCCGTGGCGATCCTGGTGATGTCGCTATTCTTCTTCGATGCGGTCAATAAAATGATGGACATCCACTTCTTCGAGACGGAACGCCAGGATATGACTTTGACCTTCGTCGATGTTCGCACCGATGCAGCGCGGTCAAATATTGACGACCTGCCTGGGGTGTTGATGGTCGAGACGTTTCGTATCGCCAGGGCCAAATTGCGGCTTGGTCACCGCCAGGAGCGCGTAGGCATTATTGGCATCGATGGCGATATGGAACTCAGCCGCCTGGTTGATGTAGATGGCCGCGTCGTCACGCCGCCGCCCGAAGGCATCGTTCTCTCGGAAAAGCTGGCGGAACTTCTTGTCGCGCGGAAGGGGGACATTTTAACCGTTTCAACGCTCGAAGGCCGCCGCCTCGTCCGGCAGGTCCCCGTCGTGCGGATTGTCCGCCTTTATATTGGCCTTGGCGCCTATATGGATCGCCGGGCCCTGAACCGGCTGATGGGGGAAGGCGATATCATCTCCGGCGCGCATGTATTGACGGATAGCAAGATAGAGCCGACCCTGTATACCTCATTGAAGGGAGTTCCGGCGCTGCTTGGGCTGGCCGTTCGCCGCGCCGCGCTAAATGTGTTTAGCGCCATGATCCGGGAGCATCTGCATACGATGATATTTTTCTACCTCACTTTCGCCGCCCTGATCGCCGTCGGCGTGATCTATAACAGCGCACGGATTTCCTTGTCCGAGCGCGCCCGCGAGCTTGCCAGCCTGCGTGTCCTGGGTTTTACCCGGCGAGAGGTCGGTACGATCCTGGCGGGGGAACTGGCAATCCTTACCTTCGTGGCGCTGCCGCTGGGCTGCATAGCGGGCTATGGCCTGGCGGGTTTGCTGGTGAACCTGTTCGATACGAAGCTGTATCGTTTGCCGCTTTATATCGCGGATTCGTCATATGGTTACGCCGTGCTGATGGTGATCGGCGCCACGATCGGTTCGGCCTGGCTGGTATTGCGGCGGGTCGCCCAACTTGACCTGATCGCGGTTATGAAGACTCGGGAGTGATGCCATGTCCGGATATCTGAGAAAAACCATAATTCCCGGCGGCGCGCTTGCGCTGCTCTTCGCCGGATTGCTGTTTGCTTTTTGGCCCAAGCCCGTTCCGGTTAGTCTGGCGACGGCCGAACGCCGGCCCATGCTGGTGACCATAGAGGACGAGGGAGAGACGCGGGTCAGGGAGGTCTATACCATCTCGTCGCCGCTTTCGGGCAGCGTGGCGCGGTTCGAGGGGCACGTCGGCGATATTGTGGTCGCGGGAAAAACCATGGTGGCCAGTATCCGGCCAACCGATCCGACCCTACACGACGCCCGCACCCATTCCGAGCTTGAGGCCGCGGTCAAGGCGGCGGAAGCCGCGCGGGACCTGGCGGCGGCGCAAGTTGCGAACGCCGAGGCGACCCACGATTACGCCAAAGCCGAATACGAGCGCGGCCTGAAACTTGCTGATCGCGGCACCCTGTCGCGGAGCGCCCTTGACCGCAGCCGCATGGAGGTCCGCACCAAGGCAGCGGCGGTGATGGAAGCCCGCGCCGCGTTGCGCGTACGGGACTTCCAGTTGCAGCGGGCCAGGATGACATTGCGCGAACCCGCATCGGCGCGGGATGCGGTGACTGACGAACCATGTTGTGTCGAGGTCCGCGCGCCGGTCAGCGGCACCATCCTGCGCGTGTTCCGGGAAAGCGAGGCCGTCGTGCAGGCGGGCGCGCCCCTGGTCGAAATTGGCGATCCGACAGACCTTGAGATCGTGGTGGAGTTGCTTTCCACCGATGCCGTATCGGTTTCCATCGAAACTGACGTTTTAATCGACGGCTGGGGCGGCCGGCAAAGCCTCAAGGGCCAGGTGCGACGGATCGAGCCTTATGGCTTCACCAAGGTCTCGGCCCTTGGGATCGAGGAACAGCGGGTCAAGGTCATCATCGACTTTGTTGATCCACCGGCGTTGTGGCAGCGCCTGGGTCATGGCTACCGCGTCGTTACCCGCATCGTGCGCTGGCGCGGCAATGACACCCTTCAGGCGCCCTTGAGCGCGCTGTTTCGCGTGCAGGGGGCGTGGTCGCTGTTCAAGGTGGAAGAGGGGCGCGCGCGGCTGATCACGGTTGAAGTCGGCCACACGAACGAGCGTTCAGCCGAAATACTGTCCGGACTCGAGGTTGGCGATATCCTCCTCCTGCACCCCAGCGACCGCATAGAGGATGGCATCCGGGTAACCGCCCGGGATGCTAGCTAAACAGCCTGGCCGCCGTCTCGCCCAGGATCATCTTTTTCTGGCTCTCATCCAGGTCAGCGGCCTCCACGACTTTCAGCGGTTCACTGTCGCCAATGGGGAAGGGGTAGTCGGAACCCAACATAACCTTGTCATGGCCGCAGCACGAACACAGATAATCCAGGGCATTGGGCGCGAATAGGACGCTGTCGAAATAGAGCTTTTTAAAACCCGCGACAGGATCGGCGTATTTGCCAGGATGGATTTCATGGTTCCGGGCCAGACGTCCCAGCATGTAGGGGATGGCCCCGCCGCCGTGGGAGAGGATGAAGTTCATCTTGGGATATTTCAGAAAATGGCCGGCGAACAACATGCGGGCAACGGCAGTCGTGGTATCGCTGCCCCGGCCCACCGCGTTGATCATGTCATAGTCCAACAGGCGGGGATCGCCGCAGCCAAATATCGGATGGCAATATATCGTTGCGCCAAGACTGTCGGCGGCCTCCCAGAACGGGTCGAGATCGGCGTCGTCCAGGTTGCCCTCGCTGCCCCTGCTCTGGGTGCCAATCATCACACCCTTGAAGCCCGCGGCCAGGGCCTCTTCCAGGACCTTTGCCGCGCGCTTGCCGTCCTGCAGGGGCACGCTGGCCAGGGGCGTGAAGCGGTCCAGGCCATCGGTGCCGCTCATCTGGAATTCGTTCAAAAACCGGCTCCACGCCTCACCCTCTTCGGCTGGCAATTCATAGCCGAAGCTGTCCAGCCAGCCGCCGACGATCTGGGCGTCGATGGATTGCTCGTCCATCCAGGCCAGCCGCATCTCGGTATCCCGCAGCTTGGGCGACAGCGGCCGGGTCGGCGCCAGGCCGGCAAACACCAGTTGATAGCTGTCATCCTGATGCAACAGCTCCACATTGGGGAATTGGCTGATCTTGTTTTTCAGGGCGCCCAACATGGACTGCGGCGTGAAGTGGGCGTGGGTATCGATGATCATTTATCCGGGTCCGTTATTAATAAGGGCTTCAATTTCGCTCATACGCATGGGCAATTCAGTTATCGACAGGCCTAACGGGTGCAAGGCGTCGTTGACCGCGCTGGCAATGGCCGCCGGCGCGCCAAGATAGCCGCCTTCGCCGGAGCCCTTCTGGCCATGCGAGGTCAAGGGCGAGGGCGTGCAATGTTCCACATCCTTCACATCCGGGATTTCATGCACCGAGGGCATGAGATAATCCGCGAAGGTCGCCGAAAGGAACTGCCCCTCGCCGTCGTAGGAAAATTTCTCGTATAGCGCGGCGCCGATGCCATGGGCCAGACCGCCGATCACCATGCCGCGCACGATGTCAGGATTGATCACCGTGCCGCAGTCATGAGCGATGGCATAGTCCAGAACAGAGACCTTACCCGTACCGGGATCAATTTCCACATAGGGGACGTGGGCCTGAAAGGAAAAACAGGGGTAGATCTGCACCCGGTTCTGCGCGTCGGGAAGTTGCCCGCCACCCGGCACTTGAAAAACGTACTGGGCGTGGAAGCCCGGCTCCATACCGGGGGGCAGCTTGTGGTAGGCGCGATAGGCGATAAAGCAGATTTCCGCCCAGGTCAGTTTCCGGCTGGGGTCGTTGCGGTCTGATATGGTGCCGCCTGAATATTCCAGGTCTTCCACGGGTAGATCCAGGTTGAAGGCCGCGATGGCCATGGCGCGGTCCTTGATCTTTCCCGCCGCGCCCGTGGCGGCACCGCCCAGCATAATGGCCATACGGCTGGCCACCGGGCTGCGGGTCGGCAATGCGGACAGGGAATCCGCATGCACGATGCGGATAAGATCGGGATCGAATTCCAGCTCTTCGCCCAGAATGGTCGCGAACAGGGTTTCGTGGCCCTGGCCCGAGGTGGTGGTCCCCATCATGCCGGTGATCTTGCCCTGGGGGTCGACCTTGACCTCACAGGCTTCCATGAAGGTGGTGATCTCGGCTGTCGGGTCCATCAGGTATTCAAAGATATTGTTGCCGCCCCCCGGTTCCAGGCAGGTGGCAATGCCGATACCAGCCAGCCGCCCCTCGGCCCGCGCCCTATCGCGCCGTTGCAACAATTCATCATAGCGGGCCAGATCCAGGCCTTTTTGCAGCACCGTATGATAATCGCCGCTGTCATAATTGCTGCCCGAGGGTATTTGATAAGGGAAGGCGTCGCTGGGAATAAGGTTGCGCCGGCGAATTTCCAGCCTGTCCAGGTTCAGATGCCGGGCCACCGTATCCACCGCCATTTCGATCATGTAGTTGGTCGGCGCCTGGCCAAAGCCGCGCACGGGCACCTGCCCAGTCTTGTTGGTGGCGACCGAGATGGCTTCGTATTTGACCGAGTTGATGGTGTAGGGTCCGACAATGGCGCTGATGGGTTTGGCCAGTTGAAACGGCGCCCGGCCCGGATAGGCGCCGGCATCATCCAGGGCGCGAATTTTTAACGACTTGATAATGCCGTCGCTATTAAAGGCCACATCGGTGTCAAAGATGCGGTCCGGGCCATGGGCATCGCCCCCGGCCATATTGACCAGACGATCCTCGATCAGGCGCACGGGAACCCTTAGCTTACGGGAGAGATAGCCTACCAGAACGGATTGCTTAATGCCCCGTTTCACCCCGTAACTGCCGCCCACGTCCACGTCCTGATGCAGCCGGATGCTGTTCAGGGGATAGCCCAGGGTGTTGGCCAGCAATTCGACAAAGTTCGGCATCTGGATGGAGGCCCAGATATCCAAAATCTCCGTACCCTCGTCCCAGCGGGCCAGGGCGCCAAAGGTTTCGATGGGCACGGTGGAACTGCGTCCCCAGCGCGCCCGAAAGGTCAGGCTGTCATCGGCGGTGGCGAAATCACCATCCACATCGCCCCACAGGAAATTTCCGTGATACAGAACATTGCTGCCATGACCGGGATGCACGAACAAATCCGTCTCGGCAAAGGCCTGTTCGGGGTCAATTATCGGCGCCAGCGGTTCGTAATCCACCTGGATCAATTCCAGGGCATCTTCGGCGATGTAGGCATTGTCCGCGACCACGATGGCAACCCATTCGCCGGCATAGCGGGCCATCTCGACCGCCAGGGGGTACCATTTCACTTCCGGCAGCTTCAGGCCCAGGCGGATCGGGTTGCAATCCGCCGCCATCTGCTGGCCGGTAAGCACCATCGCCACGCCTTCCAGGGCCTCCGCCGCGGTGGTATCGATGGCTAGAATCCGCGCCCGGGGATAGGGGGACGGCAGCACGGCGGCGTGCTTGGTCTCTGGCAGGGCGACGTCCTGAACAAATTTGCCTTTTCCCGTGACAAAGCGCCGATCTTCGCGCACCCGGCGTTTATGGGCCACATAACGCAGGTTATCGCCGGTCTTCTGGTTCATTGCCCAGCCTCCCGCAGGCGGCTGGCCGCCAGCTGGATCGATTCTATGATTTGCACATAACCGGTACAGCGGCACAGATTGCCGCCGATGGCGTCCTTGATCTCGTCGACACTGGGATCGGGGTTATCCGCCAACAGGGCCTGGGCCGAGATCAACATGCCGGGCGTGCAATAACCGCATTGCATGCCGTGGGCATCCTGAAAGGCGTCCTGCAAGGCTCCGGGCGAGCCGTCCTGGTTGGACAAACCTTCCACGGTGGTGACCGCATGGCCGTCCGCCTGTACCGCCAGCATCAGGCAGGATCGGATCGGGACATCATCGAGCAGGATAGAGCAAGCCCCGCAAACCCCATGCTCGCAACCCACATGGGTGCCGGTCAGGCCCACTTCATCGCGCAGAAAATCCAACAGGGACACGCGCGGTTCGATGGCCCCGGTATGGGTCTTGCCATTGATGCTTAGGGTAATCTCACGCTTACTCATTGTTCCGCCTCGGCAACCGCTTCCAATAAGGCCCGTTCGGCCAGCACGCCCGCGACGCGGCGCCGGTAGGCAGCCGAGGCATGCTGATCATCCCCCGGCGTGATGGCATTGGCGATTTCAGGCAGGGCGGCACGGATTTTATCCTGGTCAATCCTGCTGCCCAGCAACCGCGCCTCTAACCCGGTTATGCGCCGGGGCACGCCATCCACGCCGCCGATAGCCAGGGCGGCCTTGCTGCAAAGGCCGTTTGCATCCAGCTGGATTTGCGCCGCCGCCGCGACCACGGCAAAATCGCCTTTGCGCTCGCTCACTTCGTGAAAAGCCGTCCCCATGCGGGTGTCATTTGACCCAAGAGGGAAATGCACGCTAAGCAAAATCTCGTTGTCCGCGCGCGCGGACATCATCGGGCCCAGGAAAAAATCCGCCAACGCGACCTGCCGCGTGCCGCTGGCGCTGGCCAGGCTGACGCGGGCATCCATGGTCAAGGCGGCCAGGGGAATTTCCGAGGCCGGATCGGCATGGGACAGACTGCCCCCCACGGTGCCGCGGTTGCGGGTCTGCTGATGGCCGACATAGCTGATAGCTTTTGCCAGCAACGGCAGACGCGCCTGAACCTGGGGCGAGGCAAGGGCCGTGGCCTGGCGCGTACAGGCCATGATAACGGCCTCGTCCGCACGGACATCAATGCCTGATAGGTGCGCGATGTTGTTGATATCAATCACCATCGCCGGTGTCGCCAGACGCATGGCCAGCATGGGCATCAGGCTCTGGCCGCCAGCTATAACGATGGCTTCGCCGTCGCCACGATCCAGAGTCGCAACAACCTCTTCGACACTCTCGGCCAGAATATAGTCAAATTTAGCGGCTTTCACTGAAACACCCGTCGCATCCTCTCGCGCCATCGCCTTGGACTATACTACCGTCCTGTATACACTATCCATCGCCACCAACCAGCTAGGCCTGCTTGCCTGCAAATTTTACAGTGTGCCATGATGCCATGCTTCGAAACCGACGCCGCCGCGCTGAACAGCCATCCGACCTGGATGGAGATCGATGGCGCCGCTTTGCACCATAATCTGGACGAAGTGCGCCGGCGCGTGGGCAGCGGCGTAAAGATCATCGCCTCGGTCAAGGCCAACGCCTATGGCCACGGCATCCAGCCGGTTGCCAAGGTGCTGGAGGACGCGGGCGTTGATATGCTCGCCACCGGCTCCTTCGCCGAGGCTTGCGCGCTGCGCGAGGCCGGTGTTTCGACGCCCGTATTGCTGCTGGCCGGCGCCTTGCCCGAGGCCATGGGCGAGGTATTGGCGCGGGGCTTTATTCCCACAATCTATGACCTTGATGGCGCGCGGGCGGTCAGCCGGGCCGCCAGCGAAAGCGCCAGCGCGCCCACCCCGGTATTCGTCAAGGTAGACTGCGGCCTGGGACGTGTCGGCGTTGCCCTGGATCAGGCGGCGGCGCTGATCGACGACATCGCCGCCATGCGCAATATCCTGGTTCAGGGCCTGTATACTCACGTCTCGTTCAACGACAGCCAGGGCATGGCCTATAGCCAGGAACGGCTGCGGCTGTTCTATGATCTATTGGGATCGTTAAAGGCGGCCGGGGTGAATATTCCCATCACCCAGGCCCTGGCCAGCTCTGCCTTGTTGATGGGCTGGCGCGATGACTGTACCGCCGTCTGCCCCGGACATATCCTGTTCGGATTGTCCCCGGTAGTCCCGGAATTGGCGGAACTGGCGCCGTTTCGGCCCATACTGCGCGCCATCAAAAGCCGCGTTATACAGGTGCGCGATCATAGCAGCGGCCCAGACCGGGGCACGGGCGCCTATCACAAGAACCGCCGCCAGCGCAGGACCGTCGTCGCGCCCTGTGGCATAAATGACGGCTATCGCGGCGCCGTGGGGACGCATGCGGCGCAGGTGCTGCATCGGGACCGGGAATTGCGGGTGATCGGCGTCTCCCTTGAACATCTGACCGTCGAAGTTCCCGACGATGTGGAGATCGCGGTGGGTGATGAACTGGTGGTCGTAGCCGGCGATGGCCCCGTCGCATTGAATAGGGTCGCGGCCTGGCAGAACCATCGGCCCATTGAGGCCATGATGACGTTCAGCGCCCGCATGCCGGTGGTGAGCGTTTAATGGCAATGACCGACCAGCCGAATTATTTCAACCGCGGCGACCTCTCCCGCCTGAGCGATGAATTTCCCATTGGGCCGGCGTTCCTGCGCCGTTTCGAGGCGATCAGCCGCGACGAGTTGCGGGCCCTGCAGGAGGGGCGTTTTGCAAGCCTTATGCGGCAGGCCTGGAAAGTGCCCTTCTATCAACGCCTGTGGGGCGCCAGGGGGCTGGAGGCGGGCGATATCGGCGGTCTGGATGATATCACCAAGCTGCCGACGTTCGATAAATCGGACATCATGGCATCCATCGCGGCGCATCCGCCCTTTGGTGATTTTCATGGCATGGAGACCTATGCGGAGGGCGAGCGCCCGCCGGTGATCCTGCACACCACTTCGGGCACCACCGGCCGCCCCCAGGTATTGCTATTCGGGCCGCGCAGCCGCGAGATACAAAATCTATTGGTCGCCCGGGCCTATCTGCTGCAAGGCCTGGCACCCGACGACGTGGTGCAGTCGGTCTACGGCCACGGCATGGTCAACGGCGGGCACTATATCCGGGAAGCGGTGGTGCATTGGACAAATTCGATTTTTCTGCCCGCCGGTACGGGGATCGAGACCCGGTCGGTGCAGCAGGTGGCCCAGATGCAGGATTTCGGCGTCACCGTGCTGGTGGGCTTCGCCGACTATATCAAACATCTGGCCGAGGTGGCCCGGGAACAGGGCCTGGAACCAGGCCGGGACATCAACATCCGGATGATTTCCGGCCACATGGGGCGCGAGGATAATATCGCCCTGTCCCGGGCCTGGGGCGGGGCCAAAATATTTGATTGGTACGGCGTGGGCGATACCGGTTTGATCGCCGGCGAAGGCCCGGAAAAAGGCGGCCTGTACATCATGGAAGATGCCCATTATCTGGAAATCTGCGACATTGATACCGGTCAGCCCCTGGCGGACGGCGCCACTGGCGACATGGTCGACACGGTGCTGTTCAAGGACGACATCTATCCGATCATCCGTTTTAACACCCATGATGTATCCGCCCTGCGCACCGATGCCGCGCCATCGGCCCTGAACCTGCGCCGCATCGAAGGTTTCCTGGGCCGCAGCGACAACATGGTCAAGCTGCGCGGCATTAACGTATTCCCCCAGGCCATCGGCGCCATGTTGAGCGAACGGCGGGAATTCAACGGCGAGTTCATCTGCCGGGTGCGGCGGGACCCACAAGGCCGCGACGAAATGACCGTGACCTTTGAAATATCGGATAACAGTGGCGGCCCGGCCCTGGCGGACACCTACCGGGAAATTCTGCGGCAAAAGACCGGCGTGGCGGTTGGCGTCGCCTTCGCCAAACCCGGCGCCCTGGCCGAACTGACCGGCATCGAAAGCCGGCAAAAGCCTCTGCGCCTGATCGACGAGCGCTTTTAATAGGGGGACACAATACTTATAACAACCGATATAAGTATTGTGTCCCCCTATTAAACGCATTAACCTGGGCCCATGGCACGGATAGCGCGCGTTGTAATACCCAGGCTACCCCATCATGTTACCCAGCGCGGCAACAGGCGGCAGGATGTGTTCTTCTCCGATGGCGACTATCGCCATTACCTTGATCTGCTTTCGCACCACGCGGGCGAGGCGGGCACGGAGATCTGGGCCTATTGCCTGATGCCCAACCACGTGCACCTCATGTTGCTGCCCGATGACGAAGACGGCCTGCACAATACCTTGCAGGAGGCGCATCGCCGCTATACCCGGCACATCAATACGCAAAAAGGCTGGAAGGGCAATTTGTGGCAGGGGCGGTTTGCCTCCTGCCCCATGGATGAGCGCCATATGCTGGCCGCGGCCCGGTATGTGGAGCTAAACCCGGTACTGGCGGGTTTGACGCGGCGGGCCGAGGACTGGCGCTGGTCGTCGGCCCGGGCGCATCTGGCGGGCGAGAACGACGGCGTCGTGCGCGTGACCCCCTTGCTAGAGGCGAGGCCGGACTGGCCGGCGTTCCTGGCCCAGGGCTTGGCGGACGACGAGGCGGCTGCCATACGCGGCGGCGAGCGTACGGGTCGACCGCTGGGTTCGGAGAGTTTTTTGCAGGACCTGGAAACGCAGACCGGCCGAACTCTGCGAAAAGGCAAACCCGGACGAAAAAACAGGCGCCCGCAAAAGATTTAATTTTCATACGCCTTTTTTACGGGGACACAATACTTATATCGACCGATATAAGTATTGTGTCCCCGTAAAAAAGTGCCCCCGTAAAAAAAGGCGGCGGGCCCGGACTGGTCGCCGCCGCCTGAGCGTCTAAGGCTGGTGTGGGATTACTTCCAGTACACCGTGCGCATGTCGTTGACGAACATGGGCGAGCTTGTCCACACGCCCATCAGGTTCTTCTTGCGCACCGTGGTCTTGGCCAGTTGGAACAAAAAGCCGTTGACCGCGTCCTTGGCCAGTTTCCGCTGCGCCATTTTCAGATATTTTGAACGCATGGCCGGATCAGAGGCACCGTCGGCCTTTTCCATGATGCCGTTGAATTCCTTGTTGTCGTATTGGAAGTAATAGCCGGGCCGGGCATAAATGCCGATATCCATGGGCTCCACGTGAGAGACGATGGACAAATCATAGGTCTTTTGCTTGTAGACCTGCGCCAACCAGACGGCCCATTCCACGTTCTCGATGGTGATTTTGAAACCAGCCTTGTTCAATTGCTGGGCCACGATCTGGCCGCCTTCCCGGGCATAACCGGTCGGGGGCAACTTCAACGACAGAGCCAAACCGTCGCCATAACCCGCCTCGGCCAATAGAGCCTTGGATTTCGCTCGGTCCAGGGGATAGGTGCCGGTCAGATCCAGATAGTCGGGATTATGAGGGGCAAAATGGCTGCCGATAGGGATACCCGCGCCGAACATGGCGCCGTCGATGATTTCCTTGCGGTCGATGGCATGGGCGATCGCCTGACGCACCTTCAACTTGGACAAAGCCGGATGCTTGTTGTTGGTGGACAGGATGGTCTCGCCTTCCGTGGTGCCAAACGAAACCTTGATATCCGGGTTAGACTGCAAGGCACCCAGACCGGCCGAAGCACGGGAGAAGGGAATCAGATCCAGATCACCCGACATCATGGCGGCGACCTGTGCCGCCTGATCATTGATGAAGCGATACTTGATCTTGGCCAGCTTGACCGAGCCCGCGTCGCGGTAATTCGGGTTCTTTTCCATCACGACACTGTCGCCCTTGACCCAACTGACGAACTTGAAGGGGCCGGTGCCGACCGGTTTGGTGGCATTGGTTGCCGCCGATTCCTTGCCGACGATGACGGCTGTGCTTTCACCCATCCAGAACAGGAACATGGACCGGGGCTTCTTCAAGGTGATGCGCACCGTGTTGGCGTTCGGCGTCTCGATCTTCGCCATGTTCACGAAACGCTTCTTGCGCTTGATCTTGCTGCCTTCCGCCGCGTTGGCCTCGAAGGTGTACTTCACATCCGCCGAGGTAAAATCGGTGCCGTCGTGAAACTTGACGCCCTTGAGTAGGTTGAAGGTATAGACCAGCCGGTCATCGGAGATTGACCAGCTTTTCGCCAGCATGGGGCTGACCGTGGCGTCCTGATTGATGTGGGTCAGGTTCTCATAAATATTATACAGCGCGATTTGACCAATCGCCGCGGCCGCGTTGGCGCGGGGGTCCAGCCCAGGTGGTTCCAGGGTCATGGCGATGTTGACGGAATTCTTGGCCGCCTGGGCCCCGAACGGCAGGGCGGCAACGGCTGCCATGGCGATTACAGTCGCGGCGTAGCCAAATTTTCTTACGATTGTCATCATATATCCTCCCAGTGGGGGCGCGTGGTTTCGAAGCCTTCGTTAGGTGCGTAATTCATCCAGCCTATACTAACCTGTCCGGGTCTTGTCGGCAAAGGCATCCGCGTGGCTTTGCCGATAGCTGGGAACATCGCCCAACGGCTCCGCCGCGTAGACCGCCCGGCCGATGGCGCGGGTTAGACAGTCGGCCGCTATGGCGCCGATCCGCGCCACCGCCCGCTGCGCGGGCTGCGGCAATGCGATGCGCGTGGTCGAAAGGGCAAAAACCGTGTCGCCGTCAAACGGTGTATGCACCGGGCGAATAGCCCGCGCCATGCCGTCATGGGCCATCATCGCCACCCGCTTTGCCTGGGCCTTGTCCAGGGTTGCATTGGTGGCGACCACGGCCAGGGTTGTGTTTCCGCCGATCCGCGCCTCCACGGGCAATTCCTCCTCCACGCCGCTGAGTGGCCCCGGTGGATGCTGCCGGCCCATTTCGCCGTTCCGTTCCAGAGCCCAGGACCATAAGGTGCCGCTGCCGGGCATCACCACGGCGCCGACCGGGTTCGCCACCACCAGCGCCGCTACCTGCAAGCCGTCGTCCGTGATGGCCGATGCGCTGCCCAAGCCGCCCTTCAGACGGCCGGCGCAGGCGCCCAGGCCAGCCCCAATATTACCCAGGGGAAAATCCAATCCCGCCCCCTCGCAGGCCGCCCGCGCCAGATCAGCATACGAGGGGCAGCGGCCCCAATCCGTTTCGCCGCCGATACCAAGATCGAAAATGATGGCGCCGGGCACGATGGGCAGACGCCATGAACCCAGGGCAAAGCCCCGGCCCTGATCATGCAACCAGCCCACCACCGCATCGCCCGCGCCCAGGCCATGCACTGAACCGCCCGACAGGCAGATGCCGTCAATGCGTTCGATCATGCAGGTGGGGTCCAGCAAATCGGTCTCGCGGGTTCCCGGCGCCGCGCCGCGCACATCCACCGAGGCCACCGCGCCGTCCTGGGGCAGCACGACGGTAACCCCCGTGCGGGCCCGTTTGTCCACCGCATTGCCGACAGACAGGCCGTCAACATCGGTAATCAGGTTGCGCGGGCCGGACTGGATCATGTCGCCACAAATTCAATATTCAGGAAGCCGGACGGTACGCCGGTCAATTCCGCGGGTCAATGGATTGACAATGCCATTGACATGAACCCCACGTAATTTATTATCTACGACTTATTTCATCGGAGATTAATGTGAGTCAATATGGAAGCGCGGTCGAATACAGCCTGCATTGCCTGTTATATCTGGCAGGGACGGGGGCGGGGTCGGACGCGACCACCGCGCGCAGTGTCCGCGATATCGCCGAATTTCAAAAGCTTTCCACGGATTATGTGGCGAAGCTGTTTACCCGCATGGAAAAAGCCGGCCTGGTGACCTCGATCGAAGGATTGCGCGGCGGCTTTTGCCTGGCGCGGGCGGCGGAAGAGATTTCGGTTTTGGACGTGGTCGATGCCATTGAAGGGCAAAAACCGTTATTCGCGTGCCGCGAGGTCCGGGCCAATTGCATTTTGTTCGACGAAACGACGCCGGCCTGGTCCGGCCGGGGGGTCTGCGGCATCCACGCAGTGATGTTACAGGCGGATCGGGCGATGCGGGCCAGTCTGGCGCAAAGTAATCTGGCGCAACTTGCCTCGCATGTCGCGCAGGTCGTACCACGGGCGCATCAGAAAGCGGCCCGGAACTGGTTCGAAGAACGCGGCGCCGCCCGTGGACGCGGCGCGCGGAACAGGGGTTAGGAAAATGCCGGATTTATTGATTATTGGTGGCGGCTATGCGGGCCTGTGGGCGGCCATGGCGGCGGCCCGGCGGGCGCAGGATCAGGCACAAGACAGCGCGGCGGACCTGAACATCCGCCTGCTCTCCAAGGACGCCTATCTGACCCATCGCCCGCGTCTGTATGAAAGCAATCCCCAGGACATGCGGACGCCCCTGGCCCCGGTGCTGGAGCCCATTGGCGTCGGCCTGGAGATAGCGGAGGTCACGGCCATTGATGCCCCGCGCCGGCGGGTCCGGGCGCGGACCGAACATGGCGCAAGGGAATATTCCTACGACGGCCTGATCCTGGCGGCGGGCAGCGTGCTGCGGCCACCGCCCATGGAATTGGTCAATGCCCGCGTCTGGAACGTGGATAATCTTGCCGCCGCCGTTGAACTGGACCAGCATCTAAAGGCTGTCATGGCCACGCCGAAGCCGGCGGAGAATGGGGACACGGTGGTGATCATCGGCGCCGGCTTTACCGGCATCGAACTGGCTGCGGAAATGCGGGCCCGTCTCGGGGAACATGGCGGCGCGGCGCGGGCCGCGGCGGCGCGGGTAATCCTGCTGGATGCAGCGGCCACGGTCGGCGAAGACATTGGACCGGGTCCGCGCCCCCATATCCTGGAGGCGCTGCAAGCCGCCCGGGTCGAGGTGCATCTGAACGCGAAAATCCGCCGGATAGAGGGCGACCGCATTGTTCTGGACGATGGCGGCGAGATCATCGCCGCGACGGTGATTGTCACGGCCGGGGTCCAGGCCAATGTATTGGCTGCCGGTTTAGGATTGCAGACCGATGCCGCCGGCCGGCTGTTGGTGGATGCCCATCTGCGGGTCAAGGGGGCGCCGGGCCTTTACGCCGCCGGCGACATGGCCCATGCCCTGACCGATGCCAGCCATGTCGCCCTGATGTCCTGCCAGCATGCGATGCCCATGGGCAAATTCGCCGGCTATAACGCCGCCTCGGACCTGCTGAACCTGGCCGCCCTGCCCTATGCACAGCCGCGTTACGTGACCTGCCTGGATCTGGGTTCCTGGGGCGCGGTGTTTTCCACCGGCTGGGACCGGCAGGTGGAAATGATCAAGGCCGAGGCCAAGGCGCGCAAGCAATTCGTCATGACAGAGGTAATCTATCCCCCCATGCACGACCGCAAGGCCATTCTGGCCGCCGGCGCTATGGAACCCGCACCTTAACCAGTTCCACCGCACTGCCCAGGGCCAAGTCCAATTGTTGCGCCGCATTGCCCTGGTTGACCGCGATTTCCACCAGACCATTGGCGTTTTCATACCAGAAGGGCTGACCCACCGGCATGTCAGAGAAGGTTCGCGCCCGCGCCAGAACCCGGCCTTTGAGGCTGATTTCCTGGCCCGGTTTCAGACCGGCCGCGCGCAGGCCCGTAATGGCATTGCCGAAATCATCCAGATAAATCAGCTGGGCCAGATCGTCGGGCCAATCCGGTTGGCGCCAATCCCCGTCCGGGATCGCCGCCATCGCCACCGCGTCGCCACGGGCAAAGGCCGCCGCGACCGGGGCAAACAGATCGCGGCCATGAAAACTGGCGGACAGACGTTCCGGGCGCCAGGTGATCGCCTGGGCCTTGATCCCGACCGCCCGCCGGGCAATAATTTCGAACAGGCCATTGCCGGGACCGACAAAAACCCGGCCATCGGCTTGCAGGACCATTGCCGGCCGGTCACCGCCGACGCCGGGATCGACCACGCAGAGGAAGACCGTACCAATGGGAAATTCCTGATTATAGGCGGCGAGGAGATAGCTTGCGGCCCGGGCATCATAGGCGGGCGCGTCGGCGAACAGATCGACGATCGGCGATCCCGGTGCGCCGTGATGCAGGACGGCCCGCATCTGCCCCCTATAGGGCCCACGGATGCCGAAATCGGTGAACAGCACGATCATTGGCCGGGATGAACTTGTCATGTCTCCATCACGCCCGGTCAGATCCGGCCGCCGGGTAAATCCAGGCGGAAAACCGTGCCGCCCGGACCGCTGCGCAGCAAGATCAAATCACCGCCATGGGCGAGCATCAGTTCCTTGGCGATGGCCAGCCCCAGGCCCGTACCCCCGGCCCGTGTCGAGCCGGTGAAGGGTTCGAACAGATGCTGCCGCGCCCGATCGGGCAAACCCGGTCCATTGTCGCCAAATTCAATAATAATGCCGGTGCCACCCCAACTGGCGGTCACGGCAATCTCGCCGCCTTGGCTCATGGCCTGAATGGCGTTGCGCGCCAGATTCATCAGAACCCGAAATAGCTGCTCCCGATCCGCCCGCACGACGATCTCCGCCGGTATATCATTGCGCCAGATGATACCGCCGTTACTGGGCTGGCCGGCAAAGGCTGCGACGTCGTCGACCAGATCGCGCAGGGCAACGGCAACCGGATTGGGCGCGGCTTCATCGGCCCGGCCGAAACTCAAGGTCTGGCTGCACAGCTCGATAGCCCGGTCGATGGAGTGCATCAGACGCGGGGCGACCTGACGCACGGTCGGATCCTCCACATCGCCAAGACGGTCCGAAACCAATTGCGCCGTGGCCAGAATATTGCGCAGGTCATGATTGATCTTGCTTACCGCGAGGCCCAGGGCGGCAAGGTGGGCCTTTTGCGTCAGGGCCGCGCGCAAGCCATCCTGCATATGGTGCAATTCACGCTCCGCCGTCCCGATTTCGTCCCCGCGGGTACTATTGGCGATCATCGAATTGGTGTCCTCCGGCGCCTTGCGGAAGGCGACCAGAGAGGCCGTGATGCGGCGCATGGGCAACACCATCATCAGCTGCAGAGAGAGGAATACCAGGCCGGCGGTCAGCAGTGAGATGATCAGCGACAGCTTCATGATGTTGGTCGAATAATCGATCATCGCGGCATACAGTTGCGCTTCATCGACAACCACTTCCAGGCTGCCTTCGGACTGATCGGGAAAGCCGCCCACGATGCGGAGCGTACGGCTGCCCTGCGCCAGGGTGGCGAAAGCATCGGCGATCAATTGCAGCGGCCCCGCGTCGCGCAGGTCATAGGTGACATCCACTTTTGGCGGCAGGTCGTCTATCAACATCATGACCCGGGCTTCCCGCCGCTTCAGAACGATGCCCCGCACCATGGCGTTGGCCAGCAACTCCAACTCCAACGGCCGGCTGAGCGTATTGTCCGGCGTGGCCTTCAGAGCCAGAGATGCCAAATGCGCGTCGGCGATACGATTCTCCAGAAACATCAGGCGAAAGCGCGCGATGGACGGCACATATATCAGCACCTCGCTGATCATGACAAAAACCATAGTCAGAACCAGCAAGCGGGCCGAGAGGCCGCGCAGCCAACGCGGCAGATTTTTTTTCCGTGCCTGCATTGTCTGGAAATATAACCGATTTTTTGGTCATTTTCGAGATCGACCGAACTACCCGCGCGCCCGTCCCCGGGTCGGCCAGATGAACCAGACAAAGGCCACGATCTGGGTCGCCGTTACCGCCAGGAATGCCCAGAGATAGGCGATCTTTGGGTAGCTGCCGTCGGCGGCCATGGGCCATTGCTCGATTACCCAGCCAATGCCCCACTGATAGGCAAAGGCCATGGCAAAGACCAGGACGTTGGCCGCCGTGCTGGCGCGGGCCGCCTGACTAATGGGAAAATGATGGGACAGGGCGGCAAAGACCAGGATCGTCAGGGCAACGACAAGGCCGATGTAGGTCCAAAGCAGATAGCTTGAGGGAAGGATGTCCGAGACCAGCAGCAACATGCCAAGGATGGAAAAAGCAGCGGCAAAACCGCAAACCCCCACCATATCGAAACCCAGTCGTTGCAGACCGGCGGCAAACAGGCCGCTGCTCAAAACGCCGACGATCATGCCCACCGCCATAAGGGTCAGATGAGCGGCGGTGTCGCCCTGGCTGAAGCCGTCCACTTCCGACAACCAGGGTCCGGCCCAAAGCCCTTGAATGGCCAGATAAGAACCGGAACAAGTGAACATCAGGGGTACGATGCGCCAGAAAAAGGGATCCCGGTAAATCTGGCCGATTTCCTTTATTTGCGAAATAAGGCTGCCCGTGGCGGCACTGCCGGGCCGCTCTGGCACCACCAGCAGTATCAAGGCGGCGACAACCAGCGTAATGGCGCCCAACAGCATGAACATCTGCCGCCAGTCCATGATCTGCATGGCAAAATCCACCGGGGCCGTCGCGGCCAGGGCGCCCAGGCCGCCGAACGCCATGTACCAGCCGTTAATAAAGGCGACGCGGTTCAGGGGAAACCACATGACGATCGCCTTCAACGCCGCCATCAACCCGCCCGAGACGCCGAAGCCGACCATGGCCCGCGCCAGAACCAGGGTGGTAACACTGTCCCCCATGGAGAACAGCAGGGCCCCCAGGGCGGCGACGCAATACAAGCTGCCCTGCACCCGGCGGGGGCCATAGCGGTCCAGCAACAGGCCCAATGGGATCTGAAAGGCCGCGAAGCTTAGAAAATAAGCCGCCGACATTAACCCCAGGTCGGCGGGGCCCAGGCCGATATCCTGGCGCAGGTAGGGCGCAACAACCGCATTGACGGTGCGGTAGAAGTACGAGAAGAAATAGCCACAGGCAAACGGCATGAAGACAATCAGCATGGTGCGCGCCATGCTGATCTCTGGACCAGTCCCTGGACCGGGTGTAATTTTATCTGTCTCGATGGCTGTCACGCTTCATGACTAGAGCATGGCCGCAACAAGCGCAATTGCGCAGGAGCGTTGGATGGGATGATGGACGAAAAGTTATTGCTGGCGGCGGAAGTCGCTGCGGCCTTGGCCGAAAACCGGCCCGTGGTGGCCCTGGAAAGCAGTATCGTGGCCCAAGGTCTGCCGGAACCGGAAAATCTGCGGGTCGGCCAGGCCATGCAGGACGCGGTTCGCCAACATGGCGCCATACCGGCGATGACGGCGGTGCTGGACGGCCGTTTGTGCGTCGGCCTTGGCCCCGACGACATGGCCCGCCTGGCCGCCGCCGCCGATGGCCGCAAATGCGGCGCCCGCGACCTGGGCCCGGCCATGGCCCTGGGCCTACCCGGCGCCACCACGGTTTCCGCCACTGTGCGGATTGCCGCGGCAGCCGGCATTTCGGTCTTTGGCACCGGTGGCATTGGCGGCGTGCATAGAATGACGGCGGGTTCCGGCGCCACCAGCCGCCTTGATGTTTCGGCCGACCTGTTGGCCATGTCCCAGGCAACCGTGGCGGTTGTCAGCAGCGGCGCGAAGTCGCTGTTGGATCTGCCGGCCACCCTGGAAACCCTGGAGGCCCTTGGCGTGCCGGTTCTGGGCTATCGCTGCGATCAATTTCCCGCCTTCTACAGCGCCGAAAGCGGGCTTTCCGTGACCTTCCGTTTTGACGATCTGGCGCTGCTGGCGGCAGCCTTGCGGGCCCATTGGTCCCTGCCCGGCGCCGGCGGCGTCCTGGTCTGCAATCCGCCGCCCCCGGATTTAGCCATGGGCGGCGATGCGGTTGAAACCTTGGTTCAGGACGCGGTCCGCGCCGCTGGCAGGGCCGGCATTACGGGCGGCGCGCTGACGCCATTCATACTGTCCCACATGCGCCAGGCATCGGGGGGCCAAACCTTGCGCGTTAACGCCGCCCTGGCCATCGCCAACGCTGCCCTGGCCGGACAATTGGCCGTCAGTCTGGCCGCCAGCCTTGCAACGGGCGATAAACCATGAAAGCCATACTTTATGGATATGAATTCAGCGTCTATTGCAGAATTGTCAGCATGGTCTGTCATGAAAAAAGCATTGAGATTGAGTGGCGGGAGATCAACCCATTCGATGACAACGCGCCGGACAGCTATGGCAAATTGCATCCGTTTCGCCGCGTTCCTGTTTTCATAGACAATGGTTTCACGCTCTATGAAACCGTGGCCATAACCCGTTACCTGGACGAAGCGTTTCCCGGACCGTCGTTGCAGCCAAAAGATCCGCGGCGCCGGGCGCGCATGGCGCAGATCATTTCCGTCGTTGACGCCTATGTATATTGGCCCCTGGTGCGGCAGTTCTTCTCGCACCGGGTCTTTCGGCCAAGACTGGGCAGCCCAGCGGACGAAAAAGAGGCATCAGCGGGTCTTGAAGCTTCCAAACCAATCCTGGCAGCGCTTGAAAATTTGGCCAGCGGCGAAGGCTACCTTGTCAGCGATCAACCCAGCCTGGCGGATTTTCACCTCGGTGCGATGATCGACTATTTTGCGATGACCGAGGAAAGCGCGGCTCTGCTGGGGCAGTTTCCGAAGTTGCGGACATGGTGGTCCCGCTTGGAGCAACGTGACAGCGTCGTGGAAACCAGGCCAGTTTTTTGAAGTCCCGCGAAACCTAAGGCATCAGTTCCTGGACATAGGGTGGCATGGCAAAGGCGCCCAGATGGATGGCCGCGCTGTAATAGCGCAGATCCAAGGGCAACTTTTTCTGCCGCGCCTCCAGCACCGCCAAGGGCACGGCGCCGGCATCGGTGCCTTGTGAGGCGCAGCCAAAAGCCAGGCAGCCGCCCGCATACATGGGCACGGCGGCGAAATAAAAGCGCGGATACTGATACAGCGCCGCGAACGCGGTGGCAGAGGAGATAAATTCCTTTTTCTGGATGAAGGGCACGCCGTTCTGGGTCACCAGGATACCCGTGGGCTGCAGACAGCGGCGGCAATTGCCATAAAATTCCGGGCTGAACAGCACTTCGCCCGGTCCCGCCGGGTCGGTGGAATCGATGATGATCAGATCAAAGCACCGATCCGTCTCGGCCAGGAATTTGGCGCCATCCTCGATCCGCAATTCGGTGCGCGGGTCATCAAAGGCCTGACCACAGATCATGCCCAGATGCTGCCGCGACAGATCGACCACGCCTTGGTCCAATTCGATCATGGTGACCCGGTCCACCGGATGCTTCAGCACCTCTTCCAGGCAGCCGCCGTCGCCACCGCCGATGATCAGCACTTCGCGCGGATTTTCCAGCGCGAACAGAGGCACATGCGCCAGCATCTCGTGATAGATGAATTCATCGCGCGCCGTGGTCTGCACAACATCGTCCAGAACCAACACCCGACCCATCAGATCATTGTCGAAGATCAGGACAGACTGGAAATCGGTGCGGCCGCGGTAGATCAAGCGATCCATCCGAATTCCCGCCTGCAACTCCTGGTGCAGGTTTTCGCGAAACCATTTTGGCATTGTCATTGACCCGCTATTTTACGCTGCCACTCTACGTTATCCGTACGCATTTGCGAGGGGGCAACATAGCGGAGGGCACGGTGTGATTATACAGAGGTATTTCTTGGCGGCCTTAAGCCGTTCGTTGGCCTGCAGGCGTTGCGCGGGCGGCTTACGCCACTGTCTTCCCGTTATCCAAGGATTTGTTGCGAATAGCCCAAAACCGCATGGCGCGCTGTGCATTCTCGATGGGAATTTGTTTGTACAAGTCCAATAGTCCGGCCACTTCTTCCGGGCGGCGCAGTTGTTTTTGCACCGCCCCCGTGCCGCCAGTTTCAGAGGCATTATTTTCAGCGGAACCGTCCAGCAACAGCACAATGGTGGAAAATGTAGAGAGATCAAAGCTCTTGGCGCGGCAGGCCACGGCCACGGCCTCGTGACCTGGATTAAAGACGATGCGCCTGGCCGTTTTCTGGTCGATATCCGTCAGATAGCCCAGAGCGGCGATAAATTCCGGCAATTGACCCCGGCGCAAATATTGCACCAGGGAATCCTGGTTCAACTGACCCAGGCGCATACGCCGGCGCACGGTCCGTTCCACCCGGTTCAGATTTCCCTCATCTTCTTCATCTTCGTCCGCCGCGCGCACCGTATTGCGTTCGGCTTCCGACAGCATTTTATTGACCAGCTTTTCGTCAATATCCGCGTCGGTCAAAATATGTCTCTTTAACGCGGCGCTGACCCACCAGAACATATCGTGCATCAAATCAGGCGGCAGATCCTTGCGGCTCAATAACGGTTCGCATAACGCCTTGATCGATTCCGAGCGGCTAACGATGGCTTCCATGGCGCTACGCGAAATCTCGGCACCATCGTTGTTAACCAGAGACAAAATCACGTCATTGTCGCCCTTGGCGACCAGGGCATCGGAGACATCCGCGCCGACTTCCGATCGGACCGCGATCGATAGTTGGTGGTCCTTGCCATGTTTATTGACGATATCGACCAGCTCGTCATCACTCAACCCTGTGCTGTGTTCCAGCAACGGCCGGGCCACCTGGATATCATCATTGGCAAGCTGGCGAATGAGTTCGATCGGGGCATTGTCGAGTTCCGCCAGGCGATAGCTCAAACGGGCGCGGACATCGCGCTCAACCTTCGTTGCAACCTGGCCCAGGATCTCGGCGGCAATGACCGTTTCCTGTTCGTTCAACATCGTCTCGCCGTCAAGAAACAGGTCAGTGACCCCTTCCAACAGCTCGCGCCGTTTATCCGACGAGGTCTCTTGGGCCACGTCGATAAGGTTTTCAAGTTTGCTTGTATGTGGCGACATACTGTGGTCAGGCTCACAAAATTTACGGTTCCGTCGGTCTGAAGACTGGCCTGAAATGGTTAAAAAACAATGATCTTGAAGCAAGCAAAACAACTGTCTTGCCAATGCCATCCGCGCCGTTGGCCGCCGCTGGCAATGATAGGCCGTCGGCATGTCGTGCTGCCCCCAGTGGCGCCATCAAATGGACCAGAATACCCCGGAACGGCTCTAACAGGCTGCTGAAAAACCTTTGAGCGCACTCTAAATTACAAGAATCACGTCATTCCCGCGAAAGCGGGAATCCAGACAATGCCGGAAAATAGCGGATTTTATTGCCCATCTGGATTCCCGCTTTCGCGGGAATGACATAAATGGATGGAATATTCGAGTTTTTCAGCAGCCTGCTAAATCACTTTCGTGCGTTTAACGAGCATGATGGCGCCGCCGGCGATCAATCCCCAGAATGCACCTGAAATTCCGCCGACCGAGACGCCCGATGCGGAGACGAGGAATGTAACGGCAGCGGCTTCGCGTGTCCCTGGGTCTTTGAACGCGGCTACGGTCGCCCCCGAAAACGCAGCAATTAGGGCCAGGCCTGCAACAGCCTGGATCAGGATAGCCGGGGCAATGGACACGAAGGCCGTGACAACCCCGGCCAAAAGCCCAAAAGCGATGTAACCCATGCCGGCAACGATAGCGGCCCAATACCGCCTGTTCGGATCCCGATGGGCGTCTTCGCCGGCGCACATGGCAGCCGTCAAGGCGGCCAGATTGACGGCATGGCCGCCAAATGGCGCGGCGAGGACCGAGAATATTCCCGTGACCGTAAACCAAAGGCGCGGTTTCGCCGCGAAGCCATTGCTGGTCATGACCGCAATTCCGGGAATATTTTGCGACGCCATGGTTACGATAAACAGCGGGATGGCAATATTGAGAAGGCCGGCAAGGCTGAATACCGGCGAGATAAATTCAAGCCGTGGGACAGCGGAGGCATGAACCGAATTTAGTTCCTGCGCGGAAACGTCCACGCCAAACGCCACGATTAGAAAATAGACGACCAACGCGGCTGGCACCGCAAGCAGCTTGTTGAAGGCGCCAACGATAATCCAGGCCAACAGAATTGGCAGGCCCAGCAGTGGATCAAAGGCGATCGCCTTAAATGGTGCCAGACAGAGGCTGACTAAGATCCCGGCCAGCATGGCGTTTGCCAACGGCGCGGGAATAGCCCCTATGGCGCGGCCAAGCGGCTTCCACAGTCCGGCCAGGATGAAGCCGAAACCACAAACAAGAAACGCCCCTACAACGGCGGCAAAGCCACCATCGATGGCACCGGTCGAAGCCAAAAGCGCGGCGCCAGGCGTTGACCATGCAACACTTACCGGCGCCCGCGTCGCCGCGCTAAGGATAATACCGCCCAATCCCATGGCAATGGCGAGGGCCATCAACCCGGAGGCGGCCTGTGCCTCGCTTGCCCCCACCGCCGCCAGACCTTGCAAGACAACTGCGAATGAAGAGGTGAAACCGGCAAACGCCGTCAAAAAGCCCATGAAGACAGCCTGGGCGGATATGTCACGAAGCATGGCAACTCCCTGGGGCGAACCCGGAGCATACCGGGGCCAGTGTCATCACACTATGTCGAGGCTTCGGATCATTGTAAAAGGGCCTGCTGTCTGAACAACCGGATTGAGGGGGTACTTTTTCAATGGGAGCCGAATACCGCCGGCAGCTTGAGCATCTTATTGCCGACGCATCCTTGCCGACCAATTGCGTAATCTCATATAAATCAGTTTTTGGCGCGGTAGGGGCCTATGCAAATGGCCATATTTTCATGTCCAGCGGGAAATTTGGCGTGGCGCTGAAATTAGCGGAAGACACCTGCGCCGCCCTGATCGCGGCGGGTGCGGGCAAACCGTTGAAATATTTCGAAAAAGGGCACATCAAACGGAATTATGTGGTTTTGTCAGGCTGCGTTCTGAAAGACAAGGCCCGCGCCCAAGCTTTACTGAGGCAAAGCGCCGCCTTCGTAAAAGGCATCTGATCGTCAAATTAGGGGCTGGCGGAGCACCTGCTGCCGGCCGGGCACGCCAAGGCGCTGACCAGCGCCACTTAACCCATTGGTTTTGTGGTGAAAATTGGAGCGGGCGATGAGATTCGAACTCACGACTTCAACCTTGGCAAGGTTGCGCTCTACCCCTGAGCTACGCCCGCGCCTGGATAGGCCCGGCATCTGCCGGGCGGCCAGATATATACGCCTATTCACCGATCTTGCAAGTGCCTAAGCCGATCTTTACATCATCTTCACAGCCATCATCGTGCCGCCTGCGTCCCCGCGTAAAGGATAGCCCCATGCCCGCCAGCCCGGAAGATTTGTTCGAACGCCTGGACGAATTAAACATTGCCCATGAAACCACCCATCATCCGGCGCTTCACACGGTCGCCGAAAGCCAGGCCGTGCGTGGGAAAATTCCGGGCGCCCACAACAAGAACCTGTTTTTGCGGGACAAGAAAAAACAGACCTGGTTGGTTTGCACCCTGGAAGACAAGCAAATAGAGATGAAGCAACTGCACAACCAAATCGGTGCGGCACGGCTCAGCTTTGGTTCCGCCGACCGTTTGGCGGAATTCTTAGGTGTCTTGCCTGGCTCGGTAACGCCATTCGCGCTGATCAACGATCCCCTATGCCGGGTCAGGGTGGTATTGGACGCGGCGATGCTGGCCCATGGGCAGGTCAACTTTCACCCCCTGGTCAATACCATGACCACCACCATTGCCGCCGCCGATCTGTTGCGCTTTGTCCGCGCCTGCGGGCACGAACCTCTGACGCCGCAGCTTTGAGACCGGACGGCCGCTGCCTTATGCGCCGAAGCGCTTGACGCCGGGCGCTGCCTGCCCTTGTATATGCGCGCGGGCCATTGCCACTACACTGCCAATTTTAATACAGGAACGACCCATGGAACCGATAATTGGAGAGATATCCGCCCCTGCCGATGCGGTGAAGGACGGCGATACCGCCAGCTTCGCCCTGGATGTGATCGAAGCGAGTCGGGCGGTTCCGGTCATTGTTGATTTCTGGGCGCCCTGGTGCGGCCCGTGCAAGACCTTGGGTCCGATGATCGAAAAGGCGGTTAAGGCCGCCGGTGGCCAGGTTAAGCTGGTGAAAATTAACGTCGATGAGAACCAACAACTGGCGCAACAACTGCGCGTTCAATCGATACCGGCGGTTTTTGCCTTCAAGGATGGTCAACCGGTTGATGGGTTTGTCGGCGCCCAGCCCGAGAGCCAGATCAAGGCCTTTATCGAACGCCTGACCGGCGACGCCGGCCCTTCGCCTATCGAAAGGGCGGTGGAACAAGGTGAAACGGCCCTGGCGGCCGGCGATGTGGAGACGGCAGCGGACATTTTCGGCCAGGTCTTGCGTGCCGATGCGGAAAATGCCCGGGCCGTTGCCGGACTGTGCCAGTGTTTGATTGAAAGCGGCGAGCGGGAAGAAGCAAGGATGATGCTGGACGGTCTGGAGGGCAAACTGGCCACCGACCCGGTTATCCAGTCGGCCCGCGCCGCCCTCGACCTGGCGGAGCAATCGATCGATGTGGGCGATGTGTCTGCCTTCCGCGCCAGGTTGGAGGCGGATGGCAACGATCACGAGGCGCGTATGGAGTTATCCAAAGCCCTGTTGGCGGCTGGTCAGCGCGAGGAAGCGGTGGATGAATTGCTCGAGGCTATTCGCCGCGACCGCAATTGGAACGAAGAAGCCGCGCGCAAGCAACTGCTGGTCCTGTTCGAGGCCTTTGGCCATGCGGACGAAATAACGGTCTCGGCCCGGCGGCGGCTGAGTTCGATGCTGTTTTCCTGATCCGGATGGGTGGGTAGAGCGGTGAGCAAGGACAGCGAAGATGATCGGCACACGGCTGATACGCTACCGGTGCGGATACCAATTTTTCCCTTGAGCGGTGTGCTGTTGCTGCCCGATGCGAAACTGCCCCTGAACATCTTTGAGCCGCGTTATTTGGATATGGTCCGTGATGCCATGGCGGGCGATCGGATCATCGGCATGATCCAGCCCGTGCACAAGGCCGAGGGCAGTGCCCCTCCCGCCTTATATGATATTGGCGGCGCCGGGCGTATCACCTCTTTTGAGGAAACCCCGGACAACCGGTTTCATATTACCCTGACCGGGCTGTCACGCTTTTCCATCATCGAGGAACTGACGGCAACTACCCGGTATCGCCAAGTTGTCGCGGACTGGGACCGCTTTGCCGCCGACCGCTGGGCCGAGGATGAGGGCCCCGGCGTCGACCGTGACCGGCTGCTGACCGCCCTGCGCGCTTATTTGGAATTGGCCCAGATACCAGTTGAATGGAAGACCATCGCCAATGCCGAAACCGGCCCACTGATCACCTCTCTGGCGATGATTTGCCCCTTTAGCCCGGCCGAGAAGCAGGCGTTGTTGGAGGCTCGTGACCTGTTCGAACGCAGCCGGATCATGACGGCGCTGGTCGAAATGGCGTTATTGCAACAAGCCAGCGGCGGTGGCGATGACCAGGATGACGATGATCACCAAATACACTGATCATGGGAGAACGATTGCACCATGAGCGATGAAAACCCCGAAAATGGCGGCGACAGCGGCGGCGGCGGTGGAATGGCGGCCGATAGCGTTGATCCCAAATTATTGGAAATCCTGGTCTGTCCCTTGACCAAGGGGCCCCTGCGCTATGACCGCGAGGCGCAGGAGTTGATCAGCGAGCAGGCGCGTCTGGCCTACCCCATTCGCGAAGGCATTCCCATCATGCTGGTCGACGAGGCCCGCAGCCTGGACGATTGACCATGCCCTGGGCGCAGACATGCGCCGGCCCAGCTTCAAATGGACCAGAATAATCCGGCTAGAGCATTTTCATTCTGAAAATGCTCAGATCTTTAGAATTAGAGCAATTTTTCCAATCACTTAGAATCTAGAATCGCTTCGCGATTCTCTTTAATTCGGAATTGCTCTAGACCACGTTTATACAACATCGATCCGTTTGATGGTGTGTGGAGGCCATTCGGGCAGGCGTTTTGCGCAGCGCATAGTGGGACTACGGGCAAGCAAAACAACGCATCCGAATGGTCTCCACGCGCCACCGAAGGCCGTGCATCCCAGCCCCGTGGCGTCGTTGAAGGTTTTGCCCGTAGTATCACTACGCGCGGCAACCTTCGCCTAGCCACGAAGCTGGGATGCACGGTCAAACGGGTCTATGTTGTATAAACGTGGTCTAGCCGGCCTGAATTTGCGCCGTGACGCTGTGCAGCACGCGGCCGAAACATTCCTGTCGAAAGGCTTCACCTGAAGACGCCACGGCATGGATCGCGCGTTGCTGGCGATGGGCGACTTCCACGTGCGAGACCAGATAGCGGCCCTGGGCAGCATCGTTGTAGAGAAAGACGTGCAGGACACATTGCGCCGCGCTGTATAGCCAGACTTCCGCCGGAGGTTCGCTGCGCCGCAGGGTGGGCTTTCCCAGCAGCCCGCTTAAATCACCACGGTTCATACCGACCAATTGATACAAATCCGGGCTTGGGCGCGGCGGCGTGTGGGGGGCCGGTTCAGGCACGACCACCGTCCGGGTTCGCGGCGCCCGATGAGAAACTGCGGTATCCTCATGCTCCCCGGCGACCGGTGCGTTGGCCACGGGCAGCTTAACCGGTTCGATTGATTTTGCCGGCAACGCAGCCTGATCAAGCCCCTTGTCCACGGCCGGACCGGTAACACAGGCAGACAGCCACAACGCCGCCAACAGCCCGCAAAAAGGCGCAAGCGGCCGTCCGGCCAGCAATCGCCGGATCGTCAATTATCGTCCCCGTCCGACGCAGCGGACGCAGGGGCCGCGCTGGCGGCGCCCGCACCAGTGGCGGATAGCGCTTCGACCGTACCTATGATCTGTCCACCAGACTCGACGCACAGTCTGCCATAGCGGACATCACCCTCGATCCGGCCCTTGGACGTAATGGTCAACTCGCCGCGCACGGTCAGATTGCCTTCGAAATGGCCGCTGATCGTGGCCTCTTGGATCACCGCCGAACCCTTGAAATAGCCGGTTTCGGCTATTTCGATTGATTGCGAGTTCTCCAAAGCGGCTTCAACCCGGCCTTGCACCACCAATTGATCGCAGGCGGTGATCTGACCATTCAGCACGATATCCCGGCCAACGACCAATTTCTTGCCGCTATCGCCCGCATCAGTGGGTTGGGCGCCACGCATGGGATTGCCAGGCAGTTCGGGCAGGCGGCGGGTAATCTCGGGGCGAAAGGCCGACGCGGATTGCGGGTTTCTGTCTTCGTTGGCCATGTTCTGTTTCCTGTTCCTAACGTTTCAAATCCCGAGGGCGTTCTATGATACCGCGCCGTCAGGGTGCAATTTCGGTTGTCTGCGCAGTCCGCAACGACTTGAAGATATGCAGCATAAAGGCGGTCGCAAGAATAGGCACAACAAGGTTAACGATCGGTACCGTAATAAAAAACGCGATCATAACACCAGCCAAGAAAACTTTGACGCCGTTCGCCTTGCGTAACTGCCGAGCCGCTTTTGCATCCTGGTGTCTTAAGCTTACAAGCTCAAAATACTCCCGACCCAGAAGATAACCGTTTAAGCCATAGAAAATAAAGGCAAAAAGTGGAGGAAACAACAACGCGATCAAATAAAGCGGCAGCGCCAGAATATTCAGCAATATGGTTATGCCAATAAACCGCATGGAAACGGCAAGGGTCTTGGAAAAATCCGCCGAACGCCCCGGCGGATCCCCTGCATAATGGCGTTTTTCCACCGCCTCGGCGATATCATCCAGAAAAATGCCGCCAATCAGGGTCGCCGTGGCGGAAAAGGTCAGCACCAAAAGCGCGAAAAACGCCATGCCACCGCCCACTTCAAGGACGCTGTTCAGCCATTGCAGCCAATCCGATTTAAAAACCGTCACCTCTGGAACGGCCCAATAAAACACCAGGGTTAAACCGACGAATAGGACCAGCGTGAATAGAATGCTCTTGATCAATACGCCACGGAAGATCGGGTCGGCGATCTGCCCCAGGGTCAGAGAGAAAGCGCGCAGCAGCATGGTTTGACCTTTATCCTAGAGCATTTTCATTCTGAAAATGCTCAGATCTTTAGAATTAGTGCAATTTTTCCAATCACTTAGAATCGCTTCGCGATTCTCATTAATTCGGAATTGCGCTAGATTTTCTCATTGCCCAATGATGTAAGCGGTCCCGCCACGATTTGAAGGGCGAGGCCGCGATTAGCCCGAAAAACAGCCACTATTTCACCCGCGGATCGATCGGCGTTTGCCATTCCAGGCTGCAATTCGCCTCGAACGCCGCAGCCGCCGAAAGCAGCGCCGCTTCCCCCCTGGGTGGTCCAATCAGTTGCAAACCGACCGGCAGGCCAGCCTTGGTAAAGCCGCATGGCACGGAAACGGCGGGGCAACCCGTTGGGGTAAGAACGAAGGTGTGCATCAGCCATTCCACATAATTATCGAACTTCACCCCTTCGACTTCTTCCAGATAGCGAATTTCCGCCGGGAAGGGCGGGGTCATTACAGTCGGGGTCACCAACAAATCGTGGGTTTCAAAGAAATCGCACATACCGGCATAGAGACGTCCGCGCGCCTGCTTTGCCTCCGCATGATCCAAAGTGGAAAGCGCCATGCCATGTTCATAGTTCCAGATTATTTCCGGCTTCAACAAATCGCGGTGCTCCGCCATGTGGGTGCGGTGCGCGGCAACAAAACTGGCCCCGCGCAGGCTGTGAAACATCTTACTGGCGCCGTTGAAATCCGGGCAGGCGTCATCAACCGTCGCCCCCAGATCAGTAAACGATTGCGCCGCGGCGGCGCATATTTCGGCCACTTCCGGGTCCACCGGCGCAACGCCCAGAGTGGCGCTCCAGCCGACCCGCCGGGGTGGCTTCGCAGCCCTGGCGGCAATCTGAAAAGCCTCGTCGGGTATCGGCAACGAAATCGGGTCGCGGGCATATTGCCCGACCATGGCATCCAGCATCAAGGCCACATCGCCCACGTTGCGGGCCATGGGCCCAACCACGGCCATGTCGTCGAACAACATCAGCGAGGCGGAGGTGCCCCGGGGACAACGGCCGGGGCTGGGGCGAAGGCCGACGATGGAACAAAAGGCGCCGGGGATGCGCAACGACCCACCCAAGTCACTGCCCGTGGCCAGCCAGGTCTGCCCGGTCGCCAAATTGACCGCCGCGCCGCCAGAGGAACCGCCACAGTTCATCCGGGTATCCCAGGGATTGCGGGTGGAGCCGAAAACCTCGTTGAAGGTGTTGGCCCCGGCGCCGAATTCCGGGGTATTCGATTTGCCAATGACGATGGCGCCGTTCGCTTCCAGGGTCTGCACCATGAAATCCGATTCGGTGGGAACGCGGTCAGCGTAAATTGGCGAACCCAGCGTACAACGGACGCCGGCCACATCGTTCAAATCCTTGACCGATATGGGAAGGCCGTAGAGATAACCCGGACCGGGATGTTCGGGATGTCCCTTGCTCTCCATCTGGGCGGCGGCATCTTTCGCCCGCTCAAGACACAGGGTCACCACGGCATTGACCGCGCCATTGGTTGCCTCGATGCGCTGGGCCGCGGCGTCCACCGCCTCCACTGGCCGCACCTCGCCCCCGGCCAGCAGGGCCACCATTTCACGCGCGGTCTTGCGCCACAACTCGGTCATACGCTCATCCCCCTAATCTCGGACATTTGCACCCTCACGGCTTGCGCCTTGCGAAGTGCCTTCTATACTGCCTCAGCTTATCATCGCAATGGCGAGAAATTAAAATGGTGGATATTCGTTACGACGTGCTTGGCATCGGCAATGCGATTGTCGACGTCCTGGCACCAGCAGAAGATACCTTTCTGGTCGAACATGGCCTGGTTAAGGAGGCCATGACATTGATCGACGCGGAACGCGCCGAACAGCTTTACGCCGTCATGGGCGCGGGTACGGAAAGCTCTGGCGGTTCGGCTGCAAACACCGTGGCCGGGGTGGCGGCCCTGGGTGGGAGCGCCTGTTTTATCGGCAAGGTGCGCGATGATCAGCTAGGCAACATCTTTGCCCATGATATCCGCGCCGTTGGGGTCGATTTCCATTCGGAACCCGCGACGGGAGGCGCCCCGACGGCACGCTGTCTGATCGTCGTCACGCCGGACGCCAAACGCACCATGAATACCTACCTGGGCGCCTGCGTTGAGTTGGGGCCGGAGGATGTGGATGAAGATTTGGTCGCGGCCTCGGCCATCACCTATCTGGAGGGCTATCTGTGGGATCCCGACGGCGCCAAGGCGGCCTTCATCAAGGCCATGGGTGCGGCCAGGGCGGCGGACCGCAAAGTCGCCTTGAGCCTGTCCGACAGCTTTTGCGTTGATCGCCACCGCGAAGAGTTCCTGGACCTGGTAGAGCATCACGTGGACATATTATTTGCCAACGAAGATGAAATCATCTCGCTGTATCAGGCCGATAATTTCGATGCCGCCATGCAAGCCGTACGCGGTCATTGCGAGATTGCCGCGCTGACCCGTTCGGAAAAAGGCGCCGTTATTGTTGGCAGGGACGAGGTGCATGTCATTGATGCCGAGCCGGTGGAGCATATCGTTGATACCACCGGGGCCGGCGACCTCTATGCCGCCGGTTTTCTGGCCGGATTCTCCCAGGGGCGCGGCTTGCCCGAATGCGGGCACATGGCGGGGATTGCGGCGGCCGAGGTGATTTCCCACATGGGCGCCCGCCCGGAAGCGGATTTGCAAGCGTTTATGCAGGATAAATTTCGCTAGTTGGGTCCGAAGCAAGGTTAACAAGAGGTTTTCGTCATGCGTGATTTACAACTGCCTGGCCGCTCCACCGTCCATTCCACCAACGGCATGGCGGCGACCTCCCACCCCCTCAGCACCCTGGCGGCGCTGGATGTTTTGCGCCGGGGTGGCAATGCGGTTGATGCCGCCGTCACGGCCTGTGCCGTGCAATGCGTGGTGGAACCCATGTCGACCGGCATCGGCGGCGATTGCTTTGCCCTGCTGGCCCCTGGTGGCGGGCCGGAGGTCATCGGCATGAACGGCTCCGGCTGGGCGCCCAAGGCGCTGACGGCGGAACATTTGTTGCAGCAGGGCATCTCGAGTATCGATATTCAGTCGCCCCATTCCGTATCCGTGCCCGGCGCCATCGATGCCTGGGACACATTGTTGCGCGATCATGGCACCATCGATTTGGACCAGGCCTTGCAGCCTGCCATTGGCTATGCCGAGGACGGCTGGGCGGTAACCCCGCGGGTTGCCAATGATTGGGCCCGCAACGTCGCGAAACTGTCCGCGGATGCATCATCGGCGGCGAAATACCTGGCCAATGGGCAAGCGCCGAAAGCCGGCGAAACCTGGCGTCTGCCGGAACTGGCGGAAACCCTGCGCACCATCGCCAAGGTGGGCCGGAGTGGTTTCTATGAGGGCTGGGTGGCCGAGGACATTGTTGAATACCTGAGCGGCCTGGGCGGTTGTCATGCCCTCGACGATCTGGCGGAGATGCGCGGCGAATACGTCACCCCTATTTCGACCGACTACCGCGGCTACACCATGTTGCAAATACCGCCCAACGGCCAGGGCATCACCGCCCTGATGATGCTGAATATTCTGGCCGACTATGACTTGGCCAGCCTGGACCCGAACGGTGTGGCGCGTCTGCATTTAGAGACCGAGGCGTCGCGCATGGCCTATGCCGCCCGGGACCGCTTTGTCGCCGACCAGCGCCAGGCGGACGTTCCCGTCGCGCATATGCTATCGGCGGAATTCGCGGCTGAGATGCGAGCCCCGATCAGCCCCGACCAGGCCGTCACGGCGCCCGAGGCGACCGGTCCAGCTTACCGCGATACTATTTATTTGAGCGTGGTGGACAAAGACCGCAACGCGGTCTCGTTCATTAACTCGCTTTATATGCCGTTCGGATCGGGCCTGACGGCACCCCGTTCGGGTGTAATGTTGCAAAATCGTGGCGCCGGATTCCGGGTCGAACCAGGCCACCCCAATAACGTCGCCCCGCGCAAACGGCCCCTGCACACGATCATTCCCGGCATGTGCATGAAAGACGGCAAGGTTGCCTATTCCTACGGCGTCATGGGCGGCGGCTATCAACCCGTTGGTCATACCCACGTGCTCACCAACATGATCGATTTTGGCATGGACCCCCAGGAAGCCCTGGATAGCCCCCGGGTTTTTCATATTTCCGGACGCCTGGATGTGGAGCGCGGCCTGGGCGAGGACGTGATGGCCGGTCTGGCCGCCCTTGGCCATGAAGTGGGCCGGCCGGACATGCCCTGGGGCGGTGGCCAGATTATCGCCATCGATTGGAAAAACGGCACCTTGATCGGCGGCTCCGACCCACGCAAGGACGGCTGCGCCCTGGGTTATTAGGGTGTCTATGTGTTTGGCTGCGGGAAACCGGGGCAACGTCCGGGGTTTTCAGGCGCATGTTTCGTTAAAACATGCTCAGATTCTTTAAGAATAGAATCACTGAACCAATTGCTGAAGTCGCGAGAGCAACTCTGATTAATTGAAATTCGCTCCAGACGGGCTTGCATGACCGACAACGTGACACTTCGTATCGCTTATCGGTTCTTTGTGCCGCTTATCTTTATGACCGAGCTCAACATGATCTCGAAATCGGTCATCAACGCCGCGTTGGCGCGCTCGCCCGATCAGAACGTCACATTAGCCGCCTTTCACGTCGCCTTTACACTGTATTTCGCGCTTTCCAGCAGCACCGAGGTCTGCGCGGTTCTGGCCCTTTCGTTCCTGAAAACCCGGCGCGCGCTGGGCCAACTGGTGCGGTTCATGGTCCTGATCGTGGCGGTGCCTTGGATGGTGGCGCAGGCAATCGCCTTCACGGCCCTGGGCGATTGGGCCTTCGGCGGGCTGTTTGGCGCCAGCGATGCGGTCGTGGCGCAGGCAAAGTCAGCGACCTTCCTGTTATCGCTGAGCGCGCCTGTCTTGATCACGCGGTCGATCTGTTTCGGCCTTATCCTGATGCATCAGCGGACAATTTTCATCACCTACGCCACCCTGGTACGCCTCGCCTCGCTTGGTGGATCCTTGATCGTGCTGCCGAAATATCTGGAAGGGGCCGCGGTCGGCGCGGCGGCCCTGCTCATCTGCATGACAATAGAAACGGCGGTGGCATTGGCTTTTGCCCGGGGCATCTTCCGCGAATTGCCTTCAGGCCTGGAGCCGGACACCGAAGTGCCGCCGAGTTTCCGGCAGCAATGGCGGTTTTCCTGGCCGTTGATGATGAATTCTTCGGCCGAGATGGGGGTGGTGACCGCAATCAGCATCTTTCTTGGCATGTCGGCGCAACCGGATCTGGCATTGGCCGCATTCAGTATTGTTTATGGACTGGTCAGCCTGTTGATGAGCCCGATGCGCAATCTGGTCGCGACCGCGCAGACCCTGGTAAAGACCATATCCGACCGCCGGCCAATCTTCATCTTCGCCTTGCATCTCATTGCTTTTTTCGGACTGATCAGCTTCGTGCTGTTTCACACGCCCCTGGAAGATTTTGTTCTTGTCGATGCCATGGGCTTGCAACCGGAACTCAGAAACTACTGTCTGCCGGCCCTGAAACTGACCTTCCTGATGTCGGCCGCCTGGGCCTACTCGGCGCTGTTTCGCGGCCTGCTCGCCGGGGCCCGGAATACCACCATGCTGGCCGCCAGCGGCGTCTCCAGGATCGGTGTTGCCGCATTGATTTCCAGCAGCTCGCTGCTGTTCGTGACGGCCAACGGCGCCGTCATCGGCCTGATCGGCTGGATGGCGGGTTATGCGGCCGAGACCGGGCTTTTGGCGTTTCAGCTCAGGCGTCTGGATGCGCGGCGGGCGCGGCCTAGCATCGCGAATGACTAATGTATCATCTTCACTATACCGTTTCCCATGGATCGATAGTAACATTGGGCAAAATAACGCATCACGCCCGGAGGATTTAAAACGTGTCCAGTCAAGTTTCGAGTACAACTAACAGCGACAAACCGAGCCCGAGCGAAGTCGACGTCGTTGTCGTCGGAGCGGGTTTCGCGGGCCTTTACCTGTTACACAAACTGCGCGCGCAGGGCATGCGGACGCGGGTGTTCGAAGACGCCAGCGATGTGGGCGGCACCTGGTATTGGAACCGCTATCCGGGCGCGCGTTGCGATGTGGAGAGCATGCAGTATTCCTATTCCTTCTCCGAGGAACTGCAGCAGGAATGGCAATGGAGCGAGCGGTTTTCCGGCCAGCCCGAGATACTGCGCTATGCGGAGCACGTGGCGGAGCGCTTTGACTTGCGCCGCGATATCCAATTTGACACCACGGTCACGGCCGCGCATTTCGACGAAGAGCGCCGTTGCTGGAACGTCGAGACGAACCGTGGCGACCGGGTCTCCGCGCAATTCGTCATCATGGCGACGGGCTGCCTGTCATCGACCCGGGTGCCGGATTTCAAAGGCCTGGAAAAATATACCGGCAAGACCTACCACACCGGTAGCTGGCCCCATGAAGGCGTGGACTTCACCGGCCAGCGGGTCGGCGTTATCGGCACCGGCTCGTCAGCCATCCAGGCTATTCCCGTGATGGCCGAGCAGGCCGCCCATTTGACGGTATTCCAACGTACGCCAAACTATTCGATCCCATCCCGCAATAGCGCGATGACGCCTGAATACGAGCAGCAGTGGAAATCGGATTATGAAGCGTTTCGCGACGAGGCGCGCAAAAGCAAAAACGGCGTCCTGACAAATCCCAATGATGTCTCCGCCATGGCGGTTTCGGAAGCGGAACGGCAGCGGGTTTACGAAGCGCGCTGGGAGGAAGGCGGCACCTATTTCATGGCGTCTTTCAACGATCTGGCGACGAACCAGGCGTCGAATGATACGGCGTCTGCATTTGTCCGCGACAAGATCCGTTCTATCGTACGTGATGTGGACGTGGCGGAGTTGCTGGCGGCGAAAGACTATCCCATCGGCACCAAGCGCATCTGCGTCGACACCAGCTATTTCGAGACCTTCAACCGCGACAATGTCACCCTGGTCGATGTGAGGGATGCGCCGATCGAGGAAATTACCGAGACCGGCGTTATTACCGGCGGGCGTAGCTTTGAGTTTGACGCCATTGTCTTTGCCACCGGTTTCGATGCCATGACCGGCACCTTGCTCAAAATCGACATTCAGGGGCGCGGCGGCCGTACGTTGGGCGAAAAATGGGAGGCCGGCCCGCGCACCTATCTGGGGCTGATGTCGGAAGGCTTTCCCAACATGTTCATGATCACCGGGCCCGGCAGCCCCTCGGTCCTCTCCAACATGATGGTTTCCATCCAGCAGCACGTTGATTGGGTGGTGGATGGCATGACGTATCTGCGTTCGGGCAACCTGGATACCATCGAACCGGTCCGCGAGGCCGAGGACGCGTGGGTGGAGCACGTCAACGAAGTGGCCCATCAGACGCTCTATCCACAAGCCAACTCTTGGTACATGGGCGCCAATATTCCCGGCAAACCGCGCCTGTTCATGCCCTATATCGGCGGTGTCGGCACCTACCGCGAGGAATGCGACGAGATCGCGGCCAACGGCTACAGAGGCTTCCGCCTGGAGGAAGCCAGATCCCGGAAAATCGAGGCGGCGGAGTAGGCGCGGGGAACGCCACGGCAATCTGCGGCCAATTATCAGCAATAGGAAAAAGACAATATGAGCGCAGGGGAACGTTTGCCTGGAACGCCGGATCCAATGCATAGATGGGAAGGCGCGGGCGGAGTGATGATTGCCGGCGATACATGGGGCGATCCGAACGGACCGCTGGTCGCGCTACAGCATGGCGGCGGCCAGACCCGCCATGCCTGGAAGGGCGCGGGGGAGACCCTTGGCGCTTCGGGTTTTTACGCCGTGGCCTTCGATGCCCGCGGGCATGGGGATTCAGATTGGGCGGACCCGGACGCTTATGGCCCGGACTTCATGGTCGAGGATCTGCGTTGTGTCGCCCAGGCCCTGGGCTCTGAAAACCCCATCCTGGTCGGCGCCTCCATGGGCGGCGGTGTCAGCCTTTTATCCATCGGTACGGGCAAGGTGGATGCAAAGGCCCTGGTTCTGGTTGATATGGCGCCGCGCATCGAGCCCGAAGGGTCGCGGCGCATTCAGGAATTCATGAACCAGAAGCCGGACGGTTTCGACAGTCTAGAAGAGGTGGCCGCGGCGATCGCCAACTATCAGCCGCACCGGCCGCGCCCGCGCAATCTGGACGGCCTTGCCAAGAATGTCCGGCTTGCCCCCAACGGCAAATACCGCTGGCACTGGGACCCGGTGCGCCGTCAGTTCCAGAACGCCAATACGACAGCTTACCGCCAACGGCTGCACAAATGCGCCGATACCCTGACCTTGCCGACGCTGCTGGTCCGGGGTGGCCTGTCTGACGTTTTGAGCGAGGAAGGCGCGCAAAGCTTTCTGGCGCAATGCCCGCACGCGGAATACGTCAGCGTCAAGGACGCGGCCCATATGGTCGCCGGCGACCGCAACGATATCTTCGCCGATTCCGTTATCGACTTCCTCAGCCGCGTCGCGCCAGTCGCATAGCGTCCAATACGGGGACACAATACTTATATCGACTTATATAAGTATTGTGTCCCCGTATTGACCCCGTATTGAATTATGTGTGCATCGCCATTTTTTGGTGCCAGTTGGAATCCGCCCCTTCGCCGACGTTGGTGATGTGAACATCGATCAGGTAGGGCGCGCCGGCGGCTTGCGCGGCCTTGCCCCGCTGTAGCGCCGCGTCCAATTCGCCGGGCTCGTACACATGCTCGCCCTCGATCCCCTGGGATTTCGCCAGCATGACGAAGTCGATTGCCGGATCACCCAGAAAGGTTTCCGGATACCTGTTCTGCGCTTTCATGTTGCCGCCCCAGGCGGCGAAATTGGTGCGCACGGTTTGATAGTTCATGTTGTTCCAGACGATGGTGAGGATCGGCAGGCTATAGCGCGCCATGGTCCAAAACCCTGACGAGCTGTACATCACCCCGCCGTCGCCGATGCTCAATACCACCGGGCGGTCCGGCGCGCCAAGCTGGGCCCCAATCGCACCGCCCAGGCCATAGCCCAGGCTGCCACCGGCGGTGCGGAGCAGGCTCCAATCCTTTTCGCCGTAACCAAACGGCATAAGATGATCCGAGGCCCGGAAATTTTCCGATACCAGCATCGTGTTCTCGGCCAGATTCCGCGCCATGGCATCGCCAAGATAAATGGGGTGTATGGGATTGTCCTTGGCATGGCTGACCGCATCGCCCGCCTGTTTCGCCGCCCGCGCCGCACTTTGTTCCCCTAGGCCCATTTTGCGCTTTTGAATGTGCGCCAAATTGGCGTGATCGGGTTTCCATAAACCATTCAAGGCCCGTAGCGTGTGACCGACATCGCCCCAGACATCGAGATCCAGGGCAAAAGTATTGCCCATCATGGCGGGGTCCTGGCCTATGCCGATGACGGTGCCGGCATCGGTGAACTTTTCATCCTCGGCGCTGGCGCGGGTGTTCTGCCGATAGCCGATACAACAGACAACGTCGTATTTTTTATCGGACATGGCGTCGATCATGCCGACATAGTTCGGATGTTTCATCGGGAAACCGCCATAATCGAAAAACCCGACGGCCACGGGCAGCGCATAATTCTCCACCAACTCCAACAACTCGTTCTGCGCCCCGGCGATGCGGACGTCCGGCCCGGCGATTATCAGGGGGTTTTCGGCGTTCAGCAGGGCGTCGTGAATTTTCTCGATCGTGCTGCCGTTGGGAATCTGCGCCATCTCCAACCCACGCGCCGCCTGGATCGTGCCCTCGACGCCGCCTTGGTCAAGCGCCGGCGAGGAAAAGGCCAGATAGACCGGACCCGTCGGCATGGTCATGGCTTCCTTGAAAGCCCGGCGCGTCGCCATGGGGACGCCGCGCGCGTCGGTGACCTCCCAACGGTTCTTGGTAATATCCTCGACCGCGCCCATCTGCGAAAAGCCGCCCGAGGCACCCAGGGTGTTGTGATCGCCGAACGAGCCGTTGTCGCGCAAAGCGGCGGTTACCACCATGGGCGTGCCGTCGAAATAGGAATTCTGCAACTGCCCCGAACCCTGGCGCGTTCCTGCCGCCAGATGCACATTCACGAAGGCGGTCTTTTTCGCCGCCTTCGCATAGCCATCGGCGGCCGACAGGACAAGGGATTCAGCCAGCAGCAGGATGGGTTGAACGCCGGGAACGGTCAGAAACGCATCAAAGAACCCGGCCTCGGCACTGCCTGTATTGGTGAAGGCATACTCGACCCCCTGCGCGACCAACTGATGCATCAGCAGTTCCCCGCCCGTGCCCGTGACTTTTTTCTTGCTCATGAACCCACATCCTCAATTGAAAAAATCTAGCCTAAGCCTAGACAGCGCGGCGGGGTCAAGCAAGGCGGTGCAGCCTGCCTGCGTCCGTGTCGGGCAAATTCGGTTGAAGTCAATTGACAGAATTGAAACCGGCAGACAGGGTAGGCCCCAGGGAACTATCTATGGGGAGAGGTCCGCTTGGCCAAGCTAGCAGACGACGCCGTCTTTGATTTTATCGTCAGCGGTGCCGGTTCCGCCGGTTGTGCCGTCGCCGCACGCTTGAGCGAGTCCGGCCGCTACAGCGTGTTGCTGTTGGAAGCGGGGCCCCGCGATACCAATCCCTGGATCCATATTCCACTGGGTTTCACCAAGGTATTCACCGATGCGCGGGTGAATTGGAAATTCGAGAGCGAACCCGTCGCCTCCCTCGACAACCGGGTCTTGTACCAGCCGCGCGGCAAGGTGCTAGGCGGCAGCAGCTCCATCAACGGCACGATTTATATGCGGGGGGCGCCGGCCGACTATGACGGCTGGCGTCAGCGCGGCCTGGAAGGCTGGGACTGGGATTCCGTCTTGCCGTTTTTCAAAAAGGCCGAGGATAACGAACGCGGCGGCGACGGCCTGCATGGCAGCGGCGGGCCGTTGCGCGTCTCGGATATTCCAAAGCAATGGGCCTTGCCGAGCGCCATGGTCGCGGCGGCGGTGGAAAGCGGCATTCCGGCAAATTCGGATTTCAATGGACCGGAACAGGAAGGCGCCGGGTTTTACCAATTCACCGCCTCCAAACATCGGCGTTGGAGTGCGGCGACGGCCTATCTGGTGCCGGCCCGCAAGCGAAAGAACCTGCACGTCGAAACCACGGCCCAGGCGCGGCGGATTTTAATCGAGGACGGCCGTGCCGTCGGCATCGAGTATCATTCGCCGTCGGGCATCCGCCAGGCCCGGGCCCGGCGTGAAGTCATCATTTCCGGCGGCGCCTTCGGCTCGCCGCATTTATTGCAGCTCTCGGGCATCGGGCCGGGCGATCTGTTGCAGGAGATGGGCATTGATGTGCGGCGTGACCTAGCGGGCGTCGGCGCGCATCTGCGCGATCATTTCAATACCTACCTTAGTTTCCGCTGCGCCGAACCGGTAACCATGAACGATCTGGCCATCAGCCTGCCGCGGCGGGTTTTGGCAGGCGCCCAATATGCGCTGTTTCGAAAAGGCCCGTTGACCAGCACGGCGATTTCCGCCGGCGCCTTCATCCGCAGCGATCCGCTGTTGGAACGCCCGGATATTCAAATCAACATGTTTGGTTGGAGTGCTGAAAGCCGAACCCCGGATCGGGTAAACCCGCACCCGTTCTCGGCCTTTTCCATGAGCCCGGTGCACCTGCGCCCGGATTGTGAAGGCTCCGTCCGCATCAAAAGCCCCGATCCCCTGGCGCCGCCGGCGATCCGTTATGAATTTCTGCGCAGCGCCTATGACAAACAGGCCATCCTGCATGGTATGCGGGTCTGCCGGCAGATCGCCAACCAGCCCGCGCTGTCGCGCTATATGGTCGAGGAAGTTTTACCCGGTGCGGCCTGCGACAGTGACGAGGAACTGCTGGCCGATGTGCGCGCGCGCGCGGTGGCCAACTATCACCCGGTCGGCAGTTGCCGCATGGGCGCGGAGCTGGACTCGGTGACCGATGCCCGGCTGCGGGTGCACGGTATCGCCGGGCTTCGCGTGGCCGATGCCTCGATCATGCCCGCGATCGTCGCGGGCAACACCAACGCACCAGCCATCATGATCGGCGAAAAAGCCGCCGCGATGATCCTGGAAGACGCCGCCTAGCCGGTTTTCGAAAATCCCCTATTCGCCGGAGGCGACGAGGAGGCGTCCCTTGACGCCGTGGCGTTCGATCAACTGGGCGATCAGCCCGCTTCGCTTTGCCTCCGCCACGAAGTCCTGCAGGAATACGATGGCGGCCTTGTTCTCTGGTTTGGTGCCGACGGCCTGCTGCACGGTGGTATAGCGGCCATCCATGATGCGCATATTGGGCAGTCTTTTAACGTCTTCGTTCAAGGCCGGCCGCAGCCCGGCCAGGACATCCAGTTTTTCATTGACGAACAAATCGACGGCGCCGCCCAAACCTTTGGCGCGATGCAGTTCCGCGTGCTTGAGGGTGCGGGTGAGGTAAAGGTCATAGGCGGCCCTGGCCGATACCGCGATCCGCACGCCCGGGTGGTCAACATCTTCGATGGATTGAAGCGCGGAATTTTCCGGCACCAGGTAGGTCGCCTCGATCTCCACATAGGCGGGGGTGAAGGCCATGGTTTCGGCCCGCGCCGGTTCGGCCGCGATCAGGGCTATATCCCAGGCATCGCTGCCCGCCGCATCCGCCACCTCGCCCGGCGAGGCGAACGGCACATAGACCAGCGCCACCCCCAAACGGTCCGCGATGGCGCGCGCCAGATCAGGGGAAACGCCCACCGGATCGCCACCCGGCGTGGAGCCCGTGACCAGAAGCGGGTTCGACAAATTGACGCCCGCGCGAAGGGTTCCGTTTGGGGCCAGTTCGGAAATAACGTCTTTGGACATGGGTATGCGCCTGCAATTGGGAAAGAAGGCAACATCCTATGCGACGGTTCCGCCTGGCGGCAATGACCTAAAGAGCGAAATTCCGCAATCTACTTCTTTTTCTCGCGGAACGGTTTATGGCAGCCGCCACAGGATTTGCCGACGGCGCCAATGGCGCCCTTTAGACCTTCAAGGCCGGTGCCCGCAACCGCGACCAAACTTTCAAGGGCCGCTTTTAGGGCCTTGGACTTGTTGGCGACTTCCGGATAGGTGCTCCAGATTTCCGGTTTGGCACGGGTTTTATTGCCAAGCACATCGTTGCCGGAGCCCTTTAGCCACATGCCACTGGTGTCCAGTCTGGCCAGCGCAAGCAGCCCGTTCGCCGCCCCCTGGGCCACCTTTGCGTCATAGGCCATCTTACCCTTGGCCATGCCGCCGAGCTGGCTCATGTAAAAACTATTGAGTTTCATCACGGCCTTCCGGGCCGCGACCGGTTTCTCCATGCCCGCTGCCTGGGCGCCACCTGCCAGTACAGCCACGGCGGCGGTCGCAATCGCGATATTCCTAAGTACTTTCAGCATCCTGCTCTCCATCCCCTGAGTTTGATCTGAGTTTGACCTGTTTTGGATCTGATCTTTATGGCCTCAGCATATCCTGTGCAAAAATGCGTGGATATTGGTAATATTCGCACGCATGCCAGTGCAATTATGCACAGACACTGATGCGGATGGGGAACGTTTTGGCTTGGGATGATCTGCGCTATGTGCTGATGGTGGCGGAGCAGGGCACGTTGAGCGGTGCGGCCCGCGCGCTTGGGGTCAACCATTCCACGGTGCTGCGGCGGATCTCTGCGTTCGAGGCGGCAAAGGGCGTGCAGGTGTTTGACCGCACCAGCTCTGGCTATAGGCTGACACCGGAAAGCCGGCATCTGCTGGCGACCTTGCAGACGATCAAGGAACAGGTAAACGGTCTTGACCGGGCCATCGCCAAGCAGGGGCTGGAACTGGACGGACCCGTTCGCATAACGACAAGTGACAGCATAGCCGCGGCGGGAATAAGCCGTTACGCAGCGGCATTTCAAGTGCAGCATCCCGGCGTTGTTGTCGAACTCAACATCACCAACAATTACGTAAACTTTTCAAATATGGATGCCGATATTACCGTCCGGCCGGCGCATACGCTGTCGCAGGAACTGGCGGGCGAGCGGGCCTGTGAATTGCTGATGCAGGTTTACGCCACGCCGCATTACCTGGACGAAAATCCGGGCCGCGCCTACGACGCGCATAAATGGCTGGGCGTGGCGGCCCCCCTCACCTCAACAATGGTTGGCGAGTGGCAGCGGCGAAACGTGCCGGAAACCAGCATTATTCTGAGATCAAATTCTTTTGTTGGTTTGCGCGACGCCGCCGAAGCCGGGCTGGGCCTGGCATTGCTTCCCTGTTGTGTGGGCGATACATCGCCGCATCTGGTCCGCGCCGATGCTTTCCCGGAAACCATGACCACCTCCATATGGGTGGCGACGCACAAGGATATGATCGGTTCGGCCAAAGTGCGGTCAATTCTGTCATGGTTTGTCGAGGCAATCCGCAGGGACGCTGATTTATTTGAGGGCCGCGCCACGACGAACAACAAGACGGGCCTTTCCGCCTAGAGCGCATTCGAAGAAAATGCGCTCAGACTCTCAAAAATAGAGCAATTGAAAATTGCTCTAGGCAGATAACGATCTAAACTCAGTCCAGCATAAGGGAGATTGCAAGATGAAGGGCGTTGTATTCCTCGGCGAGCGCAAGACCGAGCTTCGTGAATTCCCGGATCCGCAACCGGGGCCGCGCGATGTTATTCTGCAGATCAAGGCGTCGGGCATGTGCGGTACCGACCTGAAAAGCTATCGCGAGCCGTTCATCCCCGGCGTGGTGCGTGGCGGCATCAAACGTTCGATGGAGCCGGTGATCGCCGGCCACGAGCCCTGTGGCGTGGTGGCCGAACTGGGCTCGGCCGTAACCGCGCGCGAGGCGCAAATCGGCCAGCGGGTGATCGACCATCATTACGATGGCTGCGGTGTCTGCCGCCATTGCATGGCCGGCTGGCGGCAGATGTGCGTTGATGGCGCCGTCGTCTTCGGCTCGGTCGCCCATGGGGCGCATGCGCCCTATATGAAAGTGCCGGTCGATACCCTGGTGACGCTGCCGGACGACTTGTCGTTCGAGACCGGGGCGGCGATTGCCTGCGGCACCGGCACCGCCTATGGCGCCCTGGGCCGGCTGTCGCTGCATGGCGACGAGACCATCGCCATTTTTGGCCAGGGGCCGGTCGGCCTTTCGGCAACGCAACTGGCGCATGCCATGGGCGCGCGGGTCATCGCCCTGGACATCTCGCCGGAGCGCCGCCAGCTTGCCGCGGAGATGGGCGCGGATGTCACCCTCGACCCGATGGCCGATGATCCGGTGCAGGCGATCCTTGAACTGACCCGCGGCGAGGGCGCCCACAAGACCCTCGACGCGTCCTCCTCGTCCCAGGCGCGGGCCCAGGCGGTACGCGCGACCAGGGCCTGGGGCGCGTGCTGTTATGTCGGCGAGGGCGGCGAGGTAACCCTGGATGTCAGCCCCGATCTGTTGCGCCGGCAGATTACCTTGATGGGCTCGTGGACCTTTTCCACCGTCGGCCTGACGGATTGCGCCCGCTTCGTCGCCGAACGCGGCATCGACGTCGACCGCCTTTTCACCCACCGCTGGGCGCTGGATCAGGCGCAGGAGGCCTACCAGCTGTTTGACCAACAAAAAACCGGCAAGGGCGTGTTCCTGCCGTCGTGAAGGGGAGAAAGCGATGACCGATCTGAGCCAACGGCAACAGGCGATCAAGGATGACTTCATCAAGAACCGAGGCTATTGGAGCGAAGTCTGGGACCAGATTCTGAACATCAGCCCCGACTATTTCGAGGCTTATTCGGAGCTATCCTCGGTACCGTGGAAGCACGGCGTGCTGGAACCCAAGGTCAAGGAGTTCATGTATATCGCCGCCGATGCCTCGACCACCCATCTTTACAACGCGGGCACTCGTATCCACATCCAGAATGCCCTGCGCCTTGGCGCCACGGTGGACGAAGTGTTCGAGGTCCTGCAATTGACCAGCGTGCTGGGTATTCACAGCTGCATTGTCGGCGTGCCGATCCTGCTGGAGGAATTGGCAGCCGCCGGCATGCCGGTGGAGGACGCGCTGGACGAGCGGCGAACCGCGCTGAAGGAAACCTTTACCGAGAACCGGGGCTATTGGGCGCCGTTCCTCGACGGCCTGTTGCTGCTCAGCCCGGAATTCTTCGAAGCCTACCTGAAACTCTCCTCGGTCGCTTGGCAGACCGGCACCCTTGAACCGAAGGTGAAGGAATTCGTTTACATCGCGATCGATGGGGCCACCACCCATCTTTACGAATCCGGCCTGCGCCAGCATATCAGGAACGCCATCGGTTACGGCGCCAGCAAGGAAGAATTGATGGAGGTGCTGGAGTTGGTAACGGCAATCGGCGTCCACACCATGACCGACAGCGTGCCAATCCTGATGAAAGCCGCCAAGGCGGCCGGCAAGTCCGCCTAGAGATTTTCCGTTTTAAACGGAAACCCTAGAAATACGGCTCCGTCCACTCCAGCTCTTTCGGACCAAGCTTTTTCTCGATGCAGCGCGCCGCGGCGAAACCGGCGATTTCGCCTGTCTGCGTGCACCACGGAAAGTTTCGCATGACCATGAAAATGGTTTCATAGCTAAACGATAGCGAGGCGCCCGTCAGAATAAGATTGTCGATCTGCTTTGGCAGGAAACTTCTGAACGACACCTCGAACGTGTAGGGCCGGTAGCCATCCCAAAAGAATATCTTCGACATTGGTTTGGTCACGGCATCACGAAAGCGCCGCCCCGCGCGCACATCATCAAGGCAGAAAACATGCTCGCCGACGGGATGGCGGCCATCGCGGACACCGACGAAACGGCCGATACTGGCAATCGAGGCGTCTTCAAATCCGGGCACGTATTTTTTCAGGAATTTTCCCTCGGCATTGATGTAGCCGCGCAGCAGCTGGATCGCCGTGGCCTGATCGTCGCCGTTGCTATCCATGCGCAGGGCCATATCATAGGGAACGTTTTGCCATAGAACATAGGTGCCTTTCGCCGCCATGGGGCTCATATCAAGGGTGGGATGGCCAATATAGGCCTCGCCATAGACGCCCTTGCCGCCCATCCGTGGACGATAGAGGCCGTCGGGCAAATCACCGGCGGCTTGCGCCTCGGCGATGACCTTTTCCAACAGCGGGTCTTTCGCGTGCTTTTGATGGCGTACCAGGCTTTGATAATTTACTCCCGACATGGTCCACAGCAAGCCGCCGGGAATGGGCCTGTTGACGCCGTCCCAACGGGCTGTCTCAGGCTGGGGGCCACCGCCCGCTACGAACGGCGCACCGGCACGGGCGACGACCTGCCCGGTTCCCGACCCTTCAATGAATATCCGGCCCGCGATTGCCAGACGGCCGCTGGCGTTCTCGACGATAATGGCGCGAATAGTGTCATTGCCAGAACCTGCTTCCACCACGCAATCCACGAAAGTCGTGCCGTAGAGCGCCTTTACGCCCGCTTCATGCAACATATCGGCCATCACACAACCCGCGCCCTCTGGATTGAATGTCAGGCGGGTAAACTCGCTGCCTGCTGCCTTCATGCGTTCGTAATGCGACAACGGGTTGCCGGCCCAGTCCGGATGGTTGTTTTCATCGGCCTGGTAGATGTAACCTTCCGCGGCGAAGCGCTGCATTAATTCCGAGTGAATGCCGCCCACACCTTCGTTGGCGGAGCCCTGAAAGCCAGAGGTATGAACGCCGCCCGGCATGTCGAGCTTTTCCACCACAAGCACGCTGACGCCCATTCGCGCCGCCTGAAGCGCGGCCGAAAAGCCGCCGGGGCCGGCGCCAATGACAACCACATCGGCGGAATATTCCACCGGGATCGTGCCGCCCGGAACTTGAATTGATGCCATGGGGCCCACCGTTTTGCTCACACCGCGGCTGCACGGCGGGGTGCGACGGCCTGCGCCGCCGTTGTCGCCAACATGGCACAAATCATGAAGACACCGCACAAAACAAACAACAGGGAGGCCTCGCCCTGGTCGATCAACCAGCCAAACAGGTAAGGTGATACACTTGAACCCAGGCTAAGCCCGACGAAAACGAAACCAACCACCTTGCCCGTCTGTTCTGTCGGCGTCATGGCACGCAGCAACATATCGCGGGCCGGCAGTACCGCACCCAGGGCCAGGCCAACCACCGCCATGGCCAGCACCAGAATAACGACGGGCATCTGTACGCTGGCCACCAGGAACAGCACCGCCGCGCCACCGAGCATGGCGATGGCGGTGACCAGACCATGCCGGCCCAGGCGGTCGGCGACGACACCGCCCGCCAACACGCCAAACGCCAAGGCAAAGAGCAATCCGGAAAATGCAGTATTCGCCACCGACAAATCGACCCCGTGAACCTGCATCAGAGCGGTCGCGGTAAAGGTAAACAAACCGCCGCTGGTCATCCCAAAGGCAACAAAAAACAGGAAAAACAACAGCACCGGCGGCGTCAAAAACGACAGACCGCCCGGCGTTGGTTTGCGCGCGGCATCTTTTTCGACCTGCTCCCTGTCCGTTGCCAGTTCGGCGTCAAGCAGTCCGCCCTTGATGATCATCGCTACCAACACGACGATCCCGACCCCACCGACGGCAATAAACGCCGCCCGCCAGCCCCAAACGGTTGCAGCCGCAATGGCGATCATGGTCATGGGCGCGACGCTGCCGCCAAAAAATCCGACAAAGGTATGAATGCTGTAGGCACGCCCCAATGCGCGTTGATTTATGACCCGCGCCAGTATGGCATAGTCGGCGGGATGGAAGACGCTGTTGCCGATACCCGCCAGAAGCGCCAGGACAAACAGCGCCCAGTAGGTATCAACCAAGCCGATGGCGCCGATCGAGACCGCGATCAACCCCATGCCGGCAATCAACACCCGGCTGGGTCCAACGCGGTCAACAAGGTAGCCGACCGGCGCCTGCAAAAGACCGCCAATCAGGCCGTAGGCCGCCATCAACAGGCCAAGGGCAGCATAGCTGACGCCGAACTCGGCTTTGAAGATCGGGAACATGGGCGGCAGGGTCAGGCCATAGAAATGGCTCATGAAATGGCCGGCACCGACCAGCCCCATGGCATGCGTCTGTTTGTGGTTGCCCTGTCGCGCCATCGCCAATCGATCCCCATCAACGGTTAGGTGTAATGTTATCCTCTAAGCACATTTATATTAAATGTGCGCTAGGCGATCCACTCGCTGACCGGCGCGTTTGCCTCCTGCAAGGGCTGACAGATCACGTCGATCAATGATGGCCCCGGACAATTCAGGGCCGCCGCCATTTTGCTTTTCAACTCGCCCGGATCTTCCACGCGCCAGGCTTGCAGGCCATAAGCCTCGGCCACGCGGGCATGGTCCGTGGTGGAAAAATCGACCGAAAAATAACGTCCCTCGAAGCCGGACTTTTGCCCGGCCTTGATCCAGCCGAAGACCCCGTTGGATACCACCACGAAGGTAATAGGCAGGCCAAGCCGGACCACGGTCTCCAACTCGCCGGCGTTGAAGCCGAAACTGCCGTCGCCCATGACCGCCACCACCTTGGCGCCGGGGCGGCCATAACAGGCCCCCACCGCCGCCGGCAGCGAATAGCCCAGGGCGCCGTGGGCCCGGTTGGAGAAAAACTGCCGGCCCGTGCGCCTGACCGGGTAATAGGCCGAGAGATAGGGACAGGGCGTGCCCGGATCGGCGATCAGCACGGCATCATCATCCAGCAATTCCGACAATGTGGCGACCAGCCGTTCCGGCCGGATCGGCCGTTCATCACTTGCGGCCAATTGCTGGAAAGCAGCGAACTTGGCCGCCTTGGCCTCGGCCACCGTCCCTGCATTCAAATCCCGCACAGGGGGCGCCGGGCTGCCAATCTCGGCGTTCAGGGCGGCCAGGGCCAGACGGGCGTCGCCCACCATGGCCGCCTCGGTCGGATAATTGGCGCCGATCACACCGGGATCGCTATCGATATGGGCGATGTGGCAGGTTCCGGGCGCCGGATAGCGCCAGCGTTCGGTGGTGACCGAACCGGCCCGGCAGCCGATCAACAACAATAAATCCGCCTGTTCCATGAAACGGCGGGTTTCCTTGACGCCGCCATTGCTGCCCACGACGCCAACCGCCAGGGGGTGATCTTCGGAGATCGAGCCCTTGCCGCTGATGGTGGTTGCCACGGGGATCGCCAGTTGTTCCGCCAGGATGGCCAATTCAGCCTCGGCGCCCGCCAAAACAACGCCGCCGCCGCAGACAATAACCGGATTGCGCGCCGCCAGCAGCACCTGGGCCAGGCGCGCCACCGCCACCGGGTCAGGCCCCGTGGGCCACGCCGGGTGGCGCCCCAGTTCCGGGTCGCACCAGATATCGGCGGCATCCACGGCGCCTTTTTGCACATCGTATGGCAGCGCCAAATGGGCCGAACCAGGGCGCCCGGTGGTCATCTCGCGAAACGCCGCGCGCAACATCTTGGGCACATCCTCGGCCCGTTCAATAACCCCGTTCCATTTCGTCAGAGGGCGAAACAAGGCCGATTGATCCAATTCTGTCAGGGCATAGCGGCCACGGGCGGCAACGGAAATGTCGCTTGTAATGGCAAGGATGGGGATTGAGCTTTCATTCGCCTCCACCAATCCCGGCGCGATATAGGTGGCGCCGCCGCCGCTCGGCCCCTCGCAGACACCTACTTTTCCCGACACCCGGGCATAGCCATCCGCCATATAGGCGGCCGATCTTTCATCGCGGCTTAAAATATGGGTCATGCCGTGGTTCAGGCGATGCAGCGCATCATAGAACGGCAGCGAGGTGTCGCCGCACAGGCCGAAAATATAATCGACGCCATGGCCCTGCAACATACGTACCAGCGCCTCGGCGCCGCTCAACTGGTTCATCGTCATCCTCCGGAAGCCTGCAAAATTATCTGCAAAATCAGATCCAAACAGATTAGGGGACCCGCGACCAGGCCGCGAGCCCCCTATTTCGTTAGTTTATACCAACCGGCGCAAATAACCGCGCCTACATGCTGATCAGCAACCAGCAGCCTTTTTCAGCGCCGCGGCCGGCTTGAACTTAAGAACCTTGGACGCCTTGATCTTGATCGGTTCGCCGGTTTGCGGATTGCGGCCTTTGCGGGCGGCCCGCTTGGTAACAGAGAAAGTGCCGAAAGTACCAATCGTGTACTTGCCTTCTTTCTTGGCGGCTTTCAGGCCGCCTTGGATTTCGCCCATGACAAGGTCGACCACGCGGCCGGCCTCGGCTTTCGAGAGTTTGCCCTTTGCGGCAACCCGCTCGATAAGTGCTGCTTTACTCATATTCTTTGCTCCCACTGGTGCCAGAGGTTGATGATTCGCATCGTGTATCAGAGCGAATCGTAGTTGACAAGCGCCGCCCTTCGGATTCGCCCGGCCAGACTGGACTTTAGGGAAATTGCGGTGTTTTTCGCCAGCACCCGCGCGGCTTTGCGCCCGGCCCTGATTCAGAAAACTGCTGAATATAGGCGATTCGCAATGTATCCCGCAGCGCGCAATTCGCCCATCAATACGGCCAGATCAATATGACCGGGGCATCTTGAGGACGTGTTGGCCGATGAAGTTCAGGATCATCTCGCGGCTGACCGGGGCGATGCGGGCGATGAAACTTTCCCGCAGGTAACGCTCCACATGGAATTCCTTGGCATAGCCCATGCCGCCGTGGGTCATCACCGCCTGCTCGCAAGCCGTGAAACAGGCCTCCGCCGCCAGATATTTGGCCGCGTTGGCCTCTGCGCCGCAGGGTTGGCCGGCGTCATACAGCGCGGCGGCTTTCCAAACCATAGCGTCGGCGGCTTCCAGATGGGCCCAGGCTGCGGCCAGAGGATGCTGGATCGCCTGGTTCTTGCCGATGGGCCGGTCGAACACGATCCGCTCGTTGGCATAATCGACCGCCTTGCGCAGGGCGGCGCGGCCCAGACCGACGGCTTCCGCCGCCACCAATATGCGTTCCGGGTTGATGCCGTCGAGCAGGTAATAGAAGCCCTTGCCTTCCTCGCCGATGCGGTCGGCCACGGGGACCGGCAGGTTGTCGTAAAAGGTGGCGTTGGAATCCACCGCCTTGCGGCCCATTTTCTCGATCACCCGGGCTTCGCAATATTCGCGGTCGAAATCGGTGTAGAACATGGTGATGCCCTCGGTGGGCTTGGCGCTATCCTCCCGGGAGGTGGTCCGGGCCAGCAGCAGGATCTTGTTCGCGGATTGCGCGGTGGAGGTCCACATCTTGCGGCCGTTGACGATGTATTTATCACCCGTGAGCACCGCCTTGGTCTCGATCCGGGTGGTGTCCAGGCCCGCATCGGGCTCCGTGACGCCAAAACAGCTGCGGTCCTTGCCCGCGATCAGAGGCGGCAAAAGGCGCTGTTTCTGCTCGTCCGTGCCATGCACGACAATGGGGTTGGGGCCGAAGATATTGATATGTACGGCCGAGCAGCCGGAAAATCCGGCACCTGACTGGGCGATGGTCTGCATCATCAACGAGGCCTCGATCACGCCCAGGCCGGAACCGCCATATTCCTCGGGCATGGCGATGCCCAGCCAGCCGCCATCCGCCAGATCCTTGACGAAATCCTCGGGGAAGACACCGTCCGTATCCCGGGCCAGCCAATAGGCATCGTCATATTTCTCGCACAGCTTGGCGATGGTATCGCGTACTGCAATCTGCTCGTCGGTAAAGGAAAGATCCATCACTAATCCGGACGCTGCCGGCTCCCATAATCGCTACATCTACACCACTTATACCGGATCATGGGCGGCGCGTCATAGGGGTGCATTGACGCTGAACCGCCAGGCCGGGAGAATGGCCGGAACAGCGATGGGAAATATGGCTCATACGAGGGAGATGTTGGGATGAAGGACGGCGCCATCAAGATCGGTGAAAACCGGTATCGGGAAACCTTTGGCCGCTATTACGAGGATTTCGAAATCGGCGATGTCTATGAACATCGGCCGGGCCGAACCATATCCGAGGCCGACAATACCTGGTTCACCCTGTTGACCATGAACCAGCACCCCCTGCATTTCGACGCCGAATACGCCCGCTTCAGCGAGTTTGGCAAACCCATTGTCAATTCCGCCCTGACCCTGGCCGTGGTCGCCGGGATGAGCGTTTCCGATGTCAGCCAGAAGGCCATCGCCAATTTGGGCTGGACCGATATTTCCATGCCGGCGCCGGTCTTCAACGGCGACACCATTTATGCGGAGTCGGAGGTGTTGGGAAAAAAGGAATCCAAATCACGTCCGACCCAGGGCATCGTGACCGTGGAGACCCGGGCCCATAAACAGGACGGCAGCCTGATCATGCGCTATCAACGCACGGTCCTGGTGCCAAAGCGGGGCCATGGCGTGGATGATAAGATCCTCGCCGCCCAGTCTGCAAAGGAATAACCCATGAGTGAAATACTGACCAACCGCAGCGGCGAGAGCATCACCCGCGAGGACGAGCAGCAATTGCTGGATGGGGTGCAGCGCTGGCTGGACCGGGAAGTCAGCGACAAGGTGCTGGCCCTGGAACATGCCGACGAATATCCCCACGAGATGGTTGAACAGATGAAAGAGCTGGGCCTGTTCGGCGCCACCATCGGCCAGGAATACGGCGGCCTGGGCCTGCCCGCCGGCACCTATGCCAAAATCGTGACCATCGTTTCAGAAGTCTGGATGTCCCTCAGCGGCATTTTCAACTCGCACCTGATCATGTCGGCAGCGGTGGAACGCTTTGGCACGGAGGCGCAGAAACGCCACTATCTGCCGCGTTTCGCCACCGGTGAAATTCGCGGCGCCCTGGCCCTGACCGAGCCGAACTGCGGCACCGATCTGCAGGCCATCCGTACCCACGCGGTACGTGATGGCGATGATTATGTCATTAACGGCACCAAGACCTGGATTTCCAATGGCATCGAAGGCAACTGCGTCGCCCTGCTGGTCAAGACCGATCTGGAAGCGCAACCCCGGCACAAGGGCACATCGTTGTTCATCGCGGAAAAAGGCCCCGGCTTCACGGTGGGCCGGAAGCTGGAAAAGCTGGGTTACAAAGGCATCGATTCCGCCGAGCTGATCTTTGAGGACTACCGTATCCCCGCCGACCGCCTGATTGGCGGCGAAGAGGGGTCGGGCTTTCGCCATGCGGTTGGTGGCTTGGAGCTGGGCCGCATCAACGTCGCGGCCCGTGGCGTCGGCATCGCCAATGCATCGCTGAAGGCTGCCGCCGCCTATTCCCAGGTGCGCGAAACCATGGGCAAGCCGATCTGCCAGCATCAGGCGATCCAGCTTAAACTGGGCGACATGGCAACCCGGTGCGAGGCCTCGCGGCTGTTGGTGGAAGCCGCCGCCAAAGCCTACGACAGGGGCGAGCGTTGCGACATGGAAGCAGGCATGGCCAAGCTGTTCGCATCGGAATCCGCCCTGGAAAATGCCACCGAATGCATGCGTATTCATGGCGCCTATGGCTATTCCAAGGAATTCCATGTGGAGCGTTATTACCGGGACGCGCCATTGATGTGCATCGGCGAAGGCACCAACGAGATGCAGCGCATTATCATCGCCCGGCAGTTGATCGAAAGGAACCCGGTGTGAGTTTACCCCTGGCCGGGCTGCGTATCATCGCGGTGGAACATTACGGCGCCGGCCCTTATGGCAGTGGCTTTCTGGCCGACCTGGGCGCCGATTTGATCAAGATAGAAAACCGCCAGATGGGCGGCGATATGTCCCGTAAGGTCGGTCCGCATTACCTGGGCGAACAGGATTCGCATTTTTTTCAGGCCTTCAACCGCAACAAACGCTCGCTGTCCCTGGACCTGAAACATCCCGACGGGCAATCGGTGCTGCATCGCCTGGTGGCCACCGCCGATGGCCTGATCAACAATCTGCGCGGCGATCAACCGGGCAAGCTGGGCCTGCGCCATGGCGACCTGGCGGCCCACAATCGGGCCCTGGTCTGCGCCCATATCTCGGCCTATGGCAGCGATGGCGAGCGGGCCGGCTGGCCCGGCTATGATTTTCTGATGCAGGCGGAAGCGGGCTTTCTGTCTCTCAGCGGCGAACCGGATGGCCCGCCCGCCCGCATGGGCCTGTCCGTGGTTGACTATATGACCGGGGTCACCGCCGCCCTGGCGCTGCTGGCGGGCATTACCCAGGCAAAATCTTCCGGCCAGGGCCGGGATTTGGAAGTCTCGCTGTATGACGTGGCCATGCATCAATTGAGCTATCCGGCGATTTGGTACCTGAACGAAGGCGATGTTACGGGCCGGGTGCCGCGTTCGGGCCATCCCTTTATCGTGCCTTCGCAATTGTACCGCACCAAGGACGGCTGGATTTTCATCATGGCCCAGACCCAGAAGTTCTGGGAAGCCCTGTGCGACAAGGTGGGCCAGCCGGATTGGAAGGCCGATCCCCGTTTTCTGGATTATGAAGGCCGCCACCAACACCGCGACGATCTGACCTTGATGCTGGACGCGGTGTTGATCAAGCGCCCCACCCCTGCATGGCTGGAACATTTCGCCGGCGCCGTGCCCGCCGGCCCGGTCAATGACATGGCCCAGGCCCTGGACAATCCCTATTTCCGCCAGCGCGGCGGCGTGCAGGAAATTGACCATCCAGACAGGCCGGGCCTGAAGCTGCTGAACAATCCGATCCGCCTGGGCGAAGCCATTCCGGCCCGCCCCGGCCCCAAGCTGGGCGCCGACAGCGAAGACATCCTGGCCGAATTGGGCTATTCCTCCGACGAAATCAGCAAACTACGTTCCGACAACGCCATCTAGAAAGCTATTCTTATGAAACTTGAAGGTATCCGCGTCCTCGATCTCTCCCTGTTCCTGCCGGGGCCATTACTCACCCAGATGATGGCGGACCATGGCGCCGAGGTGATCAAGCTGGAACCGATCAACGGTGGCGAGCCGAACCGGGTGATCGGCGCCGAACGGGACGGCACCACGGTGTTTTTCGCCAATACCCACCGCAACAAACAAAGCGTGCAGTTGAACCTGAAGACCGAGGAAGGCGTGGAAGCCGCCCTGCGTCTGGCCGAGTCCTGCGACGTGATGATCGAGGCCTTCCGCCCCGGCGTGGTTGACCGTCTGGGCGTGGGATACGACGTGGTGGCCGCGCGCCATCCCGGCATCGTCTATGCCTCGCTGTCGGCCTTTGGCCAGGACGGGCCGTACGCCAAGAAACCGGCCCACGACATGGCGACGGAGGCCTATGCGGGTATCCTCAGCGTCAATCTGGGCCCCGACGGCCAGCCGGCCATTCCGGGCATCGCCAATGCGGACATGCTGTCCTCCATGATGGGGCTGTCGGCGGTGTTGATGGCGCTGTACCGGCGCAAGGAAACCAAGCGCGGCGATTACATCGATCTGTCCATGATGGACAGCCTGATCGCCGCCATGCCCAACAACGTCGGCCCGGTGTTCGCCGAAAAGCGCGCGCCGAACCCCAAGGACGAACGCAGTTGGGGCGGCAACGCCATGTACAATATCTATGCCACCAAGGACGGCAGGCATATCGTCCTGGGCGGGGCCGAGATGCATTTCGCCACCGCCATCCTGAACAAGATGGGCCGCCCGGACCTGATTGACGTTTGCCTGCCGCCGCCCGGGCCGAACCAGTTGCCGGCCAAGGCATTCCTGACGGAAAAATTCCTCTCCGAAACCCAG
>JADHTB010000034.1 GCA_016776605.1 Alphaproteobacteria bacterium | reverse complement strand
CTTAAGCACGGTGTGTTCTTTTCGCTGGTCGATTTGCAAGCCGCGATCAACCGCTTCATCAAGGAATACAACGCCAACGATGCCAAACCATTTATATGGAAAGCTGATCCAGAAGAAATCATCGCCGCTCGAAATAGAGAGTTCCAAACGTTGGAATCAATCCACTAGCTACTGCGACTTATGGTGCGGTGGGCGAAGTCCACATCAAAGGGGTCGGAGTAAATTGATTTACGTAGATACGGGGTCGAGTCTTGTTTTTTGAATTACCGTCAGGAGCGGATCAACGAATAAGGGGAAACGGCGCCCTGTTTTCTGCGAATAACAAGTCATATCCTCTTAATAGAGAGGCCGGCGCTGTTAGGTGCCGGTGAACTTCGCCGGGCGTTTTTCGACGAAGGCGGCCAGGCCTTCCCTGGCGTCGTTGGTCTTGCCCAGTTCCACGTTGACGGTGGCGAAGTCCGCCACCGCCGCATCGAAACCCTGTTCAATGAATTTTTGTGAATTGGCGATGGTGGCGCGCACCGCCAGAGGGGCCTGGGCGCAGATTTTTTCCGCCAGCTCAATCGCCCGGTCCAGTTGCCGGCCCGTGGGCACCACCTCCTGGATATAGTTGAAGCGCAGGGCGGTCGCCGCGTCGAACTCGTCGTCGGTCAACAGATAGCGCATGGCGTTGCCATAGCCGGCGCGCTGCACCATGCGGATCGTCGCCCCGCCCGTGGCCATCAGGTTGCGCTGCACCTCCAATTGGGAGAAGCGGCAGTCGTCGGCGGCGATGACGATGTCGCAGGCCAGCATCAATTCGATGCCGATGGTATAGGTGATGCCCTGCACCGCCGCCACCATGGGTTTGCTGCGGTGCGGGCCGGCCAGACCAAAGCAGTCGATATTGCCTTCGCCATATAACGGCGCGCCTTTTTCCCGGTGCGGCGCCATTTTTGGCATATCCAGACCGGCGGTGGTGTGCGGGCCAACCGCGTGCAGCACACCGCAGCGCAATGCGTCATCGCGCTCCAACAGGGTGTAGGCATCGCCCAGTTCCACGGTCATCTTTGGCGTGAAGCCATTGAACTTGTGCGGCCGGTCAATGCCGATCAGCAGCAGCGGGCCGCGCCGTTCCGTATTGATACGGCCATCGGGGTTCGTGGGATCGTCTGCCATCTCTGCGTACTCCTATGAAAGAATTCTATTGCCCCATGCAGGCATCGTAACGGGCGGCGGCAAGCTCAACACACAGCGCCACATCCTGGGCCAGCAGGTAACGCTGCCCCAGCAATGCCACCGCCGCCGCGCGCACCTGATCAAGATAATCATCACGGCTGGCATAGCGCTCCTGTATCGAGGGACGCGGATCGCCCGCCGCCGTGCGCCCGGCCTGATCCCTGGCAAAGGGCATGGTGGAGCCGACATATTCCAACAACTGCCCCGCCCCGCCCGTATCGGCATGACGGGGGTTGAAGCCGGTATGGCTGGCCACCGGCACGGCCACGTCGGGCATGGCGATGCCCGCTGCCTCGTTACCATTGCCGTCAAGGGTCGAGACCCAATCAGGATAAGCTGCCGGCCCGATCTTCGCCGGCAGGGCGGCGATACCCTGTTCGGCGTCCGGCCCCAGATCCAGCGGATAGACCCAGGTCATGGCCGCCCTATCGGGCAGGGCCAGACCGGGGTAAGCGGATAGCGCCGCCATTACCTCCCCCCGGGTGCCCCGGTTGCCCGCGGCCAGACTGGGATAGGCGCTATCGGGCGGCGCAACGCCGTCCTTGACCCAGGCCAGCAGGTTCATCAGGGCGGCGCGGTACAGCGGGCGATAGTCGATGATATTCAGGTAATTCTGGCCATGGCTGCCGAACATGGTGCGCCGGGCCAGGGCCGCCGCACCGGGGCCATGCTGGGTGGAGGCGAACAGATAGCGCCGCACGCCAGCGGACATTGCCCCATCCCCGCCCGTGGCCGGATCGCCATGGCTAAGAGCCGCATCGCCGCGCCAATATTCCGACGAAGTATCCGTATAGATGATCCTGGGCATGGCGCCCTTGGCTTCCTGCCGGGCCAGCAGGCCGTCGGTGGCGCCTGTCAGGGGATCTGTCTGTACCCCATCGGCAAAGGGAAACAGATGCCCAAAGGATGGCGTGGGCTGTACCGATGGCTGGGCATAACGGTGATTGAATTCACCGCGCCGGCCACCGGCGATATGGGCCAGTATGCCGTCAAAGGCCGGCCGGCCGGCCTCGTCCTGGTTCAGGCCCAGATACAGATAGGTACGCAGAAAGCGGCCGCATTGGGACTGCCCCTCGCCCACCACATGGTCGATTGTGCCGGCGGTGGGCGCCTCGGCATCATAGCGCAGAAACGATGCCAGATCCCTGGTGGCCAGCATCCCCGTACCCACCACGGGGCAGTCCAGGGGCGTGTACAGCAGGTCGTAAATCCGCCCGGCCGCAAAACCGCCATCCAGCCAGATATGGTCATCGGGTTCGAAACGCCAGTTTTCCCTGGCAATGACCTCCGCCTCACCATAGGGGCCATCGCGCACCAGCAATTGGGCGCCGGGTTCATTGGTATCGGCCACCCGCACCAGAGTATGGCGGCCCAGATCGCCCACGTGCTGATCGGTCAGGGGCAGGCTGTCGCGGGCCTTATCCGGCTGGATTCGAAGCTGCATGCGGCTGGCCGGGGTCCGCGCGGCGCGTGGCACGTTGGGCGGCATCAGGCCGATACGCATGCGTTCCGGCGTACGCGGCACATCCCATTGCCAGCCGGCCCAGGCGACGGTCCAGCCCTGTTGGAATAGAAACCCATCACCGGGCGCGATCTCCACCGTATCCTCGGTGCCCATGGGTGATTGATTGAAGCGGGCGATGACCCGCTTGCCCCGGTTCGGCACCTGCATCAAAAGGGCGCGGTTCGCAGCCTCCGCCTGCACCGGCTGCAACAAGGTCACATCGCCCTGAAAATGCACCAGGCCATTCCCATCCCGCTCGGCCAGGGCCAGATCCACCACGCCCTGGTTGGCGGCATGCAAGGGATCGACCGCATAATGGGCAATGGCCTCGATCCGCTCGTACGGGCCAACCTGGCCAAAGCCGCGGCCATCTTCATATGGTCCGCGTTGTATTATTTCCAGCCGGGTAACGGGCATGTTCATCAACTCCCAAGATTGCGCAGGGGTCTGCTCACCGACAAAGTACCGCCGGCCCATAAAGGCAGATAGGTCATCTTTACCCCGGCACCCCCGGTAACGATGGGATGGATATCCGCCGCGCTTCGCGCGATGGGGCCCAGGGTGGAAATAGTGGCCATTTCGGGCACGGCGACAGAACGGGCCTGAAACAGATAATCCTGCACCCGGGGCAGATCCCAACCATGCTTGGCGATTTTCTGGGTCATTTCCGGCGGCAGCAGAAAAAATTGCTCGTCCAGATCCCGCATCCGGCCGGCGGAGGCAACCGCCCCGCCGGCGATCATAGCGGCGGCCACCGGGTCCAGGATCTGCTCCGGCGTCGCGCCGCCTTCCAGGGGCAGCACCTCCACCGTGCCCGAGACACCCAGCACGGTCACCGCGCTGGCGTCGCCGGCCAGACCGCGCCGTGCCGGGAACAACGGAAAGACCCGGTCATCGCCTTCGGGGAAGCAAAAGGTGTATTTGCCCGGCTGCCCCATGGTCGCCATATCGCCGATCCCGGCCCGGGCGCCGCCAATGTTGCGCATCACCAATGACATCGCCCGGCCCAGGCTGGCATTGGCGCGATTGCCAGGACCAAGGCAATTGGTGCCGGGGTTCATGCCTAGGGTTTGGGCAATAGGGCCATGCACGATGGTTAGCACCGCCGGGGTGCCGGTTGTGGTCAAAATGCCCAGCAGATTGAAGGGCGGCTGCAGACAGGCCTCGGCCGCGGTCAACACAACGGACAGGGCCCCTGGCTGGCAGCCGGCCAGGACGCAATTGTAGGCCACCGCGGCAGGGGTTAAATCGCCGAACAGCGGCAGCATCTGGCCATATAATTTACCGGGCGCGGCGACGCCATCCAGCATTGCCACCAAACGCCGTTCGGTGGGCGGCACCAGGGGCAGGCCGTCGCCCAGATCGGCTGCTTCCAGGGCGGCCTGGGCCTCCTCCCACGGCATGGTTTCCAGGAAGATCGGCAAGTCGCCCAGGGCTTCCATGGCGCCGTCAGACGTGGGAGAGCCGCACGGAGCAGGCGGAGGTAAAGCCGAAAGGCGGAATGTAGGCGGAATGCTTGCCGGGCCCGCCGGCCACCAGGATAAGGATGTCCTCGGGCGTGGCTGTCATGGGGTAGCGATCGTTGAGCATGACCCGGTCCATGTTGGCATAACTTTCCTGGTTCTCCACCGAAACACGCGAGATGTGTATGGCCGAACGGTCAAACAGGTCCTGCTGCATATCGGCAATGGTCCAGCCGTCACGATGCAGGGTCTGGGCATGTTCCGGGCCCAGCACGATGAATATGGGCGCGGAGCCATAGATCGAGTTGGCGCCGGGCTGGCTGATGGTGCCGGCGATGGTGGTCAAAATGCCGACCCCAGTGGTGGAGCCATGATCGTTGATATTATGGGGTGGCTCGCTGGGCATGGCGGTCACCACGCTGTCACCAGCAGCGAAGCCCCGGCGCACATGGAACGGCTCCCACGGGCTCTCTTCCTCGTTTTCGCCAAAGCAAAAGGCATATTTGGCCGGCGAGCCCAGGGTTGAACGGTCCATTACCCCCGGCTTGGCGCCGCCAATATTCAACAGGATCAATTGCAAGGCCCGGCCGATGGTGGCGTTGGCCTGATGCCCCTGACCGAAGCAGTTAGAGGCACAATTGATGTTCAGATCCTTGCGGACCGGTCCGTTGAACATCAGCATGGGCGCGCAGGAATGCGTGGTCGCCAGACTGCCATGCAGATTATAGTCCGGCGTCAGGACCGCCCGCGTGGCGGCCAGAACGGCAGGAAAATATTCCGGCCGACAACCGGCCATGACCGCATTGGCCGCCATGACCGGCAGCGTCGGGATCACCCGGCGCGGCGACATGGCCGGGATCGGCTCGTTATCCCCGTGACAGGTCGCGACAAAGCGTTCCACTAAATCTTCCGTGGGCATGACAAGGGGAAAGCCATCGCCCCACGCCTGAGCCATGGCGTATTCGTTCCATTCCGCCTGGTCCAGGTTATCAAGGTCCAGGATTTCGGTCTCTGGGGCTGGTTCCATTTTGTTACTCGTCACTTTTTTTTACCTAAACCTCGTTGCCTAAACCGCGATGGCAGCCTGCAGGCCGTTCGCCGCTGCGTCGATCCGTTCCAGCAGTTCCTCGGCATTCAAGCCGCCGATGGGATGCTTTACGACAATGACATGGGCCTCGATCTTGCGTGCCTTGGCCTGGGCCTGCACCAGAGGCAGGAAGGTATCGGTCGTGATGATGTAGTTGGCAATGCCGCGTTTTTCAAATTCGATGCTGTCATGGAAACTCCACGACGAACACGAGCCTCAATCGGCTATGGCGATCAGCGCCGCCCGGTATTCCTTGGACAATTCATCGATCATCGCCTCTGGCGCCGGCTGGGCCGGGCTGTCTTTATGGGCATGATTGATATTGTCCGTGGCGCGATAGGCGCCCATACGCTCGCGGACACCTTCCAGCAACTCGATCGCATTGGGTTTGGAATTGGAAAACAGGATAATCGGGTCGGTTTTCCAATCGACCGCGTTGGCGCCGACCTTTTCGGTACTGGGCGCCTCCTGGCCAAAGGATGGATTAACGATGCGCATGCGGATACTCCCTTCATGCAGATGGATCATGGAGTGGAAAGCTTAAGCCACCGAAGCGGGCCATGGCAAGGTTGCCCCTACGGCTGAGCTGGAAACGGCGTCGGGTCCAGAAACCGGCGCAGCACGTTGGCGGTAATTTGCGCCACGTTGTTGGCATAGCCGTCGTGGGCCAGACTGCTGACCCAGGCGATGGAGCCGGTGGAGAATACCGCGCCGCCCTGGGGGCATTCGAAAAACACCATATCGGCCCGCACGTTTGGATCGTCAAATTGCGGCATGGTGGACAAAAAATCCTCCTTGGTGCGCAGCATATCGCCGCCGAAATTGGCCGCACGGGCCAGCACCAGGGCATGGATGGGGGTGCCGTCGCGGGTATCCCAACGGTCAATCTCCTCGCCCGCCGCACCGCCGCCAATGCTGCCAAAATCACCGATCGGGCCCGCCGCCACCCCGGCCAGGGCAAAGGCCGCGCGGGGATCGTCGGCCCCGCCCTGACGTTCGTAATGGCCGCTATCCTCGAAGCCCTGGGCGGCAAAGCCGATACCCACCAACTGGTTCGGCGGGCGGCCATTGCGGCGCCACAAACCGCCGTATTCGCCGTTGAAGGATTGGTAATATTCCCCCACCGGCGACATCCAGGCCCGTGTTCCGTCCTCGGCCCGGCGCACCTCGATCACACCCGGCTTGTCGTCCCGAAAGGCAATGCGCCAATAAAAGCCGTTGCCGCCCAGATACATCAGGCGGCCGCCCTGATCCAAATAAGTGGCGATGCCGTCCAGCATTTCGGTGGAGTGGTATTCGGGATGGCTGCCGGTCATGATACAGCGGTAGGGCTGTAACAATGCGGCACCCTCCCGGTGCAGTTCCTCGTCGGTTATAACATCGAATTCTTGGCCGATGTGCGATAGCCAGGCGACGATGTTCAGGTCGGCGGGCAGACCCCAGGGCCGGTTATCGCCGGGCTTCATATTCAGCACTGGGCGCAGGCGCGAGGAATAGTGAATGCCGCTGCGGTCGTCGTGAGAATCATACAGAGAGCCGCCGACTTCCGGATGGCTGGCCAGAAAGCCGTCGTTGACATATTCGGGATGGCCATCGCCAAAGATCAGATTGGGTTGCAGACGTTGCCGGGTATTGGCATAGGCCATGTAAGAGGCCGTGGGCACCAACAACGCCACATCGGCGGTGGCCTGTACTTTGGGCGGCAGCACGAAAAACGGGATGCGGTCCACATCGCCGCCCCCATTGCCGTCCCCATTGCCGTCCCTGTGGCCAACGTGACGCAGACGGGCGGCGTAAACCCCGCTGGGCAGATCCTCGGGCACGGTATAGCTGAAATCAGTCTGCCAGCCCGCGTCATACAAATCATCCTGATGGAAATGAATGGCGCCGTACTGATCCAGCGCATGACGCCAATTGTGCTCGCTGCCATCCCAGTTATGACCGGTGACCCCGCGGGTGGGCAGATTGACTACCTGGCCGTGCCAGCCATGAGGGGATAGATCGGTGATCCGGTCGGAGGATATATCGGCGGCGAAATCCCAACAGCCCAGGATACAATCGGTAAGTTCCCTGGGCATCGCCGGCCGGGACAGTGCAGCCATTTCGTCATCGCTCAAGGCCCGGCCAGCCAGACGGGGACGGTCGATCTTGCCGTTAAAGTGCGCGCTAAACTCCGCTGTTTTTGGCGCGCCGTGCCCGACCGCGAACAAAAACGGCGACCCCGCCGCGCCCAGCGTCAAATTTTTCGCCAGGGTTTCGGTCCGCTCAATGGCGGGCGAGACCAGGCTGTCGCCCGGTCCCGTGGGCAAGGGCCGTTGCACCAGCCGCGCCCGGCCGCTGGCAGCATCATAGCTGGCCGCGACAAAGGCCCACTGCCCCCGGCGCATGGGCACCCCGGTGCTTAGGAAGGCCCGGCGCCCACCATCGTCGCCGCCTCTATCTTCGCCGCCCCCATCTTCACCAATGGCCAGGGCCAAGGCACCATCGGCATCCAACAGCAAGGCAAACCCGGTTTCATCCCCGGCCCGCCAGCGCCCCATAATCACCTGCCGCCCCGGATTTAGCCCCCGCCCCGGCAAGGTGGGTTGGACCATCGCCTGCATGGTAAAACTTTGCCGCCCCACCGGCCCGCCCTGCCCATCAAGGCTGCCGTAGGAGCCCGTATGGATGGCTTGGAAACGGCCATCGCGGGCGCCGGCAAAGGGTGCGGCGACCACCTCCTCGATCACACCGATACCCTCCGGCCTGTCGTCGCCACCAAACACCCGGACCAGATCGGCCTCGTAGGGGCCGTCTTCATAGCAACAGACCTTGAAATCCAATTGCTGGCCCGGACGGGCAGAAATCGGATCGCAATAGCCGGTAATGGTCTTGCGGCGCAGTTCAGACATGGGGCTGAGTTCCTCGTGGCGTTTAAAGATGGGGCCATGCGGCCTCCGGTCATCAGATTATAGTAAGTTCAACCGTAATTGGTGCGCATACTGGTTGAACCATAAACGAGGGAACCGCGATGCAGCTTGAAATCCTTCCGGCAATTCCGGCGGCCAGCGCGAACGCCACCGATGGCGCGGCGTCGCTTCTGTTTATCCATGGCGCCTAGCACAGCGCGGATTGCTGGCGGGAATTTGCCGATTATTGCCGCCAAACGGGGCCGGGCCTGCCATGCGGTCAGCCTGCGGGGCCACGGCGGCAGCGGCAATGACCGATCCCTGAAACTGACCCGGCTGGACGGTTATGTCGCCGATGTGGGCCGCGCCGTGGCGCAGATTGCCGGGGCGTATGGTCAAAAGCCGGTCCTGATCGGCCATTCAATGGGTGGGCATGTGGTGCAAAAATATCTGGATCAGGATGCGGGCATCCCACACGGGGTGCTACTCGCCTCCAGCCCGCCAGGCGGTGTTTGGCGGGTCGCCTTGAACCTGACCCTGCGGCACCCGCTGATATCCATCAAGGCAAATTTGACCTGGAGCCTTTGGCCCTATGTCGGCAGTCCGGAACTGGCACGGGAGGCATTCTTTTCCGAAGATACCGCGCCGGAAATACTGGCGCGTCATTTCGCCGCACTGCAGGACGAATCTTACATGGCGTTTTTGGATATGTTGCTTTTTCGGCTGCCAAAACCATCCCGGGTAAAATCGCCGGTGCTGGTATTGGGCGGCGAAAGCGACGCCATTTTTTCCCTGGGCGAGATCGAGGCGACGGCCCGGGCCTACGGCACCCAGGCCAAAATCTTCAAGAACATGGCGCACAACATGATGCAGGAAAAAGATTGGCGCGCCGTCGCCGACCATATCCTGGCGCAGGTGTAGGCCAGCAGACGCCCCAGCAGACGTCATTGCCGTGTGAGAGCCTTATGCAAACAGCATTTACGATAGAAATCAGACAATGCGCCACATTCATTTCCATTTGGCCGCCGCTGTGACATAGTAGACGCTGACCGCGCCGTAATGGGGCGGCGTTGTATGGCAAGGAAATTAAGATGCGCCGGCTAGGCAAGAGTGCCGCGCTACAGCCAGGGGATCGATTGGAAAAGGTTGATTTTCCGGGAAGTATCTGGATTGTCGCCCGTTTGATCGAAACTCGGCACCAACTACCGCATGCCGTTGTCGTTTATCAAAAAATCCGCAGCGAAACGCGCATGCTGGCGGTTTCTACATTGCTCAACGAAGGCTTTTATCGGCGGCTGGCTGCGCCCCTGGCGCCCATTTCGTAACGATCCGCCATCAGGCCCTCCCATATGCAGTTTGCAAAAGCGCGGAAAACATGACGGAAGCTAAGGCTAGGCACGTCACCAAGGGGCAACGGGGCGCGGGCCGGTCCAGATAGCCCAGCACTGTACCCAGCGCTGTACAATGCGGCCAACACCAAGTACAAGGCGCCATTATAATTTGATTCGCCACGCGTTTGATGGTGGTGAGATGTGTGCCGCAAAACGGATGATCCTTCGCGACAACCCGTAACCGGCAGACGAAACCCGTATTCCGGAAGACTAAAATATGACCGAATTCCAAGGCGCCGTACCGGCGCTGGCCCAGGCGTTGAGCGAACGCGGTTATACCGTGCTGACACCAGTGCAAGAGGCGGTTCTGGCGCCCGAGGTGGCCGCCGCCGATCTTCTGGTCTCCGCCCAGACCGGATCCGGCAAGACCGTGGCATTTGGCCTGTCCCTGGCGCCCGCCCTGCTGGATGGCGCGGAGCGGTTTCCCGCCGCCGAAATGCCCGCCAAACCGCCCCTCGCCCTAGTCGTCGCACCCACGCGGGAGCTGGCCCTGCAGGTGAAGCGCGAGTTGGAATGGCTGTACCAAAAGACCGGCGCCGCCATCGCATCCTGCGTCGGCGGCATGGACATGCGTACTGAACGACGGGCCCTGCAACGGGGCGCGCAGATCGTGGTCGGCACGCCGGGCCGCCTGCGCGATCATATTGAGCGGCACTCGTTGGACATGACCGGCCTGCGCGCCGTGGTGCTGGATGAAGCGGACGAAATGCTGGACCTTGGGTTCCGCGACGACCTGGAATATATCCTGGGCGCCGCACCGAAGCAGCGGCGCACCTTGATGTTTTCCGCCACAGTACCGCGCACCATCGCCACCCTGGCCAAACGTTTTCAGCGCGACGCGGTGCGCCTTGCGACCCAAGGCGAACAAAGCCAGCATGTGGATATTGAATACCGCGCCCTGACGGTCGCCGCCAACGACCGGGAAAACGCCATCATCAACGTGCTGCGCTATTTCGAGGCGCAAAACGCCCTGGTCTTTTGCGGCACCCGCGCCGCCGTCAATCATATGACCGCCCGCTTCAACAATCGGGGGTTTTCGGTCGTGGCGCTGTCTGGCGAGTTGAGCCAGCATGAACGCACCCAAGCCCTGCAAGCCATGCGCAATGGCCGCGCGCGGGTCTGCATCGCCACGGACGTGGCGGCGCGCGGCCTTGATCTGCCGAATTTGGACCTGGTGATCCACGCGGACCTGCCCCGCAACCGCGAGGGCCTACTGCACAGAAGCGGGCGGACCGGACGCGCCGGACGCAAGGGCGTCAGCGTCCTGGTGGTGCCGCACAATTGGCGCAAGCGTACCGAGCGGTTGTTGCAAAGCGCCAATGTCGAGGCCACCTGGGCCCGGCCGCCGACGGTCCTGGAAATCATGCAGCGCGATGACGAACGGATTCTGGACGATCCGGACCTGAGCGAGCCCATACACGAGGACGAAGAGGTCTTCGCGCAACAGCTATTGGAACGCCATGGCCCGCAACAGGTGGCCGCCGCCCTGGTGCGCCGCTTTCGCGCCGGCCGCTCGGCGCCCGAGGAAATACTGGATGCCGCGCCGAACGAGGAAAAAGGCAACCGGCGCGATGATTTCAAGGACGGCGTCTGGTTTACCCTGTCCACCGGGCATCAGCAGAATGCAGAGCCGCGCTGGTTGCTGCCCATGTTGTGCCGTTTTGGCAATATCACCAAGCGCGATATCGGCGCCATCAAGATCAATCAAACGGATACCTATGTGGAACTAGCGCCGGGCTGCATCGACCGCTTCCTGGAAGGCGTCGGCCCCTCCCTGACCTTGGAGAAAACCATCACCGTGACCCGCCTGGCCGCCATGCCCGACGGCGTCCGCCAACGGGGCGAGAAACCCTATGGCAAGAAAAAAGCCTACGCCGCCCGGCACGATGCGCACGGCGGGCACGGCGGGCATGCGACGACGGCGCCCAGACGCATCATCGAGCTGGAACCCGACAGGGCGCCGGCCGGCAAAGGAATGCAAGACGCTGGACCGCAAGCCGATGGGCGCAAAGACAAAAAAACCTGGGCCGACAAGCCCAAGACGGAGATAGCCAGAGCGGATAAGCCCGCGGACATTGGCGCGGACCAGAAACCTCATTTCGAAAAACCCCGGGACGAAAAACCCCAAGGCGATAAGCCCCGGGACGAAAAACCTCGGAACGACGGGCCCAAAGACGGGAAAACCCGGGCCGAGAAAACCCGGGAGGAAAAACCCAGACATGAAAAACCCAGAGACAAGACGCTTTGGGCAAAGAAATCCGAGGATAAAAAGCCTCATGGCATAAAACCCTGGGAGAAGCCCAAGGGCAAAAAACTCAACAAAAAAGCCAAACTCGCCAAACTGGTCCTAAAAGCGACCGCGAAAAAAGGCCCCAAAAGCCACGGCCCCGCCAAACCCGGCTCCGGCCCCGTAAAACGTGTCAGGCCGCAATAAGCTGCCTAAGGCAATCGAGACGAGTTGGTTTAATCCCCCCCAACATTGCCCCGCAAGATGCGGATATGCGTCTTTGATGTTCTGTCCGATGTTCATCCCCTAAGCAAAAAGGAGATGCGTTATGGACATTCAATTCACCGCCCTTGAAACCGATTTAGTTGAAAACTTTCAAAGGGGCGGGGCGGACGCCAATGGGCAAACGCCGGAGCGGTGCATTTCGGATGGCTCCGGCCTGCCCTGCCGCCACTGCCTGCGGGAAATCGAGGCCGGGGCGGCCTATCTTATTCTTGCCCTGCGGCCCTTTCCCGACCTGCACCCGTATGCGGAATTGGGGCCGATTTTCCTGCATGCAGAGAGCTGCCCAAAATATCAGATAAATGATGGCTTGCCGGAAATTCTGGCCAACAGACCTTTGGCGCTGATCAAAGGTTATGGCGCGGACAACCGCATCAAATATGGCACGGGCCGGATTGTCGAGGCGGCGGATATCTCTGCCGGCGCCACGGACATTTTTCTAACAACGGACGTCGCCTATATCCATGTCCGCTCGGCCACGAATAATTGCTACACCTGCCGTATCGACCGAGTCCCATCACAGCCGGAACGGCTCTAGAGCGCATTCGCAGAAAATGCGCTCAGACTCTTAAGAATAGAGCAATTGAACCAATCACTTAAGTCGCGATAGCGACTTCAATTAATTGAAAATTGCTCTAGTACCCCAGGTACTTGCCATCGCGTTTTTCGCGGAACGCCTTGATGGCTTCGGGGTGGTCGTGCCCGGCCCGCGCGATGGCGATGTGCGAGCTAACCAGATCAAAGGCGGTTGCCATATCGGTTTCCAGGCTTTGATTGACCGTGCGTTTAATCAGGCGGACGGACAGCGGTGGCATGGCGGCGATCCGCGTTGCCAGCCTGGTTGCTTCCGCCATCAGTTCGTCATCGGGGAAGACGTGATTGACCAGACCAATGTCCAGGGCCGCCGCCGCATCGATAAAATCCGCCGTCCACAGCAACTCCAACGCCCGCGCCTTGCCGACCAGCCGGGGCAGAAAATAAGCCCCGCCGCCGCCGGGCAGCAAACCAATCTTGGCGTAGGTTTCGGCGAAACGGGCGCTTTCCCCCGCGACCCGGATGTCGCAGGCCAGGGCCAGGTCCATGCCGCCGCCGATCGCGGCGCCGTTAACCGCCGCGATAAGGGGTTTTTCAAACCTGGCGGCACGCTTTGGAAAGGCCTGAATTTCCTCCCAAATACGGGCCTTAGTGATGTGCGGCCGGCTATCATGTTCTTCGCCCATGCCGCCGATATCTCCGCCCGAGCAAAAGCCACGGCCGGCCCCGGTCAGGATAACCGCGCGCACATCCTCGCGGGCATCGCATTCATCCAGGGCCGCGACCAGCCCGTGCAGCATTTCGCCGGTGAAAGCGTTCAACTTTTCCGGCCGGTTCATGGTTAAAGTCGCGATTGCGTCCTTAACCTCGAATATCAGAAATTCCGTCATTTTGCTCTACTCTCCCATTCCCATGCTTTCCCATGCCGCCGCCGACGAGGCGCTCCTGATACAGGGCCCCAGGCGGCAATCTTGCCAGTTTACAAACCAGATTGAAATGAAGTGAAGCCGACTAAATCACGACCGCGACAATTAACCAGGCCTAGAGCGCATTCGAAGAAAATGCGCTCAGACTCTTAAAAATAGAGCAATTGAAAATTGCTCTAGGACAGCGCCGTATCACAGAAGGCCTTGCGGCGGCCGAAGCGGTCGGCCGGGACGTTGGGCCAGTTTTCCTGATTGCCTATCTCCAGGGCAAAGGCCCCCAGATCATTATTGACGACACAGGCCTGAAGAAAGCGCCGGGTTGTGGGCGTGTAGTCGCCCCGAAAACGGAGATCGACAACAACCTGCCTGATCGTCGGATCGAGCGCATCCCAATCGGTCACGCCATACGCCGTCGTAACATCCGGCTTCGTGGCCAGACGCCTGGCGTCCGCCGCTTGGCGGGCATACACGATTTCGAAAAGCTTCAGCTGTGCCTCGGGTGCAATCTTGAAATCCTCGAGATGATTTTCCGCGATAAATTCGTCCGCCTGCCCCCCTGCCATTCCCGCGGCCTGGGAGATCAGCGCCGACATGGCGGGCGCCACGCCTGCTGCGGCGAGATCGTCGCGGATCTGGCTTTTCGTGCGCAGCTTCATGTCATAGCCACGCCCGATGGTGAGCCCAGAGGTCGCGGACGGCACATGAAATTGTCGGCTGTCATACCGCCCGCCTTCTTGACCTTCCGCATCAAAGGTCAAAATGCCTGTCACGGGTACCGGAATACCGTTTGCCATTCAATCCTCCCCCGTCGGGTTGATGTGATGATATTACACCGGCTTCAACCATGGGACGCAAGTCGGATCATTCCTACCGCCATGGCGCCCTGTCCGCGTCTTGACGGAAGCGCTTCGCCGTACTACCAGCGTTAAGCGACCCCTATGGCAAACGCGAAGGAAAGTTTTATGCGCGGCGAACCTGATATTGATGAGAGCTTTGATCCCGCAAAACATGCCCTGGACGAGACCCATTATTTTGAAGATGCGGCGGTTGGCGACAAATTCCCCATCCCCTCGCGCACCCTGGCCGATGCCAATTTCGCCGCCTTCCAACTGGCCTCCGGCGACAACCATCCAATCCATTATGATATCGAATATTGCCGCGCCCGGGGGCACGATAATTTGCTGGCCCACGGCTTCCAAGCGGTAATCCAGACCGCACCGGGGGCGGGTATGCTGCCGCATTATTTCGGCGATGCGCTGATTGCCTTTATCGAGCAATCCAGCAAGTTCCTAAAGCCGCTTTATGCCGGCGACACCGTCTATCCCATGCTGGAAGTGATTGACCTGAAACCGGGGCGCACCACCGGTGTGGTGGTCCTGCGCTCGACCCTGCACAATCAGCGCCGGGAGCTGATCATGGAGGGGGAACAGAAAATTCTGGTAAAAAAGCGCCCCTGATTGCTAGCTGCGCTGGTCTTTTGACAGATTGAGAGATGGAGGATTTATATTCGTGCAGACTTACCAAGGCAGTTGCCATTGCGGCGCCGTCCGGTTCGAGATTGATACGGTGCTGGATAACGCGGCCATCTGCAATTGTTCCATTTGCAGCCGGCGTAATGCGGTGATGCACCGGGTGGCGCCGGAAAACCTGCGCATTTTACAGGGCGAGGACGCGCTGCAGCTTTATGAATTCAATACCAAGACGGCAAAACACTATTTCTGCAAAACCTGCGGCATCTATCCGTTTCACCGGCCCCGCTCGGCGCCGGATATGGTCACCGTCAACATCTTCTGCCTTGACGGCGTTGACCGGGAAATTCTGGCTGACTTGAAAATTATCAAATTCGACGGCCAATCATTTTCCACCGAGACCTGAGCGCACCCTAGGTACTTTATGGCAGCACCTTGGACGGTCGGTCCAGGACAGCTTGCCGCCGTCTCAACTGGGCTTCGCGGAAGGCGATATAGGTGGTGGAGGCAAAGATCACGCTGCCGCCGATCCAGGTCCAAATTTCCGGGATTTCCCCGAAGATGACAAAGCCGATGCCGGAGGCCCAGATCAGGCGCACGAAATCATAGGGCAGAATTGCCGTGGCCTCGGCCAATTTCAGGGATTCAGCCATGGCCACATGGGCCATGCTGCCGAAAATACCCATCACGGCGAACAGGGCAATCAACGTCCAACTGGGCCAAGTCCAGAAGAAATACGCGGCGAACAAGGTAAAGGGAATGAGGAATATATTCTGATAGGTGGTGATAGTCAGGCTGGATTCGGTCCGCGCCAGGGATTTGATGATCAAAATGGCGCAAGCCCAGATAGAGGACGAGGCCATGACCAGGATGGCACCCAGGTCCAATTCGATGAAACCGGGCTGGACAATGATCATGGCGCCCAGAAAACCCAGCGCCAGCGCGATGATGCGGCGCATGCGGATACGTTCGCCCAGGAAAATAATCGCGCCCAGGGTGGCGAACAACGGCGCGGTAAAGCTGACGGCGGATACCTTTGCCAGAGGCGTGATGGACAGGGCATAGAAGAACATCAGCATGGCGAAAACCTGCATGATGCCGCGCACCGCATGCAGTTTCAGGCGCTTGGTGCGCAAGGCCGCCGCCCGGCCACTCAGGGCGAACGGCAACACCGCCAACAAGCCAAAGACATTGCGAAAAAAGGCCACCTCGAACGGATGGATCTGCCCCACGGTCGCGGCATAGCGGATCACCGTATGCATCGATGTGAAGCACAGGGTGGCAAACAGGATCAGCACAATGGCGCGAATATGCGGTGGAAAGCGCCCCAACGTGCCTTCGATGGCGGCGCTTAAGGATTTCATGATGGCGGGAACCTAGACATTGCCCAGCCCCTGGACAAGCGGTGATAACGCATGGCACCTATGCATGGGCCGCGACAAAACAGGATACCGTGCGCCATGAATTATTTTCGAAAAGGACAGGATCGACCATGAGCAGTTTTCGCGTACTTGCCACCAACCACACATCCTTCACTGTCTCCGATCTGGATCGCAGTATCGCTTTTTTCACCGAAGCGCTGGGTTTTGAACTGGTCAACCGCGCCCCGCGCGATCCCAAATTGATCGAGGTCATCGTGGGCGTGCCGGGCGCCGATATCGAAGTGGCCTATATTCAGGGGCCCGGCCACCGCCTGGAACTGATCCAGTATCATGCGCCCGCCGAACGCGGCGAGGTGAAAAGCCGCCCCTGCGATACCGGTTTCGCCCACGTCGCCTATGACGTGGACAATGTGGAAGCCGCCGTCGCCGCCTCGGCCCCGCACCAGGTTCTGCCCCTGGGGCCCATCACCACGATCGACAAGGGCCCCAATGCGGGCGGCAAGGTCGTCTATCTGCGCGACCCCGACGGCGTCACCATCGAATACATCCAGAAGCCGGTCTAGCCGTAAATCACCTTGGGCAGCCAGGTTACCAGGCCCGGGAAGATGGACAGCAGAACCAGGGACAGAACCTGGATGGCCACGAAAGGCACCACGCCTTTGTAAATTTGCAGGGTCGTCACCGATGCCGGGGCGACGCCGCGCAAATAGAACAGGGCGAAGCCAAAGGGCGGTGTCAGGAACGAGGTCTGCAGATTGACGGCGATCATAATGCCCAGCCAGACCGGGTTGATATCCATCTGCAGCAGGATCGGCGCCACGATGGGCACGACGACGAAGGTGATCTCGATAAAGTCCAGAAAAAATCCCATGACAAACATGATGGCCATGACCACCACCATGGCGCCAAAGACGCCGCCGGGCAGTGAAATCAGGAAGCCGTGCACCAGATCATCGCCGCCGAAACCCCGGAACACCAACGAGAACAATTGCGCCCCGATGACGATGGCGAAGACCATGGCCGAGATCTTGGTGGTGCCCTGAACCACCTCGTGCAAGGCGCCGCCGTGATAAACCCGCCACAGGCTGACCACGATGCCCCAGGCCAGGAACAGGCAGCTAATGGCGCCGATGATCATGCCCACCGTATCGCTGCTGGAGACTTCATCACGGCCCTGCCGCAAATCGAAAAAGGCGGCCAGCACCAACAGCACCACCAGAGCAATGGTTGCGGCATAAACGGGCCGGCCGGAACCAGTGCCCATGCGCAAGCCCCCCAACAGGGTCGCCCCGATGGCGCCCATGGCCGCCGCCTCGGTCGGGGTGGCGATGCCGGCCAGGATGGAGCCCAGGACGGAGACGATCAAAACAACCGGCGCCACCAGGGCTTCGCTGATCTTCCACGCTATTTCGCGGCTCGAAAGGCCCTGGGTCAATTCCTCGCGCGGAATAGGGGGCGCTGATCCAGGCCGCAGAATGGCGGTGGCGACTTGATAGAGAATATACATGCCAACCAGACACAAGCCCGGGATCAACGCGCCGGCGAACAGATCGCCGACGGAAACCGGATCGGGGGCATAGTTGCCCAAAACCCTTTGCGCCTCCTGATAGGCGTTGGAAATCTGGTCGCCCAGCACCACCAAAACAATGGAAGGCGGAATGATCTGGCCCAGGGTGCCCGAGGCGCAGATCGTACCGCAGGCCAGGGACGGATCATAACCCCGGCGCAACATGGTCGGCAGCGACAGCAATCCCATGGTGACCACGGTGGCGCCGACGATACCGGTGGACGCCGCCAGCAAAGCGCCCACGACACAAACCGAAATGCCCAGGCCGCCTGGCAAAGAGCCAAACGCCATGCCCAGAGTATCCAACAGCTCTTCCGCCACTTTAGAGCGTTCCAGCATAACCCCCATGAAGACGAACAACGGCACGGCGATCAGCACCTCGTTGGTCATGATGCCGAATATGCGGTTCGGGAAAAATCCCAGATAGGAGATATCGAAGGCGCCGATCAGGGAACCAAAACCGGCGAACATCAGGGCGACGCCCGCCAGGGAAAAAGCCACTGGGAAACCGCCCATTAACATGGCGCAGACCCCGAAGAACATCACGATGACGAGGATTTCGTTGGCACTCATAATCCGCCCCCCTCGGTCTCGCCGCCACCGCCGCCGACGGCCGAGGCGTGATCGTAGTCTGCCTTGATCCCACGCATCACCGCCCAGGAGTTCACCAAAAGCGAATACCCTTGCAGAATCAATAATCCGGCAAAGATCCAGATCGTCGTCTTCAACAGATAAACGGCCTGGATGCCGCTACCTTCCGGCGAGCCTTCCCTGACGGCCCAGGCGGCGGTGATGAATTTGGCCGAGACGATAATAATCAGCAGACAGACCGGCCAAAGGAAAACCAGAACACCGATGAAATTAATCAGTGCCTTGCGCTTGATGGTCGCCGCGCCATAGAAAATATCCACCCGCACATGGCCGTCATGCAACAGGGTATATCCCGCCGCGATCAGGAAGATCAGGGCATGCATGTAGACAATGGATTCCTGGATCATGATGGAACCCAGGCCAAAAATATAGCGCATCACGACAACGATGAACTGCACCAGGATCATGAACAAGGCCAGCCAGGAAACAGTGCGGCCAATCTTTTCGTTCATCAGATCGATGATGCCCGCAATTGCTAGTAATCGATCCACTGGCGCCTCCCCAGGCTATTTTCGACCGGTTCGTTTATCGTCGCGGCCATTAGCGGATATTAGCGAATATTGTGGCTAGCCCTTAGCCTGAAGGGAAGCCCGCGCCAAAAGCTGACGCGGGCTTCATCATCACGGACCGGCACGGCAGGCGCCGGCCTTTGCATCAGGCATACTTGAACGGTAACAAACGCGCGTTCATGAAGCCCTGTTCGCTGAGTTTGGCCCAGCTAAGCGATTGTTTGCGGAAGGCGATATAGCTTTCATAGATCTTTTTCGAGGTCGCATCCGCATTGCCGATATCAGCCACGACTTGACCAGAAATGGTGCCGATCTTGGTCAGCATTTCGTCCGAATAGCGCCGCAACTTGACGTCATGTTTTTTAACGAGAACATCCAGGGAAGCCAGATTGCGGGCATTGAACTCGGCGCCCTGAATCATTGCTTCAGCCTGGATCACCGTTTCTATAAGCAGTTGCTCGTTCTTGGTCAGGCTGTCCCACAAGCCTTTGTTGATGGCAAAACTGCCCGTCGTGCCGGGCTCATGGAAACCGGGATGGTAGTAATATTTGGCCACCTTGTAGAAGCCCAGCATCATGTCGAACCATGGCCCCACCCATTCCGTGCCATCAATGGTGCCGGCCTGCAAGGCAGGGAACACTTCGGCGCCGGGCAGGTTGATAACGGCAGTGCCCAGTTGGCGCAGCACTTCACCACCGATGCCGGGCATGCGGAATTTAAGGCCCTTGAAGTCATCCAGGGAATTGATTTCCTTGCGGTACCAACCGCCCATCTGCACGCCGGTGCTGGCGCCCAGAAATGCCTTCAGATTGAATTGCGCGGACAGGCCGTCCCACAATTCCTGGCCACCGCCATAGCGCATCCAGGAATAGGTTTCGGCACCGGTCAGGCCAAAAGGCACGGCGGTAAAGAAATTGAACGCCTTATGCTTGCCCTGATAATAATATTCCGCCGACATGTACATTTCGGCATCGCCCTTGGAAACTGCGTCAAAAGCCTGAAGTGCGGGAACCAATTCGCCGCCGCCAAAAACCTTGATCTTAATCTTGCCCTCGGATAGTTGGTCGATACGGCGGGCCACCCGTTGGCCGGAGGTGCCAAGGCCCGGCAGATTTAGCGGCCACGACATGACCATCTTCCATTCCTTGACCCCCGACGCGATGGCCGGTTTTGGAAAATTCGATGCAGCGACGGCGGCAGTGGCAATGCCAGCAGCTGTCGCACCCTTGATAAATGCACGGCGTTTCATAGGATTAGCCTCCCTATCCCATTGCAATTATTGGGACGCGGCCCCTTGCCACCTCCCCACGGCTCAACGTCCGGGTGTTTAGTCACCCTGCCCCAACCCGCGTTAACCAAAAGCTTAATCGCACCGAAGCGCCTGTGCAACGGTCCATTGTTATCGCCAATCGCATATGTTATCGCCAACCGCATAGGCGCTTTAGACTTGTGGCGCTTTTCGGTACTATCAGACCCGGTACAATCAAAACAACGCCCTGGCCATACCATTGCATGGTCATTGGTTAGGCTAGGTAGCGGAATTGGCGCATAACACTCAACCTGGGAGGATTAGGGAATGTCGAAACGAATTATAGGCTTGGCCATTGGCTTGGCCACCGGCCTGGCTTTGGCGGCGACGCCGGTGGCCGCGGAAACCGTTAAAGTCGGCTTCATCACCACGTTGTCCGGCCCCGCCGGCATTATCGGCAAGCCCATGAAGAACGCTTTCGAATTGGGTCTGGAACATGTCGGCGGCAGGTTGGGTGGCCTGGACACGGAAATCATCTATGGCGACGATCAACGCAAACCCGACGTGGCCAAACAGTTGACAAACAAGATGATCAAGCGGGATCGAGTGCAATTCATCTCGGGCATCATCTGGTCCAACCTTCTGATAGCGGTACATGGCCCGGTAACCCGGTCCGATACCTTCCTGATCAGTTCAAACGCCGGGCCATCGGCGGTGGCGGGCAAGAAGTGTTCCGAGAACTTCTTTAATGTCGCCTTTCAGAACGACATGATGCCCGAAGGCATGGGCAAATACATGACGGATAAAAAGATCGATAATGTCTATGCCATGGCGCCTAATTATCAGGCCGGCAAGGATATGATCAAAGGCTTCAAACGGATGTTCAAGGGCAAGATCGCGGGCGAGGTCTATACCAAGTTGGGCCAGAAGGATTATCAGGCGGAAATTTCCGCCCTGCGCGCCGCCAAACCATCCGCCGTCTTTATCTTTCTGCCGGGCGGCATGGGCATCAACTTCATCAAGCAATATACCCAAGCCGGCCTGTCCAGCAAAATACCGCTGTATTCGGCCTATACCGTGGACGCCATTTCCTTGCCCGCACTGAAAGACGCGGCGGTGGGAACCTTCGGTGTACAACATTGGAGCCCGGACCTTGGCAACAGCGTCAATCGCCGCTTCGTGGCCGATTACCGCAAGAAATATGGCAAAACGCCGTCCTTCTACGCGGCGCAAGCCTATGACACGGTAATGTTGCTGGACAAGGCGATCCGCACCGCCGGCGGCGTTTCCGATCGGGCCAAGTTGCGGGCCGCCATGCGGGCCGGCGATTTCCCCACCACGCGGGGCACCTTCAAATTCAACAACAACCACTTCCCCATTCAGAACATCTATCTGCGGGAAGCCGTGAAGGAAGCCGACGGCAGCTATGTCACGAAGACCCGTGGGGTGATCATTTCCGCCCATGGCGATTCCTATGCCAAATCCTGCGGCATGAAGTGGTAGGCAGACGCAAGTTGGATTGTTTTCGGGGGCACCTATGGGTGCCCCCGTTTGCATCTGATCTTATCGTGCCGGCACTAGATTCTTCAGAGTCTAGTGGTCTTTCGATCTTCACGGATGGGAACCATCCGTTAGAATCGGACCACTAGGAGGCGCTTAGATGGATCCGCTGCTGCTATTGGAACAATCCTTCAACGGATTGCAGTTCGGGGTGATGTTGTTTCTGATCGCCGCCGGCCTGACCCTGGTGTTTGGCGTCATGGATCTGGTCAATCTGGCCCATGGCAGTCTGGTCATGATCGGCGCTTATCTGGCGACAACATTGGTGGCCTGGACCGATTCATTTCTGCTTGGCATGATCCTGGCCCTGCCGGCGACCTTTGTCGTTGGCGCGCTGGTCGAGGTCGTCGCGCTGCGCACCCTTTATCGCCGCGACCATCTGGATCAGGTCCTGGCCACCTTTGGCCTGATCCTGTTTTTCAACGAAGTAGTGCGCATCGTCTGGGGCCCCATATCGCTGTATTCGGGCCTGCCGGATTATCTGTCCGGGCATGTTGAAATCATTCCCGGTGCCCCCTATCCGGTGTTCCGCCTGTTGATCATCGCCGTCGGCCTGGCGGTCGCCGGCATCATCTACCTTATCGTGGCACACACCCGCCTGGGCATGTTGATCCGGGCCGGAGCCTCGAATAACGAGATGGTGGGCGCCCTGGGGGTGAATATTAAATCCCTGTTCACCCTGGTCTTTGCCCTGGGCGCGGTCTTCGCCGGACTGGCCGGCATGATGCTGGGGCCGCTGACCAGCGTCGAATCCGGTATGGGGGAACCATTGTTGATCCTGGCCTTCGTGGTCATCATAATCGGCGGCATCGGTTCCATCCGGGGCGCTTTCATCGCGGCCATCGTCATCGGCATGGTCGATACGGTGGGCCGGATTTTCCTGCCGGTGCTGCTGCGCGCCGTTGTCTCGGACGCGGCGGCGGATACCGCCGGTCCCGCCCTGGCTTCCATGTTGATCTATATTCTGATGGCCGCGATCCTGGTGGTGCGCCCCCGCGGCCTGTTCCCCGCCAGGACCGGTTAAGCCATGAACAATCGGCAAATCTGGCTGACCCTGATCACCCTGGCGCTGTTCGCCGTGGTGCCCCCGCTGGCGGCAATTTTCGATCAGCCGTTCTATGTGGACATGCTGGCCCGCGTCTTGATCCTGGCCCTTGCCGCCGTCAGCCTGGATTTCATTCTGGGCTATGGCGGCATGGTCAGTTTTGGTCATGCCGCCTATATGGGTATCGGTGCCTATACGGTGGGCATTTTCAGCTTTTACGGCATCGACAACGGCTTCATTCAGTTTCCCCTGGCCATGGCCGCCTCGGCACTGGTCGGGTTGATTTTTGGCGCCATGAGCCTGCGCACCTCGGGCGTCTATTTCATCATGATCACCCTGGCCTTTGCCCAGATGCTGTACTTCCTGGGCATCAGCCTGGAGGAATTCGGCGGTGACGACGGCATGACCGCCGCCCGCAGCGAGTTTGCCGGATTGGTCGATCTGAATGACTCGAGCCAGTTTTATTACCTGGTGCTGGCCTGTCTGGCCCTGGTGCTATTCATCCTGCATCGGCTGGTGCGGTCCCGTTTTGGCATGGTAATCCGGGCCAGCCGGACCAACGAAAAACGCATGCAGGCCATGGGCTTCCATACCTACCGTTACAAATTGGCCGGTTTTACCATCGCCGCCAGCATCTGCGGTCTGTCCGGCGCGTTGTTCGCCAATTTAAACGAGTTCGTCTCGCCGGACATCATGCATTGGACCAGATCGGGCGAGATCATGATCATGGTGATCATGGGCGGCATGGGCACCCTGATCGGCCCGGTGCTGGGGGCGGCCGGGTTTTTGTTGTTGGAGGAATATCTGCCGCAATGGATGGAAATATTCATGACCAATGCGGGTGAACATTGGGCCATCATCATGGGACCAATCCTGATCGCCATCGTGCTGTTTGGCCGGGGCGGCATCCATGCGCTGTTTGCCCGAAAATGGTTCCCAAGGCGCAGTGGGGCGCGCAATGGGGGGGGCAAAGGCCATGGTTGATCCGGTCCTGCGCATCCATGGCCTGTGCAAAAGTTTTGGCAACCTGATCGCCACGGACGATCTGCATCTGGATATCGCCCAGGGGGAAATCCACGCCATCATCGGCCCCAACGGCGCCGGCAAGACCACGTTGATCGCGCAATTGTCCGGCGCATTGCGCCCCGACAAGGGACAGGTCAGTTTTGCCGGGCGCGATATCACCCATTTATCCGCACCGGACCGTTCGGCCCTGGGCCTGGCCCGGTCTTTTCAGATCACCTCGATCTTCCCTGATTTCACGGCGCTGGACAATGTCGCCCTGGCCGTGCAGGCCCACGCCGGGCACTCCTTTCGATTCTGGCGTCCGGCGCATGAGGACCCTGCCCTGCGTCAACCGGCACAACAGATACTGGAACGCATTGGCCTGGGCGCCCGGGCGGATGAGCCCGCCGCTAACCTTAGCCATGGCGAGCAACGGCAGTTGGAGATCGCCATGGCGCTGGCGACCGGGCCCAGCCTGTTGTTGCTGGACGAACCCATGGCCGGCATGGGACGGGATGAATCGGTGCAAATGGTGGCGCTGTTACAAAGCTTGAAAGGGCGGCTTACCATCGTCCTGATCGAACATGACATGGACGCGGTTTTCGCCCTGGCCGACCGCATCACGGTGCTGGTTTATGGCCGCGCCATCGCCACCGGCCGGCCGGAAGAGATCCGCGCCAACAAGGCCGTCCGCGCCGCTTATCTAGGGACGGAGGCGGCGGATGCTTGAATTGAGCGGCATCGACGCCTTCTATGGGCAAAGCCAGGCTTTGTTCGGGATGAGCCTGTCCGTGCAGGCCGGCCAGGTGGTCAGCCTGATGGGCCGCAACGGCATGGGCAAGACCACCACCATCCGCACCATCATGGGCCTGATCCAGCCGGCCGCCGGCAGTCTATCGTTTCAGCGAACCAGCCTGGTTGGCCTCGCCCCCTATCGCATCGCGCAGCTTGGCCTGGGCCTGGTACCGGAAGGCCGGCAAATTTTTCCCAACCTGACCGTCCGGGAAAACCTGGTCGCCACGGCTCGCCCCGGCGATGACACGGCCGCGGGATGGAGCCTGGAACGGGTCTATGGCTTGTTCCCCCGCCTGGAAGAACGCCAGGGCAGCATGGGCGATCAACTTTCCGGCGGCGAGCAACAGATGCTGGCCATTGGCCGGGCCCTGATGACCAATCCAAAATTGTTGCTGCTGGATGAAGCGACCGAAGGGCTTGCCCCCTTGATCCGAACGGAAATCTGGTCTTGTCTGGCGGGCCTGAAGGACGCAGGTCAGGCCATCCTGGTGATCGACAAAAATGTCGAGGCCTTGACGCAGATCTGCGACCGGCATTTTATCGTGGAAAAAGGCCATCTGGTATGGAGCGGCACCTCGTCGGAACTGCGCGCCAATCCAGACATCCAACACCAATATCTTGGTGTCTGATAGCAGCGGCGTTATAACTGATCCGTGGCATCTAGGCGCGCAGCATGCGTGGCGCTTGAACGCAATTACAAGGGTTACGTTCAGTAACCTTCGATGAAAAGAACAGGAAACCGAAGACCCATGACCGACCAACCCCTGAACGAAATCGAGCTGGCCGCCCTGCGCGCCTGGGATACCCCGACCATCTGCAACGCCCTGGAAATTACTTCGCCGGAACGCCGGGCCATCGGCTTTACCGTCGAACCCCTGGTCTGCGCCTTTCCTGATCTGCCACCCATGGTCGGCTATGCCCGCACCGCCACCATTCGCGCGGCGGAACCCAGCAGCCGCCCGGGGGCCGAGATGAGTGACCAGCGCCTTAATTATTACCGCTATGTGGCGGATGGCACCGGGCCGACCATCACGATCATTCAGGACATGGATGGCCCGCGCCGTGGCTATGGCGCCTTTTGGGGCGAGGTTCAGTCCACCATCCATCATTCCCTGGGCTGCCTGGGCGTCATCACCGATGGCTCGGTGCGTGACCTCGATGCCGTGGCCCCGGGCTTTCAATTCATCGCCGACCGTATCGGGCCGTCCCATGCCCATGTGCATCTGGAAGACTTCGGCAAGGCTGTCAACGTAGCCGGCATGCTGGTCAACTCCGGCGATCTGGTCCACGCCGACCGGCACGGCGCCGTGGTCATCCCCCACGCCGTGGCCCGCCAGGTGGCCGACGCCTGCAAGCTGTTGGAACGCCGGGAAGCGGTGATCCTGGAAGCCTGCCGCCAACCGGGCTTCGACGTCGAAGCCCTGGGCCGCGCCATGGCCGGCTCCGCCGATATTCATTAGGCTCGTTAATTTAATATGGGGACACAATACTTATATCACTTGATATAAGTATTGTGTCCCCATATTAGAACCTAGGCGCAAAAAAGCCCCTCCGCCGGTCGGCGGAGGGGCTTTCGCTGTTATTGCGCCAACTTATCCGGCGGCTTGCAGGTCGGCGAAGGTCTTGCCTTCGGCGACCAGTTTTTCCAGCAAGGGGGCCGGGCGCCAGCGTTCGCCGAATTCGGCGTGAAAGCGCTTGATATCGGCCAGAACGTTTTCCAGGCCGATCGAATCCGCCCACTGCATGGGGCCGCCCCGGTAGGCCGGGAAGCCATAGCCGTTGATATAGATAATATCGATATCCGAGGGCCGCATGGCCATGCCTTCATCCAGGATCTGCGCCCCAATATTGATCAGCGGATACAGACAGCGTTTGACGATCTCCTCGTCGGAGAATTCGCTCCGCGCGATATTTTTCTCTTTCGAGACCTGTTCGATGATGGCCTGCACCTCCGGATTAGGAATCGGCGTGCGATCACCTTCCTTGTAGTCATAGTAGCCGCCGGCGGTCTTTTGCCCGAAACGGCCCAACTCGCAAATACGGTCGGGGATGGTGCCGCCGTATTCCTCGTTGGTGGGCCGGGTGGCGGCGCGCCCCTTGCGCACCAGCCAGCCGACGTCCAGGCCGGCCATGTCACCCATGGCGAAGGGTCCCATAGGCAGACCGAAACTGAAGATCGCCTTGTCTACCTGTTGCGGCAGGGCGCCATTTTCCAGCAGGAACGTACCTTCACCGGTATAGCCGTGCAGCATGCGGTTGCCGACAAAGCCAAAGCAATTACCCACCAGAACGGAAATCTTGCCAACCTTGCGGCCAATGCCCATGGCGGTGGCGATGGTTTCGGGCGCTGACTTGGTGCCACGCACCACTTCCAACAGGCGCATGACGTTGGCGGGCGAGAAAAAATGCATGCCGATCACGCTTTCGGGCCGCTTGGTGGCCGAGGCAATCTCGTCAATACTGAGCGTCGAGGTGTTGGAGGCCATGATGGCGCCGGGCTTCATCACCGCATCCAGCTTGGCGAAGATTTCCTTTTTCAACTCCATCTTCTCGAACACGGCTTCGATCACCAGGTCCGCATCACCGATATCGGCGAAATCGGTGGTCGAGGAAAACAGCGCCATGCGCTGGTCCATCCTGGCCTGGGACAGCCCGCCCTTGTTCACGGTGTTCTGGTAATTACGTTTGATGATGGCCATGCCCTTGTCCAGGTTTTCCTGGGCCACTTCCAGCATCATCACCGGGATACCCGCATTGGCGAAGTTCATGGCGATGCCGCCGCCCATGGTGCCCGCGCCAATCATGGCGATCTTCTTGATATCCTTCATCGGCGTATCTTTTGGCACATCGGGGATTTTGGCCACTTCACGCTCGGCGAAGAAAACATGCCGCTGGGCGGCGGATTCCGGCGAGGTCATGCACTCCATGAACAATGCCCGCTCCCGCGCGATGCCGTCATCAAAGGCTAGGGTCGCGGCCGCCTCGACGCAATCGATGCACTTCCATGGCGCCAGGAAGCCGCGGAACTTGCGTGCATTGGCCTTGCGGAAGGCATCGAACTGCCCGGCCTCGGCCGCGCAGGGCATATCGCGGATCTTGCGCAGGGGCGCACCTTCCGCCACCAGCCTTTCGGCATAGGCCACCGCGCCCGCCAGCAAATCGTCGCCAATTTCATCCACGATGCCCAGTTCCTTGGCCTGGGGCGCCGGCACGAAGGCACCGGAGGTAATCAGATCCAGGGCTGTTGCCACACCCACCAGGCGGGGCAGCCGCTGGGTGCCGCCGGCGCCGGGCAACAGGCCCAGTTTCACTTCGGGCAGACCTACCAGGGCGGCGGGCACGGCAAAGCGGTAATGGCAACACATGGCGGTTTCCAGGCCGCCGCCAAGGGCCGTGCCGTGGATCGCGGCGACGATCAATTTGGAGCTATTCTCCATTGCCGCCAGGACGTCGTGGAATGGCTTGCCCTTGGGCGGTTGGCCGAATTCGCGGATATCGGCGCCGGCAATAAAGGTGCGGCCGCCACCCAGCAGAACCATGGCCTTAACGTCCGGGTCAGCCTGGCCTTTCTCGAAGGCCGCGCCCAGACCATCGCGGACCGCGGCGCTAAGCGCGTTGACCGGCGGGCTGTTGACCGTGATGACGCCGATGGCGCCCTGTTTCGTGAAATCGACCGCATCCGACATGCTAAAATTCTCCCGTTTTATGGCCGGCCAATAGTGGGCGCGGCGCATCATTCAAATTTCTTATTGCCCGTTTCATAGCACGAATCCGCCGCTCGGAAAGCGGATTTCCTGGCGTATTGCCGCTTGACCACAACAGGCGTTATCCCTGAAACCTTGGGACCGCAGCTTGGAGAAAATGCATGTCGAAAATTCACCGGGGCCAAAAATTCTTCTTCTACGGCAGCCTGAACACCCCCGTGCGGCAACGGCGTGAGGACAGCCGCGCCGGATCGATGTGATAACATGCAAGGCCATTAACAATCCAATCAACAACCCAATCGGACCCCACGGCCAGCAACGCAATGGATACACCCCACGAAACCTCGCTGCTGGCCAAGGCGCTGTGGTCCGCCGGCATCGTCATGGGTCTGGCGTTCATCGCCGAACGGATCGGCACCCGCATCGCCGGCCTGCTGGCCGGCGCGCCGTTAAGCGCCGTGCTGGTGTATTTCTTCGTGGGCCGCGACATGGGCATTGCCTATATCGTGGACAGCGTGCCCCACGGCATCGCCTCGTTCTCGGGCACCCTGGTCTTTGTCCTGATCTATTATTGGACCTCGTCCCGGCTGACCCGGTTTCCGGCCCTGGGCGGCGCGGTGGCGGCCGTCGCCGCCTATTTGGCCATCGCCTGGGTGCTGGTTTCACTTCCCTTCACCCTGGCCAACGCGACCGCCCTGACCGTCTTTGTCATCGTCCTGTCCGGTTGGCTGTTGCGCAAGATCAACATTGTCGCGGTGGTGCGTCCGGTCCGCTACACCCCGCACCTTTTGCTTCTGCGGGGCGGCATCGCCGCTGGCCTGATCATCACCGTTATCATGCTGGCGGAAATCCTTGGGCCGCGCTGGACCGGCCTGCTAGTGGGCTTTCCCACCACCTTGCTGCCAACCCTGTTGATCATTCATTTCGCCCACGGCACCGCCGCCACCCACGCCATGATCCGCAATTTCCCCATCGGCATGGGCTCCATCATCCTCTATATCCTGAGCGTGCCCCACAGCTTTACCCTGTGGGGCGTGTATGGCGGCACGGCTGCGTCCCTGGCGGTATCCTTCACATACCTGTCAGCCGTCATGTTTTTCGGACAGCGTTGGCTTTCCCCCGCCGGAAAGCCAGGCGGCGGTGATCCTGACCCCCGATCCTAAACAATCCTAAAAACCGAGATGCGGTGACAGACCTTGAATTGCTCTTTAAGCTGGTGGTTTTGAAGGCTCGGCCATGGCGGGCAATGCTTTGACGGGAGATGGAATTTTGGCGGATACGTTTGATTATGTGATCATTGGCGCCGGCTCGGCCGGGTGCATTTTGGCCAACCGGCTGACCGCCGACGGCAAGCACACGGTCTGTGTGCTGGAGGCAGGGCCGCCGGACTGGAACCCCTATATCCATATCCCGGCGGGCTTTATCAAAACCCTGACCAACCCGAATATAAATTGGCTTTACCAATCCGAACCCAGCCATTGGACCGGCGGCCGCAAGATCGATGTACCGCGCGGCAAGACCTTGGGCGGTTCCAGCTCCATCAACGGGCATATTTACAACCGCGGCCAGCGGATGGATTTCGACAGCTGGTCCCAGCGCGGCAACCAGGGTTGGGGCTATGCCGACGCCCTGCCCTACTTCCAGCGCTGCGAGCAACGGATCGGTGGCGAGGACGACCAGTTCCGCGGCCGCAAGGGTAATCTTCAGGTCACCGACCTGAACTATTCCCATCCCCTGTGCGAGGCCTTCATGGCAGGGGCAAATCAGATCGGCATCCCCCGTAACGCCGATTACAACGGCGCCAAGCAGGAGGGCATCTCCTACGTTCAGCGCACCGCCTACCGCCGCCGCCGGGTCAGCACGGCGCGGGCCTTTCTCAACCCGGCGAAATCGCGCCCGAACCTGACCGTCCGGACCAATGCGCAGGCCACCCGCATCCTGCTGGAGGGCAAGCGCGCGGTCGGCGTGGAATACGCCAAGGGCGGGCGCGGCGGCCAGATCAACCAGGTGCGGGCCAACCGCGAGGTGATCCTTAGCGGTGGCGCGATCAATTCACCGCAAATGCTACAGCTTTCAGGCATCGGCCCAGGGGCGTTGCTGCAATCCCTGGGCATAGAGATGAAGCATGAACTGGCCGGCGTCGGCGAGAATCTGCGCGATCACTACGCGCCCCGCTTTACCGTGCGGGTGAAGAATGCCGAGACCATCAACGAGCGCGCACGGGGCCTCAACATCGTCGGCGAGGTGATCAAGTATTTCATCGGCGGCAAGAGTATCGTCAATCTAAGTCCGTCCATGGTCTATGGCTTTTGGCACTCGGACGCGGCGGCCCGGAGCAACGATCTGCAATTCATCTTCACCCCGGCCAGCTATAAACAGGGCGTGCACGGACTGCTGGATGATCATCCCGGCTTCACCGTCGCCTGCTGGCAGCATCGCCCGGAAAGCACCGGCTGGGTCCGCGCCCGCACCGCTGATCCGTTCGAAAATCCGCTGATCCAACCAAACTATCTGGCCGAGGAAGAGGACCGCCGGGTGACGGTCTGCGCCATGCGGCTGGCGCGCAAGCTGATAAATACAGAAGCCATGAAACCGTATTTCGACTTTGAGGTAAGCCCCGGTGTTGAGGTGCAGAGCGATGCGGAGTTGCTGGAGGCAGCGCGGGAATACGGCAACACGACCTTCCATGTCATGGGCACCTGCCGCATGGGCCCGGAAACGGACCCGACAGCGGTGGTTGACGACCAGTTGCGCGTGCGCGGGATGGAAGGGTTGCGGGTAATCGATGCCTCCATCATGCCGGTGATGGTTTCGGCCAACCTGAACGCCGCAACCATGATGATCGGCGAAAAAGGCTCCGACATGGTGCTGGGCAAACCGGCGCTGGAGCCGATCATCGTGCCGGAATAAGCCCGCCGTTGGGCCGCTAATGCTCCGCTTGCCACTGCCAAGTCAGGCCTTCACTAAAACTTGACCCGGCGGCGACGGTGTTTTGCTGAAAAGTGTGGTAATGTGAAGTATATGAGCTAAATGGGATGTAGATAATATTTGTTGCTTCAAATTTATCTGCGGGGGCAAAATAGATGGGACAAAGTTTTTGTTCGCCGGCCATAGATCCGAGATTTTCATCCATGGATCTGGTCCTCGATCCGGAGCTCAACTGTCAAAACGCGGAAATCCAACAGGCCCTGGACTATTGGCGCATCCTTCGTGGATTACGGACGGTGCCGGCCGCAAATGACCTGGATGTGCTGCAAATCCCCCGTAGCGTATTGCCCCACATCACCATGGTGGATATCGAATATGAGCCGGAAAAACGGTTTCGCTGGCGCTTGATCGGCACCGCCGTCACGACAATCCTTCAACGTGACATGACGGGCCGTTACTGGGACGAAATTTATAGCGAAGATGTATATAGCCTGTTTGCGGAACCCGCGAACAGTGTGCTGCAAAACCGCAAGCCCATGCGTTTTACCGCGAAGGCCCATGTCGAGGGCAAGGAAATCTACGACGCCGAACATATCTATATGCCGCTGTTGGGCGGCGATGACCGGATCGATCGCTTGTTCGGCATCTCCGCCTTCACCTATTTCGAAGAAAAGGGTGCGGGTTGAACGCCCCCTCAATCGCCTCTTCCTGCCTTTTCCGGGTTGCAGCCTTCGGCTATTTGGTGTCTTGCGCACCACGCTTCTTCAGAGTCTAGTGGTCTTTTGATCCATCACGGATGGGAACCATCGGTTAGTATAGGACCACTAGATGACGGAACAAGGCGACAGTCTGGCCACTGTGTTGAACAGGGATTGCTATTGTATCGCTGTCGATCGCGAGGCCTTGAACCGGAACCTTCGAGACCAACTGGTTGATGCAGCCTTGTCGGAGCGGCTTCTTGATGCGCCGCGCAATCTCTTTGCCGCTTCTCCCGTATTCCTCTCGCACAGTCATGTGGAAGAGATGGCCGCACTGATTACCGCCGTGGAGAGTGTCGCCCGGAATCCAGCCTACCGTGAAAATGTTCTGACCGCTGCCCCGCCGATCACCCGCCAGGACTTTGGGCCGCGTGGCGTATTTTTCAGTTACGACTTTCATCTCGGCGCCGCTGGCCCGCAACTGATCGAGATTAATACCAATGCCGGCGGCGCCCTGCTCAACCTCCATCTCGCGGCATCACAGAAGGCCTGTTGCAGCGAGGTTACGGAATTTTTCGGCGGCACCTCCAACTTCGCCGAAGCCGAAGCGGCGTTGGTTGCCATGTTCCAGGAGGAATGGCGGCATCAGCGCGGCGAGGCGCCCCTGCGCCGCATCGCCATCGTCGATAACGAACCAGAGGCGCAATTTCTATATCTCGAATTTTTGCTCTTTCAATCCCTCTTCCAACGCCACGGGATAGAGGCGGTGATCGCCGGCCCGGAGGCTTTCGACGTTCGCCAGGGCGCGTTATGGCTGGGAAACGACAAGGTCGACCTGGTCTATAACCGGCTTACCGATTTCTACTTCGAGGCGCCCGGGAATAGCATCCTCGCGACAGCCTACCGCGACGGCCTGGCGGTGGTCACACCATCGCCGCATGTCTATGCCCTGTTTGCCGACAAGAGCAATCTGACGGTTTTATCCGATGCGGGCCGGCTGCGCGATTTCGGCGTCGAGGCGGCGGCGATTGAAACCATAAGCCGGTCCCTGCCGGCCACCGTCGCCGTTAGCCCGCACAATGCCGAGGCACTATGGCGGGATCGCAAGACCCTGTTTTTCAAGCCGGCAACCGGTTTTGGCAGCCGCGGCGCCTATCGCGGCGCCAAGCTGACCCATCGCGTCTGGGCCGACATTGTCGGTGCCGATTATATTGCCCAAACCGTGATCCCGCCGAGTGAAAGGTCACTTATGGTCGAGGGTGAGAAACTGTCGCTAAAGCTGGATCTGCGCTGCGTCACCTACAACGGTGAAATCCAGCAGCTATCCGCCCGCCTTTATCGTGGGCAAACCACCAATATGCGAACCGAGGGCGGCGGTCTGGCGACGGTCTTTGCAACCCCCAAGGGGCTTTGAACAGCAAATAGCGGGGTTTTGCCCATGGCTGTTGTTCGCGCCTGGGGCCGCGTGTGTGCCATGCATATAAAAAATGCTGCGCTGCACATAATTTAGCCATTAACCTATTGAAAAGACTTGTGTGCGATGCAACATAGCATCTAGTATACTGCCTGCGATCAAACACGATTTTGGTTCGCCGTAATTTCTCTTTATTTTTGGACGGATCAGAACAACGTGACCAGAGCTGCCCTTGCCGCTTTCGCCGACCGCCTTTCTTTTGCTCCCTTGAAGATGCCACGGGAGATGCCATTTACGGCTGGCCTGGTTAAAACCGAACTGCTTTCGGGGCTGACCGTCGCATTGGCGCTTGTCCCCGAAGCGGTTGCCTTTTCTTTCGTCGCCGGCGTGCATCCCCTGGTCGGTCTTTATGCCGCCTTCATCGTCGGCTTGGTTACGGCCCTTATCGGCGGTCGCCCCGGCATGATATCGGGGGCCACCGGCGCCCTGGCCATCGTCATGGTATCGCTGGTGGCCAGCCATGGCATTGAATACCTCTTCGCCACGGTGGTCCTGATGGGGGTGCTGCAAGTCGCGGCGGGTGTCTTCCGGCTTGGCAAGTTCATCCGCCTGGTGCCCCATCCGGTCATGATGGGTTTCGTCAATGGCCTTGCCATTGTTATTTTCCTGGCCCAACTCACACAGTTTCAGGTGTCGGGACCGGACGGTGTCAAAGTCTGGATGACCGGCTGGCCCCTGGCCGGCATGCTGGGACTGGTCGCCCTGACCATGGCCATCATCTGGCTGATGCCTAAAATTACCGCCGCTATTCCGGCGCCGCTTGCCGGCATTGGCATTGTCGCCGGCTTGGTCATTTTCTTTGGCATTGATGTGCCGCGGGTTGGTGATCTGGCATCAATCAAAGGCGGTCTGCCGTTGTTCCACATACCGATGGTGCCGCTGAACCTGGAGACGATGCAGGTTATCTTCCCCTATGCGCTGATCCTAGCGGCCATCGGCCTGATTGAAAGTCTGCTGACGCTTAATCTTGTCGGCGAAATCACCGGCAAACGCGGCGGCGCCTCAAAGGAATGCATTGCCCAGGGCCTGTCCAATACGGTGACCGGGTTTTTTGGCGGCATGGGGGGCTGCGCCATGATCGGTCAATCCATGATCAACATGAAATCGGGCGGGCGCACACGGCTCTCGAGCATTTCGGCCGCCTTGTTTCTGCTCGCCTTTATCCTTGCCGCCTCTGGTCTGATCGAACAAATACCGTTGGCCGCCTTGGTCGGCGTCATGTTCATGGTCGTCATCGGCACCTTTGCCTGGCAGAGCCTGGTTATTATGCGCCGCATTCCCTTAACCGATGCCATGGTGACCGTGCTCGTGACCGTGGTAACGGTGATGAGCGATCTCGCCATCGCGGTTGTCGTTGGCGTCATCGTCTCGGCGCTGGCCTTTGCCTGGAGCAACGCAATCCGTATCCATGGCACCGCCAGTTACACGCCAACAGGCGGGAAGGTCTATCAGATTGAAGGGCCATTGTTTTTCGGATCGGCGGAAGGATTTGCGGAAATCTTCGATCCACAGGGTGATCCCGATCTTGTCATCGTCGATTTCATGAACAGCCGCGTCGTCGATCAATCCGCCCTCCAGGCCATCGAAGCGCTTGCCTCGAAATACCAAGCCTTGGGGAAGGCGCTGCAGCTACGGCATTTGAGCCATGATTGTCACCATCTTCTCAATCGCGCGGGCCAGCTCGTGGTGGATTCAGACGACGATCCCGATTACGGCCTTGCCGTCGATTACGCCGTCAAAACCGGCATTATGAGCAGCGCCGCATAGCAAATTCCGGGGGGGATTCTGGGCAGATTCCGGGCGGCCTGCCGTCGCTTTTCAAAGCGTCCTTCAGTCCTAGAGCGCATTCGAAGAAAATGCGCTCAGACTCTTAGAAATAGAGCAATTGAACCAATTACTTAAGTCGCGATAGCGACTCCAATTAATTGAAAATTGCTCTAGGTCACAAGGCGCGGCGTTGGGCCTGAATGACTTTTTCCAGGGCCTGAAGAAAACTGGATCTGTCTTTTTTCGAGAACGGCGCCGGGCCGCCGGTAATCTCGCCGATCTCGCGCAGGCCCGCCATCAGGTCACGGGTCGCCACCGCCATGCCGATAGAGTCCTGGGAAAAAATCCTGCCGTTCGGCTGAATGGCGCCGGCGCCCTTTTTCAGGCAGCGGTCGGCGAGGGGAATATCGTTGGTGATGGCGATATCGCCGGCTTCGATATGTTCCGCGATCCAATCATCGGCCGCATCAGGCCCCTGGGCGACCACGACCACCTGGATCATCGGCGAGGCATGCGGGCGGATACCGCCGTCGCTGACCAGATGAACCATCAGGCCATGGCGTTCGGCCACCCGTATGACTTCATCCTTGACCGGACAGGCATCGGCATCGACAAATATCTGGAGCATGCTATTTCGAACCTGTGGTGACGCATTGGGGGGTATTGTACCATTGCCCCGCCCCCGGCGCGCACATCTAGTGGTGCGGGCGACTGGGAGCCGTCCACAGCATCAAAAGCCGTCACGCGGAAAGGGCGTCGGAATTTTTCGACTCTCGCGGGCTCTGCCCGAACTGGCGCGTGTAAGCCCGCGACAGCGCGGCGGGGCTGGCATAGCCGACAGCTTGGGCTACGGCTTTGAGCGGCGTGCCCTTGGACAACTGTCCCTTAGCCAGTGTCAGGCGCCACCGTGCAAGGTAATTGCCCGGCGTCTGCCCAACCACATCGCGAAATACATTGGCGAATGTGGTGCGCGACATGCCGGCCGTGTCGGCGAGCCATTCGAGTGGCCAATCCTTTTCCGGAGTATCGTGCATAGCGGTCAACGCACGACACAGCATCGGGTGAGCGAGTCCCGCAAGCAGGCCAATTTTCAATTGGTTCTCGCGAATGACATGCCGCAGCAACTTCACGACAACGACCTCGCACAAGCGATCGAGGACAGCCTGCCGTCCGCAATTAGTCGTGAAGGCCTCCTCAATCAGCACGTCCAGTGTCGCCTGAAGCCCCTCACTTTGCGCGAATGGCACGACGACAACTTCGGGTAGGGCCAAGGCAAGGGGATTGGCATCGCCGCCAAGATCGATTTTGGCGCAAAGAAGTTCAACTTGTTGATTTTTCCCGTCGGTTTCCAACCGGTGCCCCAGACCTTGCGGATAGAACAGGACTGTTGGTTCGGTAACCTCAAAGGGGGTGCTGTCGGCGTTCGTGACGCGAAGGCAGCCACTGCGAAGGATGTGCAGATGTCCGCCAGAATCGGATGTCACGAAGTCCGCCGAACCGCACATCAGACCGGTGTGAAAAACGCCCGTCTTAATCTGGAAGCGCCGGAGGAGCCCAGAGAGTCTGTCGGGTATTGTTGGAGCTGCCATTTGTACCTTCTGCAACATAATACGCACCAATTATCTCATTTAATACGGCATGATTGCCGTTGTGTCGAGTTGGTTGACTGTCGTGTGATCGTGGAATGAGGTGGTGAGAAATGCTTCGTTTGTCTGACCTAATGGAGATCGAGGCGAATATGTTGCGGGCGATCCTCCGTCGTATTCAGGAAAAGCTGGCCGACGGCGAGGACGAGCAGCTCAGCCTAATTGCCAAGCGCTTTCTGTTGCCGCGAACGCAGGAACAACACACTGATTAACCAACGTAACTTTAACCAAGATCCAAGGAGCACATTCGATGTCATTAGCAGAACAGTTGGACGCCTTGCGCGAGGCCTCCGGCAAACGAATACCAGCCGACAAACGGGCGATTATGGGCCAGGCAACCGCTGATTTG
>JADHTB010000033.1 GCA_016776605.1 Alphaproteobacteria bacterium | reverse complement strand
CTAGAGCATTTCCGGGCTATTCTGGTCCATTTGATGGTGCCCCTAAGCCATTCGGGTAGGCGCGTTGCGCAGCGCGATGTGGTGCATCGGGCAAGCGGCGCAACGCACCAGAATGGCTTAGGGGCGCCACCGAAGGCCGCTGAGCGGGAGCTGTGGGATGGTTAGTCCGCTATCCTGATCCGAACGGTTTGTTTTCTGTTTGTTCTTTTTGCTCGACGGCGCCGGGGCGTTCTGCCATAGTTTCCTGCAACCTGTGTTGATGTCCACGCGCGGGCGGCTGTGGACGAGCGGCTGTGGAATGGGAGTTCGGGCATGGTGGCCCATGTGGAAACGGTGGCGTTTTTGGGTATCGATGCCCTGGCGGTGGATGTGCAGGTGCAATTGGCCTCGGGCCTGCCGGCCTTTACTGTCGTTGGCCTGCCGGACAAGGCGGTGGCGGAAAGCCGCGAGCGGGTGCGCGGCGCCCTGGGGGCTATTGGCCTGGCGCTGCCGCCGAAACGCATCACCGTCAATCTGGCGCCTGCCGATCTGCCCAAGGAAGGCAGCCATTATGACCTGCCTATCGCCCTGGGCCTGTTGCTGGCCATGGACGTACTGCCCAGGGATGAATTGGCGGAATATAACGCGGTTGGCGAACTGTCCCTGGATGGCAGGTTGACCCCGGTTGCGGGCGTGCTGCCGGCGGCGGTGGCCGCCCAGGGCCAGGGCAGGGGCCTGATCTGCCCCCTGGAACAGGGCGGCGAGGCCGCCTGGGCCGGCGATCTGCGGGTGCTGGCGCCGGACAATCTGCTGTCCCTGATCAATCATTTCAAGGGCAGCCAGGTGCTGCCGCAACCGGCGCCCGAATTGGCCGATGAAACCGGCGCGCAGTTGGACCTGGCCGATATCAAGGGCCAGGAAAGCGCCAAGCGGGCCTTGGAGGTCGCCGCCGCGGGGGGTCATAATCTGTTGTTGATCGGCCCGCCCGGCGCCGGCAAGTCCATGCTGGCGGAACGTCTGCCGGGTATCCTGCCGCCCCTGGATGCCCGCGAGGCGCTCGGAATTATGTAGCAAACGCACCAAGCGTTTTCTTGCATAACTCCGAGAGCTTCGGAGGTGAAATATGGCTATAGTGGCGGAATGGCAGACATTCACAAGCAATATTGGCTGCGCGTCCACGAGCGGGCGCTTTCCGTCACCCGCACGTTTCTTGGCCTCGGGTCACGAGACCAGATAGTGCTGCGCGCCCTTATCGGTTTTGCTGTAATTGCTGGTTTATGGATATGGGGTTCGGCGGACGCTGCGGGGGACGAAACTATTTTTCGCGGTGTTGTTCTTGGGGTTGTGATTGCTCTTTTCCCACTCGTTTATGCTTGTAATTTTGTGACAGCGCCCGCCAATCTCGATAACGATAAAACTCAAGACATGCTTGGCCAACGCGCCGAGGCGAGTCGTCGTATTTCCGATCTCGAAGCCAAGCATGTGCCGAAAATCGCAATTGAATTCGACCCCAAGGACAATGACTTTGTCGCGTTGACGCGTGTTGGTGAGTGGCCGCGTAAGCTCATTGGGCTTTCCGGCGCATTTACCGAAACCGGAATTGGAGTTTGGATTAGAGTCAGGCCATATTCTTTGACCGGCGCGCCCGTGAGGCGCTGTGTTGCTCGCGTGTTGGGCGTTCAGAGGGTTGATGATTCGGGCGAAGTGGGTGTGCAAAGGTGGGGGGACAGTCTTCAGTTAAGTTGGGCTGTGGCAGCCGGCGCATCCTATCAGGAAAAGGACGTTTTCGGTCGGGATATCAAGCAATTTGTGGACGTCGCGAGCGTCTTTGGCAATGACGACAAACTTTGGCTCTGCATAAATGATCGCCCAAACAGGAATCCGGGTATTTTTGATCCCGGACATACATACCGGATTACGGTGGGTGTGATATCTCAAGAAGATGGTCAGGTGGCCAAGATCGAGCTTGATGTCAAATGGGGCGGCGATTTAGACAAACTGCAAATTTCGGAACCGGGTTCAAGCTCTGTCTATTCTAGTTATCCCCAAGACGAAACGTCTTCACCTCAATTGCCTCAAGGCATTGAATCAGATACGCCGCGCTGAATTTGCCCCGCGATAGTTTGTTGCGAACGTTTACCTCTTTCTCAGAAACGCCAATATCTGCCAAGCGCTCCACCAGGGCGGAATAGGTCACGCCCTTACGCTTTAATTCGGATTTAAGAAGGTTGGCCGCGCGGGCTTCCCAGTCTGTTTTCTGTATCATTGCATCGCCTTTGATAAAAAAAGCACTATAAAAGATACATATGCCCTTGTAAGGGATACGTCAACGTACTATATATGATGCATAGGCATCGGATATGGTACAATGACACAGCATTTCTTACTTTCAGCAAAAGCCCGGACACTTAGCGTGGCAAAGGTCGCGCGAATGTCAGACGAGGAAGCGCGGCAGACGTTTAGGGCCATTCGGTGGGCCGGTACGGACGGTGAGCCGGTATGTCCCAAGTGCGATTGCGCGGCCTGTTATGCATATGCTTCACGGCCAATCTTCAAGTGCAAGGCATGTCACGCTCAATTCAGCGTCACCAGCGGCACGATATTCGCCAGCCGCAAGTTGGATCTGCGGGACTATCTGTTGGCCATCGCGTTGTTTGTGAACGGTGCCAAGGGCATGTCAGCCCTGCAACTGAGCCGCAACCTGGACTGCCAGTACAAGACGGCTTTCGTCATGGCCCACAAGCTACGGGAAGCCATGGCGGCGGAAACAGTGGACGCCAAGTTGAGCGGCGAAGTTGAGGTTGATGGTGCCTATTTTGGTGGCCATATCAAACCCGCCAACGTGAAGTCGGACAGGATAGACAGGCGGCTTGCAGAGCATCAAACCGGCAAGCGCCGGGTGGTGGTTATCATGCGCCAGCGGGAAGGCCGGTCATTGCCTTTCGTGTTCCGGTCTGAGGATCAATCAGTGCCGACAATCCGCGCCCGCGTGGAAAGCGGCACAACGGTTTTTGCAGACGAAGCGGCGGGCTGGGATGAATTGCACGCCAGCTACGAAATGGGCCGGGTTAATCACAGCGTCAATTTCGTTGATGAATTGGACAATTCCACCAACTGGGCCGAAAGCTATTTCTCGCGCTTGCGCCGTGCGGAGATCGGGACGCACCATCATATCAGCGGGCGGTATTTAGGTTCCTACGCGCGGGAAATGGCGTGGCGGGAAGATCATCGGCGGCAAGCGAATGGTAATCAGTTCGCCGTGCTGGTTGCGGCGGCGTCGAGCCATCCGGTATCGCGGCAGTGGAAGGGTTATTGGCAGAAATCAGCCAAATAAAAAAACGAAAGGGGAGCTTTTTAAGGGCTCCCCTTCGCAAGTCACTCCCTTTCGGGAAACGGTCATCCAATTTCTTGGTGCCGCAAGTAAATTATATATAGCTTGCTGTAATTAAGAATTCAACAATTTTATCCCTGGGGCACAGGGAGCCGTTTATACATTATAGCCAATATTGTGTTGAATTCATCGCCATCAAGACGGGGAATCGCGTTGCCTCTAAATTGGCTTAATCTGCCAGTTGATACCGTGCAAAGGTGATTGCAGACGACCCATGTATCTTCTTCCCCGTCGGGACGGAAAGACAATTTATGTGCCCATCTTTCGCTATATCCTTTTTGAGGCTGTGTTGACATTGGCAGAACAGCACAATGACCGTTCAACACATTGTTGCCGGATATGATAAGTACGGGCCGCTCTTTCCACATTTCAGGTAAGATTGCGTCATCCCAAAACTTGCACCAATAGACTTGGCGGATTTTCGGGGCGGCCTTAATTTTTGGTTTAATTCGAGGTGGTAGCTTTTCATTCATAACTAGTGCGCGCGCCCATTTTTTAAATCATGAGGGCACGCCCCCATGATCGGAGTATTGGTTATATGGAACGAAACAACAAACGGCCACGGCTGGTGATTGATAATGCGCCAGCAATCCAGGTAGTGGCGGGCCAAAGCCAGCCCGCCACGCCCGAATCGGAGTTTGATGACAGAAACCCTAACCGCCGAGCAATGTTGCTAGTCGGCGGTGTTGAGTATTCAATGTCGGATTCAAAGCCCCAATAAGGATTTTTTCTTCCGCCTTTCGCTTCGTGCTATTGGGCTGAACGTGTGCAACAACCCATGTCGCGCCCAGCGCCACCGCTTCAGCCCACCGCTCATGACCTGGGATTCTGTCGCTTAGGTCATCGGCAATGCCGATGTAAAGCGGCACCCAGCCATTGATAGTTGGTTTCACGAATATGTAGTTCCCTGCATCTGCTTTGATATTAGAAGCGATTGACGAGCCGGCAAGAAACCAGTAACGATACGTGGTCCCATTGACGGACCAATCAACATACTCTGCCATGATAATTTCCTTTCGCTGGCAGTTTCAGAACGACCCCCGGTACACCACATGCCGGGGGTCAGTTCGCTTATATCACATGATATGGTAAATTTGGAGTCTCCACTTGCCCTGTGGATAATTTGGCCCGTTATCGCTCCAAGGCCCACAACATATACTGCCCCGGCCCCTGCTCTGAGCCGACTAGCCCTTTATCCCGCTGGTGACGTAGTGCCACGCCAACACGCTTTGTCATGAGCCGTAATAGCTTCTGATCGGACTTATCCAGCGCCCGTTCTATGAGTAGCTCCAAGGCGATATCGCGGGTTGTGAGGGGCTCCACGGCCTGTCTGAGTATGGATAGGACAATACGGGACATTTGGCCCCTGTTGGCCCAGTCTTTGGGCGGTCTGAATGCCTTGGGCTTGATGCCCTCAACTTTGTAATCGGGATCGAACAGCAACAGCGTGGCGTCAAGGTGTTCGAGTTCTTGCACCATCTGGCGCAGACGGTCGTGGGTGGCTTCTATCTCGCCCGCAAGAGCCGCGCGTTTACGGACCAGTCCAGAGATAACGTATTGATCTGCCATGGTGGCAGGATAGAGAAACGGTGGGAAACAGCCATGATGTCTAAGGTGCGTTTGCTACCTAATTCCGGAGGCGCTGGAAGTTTCCATGATCGCCTCCATCGCCGGGCAGTTGGGCGATGGCCGCTTGCGCCGGCGCCGGCCTTTCCGCAATCCGCACCATTCGTCCTCCATGGCGGCGATGATCGGCGGCGGCAGCCGGGCCCGGCCGGGAGAGGTCAGCCTGGCCCATGGCGGGGTGCTGTTTCTGGACGAATTGCCCGAATGCAGCCGCCAGGTTCTGGAAAGCCTGCGCCAACCTATCGAATCCGGCCGCGCCGTGGTCGCCCGCGCCAATGCGCATGTGACCTATCCGGCCCGCTTTCAATTCATCTCGGCCATGAACCCCTGCCGTTGCGGCCATTTGGGCGATGGGGAACTGGCCTGCAGCCGGGCGCCGCGCTGCGCCGAGGATTATCAGCGCAAATTGTCCGGCCCCCTGCTGGACCGCATCGATATGCATATTCAGGTGCCCAACGTATCGGCGGCGGATCTGGATCTGCCGCCCGCCAGTGAAGGCTCGGCGGAGGTGGCGGCACGCATCGCCCGGGCCCGGGACCGGCAGCGCGAGCGTTATGAAAGCCGGGCGCGGGAACAGCCAACTGAAAACATCGTGCGCCTGAACGCTCATGCCGATGGCAAATTGTTGGAGGCCGTGGCCACCCCCGACGATGGCGGCCGCGATCTGTTGCGCCAGGCCACCGAACGCATGCATCTTTCGGCCCGTGGTTATCACCGGGTCCTGCGCGTCGCCCGCACCCTGGCCGACCTGGAAAGCAGCGAGACGGTGCACCGTGTGCATGTGGCCGAGGCCTTAAGCTACCGGCGGTTACGCACGGCGGTCTGAACGCCAGAGCAATTTTCAATTAATTAGAGTCGCTTTCGCCGCGTTGCCGAGCCGGCTGCAAAATGTCATGCTGGGCCCATGAAATTGTTGCGAATTCTGGTCCAGAATAGATATTTCGGCCCGTTGTTGGCATCTCTCGGCATGGCAATCGTCGTGCTGGTGTTCAATGTTGATGTTCTGGCGGGCGAGTCCGGCAACAACCTTGGCCCGACCTCTCTGGCCGTGATCGCCATAACCATCGCGGTGGTGCTGGCCGCGCTGTTCTTTGATACCCGCGGAAAATTTGCCCGCCTGAACAATCAGTCCGAGCGGGTTTCTGAAATGGCCGACCGGCTGACCGTGGCGATCGAGAAATTGAATGCCGCCAATGCTGATTTGCAGCAGTCCGAGGAACGCTATCGCGGCCTGGTGGAAACCCAGGACGCGTTTATCGTCCGGCGTACGGCCGACGGGCTGTTAACCTTCGTTAACAGCGCTTTTTGCGAACAATTCGGCATGGATCGGGCGGAATTGGAGGGCAGCAACTTCACCCCCGATGTGCACCCGGAAGATTACGGCATCGCAGAAAGTCTGGCGCCGGGATTAGAGGCGCCCCCCTACCGCATCCGTTATGACCAGCGGCTTCTGACCCGCGACGGGTGGCGCTGGATTGCCTGGATCGATAACGCCATCCGTGACGACGCTGGCCGAATTCTGGAAATTCAATCCATCGGCCGGGATGATACGGCGCGCAAGCTGGCGGAGGAGCAGTTGAAAGGCGCCCGCGACGAAGCTCAGGCCGCCAATCGCGCAAAGTCCAGCTTTCTGGCCACGGTCAGCCATGAAATCCGTACGCCGATGAACGGCATCCTGGGCATGACCCGGCTGTTGCTGGAAACCGAATTGACGGGACAGCAATACGGCTATGCCAGCGCGGTCCGGCAATCGGGCGAGGCGTTGCTGGCCATCATCAGCGACATCCTGGACTATTCTAAAATCGAGGCCGGCAAACTGGCCTTGGACGAACAGCCCTTCAATTTGATCAACACGGTGGAACAGGCCTGCGAGCTGTTATCCGCCCGCGCCGTGGAGCGCGAGATCGCCATCGGCGCCACCTTCGCGCCGGATGTGCCGGAATTTCTCTATGGCGATGCCGGCCGGCTGCGTCAGGTAATCCTGAACCTGGGCGGCAACGCCATCAAGTTCACGGATCAGGGCGGGGTGATGATCGCCGTTTCCGTGACCTTTGAAAGCGAAGCCGGCGTTGTCGTGCTGTTCGAGGTGACGGACACGGGCATCGGCATTGCCGAGGAGGCGCAGGACAAGCTGTTCGAGGAATTCAGCCAGGTCGATTCCGGCAGCACCCGCCGCCATGGCGGCACCGGCCTGGGCCTGGCCATTTCACAACGTATCGTGCAGCGCATGAAAGGGCAGATCGGGGTGGAAAGCGCCGCGGGCAAGGGCAGCACGTTTTGGTTCATGGTTGATCTGGCCTTCGACCCGGAGGCAAGTGAAGCAACCGTCGCGCCGGACGCGCTGGCCGGGCAAAGAATTATGCTGTGCGATGGCAATGCCACCTCGCGCGAGATCATTCACCGCAGTCTGACTGCGCTGGGGGCCGAGGTCAGCGCCAGCGGGGATCCGGAACAGGTCCTGCAGTTTCTGGCCCAGGCCGAGGGTGATGAAGCAATATTCGATGCCGCCCTGATCGATGGCGCGTTCCCGGATAAGACCATTACCGAACTGGGCCGAAAATTGCGGCAAAGTGCTGCGGGCGGGGATTGCCGTCTGGTTCTGCTGTTGCGGGTCGATCAGCATGCGCGCCTGGAGCCTTATCGCCAAAATGGCTTCGAATTTTATCTGGTCCGGCCTATTCGCCGCCGCACCCTGGTGCAGGTCTTGACCGGGGATCGCAACGAAGAGGGCGATTGGGTGGATTCCCGCCTGCCGCCGGAACCGGCGGAGGCGGGGGCGGGGAAACCCATGGCGACGGTCCGCGTGCTGTTGGCCGAGGACAACCGTATCAACCAGATGCTGGCGGAAGCGTTGTTGGGAAAGCTGGGCCTGGAGACAGAATGTGTCGGCAATGGCCGCGAGGCGGTCGAGGCCGTGCAAAAGGGCAACTTTGCCCTGGTCCTGATGGACGTCAACATGCCTTTGATGGACGGCTTGCAGGCAACCCGCGAGATCCGCGCCCTGGACGGGCCAAATGCTTCGGTTCCGATCATCGCCATGACCGCCTCGGCCATGGAGGAGGACCGGCAGCGCTGCGCCGTGGCGGGCATGAACGATTACCTCGCCAAGCCGATCGAAACAGAAGAATTGCAGCGCCTGATCGCGCGCTGGGCCAATATTCCCACGGTGAAATCCGCTGCATCCCAGCCATGAAGACCGGAACTGCTCTAATAAAAACGAAACCAGATGAGGGCCGCGCCGCCGCCGGCTACGGCCGCCGGTGACGAAAAGCGCAAATGAAGCCACTGTGGCGCGGCCGGGTTGGCTTGCCAGCATGCGGGTCTATACGGACCGCCGGGTCATTGCCATTCTGTTTTTGGGCTTCTCGTCGGGTATGCCCTTGCTGTTGACCTTCTCCACCCTGTCGATCTGGCTGGCGGAGGAAGGCATCTCGAAAACCGCCATTGGCCTGTTCGCCCTGGTTGGCATGCCCTATTCCCTGAAATTTATCTGGGCGCCGTTGATCGACCGTCTGCGCCTGCCGCTGTTGACCCGCTGGCTGGGCCGGCGGCGCGGCTGGGCCATTCTGACCCAGCTTGCCCTGATGGTCGGGATCGTTGGCCTGGGCAACAATGATCCCGCCAACGGCGCCTGGGCCATGGCGGCCTGGGCCCTGTTTGTCACCTTCGCCTCGGCCAGCCAGGACGTGGTGATCGATGCCTATCGGGTGGAAATTCTGGAAGAGAGGCAATATGGCGCCGGCGCGGCGATGATCGTGGCGGGGTATCGCCTCGGTATGCTGGCCTCTGGCGCGGGCGCCCTGTATCTGGCCGAGGTGGTAAGCTGGTTCTGGGTCTATGGCGCCATGGCGGGGCTGATGGCGGTGGGCATTCTGACCATATTGCTGAACCCGGAGCCGGGCGGCAACGGCACGGACAGCATCGACGCCGGGGGCCGCGCCGATCCCGTGAAATGGTTGCGCGACGCGGTGGTGGAGCCGTTCGCCGAGTTCTTACGCCGGGGCGGCTGGCTGCCAATCCTGCTGTTCGTGGTGTTCTACAAATTCGGCGACAGTCTGGCCGGCATCATGGCCAATCCGTTTTATGTGGAAATCGGCTTTTCCAAGGCCGAGATCGCCTCTGTCTCCAAGCTGTTTGGCCTTGGCGCCACCTTGGCCGGCGGTTTCCTGGGCGGCCTGTTTGTGGTCCGCTGGGGCATCATGCGAAGCCTGTTGTGGTGCGGCCTGTTGCAGATGGTTTCCAACCTGATGTTTGCCGTTCAGGCCATGGTTGGCCACGACCTGTCCATGCTGGCGGTGACCATCGCGGTCGAGAACGTGGCGGGGGGCATGGGCACGGCGGCCTTCGTCGCCTATCTATCGTCATTGTGCAACGTGGCCTATACGGCGACGCAGTATGCCTTGTTCTCTTCGTTCATGGCCCTGGCCCGCACCGCGCTGTCGGCGCCGGGGGGCGCGGTGGCGGAAAGCACCTCTTGGGTGAGCTTTTTTCTGATAACCACGGTTGCGGCCCTGCCGGGGTTGGCCCTGTTGTGGTGGTTGACCCATCGAGGCATCGTGCCAAAATCCGAAGCAGAGAGAACAGGAATGGGGCGGAGCCCGCCATGAGCGTAACAATGGAGATCGTCGAGGCCGACATTACGACCCTGGATGTGGATGCCATCGTCAATGCGGCGAACGAGGAATTGGCCCCGGGAGGCGGTGTCTGCGGCGCCATTCATGCCGCCGCCGGCCCCGAGTTGGCGCGGGAATGCCGCCGGCTTGGCGGCTGTCCAACGGGTCAGGCCCGTATCACCGCCGGTTATGATTTGGCGGCGCGCCATGTGATCCACGCCGTGGGACCCATTTGGCATGGCGGCGAGCGGAATGAAGCCACCCTTTTGGCCAGCGCTTATCAAGTCTGCTATCAACTGGCGGATCAGGCCGGGCTGTCCAGCATTGCGTTTCCCGCTATTTCCACAGGTATTTACGGCTATCCCCTGGGTGCCGCGACCGGGATCGCACTGGCCGCCGCGCAAGCCTATCAGGCCGCGCCCGGCAGCCTGCGGCACATTGTTTTCTGCTGTTTCGGCGCGGATGTGAGCGATACCTACCGCGATATCCACCACCAGCTGTTTTTCGGTGCGGCGTGAGATTGCTTGCTGAACCAGGCTTCCTTAATGCTGAAGTGGGCCCTATTGGCGACAGAGGAGGAGAGCAGGACATGACAGGTAGATTGCAGGACAAAGTGGCGCTGGTCTGCGGCGCCGGCTCCATCGGCCCCGGTTGGGGTAACGGCAAGGCCACCGCCGCCGCCTTCGCCCGCGAGGGCGCCAAGGTATTTGCCGTCGATCTGAACCCAGAGGCCGCGTCGGAAACCACCGCCATTATCCGTGGCGAGGGTTTCGAGGCCACCGCCCACGGGGCGGATGTCTCGGATGAAAATTCCGTCCGGGCAATGGTCGCGGCCTGTATGGCGGCCTACGGCCGGGTCGATATTCTGCATAACAACGTTGGCATCGCCTCGCTGGGTGGGCCGATCGAGACCACCCTGGCGCAGTGGGAGAGGGTGATGCGGATCAACGTCACCTCGATGTTTCTGACCTGCCAGGCGGTGTTGCCGCTGTTTCTGGAACAGGGTGGCGGCGCTATCGTCAACGTCTCGTCCCTGTCCGCGGTAAAGGCGGCGCGGCCCGAACTGGCCTACGCCACCTCGAAAGGGGCAGTGAACGCCCTGACCATCAACATCGCCATGGAATTCGCCGACCGCAACATCCGCTGCAACGCCCTGGTGCCCGGCCTGATGAATACGCCCATGGTGGCGGACGCCATGAAGGACCATTATGGCAAAGGCGGGATGGATGCCATGATTGCCGCCCGCGATGCGCTATCGCCAACGGGCCGCATGGGGGAGGCTTGGGACGTGGCCAACGCGGCGGTATTTCTGGCCTCTGACGAGGCGCGCTATATCAATGGTATGCTGCTGCACATCGACGGCGGCCTGCAACATAAAATCACCGCCGGCACGGGCTAAGATAATCTTGGAGAGGTATGTATCATGAGTGAAAACCCCATCCGTTACGAACTATCCGACGGCATCGCGACCATCACCATTGACCGCCCGGACGCCATGAACGCCATCAATACGGCCGTGCGCGAGGGGTTGTGGGCGGCCTTCCGTCGTTTTGTGGACGAGGACGAGGCCCTGGTGGCGATCCTGACCGCAACGGGCGAGAAAGTCTTTTGCGCCGGCGCGGACCTGAAGGAAATGTCCGACATGGCCCTGAAGGTGCCGCCGCCCGATTTTCTGCCCTACCTGAATAAGAACATCCACACCGATAAACCGGTGATCGCCGCCGTCAACGGACTGGCCTATGCGGGCGGTTTCTATCTGGCGCAAATGTGTGATCTATGTATCGCCGCCGACAATGCCAAATTCGCCATTACCGAGCCTAAATGGAGCCGTGGCGCGCCCTGGGCCGCACCGTTGCCCTGGCTGATCCCGCCTCGGGTGGCCATGGAATTGCTGGTCACGGCCAAACCGATCTCGGCCGAGCGGGCCTATCAGGTGGGCCTGATCAATCAGGTGGTGCCGCTGGCCGATCTAGCCGCCGCCGCCCGGGATATGGCCGCCACCATCGCCCACAACGCGCCCCTGTCGGTACGTGCCGGCAAACGAATGGTGTATGCCGTGGCCGAGGTAGGGTGGAGCGAAGCCCTAAAGGCCGGCGATGCAGCCTATGAGAATGTTTATTTGAGCGATGATGCGCAGGAAGGCCCGTTGGCCTTTAAGGAGAAACGCGCGCCAGTCTGGAAAGCGCGCTAGGGGAGGAAAAGACGATGCAACTAGGTGCAAATATTCCGATGTGGGACATCGGCGGCGAGCCGGATGTGATCCGGGACTATGCCCAGGCGGCGGAGGCCATGGGCTATGACTATATTGGCGCCGCCGATCATGTCATCGGCGTGAATGCCGCCAGCCGGCCCGATTGGGGCGAGCGCAACACCTCCGCCGATCTGTTCCACGATGCCTTTGTCTTGTTCGGTTTTCTCAGTGCCTGCACCAAGAAGATCGGCTTTTCCACTCAGGTTCTGATCCTGGCCCAGCGCCAGGCGGCCCTGGTGGCGAAACAGGCGGCCTGCGTCGATGTGCTCAGCGGCGGACGCTTTCGCCTGGGCGTTGGGGTGGGCTGGAACCCGGAGGAGTTCGTTACCTTGAACAAGGACTTCTCCAACCGGGGCCGGCGTTCCGAGGAACAGGTGCAATTCATGCAGGCGCTGTGGGCTGAACCCCATGTCACGTTTGATGGCAAATGGCACAAGATCAACGATGCCGGCATCAATCCGCTGCCGGCGGCGGGGGGCATCCCGGTCTGGTTCGGCGGCCACGAGGATGTGACCCTGCGGCGCACCGCCAAGTGGGGGGAGGGCTGGATCATGCTGGCCCATCCGCCCGGCGATGGCGCCTTGGCCGAATTCGCCAAATTGCGCGCATATACCAAGGCGGAGGGCCGGGACCCCGCGGCCATGGGCCTGGAGGTCTGGGTTTCCGTCGGGGCCGGCGGGCCGGATGATTGGCGCCGGGAATTTCAGTTCTGGCAGGATGCGGGCGTCTCCCACATTACCGTCAACAATTCCTACGGACGTGGCAACCACCACACCCGCATCCCTGGCCGTTCCCTGGCCGATCATATGGATGGCATCGAAACCTACCGTGCCGCCGTCGCGGATCTGCTGTAGCGCATGGGTCAATATCTAGAGACCGATGTTCTGATCATCGGGGCCGGCGGCGCCGGTATGTATGCCGCGATTTCCGCCGCCGAGGCGGGCGCCCAGGTGCTGTTGCTGGATAAAAGCGTGATCGGGCGTTCCGGCGCCACCATCATGGCCCAGATGACCGTGGCCGCCGCCATCGGCGAGGAAGAGCCCGATGATTGGCGCTTTCACCTGAAGGATACCATTACCGCCGGGCGGGGTCTGGTCGATGAGCCCTTGGCGGAAATTCTCTGCCGTACCGCGCCGGAGCGGATTTGGCAGATGGAGGCATGGGGCGTCGGCTGGGCCCGAAAGGGCAACCATATTACCCAGGCGCACGCACCGGGCCATGACCGCAACCGCTGTGTCTATGTGGATTTCCTCAACACCGGGCCGGCATCGTCACGCACCCTGCGCAATCAGGTCAGGCGCCATGACAGCGTGCGCCGCATATCCGATCTGACGGTAACCGATCTGGTGCTCCAGGATGGCCGGGCGGTGGGCGCCGTGGCCCTGCATCTGGAAACCGGCCAGACGGTGACCATTGCCGCCAAGGCCACGGTGATCGCCACCGGCGGCCTGACCAGCATGTACAGCCGTAATTCCGCCTCCGCCAATATGGGCGGCGATGGCTTTGCCATGGGCCTGCGCGCCGGCGCCGAGCTGATCGATATGGAATTCGTGCAGTTTTTCCCCATCGGCCATCTGGCGCCGCGTTTGATCGGCATGGACCCGATCATGTGGGATCCCTTTCGCTACAAGCTGGGCGGCCGTTTATTGAACAGCGCGGGAGAAGAGTTCACGCAGAATTACGGCACGGCGGAGGACGGCAAATATGTGGTCACCAGAGACACCGCCACCTATGCCATCTACAAGGAAGTAGAAGCCGGGCGCGGCTCTCCCCATGGCGGGGCCTGGTTGTCCTTTGAACATATCCCGGATGCGGATCTGCGCGCCGCCTTTGGCCCGGTGATCGACCGTCTGGCCGATGCCGGCATTGACCTGACCAAAATGGCCATAGAAGTCTACCCCATCGCCCATTACCACATGGGCGGTTTGCGGGTGGATGACACCCTGGCGACCAACGTCCCCAACCTGTTCGCGGCGGGGGAAGCGGTGGGCGGCGCCAACGGCGCCAACCGCCTGTCGGGCAATGCCATTACCGAAGCGTTCGTGTTTGGCGAGCTGGCCGGGCGTTCCGCCGCCGCCATGGCCCAGGGCAACGCCGCCCCGGATATCCGGGACGCCGCCAAGCCGTATCTGCGCGTTATCGAAACCGCGGCCGGCCAGACCGGCGACGGACCCACCCCGACGGCCGCCATCGCCGCATTGAAGGACCTGCTGCAACAAGATGTCGGCCCCTTTCGCACCGACGAAGGTTTGACCCATGCCCTTGACGCCATAGCGGAAATGACCGCTGCCTTGCCTGATATGCCCACCGGCGCGCGGGCGCCCTTTAATCAGCAACTGGCCGACTGGCTTGGCTTGCGCAATATGCTGGCGGTTGCCCGGACCATCGCGACCGCCGCCCGAACCCGGACGGAAAGCCGTGGCGCCCATCAGCGGGAGGATTATCCCGGCCTGGATGAAGCCTGGGGCTATAATCAGGTCCTGCGCCTGTCGGGTGATGAACTGCAATTGTCACGTGGCGAGGTGCGCCGCCTGGCCCCGGAGGAGCAACCGTCATGAGTGAACGCCATTCCGCCGACCTGAAAATCCGCCGGGGTGGGCCGGAGGGGCCGGCGCAATTCGAGCATTTCGAATTTGAATTCGAGGACGGACAATCGGTGCTGGACGCCCTGCGCTGGATCAGGGGGAACCGGGATGCTTCCCTGGCCGTGCGCTATTCCTGCATCAACGCCAATGCTTGCAAGGAATGCGTCATGCGGATCGATGGCCGCACCGGCTATGCCTGCACCACGCCCCTGCGGGCCGGCGAAATGCTGATCGAACCCCTGCCCAACAAACGCCTGATCCGCGACCTGGTCACCGACACTCTGCCCCCCGACGAGCGGCTAGCTGAACCATAGGCGCGGGCGCAGCAGGGTCACGCCTAGACAGACAAGCAGGCCAACGCCGGCGTAAAAGAAGGTAGATTGGAAGGCGGAGAGGAATGCTGCCTCCACCTCCAGGCCGCTGGCGGAGGCCGCGTGCCGCAGGCTGGCGAAACCCAGAGACAGGCTGGTCGCGCCCAGGACAACGCCGATGGTTCGGGTGACCATGGCCAAGCTGCCGGCGACGCCACGGTCCTGCACATCCAGGCGCCCGGTGACTACGTCCAGAATACAGACTTGGAACAACCCCAAACCAATGCCCTGCGCCAATAGCGGCGCACTCATCAGCCAAATCCCAGCGCCCGTGTCCCAGGTGCCCATGATGATGGTGGAGACGGCAACCATGACCGCGCCCAGCAGGGCCAGGCGGCTGGCCCTGGGCCGCCCGCTTAACACCCAGCCGCCCAGGGGGGCGGACAGCGCCAGGCCCAGAGGACCGGTCGCCAAAATAGCGCCGCTAAGGGCCAGGGAATAATCCGTCGCCCGGACCAGATAATAGGGCACCAACAGCAACGAGGCGAAACCAACCAGATTGACCAGACTGTTGACGATATTCAGCATGGTAAAATCCAACCGGCGAAAGACCGCCAGGGGGATGATGGGTTCAGGTGACCGTATTTCGCGCAGGACAAACGCGGTCAGGGCCAGAATGCCCAGGATTGCGATGGTTAAACCACGAACCAGATCGGCCTGAAGCTGATTTATCGCCAATAACAGTGCCGCCATGCCCAGGGCCAACAGCAATGCGCCAAGCAGATCGAAGCTGCCGCTGCGTTTAGCCCCCTGCGCGGGCCGTAGCCAGGGCAGCGCGGCCAGGGCCACCAGCGTGATGGGCAGGCGAAACCAGAACACCGACTCCCAGCCCCAGGTCTGCACCATGATCCCCCCCAGGGATGGCCCGGCGGCGGCGCCAATGCCGAACATCATGGTGTAGGCGCCCAGGGCCCGGCCGCGCCTGATCTCGGGAAATAATCCCGTCGCCAGGGCCGGCCCGCAACTAAGCACCAGGGCGGCGCCTATGCCCTGGAGGACACGCGCCAGCAACAACCAATGATAGGCTGGCGCCAGTCCACACAGGATGAAAGCGATTGCGGATAGCGCCAACCCGAACAGAAAGATACGCTTGTAGCCAAACAAATCGCCCAGTTTGCCAAACACCAGCATCAGCGAGGCGTAGGTCAGGACATAGCAGATCACCACCCATTGGATCGCCGCGATGGGAATGGCGAAATCAGTGGTGATATCGGGAAAGGCGATATTGACCGAGGTGTCCAGAGGCACGATCACCGTGCCCAGGCCCACGACCAACAGGCCGGCCAGGGCGCGGCCTTTGCCGGGCAGAGCCTCCAACTGGCTCAATAGACCGCTTTCAGGCTGAATGCCCCGGTCCCGGCAATGGCTTCGCGCCTGGAACGCCCCGCCAGTTTCCGTGCGAGCATCACCATTGCCCTATTTCAGCACTTCCGTGTTGATGACATTCGCGGGATTCAAATTTCCGTCGAAACAATCAACAACGTTCTGCGCCGCCACCTGGCCCATGCGGAAGACTGATTCCTGGGTCACCCCGGCGGAATGCGGGCTGACCAGAATATTGTCCAGCTCGAACAACGGATTATCCGGCGTGGCGGGCTCATCCACGAAAGGATCGATGCCCGCGCCGGCAATGCTTTTCGCCTTCAGGGCGTTGTATAACGCGGCCTCGTCCACGATACCGCCACGGGCGGTGTTGACCACAAAGGCTGTTTTGCGCAGCGCCGCCAGTTCGGCTGTTCCAACCATGCCATTGGTCTCTGCGTTCTTCAGGCAGTTGACCGATAGAAAATCGATCTCGCCCAGGACGCCGCGCCAATCGGTGACCGGGGTGGCGCCCGCGGTGCGGATGGCGTCCTGAATGACATACGGGTCATGCACCAGCACGTTCATCTCCATCGCCACGCAGCGGTTGACCAGACGCCGCCCAATGCGGCCAAAGCCCAGGATCAATACCGTGCGCCCGGCAAGATCGAAGGCCGGCTGATCGAAGCGGATCGCCCAATTGCCCTTGCGCGTCTCGCGATCATAGGTCAAAGCCTGCTTGGCCAGGGCCAGCATGAAAAACAGCGAATGTTCAGCCACGGTTACCGAGTTGGCGATGCCGACCACGGACAGGGGGATGCCGGCCTTGGTCAGGGCCGGCACATCGACGGCATCGTAACCAACCCCAAAGCGAGAGGCTATTTTCAGGCGGTCCGCCGCCGCGATCAGGCGCGGTGTCAGGGGGGCGATACCAAGAATGACCGCGTCATAATTGCCGATGTGCTGGAAAATATTGTCCTCTCCCAGCTCGGTGAAGCGTTCGATTTCGATATCGTCCCGGCCATCGAATACGGATTTCAGGCCATCGCTTATGGGCATTTGGATCATGACGCGCTTTTTCATAGGTTTTCTCTTTCGCTTTGCATAGGGGCCGGTGATTGCCGACATCTAACCCGATTTGGCGCATTTGCCCAAGCGGCTGATTGAGACTACTAGAACACATTCAGAGAAATATGGGGGAGCAATCAATGGTGCTGAAAAATATATCCGCCGGCGTCCTGGCTGTCGCCTATGAGGAGTTGGGCGCCCATGATGGCACGCCGGTGATCCTGCTGCACGGCTTTCCCTATGACATTCGGGCCTATGATGCGGTGACGCCCCGGCTGGTAGCGGCGGGTTGCCGGGTCATCACGCCTTATTTGCGCGGCTATGGCCCGACCCGGTTTCTGGCGGCGGATACCCTGCGTTCCGGCCAGCAGGCGGTGCTGGGTCTTGATCTGTTGGCCCTGATGGACGCCCTGGAGATGCCGGAGGCGGTACTGGGGGGCTATGACTGGGGCGGGCGGGCCGCCTGTGTCGTGGCCGCCCTGTGGCCGGAACGGGTGCGGGGGCTGGTCAGTTGCAACGGCTACAACATTCAAAATATTGCCAGCTCCACCCGGCCCGCAGCGCCCGATATGGAACACCGCTTGTGGTATCAATATTATTTCCACGGCGCCCGCGGGCAGGCGGGCCTGGCGGCAAATCATCATGCATTCTGTAAATTGTTGTGGCAATTGTGGTCGCCCAACTGGCGCTTTGACGATGGGACCTATGACCAAACCGCGGTGTCATTTGAAAACCCGGATTTCGTCGATGTGGTGATCCATTCCTACCGCCACCGCTATGGCTTTGTCGCGGGAGACCCCGGCGCGGAAGAGACCGAGACGCAACTGGCCGCCCGCCCCCTGATCGCGGTGCCGACGTTGGCCATGGATGGGGACGGCGACGGCGTCATGGCGCCCACGGGGTGCGCCGGGCACGAACGCTTCTTCACCGGCCCCTACGAGCGCCAGGTGGTCCCTCTGGTCGGTCACAACCTGCCGCAAGAGGCACCGGTTGAGTTCGCCGAGGCGGTATTGTCGCTGACCTAGAGCAATTTTCAATTAATTGGAGTCGCTTTCGCGACCTAAGTAATTGGTTCAATTGCTCTACTCTTAAGAGTCAGAGCATGTTCGAAGAAACATGCTCTAGGCGACCATGTCCCGGTACAAGGTGCGCTGCTCCACCTTGTCGAAACCGATGCGGCGGATATCGTCAAAGAACAGCGGAATAAGGTCTTTCCGCCCGGCGCGATGGGCCGCATCCAGCATGATCTGGTAGAACAGATCCCGCTGGGCATGGCTGCCGCCGATCAGATGCAGATCATGCCGGATCGGCGCGATCAGCGCGATGACCCGCTCATATTCGCCCCGGCGATAGGCCAGCATGGCCTCGCACAGGGGAATGCCGGCGGCCCGATAGGCGGTCACCAGACTACCGTCGCCGGTGGCCGCGAAGGCGCGCATATTATCCAACAACTGCGCCGCCAGATCGTATTGACCGCTGCCCGTCAATACCAGCATGTCATGGGCCGCCGAGAACGGACTGCCATGATCGTGAATACGCCCCGCGCATATTTCAGCGAGGATATTCCAATGGTCGCCCAGGTCCACGCCGCGCAGTTCCAACCGCATCAGCAGCGACGCGACATTCTGCAAATCAATGGGTGCGCCTGGCATGGCCTTGACCAGGGGGGAATCCGGATTGCGAATTTTCGAGGTCACCAGGGCCAGGGCGCGGTCATAGGCGCCCTGTTCCAGCAGCATTATGCACAGATGCCACCACAGGTGATGGGCGATCTGGTTGGCCTCGCCCCAATTGCCGTTCAGCCCCTCCAACCAGGCGACGCCATCATCGACGCGGCCCTGCATGGCATGCACGTGGGCCACCGCATGGGTGCCCCAACAATCCGTTGGATCAATTTCAACCGCGTCACGGCCGCAGCGTTCCGCCAGTTCATAGTTGCCAGCCTCTTCATTGGCGAAGGCCCGTGCCGACAAGAAGCCACCATAATCGACCAGGCTTTTGTTCCAGGCAGGCGCGGCCCGTTCCACCAATTGGCGCATCCAGGCCGCGCGGCCGTTCCAGAACAGTTCGAACTGTACCAGGCGGTGGCCCAGCAGATCGGTGGGATGCTGCGCCAGCATGGCCTCCATGATGGTTGAGGCATCCACGCCACGGCCAGCCGACGCCGCCGTAAGGCCCTGAAAATAGGCCTGCTCCCGCCCGTCCGCTGCATCCATCAAGGGGGCCGCTTCCGCCAATAGAGCGTCAATTTGCGGCCGAAAGGCGGCGGTCCGCGCCGTTTGCAAAATCCAGCCCTTGGCCAGCTTGGCCAGGGCAAAGTCCGGGTCGGCCGCCATTGCCGTGTCCAAATGGGTCATGGTATCGGTGCGCCAGCAGATAAAGCCGTGCATGCCGGCATTAAAGGCATCCGCCGCCGCCGCGCTGGACGTTGTCAGCCCGTGACCGCGGCTATCGAGATGTTGTGTCATGTCGTTTCCTCAACGTGTATTTTGATTTTACCCAACCACTGGGTCTACGCCCCGGCCGCGTCCTCGATGATCATGCCGGCGGCTTTTTCCGCGATCATGACCACCGGGGCATGGGTGTTGCCAGACACCAGGGTTGGCATGATCGAGGCATCGACGACGCGCAGGCCTGCCACGCCATGCACCCGCAGGCGGCTATCGACCACCGCTGTTGCGTCTTCGCCCATGCGGCAGGTGCCGATGGGGTGAAACACCGTGGCGCCCGTGGCCCTGGCAAAGGACAATAGTTCGTCGTCGCTTTGTGCGTCCGGGCCGGGGTTCATCTCGAACTCGACATAAGGCTTCAGGGCCGGTTGGCTGACCACATCGCGGGCAATGCGCATGCCGCCGATCAGGGCGGCGCGGTCGATCTCGTCGGCCAGGAAGTTGGGCTTGATGGCGGGCTCGCTGCCGGGCCGGTTGTCGCGAATATGGATCGAACCCCGGCTTTCGGGGCGCAATTGGCAGACCGCAATGGTCATGCCCGGTTCCGTCTCCAGTACCCGGTCGGCGGAGGAGGCATAGCTGGCGTGCGCGCCATGGAACTGCACATCCGGTGTTTCCAGGTCCGGCCGGCTGCGCACAAAGCCGTGCACGATGCCGGCGGTGTAGGTCAATATGCCGCGCCGGGCAATGCCGTATTTCAGGACCTCCAGCCCAAGGCGCCAGCCCCGGCTTTGTTCGTTCAGGGTGCGGACGTTACCGACCCGCCAATTCATCCGGGCGGTATAGTGATCGCGCAGACTTTCACCAACACCGGGCAGTTCGTGCTGCACCTCGATGCCGAGATCCTTGAGCAATTTTGGCTGGCCAATGCCCGATAACTCCAACAATTGCGGCGATTGCACCGCACCGGCGCTGACAATCACTTCCCGGCTGGCACGGGCCTCGCGCTTTTCGCCGTTGACCGTGTATTCAACTCCGACGACCCTTTTGCCCTCCATGATCAGGCGGGCGGCAATGGCATTGGTCTCGATCTTTAAATTGGCGCGATGCGAGACGGGTCCCAAAAAGGCGCGGGCGGCGCTGTGCCGCCGGCCATTGCGCTGGGTTACCTGATAATAGCCAAAGCCGTCCTGTTTGGCGCCGTTATAGTCTGGATTGATGCCGTAACCGGCCTCGCCGCCGGCCTCGATCATGGCATCCAACAGTGGATTGTGCTGGCGCATGTCGGCGACGTTCATCATGCCGCCGCCGCCGCGCAGGTCGCTGCCGCCGCGTTCGAAGTGTTCCGTGTTCTTGAAATGGGGCAGGACATCGTCATAGGACCAGCCCCGATTGCCCATCTGGGCCCAGGTGTCATAGTCCCGGGCCTGGCCGCGGACATACAACATGCCATTGATGGAAGAGGAACCACCCAGCACCTTACCCCGTGGGATCGGGATCTTGCGGTTGTCGGTGCCTGCCTCGGGCTCGGTCTCGAAACACCAGTTCATGGCGGGGTTGTTCAGCATCTTGGAAAAGCCGACCGGCACATGGATCCAGATGCTGCTGTCTTTGCCGCCAGCCTCCAGCAGCAGGGTGCGCTTCAATGGCGCCACGCTCAACCGGTTGGCCAGGACGCAGCCCGCCGATCCCGCGCCGACAATGATATAATCGAAATCCATCATTCTCACTCACCCTGTCCCGTTTGCTCGATGCAGTTGGTTTTGCCGGCATCTTAACGCTAACTTGTCGTAGAAACGAAACAGCTTTGACAATTACGCGGGAGGCGGCCATGACTGATCAGCGGAATGCATTTGAAAAACCGGCTTTGTTGATCGTCGACATGCAGAATGATTTTGTCCGCCAGGATGCCCCGTTGCAGGTGCCCGACGCCCTGGGCAGCATTGCCGCGCATCAGGCTCTGATCGCCGCCTTTCGCCAGCACCGCCGGCCGGTAATCTACACCAAATTCCTGTCGGCCCAGACGCCCAGCCTGGGATGGCTTTGGTCGCCGGAATGCGAGCCGCCCACGAAATGCTGCTGGCAGGGCCACCGCCGCTATTACCCGGACGTGGATGCAGAGCTTGAATGTACCGAGATCATTGATGAATTGCGTCCCGAGGCCGATGACCTGATTATCGAGAAATACGGCTATGGCGCTTTTCACGGTACCAATCTGAATGGTGCTCTGCGCCATATGGGGGTCGGTTCCCTGGCTATTACGGGCACGGTAACCCAGATTTGTGTGGAGGAAACCGCCCGCCAGGCCTTTCATCACGACTTTCCCACCACCATGGTGGTGGATGCCGTTTCTTCCTTCGACCCGGAGCTGCAGGCGGCCACTTTGCGGAACTTTGCCATGAAGTTTGGCTGGGTTCAGTCCAGTGCGGAAGTTATTGCCGCCTTGGGTTAGGGTATGGTTTGTTCGCTGGCGCGGGCCGGTTCACGCGGCTATATTGCGCCAGCAATTGAGACAGCGCATTTTCAAAACGCCAGGAGATCCCCCGATGAAAGAAGCCGTCATTGTTTCCACCGCCCGCACGCCGATTGGCAAGGCCTATCGCGGCGCGTTCAACAATACCGAAGGCCCGGCACTGGCCGGCCATGCCATTCAAAATGCGGTTTCCCGCGCCGGCATTGATCCGGCGGAAGTGGATGACGTGATCCTGGGCTGCGCCATGCAGCAGGGCACCACGGGCAACAATACGGCGCGGCAAAGCCTGCTGGCGGCAGGCTTGCCTGTCAGCGTCTCGGGCATGACCCTGGACCGGCAATGCTCGTCCGGGATGATGGCGATCGCCACCGCCGCCAAGCAGGTGATCGATGATGGCATGCCGATCTGCATCGGCGGCGGCGTCGAGTCCATCTCGTTGGTGCAAAACGACAAGATGAACCTCTATGCCAACAAATCCGCCACCAGCCACTCCAAAGACCTCTATATGGCCATGTTGAACACGGCGGAAGTAGTGGCGTCGCGCTATTCCATCAGCCGCGATGACATGGATGCTTATGGCCTGCAAAGCCAGATGCGCACTGCGGCGGCGCAACAGGCCGGCAAATTTGATGATGAAATCGTACCCATAACCACCGTCATGAAGGTCGCCAACAAGGAAACCGGCGAAATCAGTGACCAGGAAGTCACCTTGGGGAAGGACGAAGGCAACCGTCCCTCCACCAATATGGACGGGCTGATCAGCCTGAAGGCGGTCATCGAAGGCGGCACCATCACCGCCGGCAACGCTTCGCAACTATCGGACGGCGCCTCGGCCGCCGTGGTGATGGACGCCAAGCTGGCCGAACAGCGTAATATTCAACCCCTGGGCATTTACCGCGGCCTGGCCGTGGCCGGTTGCGAGCCCGATGAAATGGGTATCGGCCCGGTCTTTGCGGTGCCCAAGCTGCTGGCGCGCAACGGCTTGACCGTGGACGACATCGGTTTGTGGGAATTGAACGAAGCCTTTGCCGTACAGGTGCTGTATTGCCGGGACCGCCTTGGCATCGCGGACGAAAATCTGAATGTTAACGGCGGCGCCGTCTCCATCGGCCATCCCTATGGCATGAGCGGCGCCCGCATGGTTGGCCACGCGCTGATCGAGGGCAAGCGCCGGGGCGTCAAATACGTCGTCTGCACCATGTGCATTGGCGGCGGCATGGGTGCCGCGGGCCTGTTCGAAGTCGCTTAATGATCTGACGGGGCGCCCGATTGCGGTCAGCATAACCGGGTGCCCCGTCAACATCTTAACTGCCTAACGCCGCACCGGCCTCTATCTCTTGGGCACCCGGACGAGCAGGATCAAGGGCAGGACGGCCGCACTGGCCAGTGCATACGCCTTGAAGGCGTTGATATAGCCGATCATGGCGGCCTGACGGCCGATTTCCCCGCTCAAGGCAGCCAGTCCCTTGGTGCTGTCCGCACTCCAGGCGCCCAGCAACCAGGGCAATGACAGGGCCTTGTTGTAGTCCGAGATCAGTTCGGTCAGTCCGGCGTAATTGGTCGCGGTGGAGACGATCACCAAGGTTACCGACAAAGAAATAAAGATCGAGCTGCCCAAATTGCGCAGCAGATGATAAATCGACGAACCCTCGGCCAAATAACGGGAATCCAGAGTGGCGAACGTGGCCATGGTCAACGGCACCCAGATAACCCCTACCGCTATACCTTGCAAAATACTGTTGATGCCCACATCGGCGATGGTCACGTTGACGTCAAAGCTGGCCATGTACAGACCCGAGGCGACCTGGATCAAAAAGCCGAATGCCATGCCGATTCTGGGATCCATGCGCGAAATGAAAATGGCCAAGAAAAACCCGACAATGGCGCCGGCCCCGCGCAGGCCCAGCAGTATGCCGATAATTGAATCGGGAAACCCCAGAATACCCTGCAACATCGGCGGCAACAGTACCATGGGCGTGAAATTCAGCATGCCATAGATCGCGACGATCACCAGGCCCAGGACAAAGTTGCGATCCAGAAACAGGCGCGGGTTCAGGAACGGCTGTTTGGTCGTCAAGGTATGCACCACGAATAGATGCAGGGCGATCAGCGCCAGGGTCGCCTCGATGATGATTTCCGGGCTTTCGAACCAATCATGCCGCTGCCCCCGCGACAGCAACAATTGCAGCCCGATGACCGCCGCCGACAGGGTTAAAAAACCGGTCCAGTCCAGACTGGACCGCCGCCGGTCGGCTTTGTCGGTGAGAAACAGGAACATCCCGGCCAAGGCGACAATGCCGAACGGAATAAACATATAGAAGGCGGCCGGCCAGCCATAGGATTCCGCCAGGACGCCTCCCAGCATGGGCCCGATCACCGGCCCCACCACTACCGCCATGCCAAAGACCCCGGTCGCCAGGCCATGCTGATGCTTGGGGAAAGTATCCAAAATGATCGCCTGGCCCAAGGGGATCAGGGGGGCGCCAAAGGTTCCCTGGGCAATGCGAAACAGCACCAATATGGCCAGATTGGGCGACAGGCCACAGGCTATGGTGGCCAGGGAGAAGCCGGCCATGCTGCCCAGCATGACCCGGCGCCGGCCGAATTGGGCCTCCAGCCAACCGGTCATGGGGGTCATCACCGCCGTGGCCAGGATGTTGAAAATCATCACCCAGGCGATTTCGTCCTGGGTTGCCGATAACGACCCCTGCATCTGCGGCAACAGCACCGAGACCACCAGAATGGCCATGGCGTATTGCATGGTTGCCAGGGTAACGCTGAATAAAATGGCCCAGCGGCGAAAAGCTGGTATGGCATCCGCTTCCGGTGCGATGGCGGTCATGACGGGGTAATGACACAGCCGTTGCATGGCCCGCGCGACAGGGGCGTCGCCGTGGCCCGCCGCGCACCAGGGCGGGGGCGGGAATATGTGATGTTTGTTGCAGTCACCGTACCGGACCGTGGTCAGAAATATTCGTCGGAAATATTCGCCAGAAACATTGGACGGTCAAAGGGTAAAAGGATCGGCGGCAGAAGCAAATGGTTTTGACCTTGCCGGAACCTGCTCGCACGGACGCAAACCTGACGCACCCGCCATGTGGCGGGTGGTCAAGAAATATTCAAGAACCGAAGCAGACTTCGCGGCTGCACGCAGCAGCCGGCGGATGGGCGTTGCGTTAAAGCAAGCCTTCCTTCTGGGCCCGTTTGCGGGCCAGCTTGCGCGCGCGGCGCACGGCCTCGGCCTTTTCACGAGCCCGGCGCTCTGATGGCTTTTCAAAATACTTCCGCATTTTCATTTCGCGGAAGACGCCTTCACGCTGCAATTTTTTCTTCAGAGCGCGAAGCGCCTGATCGACGTTATTGTCGCGCACACTGACCTGTACCAGTGGTCTTCTCCTTAAAAATTCGCCAATATTCGCCAAAAATCGCCAGATTTAAGCGAATAAACCATATTCCAATGACATTTGAAAAGTCTGGAAAGAAAGGCGCAACTAACCCCTCGCCAAGCTTTGCCAGCCGATTGAGGGGGTTTATAGCCCAACGCGGTGGCAATGTGAAGCGTTGTTAGGGGCGGCACATTGACCGGCCAAGGTTTGCGCTAGCCGCTTGCCGGCTTATAGTCAGGATCTCATTGGGGCCGGGTCCAATTGGTGGGCTAACGCGGGGCGAACGAGGTGGAGGGGAACATGAACAAATCAAGCATGGATCAAGACAGCGGTCAGGGGGTGCGTTTTATCCCCACCTATGAGGCGCTGGCCCATGACATCAAGGACCTTGGCGTCGATGCGGTATTTGGCTTGATGAGTGACGACACCGCCATGTTCGCGGTCGAAATCGACACCATCGGCATTCAATTTTACGGCGCCCGGCACGAAAATCACGCCATTGCCATGGCCGAGGGCTATGCGGCCACCACCGGCCGCCTGGGCATCGCCATCATCGGCCGGGGACCGGCGGCGGCAAACGGTTTGCACGCCGCCGTCAGCGCCTCGCGTACCGGCTCCAAGGTCCTGATCATTTTCGGCGAGGCGCCGGTAGGTGGTGGCGCGCCGAACGGCATCGGACCGGACTACAAGGCCTTCAATTCCCGTGCCGTTATGGCGGGGGCGGGCCTGCAGGGGTTTTTTCCAACCTCGCCCCAGGCGGCGCGGACCGCGCTGGCCGATGCCGTCGCGGTGGCTATGCGGGGCACGGTGGCGACGCTGCATCTGCCGACCGATGTGCAGCTTGCCGATATCCAGGTCCGCGAAGACGATCAGCCCATCGCCCTGCCCGTACCAAGGCCCGGCGCGGCTGCCCGGCCCCAGGGTATCGAGACGGCGCTGGGGGTGCTGGCGAAAAGCCAACGGCCGGTGATCATCGCCGGCATGGGCGCGCACCGCGCCCAGGCGGGGCCGGCGCTGGAAGCCCTGGCGGACAAGTTGGGCGCCCTGCTTATCACGACCGCGCGGGGCAAGGATATGTTCCGGGGCAACCCGAACAACCTGGATATTATCGGCTCCTTCTCTCACTCCATGGCCCGGCGCTATGTCGCGCAGGCGGACTGTGTGCTGGCCTTTGGCGCCGCGCTGAATTTTCTGACTATGAGCTTTGGCACTTCCCTGCCTCCGGTGCCGCTTATTCAGGTGGATATGGTGCGAAACAATATCGGGCGCTATTGCGACGCCGATGTGGGTCTGGTCGGCGATGCCAAAGCCGTGGCGGAGCAGCTATTGGCCGCGGTCCCCGCGCGGACGGAAGCCGAGAAACCCTTTCATGCGGCGGCGGTACGCCAAGACATTGCGGATTTTGACATTGGCACGGATTTCCAGGCCGCCCATACGGCGCGCACCGTCGATCCCCGTTCCCTGGCCTTGGAGCTGGGCAAGCTTTTGCCAGAGGATCGAAATGTGGTCTATGACGCGGGCAATTTCCTGGGCGTCGTTCCCTATATCCCAACGCCGGGACCCGGCCATTTCAAAATGACCAACGAATTCGCCTCCATCGGCCTTGGCTTTGGTACCGCCATGGGCGTCGCCAAGGCGCGGCCGGAAAATACCACCGTGCTGATCATGGGAGATGGTGGCTTTGTCATGACACTGAGCGAACTGGATACCGTGGCGCGGGAGGATCTGCCCATGGTCGTCATCATCATGAACGATTGCGCCTATGGCGCCGAGTTGCATCTGCTAAGGGCGCATCAGCGGCCCGTCGCCAAGTCGCTATTCCCCGACGTGGATTTCGCTCCCATCGCGCAGGCCTTCGGCTTCGAGGTGGCGACCATACGAAGCATGGACGACCTGGCCGTCGCCGCGCCTTTGCTCCGAGACCCGCAGGGACTGGTCTTTCTGGATTGCAAGATCAATGCCGATATCGCTGCCCCTTTCATGGGCGAATTAGCCGCCTTTGAACAACGGGACCAATAGGACCGGAGGCGATGCCGGTGTGACTTGATATAGGTCGTGTTGGCAAGGCCTGCTTGTTGCTAGTATTCGCCGAACATGTCCGCTAGAGCATTTTCATTCTGAAAATGCTCAGATCTTCGGAATTGCTCTAGGAGGTGAATTAATGGCGCTTATCAAGGCGTTGCCTGCATCTGAGTTATGCCGTCGTTACGCCCTCGCGGCATTTGATTTCGAGGACACCAGCCAGCTCGAGGATTTGCATGAGCCCCTGGGCCAGGACCGTGCGGTCGAGGCGATCCGCTTTGGCATTGGCGTTCGCCATCAAGGTTTTAATCTTTTCGCATTCGGCCCCCCTGGAACGGGAAAAACGGACGTCGTCCGCCACTACCTGGAGCCGGAGGCCGCAGTACAGCCCCTGCCGGATGACTGGTGCTATGTTAACGATTTCGCCACGCCTCATTGTCCCAAAGCGTTACGATTGCCGCCCGGCCGGGCAACTGAGTTGGCCAAGCAGATGGCGAATTTGGCCGAAGAATTACGGGTCGTGATTTCGTCGGCTTTTGAAAGCGATGATTATCGAACCCGGCTCGACGTTATCATGGAGCAGTATAAATTACGCCAGGAACAAGTGTTCGAAGAGTTGCGGGAAAAGGCCGAAAAGAAAAGCATTGCCCTTGTCCGCACACCCGTGGGTTTGGCGCTGGCGCCGGTCCGCGAGGGGCAGGTTGTCGAGCCGGACATGTTCGCCAAAATGTCCGAAGAAGAACGCGAAACGATTAAGAAAGATATCAGCGGTTTGGAGGGCGAACTGCAATCGGCGGTTCGCATGCTGCCGGAACTCGAACGTCAGCAACGCCAGGAAATCCGGACCCTGAACCGGGAGATCACCTCTTTCGCGGTCGGCCATATTATCGACGAAATCCGCGAGCACTGGCAGGACAATGAAGCGGTCATTGCCTTCCTCGACGAGGTGCAGGCCCACGTCATCGATCATGCTGATGTCTTCCGCCTGACCAACGAACAGGTGGCCCAATCCTTGCCACCGGGAATGGCGCCGGATATTTCGCGTCAACGGGAACTGGTGATCGGGAACTGTCAGGTCAATGTCCTGGTCTGCCATGATGACAACAATGGTGCGCCGGTTATTTATGAGGATAACCCAACCGTCGACAATTTACTGGGGCGGGTGGAATATCGCGCGGAATTCGGCAATCTGGTCACAGATTTTCGGCTGATCAAGGCTGGGGCGTTGCACCACGCCAATGGTGGTTATCTGATACTTGACGCGCGCCGCCTGATCCTTCAGCCATTTGCCTGGGAGACCTTGAAGCGTGAGTTGCGCAGCCGCGAAATCCGCATTGAATCCTTAAGCCAGATGATGTCATTGAGCAGTACCGTCAGCCTCAAACCCGAACCGATCCCACTGGATGTGAAAGTCATACTGGTCGGTGATGCCATGCTCTATTATCTGCTGAGCCAACACGATCCTGATTTTCGAGAGCTTTTCAAGGTTCCGGTCGATTTCGATGACCGCATTCCGGTGACCGAGGACGCGATTGCGCACTTCGTGCGTTTGATCGCCACCCACGCCCGGAAGAAAAACCTTCTGCCCCTGGACCCCAGCGCCGTAGGGCAGGTTTTGGTACGGATGACCCGCCTGGCGGGCGATGCGGAACGGCTGTCAAATCATCTTCGGTCATTGGCCGACCTTTTGTCGGAGGCGGATCATTGGGCCGCCAGCCAGGGGCACAAGGTCATCAGCGGTGATGATGTCAAAAAGGCGGTGTCGGCCCATATTCACCGCTCTGACCGCATCAGGGAACGAACCCAGGAACAATTTGAACGTGGAACGATCATCCTTGATACCTCCGGTGACAGGGTCGGGCAAATCAATGGCCTGTCGGTGCTACAGTTGGGGGATTTCGCCTTTGGCCGGCCCAGCCGCATCACCGCCCGGGTCCGCCTTGGCGGCGGCAAGGTCGTCGACATCGAACGCGAGGTGAAACTGGGCGGTCCCTTGCATTCGAAAGGGGTGTTGATTTTATCGAATTTCCTGGCGGCCCGCTATACGAAGGATAAGCCGCTTTCCCTCACCGCCAGCCTGGTCTTCGAGCAGTCTTATGGCGGCATAGACGGGGACAGCGCCTCATCGACCGAACTTTATGCCCTGCTGTCGGCCCTGTCCGAGATTCCGATAAAACAATCTCTGGCGGTCACCGGCTCGGTCAACCAATTTGGTGAGGTTCAGGCTATTGGCGGCGTTAACGAGAAAATCGAAGGTTTTTTTGATCTTTGCCAACAACGCGGTCTGAGCGGGGATCAGGGCGTCTTGATTCCGGCCGCAAATGTAAAACATCTGATGTTGAGAGAGGATGTCGTTGCGGCGGCGGAGCGGGGCGAATTCCATATCTATCCGATTACAACCATTGATGAGGGAATTGAGCAGATGACCGGCGTCGCCGCCGGCGAGGTGGGGGACGATGGCACCTATCCTCCCGACAGCGTCAATGGCCGGGTTCAGGCGCGCCTTCAGGCATTCGCGCAGGCGGTAAAGAACTTTACCAAATCCGATGGCGATGGCGATGGCGAAAGTGAGGAGGAGGAGTCTGATGATTAGTGCTGAAAATTTGCGGTATCGCAGGGTTCTTTTGCAGATGGACACATCCACCCATTGCCGCGAAACCTTGGATGCGGCGATTGATATCGCGGCTCACTTGCGGGTCGAGCTGCAGGCGGTTTTTGTCGAAGACAGTGACCTTATTTCCGTCGGTGGACTGGATTTTGTGCACGAGTTCAGTTTTTCATCCGCGACCGCGCGCGTGCTCGACAAGCAAACCCTGGATGCCCAGTTAAAGGCGCTGGCGGGTAGCGCCCGACGGCAGTTGGAGCACGCTGGGACGCGCCGAAAGGTTACCGTTGGTTTTCATACGGTCAGGGGGAATTTTCAGCAGGAGATGACGAACGCCAGCCAGGACGCCGACTTGATCATTGCCGAGGGCACGGGGCGATTGCGGGCGCGGTACTACCGCGCCCAATTGACGGGCCGGAACGTGACGGGGCCGATGTTGCGCCCGACCTTGCTGTTGAAAGGCGGCAAACCATTGGCAAAGCGGTTCACTGTAATCTGTGATAGCGCGGAAAACGCCGGCAAGTGCCTTCGTGCCGTGGCATCGCTTTTCCCCGGCGAGGGGCGGGAATTGACCTTGCTGCCAAGTGCGGCCAACGCCGCGGACGGCGCGGCTCTTGCCAAGGCACTGGCGGCTATCATTGCTGATGCAGGGCTGGATGCGGACATTTTGGCGCCTGTCGGCTTGACGGCGGATGCTGTTCTGCGGCGTTTAGGTTCACTCGACCACCTGCTGATTATTGCCGACGATGGGCCGTTGTTGGGCGATAAGGCAAATGCTCATCTGCTATTTGAAAGCCGGCACCCGCTTTTTCTGGTGCATTGACCGGCCCTGTCGTGCGCAGTGATGAACCACAACTGGCGGCCGGGCCGGACAGCCAGCCGAAATTAAGGCGCCGCCTTACGCTGCCGCTTCTCACCCTTTACGGCCTTGGTGTCACCATTGGCGCCGGGATTTACGTGTTGGTGGGCGCCACCGCCGCGAAGGCCGGTGTCTATGCGCCCATCTCCTTTCTGCTGGCCGCCGTGGTGGTCGGGTTTACAGGCTTTTCATATTGCGAGTTGGCGACCCGGTATCCGGTCAGCGCTGGTGAAGCCGCCTATATCCGCGCGGGGTTCAATTCCCGTGCGCTGACCTTGATTGTCGGGCTTATGGTCGTGTCTTCGGGCATGGTCTCGTCGGCGGCGATCATCATAGGGGCGGCAGCCTATCTTCAGGCCTATGTTCCGCTATCACCGCAATTGCTGACCGCGCTTGTGGTTCTGCTGGTTGGTTTGGTGGCGGTATGGGGCATCCTTGAATCAGTGACCCTTGCCGCATTGTTTACCGTGATCGAAATTGGCGGCCTGGGATTGGTGGTTTACTTCGGGTTGGCAAGCAAGCCTGAGGTGCTGGCTGATTTTGGAGCTGAATTTAGCAGCCTCATTCCGCCCTTCGAGGTGGGTGTATGGAGCGGGATTGTCTCCGCCGGATTATTGGCGTTTTTTGCCTTTGTCGGCTTCGAAGACATGGTCAACGTCGCGGAAGAGGTCAAGGAACCGGGCAAGACAATGCCCAGGGGCATTATCCTGACCCTGATCATGGCCACGGCCATCTATTTCACCGTGGTTTCGGTGGTCGTGCTTGTGGTTCCCATGCATACGCTGGTCGGCTCGTCGGCGCCCCTGGCGCTAATTTTCGATAGCGCCGGCCCCATGCCGCGCGGCTTGTTCAGCATTATTGCGATCATTGCGACGGTCAATGGCGCGTTGATCCAGATTATCATGGCCTCGCGGGTAATTTATGGCCTTGCCGCGCAAGGCAGTTTGCCCCGGATCCTGGCCAAGGTTAATCCGCATACCCGAACGCCGCTTCCGGCAACCGGGCTGGTCGTCGGCATTATCTTGTTGCTGGCCTGTTTTCTGCCTATCGCGGAACTTGCCAAAACCACCTCGGTAATTGTTCTGACGGTCTTCGCTCTCGTCAATTTGGCTTTGCTGCGGCTGAAATGGTCTGGGCCCGCGCCATCGGGCGATGTCTTCCGTGTGCCGATTTGGGTTCCCAGGTTGGGCTTTGCCACCAGCAGCTTACTGCTTTTGGCGGGCTTGCTGTTTGATTGACACCAAGGGGCGTGCCCAATCATGGGGGTCGCGCCAGCGTGGCGGAGCGTTTACAGTTGCCCCCAGAACTCACCGAGGGAGAAACCATCGATGTCACGCTGGAGCAACCGCCGCCAACGTTTTCGTGAAATCTTGCAGACCCAACATTGCGTCTATCCGGCATCCGTCTACGATCCAATTTCGGCCAGCATTGCCGAACACCTCGGCTATGAAATGGGTATGTATGCCGGCTCCCTGGCGTCTCTGGCGGTGCTGGCGGCGCCGGATCTGATCTTGTTGACCTTGACGGAGTTTGCCGAACAGGCGCATCGGATTAGCCGGGCATCGGAACTGCCCCTGTTCGCCGATGCGGATCATGGCTATGGCAATGCCCTTAACGTCAAGCGCACGGTAGAGGAATTGGAGAACGCTGGCCTGGCCGGCCTGGCGATCGAGGATACCGACCTGCCCCAGCCTTTTGGCCGCGGTGGCAAGGCATCGCTGTTATCCATCGAGGAAGGCGTCGGCAAGATGCGCGCCGCCGTGGCCGGACGGTCCGATCCCGATCTGGTCATCGCCGGGCGCACCAGCGCGGCGCAACTGACATCGGTCGAGGATGCCATCGCACGCTCCAAGGCCTATGTCGCGGCGGGGGTGGACGCCATCTTTTTGGTTGGCGTGCCTTCGCGTGCGGCGCTGGAGGCGATCGCCGGCGAAATTTCAGTACCTTTATTACTGGGCGGGGGGGCAAAGGATATGCGCGACCCGGCCTGGCTGGCAGCCCACGGCGCACGCTTTCTGTTGCGCGGGCACGATTCCTTCACGGCCTCGGTACAGGCCATCCACGACACCATGAAAGCCCTGCGCGATGGCGTCGCGCCGGAGGCCATCACCGGCACCGCCTCGGCGGATCTGATGCGGGCGGTGACGCGGCACGAGGACTACGCCCGCCAGGGCAAGGAATGGCTCTAGACCATTTTCGATATTCATCCGGATCGCCGGGCCGCCCGCTCCCCCTCCCGGCCACCCCCAGAGGCGCTTGGGATCATAATCCCGTGGGTGGCCGGGAGGGGGAGCGGGCGGGTAAGTTAAACTTAAAAGTGCTCTAAGCAAATTTAATGGAGGTGAGGTCATGTCGGAACGAATGCAGGGGCAATCGGCCCTGGTTACGGGATCGGGGGGGGGCATAGGGCGGGCCATCGCCCAACGGCTGGCGTCCGAAGGCGCCCACGTACTGGTCGCGGATATTGATCCCGAGACGGCGGCGGAAACCGTACGCAGCATTACCGAAACCGGCGCCGCGGCCACCGCGTGCCATGTCGATGTGACCCAGCGGGCATCGGTGGCGGCGATGGTTGGGCAGGCGGTGGCGCTGCGGGGCCGCCTGGACATCGCGGTCAGCAATGCGGGGATCATGGACCGGGCGCCATTTTTGGAAATGACCGACGAATTCTGGAACCATGTCCTCGGTCTTAACCTGTCCGGCGCCTTTATGTGCGGCCAGGAAGCCGCGCGCCAGATGGTGGCCCAGGGGGGTGGCGGCCGGATCGTCTTTGTCGCCTCCAATTCGGGCATCTTTGGGGGCAGGGGGCGGGCCGCCTATGGTGCCAGCAAGGCCGGCTTGATCAATCTTACCCAGTCCATGGCGATTGAACTGGCAGAACATGATATTCGGGTCAACGCCGTGGCGCCCGGCCCGACCAAGACCAGGGCGGTACAGGGCGATATTCCACCCCCCAGCGTCATGGCGCGTATGCCCATGGGGCGCTTTGGCCTGCCGGAGGAGGTGGCGGCGGTCGCCGCTTTTCTGGCAGCCGAGGAAAGCAGCTTTGTCACCGGGCACGTTTATGGCGCCGATGGCGGCTATACGGTGGCCGGCATGATGGAAGGCTGATGTCACTCCGTATTAATCGGAATGAGGTCCGTCAGACGTCCGCTATTGGATATCTGCCCACGCCCCAGCCGCCGTCGACGGTCAGGACCTGGCCGGTGATGAACGAGGCATCGTCGCAACACAGGAAGGCCACGGCCTGGGCGATATCACGTGGCAGGCCGACCCGCTGCAACGGCGTTTCCGACAACATGCGCTGTTGCACCGTGCCTGGTTCGTGGATGCGCGCCTGGGTCATGGGGGTTTCGATCAGGCCGGGGGCGATGGAGTTGACGCGGATGCCAACGGGGCCGAATTCCGCTGCCATTTGGCGGGTCAGGCCGTTCAGGGCCGCCTTGGAGGCGGCATAGGCACCGGCATTGGGCGTGCCGATCAAGGCAAAAATTGATGACATATTGAGGATGGCGCCACCGCCACTTTCCCGCATGACCTCCAGGGCGGCACGGGACATGGCGAACACGGCGGCCAGGTTGATGTCCATAATCCGGGCCAGTTCGCCGCTATCCGTCTGCAACACCGAACGGGCCTGGCCGACGCCCGCATTGTTGACCAGAATGCGCCAGGGCGCACCGGCCGCCTCGGCTGCCGCCTTGACCCTTTGCCCGGCATTTTCCTGGGTCAGATCAACGGTAAGGGTCGATACCGTGCCGGGTTCTGCCTCTTCCGCCAGGCTTTCTAGGCCCGCCGGGTTCTGATCAACGCCCAGGACATGGGCGCCGCGGGCCGCCAGCAGCAAGGCGGTAGCCCGGCCGATACCCGAGGCCGCGCCGGTGACAACCGCCAGGCGGCCATCGGAAAAGTGGTATCCATCTGTCATTGTGCCACACTCCCATCAGGGGCATATCAAGTTATTGCAGGCTAGAGCATTTTCATTCTGAAAATGCTCAGATCTTTAGAATTAGAGCAATTTTTCCAATCACTTAGAATCGCTTCGCGATTCTCATTAATTCGGAATTGCTCTAGTATAACAGCCGGCGGGCACGGCGTGCGTTTTCCCGCTTCCGCCGATGACGCTGCGGTGCTAAAAGCGCCCCGCATGACAGATTTAACCCACATTCGTAACTTCGCCATCATCGCCCATATCGATCATGGCAAATCCACCCTGGCAGATCGGCTGATCTCGTTTTGCGGTGGTCTGCAAGATCGTGAGATGCACGAACAGGTCCTGGATTCCATGGATCTGGAGCGCGAGCGCGGCATCACCATCAAGGCCCAGACGGTCCGCCTGAATTATCGCGCCAAGAACGGCGAAACCTATGTCCTGAACCTGATCGACACACCCGGCCATGTGGATTTCGCCTATGAGGTCAGCCGCTCGTTGTCAGCCTGTGAGGGCTCGTTGCTGGTGGTGGACGCCAGCCAGGGGGTTGAGGCGCAGACCTTGGCCAATGTCTATCAGGCGATTGAAAAAAACCATGAGATCGTCCCGGTGCTGAACAAGATCGATCTGCCCGCGGCGGAGCCTGAGCAGGTGCGGGCCCAGATTGAGGATGTGATCGGCATCGACGCCTCGGACGCGATCCTAACTTCGGCCAAATCGGGCATCGGCATCGAAGAGGTATTGGAGGCGCTGGTTGAACGCCTGCCACCGCCCGTGGGTGACGCGGACGCGCCCCTGCAGGCCCTGTTGGTGGATAGTTGGTATGATCCTTATCTGGGCGTGATTGTCCTGGTGCGGGTTATCCATGGGCGCCTGGAAAAAGGCATGCGCACCCGTCTGATGGCCACGGGCAGCCGTCACCTGATCGAACAGGTCGGCGTCTTTACCCCGAAATTAGAGAAGGTTGGCAGCCTGGGACCGGGCGAACTGGGCTTTTTTACCGCCTCCATCAAGGATGTCTCGGAAACCCGCGTGGGTGATACCCTGACCGATGACCGTAACCCCACCGCGCAGGCCCTGGAGGGGTTCAAGCCGGCCATCCCGGTGGTGTTCTGCGGCTTGTTTCCCGTGGATGCCGCCAATTTCGACGATTTGCGCGAAAGCCTGGCACGTTTGCGACTCAACGACGCTTCGTTCGATTTCGAAACCGAAAGTTCCCCCGCCCTGGGTTTCGGCTTCCGCTGCGGTTTTTTGGGCCTGCTGCATATGGAGATCGTGCAACAGCGGCTGGAGCGGGAATTTGATCTGGATTTGATCACCACCGCGCCAAGTGTTGTCTATCAAGTCTACATGAATGACGGCAGCCTGCAGGAAATTCACAACCCGGCGGATATGCCCGATCCGGTTCAGATCGACCGCATCGAGGAACCCTGGATCAAGGCGACCATTCTGGTGCCCGACGACTATCTGGGCCAGGTTCTAAAGCTATGCGAGGAACGGCGCGGCATCCAGACCAATCTGACCTATGCCGGCAACCGGGCCATGGTGCAATACGATCTGCCCTTGAACGAGGTGGTGTTCGACTTTTATGACCGTCTGAAATCGGTCTCGCGGGGTTATGCCAGCTTTGACTACGAGTTGCTGGATTACCGGCCTGAACGGCTGGTCAAGATGTCGATCCTGGTGAACCACGAACCGGTCGACGCCCTGGCCATGATCGTCCACGCGGGCCGCGCCGAACAGCGGGGTCGGGCCCTTTGTGAACGTCTGAAAGACCTGATCCCGCGCCAGTTATTCGCCATTGCCATTCAGGCGGCCATCGGCGGCCGGGTCATCGCGCGGGAAACCGTGCGCGCCATGCGCAAGGATGTCCTGGCCAAATGCTATGGCGGCGATGTCAGCCGCAAGCGCAAGCTGTTGGACAAGCAGAAAAAGGGCAAAAAACGCATGCGCACCTTTGGCAAGGTGGAAATTCCCCAGGAAGCCTTTATCGCGGCGCTGAAAACCGGCGATTAGAGCGTTTTCAAGGTTAATCAGCCAGGCGGCCCGGCACCCCGAAAATAGCCTAAGATTTTGAAAACGAACTGCGGCGGCGGCGGGTAAACAACAGCAAAACTGCCGCTGGAATAACCGCCACCAGCCAGGCGGGCCATTGCAATATGGTGATCACCCCAGGATCCCAAATCGCGGGATGCAGATAGCGTTGCACCAGGGCTTGCATTAAATTGAGGCTGCCACGGTCCAGATCATACCAGAGCTGTCCCAAGGCCATGGGCTGCCATTCACCCGCCCGCAACGAGGCCATCGCCTCGGCCCCCGCGATCATGAAAGCCAGGGCGAGCAATAGCCAGCCCAGTATGCGGCCTACGCTTCGCGTCTTCCCCATCGCCATATGAGCACCATTTTATCCAAAATAATCAGCTCGTTATGGCAATCATTGAAAAAACAACCGCTTGTGTCAATTTGTTCCCGATCACCATATTGCCGCACGGCGCATTCACCACTATGTTCAGGCCCGAAATCGAGAATGTGGAGGGGTGGCCGAGTGGTTGAAGGCGCACGCCTGGAAAGTGTGTATACGGGTAACCGTATCGTGGGTTCGAATCCCACTCCCTCCGCCATTATACTATTCGCAACAGTCTCCCGCCGCTTCTTGCGGGCCTGAAAACCCCAGGTCCTGCGGGCTTTTGAGACAAAATCTGTTGACTACCGTTCCGGCATTTCTCCCCAATTTCTCTCTCTTTGGCCTATTCTCTCCAAAGCTGTTGACTGTGAAGATTTAGTACGGGTTTTTAATCCGTTGTTTTTAAACGATAATTCGGCACGCTGATTTTACAAAGTTCGAAGTTTCGCCGCTCGGGCGAGAGAGCCTGGTATCAAACTTGAACATT
>JADHTB010000032.1 GCA_016776605.1 Alphaproteobacteria bacterium | reverse complement strand
CAAACCCGGGCCCGCAGTTGATCCGCGATGACCGCCTTTTGCGCGACGGTGCGTGGCCGCAGGGTGGATCCGGTCACGGTCAGACGCTTGATCATGATCGGTAGGATGGAAAAGTCGGGCACCTTTGGTCCGTGTAGCGTGGCAATTTGCACCAGACGCCCCTCCACCGCCAGACAGGCCAGATTGGGTTTGAAATAATCGCCCCCCACCATATCCAGAATCAGATCGACCCCTTCACCCCCCGTCATCTCCGCTATCACGGCGGCGAAGTCCTCGTCGCGGTAGTTGATCGCGCGTTCCGCGCCCAGTTCTTCGCAGGCCCGGCATTTGTCCTGATTGCCGGCGGTGGCGAATACACGGGCACCGAACGCGCGTGCCAATTGAATTGCCGTGGTGCCGATCCCGGAAGAGCCGCCATGGATTAAAATGCTTTCCCCGCCTTGCAAGCCGCCCCGTTGAAAGACGTTCGTCCAAACCGTAAAGAACGTTTCGGGCAACGCGGCGGCCTCTGCCATGCTCAAAGGGCCTGGCACGGGAAGGCATAGGGCGGCGGGGGCTACGCAATATTCGGCATAGCCGCCGCCCGCCACCAGGGCGCAAACCCTGTCACCCAGGGCAATGGTATCGACCCCGGGACCAACCAGCACAACTTCGCCCGCGACTTCCAGGCCCGGAATATCCGGCGCGCCGGGCGGCGGCGGATAGTTGCCGGTGCGTTGCATCACATCGGGACGGTTGATCCCGGCGGCGGCGACTTTGATCAGCACTTCGCCATGGCCGGGCCGCGGCGTCGGCCGCGCGGCCGGTTGCAGCCCTTCCGGCGGGCCGAAGGTGGCGATTTCAATTGCGGTCATGCTTTCCGGCAAGGCGGTCATGGGCTGCTCTCATTCGTTTGCAGATGGGTTAAACTATTGGTCTAATGTGCTTTGGACACGTGGCGATGTCGAGAGGGAACAATGGATACCGACGATTTGGAACCGCCCCTGAATACCTCCGGAAAACCGGCAGGTAAGCCCGACCTGCAAATCATGTCCGTTGAGCAGTTGCAAGACTATATTGCCGAGATGGAGACGGAAATTGTCCGTGCGCGTGCCGCCATTGATGGCAAACAATCTGCCCGCGGGGTCGCGGACGCCGTATTCAAGACCTGATTTAGGGCTTGGCCGGCGGCGGGGCCGATGATTTGGGGACCGGCAGGTCTTTTACCGGCGCTTCTGGAGTTTCCGTCGTTTTCGCCGCCTCCGGCGCCTCCGGTGCTTCTGCGGGCGCTACGGTTGGAGCTATGGCTGGTGTCTCTGCCGGCGTTTCCCCCGGCGCCCCGGAAGGTTTAGTTGACGGGTCAGCGGTAGCGTCCGTATTCATAGCTTCCGGCTTTTGCCAGTTTTTCCTTAGCTTGGCGCAATGGTCCTCGTCATCGGCCCGGGGCGTAAACCAGACATAGTCAAAGGGCACCGCCGAGGCTGAGAAACTTTCCGCATATTCGCTGGGATCCAAAACGCCTTCCTGAACCTCCATGAATGCCACGGTGGTGATCCGAACGTTCGGCTGGTGGCGGGCCAGGAATATCGGCACGCCCAAATCCTTGCGCACATGGCCGGTTCCGGCGATTAACAGGGCGCCGTCATCGAGGCTGCTGGCCAGCATATGTTCCGCCATTACCGCATCTCTGGCCCGTTGAACGTTCAGCAGGGGGCCGAGGGCATCCCGCGGCATCAAGCCACAATGGGCTTGATACAATTGTTCAAGGCTGCGCAGCCGCAAAACCTTGGGCAAGGGTCTGTCCAGGCCCAGGCTGCGTTGGCGTTTAGCAAACGCAAATGATGGTTTGCCACGGGCCAGGGTCCGTACCGACGCCTTCGACAGACCGGCGGCGTACATTGGCAGATGGGCCGCCATGGCCGCCTTGGCTATGGGTTGGTACATGCTCCAGGCCGGCCAGCCGCTGACATCCCATCCCAGGGTTCCGCCAAGGGCCGCGGCATCGCGAGAATATTTCGCCCAATAACTGTTTAGAATTTGTTGCCGGAATTCGGGGATCATCTCCCACACCACCGCCGGGCGCCGGCCAAGAGCCGTCAGGCTGCGGATCAGGCGGGCCTGCAACAAATGATGATCGGGGTTGTCGTGCTTCTCTCCCAACAAAATATAAGCTGATCTGGCCAAATCGGCTGCCAGGGTTTTCTGATCAACAAAACTGCCATCTCCCGGGCGCCAGATCCGCCCGACCAGGTGGTGATGTTGTGATAGGGACGATTGCCAGGTTGCGTCCCGTTCCGTCAGGGCTACCAGCTTTTCGACGCTGGGCAGTGGAACATTCTCTTCCAGCCAGGTACAGCTACCTAGACTAAGAAGTAGCAACCCACACAGAATTCTAGGCAGCATAGTCACGCGCGGGCCTGGGCCGCGGCACCAGAAAGGGCAAGCCTGACAAGCAATAATATTGGCATCCCGGCGTTATCCCTCTTCCGCTCCGCGGTCGTCCGCTATTGTGGCGCATTTGAGTTTCGTTGCACTCGTTATGTGCTCGAAACTAAAAATGATCCATACAGCCTAGTCGTTAGCAAATTATTAACACTTCCTCGCTAGATTATAAGGTGATGACACGTACACCCTGTCATCGTCGCGGATTGGATTATTCCAGTCTGTTGACGCCTCCCTGTTGACTCGGAGCCGCCCCCAAACGGGCGGCTCTTTTTTTTGGCTTATGGCTAAACACCGGTTTTCGGCCATACTGGTGCGCTGATGCGGGTGCGAATGGCCGTCCAGATTGAATTTACCACAGCTCAATTTTCCCACTTGACCAAAGCTGGTTATGGAACATAGAGTCCTCCCCCTACAGACGCGAGTCTGACAGGTTGAGGCAAAAATAAAAAATGACGCTAGGGGATCGCCAAAAATTTTTGGCGGTCCCCTGTTTTTTTCCCGGATGAAATTTTCATCGCACATGAACTGGCGGCAGAGGAGTGCGGCATGAAGGTGGGCTTTATCGGATTGGGGATCATGGGGGCGCCCATGGCGGGGCATCTACAAAAAGCGGGCTACGAACTCTATCTCCATGATTTGGCGCCGGCCTTGCCGGCGGCATTGCTACAAGGTGGCGCCATAGCCTGCGATAGCGGCCGGGCCGTGACGGAACAGGTCGAGGTGATAATCCTCATGGTGCCGGATACCCCGGACGTAGAGGCAGCGCTGTTCGGCCCTCATGGCGTCGCCGAGGGTTTGCAGCCGGGTCAACTGGTAATCGATATGAGCTCCATCTCTCCGACCGCGACCACCGCTTTCGCCGCCCGCATTAATGATCTCGGCTGCCTTTATCTCGATGCCCCGGTTTCCGGTGGCAGCGTGGGTGCGCAGAATGCCACGTTGACGATTATGGCCGGTGGTCCCCAGGACGCCTTTGACCGCGCCCAGCCGCTGTTCGCGTTGATGGGTGGTACGGTGACTTTGATCGGTACCCGCAACGGCGATGGCCAGGTTTGCAAGGCCGCCAATCAGATTATTGTCGGCGTCACCGTACAGGCGGTGGCGGAGGCCCTGGTCCTGGCCGCCAAGGCCGGTGCCGACCCCGCCCGCGTGCGTCAGGCACTGATGGGCGGCGCGGCATCCTCGATGATCCTGGAGAACCATGGCGCCCGCATGCTGGCGGGTAATTTCGAACCAGGCTTTCGCGCCGAATTGCAGCAAAAGGATCTGAACGTGGCGCTGTCGGCGGCACGGGACCTGGGCGTTGTTCTGCCTCTGGCGGCCACGGCGGAAAGTCTTTACAACGCCTTGAACGCCCGCGGCATGGCAACGGCGGATCACAGTGCCGTCATCACCATTCTGGAGGAATTGGCGGCCTGCAAGGTTGCTTCTACGGGCAGGTCATAGTGGGCATTTGATCCAGCGTCAGGCGTCCGACCAAGAATTTCTAGGGGAATAGAACTTTATCATGAGTAACGAAAATAAACGTAATTCCATTACCGGCCGCAGCGCCTTTCTGGCCCTGTTGAAGGACGAAGGCGTCACGCGTTTGTTTGGTAATCCCGGAACCACGGAATTGCCCATCATGCATGCCATGACCCAGCAATCGGACATCAGCTATGTTCTTGGCTTGCAGGAATCCGTCGTTGTCGCCATGGCCGACGGTTATGCCCGGGCCTCGGGCAAAATAGCGGCAGTCAATGTGCACGTGGCCCCGGGCCTGGGCAATGCCATGGGCGCGCTGTATACCGCCAATTTTTCCGGTTCGCCCCTGATCATCACCGCTGGCCAGCAGGAGCAGGGCCACGGCCTGAAGGAGCCGCTGTTGTATGCGCCCCTGGTGCCCATCGCCGCGCCGTTGGTGAAATGGGCGGTCGAGGTCAACCGCCTTGAAGACCTGCCGATGATCATGCGGCGGGCGGCAAAAATAGCGCTGACCCCGCCCACCGGGCCGGTGTTCATTTCCCTGCCCGGCGATATTCTGAATATGGAAGCGGCCATTGATTTGGGCGAAAGCACCCGGGTTGATGCGGCATCGCGCCCCTCGGATGCCAGCCTGGAAAGTCTGGCGGCGCGGCTTTTACAGGCGCAGCGTCCGGTTATCATCGCCGGGCACGAGATCATTGCCTCCGATGCTTTCGGGGAAGCAGCCCAACTGGCCGAAATGCTGGGCGCGCCGGTTTATCAGCAGACCGTCAATGACGGCGCGCATTTTCCCTCCGAACATCCCGCCTTTATGGGTAGCCTGAACCGAAACCAGGGTTATGTCCGCGATGTGCTGTCCTCGCATGATTTGCTGATATGCCTGGGTGCCGATCTGCTGCGCATGTCGGTGTATAGCGAGATCGATCCCTTGCCCGCCGATCTGGCCGTGATCCAGATCGGCCAGCGCGATTGGGAGATGGGCAAGAACCATGCGGTGGAACTGGCTTTGCGCGGCGATGTTAAGGAAACCGTCGCGGCGTTGCTGCCGTTCCTGTCGGCGCGCGGTGGCCCGGACTTGAAAGACCGGGCCAAGACGTCCCTGGCGGCCGTGGCGGCGGGCAACTGGTCCGTGCAGCGCGAGGCATCGCGGGCCAAATTCGCCGAGATGGCCGCAGCCAGCCCGATCGAGCCCGATTGGCTGATGATGCGTCTGGTGGATTTACTGCCCGATGACGCTATCGTCGTCGATGAAGGCATTGTCAGCACCCGCTGCCTGCTGAATTTCTTGGCCATCCGCGACCGCTATGGCTATTTCGGGAATGCCAGCGGCGGTATCGGCTGGGGCATCGCGGCTGCCCTCGGCATCCAGATTGCTCACCCGGAACGCCGCGTGGTTGCGGTGCTTGGCGATGGCAGCGCCATGTACGGCATTCAGGCCCTCTGGACGGCGGCTCATTTGAAACTACCGATCACCTTTGTCATCGCCAATAATGGCGGCTATCGGATTATCAAAGAACGATTGCTGGCTTTCCACGGCAATGATCAGTTCATTGCCATGGATTTCAAGGATCCAGCCATCGAATTTGCTGATCTGGCCCGTTCCCTGGGTATGCAGGCAGAGCGCATCGAAACCGGTGAAGCCTTCGAAACGGCATTCCAGGCGGCCAATGGCCGCGACGGACCGACTTTGCTGGAAGTGGTCGTTCAGGGCGGCGAAACCATGCAGGGTTAGCGCTTATACCAACCAGCGCTGGTTGGTATGATCTACTTCACCCGCCGCGGAAATCCTATCTACCGCCTTGAGCACCGCCATTTTTATAGAGCTCCAGTCGACGCGCCTTGATTGCGGCTAGGCGCGCCGCAAGCTCGGCGGCCACCATTTCTTCCGGGCTCAACGTTGTTTCGTCAAGCCCCCCGAATTCAGTTTCAAATTCAATTTCGTCGAGTACCTTGGGTTTTTCGGCAACTTTAAGATTTCTGGGCGCCTTGGTTTTTTTGGCAATATTAAGTTTACCCGGCTCCTCGGGTTTTGCAGCAATCTCTAGTTCGCCGGGCGCCTCGGGTTTAGCAGCAACGTTAACTTTGCCGGGCACCTTGGGTTTTTGAAGAATATCTAGCTTTCCGGGCAGGCTGCCGGCCAATTTAAACCAGGCTTTGGCGCGTTGAATATCCCGCGGCACCATGCGGCCGTCACTAAAGGCCGTGCCAAGGGAATATTGGGCATTGATGTTGCCTTGAAGCGCTGCCTTGCGCCACCACTGTACCATTTGCGCCGTATCCCGGGGCACGCCCGCGCCCCGCATGTACAGATTACCAAGCCAGAATTGCGCGCCGCCATGGCCGCGCTCCGCGGCTCGCCGGAACCATTGCACCGCCTCGATGTAGTTCTGCTCGGTGCCTTTGCCGACCGCCAGCAGGACGCCAAGTTCGTGCTGGGCCTTGGCATCGCCCTGCTCGGCCTCGGCGCGGATCGTTCGCTCATTTTCGAAGCTGGTCTGGGCCTCAAAATCGAAGACCTCGAGCACTTGCCGCGCCAATTCGGCGGTGTCCTTCTCCGATTGCGCAAGGCCCGTGGCCGGCCGGCCAAAAACCACGGCCATGCATACCACGGCCACCACAAGCATACGGCCCAGCAATGACATGCCGCGCTTTCCTACTCTTCTGTTGCCAAATTATTCGCGGCAGACAGGATAAACGGTAAATGGTTACGAAATCCCTATTTTTTGGACCTAGAGCATTTTCATTCTGAAAATACTCAGATCTTTAGAATTAGAGCAATTTTCAATTAACTGAAGTCGCTTTCGCGACTTAAGTGATTGGTTTAATTGTTCTATTTTTAAGCGTCTGAGTGCATTTTCTTCGAATGCGTTCTCGTTTCCAATTTTATTGATACCTGTAAAACAGCCATTCATACTGTTCTATTGGCGGTGTTGCAGGTTGTGACGGGTATTTATTTTGCCGGTAAAGAGCGCAAATAGGCGATGATCGCGTCGAGATCCCGGTCCTTGATATTTGCGTAATAGGCAAAGCCCATGGGCGGCATCATGGGCGAGCCATCGGGCCGTAAGCCCGTGGTGATCATTTTCTTGATCTGGGCGTCCGTACGGTCCTTCAGGCCTGTCGGCGTGATATTGGCTGAAACGCTGATCCCCCACGGTCCATGAAATTCAAAGCCACCGGCGCCTAAATTATTCTGAATGTCGGGCCCCCGCTCGCCCATCGGCGAATGGCATTCAATGCAATGGCCAGCCGGGCCGGCAAGATAGGCGCCATAGGCCAGCTTGTCGCTTTCCGGAACATTGGGAACATTCTTGACCGGTGGGCCATAGGCCGGCGGCAGGGGAATGTTATAGACGGAAGCCGGGATCACGTTCTTGATCGGCTTCACGGTGCGCAGGTAGGCCACGATGGCCTTGACGTCCCGGTCCGACAGGCCGCGATAGAGACCGATGGGCATGGGCGGCCCGATGATCTTGCCGTTCGGCCGCCGGCCCTCGCGGATCGCGGTGATGATCTGCGCATCCGTCCAGGTGCCGATGCCGGTCGCCTTATCCTGGGTGATGTTTGCTGCGTTGGCCGTAAAGGCGGGAATTTTCTCCAGAGGCGCCATGCCGGCCAGTTCCATGCCGGGAATATCGCCCTTCGGACCCTTGGGCGTGTGGCAATTGCCGCAGGCAACGATGGAGCGCATGAGATAGGTGCCGCGCTGCAACAAGGTTTCGGCCTGGGCCGGTCCGATCAGCGCCGCGGCAACAATCGCCAGCGCGGCAAGGCTGCCCGCAATGCCATTCATAAGCTTACGTTCTGTGTGTTTGCGCACGTTAAGTTCCCCAGTATTCGAATCAGGATAATATTCTAACCCATTGTATTCGCGAGGCAATTGCTATGTTCAACCTTTACCAGCCCGGCGGATGCATTTTGTGCCAATCGGTCGCGGCCTCATAGGCCGCGCCGGCTTGTATCAGCAAGGGCTCGGCCATGGCATGGGCGACGAATTGCAGGGACAGGGGCAGGCCATCGTCAGACAGGCCGCAGGGCAGTGAAATGGTCGGCAGGCCCGCATAGTCCATGGGCACCGTGAAACGTGTCTGCCAGGGATCACGGTCCACCGGTATCGGGCCATAGGCCTGCGCCGGGCTGACCGGATAGGCGGCGCGGGCGGTGCCCGGACAGGCCAGCAGGTCCACATCCTGCATGGTCCGGCGTAATTCGCCGACACAGGCCGCGCGCAGGTTATTGGCCCGGGCATAGTCGGCGGCCGAAAAATCATGCCCTCGGGCCAGCCATTCCCGGAACCAGGGGCCGTATTCATCGGCGCGTGCGGGGTAGGTCGCGCGATGGGCATCGGCGGCTTCGCTGGTGCACAGAACCGACCAGGCCGGTAGATAATCGGCCAGGCGTTCGGGCATGGAAACCTCGACAATCTCGGCCCCCTGTTTGGCCATGACCTCGACGGCGGTGGCAACGGCGGCGGCGTAATCAGGCGCCATATCTTCAGAGGCAAACCGTTGGTCCCAGCCAATGCGCAAGCCCTTGCCGCCAGCCGTCAGGCCGGCCAGCATATCGGGCACCGGTGTCACCAAGGTTGTGGCATCGTCCGGGTCCTGGCCCGCGATGGCCTGCAGGACAATACCGGCGTCCGCGCTGCCGCGCGTCAAGGGCCCCACATGATCGAGGGACTGCGCCAGATCGAGCACGCCATGGCGGCTGACCCGGCCCCAGGTTGGCTTCAACCCCACGGTGCCGCAAACCGCGGCCGGATGACGGATGGAACCGCCCGTATCGCTGCCCAGGGTGGCATAGGCCAAGCCGGCGGCGGTGGCGGCCCCGGAGCCGGAAGAGGACGCGCCGGACCAATGGCCTGCCCGCCATGGGTTCTCCGGCACGTCAAAGGCCGGATTATAGCCGGCCATGGCGCCTTCGGTCAGGTTCAGTTTGCCCAGCAACACCGCACCGGCCTCGCGGAACCGCCGCACCACCGTGGCATCGAACGTCGGTACGTGGTCAGCCAGCACCGCGCAACCACCCATGGTGCGGACGCCCTTGGTATAACAAAGATCCTTCACCGCGATGGGTACGCCATGCAGTTTGCCCCGGTAGCGGCCGGCGGCAATTTCCACCTCCGCCGCCCGCGCTTCGGCCATGGCCTGGTCCGCCATCACCGTGGCATATGATTTAAGCCGCCCATCCAGCGCCGCGATACGGTTCAACATGGTCTCCGTCAGGGTAACCGGCGATAGCTCGCCGGCCTCTATGCGGGTGGACAGCTCAAGAATGGTCCCGTAATGCAGTTCGTCGCTCATGTTCGTCATCAATTCTGTTGTTACAGGCGCGCATCCCGCACCCTTATTTTTGATCCAGGATCCAGACGCCTTGCCAGGGTTCGGCCGGGGGATTGCTAATCAGCTCGTTGCAACGGTCTAAGTACAGCCTGGCGACATTGTCATCGGGCGCTTTGCTGGCACAGTCTTTGAAGACCTCGCGGGCGGCTTTGAATTCGGCTTGCCGGTAAAGTTCCAGGGCGTTGGCGAATTGCCCCGCCGTGGCATGTTTCTGCGCCTGAAGCGGCCCGGTATCGCAGTCATACAATTCATAGATGGAGACGGCGCCGCTGCGCCCCTTCACGACCACGCGGTCCAGTTCGCGAAAAGAGAATTCGTCCTGATTCTTCAGGCGCGCCCGGGTGATCTCGGTAAATAGCGTCGACACACCATAAAGCTTGGTCAGCCCCTCAATGCGCGAGGCCAGGTTGGCGGTGTCGCCCACCACATTGCTATCCAGCCGCTTGCCGCCGCCGATGGCGCCCAGCATCAGCGGACCGCTGCTGATGCCCATGCCAAAGCGGATGGTCAACTCGCCGCTGCCACTGCGCCGTGCGTTCAATTCCCGCGATTGCTCAATCATGCGGATGGCGCATCTGAGGGCGGCATCGGCCTGGCCCGGAAACAACGCCATGATCGCGTCGCCCAGATACTGATTGATGAAACCCGCCTCTTGTTCCACTACCGGTTCGATCGCAACCAGGAATTCATTCAGCGCGGCAAAGGTGCCGGCCGGGCCAAGGGCCTCCGACAAGGTGGTGAAATCGCGGATGTCGGCGAACAGGACGCTGGTTTCAAGCGAGACGTGATCGCCCGCGTCGATCTCTTCAATAGAGGCCCGGTTCAATAGCTCGAGAAACTGGAACGGCACGAAACGGCTGTAGGAATCCGTCAAACTGACCAGTTGGTTGTTCTGCTGGCGGATTTCGTCGTTCAGTTCCCGGTTGGTCCAAAGAGAGCCGGCCTGTTGCACCATCACGGTGAAGGCAGAGCAGTGGTCGGCTTCGATATCTTCGAATAAATCAGCGCCATCCTTAGTGACGCCGCCCAGAATGATGCCGGCAAGTTTGCCGTTCTTGTCGTGAAAGGGACAAACGATGGCCTTCGCCAGGTTCAGTTCCGTCCAGGCCATGAGCAGGAAGTCGTCTTCCGCGACGATCTCGCTTTCACTTGATTTCAGCCACTTTGGCGAGAACGGCAACTCACTGGGCGCGTCATCAAAGCCGAACTCGCTACTGACAAGCAGTAACTTTTCACTCTCTGTTGCTTGCAGAAACAGCGCGACTTCGTATTCAAACGCTTCGATTACGGATTCCAGCGTCAGGGCGTAAAACTCATCCGGCGCGTCCGCCTCCAGCGCCTTGGCGATAAAAGCCTGAATTGCCTTGAAACGCATCAATTCGCCATCGACCTGGCCCTTGGCGTGGATCAGATCCTGCTGCATCACCAGGTTACGGCCGGACTCCGCTTCCAGCTTGGCGCAGCGCGCCTCCAGCTCTTCATAGCCGCGTTTGACAGCCGGCGTCGACATACCGGTCAGCTAGGCTGCTTTGCGCCGAACGATCGGGAATAACGAAGTGGTATAGCTATGAAAGTGATTCTTGCCGGCGAAACGGCAATACTCACTGAAACCATAGACGCCCAGCCACGGCACCGCGTCGTCACCACAAAGCGGATATTGCATCTTGGCGATAATCTCGTCCTTCAGGACCCTGTTGAACGTAAACCGACCCCGTGCCATGCAGTCAGCATGAAAAACAGCGACCGGGCGCCGGCCTTCAAGTTCCGTCTGCATGCGTTCCATCAGCCGGTCCAGTCCTTCGAAAATATACTGCTCGTCCCGCTGCATCAGTTGGAATTTGCTGCCTTCCGACACCGAGATCGGCAAATAGAACGATAGATGGTCTTCCGAAACCTTGATGGGCACCCGCAAAATTTGCGGATTGTCATATTCCGCTTGCTCCCGGTCCGTCAAGACCTCGCCCAGACCAGTGATTGGCAGGGTTTCCGAGAGCTCGGTGGTCTCCGGCGGCAGACCAAATCGAGCCAGTAACGCGGGCCAGGCCGGGATGCCATCCAGCTCGATAACCTGATTGTCTTTGGATTTCGTAACCTCGAAAATTGCGCCGTCAACCGGGATGGAACCGTGATGCACGCCCGATAAAACTTCCAAAGTGGGGTCGGAAAACCCGACCAGAATAAGGCCGTTTTCCATTGCTGTCTGGCCGTGAAACTGGAATGTGCCCTTGGCCTTGCCATTATCCGCCGCCGTCGCGCCAAAGATCGGCACGTCACCGCCGAAGACGCTTTCAATCCCCTCGATCACCTTGTCACCCGACAAATCCAGGCCGGCTGAAAGGATATAGATCATATTGATGTCCGGGTTGGCTGCTTTGATTTCGCCGGCGACCTGTTCACCCAGTGCCGCCGAGTTCGCGCCGTTCAGGCCAGCGGTGGCGGCAACGGCGAATTCGTCGCCCGTGATCGCCATGACAGCCATGGCGCGCATGGCCTCGCTGACCCCTTCCCGGCCGATCACACCGCTGCCGGTGCAACCGATAATTTCGGCGTCCGGGCAGGCTTCCTTGGCGCCTGCCATCATCTGAGCAAAATTGTGCCCCACCGTTGAATGGATGACCAACAATTTGCAATCCGCCTTGTCGCCATCCGTAAAGGCGGCCTCGACGCATTCAATAACGGCGGCCTTTGAGTTAACGGCATTGCTACTGCCGGAATGGAACTCAATCATGCAGAAAATCCCCCGTTTAGCCGGTAATATCGAATAATTTTTTGCCGGCGCCCCACTTGTAGGAATATTAGCGTTCTTGATTGCCCGGCGCGATGTTAAGCGACGATGCCCCGTCTATGCAAACGTCTTGTGGCTTTCATCATTCCCGCAACGTTGGGCCATCGCCGCGCACGCGGGTCTGGCGCATGTAGCGGCGGTAGCGGTCGGCGTCATAGCCCCTGCCCCGGTGGATCAGGCAGCGGTTGTCCCAAATCACCAGATCGCCCGGCTGCCAGGCGTGGGAATAGACGTGTTCCGGTTTCGTGGCGCGTTCCTGCAGGTCGTCGATAAGCTGCCGGCTGTCGCTATCGCTCCAGCCTTCGATGGCTTTGACGTGGGAACCGATGTAGTAGTTTTTTGCCCCCGTGCCTGGGTTTGTTCTGACCAGTTTTTGCCGCACGGGGGGCAGGGAGGCGGCATGGGACGGGGTCACCGCATCCGGCGCCACCTTGCTTCTGGAATAGACGTAATCGTGGATTGCCACCAAAGGCGCGATGCGCTCCTGCATGGCACCATCGAGGCGGCGGTAGGCAGCCCGTGCGCTGGCGAATTCGGTGGCCCCGCCCACCGCGGGGACTTCGTAGACGCACATGATGGAAAGACGGCTGGGCACTTCGCGAAACGAGCTATCTGAATGCCACATATTATTGCCGGTCAGAAAGATCGTTGTCTTGTGGTCATTTCCCAGTTTGCCGCCGTCAGGCTGAACATTGCCGATGGTGCCGAAATAGTTGATCAGTCCGGTTTGCCCCAAAGCCACGTGACTTTCTTCCGGTTCGCCCAGGCTTTTGGTAAAGGCGAGTTGTTTCTCGTCATCCATCTGTTGCCCTGGAAAACAAAGGAAAGAATAGTTGTCGATCGCCGCCTTGATTTCCGTCACCACCTCGGATGCCAACGGTTGGCGCGGATCAATGCCCCGAACGCGGGCGCCGAAGTCTTCATGCAGCGGTTCAATGCTCAAAACGGCCATGGCTGTCTCCCCTATATCCTGTACCGAGACTCTGACACTTTGATCTCCCGATGTCAGCCTGCAATACAGGCCATGTGTTCGTTGCTACCACGGCGCGGGGGCATTAGGATGCGGCGAATTTTCCAGCGCTGGAGGGCCGGATGGCGGATCCGAAAAATCTTAACTTCGATACCCTGACCCTGCATGCCGGCCAGAAGCCGGACGCGACCTATGGCGCCCGCGCCGTGCCGATCTATCAATCCACCTCATTCGTCTTTAAGGACACAGACCATGCGGCGGCGCTGTTCAATCTGGAACGGGCCGGACATATCTATTCCCGTATATCCAACCCCACCGTCGCGGTGTTGGAGGAACGCATCGCCGCGCTGGAGGGCGGGGTCGGCGCCGTCGCCACCGCATCTGGACAGGCCGCGCTGCACCTGGGCGTCGCGACCCTGATGGGGCAGGGCAGCCATATCGTCTCCTCAGCCTCGATCTATGGCGGCAGCCACAACATGTTCGCCCATACCCTGCCTCGTTTCGGTATCGAAGCAACCTTTGTCGATCCCCGTGATCCAGAGGCTTTCGCCGCCGCGATCCAGCCCAACACCCGGCTGCTGTACGGCGAGACCCTGGGCAATCCCGGCCTGGAAGTGATGAATGTCAGGGCGGTAGCGGACGTGGCCCATGCGCACGGCTTGCCTTTGATGATCGACAATACCTTCGCCACGCCATATCTGTTTCGCCCCTTCGAGCATGGCGCCGATATCGTGATGCATTCGGCGACCAAGTTTCTGGGCGGCCATGGCGTCGCGGTGGCGGGTATTCTGGTCGATAGCGGGCAATTCGATTGGGAGGGCTCGGGTAAATTCCCCACCATGACAGAGCCGTACGAAGGCTATCACGGCCTGGATTTCGCCGAGGAATTCGGCCCCGGCGCCTTCATCATGCGGGCCCGGATGGAAGGGTTGCGCGATTTTGGCGCGGCCATGAGCCCCCAGACCGCCTTTTACATCCTCCAGGGCGTGGAGACGCTGTCCATCCGGATGCAGCGCCATGTGGCCAATACCCGCGAAATAGTCAAATTCCTTTCCGGCAACGAGGCGGTGGCCTGGGTCACCTATCCCGAACTGCCCGATCATGCGGACCACAATCTGGCCATGTCCTTGTTGCCGGAAGGGGCCGGCGCCATCTTCAGCTTCGGCATCAAGGGCGGGCGCGCGGCCGGCGCCAAGTTCATCGAGAGTCTGGAGATCTATTCGCACCTGGCAAATGTGGGCGACGCCAAATCCCTGGTCATCCATCCCGCCTCCACAACCCACCAACAAATGGATGCAGCATCCTTAAAGGCGGCCGGCGTTAGTGAAGACATGGTGCGGATGTCCGTGGGATTGGAGGACGTCCGCGATCTGATGGACGATTTAAGCAATGCCCTGCGCCGCTCGCAACGCTAGGCGGGCGGACGTTATGCTGAAAGACAGGAGTTAACGCCATGGAATTAAGCGTCGATGGCCGCAAGGTATTTGCCGCCACGGGGGGCAGGCCATTTGATCCCAGCCTGCCGGCGGTGGTCTTTGTCCATGGGGCAGCGGCGGACCACACGGTATGGAAATTGCAAACCCGTTATTTTGCCTGGCATGGCTATGGCGTTCTGGCCGTTGATATGCCGGCCCATGGCCGCTCTGACGGCCCCCCCATCGCAACCATAGAAGGTCTGGCGGATTGGCTGATCGCGGTGCTGGATGCCGCCGGCCTGGAAACGGCGGCCTTGGTTGGCCATAGCGTCGGCTCGTTGGTTACATTGGAGGCCGCGGCCCGTTATCCCGGCCGGGTCAGTGCTCTGGCTCTGCTGGGCTGTGCCGTGCCCATGCGGGTCAACGACGAACTACTTTCCGCGGCCCGGGCCAACGAGCATCTGGCGAACCGGTTGACCAATGCCTGGGGCTATGGCCGGGCAGCACAGCGGGGCCAACATACGGTGCCGGGCATGTGGATGATGGCGGGCGGTATGCGCTTGCTGGAAGACGCCGATGACGGCGTTTTGTACAACGATATGAACGCCTGCCATCAATATGAAGGCGGTGAGACGGCGGCGCAAAAGCTGAATTGTCCCACTTTGTCGATCATGGGCGAACGCGACATGATGACGCCCGTCAAGCAGGCGCGCAAACTGGTACAACAAATCAATGGCGCCAAAGAGTCGGTGATCGAAGGCGCGGGCCACATTATGATGGACGAGACGCCGGACGCCACCCTGGACGCCCTGCGCGATTTCCTGCCGGCGCCTTCTTAAAGCAGCTGCCGACTTTACCAGCTTAATTTTCTATTTCGCGACCCGGCCGGCGGCAGCCCGCAACCTCATCTCGGCCGCGCCGCACAACCGTTCGCGAGGCAGGCGCAAAGTCACCACGGTGCCCTTGCCTTCGTCGCTATCGATATTAAAGGTACCGCCATGCAGTTCCATGAACTGTTTTGCCAGCGGCAATCCAAGGCCCGTGCCTTCGTAGCTGCGCACCAAGCTCCCTTCCAACTGCGTGAAGGGTTGCATAACGTCGTCAAGCCGGTCAGCCGGGATGCCAATGCCGGTGTCCGCAATTTTGATCCAGGCGCCGCTGTCGTCCGCATGGCCGACGGTTACAATTACTTCACCGTTATCGGGCGTGAATTTCAAGGCGTTGGAGAGAATATTCAAAAAGACTTGTTTCAACAGCCGGCTATCACAAAGCACGGGCGGCGGTTCCGTCGTCATGTGCGTGGTAATCGTGGTCTGGCCGCTGTCGACGCGGCCCTGGGCAATGCGGATGCTATCTTCAATCAGAATTTGCAGACCGACTTCGCTCTCGGACAGCGTCGTCATGCCGGCTTCTATGCGTGATAGGTCAAGAATATCGTTGATGATCGCCAATAGATGCTGGCCACTGCCGTGGATATCCCGGACATAATCGCGATATTGCGCGTTGCCCAAGGGGCCGAAAATTTCATCCCTGACGATTTCCGAAAAACCGATAATCGCATTTAGCGGCGTCCGCAGCTCGTGGCTCATGTTGGCCAGAAATTCGGTCTTCGCGCGGTTGGCTATTTGCGAATTTTCCACGGCCCGCAGCAATGCTTCCTCGCCCTGGCGGCGCTCGGTGATATCCATGGCCCAGGCGTAGTGCAAGGATACTTGGCCATCCGGCCCGGCCAATCGATTGACCCTAAGCATGCAGGTAATCCGCGTGCCCTCGGCGTCTTGTAGCTCAACCTCACCAGTATCTTCGGCTTCGAGCAGATAGCGCGCCAGTGGCAGTTCCGTGCCGTCCGGTTTTATGATCAATGGGAGGGAGAGGTGATCTAACTGCCCAACTTCAGTCACTTTGCAAAGGCTGATGCCAGCGCGGTTGGCATAAACCAAGCGGCCATCCGGTTCCGCCGCGAAGACAGCGTTGGCGCTATTATCGACCATGGCGGCCAAGCGTTCCCTGGCGGAATGATGGATGGCGGAGACTTTGTGCAACAAGGCGTCGAATTGCTGCATGACCTCACCCAATTCGTCCTGCCGCTTGCCGCCAATGGCGATGGTTCCGGGGTTCTCCGGATCGGCGGTGGCGGCATTCAGGTGATCGCGCAGATGCAGCAACGGGGACAATACAAAATGGCCGATAACGGCCATGGTGGCCAAGGTGACAAAACTGGTGATCAACAATACCAGGCCGACGATGCGCCGCAGGAACGACGCCAGCTCGGCGGCGATCCAATCGGAATTAAGATTGGCGACCACATCGAAAGGTAAATTCAGTGTCTTGCCGGTGTAAACAACCGCATATCGGTTGCCGTCTTCACTGCGCAGGCCCGCCATACCGCTGCTTGGCGCCAAATTTGGCGCCTCGCCAAAAACGCCAATGGTTACGCCGGCATGGTCATGGATGGCGCCGCCGACAACCTGCGGGGCCGCCAGCATCAGCCGTGCCGACAGCAACACTGCCCGCTTGTCATTATGGTCTTGGCCGCGCAGGCTGGCGCTGACTATTGCCCGACCGACATGGTCCAGCCGCAACAATAGATCCCGCTCATAATTACGGTAAGACGGCACCAATATGGCGCCCTCGATTATTAGGATGCTGGCCAACACCAAAAAAGCAACATTCCGGCACAGACGGCAGGCAAATACCTCCCGTAGGTAACGACGTATTCCCAGGCGGGTCGATTTCATGCCATTACCCATTTCACCGCCGTGCCCAATGCACGAAAAATCACCCAGTCTGATCAATTTCCGCCGCTGGGATAATCGCCGCGCGCCGTCGTTCAGCCCCGGCGCCAGCTTGAATCGACCGCTTCACGACCAGTCAATTGGCGTAATATGCCAATATGAAGGTAATAAATCGTTACCAGGAAAATGGCACGCGATGTATGCAAGCTTTTGTGATGCTGGCGGCTCAGGCTGGTTCGACCGTGCACCGCTCCTACGCCGGGTTGCTGAATTGCAACGCCGGGAATACAGCCGGTACATAAGTTCACGCACAATCTAGCCAACGCCATTTCCCTGTGCTACCAAATTGGCGGTGAAAATCTTTGTGAATCGGACCCAGGCCGTCATGGCATGGATTTGTTGCGGTTTGTTGCGGCGATTTCTCGGCGAAAGCCGCCGTTAAGACAATTGTTACGTTCCTGGGGTAAACCAGGGCAGGATTATGCGGCCTGTTGCCGGTCGGGGTTGCCAAGTGGTGACGATGACGGATCTGGGTGGTATTTTTGCCTGTTTTCTGGGAAAAATATTGCCGCAAGGGTGGGTGAGGCATGCGAGGAAATGTAATGACATTACGCAATAGCGCCAAGATGGCCGGCGCCAGGATAGCGTTTGCCGCCACTTTTGCGCTTGTCGCTTTGTCTGGCTGCGCCACGCAGCCACCGGCCGACGACAAGGAAGCCGTGGCGGCGTTCAATGAAGCCAACGACCCGTTCGAGCCGTTGAATCGCTATTTTTTCGAGATCAACCGTGCCCTCGATCAAATTTTGCTGCGCCCGGTAGCCGAAATTTACCGTGGCACCCTGCCCGAAGGCGTCCGTAGCAGCGTTCGCAGCGTCATCAACAACCTGGAAACTCCAGGTATTTTTGTCCAGGACGTTCTGCAAGGCGAGCCCGAGCGGGCCTCGGAAAGCTTTGGACGTTTCCTCACCAACAGTTTCTTTGGTGTTGGCGGCTTGAATGATGTGGCGGCCGGCGACAATCCCGAAAACCCTGATGCCGGCATCCCTTTTCATAACGAAGATTTGGGCCAAACCTTCGCGGTTTGGGGGGCGGGACCGGGTCCCTACCTGATGTTGCCCCTTATTGGGCCATCGAATGTCCGGGACGGCCTGGGTCGGGCTCTGAATTTCTACACCGACCCGGTCAATTATGTTGTGCCTAACGAGCATCGCACGGGCTTCTCTCTGGCGCGTACCGCGGTTCGGGGCTTAGATACCCGATCGCGCAATATCGAAACATTTGACGAGATTGAACGGGGGGCAATCGATTTTTATGCCACGGTCCGTAGTCTGTACCGTCAATATCGTGCCTCGGAAATAGGCAATGGCCGTGGGCCGGAGAACCCGCTGCCGGAAATGTCCGAAGTGCTGCTGGAAAATAATGAAGCAGAGCGTGTCTCGTCGACCAACAAATAGGCTTGGCCCTGCGGTCATGCGCCGCCGAGGGTTTCTGGGTCTGTTTGCCTTGGGCTTGGGCGTAATATTCATGACGCTGCCAATGGCCGGCTCTTTGGCTGTTGCGCAATCCCAGGACCGCCCGCTGCGACCCGGTGAGGCTACCGCGTTGGTCAAGGAACTGGGTGATGCCGCAGTGGGAATGCTGTCGAACAAGCAGCTGACCGCGCAGGAGAAAACCCGCCGCTTCCGCCACCTTTTGAACCAGAGCTTCGCCCTGAAAGGGATCGCCCAGTTCGCCTTGGGGCGCTATTGGCGGCAGGCCGACCTGCCGCAACGGCGGCGTTACCTGAGCCTGTTCGAAGATTATATTGTGAATTCCTATGCGGCCCGCTTCGGCAATTATTCCGGCGAATCTTTCGACGTGCTGGAGGAACGGATAGACAAGCGTGGCTGGGCTACCGTCAACACGCGTATCCAGCGCCCCAGCGGCCAGCCCGTCGAAGTCATCTGGCATTTGCGCGAACGGCTGGGCGCGGTGCGTATCGTCGACGTGATGGTAGAGGGCATCTCCATGTCTCTGACCCAGCGCTCTGATTTTGCCGCCGCTATCCGCACCGCGGGCGGCAATTTGGATGCCTTTCTCAACGCCCTGGAGGCCAAGGTGCAGCGTATATATCCTGCCAGCTAAAACGCAATAGATTCACGGCGGGGGCGCGACTTAAGTGATTAGTTCAATTCAGGATTTGTGAAATCGTGGCGGCCAGTTTGGATTTATCGTAGGGCTTGCGCAGGACGATGGCGTTGCTTTCCAGCTGCCCCGATTTTTCAACAACCGCCTCACTGTAACCGGTGGTATAAAGAATCTTGAGCTTGGGCCGAAGCTGCAGGATCTGACGTGCCAGCTCAAAACCACTCAATCCACCTGGCATCACCACATCGGTGAACAGCAGATCAATTTGCAGCCCCTCAGCCACGAGGCTCAAGGCGCTCGCGCCGTCTTCGGCCTCTATTGCCCGGTAGCCTAAACTCGTCAGCTGGGCGGCCATCGACTCCCGGACATCCGCGTCATCCTCCACCACGAGTATGGTGCCGCTCCCCGGAAATGCCGCCACGGGCCGCATATACCGGGCAGCGGCCGCGTCATCTTGGGCCCGGCTTAGCCGGGGCAGATACAAGCGCATGGTCGTACCTACGCCCAGTTTGCTCTCGATCGCGGCAAAGCCACCGGATTGGTGGGCGAAGCCATAAACCATGCTGAGGCCAAGCCCGGTGCCCTTGCCAACGTCCTTGGTGGTAAAGAATGGCTCGAAGGCATGACGAATGGCCGCTTCCGTCATGCCGCTGCCGTTGTCGGTCACGCTAAGCACTACATAGTCGCCGGGCGTTGCCTCCTCATGTGCCGCCGCCGCCTGTTCGTCGAGCCGGATGTTTTGGGCGGAGAGTGTGATGACGCCGCCATTGGGCATGGCGTCGCGGGCGTTCAGGGCCAGGTTCAACAGGGCATTTTCCAATTGGCCCGGGTCCGCTTCCGCCGCCCAGGCATCGCCGGTCGGATCGACTCTTACTGCGATCGTCTCGCCCAGGGTCTGCCTCAGCATACCCTGCATTTCCGCCAGTACAATGGCGATCTCCACCGCCTTGGGCGCCAGCGGTTGCCGGCGTGCGAAGGACAACAGACGGCTGGTCAGTTCGGCTCCGCGCGTCACATTTCGCCGCACCGTTTGAAAGCGCCGCCCGGTCATCTCGTCGGGCGGCACAAGACCTTCCAGCAGTTCGATGTTGCCCGCAACAACCTGTAGCAGATTATTGAATTCGTGCGCGATACCGCCTGTAAGCTGACCCACGGCCTCCAACTTCTGCGCCAGGCGCAGGCGTTCTTCCAGGGCATGGCGCTCCGTCACATCAACCGTCGAGCCACGATAACCCAGGAAATTTCCCGCCTCATCATGGATCGGCCTGCCATTGGAAAGAAAGACCCGGTGTTCACCGCTGGGCCTGACGATTTGAATTCCAAGGTCGCGAAACGGCTCTCGCCTCGCAATAACCGCGAAGTGTGCGTCCCAACCACCTTCTCCAGTGCTGCCGATGGGCCGATAGTTTTCACGGAAATGCGCTTCACGGCTTTTGCCGATGACATCGCTTTGGGCAAATTGCGCGGCCTCGTAGAAGCGGCTTGTCGTATAGCTGAACCTGCCTTCGGCGTCCGTTTCCCAGAGCCAATCGGAAGCAGATTCGGCGAAATCCCGGAAACGCGCTTCGCTCTCACGCAGCGCCCGCTCCGCCCGTTTGCTTTCGGTGATATCCTCGGTTAGGGAAAAATACCCCTGCACGACACCCTCTGCACTCAGATGAGGCACATGCAGCGATCGGATGTCGCGCCATACCCCATCTGGATACAGGTTTCGATCCTCGAAGGTCAGACTTTCCCCGGACAGGACGGCATCGATGCGCGGTTTGAACAACGCATAACGGTCACCATGGATTTCCGAGACGTATTTACCAATAATTTCGTCCTTCGTCCGGTTGTACCAATCCGCACAGGTCTGATTGACGACACGGAATTTCTGCTTCGTATCGACGTAGGTGATCAGAACCGGCAGGTTATCGATGACCAACCGAAGTTGTGCCTCACTTCTCTGCAAGGCTTGCTCGGCCCTCTTTCGGTCGGTAATGTCGGAAACGATCGCGACAATGCCGCCGTCTTCCAGACGCTGTTCCTGAATGAGGTGCCAAACACCACCTTGGCGGCTTTGTTCTACCGGCCCTTTGGGGCATTGATGCCGTTCAAGCCGTTTTTCGAGCCATTCCTCCTCCTGGCCAACGGCTTCAGGTATCAAACCCCGATCGAGACCGGCGCGCGTCAGTTCCTCAAAAGTAACCCCTGGCCTAATCAGGTCGGCCACGTCTTTGTTGAATTCGCGAAAAATGTCGTTGCAAAAAACCAGTCTGTCGTCAGCATCGTAGAGGACGACGATTTCACTCTTCCGGTTGATCGCAGCCGTCAGATTGGCGAGTTGCTTTTCCCGCTCAACATTTTCGGTAACATCCGAGGCGCTGCCCCTGTATCCCAGAAAATCGCCGTTACTGGCGAAAAAGGGTACACCGCTGGAGCGGATCCACTGCTCCGTGCCATTTGGGTTGCGCCGCTTCAGTGTTAAATCCCGGAGCGGTTCCCGCGCGTCAAAGGCATCGAGAAACGGCTGCCATTCAGAACGGCTGTAAAATTCGTCAATATTTCGATCTAAAGTCAGGTCTCGATAATCGTCGGCGGCCCGCCCGATCCTGTCTTCTATGTCGTTCGAGATGAAGGTGTAGCGCTTCTCTGCATCGATTTCCCACAACCAATCCGATGTCGCCCGTACAAAGTCGCGAAATCGCGCCTCACTCTCACCCAGGGCCTGCACAGTCCGTTTATGGTCCGTGATGTCGAGGATGGAACCTTCGTAGGACTGGACGTTGCCCGCTTGGTCGAGCACGGCACGGGCACTATTCGAGATCCAGATGCGGCTGCCATCGATCCTATAGGCTTCGTATTCAAAGCCGATGATAGAACCGCTTTTCTGCAATTCCCCCAGCGCCCTCTTGCGGTCGGCGTTGTTCACGTACAGTCTTTCGAGGACATCACCATGGTGGGAATAAAAGTCTTCCACCGTCTCGAAGCCGTAGACCCGGGCAAAGGCCACATTGATATTCAGGAGCCGGCCACCAGGCGTACTCCGGTACATCCCGACAACCGCATTCTCGTAAAAGCTCTTGTCCGACAAGCCCGCACTGCCAATATTCGATGTTGTCAAAATATCCCTCGCCGCCATGCCGACACTGTTATTGCTAAATAGATGGGTCAGGGTGGATCAAAATCAATTTTGATGTCTGAATAGGGTCATTTGTGACGGCCCTCGAATTTTCGGGGATGGTTTGATGTTGGGGCAACAGGGTACGCGGCGAAGATGATCTTCGATAAGTCCCGGCTTACTTGGAAGGTGAGTATTTTTCCATGTCACGTGACAACGGTAAATTTCCTAACGATCGACATGGCTGGGCGGAACTGCTGCCACAACGGCGGCCGCAACCTGCATTGACGGGTGCCCACCGTGTCCCCTGGACTGTGGTCGGTGCCGGCATCACCGGCCTTGCCAGTGCGCGCCGGCTGGCTGGACTATATCCAAATGAGGAGATCTTGCTGCTCGATGCGCGAACAGTTGGTCAGGGTGCTTCGGGGCGCAGTTCCGGCTTCGCCGTCGCGGTCAGTCACTTCGGGGGTGGTTTCGAGGCGGACCAAGTAGATCTCTATCGCCGGATTAACCGCATCAACCAGGCAGGTCTGGATCTGCTGCGCGGACAAGTCGCGGAATCTGCGATTGACTGCCAATGGCATGAAGACGGGTTTTTCCATACCGCCGCTGATCGCATGGCAATTGAAGAATGCGAACATTTCCTGCGCTATCTGGAAGCATTGGAGATCGCGCATACACCGCTTGATGCCGAGGTTTTGAACGCCCGCATGGGCACCTCCCTTTATCGCACTGGCGTTCACCTTCCCATGGGCGCGCTTCTGCAGCCGGCGGCCCTGGTGCGTGGGCTGGCGAACAATCTACCGGCCAATGTCATGCTCCATGAACAAAGCCCCGTGCTTGGCATCGCGAATGGCGGGCCACTGACGCTTAGCCTTCCGAATGCTGAAGTACAGACCGATAAGCTCGTTCTGGCGACAAACTATGAAGCCACGAAACTCGGCTTTCTGCGCCGCCGTCTGATCGGCAGCACGTTGTCGGGTAGTTTCACGCGCGCTCTGAGCGATGAAGAACTTGCCGGCCTCGGCAGCCTGAGGGAATGGGGGAGCCTCTCGCTGCATGGTGGCGGCGCGACCGTGCGTTTGACGAGGGATCGACGGTTATGCCTGCGCAATGCGGCCGAATATCATGGCGGCGTATTATTGTCTGATGCTCTGTTGGCACGTCGGCAGACCATCCATCGGGCCGGGTTCGAGAAGCGTTTTCCGAACTTAGCGCATGTGCCGTTCGAATATGCCTGGTCTGGTGTGGAGGGGATCAGTCGCAATAGCACCAACTTCTTTGGTCGTCAGCGGGACAATATTTACCTCGCGGGCGGCTATAACGGCTCCGGCATCAGCCGGGGCACCGCTTTCGGCACGGCGATCGCCGAATATGCCTCCGGCAACCATTCTCAGCTGATCGGCGATTGCCTCGTCTCGGCGCCCGGTACATGGATTCCGCCGCGGCCCTTTCTCGATATCGCTGCCTCGTTCACCGTTCGGTCGCGGTTCCGGCGGGTTGATTTAGATCGCTAGACGTTTCATTTAATGTTAATCCACACAGCGAAGAGCACATATCCAACGCGCGAAATGACCGCTCCGCATCAGCGTGAAATCTGTTTGTACTTGATGCGTCAAAAGTGAAATTACTGAGCATGTCTGCTTCGTGCCAATAGCGGACTTGGGAATTCCAGCGATACAACTACCATCCAGCTCTCATCTTTGCTTTGTTTGGTCCATTAATTCAGCCCCCGGAAACGTTGGGCGAGGCCCTCAGTAAATCCCCGGAATCAACCGATAGCGCACGCGCTGCGCATAGTCTCGATAACCCGGCAACTCTTCCTGTAGAGTCTGGTCTTCCAGTACGGTTCTGATCACCGCGATGATCAACGCCACCGCAGCCGGAATAAGTGTCCACACCGAGCCTAAGGCCAGCACAATACCCAGCAGTGGCGGAATATTTCCTGCATAGCCCGGATGCCGCACAATCCGGTATGGGCCACTGTCACACACCACATGCCCGCGATCCGTCTGAATACGCACCACGCTCGAAAAAAAGCGGTTCTCTGCCAATGCCCACGTGGCGAAAGCGTATCCGAGCGAGATCAAGATGAAGCCGAGCACGATGAGCCATAACGGAAATTCGGGGGACCAGCCATAGCGGTGATCCAGCCCTGCCACAATGACCATTGGGAACCCAATACTCAGCGCCATCAGGGGAGCAAGCACTTTGTCCCAAGCTTTCGCGCTTTGGATATTCTCAATATTTTGTCGTTCGGCCATCAAGCCCGGATGCCGCTGTTCCGCCCAAATGCGCCCCCCTATGCCTGCGGCAACGATCAGCAGGGAATAGATCCACGCCTGCCACCAACCGAAATCTCCTCCGCACGCCAATAAAGTCAGTGGGATAGAGAGATACACCACAACTATACCGAACCATTGGCGCGGGGACTCTGTTTGAACTGCCTTATGCCTAACCATCTTCGATGACATACTTTTCCCCAAAATCACGCGACTTCTATTAAGCGCCCAATGAATGAATTTACCGGCCTGCGCGGCTTTTGGCGCAGGTCCAGCGGGATGATCGGCTAGCCCAACCTGGCTGTGGGCGTCGGAGGAACAAGCCCAACAAACTGAAGGTCGGCTAAGGCCGTGACTTTGGACCAGGATAATCCGCTTCGGGTTAGAACCGAATGAAAGTTCAGCCTATGGCGAATGTCGGCTACGAGTCAAAAGCGGACGTCACCGGGCTTTGGGCGTCTATTTCATCGCATCAACGTGAAATCGGTTTGTACTTGATGCGATGGGGTTGTTCCGCCGCCTGGCCCAGGCGGCGTTTGCGGTCTTCTTCATAGGCTTCGTAATTGCCCTCGAACCATTCGACGTGGCTATCGCCCTCAAAGGCCAGGATATGCGTCGCGATGCGGTCCAGGAACCAGCGGTCATGGCTGATCACCATGGCGCAGCCGGCGAAATTCAACAATGCCTCTTCCAGGGCGCGCAGGGTATCCACGTCCAGATCGTTGGTCGGTTCATCCAGCAGGATCAGATTTGCGCCGGATTTCAACATCTTGGCCAGATGCACCCGGTTGCGTTCGCCCCCCGATAGCTGGCCCACCGGTTTTTGTTGATCAGGGCCGCGAAAGCCGAACCAGGTGCAATAGGCGCGGCTGTTGACGCTGCGTTTGCCCAATTCTATTTCTTCCGCACCGTTAGAGATTTCCTGCCAGACCGTGGCCTTGTCGGCCAGGGCATCGCGGGACTGATCCACATAACCCAGGACGACCGTATCGCCGACCCGCAGGCTGCCCTGATCGGGGGCCTCTTCGCCCACCAGCATGCGGAACAGGGTGGTTTTGCCCGCGCCGTTCGGGCCAATCACCCCGACAATGCCGCCAGGCGGCAGCTTGAAATCCAGGCCGTCGATCAGCAATCGGTCGGCATAACCCTTTTGCAGATCGGTTGCCTCGATCACAAGATCCCCCAACCGGGGCCCTGGCGGAATAACGATCTGGGCCCGTTTTGACCCGGTGTCGACCTCTTGAGTCAGCAATTCCTCGTAGGCCCGAATGCGCGCCTTGCTCTTTGCCTGACGGGCCCGTGGCGATTGCTGGATCCATTCCAGCTCGTTCGCCAGACTGCGCTGTCTGGCTTCTTCCTGACTGCCTTCCTGCGCCAGGCGCTTTTGCTTTTGCACCAGCCAGCCGGAATAATTGCCCTCGTAGGGAAAGCCCTTGCCCCGGTCCAGCTCTAGAATCCAGCCGGCGACGTTGTCCAGAAAATAACGGTCATGGGTGATGGCCACCACGGTGCCGGTGTATTCATGCAAATGCCGCTCTAACCAGGCAACGGATTCCGCGTCCAGATGGTTGGTCGGCTCGTCCAGCAACAGCAGATCGGGTTTCTCCAACAACAGGCGGCACAAGGCGACCCGCCGCCGCTCACCCCCTGATAGCTTGGTGACGTCCGCATCACCTGGCGGACAGCGCAGCGCATCCATGGCAATCTCGATATGGCGGTCCAGATCCCAGGCATCCCGGGCCTCGATCTGTTCCTGCAACTCGCCCTGCTCCTCGATCAGGGCGTTCATCTCGTCGTCGGTCAATTCCTCGGCAAAGCGCGCGCTGACCGCTTCGAAGCGGTCCAGCAAATCCTTGGTGGCGCGTACCCCATCGGTGACATTGCCCTGGACATCTTTTGCTGGATCCAGATCCGGCTCCTGGGACAACAGCCCCACGCGCACACCTTCGGCGGCCCATGCCTCGCCGGTGAATTCGGTTTCCAAACCAGCCATGATCCGCAACAGGGTCGATTTGCCGGCGCCGTTGCCGCCAATAACGCCAATCTTGGCGCCGGGGAGAAAGGCCAGGGTGATGTCCTTCAGGACCTCCCGGCCGCCGGGGAAGACTTTGCGCAAATCGCGCATGGTAAAAATGTATTGATAGGACGCCATGCCGTATCGATCCGCCGTTGTTATAATAGGTGCCAAAAATGAAATCCGGTGGCCAGGCTGACCTCCATGCTCATTAGGCTTGCCGTCTGATACCCGGCCTCGGGCCGCCAAGTCAACATCGGCTAATCGACCAGCTTGGCCGCGCCGTCAATTCGTTCACCTATGGTTCAGGTGGTCTGGGCTAATATAGGGCATGCTGCAACGTCGATTCATCATTCTGATCCTGGCCGCCGCCGCCACTGCTCTTGCTCTGCCGATGATGGCGAACGCGGATCATCGGGGCGAGCTGATTTTCGCGCAACAGGGAGGCCGGGAGCATGACCGGGCCCGCGATGCGGTCAACGCAGGTAAAACTTTGCCTCTGCAACAGATATTGCAACAGATCAGCGGGCGCTATCCAGGGCGCCTGCTGGATGCGAACCTGGCGCGGAACAATCAGGGACGATGGATTTATCGCTTGAAATTGCTGGCCCCGGACAATCGAGTGCAAAATTTGCAGGTAGATGCCCAATCAGGCCAGGTTCTAAAAAGCGGGGGGCGGCGCTGATGCGGCTGTTGGTGGTCGAGGATGACAAGGATCTGGCCCGGCAATTGCGTGGCGCCTTGGGCGATGCCGGCTATGCGGTCGATGTGGCCCATGATGGTGAGGAAGGCCATTTTCTCGGCGATACGGAACCCTATGACGCGGTTTTGCTGGATCTGGGCCTGCCGACCCTGGACGGCATCACCATCCTGCAACGCTGGCGCCTGGGCGGGCGCAATATGCCGGTACTTATTCTGACCGCGCGGGACCGCTGGTCGGACAAGGTTTCCGGCATCGATGCCGGGGCCGACGACTATCTGGCCAAACCCTTTCATATGGAGGAGATGCTGGCCCGTATCCGGGCCTTGCTGCGCCGCGCCGCGGGCCACGCCAGCAATGAAATTCAATGCGGCCCCCTGCGTCTGGATATTGCCGCGGCGCGGGTCAGCCTGGATGGCCGGGCGGTCTCTCTCACCGCGCTGGAATTTCGTCTGCTGTCATATTTGATGCACCACCGGGACAAGGTCATTTCCCGCACGGAATTGGTCGAACATCTGTACGAGCAGGATTTCGACAAGGATTCCAATACCATAGAAGTTTTCATCGGCCGTCTGCGCCGAAAAACCCGGGCCGATCTGATCCAGACCGTGCGGGGCCTGGGGTATCGCCTGATGGCCCCGCAGGACGCAAATGATGGCGCACACGATGACCCTTAGGGGCAATTCCCTGCGTCTGCGCTTAATCGCTACGGCGGCCTTGTGGTGCGCCGTGGCGTTGCTGGCCGCCTGGTTCGTGTTGTCGGCATTGTTCGCCAATCAGGTGCGGCGTGGTTTCGACGAAAACTTAAGAGCCCAATTGGAAGGCGTCATCGCGGCCAGCGAATGGGACGCCGCCGCCGGGCCGCGACTGCGCCGGCCACTGCCGGACCCGCGCTACCAACAGCCCCTGTCGGGTTGGTATTGGCAGATTGTCGGTTCGAACGGCCCGATACTACGGTCCCGCTCGTTATGGGACAGCGCCCTGTCATTCGCCGCTCCTGGCGCCGGGGCACCAGGCGCCGGCATAATATTTCAGAATATTGCCGGGCCCAATAGCTTGCGCCTTCGTCTGGCCGCACGGCGCCTGACCCTGGCGGGGGTCGAGGGCGCCATGTTGTTCCAACTGGCTGGTGACAGCGCCGGCAGCGAGGCCGATATCGCCCGCTTTGACCGCCTGTTGGCGGCGGCGCTGGTCATCCTGGGCCTGGGATTGATAGGGGCTGTAGTGCTACAGGTACAGATCGGCCTGCGGCCGCTGGCGCGGATCGGGCACGCCCTGGCCGCCATTCGGACCGGCCAGGCCGACCATCTGCAAGGCGCTTTTCCCAGCGAAATCCAACCACTGGCGGACGAGATCGATACCCTGCTGGGGCATCAGGCCGCCGTTATCAGCCGTGCCCGGGCCCATGCGGGCGATCTGGCCCATGCCCTGAAAACGCCCCTGGCCGTGCTGTCCAACGAGGCGGCGGGCAATGACGGTGAACTGGCCGCACAGGTGCGGCGCCAGGTGATAGAGATGCAGCGCCAGGTCGACCGGCATTTATCGCGGGCCCGCACGGCCGCCGCCGTGGGCGTGCTGGGCGCCCATTGCGCTATCGCGCCGGTGCTGGATGAACTGACCCGGGTCCTGACCCGGTTGTATCTGGACCGCCGCATGACGATCACGGTCGAGGGGGCCGAGGGTCTGGCTTTCGCGGGCGAGCGCGAGGATCTACAGGAAATGCTGGGTAATCTGATGGACAATGCCTGCCAGTGGGCGCAGGGCACGGTGCGGGTGCGGGCCGCTGTTCAGGGCAGCGATATGCTTCTTTCCATTGATGATGATGGCCCGGGCCTGCCACCCGAACGCCAGCGGGAGGTTCTGGCGCGCGGCGCCCGGCTGGATGAAAGCAAGCCCGGTTCCGGCCTTGGCCTGGCGATCACCGCCGACATGGCCAGCCTGTATCAGGGCGGATTAAGCCTGCAGGATTCCGATCTGGGCGGGCTCTCGGCGCGCCTCGAACTCCCCCTCGCGCCATAGGCGGCGATTTATTGCAGGACGCCGGGCCAGTTCTTGTCCGCGGCGGCGATATAGGCGTCCCGCTTGGCGACCCAGGTCTTTTGCACATCGTGGGAATAGTTCAAATACAGCTTCCCCTCGACGATGCTCCAGGCCGTGGGGTCGATCTTGGCGGTGTAGCCCTGGGATACCGCATAGGCGCAATAGCCGCCGTATTTCGGTGCGTATTTTTCCGGCATGGCCATAAACAAGTCCCGGTTGGCGGCGGAGGTAAAGCGCCAACTCGCGCCCATCCATTTGGCCGTAAAGGCGCTTTTGCCTTCCATCGCCCTGGCATCGGTGAAATAGGCCACTGGGTCATAGCCGCCGATGGCCCGGCCCTGCCAATTACTGTAGATCGCCTCGGCCGCCCCGGCAGGCGCGGTCACGAACAAGGCCATCGCCAAAGCCAGGGCGGTCAATATGGATTTTTTCGCCAGCATAATTCGTCCCTCCTCTCCGTTGTCTGGAACAATCGTAGCAGTTCAATCGGCACCGGCCGCTGACCCTAAATGTTCAAAATATTGCCGCGCCATGGCGCGTTGGTTCTCATAAATTGAACCCCCATGGACCGCAGTCGGATAGGGCATGCGCACCGGCACATCTTCCAGGCGCGGCACCAGGCCTCCCTGGCCCCGGATCACCCAGCGTTGAAATTCATCATAGCCGTCCCTTAACCCGGCCAGGGGCCAGGCATCGGCGGCGGTCATCTCCCAGATCAATAGCCGCCGTTGGCGGTTTGAACGGTTGGCGGGCGAGCCGTGTACCGCCCGGGAATGAAAGATCAACATATCCCCCGCCTTACCGCCCATCAGCGCGGCCTGTTCAAAATCCAGCGCGTTGGCATCCAGATCCAGGGCGCCGCAAAAAGCCCCGCCGCTGTGATGATCAAAGACCGGGCCCTTGTGGGAGCCGGGCATGATGCCAAGGGAACCGTTATCGGCGTCCATGTCGTCCAACAGAATGCCAACGGTCAGCACGTCATCATTGGTGTGCGGGTAAAAGGCCCAGTCCTGATGCCATTCAACCGGTGCGCCATAGCCGGCCGCCTTGATGTTTATCTTGCCGCCGTAGAGGCGGATATCTTCGCCGATCAGGGCGGCCACGGGATCGGTTATGTCCGGATCGCGGACCAGGTCTTCGAACACGGGAAAGAACAGATGTGGCGTCTTGATACGCCGGACCCGGGGCGCCTGCGGTGTGTGGCTGGCCTCCAGGTCATAGATTTCGTTGTTTTCTTCAACACCGCGGGCGGCTTGCACAATAGCGTCGGTCTCGGCCTGGGCCGCGCGCAGCTTTTCCGCCGTGAGTACGGGGCCTACATGAATAAAGCCATGCTCGGCAAAAAAATCCTTGTCCGCCTGCTCAATCGCCATTACCGCTACTCCCTTCAGGATTACAGCGCCAATTTAGCGCAAGCCGCGAATTTGGCAAAGCCGGGTCAGGAGCCGCCGCCGGCGATGACCTGGTTGATCAAGGCGATGGCCTCGGCGCTGACCCATTCCGCCGGCCCGACCAGGCGGCCGACCTCCCGTCCCTTGGCATCGATCAGCACCGATGTGGGCAGGCCATAGGCGCCGAAGGCCCGCTGTGCCTTGGTGGTTTTATCGATATATGTGTCCAAATGCTGGATCTTGTTTTCTTGATAGAACGTCCGCACCACCTCCAGGCCCTTGCGGTCGGAGGAAATGGCGACGACGGCGAACTTCGGGCCGCCAAGCCGCGCTTGCAGCTTATCCAGGTCGGGCATTTCCCGGCGGCAGGGCCCGCACCAGGTCGCCCAGAAATTGACCAGGACCACCTTGCCGGAAAATTCAGCCAGACCGCGTTTTTGGCCTTTGCCGTCGCGGAAAGTTATAACCGGCACTGGCAGTGGTTTGGGCGACGGGGTAAAGTTTGCCATTGTGCCGACAGCCCGCTGGGACAAGCTGCCGGCATGGGCTATTTGGATCATTGCCAGCAGCAAAAAAATGCTCATGGTGGCAAGGATCGAGGTCACTGACGGGATCTGTGGGATGCGGCGTAACTGGGGCAACTGGGCCATGGCCTCCTCAAAAGGCGGGAGTTTCTAAATGACCGACGAACAGTCGGACGACAAGGTGGCGGACGACAAGCCGGCGGACGACAACCAGACAGCGGCGAACACCCTGTGGGGCGGACGCTTTGCCGGCGGCGCCTCTGACATCATGCAGCAAATCAACGCATCGATCTATTTTGATCGGCGCTTTTACCGTCAGGATATCGCTGGCAGCCGGGCCCATTGTAGCATGTTGGTGGCCCAAGGCATCCTAACGGCGGATGATGGTCACGCGATCTTGAAGGGGCTTGATCAGATCGAGGCGGAGATCGCCGCCGGTCGCTTTGAATTTGATCCGGTCAGGGAAGACATCCATATGCATGTGGAGGCGCGGTTGAGCGAGCTGATCGGCGAGGCGGCGGGCCGTCTGCACACCGCCCGTTCGCGCAACGATCAGGTCGCCACGGATTTCCGCCTTTGGCTGCGGGACGAGATCGATGCCCTGGACCCGGCCTTGAGGCGCTTGCAAGTGGCGCTGTTGGACCGGGTGGAACAGCATGCCGATACGGTGATGCCCGGTTTTACCCATTTGCAGGCGGCCCAGCCGGTCACCTTTGGCCACCATCTGATGGCCTATGTGGAAATGTTAAGCCGTGATCGGGGCCGGTTTGCCGACTGCCGGCGGCGGTTGAATGAAAGCCCCCTGGGCGCGGCCGCCCTGGCCGGCACCTCGTTTCCCATCGACCGGGTAGCGACGGCGTCCGCCCTGGGTTTTGATAGGCCCATGGCCAATTCCATGGACGCGGTATCGGCGCGGGATTTCGCCATGGAATATCTGGCGGCGGCGGCGATCCTGTCGGTACATCTTTCCCGGTTGGCCGAGGAATTGGTCAATTGGGCCTCGGCCCAGTTCAATTTTATTTCCCTGGGCGATGGTTTTACCACCGGGTCTTCGATCATGCCGCAGAAACGCAACCCGGATGCGGCCGAATTGGTGCGGGCCAAGGCTGGCCGGGTAATCGGCGATCTGACGGCCCTGCTGGTGGTGATGAAGGGCCTGCCCATGACCTATTCCAAGGATATGCAGGAAGACAAGGAACCGGTTTTTGAAGTGGCCGACACCCTGGCCCTGACGGTCCCGGCCATGACCGGTATGCTGGGCGATCTGGTGGTCAAAAAAGAGGTGATGGAGGCCGCGGCCGGCCAGGGTTTCGCCACCGCTACCGACCTGGCCGACTGGCTGGTCCGGGAGCTGGGCTTGCCGTTTCGCCGGGCCCACCACGTCACGGGCAGCCTGGTGAAGTTGGCGGAGGACAAGGGCGTCGATCTGGACGGCTTGACCCTGGCGGATATGCAGGCGGTCGAGGGCGGCATCACCAAGGCGGTGTTCGCGGTATTGGGGGTGCGCAACTCCGTGGCCTCGCGGCTCAGTCTTGGCGGCACCGCGCCGGCCCAGGTGCGGGCCGCCGCCGCCAAGGCCAGGGGCGAATTGTGATGCCACGCCGGAGCATGCTGCGCCTGTTGCTGAGCACGGCCCTGCTTGCCGGCGTCACGGCCTGTGGCAAAAAGGGGCCGCCGACACGGCCCGGCGACGATGCCGGGAAGAAGCCCAAGCCCAAGACCAAGACATACATAAAAGGGCAATAGACGCTGATGGACCATTTCCAATACCGAAACGGTATCCTGCATGCCGAGGACGTCGCCATCCCGGTCATTGCCGCGGCCGTCGGCACGCCATTCTATTGCTATTCTACGGCCACCATGACCCGGCATTACCAGGTCCTCGCCGACTCGTTGGAGGGCACGGAGGCGCGGATCTGCTATGCGGTAAAGGCCAATTCAAACCAGTCCGTCATCCGCACCATGGTTGAACTGGGGGCAGGGGCCGACGTCATTTCGGGCGGTGAATTACGGCGCGCTCTGGCTGCCGGCGCCTCGCCCGACAGCATTGTCTTTGCCGGGCCCGGCAAGACCAGGGATGAATTGATGCAGGCGCTGGCCGCCGACATCTACCAATTCAATGTGGAGAGCGAGCCGGAATTGCGGCTGTTAAGCGCCGTGGCGACGGATATGGGCAAGGTGGCGCCGGTGTCCATCCGGGTCAATCCGGATGTGGATGCCGGTACCCATGAAAAAATCACCACTGGCCGCAAGCAGAATAAATTCGGCATCCCCATCGGCCGCGCCATGGAAATATTTGATTTGGGCGCCACTCTGCCCGGTTTGGATCTGTTGGGTGTCGCCATCCACATTGGTTCGCAGATCACCGATCTGGCGCCGTTCGAGGAGGCCTTTGATCGGGCCCTGAAGTTGGTCGATGAATTGCGCCTGGCGGGTCATGATATCCGCCGCTGTAACCTGGGCGGCGGCCTGGGCATCCCCTATGCCGGCGAAACACCGCCATCGCCAGCCGAATATGGCCGCATGGTGAAGCGCCTGACCGCCAACCGGCAGTTGGACCTGGTGCTGGAGCCGGGCCGGGTTCTGGTGGGCAATGCCGGCATTCTTGTGGCCCGGGTGATCTATGAAAAACACGAAGGCCGGCGTTTTATCATTATCGATGCGGCGATGAACGATTTGATCCGGCCCGCCATGTACGACAGCTGGCACGACATTGTGCCTGTGGCCGAAGCCGGCCCCGGGGTGCCGATCAGCGAGGCGGATGTGGTGGGGCCGATCTGCGAGAGCGGCGATACCCTGGCCAAGGCCCGGCCCCTGCCGCCCCTCGCTCCCGATGATTTGATCGCCGTGCGCGGCGCGGGAGCCTATGGTGCGGTTATGGCATCGACCTACAACAGCCGCGCCCTGATACCCGAGGTGCTGGTGCGCGGTGATCAGTTCGCGGTGATCCGGCCGCGCCAAAGTATCGACGACCTGCTGGCCTTGGACCGGCCGGCGCCCTGGCTGTCACCGACACTGGATTAGGCCATGGGGAACCCAAACCGCACCGCCCTTTTACACGCTCTGGCGCGGCTGGTGCTGTTTTGGGAGAGATTGTGGCCGGCCCTGTTGCCGGTGCTGTGCGTCTTGGGGCTGTTCACGGCCCTGGCGTTGCTGGAATTGCCGGCTCTGTTGCCGGGCTGGTACCATGTCGTCCTATTGGTTCTGTTCGCCCTGCTTTTGACCGGCGCGGTCTGGCTTGGCGGCCGGCAATGGCAAGTTCGGGGACGCCAACCGGGACTGGGCAGCGGCGCCGTCCCCCGGCGTCTGGAACGTGACAGCGGTCTGACGCACCGCCCCCTGGGCACCCTGCGGGACAAATTAGCCAATAGCCATGATGACAGGGCCGCGGCCCTTTGGCGGGTCCATCAACAGCGGGTCCAGGGCCAGTTGCGCGACCTTCGCCTGGGCCTGCCCCGGCCGGGTCTGCCCCAAGCCGACCCCTGGGCCCTGCGCGCCTTGGTATTCCTGCTGTTGGCTGTGGCCTTGTTCGTCGGTGGGGGTGACGCGCCGCAACGCCTGCGCCAGGCGTTGAGCCCGGATTTTAGTGCCGGCGTGGCGATGGAGCCGGAGCTTGAGGCCTGGATCAGTCCACCCGATTATACCGGTTTGCCGCCCATGAAGCTGGATCCGAACAGCGCCGAAGCGGTAAAGCTCCCCCAGGGCAGCATCCTCATGGCCCGGGTCTATGGCGGCGGCGCGGTCCCCAGACTGTCGGTCGATGACGCGGTGACGCCATTTCTAAAAATCGACAGTCTGAACTATGAATTGAGCCAGAGCATCGAGGCCGGACAGCGCCTGGGCGTGGCCTCGGCGGAACGGTCACTGGCGGACTGGCCCCTTAGGGTCATCATCGATCAAGCGCCGACGGTCGAGGCCGATGAAGACCCCAAGGAAACCGTACGCCAGGCCCTGCGCCTGTCCTATCAGGCCACGGACGACTATGGCCTGGCAGAGGTCTGGGCCGAACTACGCCTGGCCGCCCCCGAAAGCCCTAAGGCGCCAAAGCCCGGCAAGGCCGCCGGCCCCGTCCTGCGTCTGGAACTGCCCATTTCACCGCCCGACGCCCGGCAGGCGCGGGAAGCTGGGTTCTTTGACCTGACCCCGCACGTCTGGGCCGGGTTAAAGGTTGAAATGCACTATCTGGCCAAGGATGGCAAAGGCCAGATCGGACGATCAGGGGCGATCAGCCTGCGTTTGCCGGAACGGCAATTCCAACATCCGGTGGCCCAGGCGATTATCGAGCAGCGGCGGATATTAAGTCAGCAGCCGGAACGGCAGTTTCATGTCGCCCTGGCCCTGTTCGCCATTGCCACGGGTCCGGAATCCTATGGCAACGATCAGGTCGTCTATCTGTCCTTATGGACGGCGGCCCGGCGGCTGCAACTCAGCCATGGCGCACCGGCCGCGGCGGTGTTGGAATTGTTGTGGCAGGTCGCCCTGCGGATCGAAGATGGCGGCATGTCCCTGGCCGAGCGGGAATTGCGGGCGGCCCAGGACGCCTTGATGGCGGCCCTGGCGGAAGGTGCCGATCAGGCCGAGATCGAACGCCTGATGGACCATCTGCAAAAGGCCATGGATAAATACTTGCAGGCCTTGGCGGCGCAGGCCCAGCGCAATAATCAGGCCCAGGGGCCGCAACCCATCGACCCGAACGCCCGGGCCGTCGATGCCGCCGAATTGCAGAAGATGATGGACCGGATCCGCGAATTAAGCCGGCTGGGCGCCAAGGATGCCGCCCGCGAGATGCTGCGCAATTTACAGGAAATACTGGAAAACCTGGAAGGCCGGCGCATGACCGCCCAACCGCAAGGTGACAGCCCCGGCGAAAAGGCCATGCGCCAACTGGGCGATTTATTGCAAAATCAACAAAGTCTGATGGACCGCACCTATCAGCAAACGCCACGGCGGCGGCGCATGCCCTGGGAAAAACGCGACGGCAAAGGTGATCCCAAGGATGAGGGTAAGGGGCCAAGTGGTCAGGGTGGCAAGATGGATGGGAACAAGCGCCGCGCCATGGGCAATCTGGCCGGCCGCCAGGGGACGTTGCGGCAACAATTGGGCCAGCTCATGCGCCAATTGGGCGAAGGCATGGGCAAAATTCCCAATGCCATGGGCGGGGTAGATCAGGCCATGCGCGATTCGCAGCGGGCCCTGCGTTCCGGCCGTGGCGGCGAGGCCCTATCCTCGCAACGTAGTGCCATCGACGGTCTGGCCGAGGGTTTCCGGGAACTGGCGGAACAGATGATGGGCAAGCCGGAACAGGGTAATGGGGGGCAATACGGCCAGCGTCAGGAAGACCCGGCGGGCCGTCCCTTCCAGGGCGGCGGCATGGACACCAGCCGGGTCGTGATACCCAGCGAGGGGGAGTTGCAGCGGGCCCGCCATATTCTTGATGAACTGCGCCGCCGTGCCGGCGAACGGGTCCGCGCCCGACTGGAGCGGGACTATATTGAACGCCTGCTGGATCGATTTTGATATCATTCTGATACCATTCTGATACCGGGGAGATTTCCAAATAATTGGAGTCTCAATCTACCTGAAGCACTTGGCCGGGAATGGCTGGAAGAGCAATTTTGAACAATTCAACTTGCAATTTAAATTTGTATAGGGTATATTGCCGACACTGAGATTGAAGCCGCTTCGACGCGAAGAAAATGAAACTACCGGGCGCCTGATAGGCGCTTTTTTTGTGCCTGGACGCGATCTCCAGGTCAGGCCGCGCCACTCGCTCTTGAAGCAATACCAGTGAAACATTGAGTTTCGGGCGGGCAACCGCGCCGGGCCTTTGTCATTTCCCGTGCCGGCGCTGGGCCGATTCAAAGTCAATTTTTCTTTTTCGCGCCACGGCATGGCCAAATTTATGGCACGATTGTCAAACGTAATGGTTGTACGCAAAGTCCGAGCAAAAACCGGTTGCCGCTATTTCCGAATGTGTGCCAGAGCATTTTCATTCTGAAAATTCTCGAACCTTTAGAATTAGAGCAATTTTTCCAATTACTTAGAATCGCTTCGCGATTCTCATCAATTCGGAATTGCTCTAGCAAGGAATCCCGACACCATGACCGAACTGAGCAATAAACAACTGCGCTTCGCCGATGAATATCTGGTCGACCTGAACGCGACCCAGGCCGCCATCCGGGCCGGTTACAGCCAACGCACGGCCAGAACCACCGGCTCGCGTCTTTTGAGAAATCCCGCTGTTGCCCACGCCGTGGCCCAGCGCCAGGCACGCATTTCCAACCATCTGTTCGTGACCGCCGAACGGGTGGTGCTGGAATACGCCCGCCTGGCCTTCGCCGATATGCGCGACTACATGCGGTTTGCCGAAAACGGCGATGTGCTGCTGGACTGGTCCGCCATGCCCGAGGACGCCACCAAGGCCATTCTGGAGGTTACCCAGGATATCTATAACGAGGGCCGGGGC
>JADHTB010000043.1 GCA_016776605.1 Alphaproteobacteria bacterium | reverse complement strand
AGGTCGATGTGGTGCATCGTCCAAGAACCGCAACGCAGCCACGGGGCCTTGGTGAGCGGCCTTCGGTGGCGCCCCTAAGCCATTCTGGTGCGTTGCGCCGCTTGCCCGATGCACCACATCGCGCTGCGCAACGCGCCTACCCGAATGGCTTAGGGGCACCATCAAATGGACCAGAATAGCCCGGAATTGCTCTAGAGCGCATTCGAAGAAAATGCGCTAGGCAAATTCGCCGGCCCAAGGTCCCCAAGCGTGATATGGCCAGGTCCCTCGGGGTCGCGATAGTCGCGACCCGACAGATCAGACCCGACATTGCGCCATTTGCCAATCAGGGCGCATTCCCTGTGACGCTTCACGCTCTCGGCCACGGAATTTGGTCTTGGCCCGACCGGTTTTTATCGGTCGGTTTTTATCGGCCGGCTTTTATCAGGGGTCGACGCGCCCGGTCGCGTTGCCGGTGATGACCACATCGCCCTTTTGGTTGGTGGTTGTCAGTTTTATATCCACCAGGGTTTCGCCGCCCTCCTGGCGGATGGCTTCTATTTCCGCCTTGCCGGATAAATTGTCGCCGGGCCATACCTGATTGGTGAAGCGGACGCCGTATTTTTTGATATTCTCGGGCCCGAACAGGTTTGTCACCACCCGGCCGGTCATGCCCATGGTCAACATGCCGTGGGCAAAAACACCGGGATATCCCGCCGCTTCGCGGCAATAGACTTCGTCCGTATGCAGTGGATTGTAATCCCCTGACGTGCCCGCATACATCACCAGCTGGGTCCGCTTCAGATCTTCCACCAGGACCTCTTCAAAGGTATCGCCAACGGAAATTTCACTTGCTTTCAATGTCATGGCTCTACTCCTCAACCCTGATCCACGGGACGTTCCGTTTTCACACCGACGCCTCTGGCGGTGCAGACCAGTTCGCCATTTTCATCCCGATATTCCGTTATGCGCTCGGAAAATAGCAGTTTACCGGCGCGCTTGCTTTCCTTTTCCCAGGTCTTGCCTCCCTTCAAGGTGGCGTAAAGCACGTCGCCGGGGCGAATGGGCCGCTCAAACTCGAAATGCTGTTCTGCGTGCAGCCCGCCCGAAGACGCCGCTTGGCCTTGCACGCCGCTGGGATCCTTGCCGGAGCCGAACCAATCCTCGCCTGGCTTTATCCGCAGGAAATAATCCGGATCAAACTGCGCGACCGATTGCGGGAAAGTCGGCGGCGCGGCGGCGTCTTCAACGCCGGTATCCGCGACGGAATAATCCCCGATGGACCGCCGAAACATCATGATGTGCGTCGCCTCAACGGGAAATTTGATTGTTTTTTCGTCTGTCATTTTCTCGTGCCATTGCCTGTTTCTGATTTCAACATTAATCGCGCGAAAAACAATAAGATTTGGCGCGCGGGTTCACTGATCATAAATCGTGCCGCCTAGGGTTCCACATTTCGACAGCAGTCCGCAAGCGGTCAAATGGTTCAGAATATCCCGGAACGGCTCTAGCGACAGCAAATGCTGGTGAAGCGCAACTCCGAAGCTACGCGTCAAGCCGTTGACCCAACACTTGCAATAGCGCCGCGCCATCGCCGCGCCATGACGCGCCATGCATACATGCCAAAATCATCGGTTCCACGGCAGCAAGTTTGTCTATGAGAGCGCTGCAATTCTTCGTATGGGAATAGTAGTCGAGGGCGGCGCGCGCCTGTTCACTGGATTCCAATATATCATATTCGGTGATCGCTGGATGTTCGGCCCCCATCTGGGTGAAAAGGTCACCGCAAAACAGCGTGCGTGTCTGGCGCTCGAATAGGTGACCACATTCCCAGGCGTGCGGTAAATGCGGTGTTGCGATCCAGGTGACGCTATGGCGGCCAAGTTCTATGGTTTCGCCGTCCGCCATTCCACGAGGTGCCCTGTCAGCTATGTCCCCAATAGAGACCATTGCGGCGATATCGCTACACAGCGGTTCAGCATGCGGCGCAACCGCCAAAAAATTGTTAAGAGCGCCGCATTCGTCGGACTCTACATGGGAAAACCCCACGTAACGCAGACTGTTCACCGGCATGACGGAAGCAATCGCCTCAAGGGTAAGCGGAAACATTTGCCTGGGGCCAGTATGATAAAGCAGCGGTTTATCATCAACGATCAGATATTGATTGAAGGTGAAGCCCGGCGGCAGACCATCGCTGGGTGGCACCGGTGTACTGATCCGATAAATTCCGTCAGCAATTTCATCAATGGTCGTGCCGCTTTCCTGGTTGATGACGGGCATTGCCGAACTCCTCAATTCAATTCGGATCCGAACCTAAAGGTGGTTTCCGAATATAATTTCATGAAACAATTCGTTTCGCCAAAATATTGATAACCTACGAGATTATTCTTGTCAATTTTCATGAAATTTCTTGTATCATGAAATTCATGGCACGTTCATATCAGCTTAAACAGCGCGGCGAGCGGCAAGAGCGAACCCGACAGAAAATTATCAAGGCGGCGATTGACCTGCATCAGGCCAAAGGCCTTGCCGCCACGTCAATAAATGATATTGCCGAACAGGCGAAGGTGGGAAGGGTCACCGTATATCGCCACTTTCCTGACGCGGCAGCATTGGTGGGCGCATGCAGTGGGCAATATTTCCAAATCCATCCGCTTCCAGACCTGGAACCTTGGCGATCCGTTCAGGATCCAACCGCGCGGTTGCGCCGGGGTCTACGCGAAACCTATGCCTACCATAGGGCAACCGAAGCCATGATGATCCGCATCCACGCCGAAGCCTGGAGCCACCCGGTGATGACGCCTTATCACACCCATTGGCAGCGCGCAGCGGACGTGATCGCGGCTGCTTGGCCGGCAACGGGCCGGCGCGGCGCGCTGCTGAATGCCGCGTTTACGCTGGCGCTTGGTTTCGAGAGCTGGCGCACTCTTGTTCGGGTTCGCGGTCTCAATGACGATCAGGCGATCAAGTTGATGCTGCGGTTGACGTGCGATTGCCCTCCGAATTCAGGATGAGGCATCACGTGCCGCGCCCAGGTAGTTAAGTGCGTAGTACGACCTTGCCGATGGCCCGGCGTTGGGTAATTACGTCCAGCGCCTCAACGCAGTCCGCCAGATCGTAGGCGCCGTGAACAAGGGGGTGCAAGCGGCCCGCGTCCTGCCATTTGAACATGGTTTCCATGGCGCCGTGCAAGCGCGCAATGATCTCCGGCGTGCGCGGCTGTTTGGCCCAGCCGCCGTAATAGCCCCAATAGATGCCATGCACCGAGATATTCTTGACCAGCAGGATATTGGCTGGGATTTGCGGGATCGTGCCGCCAGCGAAACCAATGGGGAAGATGCGCCCCTCGGGCGCGATACAGCGCAGGGATTGGTCGAACACCTCGCCCCCCACCGGATCAAAGATCACATCCGCGCCACGGCCATTGGTAAGGTCCAGGACCGCCCTACGAAAATCAACTTGCCGGTAATTGATCAAATGGTCGGCGCCGGCACTTCTGGCGGCCGCCATTTTTGCCTCATCTCCGGCGGTGGCGATCACCGTGGCGCCCATGGCCTTGCCCACATCGACGGCGGCCAGGCCGCTGCCGCCGCCCGCGCCATGCACCAACAGGGTTTCGCCAGGCTGCATGCGGGCCTGCCAGACCAGAGCGCCATAGGCGGTCGCATAGATGGTGGGGAAGTTGGTGGCGGCGGCGAAATCCAGGCTGTCGGGGATAGGGAAGACGTTATCGGCCTGGGCCACGGCCTGTTCGGCGAAGGCGCCGTGGGGCAGGCTGATCGCCACCCGTTGGCCTGGACGCAGGCGGGTTACGTCCGCCGCGACCGTGCCAATCACGCCGGCCGCTTCGGTGCCGGGGATAAACGGTACGGGCGGTGAGTTCTGGTGCTTTCCCGCGATAGATAAAACATTGGCAAACCCTATGCCGGCGGCGGCGACATCCACCAGCACCGTGCCCGGCGCCAGCGGTTGCGCGGGCGCGGATACATCTTCGACCGAGATGTTCTGGTAAGGTCCGTATTCCCGGCAGAGGACTGCCCGCATGCGGCTAAATATTATTCAATGCTGCGGTCAGATCTTCCATCAGATCGGCGGGATCTTCCAACCCAACGGACAGCCGCACCATGCCATCGCCAATGCCGACCTTGGCGCGTTCCTCCGGCCCGACGGCACGGTGGGTGGTGGTGGCGGGATGGGTTATCAGGCTTTTGGCATCACCCAGGTTGTTGGAGATATCGACGATCCGCAGGCCGTTCAAAAAGCCGAAGGCCTCTTTCTTGCCGCCGCGAAGGTCGAAGGTGATGACGGATCCACCTGCCGTCATCTGGCGCTGCGCCAGTTCGAATTGGGGAAAGCTCTTCAGGCCCGGGTATAGCGCGCGTTCCACCGCCGTGTGCCCCTCCAGCATCTCGGCAATGGTCTGGGCATTGCGGCATTGTTCGGCCAGGCGCAGTTCCATGGTCTCCAGGCCTTTCAGCAGTATCCAGGCATTAAAGGCGCTCATGGCCGGGCCGGTGTGGCGGAGGAATTGCATCAGGTGGTCATCGATAAAGGCGCGGCTGGACAATACCGCGCCGCCCAGGACGCGGCCCTGGCCATCCATATGTTTGGTGCCCGAATAGACCACCACATCGGCGCCAAACTCCATTGGCCGTTGCAGGATCGGCGTGGAGAAGACATTGTCCACCACCACCCGCGCGCCTACCCCGTGGGCCAGATCGGCGACCGCCCTGATATCGATCAGATCCAGGGTCGGGTTGGACGGCGTCTCGAAAAAAACACAGGTGGTGCCACTTCGGATCGCGGCCCGCCATTGGTCCAGATCAGCACCGTCTACCAGGTCCACCGCAATGCCATAGCGGGGCAGTAACTGGGTCAGGATATAATGGCAGGAGCCGAACAGGGCGCGCGAGGCGACCACGTGATCGCCGCTTTGCAATTGGCACAACAGGGCCGCGAACACCGCCGACATGCCCGATGCGGTGGCGAAACAGGCCTCGGACCCATCCAACTGGGCCAGCCGTTCCTCGAACATGGCGACGGTGGGATTGCCATAGCGGGAATAGATAAAGCCCGGATCATCGCCGACGAAGCGCGCTTCGGCCTGCTCGGCATTGTCATAGACAAAGCCGGAATTCAGATACAACGCTTCCGAGGTTTCGCCATGAGGTGAACGGTCCAGGCCGGCCCGCACGGCGCGGGTGCGTGGGCGCCAGCCCGCTGTTCGGTCATCGCTCATGATATTTACTCCTGAAATAGCGCCGAGGATCGAGGTTAGCCTTGGGTCCAAGGCAGGCCGGCGAATTTCCAGCCGCCAACCGTGCCCCGATGACCGGCCGTATCCTTGTCGCCTTCGAAGCCCCCGGCCACGTTGTAACAATGTTGATAGCCCGCCGCCGTTAACAATATGGCGGCATCGCGGCTGCGCTGGCCCGAGCGGCAGAGCAGAAATATGGCCGCGTCCCTGGCGATGCCCGCCTGCTCTACGCCGGCTTTGAATTCCGGGTTGAGGGCCATGCCGGGTAACGATTTCCATTCACTGCGCTGCACTTGTTTGTCCAGACTGGACAGATCCGGCAAACCGACAAAATTCAATTCCGCCGTGGTTCGCACATCGATCAAAACGGCATTAGGATCCTCTGACAGCCGGCGCCAGGTTTCCGTGACGTCCACATCGCCTGCGTATTCCATGTATCGATCCCCCGAGTTTAGATCCCTAGGCGCTGTCCGGTCATCGGTGCGCGGATCACGGTTACTACCTGATGACGGGTCTAATTGGCCAGAGGATTCACTTTACCCTGTGTTAGTAGGCCCAGTTCGCCGCGCAGCTGGCCGTGGCGGGCGCTGTGTATCCGGGGCCCTCCAACGTCCGCCGGCGCAAGGCGGGGATGGTCGTCCCACCATCCAGGGCCGGTTGATACCAATGGGCGAACGCCGCTGTTGTGTCGAGGATGGCTTGCGCATGGCGCTGGGTATCGACGCTGAAACTGTCGAAGCCGCAGCGCAGCATGAAGGTCAACTGATCCCGCAACACCTGACCCACCGCCCGTAACTCGCCCTTAAAGCCATGCCGTTCCCGCAGCAGACGGGCCAGGGAATAGGCCCTGCCGTCGGTGAATTTGGCAAATTCCAGGGTGATCAGTTCAAAGCGGTGAATATCGGCGGCGACAAGGTCGGGCGTCTGTCCGGGTGCCAGGCGCAAGCCAATGACGCCGCCAAGCGCCAGAATTGTATCGCGATGTTGTTGCCATGTTTCCAGGCTGACAATCACCGGGCCCAGGGGTGCCAAGGCTTGCGCATCGGCTAAGTCGTCCGTGTCGTGCCAGATATCTTCAACCAGCCTGCCGTGCTTGATCAGTGCCATAGAGCATCTCCTTGAAAGGTTGCGGGCCGACCCGTTGATAGGTTTCGATGAAATGTTCATCCGCCTGCCGTTGTTGCAGGTAGACGTCGACGATGCTTTCCACCGCATCGGCGATTTGCCATTCGTCAAAGGCCGGGCCGATGATGGCGCCGATGGCGGCATTCTCGTTGGCCACGCCACCCAGGGTAATTTGATAGAATTCGGTGCCCTTTTTGTCGACGCCAAGAATGCCGATGTTGGCTACGTGGTGATGGGCACAGGCGTTGATGCAGCCGGAAATGTTCAGGCTTAGATCTCCAATCGCCCGTTCCCGCGCCAGATCGGTAAAGCGCTCGGAAATCCGCTGTGCGATGGGGATCGAGCGGGCGTTGGCCAGGTTGCAGTAATCCAGGCCGGGGCAGGCGATGATGTCGCTGATCCGACCGGCGTTGGCGGTGGCCAGATCCCAACTGTCCAGGGTCAGCCACAGGGCGTACAAATCCGCCTTTGGGATATCCGGCAGGATCAGGTTTTGTTTGTAGCTGATGCGGATTTCGCCAAAGCCGTACTGTTCCGACAGATCGGCGACCGCGTCCATCTGTGCCGCGCTGGCATCGCCGGGGATGCCGCCATGGCGCTTTAACGAGATGGTGGCGATGGCATAGCCGGGCTTTTTGTGGGCCTGCACATTGCTCTCCACCCAGGCGGCGAAGTGCGCGTTTGCGTCGATGGCGTCAGCCAAGGCCGGACAATCGTCAGATAGGTCCTTATAGGTTGGTGGCACGAAATAGGCGGCAATGCGGTCCCGCTCCTCGGTCGGCAGGTCCAGGGCACCATCGCGAATGTGCCGCCATTCCGCCTCGACCAATTTTGCAAAGGCCTCCACGCCCACACTTTGCACCAGGATCTTGATCCGCGCCTTATAGATATTGTCGCGCCGGCCAAGCTGGTTATAGACCCGCAGGACCGCTTCCAGATAGGACAGCAGCTGATCCACGGGCAGAAAGGGCCGGATGGTCTTGGCCATGATCGGGGTGCGCCCCTGGCCGCCGCCCACCATCACCTCGAAGCCCGGCGCACCGGTACTGTCGCGATGCATGCGCAGGCCGATGTCATGGCCACGGGTAACGGCCCGATCATTGGGCGCCCCGGTCACGGCGATCTTGAATTTGCGCGGCAGGAATGAGAATTCCGGATGCAGGGTGGACCATTGCCGGATGATTTCGGCATAGGGCCGGGGATCTTCGATTTCGTCCGCGGCGACGCCGGCCAGGGGATCGGCGGTGGTATTGCGGATGCAATTGCCCGAAGTCTGGATGGCGTGCATTTCCACCGCCGCCATCTCGGCCAGAATATCGGGCACCTCGGCCAGCTTGGGCCAGTTGTACTGGATGTTCTGGCGGGTCGTGAAATGGCCATAGCCGCGATCATAGGTGCGCGCGATATGGGCCAACTTGCGCATTTGCAGGGCCGACAGTGTGCCATAGGGGATGGCGACCCGCAGCATGTAGGCGTGCAGTTGCAGATACAAACCATTCATCAGGCGCAGGGGCTTGAATTCATCCTCGCTCAAGTCCCCGGCAACGCGGCGCGCGACCTGATCGCGAAACTGGGCGACACGCTCTGCTACGAAAGCGTGGTCGAATTCGTCATAGCGGTACATGGATTTATTCCTCGGGTTTGTTCCGGGGG
>JADHTB010000031.1 GCA_016776605.1 Alphaproteobacteria bacterium | reverse complement strand
TCGCCAAACAGATTATCGGTGACGATGACGTCGAACTGTTTCGGATCGCGCACCAATTGCATGGAGCAATTATCCGCGTACATGTGGCTCAATTCCACGTCCGGGAAGGATTCACCGTGCAGCTTGGTCACTTCCTCGCGCCACAGGACGCCGGATTCCATGACATTGGCTTTCTCTACCGAGCAGAGCTTGTTGCCCCGCTTGCGCGCCAGTTCGAACGCCAGCGCGGCGACCCGGCGGATTTCCGAGGTGGTGTAGGTTTGAGTGTTGAAGCCCCGCCGTTGGCCATCGGGCAGGGTTTCGATGCCCCGCGGCTCGCCAAAATAAACCCCGCCGGTCAACTCGCGGATGATCAGCATATCCAGGCCCGAGATGATCTCCGGCTTCAGGGTCGAGGCATCGACCAGGGCATCAAAGCAGATGGCCGGGCGCAGGTTGGCAAACAGGTCCATCTCCTTGCGCAGGCGCAACAGGCCGCGTTCCGGCTTTTGATCAAACGGCAGATCGTCCCACTTCGGACCGCCAACCGCACCCAACAGCACCGCGTCCGCCGACATGGCATCCGCCATGGTTTCATCTGTCAGGGGCGTGCCGTGGGCGTCGATGGCGCAACCGCCGACCAGACCCTCGGAGATATCGAAGGTCACCGCGCGCCGGCGGTCCATCCAATCGATCACGCGGCGTACTTCGCGCATTACCTCGGGGCCGATGCCGTCGCCGGGCAGGATCAGCAAATTCTTATTGGAAGCCATGTCTATCTACGCTCGCGTTATCTGATGGGATGTTGAAAACCGTGGGCCGGCTGGGCTGCTTTATTCCGCCGCGTGGCCATACAGCCAGGGCTGTTCGGCCTTTTGTTGTTCCTCAAAGCTGTCAATGCGGCCCTTGCGTTTCAGCGTCTGGCCAATATCGTCCAGCCCTTCGAGCAGGCATTGCTTGCGGAAGGGGTCCATCTCGAAATGAACGACGCCGCCGTCGGGGCCGTGAATTTCCTGTGTCTCCAGATCCACGCTGACCGTCGCGTTGGCGCCACGATCGGCGTCATCGAACAACAGCTCAAGCTGTTCCGGCGTCACCTTGATCGGCAGAATGCCGTTCTTGAAACAATTGTTGTAGAAAATATCGGCGAACGAGGTGGAAATCACACAGCGGATGCCAAAATCCTTGATCGCCCAGGGGGCATGTTCGCGGGACGAGCCACAGCCGAAATTGTCGCCGGCAATCAGGATCTGCGCTTCGCGGTAGGCCGGCTTGTTCAAAACGAAATCCGGTTTCTCGCTGCCATCTTCGTTGAAGCGCATTTCCGCGAACAGATGTTTGCCCAGTCCGGCCCGCTCGATGGTCTTGAGATACTGCTTGGGGATGATTTTATCCGTATCGATATTGATGCCGCGCATGGGGGCCGCGACGCCGCTGACGGTTTTGAATTTTTCCATTGGTGATGATCCTTTTCAGAGTCCGGTCCAGAGCCCAGTCCAAAGCCCAGTCCAGAATTCGGCCCTACAGCATCTCGCGCACGTCTATCAGATGGCCGGCAATCGCGGCCGCCGCCGCCATGGCCGGGCTGACCAGATGGGTCCGCCCGCCAAAACCCTGGCGCCCCTCGAAATTGCGGTTCGAGGTCGAGGCGCAACGCTCGCCCGGCTCCAACCGGTCGGCGTTCATGGCCAGACACATGGAACAACCGGCAAAACGCCAATCAAAGCCGGCTTCTACCAAGATCTTGTCCAGGCCCTCTGCCTCGGCCTGGTGCCTGACCAGACCGGAACCCGGCACCACCAGGGCATGCACGCCGGCCGCCACCTTGCGCCCCTTGGCGATGGCCGCCGCCGCGCGGATATCTTCGATCCGCCCATTGGTGCAGGAGCCGATGAAGGCCTTGTCGATGGCCACATCGGTCATCGCCGTGCCCGGCTTCAGGTCCATATATTCCAACGACCGCTGCCAGGCGGCCCGCTGATCGTCGTCACGGGCCTGCTCCAACAATGGTACGCTGCCCGTAATGTCCGTACCGTTTTCCGGGCTGGTGCCCCAGGTAACCTGGGGTACCAAATTGGCCACATCCAGCGAGACATCAACATCAAATTTGGCGCCGGGATCGGTGCGGAAGGTCTTCCAATATTGGACCGCGGCCTCGTATTGGCCGGTCTTTGGCCCCAGGGCACGGCCCTTCATATATTCGAACGTGGTTTCGTCGGCCGCGATCAGCCCGGCCCTGGCGCCGCCCTCGATCGACATGTTGCAGACCGTCATGCGGCCTTCCATGCTCAGGGCGCGGACCGCATCGCCGGTATATTCCACCACACAGCCGGTGCCGCCCGCGGTGCCGATTTTCCGGATAATGGCCAGGATCAGATCCTTGCCCGAACAACCCAGGGGCAATTCGCCGGTGACATCAATGCGCATGTTCTTGGAAGGCTGTTGGATCAGGGTCTGGGTGGCCAGCACATGTTCCACTTCCGAGGTGCCGATGCCGAACGCCAGGGCGCCAAAAGCGCCATGGGTGGCGGTGTGGCTGTCGCCGCAGACGATAATCATGCCCGGCTGGGTAAAACCCTGTTCCGGGCCGATGATATGCACGATGCCCTGGCGAATATCGTCGACGGGAAAATAGGGAACATCGAACGCCTCGACATTCTTGACCAGAGTATCGACCTGCAACTTGCTTTCCGGATTGTCGATGCCCGCCTCGCGGTTGGCGGTGGGAACATTGTGGTCGGCCACGGCAAGGGTGGCGTCCCGGCGATGCACCTTGCGCCCGGCGGCGCGCAGGCCTTCAAACGCCTGCGGGCTGGTGACTTCGTGCACCAGATGGCGGTCCACATAAATGACGCAGGCGCCGTCATCCTGCTGGTCCACCAGATGGGCATCCCAAATCTTGTCGTATAGTGTTTTTGCACCCTGGGTCTTTGCACCCTGGGTTTTCGCGCCCGTATTGTCAGCAGCCATCGCACCCCATCCTTTCAGATATGGGCGCCACCGCAATCAAGTCCGCCCAATAGACGGTGCGCGGCCAGCCATTGCCATCCCGCGCCCCGGTTGAAAACCTATTCGGCGGCAGGCGCCGTATTATTAGCCGTATTAGCGGCCGCACTATTGGCCGCTTGGCCTCTATTCTTGCTTTCGCCCTTGGCCCGGCCAGTGCGGCGATGGTCCTGCTTTTCGGCGATGCGGGCCCGTTTGCCCTGCAGACCGCGCAGATAATACAGCTTGGCCCGGCGAACCCGGCCCCGGCGCACCACGTCGATGGAATCGATGCGCGGCGAGAACATCGGAAAGACCCGCTCGACACCTTCGCCATAGGAAATCTTGCGCACGGTGAACCCGGAATTGATCCCGTCCCGCTTGATCGCGATGCAGACCCCTTCAAAGGCCTGTACCCGCTCCCGCGTTCCTTCGATCACCTTGACGTTGACGCGAAGGCTGTCGCCAGGGGCGAAACTAGGGACGTCATATCCCGCTTTACGGGCCTGCAACTGGCCCTCTTCAAATTTTTGCAACAAATTCATCGCATTAGCCTCGCGATTTGGTGGAGCGAAGATACCGTTCCCAAAGGTCCGGCCGCCGCTCTCTGGTCAATTCCTCAGCTTGCGCTAAACGCCAAGCCCTAATTTTCTCGTGGTGGCCGGAGGTTAAAACCGCCGGCACCTCTTGCCCTTCCCAAATTTGGGGCCGGGTATATTGGGAATATTCCAATAACCCTAGGGCAAAACTCTCTTCTTCCAACGCCGCCGCGTCGCCAATCACACCTGGCAACAGCCGCACCACCGCGTCCAACAATACCAGCGCCGCCGTCTCGCCCCCCGATAGGACATAGTCGCCGACGCTAACTTCTTCTATGCCGCGTCCTTCCAGGGCCCGTTGGTCGACCCCTTCAAAACGTCCGCAAATCAGTACAATGCCGTCCTGATCCGCCAATTCCCGCGCCAGCGCCTGATCCAGCCGCCGCCCGCGAGGGCTCAAATACATCACCCGCGCCTCGCCCCCTGAGGCATTCGGTGCGGCATCTGGTGAAGCATCCCGTGATGCCAGATCAGAGCGCACATAATCCACCGCGCCGGCCAATATATCGGGCCGCATAACCATGCCCGGGCCGCCGCCAAAAGGGGCGTCGTCCACGGAGCGGTGTTTATCGCGCGCAAAGTCGCGAATGTCCACCGTTTCCAGACGCCATAGCCCATTTTTCAGAGCCTTGCCGGACAGGCTGTGACCCAGGGGACCCGGAAACATCTCCGGAAACAGAGTCAGGACCGTCGCCGACCAGCTTTTGCCGTCATTTTCCGCCGTTATCGTCATCGTCGCCGCCGTCATCGTCGTCGCCGTCATCGCCGCCGTCAATATCGTCGCCACCATCTTCCGGCGCCGTGATGACCACACGCCCGTTGGCCAGGTCGATTTCCGGGACCGTCTGACGACTAAACGGTATCATGATGCTCTCCCGTGCGCCGTGACCCGAACCCTTTGGCGTCAGCTCCAACACATCGCCGGCGCCAAAATCGTGTACCGCCTTAACCTCGCCAAAGGCCGTGCCGTCGACCAATTCCACCGCCAGCCCAACCAGATCGGCGTGATAATATTCCTCCCCCCCGGACGGCAATGGCGGCAGCACGCCGCGCGCCACGAAAAGCTTGGTGCCCCGCAGCGCTTCGGCCCCATTGCGGTCGTTCACGCCGGGTACCGCCGCCAATACGCCGCCCTTGGTCGGCCCGCGCAGGGATAGCTCCACCACCGCGCCGGCCGCGTCGCGCAACGGACCGTAAGCTACGATATCCGCCGGCGCCTCTGTAAAGCAGCGCACCTTCACCAGACCCTTGATGCCATGGGCCGCGACAATCTGACCCAACAACAGGCGTTCTTCTGACATCTCACAGCACCAGGGTCGGCGTTGTCCTTAAGCGTCCTTGGGAGCCTCTTCCGCGGCCGCTTCGGCCGGTGCTGCCTCGGCCGGTGCTGCCTCGGCGACAGGTTCGGGGGCCGGTTCTGCGACAGGCTCCGGGGCCGGTTCGATGACAGGTTCCGCAGCCTTTGCGATGGCGGCTTCGGCGGCGGCTGCCGCCGCGGCCATGCGTTCCTGCGCCTTGGCTTTGGGTTTGGCTTTTTCCGGATTACTGCGCTGCTTGGGCATGGGGATGATCTCCGCCTTACCCAGGAATTGCGCGACCCGGTCGGTTGGCAGGGCGCCCTGGCTCAGCCAATAGCGGATGCGCTCGCCATTCAGGACCACCCGCTCCTCGCTGGTTTTCTCCAGCAAAGGATTGTAGGTGCCCAGCCGCTCGATAAAGCGGCCATCGCGCGGATTGCGGGAATCCGTCACAACGATGCGATAATGCGGCCGCTTTTTTGCCCCGCCGCGGGCCAGTCGAATTTTCAATGACATCCGTATAATTCCTATTTCTAACTTCAGCTCTGTTCCGGTTGTGTCTCAATTACTGCAAATTTGACGTAAAAACTATCTATGCACGCTAAAATTACCGGGGCGGGAATTGCCCCGGCATGCCGGGCATACCCTGCATGGCGCCGCCGGGGCCGCCCAGCCCCGCCAGACCCTGGCGCAGCATGCCTTTTTTGCCCATCTTGGAAACCTTTTTCATCATGCCCGACATCTGCTGAAACTGCTTCATCAGGCGGTTGATTTCCTGCACCGAGGTGCCCGAACCCGCCGCGATGCGTTTCTTGCGGCTGGCATGGATCAATTTTGGCTGCAGCCGTTCCTGTGCCGTCATGGACAGGATGATCGCTTCCTGGCGTTTTAACAGCTTTGGATCGATCTTGGCCTCGGCCATCTGTTTTTTCATCTTGCCGACGCCGGGCAGCATGGCCATCAGGCCATCCAGGCCGCCCATCTTGGAAATCTGCCGCAATTGCTCCAGCAGATCGTTCAGGTCGAACTGACCTTTCTGCATCTTGCGGGCCAGCTTTTCAGCTTCCTGCTCGTCGATGTTTTCGGTGGCGCGCTCCACCAGGCTGACCACATCGCCCATGCCGAGAATGCGGCCCGCGATCCGGTCCGGGTGAAAGGCTTCCAGTTCGTCCAGCTTTTCGCCGACGCCCAGTAGTTTGATCGGGCAGCCGGTGACCGCGCGCATGGAAAGCGCGGCGCCGCCACGGCCATCCCCGTCAACCCTGGTCAGGACGATGCCGGTCAGGCTCAAACGCTTATTGAATTGTTCCGCGACATTGACCGCATCCTGGCCGGTCAGGCTATCGGCCACCAGCAGCGTTTCCACCGGTTGGCATAGATCGCGCACCGCCTGCACTTCGGCCATCAGGGCCTCGTCCATGTGCATGCGGCCGGCGGTATCCAGGATGACCACGTCAAAGCCCTGCAGGCGCGCCGATTGCATGGCCCGCTTGGCGATATCAGTAGGATTTTGCCCTTCGACGATGGGCAGTGTCGGTACTTGGATCTGTTCGCCCAGGATCTTCAACTGTTCCATGGCCGCTGGGCGCCGCGTGTCCAGCGACGCCATCAGAACCTTTTTCTTGTCCCGTTCCACCAACCGCTTGGCCAGCTTGGCGGTGGTCGTGGTTTTGCCCGAACCCTGCAGGCCGACCATCAGGATCGGCGCCGGGGGCACGGCGTTCAGATTAATTTCGGCGGTTTCGCTGCCCAGGGTATCGACCAGGGTATCGTGGACGATCTTGACCACCATCTGGCCGGGCGAGACGCTTTTGACGACTTCCTGGCCGACCGCGCGTTCGCGCACCTTGGCAATGAAGTCACGGGCCACGGGCAAGGCGACGTCAGCCTCCAGCAGCGCCTGGCGCACTTCGCGCAGGGCCGCATCGACATCCGCCTCACTCAGCGCACCGCGCCGGGTCAGCTTGTCGAATACCGTACCTAGACGGTCTGTCAGGCTATCGAACATAGCGCCGTCACCGTTCCATCAAAATGCCAACAATGGTTTGACAAAATTCAGCGCGAATTTCCGCGCAAAATTCTATACAAAATCGCATGCAAAACCGGGCCGCGCGTCAATAATTCGAGCCAGCCTGGATCGCGGCGGGTTTTAGGCGCAACGGCGCGAAGTGTCAAGCCGGCGAACGTGTCTGCTCATGCTCCCATTGGCGCCAGTCGACAACCCCGTGGTTATTAATCTCTTCCACTGCCGCCGGTCCCGCATGTCCGCAAAATATCACGAGGTTTGCGCAGGTCCATCTGGCGTTTGGCACCAAAAGGCCAGAAACGTCACCCGGTTCCGATGAGCCAATGAAATTCGCGGCCTCGGAAATGTCCTGGCTTCGCGGATACTCGCCCTTTCTATCCTGATAGGAAAGTTGGCCAAAACGGGCGATGTTAAGTCCTAGTCTTGCCAAATCATTGAGTTCCGAAAGGTCGAGCACGCCGTCAAGTTTCACCTGCAACTCGTGAAGCGTATAGCGAAGCTTTGACGGAAAGACGGGCTGCCCGCTTTTAAGGTGAAAATACATCTCGGCGACCGCGCCTTCACGCGACATCGCCGTATAGAGTACGTCAAACGTGCCGTCGTCCCATCGATTTCCAGCAGCCGCGCAAGTACAGGGATCCCGCCCCTCCTGGACCACCCTCCATACCCGGCTTTCAAACGGTTTCACCGGCAACGCCTCTAGGGCATCTAAAAGCCGATTATCGCGTGGGATGGGTGTCATCGCTACAGATAGCCATCCGAGTCCAAGCGATCAAGCACACGCAGCACTTCGATCGTGCGCTCTGCATTGATAAGATCAAAGGCGCGCTCTCCACCCAACTGTGGATGACGTGCGTACAGCCAAGTACGGATCTCCTCGCTTGTGTAATAGTCCTGCAGGCGACGGACGACGTAATGCAAGTCCGATAGGATTAGCTCATTCCGTGGTCGCGGTTTTATGGCTCCAGTTCGCCAGCGTGACACGGTGGCCTTTGAAACGTCCGTAATGTTGGCGATGTCCGTACCGCGCAAACCGCCCAGACTTTCAATATCTTCGATATTCCTCGCGATGGACGTCAGTGCGGTCATGACGGTCTCCCCCAAGTTGGCTGCTCGGACGGCGGCGCGCGACGCACAGGATGCATGCGCTCGTCGCATAGCGGTTTCAGGAGGGCATTGTAATGAAACCGCTATGTTATATCAATCGGTTTTGTGCTTGCGACCCACTCTCCGTTCACACGCGGATTAGGCCAACGCTGACCGGCTACCGTTTTCGATAGGTAAACCGGTATTGCAAGCGTGGAAACCTGCAATACCGGCCTACATAAACAGTTCCGTCCGCGGTCTCGAAGAGCCGAATTAAATTAGGCCGCGCCTATTGGGTCGCCAGCCGGTTGACGGCGGAGACGATGGCCCGCAACGAGGCGCTGTTGGTGTTGGGATGCACGCCGACGCCGTGGGCGGTTTGGCCGTCCTCGCCCTCCAGCTTGATGAAACAGACCGCCTCCACGTCGGAGCCGGCGCCCATGGCCCGCTGGGTGTAGTCCAGGAAGGTGGCCTGGACCCCGCAATGGTCTTTCAAGGCGCTGAAAAAGGCGTCGATGGGGCCGTCACCCCGGCCAATGATATCCCGCACCTCGCCATAGGCCCGAACCGTGGCCGTACACATGATAATGTCCGAGGACTCGGCGGTGGAATTCATCCTGTAGTCGATCAGCTCGATCGGCTCGACCGTATCCAGATAGGTTTCCTTGAATACCCGCCAGATTTCCGATGCGGTAATTTCCTTGCCGGATTGATCGGAGATACTCTGGATCACCTTGGAAAATTCGACCTGCATGTCCCGGGGCATATCAATGCCGAATTCCGTATCCAGAATATAGGCCACCCCGCCCTTGCCCGATTGGCTGTTGACCCGGATGATCGCCTCGTAAGAGCGGCCAACATCCATTGGGTCGATGGGCAGATAGGGCACTTCCCAATGGGGATCATTGGACAGCTTATGGGCCGCCATGCCTTTTTTGATGGCGTCCTGGTGCGAACCGGAAAACGCCGTGTACACCAGTTCACCGGCATAAGGGTGGCGCGCGGGGACCGGCAACTGGGTGCAATATTCCGAAACCTCGATGGATTCCTGAATGTTGGTAAAGTCCAGTTTTGGATCCACGCCCTGGCTGAATATGTTCACGGCCATGGTGATAATATCCACGTTGCCCGTGCGCTCGCCATTGCCGAACAGGGTGCCTTCGACCCGTTGGGCGCCGGCCATCAGGCATAATTCGGTGGCGGCCACGGCGGTGCCCCGGTCGTTATGGGGATGCAGGGACAGGATGACCTTTTCCCGCTCCTTGAAGTGGCGGTGCATCCATTCGATCTGATCGGCGCAATAATTGGGCGAGGCCATTTCGACGGTCGCGGGCAGATTGAAAATGACCGGGTTTTCCGCCGTCGGCTGCCAGACATCCATCACCGAATGGCAAACATCCAGGGCATAATCCAATTCCGTCCCGGTGAAGCTTTCCGGCGAATATTCCAGGCGCACATTGGTGCCGCCGGCCTCCAGCTGCGGAATCTTCTCCTTGATCCAGGCGGCTCCGTCCGTGGCGATTTTTTTCACCCCGTCCCGGTCCTGGGCAAAAACCACCCGGCGCTGCAATTCCGATGTGGAATTGTACAGATGGATGATCGCGTTCTTGCAGCCCTGCAAGGCCTCGAACGTACGTTCGATCAGTTCCGGGCGGGACTGGGTCAGCACCTGGATGAAGACATCGTCGGGGATCAGGCCGTTTTCGATAATATGACGGGCAAAGTCATAGTCCGTATCGGAAGCGGCCGGGAAGCCAATTTCGATCTCTTTAAAACCCAGCTTGATCAGATGGTTGAAGAAATGCAGCTTTTTCGGCCGGCCCATGGGTTCAATCAGGGCCTGATTGCCGTCCCGTAAATCGACCGAGCACCAGATCGGGGCTTTGTCGATGATTTTGCTGGGCCATTGCCGGTCCGGCAGATCAATTGGCGGGAAGGCAGTATATTTATGGAAAGCCATGGTATTCATAACGTCAGCTCCTTAGACAGGGGTATCTCCCGGCCGGCATTGGATCCCATCGCGCGCCCATTTTGCATTGCTGGTTGCATTGCTGATCGCATCGCCGGTTTTCGCACAGGACACCTGCGAAACGATGAATCTACGAACCGGGGAAACAACAAAATGGCGCCGCGGCACTGGCCGGCGGGCGGATACATGATGATGATGGTCGTGCTTTAATTCAGTCTTGATAATCTGCATTTGACGCGTGGTCCCTTAGCGTGCGCGCAAACAGTACGGCATCCCGGCGCCCCTCAAGGGCCGGGTCGCTAAGCAGCAGGGCAAGGCCCGCTATGTGGTAAGACCGCGTCATGGCCAGGGAAACTATCTTCCGATTGGGTTCAGGTCAAGCAGGTTAACCATATGAATACCGGGTTAATAGACCGTTAAGGCCAGATAGCGCGCGTTTTAGGCCAATTTTGCAGCCATTGCTTATTTTCCAGCCGCTCCCGATAGGCCCGTTCCCGCCGCTGCCCGGCCGGTGTCGGGCGGATGATCAGATGCAGTAAATCATCGATACCAAAGGGGGCGACCAGTTCCAGTTTTCCGTTCGCGGCAAGCCGGACGGCGACGCAGGTTGGGGTTTCCAGCCAATGGCGCATGGCGTCAACGGTGCCGGCGTAGGGGTGATCGCCGTTCCGCAGATGCATCCTGGCCTGATTTTTCGCCGACCAGGGTTGGCCGGGCATGATTTGACGCAAGCGCTCTTCGATGGCCTGTTCGCCGGCTTGCCTGGTGTCCGCCGCCTGGAAGTACAGCAGATCAATATCGTCCAGGGGCGTGGCCTGGGCAAAGCCATGCAGATGATCCCAGACCTTGCGCCGCACGAAGCCCGCGCCGATCCAGCAATCGGGCAATTCAAGGCGCCGGGCCGCGCCCAGCACCGCCATCATCCAGGGATCAGCGGCAATCAGGCTCAGGATGTCATCTTGGTCCCGCATTATCCCGCTATATCCCGCCTTATCCCACTATATCCCGCAATAACAGCCAGACCATGGGTAGACGGCTGTCAACCTTCGGCTAACCGGAGCAATGCCGCCGTGTCGTTGACCCGGACCCGGTTATGTTCCGGTAGCGATATAATTTTATCCACCTTCAGCCGCGTAAAAGTGCGGCTGACGGTCTCAATGGTCAATCCCAGATAGTCCGCGATATCCGCCCGGCACATTGGCAGCGCCAACGGATCGGTTGGCTGATCGGCGGCGGCGGCCCGGTCTATCAGGCCGCAAAGGAAGTTGGCGGTTTTTTCCAACGCGTTCATGCGGCCCAATAGCAGCATATGATCCTGCGCCAGGCTCAGGGAGGAATTCGTCATGGCCAAAAGCCGGCTATTCATTTTGGGGAATTCCTCGCCGATTCGTTCCAGATCCAAAATGGAAAAGCGGCAAAGACTGACATCCGTAAGGGCATCGGCGTTGTGGACATAGAGCTGTTCGGCGGCAAGCCCGATAAACTCCCCAGGCAGGGCGAAGCCGGTTATCTGCCGCCGGCCGTCGGGCAATGATTTTGATAGACGCAAGGCACCCTTCAACACGGTAAAGAAAGCGGCGGCGGGATCGCCCTCTGTGAAAAGGTTTTCCTCGTCGGCGAGATCACAAATGGTGTGGAGTTGTTCCAACTGTGCCAGGGCGGCATCGTCGAGGGCGGCGCAAAAAGCCCTGGTTTGCACAGCGCATTTACGACAAAACCCAACCGACGAGGATGAATTTCTTCGCCCGCAATTCAGCCCCGGTGACGGTCCATCATCGGCCCGCGTAAGGTTCATATTGGATCCCCTCAACCCCCTGATCGCAACCCAAACCCCCTGGCGCGCATATAATCTAAATGTGCCCGGAATTTTTACAAAAGAGCAACTAAATCAACCAGTTTAGCCGCGTTAGCGACTCTAGATAATCAAAAACCGCGCCAGTGCCTGTTTCGCGACGATATTAACCAGTCTTGCCGTGATCATACAGCCAAAAAAATGTAGTTCTGGTTAATAAAAATCACACATGCCACAAATGTGCGCAGTCTGCCTAAAAAACAATCAGTGACGGCACGCCATCGCCCATGATCTCTACACTGCGCCATGCCGGAGTTAGAGCAGTTTCGGCAATTTGGAAAATGCGATAGCGTTCAGGGCATATGGAAATCGAACTTGTCACGTCCCGGTTGCTGCTGCGGCCCTTCGTTGACGGCGACCAGGCCGCCGTGGCGGATCTCTTCGCGGACGAGGCCGTGCGGCGGCATCTGGCCATGGCGTCGATGGGGCCCAAGGGCCCGGCTCATTTTGCCGCCGGTTTCATTCGCGGCAGCCAGGATGAATGGCGAGAGGGAGGCTGTGGCGCCCTGGCTGTTACGCCGCGCCGCGCCACCAAAGATACGGCGGCGCGGGGCGAGGAGCGGGTCATCGGCTATTGCGGCCTGCGCCTGTTGCCCGATCGGATCAGCGCGGTGGAATTGCTGTACGCCTTGGAGCAAACCCATTGGGGCCGGGGGTTGGCGGTGGAAGCGGCCAACGCGGTCATGGACTGGGGCTTCGCCAACCTGCCGGTGCGTGAAATTGTGGCCTTTACCCGCCCGGAACATGGCGCATCGCGCCGGGTCATGGAGAAACTTGGCCTGACCCATCGCGGCGGAACCGACCGCTACTATAGCGAAACCTTGGCGGCATACAGTCTGGCGCGGGCCGGGGGCACGGGCGGGTAAGTCAATCTCAAAAATGGTCTAGAGCGGTTCCGGGCTATTCTGAACCATTTGACCGCACACCAAGGCGCCGTGGGTAGGCGCGGTTTGCAGGTCGATGTGGTGCATCGTCCAAGAACCGCAACGCAGCCACGGCGCCTTGGTGTGCGGCCTTCGGTGGCGTCCCTAAGCCATCAAATGGACCAGAATAGCCCGGAACTGCTCTAGTCGCTGCCGGCCATGGCCATGGGCTCTGCCGCCGCTTGCCCAAGCACGGGCGCCAGCCAGTGGGCGAAGAAGCGCCGGGACCAGCTTTCGATCCGCGCGTTATGGGCGGCATGACCGGCATGCTGAAGGTCCCGCGCCTGGGCGCCCGGTAGAACCATGCGATGGGCGGCCTTGCCGCTCCACCGTTTCATCATTTCGCCGGTGACGTCAGGATGGAATTGCAGGCCATAAGCGTTGCCGGTCCGAAAGGCCTGATTGGGAAACAATTCGCTGGCCGCTAAATGTTCAACCCCGTGGGGCAAGGTGAAACCTTCGCTGTGCCATTGGTAAAAATAGTGCCCGTCATCGAACAGCTCCTTGCCGTCGGGGCAGGCGTTGACCTTGTAAAAGCCAATTTCGTGATAACCCTCGGGGTGGCTTTCGACCGTGCCGCCCAGATAGCGCGCCAGCATCTGCGCGCCCAGGCAGATGCCCAGGAAAGGCTTATCCGCCCGCAAGGGAACCTCCAGCCAGTCCAGTTCGTTGCGAATGGCGGGCAGATGGTCGTCGTTGGCGCTCATGGGACCGCCGAAAATAACCGACGCGGCATAATCATCCAGGCTTTCGGGCAGGGGATCGCCGCAGGCATGGCGGCAAATCACCGGTTCACAGCCAAATTCCTCCACCAACTGGCCGATCCGGCCGGGGTTGGAGGTTTCCTGATGCACAATTAGCAGAATGCGTGGTTTCATTGGTCCCCAAAATAACGGTTTAACTTGGATACGGCAAACACCGTCTGGATGTGATGCGCCCTGGGCATGATGATAGCGTAGGGATGCTTACCGAACCGTTATGCCAACAAGGCAGATCTTTACGCCCAAATTTTATCACTGTTGGCAGGCTTCCCGTCCATGGCATAAAGTCGCCAGGGACTCCAACCAGAGATTTGCGAAGGAACGGGAATGCGCCTTGTCAGTGCCATGGCTCTCAGTTTGATGACGCTGTCGCTACTCGCGGCCTGCGCGGGGGAGCCTGTGTGGAGCAAGCAGGGCGGCAGCCGGGCGGCTTTTGAAAAAGATACCACAGCCTGTTTCCGCAGCGCCTCGGTACAGGCGCAAGCACGGACGGGCAACCAGGGCGCGATGGCGGCGCAAATCGAATTGCGTTCGTCCCAGGGTAAAATCCATGACGCCGCGGGCGCCCCGCGCAAGGGCGCGTCGTTGCAGGAAAGCGCCCTGCGCAGCCAGCTCTATTCGCAATGCATGCAGCGCCTTGGCTATCGCCGCGGCAAGCCTTGAAACTGCCGCGGCGGGTCTGCGCGGTGGGTCCGGCGCGTTATTGCAATGGCGTGGTTGGGGGCACAGGATTCGAACCTGTATTTACGGAGTCAGAGTCCGGCGTCCTACCGTTGGACGAGCCCCCAACAAGGGTTCTAGGACCAGCCACGGATGCTTGGCGCAACCTATGAAGCGGCCCTCGCGATGTCAACTGATCACATGCGGTATCCTGCCTATTGCCAGGACCACGTTGAGGGGGCAAGTTAAGGTTACAAAATTGTCATAAGCGTTAGGGGTAAGAACAGCGGTGTCAGTGCGGGACAACACAGAACAAGCGGGGCGGAAGCCTGCCCCGCAGGTGGACCATATGTATGCCGCCGTCGATCTTGGCACCAACAATTGCCGCCTGTTGGTGGCCCGCCCAACGGCGGAAGGCTTTCGTGTGGTTGATGCTTTTTCCCGCATCGTCCGTCTTGGCGAAGGGGTCGATGGCAGCCGGCACTTGTCCGTGGAGGCCATGGACAGGACCATCGCCGCCTTGAAGATCTGTGCCGAAAAGATGCGCCGGCGCAAGGTCACCCGGGCGCGCTGTGTTGCCACCGCCGCCTGCCGCAAGGCGCGGAATTGCGATGAATTCCTGGCCCGTGTGAACCAAGAGGCCGGCTTGTATTTGGAGACGATCACGGCGGAAGAAGAAGCCGGCCTGGCGATCGCCGGTTGTCGGTCCTTGATGGAGGCGAAGACGCGCCACGCCCTGGTATTCGACATTGGCGGCGGCAGTACCGAATTGATCTGGGCCAAACACCACCCAGACACGGGCCTGGAACCCATCGCCCTGACCTCGCTGCCCATCGGCGTGGTCAGCATCGCCGAACGCCATGGCGGTGGCGATTTCAGCCCCGAACAATACGAATCCCTGGTGCTGCGCTTGCTCGAGGGTATGGGCCTCTTTGAGGCGGAGCATGGGATCAACGAATTAATGCGCCAGGGCGAGGTGCAGATGATTGGCACCTCTGGTACCGTGACCACTTTGTCCGGGGTGCATTTGGGTCTGGAAAAATATGACCGCCGGCAGATTGACGGTCTGTGGCTGTCGTTTGCCGATGCCCGGTCAGCCGCCGAACAATTACGCGGTATGAACCTGGAACAGCGCACGGCCCACCCGTGTATCGGCCGTGGCCGGGCCGATCTGGTGGTCGCCGGTTGCGCCATTTTGGAAGCCATTCGCCGCACCTGGCCATGCGAGACGCTGGTGGTGGCCGACCGCGGGGTGCGTGAGGGGTTGCTGCTGTCACTGATCGAATGCGACGACCGCCGGTCCGGAAATAACGCCGCGGACGGGGCCATCGCATGACCGCCGGACCGGGCGATAAAGGCGGCGGTAAAAGCGGCGGCAAAGGCGGGGCCAAAAGCGGGGTTGGCAAATCCCGGCCCTCGGGCCGAAATTTGACGGTGCGGGTGCGCACGGCGCGGCGGCGTTCAACATCGTCCACCCGTTGGCTGCAAAGACAATTGAACGACCCTTACGTCATCGCCGCGAAACAAGATGGTTACCGTTCCCGCGCTGCCTACAAGCTGCTGCAACTGGATGAAAAACTGGGCCTGCTGAAAAAGGGCCACGCGGTGGTTGATCTGGGCGCCGCGCCCGGTGGCTGGACCCAGGTTCTGCTTAACGCCCTGGGTCCGAAAGGCCGGGTGTTGGCCGTGGACATCAATGAAATGGAGGCGGTCCCAGGGGCGCAAACGCTGGTGGGCGATGTTACCGAACTGGCCACCGAGGAAGCCATCCGGGCGGCTCTCGGCGGGCTTGCCGATCTGGTGTTAAGCGATATGGCGCCGCCCGCCACGGGGCATCGGGCCACCGATCATTTGCGCATCATGGCCTTGGCCGAGGCGGCCCTGGATCTGGCCAGGGCCGTGTTGCGGCCGGGCGGTGGCTTTGTCGCCAAGGTTTGGCAGGGCGGCACCGAGCACGCCTTGCTGGCCACTATAAAACGGGATTTTGCCGCGGTCCGCCATGTCAAACCCGAGGCCTCCCGCTCCGACTCGGCCGAGATGTATGTGGTGGCTACCGGCTACCGCGGCCAAGGCGCTGGAAACGGTGCGGAAACTGACGCAGAAACCGATACAGAGATTGAGGCGAAGTCGGGCGAGACGGAAACCTAGGAAACCTAGAGCAATTTTCAATTAATTGGGCTGCTTTCGCCACTTAAGCGATTGCTTCAATGGCTCTATTTTTAGGAGTTTGAGTGCATTTTCTTTGCCTGCGCTCAGGGCAAGCATAGGCATTGCGGAAATTTTGCGTTATACGAAGGCACCAAGCCGTAAATCAGTTGCGTGCGATACTGCCGGGAAGCAACTTCATGAGCGAAACAATAACCGCCGAGGATCTTCAGCCTTATCTTCAGCCCGCAACCTATGTGGATAGCGACCACGCGGCGGTCATCGCTTTTGCCCATCGGGCCGCGGGCCAGGATGGTTCGGATCTGGAAAAGGCCGTGCGCCTGTACTACGCCGTGCGCGATGAATTCCGCTATGATCCCTATGGCGTCGAGATGACCGAAATCGGCATGAAGGGCAGTTCCGTGCTGGAACGGGGCAACGGCTTTTGCATTACCAAGGGCGCCTTGATGGCGGCGGCCTGCCGGGCCCTGGGTATTCCGGCCCGTCTCGGTTTTGCCGATGTGCGCAATCACATGGCCTCGAAACGGATGATCGAATTGATGCAGACGGACCTGTTCGTCTATCACGGCTATGTGGAAATTTATTTAGAGGGCAAATGGGTCAAGGCGACGCCGGTCTTTAACCTGAGCCTCTGCGAGAAATTTGGCACCCTGCCATTGGAATTTGATGGCCGGAACGATTCGGTGTTTCATCCCTTTGACGCGGCGGGCAACCGGCACATGGAATATATCACCGATCACGGCACCTTCGCCGACCTGCCGTTTGATGATGTGCTGGCTTCGTTCAAGAAACATTATCCGGCAATGTATGGCGACGACCGGGGCGCCATGCCAAAAGGTGACATGGAAGCGGAGGCAGAGGCTGACCGTCGAAGCGAATAACGCTCAAGGCAAGATGGCCGGCCCCGGCTGCCATCAACGGAGCCCTGCGCGGAATTTGCGAACTGCTCTAGACCTCAATTTCTCTACGGCGGGGCGCTTCATGCGCCCTGTTTTTGTCTTGGCCGGCGTGGCATAGTGCGCGCCCCATTCAGGAGGCAGACTGCAATATGAAAATATCCGAGGCGCTGACATTCGATGATGTTCTCCTGAAACCGGCGGCATCCTCGGTGTTGCCAAATCAGGTGACCACCCAGGCCCAGGTCACCCGCGCCATATCCCTTGGGATACCCCTGCTATCGTCAGCCATGGATACGGTGACCGAACATCGACTGGCCATCGCCATGGCGCAGTTGGGCGGCATGGGCGTGATCCACAAGAACCTGACGGCAAAAGAACAGGCCGATGAAGTGCGCCGGGTGAAAAGGTTCGAGGCCGGCATGGTGGTCAATCCGGTCACAATCCATCCCGACCAGACCCTGGCGGATGCCCTGAACCTGATGCAGACCCATGGCATTTCCGGAATCCCGGTGGTGGAAGAGGGTTCGGGCCGTCTGGCCGGTATCCTGACCAACCGGGATGTGCGCTTCGCCACGGATCAGCGCCAGCCGGTGAAGGAATTGATGACCCACGAAAACCTGGTCACCGTGCGCGATGGCGTCGATAGCACCGAGGCCAGGCGCCTGTTGCACCAATACCGGATTGAAAAGCTGCTGGTGGTTGATGAGAAATACATATGTGTCGGTCTGATCACCGTCAAGGATATGGAAAAGGCCACCACTTATCCCGATGCCGCCAAGGATGAACAGGGCCGCCTGCGGGTTGCCGCGGCCACCGGCATCGGCCCGGACGGTCTGGCCCGAACCGAGGCCCTGATCGACGCTGGCGCCGATCTGATCGTCGTCGATACCGCCCACGGCCATTCCGCCGGCGTGATCAATACCGTCAACGAAATCAAAAAATTGAGCAATTATACCCAGCTGGCGGCCGGCAACGTGGCTACGGCGGATGGCGCCAAGGCCCTGATGGACGCGGGCGCGGACGCGGTGAAGGTGGGCATCGGGCCTGGTTCGATCTGCACCACGCGCATTGTCGCCGGCGTCGGCATGCCGCAACTGACTGCCATTATGGAAGCGGTGGAGGCGTGCCAGAACAACGGCATTCCGGTGATTGCCGATGGCGGGATCAAATATTCCGGCGATCTGGCCAAGGCCATCGCCGCCGGGGCCAATTGCGCCATGATCGGCTCGCTCCTCGCGGGCACCGAGGAAGCGCCCGGAGAGGTCTTTTTGTACCAGGGCCGGTCGTATAAATCCTATCGCGGCATGGGGTCATTGGGGGCCATGGCGCGGGGATCGGCGGATCGTTATTTCCAGGAAGAAATCCGCGACACCATGAAACTGGTGCCCGAAGGGGTGGAAGGCCGGGTCCCCTACAAAGGCCCGGTTGCCAACATTATTCACCAATTGATTGGCGGCCTGCGCGCGGCCATGGGCTATACCGGCAACGGCGACCTGGAAGCCATGCGGCAGAATTGCGAATTCGTCCGGGTTACCCAGTCCGGCTTCCGGGAAAGTCATGTGCATGATGTCGCGCTGACCCGGGAAGCGCCGAATTATCCCCTGAACCCCTCGTAAAGGATAAACAGCACCATGACACCCGGCGCGCGGATCCAGGCCGCCATCGAACTGCTGGATCAGATTGCCGATAGCACGGCGCCTGCGGATCGTCTTGCCGCAAATTTTTTTCGCAGCCGCCGTTACGCCGGATCCAAGGACCGCAGAGCGGTGACGGAAATCGTGTATGATGTTTTGCGCCGGCGTGGCGAATACGCCTGGCGGACCAACAGTGCCGACAGCCGCCGTCTGGTGCTGGCCCATTTGCTGAGCAACGGCGAGATGGATAGCGGCGAAGTTGCCGCATTGTTCAATGGCGAAAAATTCTGCGCCGCCAGCCTGGACGATGGCGAGCAGGCGGTTCTGACACAATTGTCGCAGGCGCCGGCAACGGGGGCGTCGGAGGCATCGGGGGCGGTGCCGGCCTGGGTGACGGGCAATTATCCTGAATGGCTGAATGCATCCCTGGCGCGGCGGTTTGGCCCGGAACTGCCGGCGGAAATGGCGGCCTTGCTTGGCCGGGCCGAGGTTGACCTGCGGGTCAATGTTCTAAAATCCACCCCGGCAAAGGTTGCCGCCGGACTGGCGCGGGATGATATCGTCACGACACCCGGCCGCTTTGCCCCAACCGCCCTGCGCCTTGAGAGCCGGCAGACCATGACCAAACATGCCCTGTATCTCAACGGCGCCATCGAAATACAGGACGAAGGCTCGCAACTCGTGGCGCTGCTATGCGCGGTGGGGCCGGGTCAGCAGGTGGTCGACTATTGCGCCGGGGCGGGCGGTAAAAGCCTGGCCCTGGCGGCGCAAATGCAAAACAAAGGCCAGATTTTTGCCTTCGACAGCGCGCCGAAGCGCCTCGAACCCCTGCGTATCCGATTACAACGGGCCAGGGTGCGGAATGTTCAGGTCCATGCCCTGGGCGAGACGGTTGCGGTCGCCGCCCTGTCCGAGTTGGCCGGGAAAACGGACCGCCTGCTGTTGGATGTACCGTGCAGCGGCAGCGGCACCTGGCGCCGCAATCCCGAAAGTAAATGGCGTCTTGGACCGGAACAATTGGCCCGGTATGTCGCTGCCCAAGGCAGGATAATGCGTAGCACGGCCCCCCTGGTGCGCCCCGGCGGGCGCCTGATCTATGCCACCTGCTCGATCCTGATGGAAGAGAACGAGGACCAGATAGAGGCATTTTTGGCCGAACAGCCGGATTTCGAACTTGTGCCCATCAGCCGCGTCTGGGATGAGGTGATGACCAGCCCGGACCACCCGGCATGTCCCTGTGCTGATCCATATCTGCGCCTGACGCCGGCCCAGCATGGCACGGACGGCTTCTTCGCCGCCGTCCTGCAACGTCGTGCGGCGGCTGGCGAGAACGCGCCCGATGAGGTTATGGTGGATGTCTGATCCACGACAATTTGGGGGATAATCATGAAATACATCTTTGCCTGTTTGATCGCCACGATGCTGTGGTCAGGGGCGGCATTGGCGGCCGGCACCGACGAAAGCCCCAGCAACAGCCCATGGGGGCCGGCGACGCGCAAGGCCCTCGACGCCAAGGATTGGACCGGCGCCATTAATCTGCTGGAACGCGACGTGGCGGCTAACATCGCCACGGCGGATACCCACAATTATCTTGGCTATGCCCACCGCAAGTTGGGCCAATTTGAGATGGCCTTCAAACACTACGGCCTGGCCCTGAAGATGAACCCGGAGCACAGGGGCGCCAACGAATATGTGGGCGAAACTTATCTGGCGGTGGGTGACCTGGCGATGGCGAAAAAACACCTGGCGGCGTTGGATCGAATCTGTTTCTTCGGCTGCAAGGAGTATGACGATTTGAAAGCTGCCATCGCCGCCTATCGCCCGAAATAGGGCGCTCCCTGGCAGGCCGGTGAATAGGTTCTTGCGCCGGGGTTAGGCAGCGTCGTAAAGCTGCCCCCGGCGTCAAGCCGCCAAAAAACCATAGCCAAAAAACCGTAGCCTATGAACCGTAGCCTATGAACCAATGAATGAGCATATGACAGACCGCATCCTAATCCTCGACTTCGGCAGCCAGGTCACCCAATTGATCGCCCGAAGGGTGCGGGAAAGCGGCGTTTATTGCGAAATAGCGCCCTATTTTAAGGGCGAGGAGGCGCTGCGGGAGATCCGGCCAAACGGCGTGATCCTTTCCGGCGGGCCATCGTCTGCCACCCAAAGCGATACCCCCCGCGCACCCCAGGGCCTGTTCGATCTTGGTATTCCCGTGCTCGGCATTTGTTACGGGCAACAGGCCATGTGCGAACAACTGGGCGGGCGGGTCGAGGCCTCCGATCATCAGGAGTTCGGCCGCGCCTTTGTCGATGTCAAAGACGATTGCACCTTATTCCAGGGGCTCTGGCAGCCAGGCCAGCAGCACCAAGTCTGGATGAGCCATGGCGACAGGGTGATAGAAATCCCCCCGGGCTTTCGCGTGGTCGGCACCTCCGCCAATTGTCCCTTTGCCGCCATCGCCGATGATGCGCGGGGTTATTACGGTGTGCAGTTCCATCCGGAGGTCATGCATACCCCTGATGGCACCGCCCTGTTGCGCAATTTCACCCATAACGTGGCCGGCTGCCGGGGTGATTGGAACATGGCCACCTTCCGTCACGAGGCCGAGGCGCGGGTCAAGGCCCAGGTGGGCGACGGCAAGGTCATCTGCGGTTTGTCCGGCGGCGTGGATTCATCCGTCGTGGCGATCCTGCTGCACGAAGCCATCGGCGATCAGTTGACCTGTGTCTTCGTCGATCATGGCCTGTTGCGCGAGGGCGAGGCCGAGGAAGTGGTGAGCCTGTTCAAGGAGCATTATAACCTGTCCCTGGTGCATCGGGACGCCGCCGACCTGTTCCTGGAAAAGCTGGATGGGGTCAGCGATCCGGAACAGAAACGCAAGATCATCGGCGCCACCTTCATTGATGTTTTCGAGGAAGAGGCCAATCGGATCGGCGGCGCTAAATTCCTGGCGCAAGGCACCCTGTATCCGGATGTGATCGAATCCGTTTCGCCCTTCGGCGGGCCCTCCGCCACCATCAAGTCGCATCATAACGTGGGCGGCCTGCCCGAGCGCATGAACATGTCCCTGGTCGAGCCCCTGCGCGAATTGTTCAAGGACGAGGTGCGCGAGTTGGGCCGCACCCTGGGCCTGCCCGAAAGCCTGGTCGGCCGCCATCCCTTTCCCGGACCCGGCCTGGCCATCCGCTGTCCCGGCGAAATCAGCGCCGAGAAGCTGGCCATCCTGCGCCGGGCCGACGCCATTTATCTGGACGAAATCCGCAAGGCCGGACTGTACGACGAGATCTGGCAGGCCTTTGCCGCCATTCTGCCCGTACGCACCGTCGGCGTCATGGGCGACCAGCGTACCTATGACTATATGTGCACCCTGCGCGCGGTCACCTCCACCGACGGCATGACGGCGGATTATTACCCCTTCACCCATGAATTTCTGGGCCGCACCGCCACCCGTATCATCAACGAGGTGCGCGGCATCAACCGGGTCGTCTACGACGTTACCTCAAAGCCACCGGGAACCATCGAACTGGAATAGTAAACCATGAGCAAGACACCGACACCCAACGTCCGCGATAATCTGCGCGCCACGGCGCCAAAGCTGATCGAACTGATCGACGAAGTGATTTACGGCGATGTCTGGGAGCGGAAAGAGCTGTCGAAGCGTGACCGCAGCCTGATTACCATCGCCTCGCTGATGGCCATGGGCCGGGAGCGGCAGTTGGTTGGCCATCTGGGCCGGGCCCTGGACAATGGTGTTACCCAGGACGAGATCATCGAGACCATCACCCACCTGGCGTTCTATTCCGGCTGGCCTACCGCCCTGACCGCCGCCACCCTCGCCAAGGATGTCTTCGCCGCGCGCGAGGAATAGGAGCTATCGGTCATGTCAGAACTGCATTACGCCTCCGCCATAGAGCTGGCGGCCAAGATCAAACGCCGGGACATCAGCGCGGTTGAACTGCTGGATCATTTTTTGCGCCGGGTGGAAAAGTATAACCCGCGGCTGAACGCCATCATCTGGATGGACGTGGACGGCGCGCGCACCCGCGCCAGGGCGGCGGACGATGCCCTGGCCCGGGGCGAAGACTGGGGTCCGCTGCACGGCGTGCCCATGACCGTGAAAGAGGCCTATAATCTGGCCGGCAGCCCGACCACCTGGGGCAAACCCGAACTGAAGGACAACATCCCCGATACCAACGCCGTGGTGGTGGACCGTCTGCTGGGTGCCGGCGCGGTCATCTTTGGCAAGACCAATGTGCCGGTCGATCTGGCCGATTGGCAGACCTTCAACGAAATCCATGGCACCACCAACAATCCCTGGGATCTGCGGCTTACGCCGGGCGGTTCCTCCGGTGGCTCGGCGGCGGCCCTGGCGGCTGGTTTGACCGGCTTGGAGGCGGGCAGCGATATTGGCGCCTCAATCCGCAACCCGGCCCATTATTGCGGTGTCTTTGGCCATAAACCCACCTTTGGCATCGTGCCCGGCGATGGCCACAGCCTGCCAGGTGTTTTCAATCAGGCGGATATCGCCGTGGTCGGTCCCATGGCGCGCAGTGCCGAGGATCTGGCTCTGGCGCTGGACATCATGGCCGGCCCGGACAAATTCGCGGCCTCCAGTTGGCGTCTGGAATTGCCGGGCCCACGTAAAACCGCATTGAAGGATTTCAAAGTGGCGGTGATGTTGAACGATCCAGCAGGAGAGGTCGATCACAGCTATCAGGATTGTTTGCAAGGGGTGGCCGATGCCTTGGCCAAGGCCGGCGCCACGGTCAGCCATACCGCGCTGCCGGCGGTTGATACGGCCCGGGCGTTCGAGGTTTATATCTCCTTGCTGCGGGCTGCGACCTCGGGCGGCGCCGGGGCGGAAAGAATTGCCTTCATGGAACAGGTTGCCGCCGATCCCAGTATTGACGAAAGCAGCTATCTGGCACGCATGGCGCGGGGCGTCCTGCTGCCGCACCGGGAATGGCTGGCCTGGGATAACGAGCGCGAGAGCCTGCGCCCCGCTTGGGCGGCGTTCTTTCAGGATTGGGATATATTGCTCTGCCCGGCGGCGACGTCGGCCGCCTGGCCGCATGACCAGGCCGGTGAACGGCATGACCGCACCATCGTGGTGAACAACAAACAACAGCCGACCACGGACCAGATGTTCTGGGCCGGGTTCCCCAATATGGTCTACCTGCCTTCCACCGTCGCCCCCGCCGGTTTAAGCCCCGAAGGTCTGCCCCTGGGCTTGCAGGCGGTCGCGGCCCAGGGCGAGGATAAAACGGCGATCGAATTTTGCCGCCTGACCGCCGCCGAAATCTTCGGCTTCCAGCCCCCGCCGGGCTACGACTAGAACTTATCAGCGATAGGTGAATTTCGCTTTGCGCTTTTCCAGAAAGGCGTCCCGGCCCTCGATATAGTCGGCGCCCAGGAAGCCTTCGACGCGCAGGCGGCGCGAGGTGTCGGTTTCGTCCACCGCGCCCTCGCTGATTTCGCTGACCATGGTCTTCACCGCACGAATGGTGAATTGCGACAGATCGCACAGGTTCCGGGCAAAGTCCTGGGTGCCCGCCTCCAACGCGTCCGGCTCGAACAGGCGGGTGGCCAGGCCGATGGCCAGTGCCTCCGGCGCCTCGATCACCTTGGCACCCATCAACATTTCCTTGGCCCGCGACGGTCCGATCAGGTCAGACAGGCGTTTGGTTTCCGACAGACTGTAGGCAATGCCAAGGCGCGCGGGGGGAATGCAAAACCGCGCCGTGGTATCGGCGTAACGCAGGTCGCAATTCAGGGCGATGGCGCAGCCGCCGCCAAAACAGACACCGCGGATCATGGCAATGGTCGGCTTGTTGAGCGAGGCGATGGCGTCATAGGCGGTGCGGATCTTGTCATGATAGGCGCCGGCACTTTCCGCCGTGGCATGGACGATGGGAAATTCGGAAATATCGGCGCCCGCGGCAAAGGCGCGCGGGGCGGAGGAGCGCAGGATCACCACTTTAACCTCATCGTCGGCGCCGGCCTGGCCAAACAAATCGATGATGCCTTGCCAAACCCCGGCATTCAGGGCGTTCAGTTTGTCCGGACGGTTCAGGATAATCTCGGCGATCTCGCCAGTCTTTGTCATGTAGATCGGGTCGTTACTCATGGTGGGCCTTTCGAAAGCGCGATATGATGCCGAGGTACTCGTCTGGGATTTTGAACCAAGGCCATGGCAAACTATTCGATCTTCGCCCTTGGGCGCAATGCATTGCAGCGGCATCGCCACTGGCCCCGGGTCTGGCGCAGCCCAAAGCCGCGCCCGTCCTATGACGCGATTATTGTTGGCGGCGGCGGCCACGGCCTGGCGACGGCCTATTATCTGGCCAAACAGCATGGCATGGATAATATCGCGGTACTGGAAAAAGGCTGGATCGGCGGCGGCAATACCGGGCGCAACACCACCATTGTCCGCTCCAACTATCTCAACCCGGAAAGCGCGGCGATCTATGATCATGCCTTGAACCTGTGGCAGGGATTGAGCCAGGAGCTGAATTTCAATGTCATGTTCTCGCCACGCGGCGTGATCAATCTGGCCCATGACCATCACGAGGCGCGCGAGTTGCGCCGGCGCATCTATGCCAATCAGTTGGCCGGCGTCGATGCGGAATGGGTGACGCCCACCCAGTTGCGCGCGCTATGCCCGATCCTTAACCTGGATCCCGGCATGCGCTATCCCATCCTGGGCGGCACCCTGCAACGGCGCGGTGGCGTGGCCCGCCATGACGCGGTGGCCTGGGGTTATGCCCGCGCCGCCGACCGCCTGGGCGTGGATATCATTCAGAATTGCGAAGTCACCGGCATGACCATCAATGATGGCCGTGTCGAGGGGGTGCAGACCAGCCAGGGTGAAATTCTCGCCCCCAGGGTTGGCGTGGTGGCGGCGGGTCATTCATCGGTCCTGGCGGCCATGGCCGGGCTGCGGCTGCCGCTGGAAAGCCACCCCCTGCAGGCCCTGGTGTCGGAACCTGTTAAGCCGATCATGCCGACGGTGGTGATGTCCAACAAGGTACACGCCTATATGAGCCAGTCGGACAAGGGCGAGTTGGTCATTGGCGCCGGCATTGACGGCTACAATTCCTATGCCCAGCGCGGCAGTCTGCCGGTGATCGAGGAAACCATCCGCGCCATCGTCGAATTGTTCCCCATCACATCCCGCCTGAAGATGATGCGGCAATGGGCCGGAATCGTCGATGTTTGCCCGGACGCCAGCCCGATTATCAGTGCCACCCCGGTGGAAGGCTTGTTTTTCAACTGCGGCTGGGGTACCGGCGGCTTCAAGGCGACGCCGGGATCGGGCCATCTGTTTGCCCATACCCTGGCCAAGGGCGAGGCCCACCCGATAAATGCGCCGTTCGCGCTGGAACGTTTCTACAGTGGCGCCCTGGTGGCCGAACACGGCGCCGCGGCGGTGGCGCACTGATGCTGCTTATATCTTGCCCATGGTGTGGAGACCGCTCCGAGGAAGAGTTTTCCTGCGGTGGCGAGGCCCATATTGTCCGGCCCGTGACACCCCAGGACATGGATGATCAGGCCTGGGGCGATTACGTCTTCATGCGGCGCAACGAAAAAGGCGTGCATTTCGAACGCTGGCGCCATGGCAATGGCTGTGGCCGCTGGTTCAACGTGGCGCGCAGCACCGTGACCCACGAAATTCTGGCCATCTATCAGGTGGGCGATGACAGGCCGGAGGTGCCGGAATGACGGATGCTGTTCATCGCCTGGAGAACGGCGGCCGCATTGACCGAACGCAGCGCCTGAGTTTCCATTTCGATGGCGAAACTATGCATGGTCACCCTGGCGATACTTTGGCCTCCGCCCTGCTGGCCAATGGGGTGCGCCTGGTTGGGCGCAGCTTTAAATATCACCGGCCCCGGGGCCTGATGGCGGCGGGGGGCGAGGAACCCAATGGCCTGGTGCGTCTGCGCCAGGGCGGGCGGGCCGAGCCCAACGTGCGCGCCACCGAAATTATCCTGTATGACGGTCTGGTGGCGGAAAGCCAGAACCGCTGGCCCAGCCTTAATTTTGACCTGGGTGCGGTGAACGACCGCCTTTCGCCCCTGTTCCCGGCGGGTTTCTACTACAAAACCTTCATGTGGCCGGCCAGTCTGTGGCCCACCTACGAGGCGGTGATCCGGCGCATGGCGGGCTTGGGCAAGGCGGCGGAGAGCGCTGATCCCGATCGTTATGAAAAACAATACGCCCATTGCGATGTTTTGGTGGTCGGCGCCGGCCCGGCCGGTCTGGCGGCGGCGCACTGGGCCGGGCGCACCGGGGCGCGGGTGATCCTGGCGGATGAAGGCGCCGAACTGGGCGGCGCCCTGCTGGGCAACGGCCAGCGGATCGACGGCCGGCCCGGCATGAACTGGGCCGCCGGAATTGGCGCGGAACTGGCCAGGGCGGAAAACGTCCGCCTGCTGCCCCGGACCATTGTCGCCGGCTATTATGACCATAACGCCCTGACCCTGCTGGAACGGGTGGCCGATCATCTGCTTCAGCCGGACCAGGGTCAGCCACGGCAAAGGCTGTGGCAGGTGCGGGCGAAACAGGTGGTGCTGGCCACCGGCGCCCTGGAACGGCCCTTGGTGCTGGCCAACAACGACCGCCCCGGCGTGATGGGGGCAGGGGCGGTGCAAACCTATATCAACCGCTACGGCGTCCGGCCCGGCCGCCGGGCGGTACTGTTCACCAACAATGACAGCGCCTACCCCGCCGCGATGGATCTGGCCAAGGCCGGGGTTGCGGTGGCTGCGGTGGTCGAATTGCGCGCCCAGGCGCCATTGCGCTACCTCCCCGAACTGGAACAACTTGGTATCGAACTGTTGGTTGACCGGGCCGTGCTCTCCGTCACGGGGCGCAAATCAGTGACCGGGGTGCAAATAGGCAAGCTGAACGAGGCCGGGGATGGCGTGGTTGCCGGCCTGGAACGGCGGATTGATTGCGATCTGTTGTGCCTCTCGGGCGGCTGGACGCCCAGCCTGCATCTGCTGTCCCAATCCGGCGCGGGGCTGCAATGGGACGCGGCCCAGGGCTGCTTCCTGCCCGGCCCAGGGCGCGCGGCGGCAAGTCAGGCGGTGCGCGTGGCCGGCGCCGCCAATGGTGATTTCGGTCTGCAGGACTGTCTGACCCTGGGTGCCGAGGCCGGCAACGCCGCCGCCAACGATGCCGGCCACCGCCGCCGGGGCCGTGGCCCGCGCAAGCCGGCCGCCGATGACGCTGCCGCCCCGCTGCCGCCCCGGCCGATCTGGTCCATACCGGGTCCGGGTCGGAATGGGGGCAACAATAGCGGCAGCAATGGGGGCAAGGCCTTCGTCGATTTCCAATCGGATGTGACCGCCGCCGACCTGCGCCTTGCGGCCCGCGAAGGCTACCGCTCCATCGAGCATGTGAAACGTTATACCACCACCGGCATGGGCACGGATCAGGGCCGCACGTCCAATATCAATGCCCTGGGCATCGTCGCCCAGGCTCTGGATGTCCCGGTACCCCAGGTTGGCCACACGACATTTCGCCCGCCGTTTTCCCCCGTCACCTTCGGCGCCCTGGCGGGGGGACAAGTTGGGCCGCTGCTGGATCCGGTCCGCCGCACGCCCATGCATGGCTGGCACCTGGCCGCCGGCGCGGTGTTCGAACCGGTGGGGCAATGGCAACGGCCCTATTATTATCCCAAGGCCGGGGAGGACATGGCGGCGGCGGTCGATCGCGAGAGCCTGGCCGCGCGCACCAGTGTGGGCCTGATGGACGCCACCACCTTGGGCAAAATCGATATTCAGGGACCGGACGCGGCGGAATTCCTCAACCGCATCTATACCAATGGCTGGAAAGGCCTGGCGGTGGGCGGCTGCCGCTATGGCCTGATGCTGGGCGAGGACGGCATGATCTTTGACGATGGCGTCACCGCCCGCCTGGGCCAAGGCCACTTTCACATGACCACCACCACCGGCAACGCGGGTCATGTGCTGGACTGGTTGGAAAGCTGGCTGCAAACCGAATGGCCGGAGCTGGTGGTCTATTGCACCTCGGTCACGGAACAATGGGCCGTCGCCGCCCTGTGCGGCCCGAATGCCCGCCGGTTGCTGGCGGAATTGTGCCCGGATTTGGATCTATCACCCGCGGCTTTTCCTTACATGACCTGGCAAACCGCCGCGCTGCCCGGCGTGGCGGGGGGCCTGGAGGCGCGCATCTTCCGGATCGGCTTCACCGGCGAGCTGTCGTTCGAAATAAACGTGCCCGCCGGTCATGGCCCGACCCTGTGGCAGGCGTTGATGGCGGCGGGCGAGAAATACGCCATTACCCCGTTCGGTACCGAGGCCATGCATGTGCTCCGCGCCGAGGTCGGCTTTATTATCGTCGGGCAAGAGACCGATGGCACCACCACGCCCGAAGATCTGGGCCTGGGCCGCATGGTCAGCGGTAAAAAGGATTTCCTGGGCAAACGTTCGCTGTCCCGCAGCGACAGTATGCGCCAGGACCGCCCAGCCCTGGTGGGGTTGCTGACCGACGATCCCGGCCTTCGGGTGCCCGAAGGCGCACAATTGATCGCCGGCACCAATCCCGCGCCGCCGCAACGGGGCCAGGGCCATGTCACATCGAGCTATCACAGCCCCAACCTGGGCCGCACCTTCGCCCTGGCAATGTTAGAGGGCGGCCATGGGCGGCATGGCGAGGCCATTCATATCGCCTATGACGGCCGCGCCGTGCCCGCGACGGTGACCGCGCCGCGCTTCCTCGACCCCGTTCTGGAAGCACCGGAGCGGGCGAAATGACCGGCCCCCGCCACCAGCCCCTGGCCCACCTGGCCCTGGCGGCGGCCAGGGAGGCGCCCCGGCCGGATGCCGGCGTCACCCTGCGGGCCTTGCCGTATCAACCTTCGATTATCCTGCGCGGCGAAAGCGGCGATGCGGCCTTCGTGAAGGCTTTTCGTGCCGGCCTGGGCTTCGATCTGCCCCTGGCCCCGAACCATGTCAGCAGTCATGACGAAATTACCGCCCTTTGGCTTGGTCCCAGCGAATGGCTGATCCTGGGCGATGTCGGCCCGGTTGCGCCAGCCGGACAGGGGCGCCTCGCCAGGGCCCTGGCCGGACGGCATCATGCCATCATCAGCCAGGGCGACGGCCGGCAAATCATAGCCGTTTCCGGACCCCGCGCCCGTGACGTCCTGGGCAAACTCTGTCCCCTGGACCTTGAAAGCCCTGACCTTGCCCCCGGACATTGCGCCCGCAGCATCCTGGCCCGTTGCGGCATATTGCTGCACCCGCAGCCGGGCGGCGCTTATCATCTTCACGTCGCCCGCAGTTTCGCCGACTATGCTTGGCGCGTATTGGCGGAGGCCGGGCTGGAATTTGGCGTGGCCATTGCTAGTGGCGATTAATGCCAAGCTGGGGCAAAAAAAGTTGCTACTCTTGCAGCCGGTTCGACAATACTTGAAATCTGTCAGTTTCGGAGATTTGTATGGGCAAGGACACGAGGGGCTCGCAGACATCAGCAACCGGGCTTCTCGATACGATTGGCAACACACCGTTGGTGGCGCTGGAAAACCTGTTCGCGGACCAGCGTGCCAAGGTTTTCGCCAAGCTGGAATTCTTTAATCCGACCGGCAGTATCAAGGACCGGATCGTCCGCCATATTGTCGAGGATGCCGAACGTACCGGGCTATTGAAACCCGGCGGCACGATCGTTGAAAACACCTCGGGGAATACCGGCGCGGCGATCGCCATGATCGCCGCCATAAAGGGCTACCGCGCGGTGCTGACCATGCCGGACAAGGTATCCAAGGAAAAGCAGGCGGCGTTGACCGCATTGGGTGCCGAGATCGTGGTCTGTCCCACGGATGCCGCGCCCGGTACCGCTGATCACTATGTTCAAAGGGCCCGGGATATCGCGGCCGCGACCGCCAATGCCTTCATGCTCAACCAGTACGACAATCCCAAGAATGCCGAGGCGCATTATCTGACCACCGGCCCCGAGATTTGGGCGCAAATGGGCGGCAGGGTCGATTACTTCGTTGCCGCCGGCAGCACCGGGGGTACGATCAGTGGCGTCGGGCGATATCTCAAGGAACAGAATCCCCAAATAAAGGTGCTGATGCCCGACCCCATCGGTTCGATCTACTACACCTATTTCAAGACCGGTCAGATCGATAAAAGCGAGATCGGAAGCTATCAGGTCGAAGGCATTGGCGAAGACCATATCGCCCAATGCATGGACTTTTCGGTGGTCGACGAGATGCTGCAATTCAATGACGATGATGCTTTCACCATGACCCGGCGGCTGGCGGCCAGCGAAGGCATTCTGGCCGGTGGCAGTTCGGGGGCCAATCTGTTCGGCTGCATGAAGCTGGCGGAACGCCTTGATGGCCCCGCCAACATAATCACCGTCTTGCCTGATACCGGTCTGAAATATCTATCGAAAATATTCTAATGCACATGGCTGCTGTAACTGCGTTTGGGCAAGGATGCCCATAACCCGGAACTGCTCAGATCTTTAGAATTAGAGCAATTTTTCCAATCACTTAGAATCGCTTCGCGATTCTCATTAATTCGGAATTGCTCTAGGTTTTTGCCCGCTGGTCAATCACTCGTTTCGCCTTGAATTCTGTTTTCGGCAAACTGCCCGGGGCGACCACATTTACATCCACGCGCAGCTCGATTTCGCTGCGGATGGCGCCGACGATCTGCTCGGTCAATGCCGATGCCGATACCGGGCCATGATCGGGATGCTCTACCACCACCACCATAACATCCATACCGTCGGCTTCGCGGCTGGACAGGACGACCTGGAACTCATCGCCCAGGCCGGGAATGGCGCGGACGGCCTTCTCGATCTGGGTGGGAAAAAACTTGATGCCGCGCAGGTTGATCAGGTCATCGGCCCGACCGGAAAAACAACCCATGGCGCGGACATGATTGCGGCCGCAGGCACAGCTCTCCTGGTTCAGGGTGGTGAAGTCGCCCACCAGAAAACGCAGTTGCGGCGAACTTTCCGAGACCAGATTGGTGCAGACGGACAGGCCCCGTTGCCCCGCTGCGGTGGCTTGCAGGGTTTCCGGATCGACGGTTTCCCAAACCTGCAGATCTTCCATCAAATGCAGGAAATAGCCGTTGTCATCCTGACCGGTCGCCGCGCAGGTATAGCCCCCCGCCTGCGGCGCGGCCTCGGTACAGCCATAGAATTCGACGATGCGGGCGCCCCACAAATCCTGCAACTTTTCCCGGGTCGGGTCGATGGCCATGGCCGGTTCGCCGGCGCAGAACAGCTTCGTCACCGAAGTTTCCGCCGGGTCCAGACCCATGTCCTGCAGGGCTCGGCCCAAATAAAGCGCATAGGACGGCGTACAGCAAAGCACGGTCGGCTTGAACCTCTCGATGATACCGGCCCGCATTACCCCGTCCATGCCGCCGCCGGGGATCAGCCCAATACCCATCTTGGCCAAGCCCATCTGCACCCCCCAGGCCCAGACGTGGGTGCCATAGCCGGTCATCATGAACACCGTATCCGACGGCACGAAGCCCATGGCATGCATGGCCCGGGCGTTGGACCAGGCCCAATATTCCCGGTCGATCTGGGAATAACGAAAAATCCGGGGTGTTCCCGTGGTGCCGGATGTGGAAAACAGCATCCAGCCCCGGCTGCGCCAGATTTCATCGGACATGGTGGTATAGCGGCCAAAGGGCGGATTGATTTCTACATCCGCCGTCATTTCCGATTTATCCACCACCGGCCATTTGGCCAGATCCTCGATCTTGGCGATATCCGTTGGCGCCATGCCCAGGCGGTCGAAGCGCAGGCGGTAGAAGTCGCTGTTCTCGTACAAAAATGGTGTTACGACGGCGAGTTTTTCATTCTGGATGGCAGTCAGCTCGTCCCGCGAGGCGCCATCCAGGCGCGGCGACCACATGGCGCTGTTGGCTGCCTGATCCGGATCGTCCTTGAATTTGGCCAGAGTGGCGAGCCATTGGATCCGGGTTTTTTCCGCGCGGCCGCTCATTCTTCGCTCTGTGCCTCGTGCTCCTCTTCGCGCTGGACGGCGCGCCAGCCAATGTCGTTACGGCAAAAGCCTTCCGGCCAATCTATGGCCTCCACACCCTGATAGGCCCGGGTCCGCGCGGTGCGGATATCCCGGCCCTGTGCCGTCACCCCCAGCACCCGTCCGCCGTTGGAGAGCAGGCGGCCATCTTCCAGCCTGGTTCCCGCATGCAGGACAGAGACGCCGGCAATGGCCTCGGCCGCCGCGACACCCTTGATCTCGGTACCCTTGGCATAATCGCCGGGGTAACCTTTGGCCGCCATGACCACAGTTATGGCGGCGCGTTCCGACCAATCCACTTCATAGCCGGCCAATTGACCCTTGGCGGCGGCCAACAGGGCGGCCAGGGGGTCGCTTTGCCAGCGCGCCAGCAAGACCTGGCATTCGGGATCGCCAAAGCGCACATTGTATTCGATCAATTGCGGCCCGCGCTCGGTGATCATCAGGCCGGCGTACAATACACCTTTGAAGGGCCGGCCTTCCTGTTCCATGGCCCGCATGGTGGGCAGGATGATCCTTTCCATGGTCTTCTGGCACATCTCGTCCGTCATTACCGGGGCTGGGGAATAGGCCCCCATGCCGCCCGTATTGGGGCCCACGTCGCCATCACCCACCGCCTTGTGGTCCTGGGCCGTGGCCAGGGGCAAGGCGTTGCGGCCATCACACAGGGCGAAAAAGCTGGCTTCCTCGCCCACCATGAACTGTTCCACTACGATTTCGTTGCCCGCCGCCCCGAATTTGCCGCCAAGAATTTCTTCCGCCGCCGCCAGTGCCTCCTCGGTGGTTTCGCAGACGATGGCACCTTTGCCCGCCGCCAGGCCATCCACCTTGACCACGATGGGCGCGCCCTGGTCCTGGATATATTCGCGCGCCTCGGCAATGTCGGAAAAGCGCTCGAAAGCAGCGGTGGGAATGTTGTGACGCTTGCACAGATTTTTTGTGAAGACCTTGGAGCCTTCCAGGATCGCGGCCTGGGCGGTAGGGCCAAAGGCCAGGATTTTTTCTTCATCCAACCGATCGACAAGGCCGGCCACCAACGGGTCTTCGGGACCGACGATGACAAAGTCCACTGCCTCGGCGCGGCAGTAGGCGATGATGCCGTCAAAGTCGCCCACCGCGATATCGACGCATTCGGCCAGTTGGCCGATACCACCGTTGCCGGGCGCGCAACTTAACCGGCTTGCCAATGGCGAGCGGGCCACACCCCAACAAAGCGCGTGCTCCCTCCCCCCCGCGCCAATGACCAGTACATGCATGAAAAACAACCTCTTTAGTTTACTCGCCGCCGGCCCCTTGTATCATAGCCCGGCGAGAGCAACAGCAGATGATCGAGGTTTATGAGCCGATGGGCGAAAATGAAGCCGGCAGCGCGCCTAATCTGCCGGAATATTCGGTTTCCGAGATCGCGGCGGCGGTAAAACGGACGGTCGAGGACAACTTTGGCTATGTTCGCGTGCGGGGTGAGATTTCCGGCTTCATGGCGGCGCGGTCGGGCCATATATACTTTTCCCTGAAGGACGACCGGGCGGTGATTGACAGCGTCATTTGGCGCGGGCCCGCCGGAAAACTGCGCTTTCAGCCCGAAGATGGCCTGGAAGTGATCTGCACCGGCAAGCTGTCCACTTATGCGCCCCGCTCGCGCTACCAGCTTGTGGTCGAGGCCATGGAGCCGGCGGGGGTCGGCGCCCTGATGGCGCTGTTGGAGGAGCGGCGCCAGAAGCTGTCGGCGGAGGGCTTGTTTGCCCAGGAACGCAAAGTCGCCCTGCCCTATTTACCCGCGGTGATCGGTGTGGTGACCTCGCCCACGGGGGCGGTGATTCGCGACATTCTGCATCGCCTGCGGGAACGCTTTCCCTGCCGGGTGCTGTTGTGGCCGGTGCTGGTACAAGGCAAGGGCGCCGCGGAACAGGTGGCGGCGGCAATCCGCGGCTTCAATGCCCTGGATGCAACGTCCACGGTGCCGCGCCCGGACCTGCTGATTGTCGCCCGCGGCGGCGGCTCGATCGAGGATCTATGGGCCTTTAATGAAGAGGTGGTGGCCCGGGCCGTGGCGGAAAGCAAAATCCCCCTGATCTCGGCCGTTGGCCATGAAACCGATACCACGCTGATCGACTTCGTCTCCGACCGGCGGGCGCCGACGCCCACGGCGGCAGCGGAAATCGCCGTGCCGGTGCGGGCGGAATTGGTGGCCGGCAACCAGGATTTGGGGCGGCGCCTGGGCCTGTCCCTGCAACGGCTGTTGGCCGAGCGGCGGCGTGATCTGGATGGCCTGGCCCGTGGTCTGCGCGGACCCCGCGAATTGCTGGCCTTGGCCCGCCAACGTTTGGACGAGGGGGCGGAACGGCTGCATCGCGCCCTGTTGATTTTCGGTGGGGAAAAACGCAATGCCCTGACGGCAATCGCCGCCCGCCTGCGCCCACGTCTGGTGTTGGAGCCGATCGAAGCGGATGGCCGAACCCTGCAGGATCTCCAGGGGCGCCTGCAACGATCCGTCCGGGGCCGTGTCAGCGAACATCGCCTGCGCCTGGGCGGCCTGGCGCAATTGCTGAACAGCCTCAGCTTCGAGCGGGTGTTGGAGCGGGGCTATGCCATGGTGCGGCGGCGTGACGGCGGTGTGGTCATGGCCGCGGCCCAGGCGGGGCCGGGCAGCGCCCTGGCGGTCCGTTTCCATGACGGCGAAGTGGCGGTGACGGTAGATGACGGGCCAGCCAAAGGCACGGCAAAGCCCCAGGCTAAACCCCGGGCCGAGCCCCGGGCCAAACCCAAGGCCAAGCCCCAGGCACCTGGCGGCAAACCAGGCAACCAGGGCTCGTTGTTTTGATGCGCCTTTGGCTGGTCTTCACCCTGCTCCTCTGGCCCTGGGCCGCCTTGGCGGAGGCGCCGGTGCTGACGGGCAATCTGGTTCAGGGTGGCCTGGTGCATGGCCGGGCGGCACCCGGTACCAGGGTGGAATTCGACGGCCGTGCCGTGCGGCTCAGCGCGAAAGGAACATTCATCATCGGCTTTGGCCGGGATTTTCCTGGCACCGCGCCTTTGTATTGGTATGGAGCCGACGGCAAGCAGCACAGCCAAACCCTGACCATCAAGGCCCGGCACTACAGGGTTCAGCGGATCGATGGCCTGCCAAAGAAGATGGTGACGCCGCCCAGGGAGGTGCTGGCCCGCATTCGCCGTGAAAATGGCGCTATCGGCGCTGTCCGCGCCAAGGACAGTCCCACGCCCTGGCATGAAAGCGGTTTTCTTTGGCCCCTGCGGGGCCGGATCAGCGGCGTCTATGGCAGCCAGCGGATTTTGAATGGCAAGCCCCGGCGGCCGCATTTCGGCCTGGATATTGCCGCCAAAACGGGCAGCCCCGTGCATGCCTCCACCGACGGCATGGTAGCCCTGGCCGAGGGTGATTTATATTATACCGGCGGCACGGTGATGCTGGATCACGGCCATGGCCTGACTTCGGTCTATTCACACCTGCAAAGCGTCACCGTGAAGCCTGGCCAATTCGTCCGCCAGGGGCAACGGATCGGCACCCTGGGCGCCACGGGCCGGGCCACGGGTCCGCACCTGGATTGGCGCCTGAACTGGTTCAAACAACGCCTGGACCCGGCCCTCCTGGTTGGCCCGATGCCAAAGCCGTAGGGCAAACGCCTCGTCAGCGTGGAAGGGCCGGAACAGCCCGCTACCGCCTCGGGCGGCACAAAAGATTACGCGGCATTGTCGTCTCGGCGGGGTCCAATAAACTTAGGACCGCCGTTTGCGCCGTTCTGTCGAACTGTGGAACAACGGCCACTGCTCGGCTCAGGATGCCCGAAAGGTTCATCTCGGATCGTCCTAGCTGACGCGCGGCACCAGACTGTCTATCGGTGAGAAAGAGCCGCAAGACATCCGTAAACGCGAGCACCGGATCATCGCATATCATTGCCCTGGCAGGCCGCGCGCGGGTCGTCGCAATATACTTTCCGTTGCCGTTGAACGTGTAATTCACCAGATCGGGCGTTGTTAGAAGATTTAGAATCGAGACCCAGCCCCATTCATGCCGGTCGACCTGCTCGAGGCTCGTCAGGCTGTAATTGCTGGACAGATAACTGCGTTTAAAAGGAAAAGGTTCGATATCTGTCGTACCTGCGGCTCCAATCGTTGGATTTTGCCCAAACAGGCGTCGGTAGATTTGATGATACCCCCATTCCGCAAAGCCTTCATGGAAAGCAACCCAGGTCCGGTTCTGCAGACCGTGGGTATCGCCATGAATAATCAGTTGCCACGCCATGCCCTTTTCGCGGCGGCTGTGCTGATAGGCCCAGATATGCATGATCTCGTGCAACACGTAGTCGATCCGCGCGTAATCATCCCAGGCCGAGTTCTCGACGATATAGACCATGTGGTTTGCGGGGTTAGCGTAGGACGCCTCAATCCGGTCGCCAAGCAGAGGATTGTTATGGGGATATTTAACCGCGATCTTCTTCTTGAATCGATAATCTCGGCCAAGGCCCTCAAAAAGATCGATCACGCGGCTGTAAAGGAACCACAATTCTGCCTGCCGGTGCGCGATACGATCACCTAGATCATTGGGTGCGTTCACCTCGAAGGTTAGATCTCCGAGGTTGATCACACCGGCGCTCCGCCCGCTTCCCGTCCGATCGACATGAACGGTATGCCAATCCGCCTCATAGGGAATTCGGGTGAAATGTTGGAGCAGCTGATCGAGAACGAGTTCCGCGCCGAGGCTTCGTAGGGCCCGCATCCTGAGCGCTCTCGAAACCTGCCTCAGTAGCGTCCGGTTCGCACCAAAGATCACAAGATCCGCACTCTTGAACTGGACTTGCACACGAAACCGGCGATTGCGGTGCGATTTTATTTTCGAGACCTGAAACGCACCTTCGTCATCTTCGTTTATGATAACGTCGTCCCATGCCTTCCAGCTACCCCAGACTCCCGCTACACGTTCGCGTGCCTGGACACGCACTTTGATTCCCGCCATCGGCGAAATTGCGCCATAGGTATTGGTGAGTTCCTGGAACAGATGTTCTACAAGAATCCTGCCGCGCAATGTCCAACCAACCCGTGCCATTTGTCGACCTCCGGCTTCATGCGAGATAGAAATTCTAACAGATTATGTTTAGTTTTCTGAATCTTCTTACTCAGCAAAATTACGCCCGATGTTGGGTGTGGGGCGAAAGACGCAAATTAAAAATAACCTTAGAGCGTTTCCGGGATATTCTGGTCCATTTGATGGTGCCCCTAAGCTATTCGGGTAGGCGCGTTGCGCGGCGCGATGTGCTGCATCGGGCAAGTGGCGCAACGCACCCGAATAGCTTAGGGGCGCCACCGAAGGCCGCTCACCAAGGCCCCGTGGCTGCGTTGCGGTTCTTGGACGATGCACCACATCGACCTGCAAACCGCGCCTGCCCACGGGGCCTTGGTGAGCGGTCAAATGGTTCAGAATACCCCGGAAACGCTCTAGAGCGCGTTCGTAAATCATAGATTCGGAATTGGGATTCCCATTTCCTGTTGCCTGTGATTCAGTTGAGTACTGAATCGCAACAGGAGGGATCTATGGTGCGGGCTTATTCTGAAGACCTGCGTATTCGTGTCATCC
>JADHTB010000004.1 GCA_016776605.1 Alphaproteobacteria bacterium | reverse complement strand
ACCCTGAGTTCGCCTTGTTTCGATTCACCCATCGGGTGCGCCATTTTCACCGCTCCATTTATGCCTCAACACGTTGATTCTTATAGCATAATACCAGTGTTAAGGCAGTAAATATCGGGGCTACTTGGGAAATATGGGTCAAAATCTATTATCAGGGCATCAAAGTGTTGTTTGGATGCCAGTTCGTTGGCCTCGGTCACGGTGCGGACCCGTTGCACCGTGTAATCGACGCTATCCAATGCCGCCAGCACAGCGGCCTCGGCATTGTCATCGCGACCAATGAACAAAATCTCAGTCAAGCGGTCATTCCTCTGGCGCCCCCATGTGGCGGGCTGATGATGCCTCTTGGCACCTAACCAGTTAGACGTTAGCGGATATAGGGTTAATGATCGGTTTACAAGGGCCAATTCCTATCAGCGCCGGTTTGTATAACGGCCTATCTCCAATTCTGTTTATCCTGCATCCCTGCTGGGGCGGTTCAGGGCCGCATGTGAAAGCGGCTCTCGCCGGTGCGGCGCAGGGGCGCGGCAAGGTTGGCGAATTCGCATAACAGCCGCCGGGTATCCCGGGGATCGATGATTTCCTCGATCAGGAACGCCTCGGCCGAACGAAACGGTGAACGCACCTGGTTCAGGCGCTCCTGAATATCCGCCAGCAGGGCTTCCGGGTCATCCGCTGCCGCCAGATCTGCTTTGTAGGCCGCTTCGATCCCGCCTTCGATGGGCAGCGAGCCCCAATCGCCCGATGGCCAGGCATAGCGGTAATGCAGGCGGGAATGGTTGCTATGGGCCGCACCCGCCACACCAAAGGCCTTGCGGACCATGATCGAACACCAGGGCACGGTGGCTTGATACACTGCCGCCATGGCCCGGGCGCCGTGCCGGATGGTGCCGGCCTTTTCCCCCTCCACCCCGATTACAAAGCCAGGGATATCGACGAAATGCACCACCGGCAGGTGGAAGGTCTGCGCCATGTCGACAAAGCGGGTGACCTTGTGCGAGGCATCCGCCGTCCAGCCGGCGCCGTGGAAATAAGGATCGCCCGCCAGCACCGCCACCGGCCAGCCATCCAGGCGGGCCAGGCCGGTGACCACGGACCGGCCCCATAATTTACCGATCTCAAAGAACGAATCCTTGTCCACACAGGCATCGATAACGGCGCGGGATTTGTAAACCTGTCGGCGGTTGCGGGGGATGATTTTCAACAGCTTTTCCTCGCGCCGTTCCGGGTCGTCGGTCGGCTCGGCCCGCGGCGGCAGCTGATGAATGGAGGGCGGCATATAGGACAGAAAGGCCCTGGCGCGGGCAAAGGCCTCCGCCTCGCTTGCCACTTCGTCGTCGATGGCGCCGTTGCGGGTGTGGATTTCACTGCCGCCCAGCTCCTCCTTGGTGACCGGCGTGCCCAGGGCGGCCACCACGGGCGGACCGGCCACGAATAGCTGCGAGGTCTCCTTGACCATCAGGGAATAGTGCGAGGTGACTGCCCGCGCCGCGCCCAACCCGGCCACCGATCCCAGGGCCAGGGCCACCACCGGCACCTCGCCCATATTGGCGATTACCAGATCCCAGCCCGGATTGGCCGGCACATAGGTGCGCCCCGTGGTTTCCAACGTCTTGACCGAACCGCCGCCCCCGGTGCCATCCACCAGCCGGATGATGGGTATTTGCAACTCGTGGGCCATGCGTTCGGCAATGACTTGTTTTTCCCAGATCGAGGCATCCGCCGCGCCGCCCCGGACGGTAAAATCATCGCCGCCAATGACCACCGGCTGGCCGTCGATCCTGGCCCGGCCGCAGACGAAGTTGGTGGGCGACAGATCGATCAGGTTGCCGTCCGCGTCATAACTGGCCATGCCGGCCACGGCGCCCACTTCGTGAAAGCTGCCCTTGTCCACCAGCAAATCGATCCGCTGGCGCACCGTCAGCTTGCCGCCGTCGTGCTGCCGCTTGATCTTTTCGGGCCCTCCCATGCGGCGGACCATTGCCTCGCGCCTGCGCAGTTCGTCGATTTCCGGTTGCCAGCTCATGGGTATGGTCCCTCAGCAATTTCTGGTTGTTGGGCAGGGTCGCCCAGCTTAATTTTTACCTCGTTTTGGTTCGCCTGGTCGCGCCTTGTTTTGAATTTCAGGCATAATTCCTTGATAATAATTGGCTCGGATGATAATAGTTCAGTTGAGAAATCCAAATGAAATGATTTAATAAATTACAGCTATGTATTTATTAAATAAAATTAAACGACGAGAAGTGTAAGTCAATAATTCGAATAAAAAAACTAGTGTATTTGTGATTTTGATCGAATTATGTCTTGTTGTATTGTTTTAGTACTTACTAATGGGAAATAAAAAGGGGGTTATGCTTATGATTATGCTTATTTTGAGGCGGATGGCGTTTTTGTTGCCGTTTTCAATTCTTTTGGTCCCACAGGCGATGGCTGCCGGTGCCTGCGGTAAAGTCACCATTGCCGACATGAATTGGAGCTCGGCAACTCTGATTGCCAACGTTGATCGCTTCATCCTGGCCAAGGGCTACGGCTGCGAGGCGGAACTGGTGCCCGGTGACACCATGCCGACCGGCACATCGATGATAGAAAAGGGCGAGCCCGACATTGCGCCGGAACTATGGAGCAACTCGCTAAAAGAAGCCATCGACAAGGGTGTCTCGGAAAAACGCCTGCGCATTGCTGGAAAATCCCTGACCGACGGCGGTGAGGAAGGCTTCTGGGTGCCCAAGTACATGGTCGATAAGGATCCGAGCCTGGCTACCATTGCCGGTATCAAGGCCAACGCCAAAATGTTCAAGCATCCCGAAGACCCAACTAAATCCGGCTTCTACACCTGCCCGGCGGGCTGGAACTGCCAGATTTCCGCGGGCCATCTGTTCAAGGCGCTGAACTTGGCAGGCGACGGCTTCGAACTGGTTGATCCGGGCTCAGGCGCCGGGTTGTCGGGTGCCATCGCCAAGGCGTTTGCGCGCCAAGAGCCCTGGTTTGGCTATTACTGGGCGCCGACTTCGGTGCTTGGCAAATACAAGATGGTCAAGGTTGATTTTGGTTCTGGGGTCAACAAACAGGAATTCCTGGATTGCACCAGCAACGCCGATTGCGAGAGCCCCAAAGTCACGATGTATCCGCCTTCGCAGGTAGAAACCGTGACCACGGAAAGCTTCGCCAAACGCGCGCCGGGGGCTTTTGCCTATCTTGGTCAACGGGGCTTCAAAAATGCGCAGATGAATGAACTGCTGGCCTGGATGGAGGACAATCAGGCCGATGGCGCGGTCGCCATGGCGTATTTCTTGAAGAACTATGAAAGCACCTGGACGCCTTGGGTGTCCACCGAAGTGGCCGGCAAGGTCCGGAAGGCTCTGGCGAATATGTAACAGCCTCCCCGTCCCCGCCGATCGGCGGGGACGGGGTTTGCTGCCTTCCGATATTTTACGTTTTCCGGATATACGTTTTCCGGACAGGAGTTCGACATGGCCTCCGAAAGCTGGCTAACGCAGTTTCCCGAAATGGAACGCGCCGATTTAGTCGCGATCCGCAAGGCGCTTGATGGGGCTTATCGCGATTTCTCCAGATCGTACGGCGAAGTCATTGAGGCCGTGTTCGATCCCCTTCTTTACTTTTTAGTCTGGTTTGAAAAATTACTGCTGTCGTCGCCCTGGTGGGTGGTCCTGACCGTCGTTGTCGGGCTGGTTTATGGGGCCAGCCGGTCGTGGAAGTTGTCGCTCGGCGTGGTGGCGTCGTTCCTCGCGATCGGATACTTCGGCATGTGGGAAAACACCATGCGCACCATGAGCATCATCACGGTGTGCACCTTGCTTTCCATCGCAATTGGTATTCCCGTCGGCATCTGGATGGCGCGTTCGAACCGCGCGCGTTCGATCATCACGCCAATCCTGGACATCATGCAGACCATGCCGGCCTTCGTGTATCTGATCCCGGTGGTGATGCTGCTTGGCATTGGCAAGGTGCCGGGCGTCATTGCGGTTGTGATTTACGCCATACCGCCGGTCATCCGCTTGACCGACCTGGGCATCCGCCTCGTCGACAAAGAAGTGCTTGAGGCGGCAGCCGCATACGGCGCCACGCCCTGGCAGCGGCTATGGAGCGTACAACTTCCGCTGGCCATGCCAACCATTATGGCGGGCATCAACCAGACCATCATGATGGCGCTGGCGATGGTGGTCATTGCCTCGATGATCGGGGTCAAGGGCCTGGGTCAGCCGGTTCTGAAATCCATCACCAATCAATACTTCACCATGGGCCTGTTCAATGGATTGGCTATCGTGGCGCTGGCGATCATGTTCGACCGGGTCTCGCAGGCCTACGCAAGGCGCACTCAAAGGCACCTTGGAGGCGCCCAAAATGCTTGAACCTCAGATCCGGATCGAAGGGTTATATAAAGTCTTTGGTGACCGCGCTCAATCCGTCATGCCGATGGTTAAGCAGGGGCGCTCAAAGGATGAAATCCTTGCTGAAACCGGCCATGCGGTCGGCTTGAACGACATTAATTTGACCATCAACAAGGGCGAAATTTTTGTTGTCATGGGGCTTTCCGGCTCCGGGAAATCTACTCTGATCCGCCACTTTAACCGTCTGATCGATCCCACGGCGGGACGTATCATGGTGGACGACGTGGATGTGGTTGAGCTTAACGCCAAGGAGCTCAATCAATTCCGCCGTCAACGGATGTCCATGGTGTTTCAGAATTTTGGCTTGATGCCACACCGTACCGTCCTTGAAAATGTGGCTTACGGCCTGGCGGTGCAAGGTGTGGACAAGGTTACGCGTCGCGATAAGGCGTCCCAGTGGCTGGACACCGTTGGCCTTGCCGGATACGGGCAACAATATCCCTCGCAGCTTTCCGGCGGCCAGCAGCAGCGCGTCGGCTTAGCCCGGGCATTGTGCACAGACGCCGATATTCTGCTGATGGACGAGGCTTTTTCAGCTCTCGACCCACTAATCCGCAGCGAGATGCAAGACCAGTTGATCGAACTTCAGGGCCGTTTGCACAAGACCATTATCTTCATCACCCATGACTTGGATGAAGCACTGCGTATAGGCGACAGGATAGCTATTCTGAAGGACGGCAAGCTATCTCAGGTCGGCCGGCCGGAAGAGATTTTGCTCAACCCCGCGGATGATTATGTCGAGGCGTTCGTGCGCGACGTCAATCGCGCCCGAGTGCTGACCGCCGAAGTGGTAATGAAGCCCCCAGCTTTGCGGCTCACCACCGAAAATCTCGACGAGGCGCTCAAGCAAATGCGCGGCTGGAAAGAAGATTACGCCTACGTTTTCTACGAAGACAAATATCAAGGCGTGGTTACCCAGGAAGCGGTGGAGGAAGCCTGTGCGCTGTCGGACGCTACCGCGCCGACGCTGCATGACATGGCCGAGGAAGGGCCGACCGTTCAGCCAGACACGGTCCTGCAGGATGCGTTGCCGATTACACTGGAGTCGGAATATCCGGTGCCGGTTGTGTCGGAAAGCGGCGAGTATAGCGGGACGCTAAGCAAGCGTGACATGGCTGAAATCCTTGCTCACAGCAACGTCAAATCCGAAGATAAATCCGCCGAGGATATAGCGGCCGAATAAGCCTCGGTTACTATCCGCTTATGGCGCGTTCCGGGGTTCTTCGGACATAACCTGGTCAAACATCCATCAGCATATCGATCCGCAGGCATGCCGTCCGCTTGCCGCCCCTTGGCAATTAAGTTCGGTGTCTCTGGAACGGTGCGGACTTGCGGCACGAATCCCCGTCAGGTGCACGCGATCGGGTAGATATAGGCGATGTAACCCGATCCCTCGATCTCGAATAAATAGTCCTGCAGATATGCCTTCTCGTGCTCTCCATTGTATCGCCCGGTGTGTCGAAACCTTTCCACTGTTCGGGCATTGGCGGGGCTCAATTTGACGCCTGTGCAATGGGTGGCGGGGACTTGTTTGAAACGAGGGCTGCTGTTGATATCAAGGCAGATATTATTCTCGCGCCAATAGGCTCGACCGTCCTTGGCCATCGCCAATTGGTCGAGAAAGAAATGGCTTTGCCAATGTGGCGTCGGGAGGTTTGTTTGTTTCAGCGTCTTGCGGTCGATCACGGCCAATGATGTGCGGTCCCCCACTTGGATCGTGGGGTCGGTGATTTCCAGTTCGCCCTGAACGGTCAGGATGGTGCCGTGACCGTTTTTGCCGACACCTATGGTGGCGGCCCTTGAATCTTGGCAAATTATTCCGCCCCGATCATTGTGAAAGGCAATCCGGTGGAGCTTTTCCGGCCCACCGTTCAGCCTACCAAGGACATCAGCGACGATGGGTACGTCGGATTCGTCCAGCCCTTTTGAGATGACCTTGGTATAGGGGGCATAGCCCTCGCCATTGACCTCCGGCGTTGTCAGATAGATATGGAAAACCATGCACGCCGGACGCGCGGTCGGGCAATTGGTCAGCGGCGTTAGGATGACGGGGTCGTCGGCGGTCGCGGCGACGGCGTTGGTGGACAATAGAAGTAGGATTAGAAACAAGTACAGGCGCATGATATCTTTCCTCGTAGCCTATTTCGCCGCCAACTTAGTATACCCATCCCTGGTCTGTGGTGTTTTCATGCCCAAAATTCGGCCGGCGATCAGGGTGCGAAGAACTTGCGCGGTGCCGCCGCCGATGGTGAACATACGGGCGTCGCGCAGCATGCGTTCAAGGGGGTTGTTGCGGGAATAGCCGGCCGCCCCGAATACCTGCAAGGCGTCGTTGGTCACCTTGATGGCCATTTCCGAAGTGAAAACCTTTGCCTGGGCCGCCGCCAGGGCGTCGGGAAAGCCATCCACCAGATTGGCTGCCGCGCCATGCACCAGGGCGCGGGCGGCGCCTAACTGTATGCTCATATCCGCCAGCATCCATTGCAGGCCCTGAAACTCGGCGATGGGACGGCCGAACTGCTCGCGCACCTGGCTGTATTCCAGGGCTTTTTCGTAGGCCCCCTGGGCCACGCCCAGGGCCACGGTCGCCGCCCCCACCCGTTGCGAGTTATAGGCGGTCATCAGATCGGCGAAGCCGTTGCGCAGGCCACGCGGCGGCAGCAATAGATTGGCGGGGGGGACGGCCATATCCTCGAACATCACTTCCGCTTCCGGGATGCCACGCAGACCCATGGTGGGCGCGCGGTCGCCGATAACCAGGCCCTCGGTCTCGTCGCGAATGGCAATGAAACCGCCAATGCCCATCTCCGCGCCGTCTTCGTCATAGACCTTGGCGAAAATCAGATGCAGGCGGGATACCCCGCCCCCCGTGATCCAATGCTTCTTGCCGTTCAGGACATATTGATTGCCCACCTTGTCGGCGCGGGTGGTCATGTCGGTGGCGGCGCTGCCCGCCTCGGGCTCGGTAATGCAGATCGCCGGTTTGTCGCCGGAAAGAACCAGGTCGGCGGCCAGGCGTTTTTGTTCCTCGGTGCCATAGGTCATGATGGCGCCAATGGCGCCCATATTGGCCTCCACCGCGATGCGGCCCGAGACGCCGCAGACCTTGGCCATTTCCTCCACCACAATGGCCGCGTCGAGATAGCCCAGGCCCTTGCCGCCGTATTCTTTTGGAATGGTCATACCGAAGAAACCCGCGTCTTTCAGGGTTTCCACGTTGTCCCAGGGGTATTGCTCCGTGCGGTCCACTTCGGCCGCCCGCGCGGCAATCTCTCCCACCGCCACGTCCCTGGCCTGTTGGCGCAGCGCCTCTTGTTCCCGATCAAGCATGGCTATTCCCTTCCAGTTTACGCTGTACATCGGCCAGGATCTCGTAGGAGTGCACCCGGGCCGAATGATCATAGATAGAGCAGGCGATCATAAGTTCGTCCGCGCCGGTTTGTTCGATAAATGGCGCCAACTGTGCCGCGATGGTGTCACCGGTGCCGTGGAAGGCGCAGGCCAGCATGCCGGAGACCCGCATCTTCTCGGCCGGCGTCCAAAAATCCTCGATATCGTCGATCGGCGGGAGCAACCGGCCCCGGGTGCCCCGGAACATATTGGTGAACTGCTGTTGCGGCGTGGTGAACAGATAGCGCGCCTCGGCCTCCGTATCGGCGGCGACGATCGTGGTGCCGACCATGACGTAAGGTTTGTCCAGCTGCGCCGAGGGTTTGAAAGTTTCCCGATAGACCTGTATCGCCTGCATCAGGGCCTCGGGTGCGAAGTGGGAGGCAAAGGCATAGGGCAGGCCCAGCATGGCGGCCAGTTGCGCGCCGAACAGGCTGGAGCCAAGGATCCATAGGGGCACATTGGTGTCCGTGCCCGGCACCGCCTGGATCACCTGGCCCGGCTGCAGCGGCCCCAGCAGCGCCTGCAGTTCCAGCACATCCTGGGGAAAGTTTTCCGCCATGGCGGGGTGGCGGCGCAGGGCCCGCAAGGTCTGTTGATCGGTGCCCGGCGCCCGGCCGAGGCCAAGGTCGATCCGGCCGGGATAAAGCGAGGCCAGGGTGCCGAATTGTTCGGCGATGACCAGGGGCGAATGGTTGGGTAGCATGACACCGCCGGCGCCAATCCGCATATGAGAGGTGCCGCCGGCGACATAGCCGATGGCGACGGAGGTGGCGGCGGAGGCAATGCCGACCATGTTGTGATGCTCCGCCAGCCAAAAGCGCCCATATCCCGCCGCCTCCACATGCTGGGCCAGATCCAGGGAATTGCGCAGAGCATCCCCCGGCGTGCCGCCTTCGCGCACGGGAGCCAGGTCAAGTACGGAGAATTTTGTCATTTACGGCGCTTTCAAGAGGAACAGGGGGGGTCTCGATAGGGGTTGATCAATTATCCCCAAGCAACAGGATGCGCGATCCAACCGCAAGCTATTCTTTCAAGATTTGGTTGTGATTGGATTGGACGATGGCCTACTTTGATCAATCTAATTGCAATTTGAAATACGGGATGGGGCAATGGCAGCGGATTATCAAGGTCTGGAACTTACCACCGACAGCGTGGCGGCGGCCGAGGCCTACAGCAATTGCATGCGCGGCTATATGGGCTATCAGACCGATGTGGGCGTGCATCTAAAGGCCGCGTTGACGGCTGATGCCGAGATGCCGATGGCCCTGATTACCCGGGGTTATTTCTTCCACCTGTTTTCCATTCCTGTGTTGGAAAAAAAGGCGGCGGACAGCGCCCGTGCCGCCCAGGAAGCCATTACCGTGCGGGGCGCCACCCAGCGGGAAAAATGGCACCTTGCCGCGCTGCAGGCCTGGAACCTTGGCGACATGGCGGGGGCGACGGATTGGTGGGAGCAGATCCTGCTGCACCACCCCCACGATGTGATGGCCATACGCCTGTCTCATTTCACCCATTTCTATCTCAATGGCGGCGGCGCCATGCGCCAGTCGACCAACCGCATTCTGCCCGCCTGGGACAAGGACCGGCCCGATTATGGCTTTATCCTGGGCATATCGGCCTTTTCCCATGAAGAAGCGGGCGATTACGCGGCGGCGGAAGCTGCCGGCAAAGCGGCGGTGGAGATCAACCCCAAGGATATTTGGGCCACCCATGCGGTGGCCCATGTCTATGAGATGCAGGGCCGCCAGGACGAGGGCATTGCCTGGCTGGATGGCCTTAGCCCGCAATGGGCGGAATTGAACAACTTCCGCTTTCACACCTGGTGGCACAAGGCCATGTATCACCTGGAAAAGGGCCAGCATGATACGGTTCTGGATTTGTATGACGGGCAATTCTGGGCCCAACCCAGCGATGAATATCTGGATTTCACCAATGCCGCCGCCATGCTGTGGCGGCTGAATTACCAAGGCGTCGATGTGGGCCAACGCTGGTCCGTCCTGGCCGATGTGGCTGAACGCCACAACGGCGATGCCATTCTGACTTTCGCCGATGCCCATTACATGATGGCCCTGGCCAAGGATGGCCGGGAAGAGGCCGCGCAAACTCTGCTGGATAGTCTGGCGAAGGCCGCCCAGGGTACCGGCGATCAGGCCCGGGTTGCCGCCGACGTGGGGCTGCCGGTCTGCCGGGCCACCCTGGCGCTGTGTCAGGGCAGGGCGGGCGAGGCGGCGGATATCCTGCTGCCCCTGCGCGATCACATCTCGCGCCTGGGCGGCAGCCATGCGCAACGTGATGTTTGGGCGCAAATGATCTGCCGCTCGTTGCTGGATGCGGGGCGGTTCCAGGATGCCCGTGGCTCGCTGGCCCAGCGCACCGCCACCAAGACCAACAGCCCCATCGGCTGGCGCTGGTATGCCGAGGCCCTGGAAGGCTGCGGCGACGGCGCGGGCGCGGCGGCCGCGCGGGAGAACGCCAATCGTGCTGCGTAGCATGACCAGGTCCCTGTGGCGCGCCGGCCTGATGGCCCTCGTTGCCATGTTGGTGCTCCCCCATCTCGGGTCCGCGGCGGATGCCTTCCTGCGCCAGGACGTCACCTCGGCTTTCGCCTGCCAGGCTGGGGAAGATCGCATTGAAGCGCTCTCCAGTGCCGCCCAGTCCGATCTAATGGCGCCGCCACGCCGCGATGGTGCGCCAGCCGACGTCGATCTTGGCCTGCATATGGAATATCTGCATTCGATTAGCGAGGCCGATCATTCATTTACTCTGGAGGCCTTCGTCGAGCTAATCTGGTGCGATCCGCGGCTGGCCTTTGCGGTTGGCGAGACCGGCCAAGTTCGGAGAATTTTCCTTGAGGAAGCCGTGCTCAGGAAATTTCAGGCGATGTGGTGGCCCGATCTGTATTTCGTCAACTCATCCGGGCCACCGGTCATCGAACGCCAGGAACTGATCATTTTTCCCGACGGCACGGTGGTTTACGAAGAGCGTGTCCGGGTCAGCCTAAAGTCTAAACTGGATCTGACACAGTTTCCCTTCGACCGTCAGAAACTTGAAATCGAAATGGAGTCCTTCGCCTGGCCAGCGCATGAAATGGCGTTGCATCTGGATAGCGAAAAAACCGGCCTGGCCGACGTTTTCAACACGCCGCCCTGGCGCGTGATAAATTACAAAGCGGAGGTCCGTTCGCAGCGCGAGATCCGCGACCGCGACGCCTTTTCCGAGTTCGTCATGGAGGTAGAGACCGCGCGGATCGCGATGCCATTCGTCTACCGGCTGATGATCCCGCTGGTCCTGGTCGTGATGGCGTCCTGGTCGGTGTTCTGGCTACGGCCAACCTCAACCGGCCGGGTTGGGGTCACCTTTACCGCGATCCTCACCGTCGTGGCGTTCAATTTCATCGTCACCGGCAAACTGCCCAGCGTGCCGGAACTCACCTATCTCGAGGCCTTGTTCGGCATTTCATTCCTCCTGCTGTTGCTGGTCGTAGTCGAGAATACCGTCGTGGATTACCTTACCGGCGCGGATCGTTTGCAGGCGGTGGCGAGAACCGACCGGATCTCCCGTGTGCTGTTCCCGCTGCTCTATGTTATCGGCATCTCCCTGGCCACGAAGGCGTTCGGGATCATCTGACCCTGGACATCGCCGGCATCGCCCCTGTCTGGTTTCGGCGTCTCTAATTATTCCAGGTTGACTATGCTACTATTGCATGTGTGCGGATCGGTCTTCCGTGTGGCGTATACGACAGCCGTCATATCCGGACTTTGGGAGAAGGCATGGAATTTCATGCACCGGAAGTGCGGCGATGGGTCAATTACTGGCTCGCGCTACAGGGCGAGGATCTGGTACCGCTACGCTCCCGTCTTGACCCTGCCGGGCTTCCCGCACTGCTTCCCTATGTTTCCATTTTCGACCGGAGCGAGCCCGGTGTCGCGCGCCTGCGTTTGGTTGGAACGGATACGGTCGCGCGGACCGGGTTCGATGCCACCGGCACGGACTATCTCGATGCCGTCGAGCCGAAACGCCGGGCCTCGGCGTTGCAAGGCTACCTGGTCCCGGCCAACCATCCCTGCGGTATGCGTGTGGTGGTCGTTTTTAGCTACGCCACCGGTCATCGCACCTTGATTGAGGCCGCCGGTTTTCCCTTCGAACGAGACGATGGCGCGGGCCGCCAAATGGTTTTCGTCTCTGTCGAGCTCGACGCCAAGGCAGCCTATTTGCGTGGCAAGCTGGATAGTCTCGACCTGGTCGACCTCGAGACCCGGGAATTCATCGACATCGGCGCCGGCGTGCCCGGCTGATCCCACGCGCTACGCTAAACGCTAAGGTTAAAGGCGATGGAGATGCGCTGGCGTTGGCCCAGGTAAGGCCGCACGGCATGGGATAGCCAGGCCGGAAACATCAACAGGCGGCCGGCCTTGGGCGGGATGGTTTCGCTGCTGCCCGCGGCCAGGCCACCGGGCAGGTTAAAGGTCAACAGCGGCGCGTACATGGCGGGCGCGATGCCACGGGGATCCTGGATTTCGAATTCTCCGCCCAGGCTGGGGTCCTCGCCAATGCCGCCGTCGTCCACATAATAGGTGCCGGACCAGAAGCTGCCGGGATGGGTATGGAATTCATTGCCATGGCCGGTGCTGTTGACGTTGGCCCAGGCGTTGAGTTGCCAGTCCACATTGACGGCATTGCCTTGACGGTCACAGGTCATGCGGTTGGCCACGGCCCTTGCATGCGCCAGCACCTCGCCGGCGCTGGCCCCGCCCCAGTCAGCCAGATCCCAACTGGATTGCCAGCCGCCAAGGTTGGAATGGTTGGCGGAGGGGTGCGTGGCCATGCGTGCCTCGATCACCGCCCGCAGGTCCGCATTGATGCGGTCGCTGTCGGGCAGCTCGGCAAACACCACCGGGGTTGGGAACAGGCCGTGGCCCTGGATTTGCAGTTCGGATGATTGGTTCATGGCGTGTTCATTCGTAGCATGCTTCAGGCTTTCTTGCCGGCAAAAGGCGCCGGTTTGGCGTCAGGATCCAGCGGCCATCGGGCCCGGGCGGGGGCATCCAGGGGATCATGCAAACCGGCGATCAGGCGTTCCACGCCGGCCCAGGCGATCATGGCGCCGTTGTCGGTGCATAGATCGGTGGGCGGTGCGATCAGCGTCAGACCCCGTTCCTGGCACAAACCGTCCAGGCGCTGGCGCAAATGCAGGTTGGCGGCAACACCGCCCGCGATCACCAGATGGGCCAGTTTGGGATAATAGACCTGAGCCATAGTGATGGCGTTGCCGGCCCGGTCCACCATGACATCGCCCACGGCCTGTTGAAAACCGGCCGCTACGTCTGCCGCCCGCAGTCCGGAATTGTTTTCCAGCAACCGGCGCACGGCGGTCTTCAGGCCCGAGAACGAAAAATCACAGCCATCCCGCCCGGCCATGGGCCGGGGCAGTTTGACGGCGCTGGCATCGCCCTGTTCCGCCGCCCGCTGGACGGCTGGTCCACCGGGATAGTCCAGGCCCAGCATTTTGGCTGTTTTGTCAAAGGCCTCGCCCACCGCATCGTCAATGGTCGTGCCCAGGCGGCGGTAATTGCCCAGGCCCTCGATCAGGACCAGCTGACAATGGCCGCCCGAAACCAGCAGCAATAAATAGGGAAAATCCAGGTTATCGGTCAGCCGCGCGGTCAGGGCATGACCTTCCAAATGGTTGATCGCCAGCAACGGTTTGCCGATCGCGGCGGCGATGGCCTTACCCGTGACCAGGCCAACCATGACGCCGCCGATCAAGCCGGGCCCGGCGGTGGCCGCAACGCCATCCAGATCGGTGAATTGAAGTTGCGCCGCCGCCATGGCCTGACGGATCAGGCCGTCGATCTGTTCCACATGGGCCCGGGCCGCGATTTCCGGCACCACGCCGCCATAGGGGCGATGCGCCGCCACCTGACTTAGCACGACGTTGGCGCGGATGCGGCGCCTATCGTCGACCACGGCTGCCGCGGTTTCGTCACAGGAGGTTTCAATACCAAGTACGATCACGATTATTCCAGTGGCAGCATAGGGGCGTAAAAAGGCTTGCGCAGAACTCTAGGAGGCCTTAGCACCGCCACTATGAACCCGCAACCTACTATCCACGCCATTAGAATTGGCACCCGTGGCTCCCCCCTGGCATTGGCCCAGGCCGAGGAGGTCAAATCCCGCCTGCTGACGGCGCATCCGGATCTAACGGCGGACGCCGTGGTGATTGTGGTGATCGCCACGACCGGTGACCGCATCCAGAGCAAACCATTGAAGGAATTCGGCGGCAAGGGCCTGTTCACCAAGGAGATTGAAGAGGCCCTGCTGGCGGGCGAGATCGATCTGGCGGTGCATTCCATGAAGGATGTACCGACCGAACTGCCCAGCGGTCTGGGCATTGTCTGTCTGTTGCCCCGCGAGGACCCCCGCGACGGCTTCCTCTCGCCCATTGCCGACAGCCTGGCCACGCTGCCCAGGGGCGCCACTGTCGGCTCCTCCTCGTTGCGCCGGGTGGCCCAGGTGCGCCATGCCCGGCCAGACCTGCGGGTGGTGGATTTTCGCGGCAACGTGAACACCCGCATGCGCAAATTGTCCGAGGGCGTGGCCCAGGCAACCTTTCTGGCCTGCGCCGGGTTGAACCGCCTTGGCCTGGCGGAACGCATCACCGCCCCGGTCCCGGTCGAGGTTATGCTGCCGGCCGTGGCGCAGGCCGTGATCGGTATTGAAATCCGTCTGGATGACAGCGTCACCGCCGAATATCTGGCGCCTTTACATCATCTGGAAACGGCCCATTGCGTGGCGGCGGAACGGGCCTTGTTGGCGGCGCTGGATGGCTCGTGCCGGACGCCGATCGCGGCGCTGGCGGAATTGCAGGGCGGTGGCTTGACCCTGCGGGCCCAAATCCTGCGCGTGGATGGCAGCGAAGTTCTGGGCACCAGCCGGCAAGGTCCCGTGGGCGATGCCGCCGCCATGGGGCGGGACGCGGGCGAGGAATTGCTGGGCCGGGCGGGGCCGGACTTTTTCGCCGACACGTGATGCCATGCATCTGATCGTCACCCGCCCGCGCGAGGAAGCCGAGGATCTGGCCCGGCAATTGCAGGACCTGGGCCATCGGGTGCTGATCGAACCCATGCTGACCATTCAGCCCATAACGGACGCCAACCTGGATCTGGGCGATGCCGCCGCGTTGTTGTTGACCTCGGCCAACGGCGTGCGGGCGCTGGCCGGGTGTACGGCGCGCCGGGACCTGGCCGTTTTGGCGGTGGGCGAGGCGACAGCCGCCGCCGCCAGACACGCCGGGTTCGTCGATGTGGCCACGGCCGGTGGCGACGTGGTGGCCCTGGCGGCGCTGGTGCGTCAACGCCTGGCGCCAGACGATGGGGTGCTGGTGCATGTGGCGGGCAGCGCCGTGGCTGGCGACCTGGCCGGTGATCTGGGCGCGGATGGCTATAAGCTGCGCCGGGCCGTACTGTATGACGCGGCAACGACGGAACGTTTAAGTGCTGCCAGCCGGGCGGCGTTGCGCGCGGGCCAGATCGATGGTGTGCTGTTTTTCTCCGCCCGCAGCGCGGCTACTTTTGTTAAGCTGCTGTTGCAGGATGGGCTGGGTGAGGTTTGCCGTGGCGTCGATCTGTACGGGCTTAGCGCCGCGGTAGGTGAAGCGGCCGCCAAGGTCCCCTGGCGCCGACAAATTATTGCCGCAATGCCGCGCCAGGATGACCTGCTGGCGTTGCTATGAAATTGTGAGAACCGAATGGCAGACGAAAAACAACCGGCCCCCGATCCCGATCCTTCAGAACTCGATCCTTCTGAACCCGGCCCCTCTGGTTCCGGCCCTTCCGATTCTGGCACGGATGTAGCGAAACAAGGCAAGCGCTGGGCTGGACGGGCCCCTTGGGCGATCCTGATTTTTCTGGGCCTGCTGGCTGTCGGGCTTTATCTGTCCTGGCCGATGCTGCAATCCCCTCGGTCGCCTGCGGAGGTCTCTCCGCAAAATACCCAAGCTTCCCGAACCCCGGATACCCCGGTTGTCCCAGATGCTATCGAGGCCGTGCAGACCCTGGAGCAACGTGTCGCTAAGTTAGAGGCGGCGGACGCCCGGCGGGATCAGGCCGTCGATGCCATCAAATCCGCCATGGACGCCTTCACCCGACAACTGGCCGATCTGTCCCAAGGCCTGTCGGGCGGTGAGGTTTTGGCCACCCTGCGCGGGAAACTCGCCACGCTGGAAAAGGCCATGGACGAACTGGGACAACAGGCTGGCAAAGACGGTGCCGCCGCGCTGGCCGCCCTGGGCGCGGAAGTGAACGCCTTGAGGGCCCGACTGGGCGATCTGGCCGATGGCGCGGCGAAGCCGGCGCCAGAAGTGAATTCAAAAACCGGAACGGCGGACGCCGGGGCGCCGGTATCCGTACCCACCCAGGAAGAGGTTACGGCCTTGGCGCAACAGACCACGGCCCTGGCCAACGAGAACAAGGAGCTGCGCCAGGCATTGGCCGCCCTGCAGGCGCGTTTGGAACAGTTGCAGGGAGTGGTGCGGCAGTCCGTGCGTGCCGGACAGAAGGCCGGCGCCGGTCAGGGGCTGGTGCTGGCGGTGGGGCAATTGCGCCAGACTGTTTTGGCCGGTGCGCCTTATACCGCCGATCTGGCCGCCGTGACGGCCCTGGCAGGGGATGATGTTGCGTTGCAACGGGCGGCGCGGAGCCTGGCGCCAATGGCAGGGACGGGTATCATCAGCCTGCGCGCCCTGTCCGATCAATTCGCCGCCATGGCGCGGGCTGTGCTGCGGGCCGATAGCGATGAAACCGGTAGTTTTTGGCGCCGTACCTTGCACCGCCTGACCTCGTTGGTGACTGTGCGCCGGGTGGGCGAGGTTGACGGGATGGAGGTTGATGCCGTCCTGGCCCGGGCCGAACGGCGCCTGACGGCCGGCGAACTGGCGGCGGCCGTAGGCCTGATCGATGGGCTGGATGGCCCGGCGGCCACGGCGGCGCGGCCATGGCTGGACCGGGCCAAGGCACGGCTGGCGGCCATGGCCGCCCTGGCCGAACTGCAAAGCCGGGCTATTGCCCAGCTGGCGGACGGCTGATGTTGCGGGCGCTGTTGCTATTTCTAAGCCTGGCCGCGCTGGGCATCGCGGCGGCCTGGCTGGCGGATCATCCGGGTCAGATCAGCGTGCAGTGGGGCGGGCGGCAGATCGAAACCTCCACCGCCGTGGCGGCAGCGGCCCTGTTGGTGCTGTTGATCGTGGTTGCCGCCGTCTACCGGTTTTGGCGCTGGCTGCTGTCCTCGCCCTTGGCGCTCAGCACGTTGCGGGCCGAGGGGCGCCGGCGCAAGGGCTATGAAAGCCTTTCCGCCGGTCTTGTGGCCGTCGCCGCCGGCGATCTGGGGCAGGCCAAGAAACTGGCCCGGCGGACCGCGCAATTGTTGAACGAACCTGCATTGACCTTGCTGCTATCGGCCCAGGCAGCACAGCTGGATGGCGATGAAGCTGCCGCCAGGGGTTATTTCCAGGCCATGCGGGAGCGGCCCGAAACGGAATTTCTTGGCCTGCGTGGCCTGTTGGTGCAGGCGCGCCGGGACGGTGACCGGGCCGAGGCGCTGACCCTGGCGCGCCGCGCCTTTGCCCTGCGTCCCGATACGCCCTGGGTCGGGCAGGAGCTGTTTTCCCTGGAAGCCGCTACCGGCGACTGGCAGGCCGCGGAAAAAACCCTGGCCCATACCATCAAGCATAAGCTGTTGGCGGCCCCCGAGGCCGCCAGCCGCCAGGCCGTCGTTCTGTTCGCCCAGGCCCGCGTGGCAGCAGAGCGTGGCGAAAGCAAGCGCGCCCTGGAACTGGCCCGCAAGGCGCATACCCAATTGCCTGATTTCAGCCCCGCCACGGCAATGGCCGGCCGCCTGTATGGCGCGGCTGGCGATGTGCGCAAGGCGGAGCGTCTGCTGCGCGAGGGTTGGCGGACAGCGCCGCATCCCGATCTGCTGGCCGCCTGGCTGGACATTCACCCCACCGACGATGCCGAAGACCGTTTGGCGGTGGTGCAAAAACTGATCGCTGATCACGCGGCCAGTACGGAAAGCCGCATGGCCCTGGCCCAGGCGGCCCTGGACGCCGGCGAGTACGATCTGGCGCGGGAGCAGTTGCAGGCCCTGCTGGAAGGCGCCCCCACGGCCAGAGTGGCGCGGCTGTTGGCGGATCTGGAAGAAGCCGAACTGGGTGATGGCGCCGCCGCCCGGCAATGGCTGCGTCAGGCGGCCATATTGCCCGCCGACGCGGCCTGGATCTGTCAAAGTTGCGGCCGGCAAAACGCCGACTGGGCGCCCCATTGCCCCGATTGCGGCAGCTTTGACGCCTTCGTCTGGCGCCAGCCGCCGGGCGCCGGTGCCGTCCTGCCCTATCTGCCCACCATGGAGTCTAGCGGGGCAGGGTCTAGCGGAGCGGGATCTGGAGAGGCGGCAGCCGAGATGGAAATCCTGCCACCCGATGTGGAGCCGGCACCAACCCGCGCCTCCTAGAGCGCATTCGAAGAAAATGCGCTCAGAATCTTAAAAATAGAGCAATTGAACCAATCACTTAAGTCGTGATAGCGACTCCAATTAATTGAAAATTGCTCTAAGGTTTTTCAGATTTCTCCAGGCCAGCCGCGCCTTCGACTATTTTATGGGACGCCAGGGGTAACAGCACCAGGGCCAGGTTGGCGGCCAACAGACTGCCGGCCAGGAAGTAGAACACCGCCGCCAAATCCCAGGTATCGGCGATAATGCCGCCCAGAATAGGCGCCGCCGTGGCCAGTAACGCCTGACTGCCGAACATCAACGAGGTGGCCGAGCCGCCCAGGTTCGGCGGCGTCAGGTCCATCAGCCAGCTATGGATCACCGGGCGGACCGCGAACAGGACAAAGCCCAGGACGGAAATGCCGGCAATAAAGGTGCCCGTATGGCCGATCGCCGCCAGACTGGCGATCACCACGGTCGAGGCGGACAGGCCCGCCAGGATGATGGGCCGGCGGCCGATCCGGTCCGACCAGGCCCCGGCAATGGGCGCGGCCAGGACGCCGCCCAGCTGCATCGCCGCCAGGGCCGCGCCCAACAGCAGCGGCCCCGCCCCCAGACTATTGCTCAGATACAAGGGCAGAAAGGCCAACAGGCCGGCTTGTGTCATGGTGCGCAGGGCGGCCACCAGACACAGGCTCAACACCGCCCGGTCGCGGATCAGGGCGGCCAGGCCGCGCCAATAGGCCGCCATGCTCATGCCCTCGCCCGTGCCTGAATGCCGCCCCCCCGCCGGTTTTTGACCGTCCTGGCGCTGAACGATGCTTTGCCGGGGCAGGCTGGCGAACAGCAACAGGGCGACGGCCAGGGTGGGCACGGCGGCGGCCATGGCCGCCTGGGGCCAGCTTAACCACAGCAGCAGGGCGCCAATGGCCAGGGGCGCCAGGGCATCGCCGCTGTTGGCACCCAGGGCGTGGATCGACAGGGCATAACCGCGCTGTTCGGGAAACCGCCGTGACAGATAGGATATAGCGGCCGGGTGCCACAGGTTGTTGGTGCAGCCGATCAGGACCACCAGGGGCAACAGCCCCAGAACGCCGCCCGCCACGCCAAAGCCGCTCATGGCCAGGGCGCCGATGCATAACGAGGCCACCAATATTGGCACCCGCCGGCCGGTCACATCCACCACCATGCCGCTGACCAGATTGGTGGCAAAGGCGCTGGCGTGCACCGCCGATACCAACAGCCCGGCCTCGGTATAGCTCAGGTCCAACTGCCGGGCGATAAACGGCAGCAACAGATAGAATGTGCCCAACAGCCAGTGCGTCGCCCCATGGCCCATGCCAACCAGGATAATCGGCCCCTGCTGGCGCCAATGCAGGCCGGTCAGGCGTTCAACCACGGACATGGGCGGCAGCTTTCGTAATTAAGGCAATCGTCTCAGGTTAGCGTCGCACGGCGACCATCGCATAACCAGACGCCCGGCGAAACCAAAGCCAAAAACTTACCCCAAGCCATATTGCAAATCCGCCCCGCCCGGCCTATGGTCCCGCCGCATTCCAAACCCCATGCCGGCGTAGCTCAGGGGTAGAGCAACTGATTCGTAATCAGTAGGCCAGAGGTTCGATTCCTCTCGCCGGCACCAATTTTCCCAATAAAATTCAATATGTTGCTAATTCTTGGCTTCCGCGACTGCGGGCGCTGTGTGTAATTCCTGTGTAAACGTGTCAGGAACATCCGCGTTTTGACGCCTTCGCAGGGGCCTGGTTTGTTCTCTTCTGATCGAGCTTTTCCAGGGCCTGGTCAACCTGTTGTTCGCGGGCGTGGGTATATCGCATCACCATCTCGACGGACGTGTGGCCTGAGAACTCTTGTACAGTCCGTATGGCCGCCCCAGTCTCTGCCAGGTCGGTTATGGCGGTATGCCGCAGGGTGTGTGGGGTTACCTTCTGTGGATCCAGGCCGGCAGCTAGGACAACGCGGCGAAACGGCGTCTTCATGCTCTCATAGTGTTTGCTGGCACTTATAGAGTTTGGAAATATCCAGCCGTCAGTTTCCGAAGCCATCTCACGTTCCCGCTTCAGCACATCGGTTATAGTCCGCGTAAGCGGTTGTTCGCGCCAGTGCCCGCCCTTCACCTTCACCAGCAGGCGCCGCCGCTCACTGTCGAAGTTTTCGAACCGGCCCGATAGGATTTCGCTGTGCCGTAGGCTTGTATGCAGGCCCATGGTGATGAAGAGCCAAATGTATTGATTGCTGTCTTCAAGGGCCGCGTTGAGCAACCCGGTCTTGTCATCGTCGCTCAGCACATAGTCGCGGGCGTTGTCCGCCGCTTCCATCTTCACCATTGGTGGAATGAAGTTGATATCGCCCCATTCATGCAGTTTCCGGCCCATGTGGCGATACGTGGCCAGTAGTTGGTTGGTGGTGCTGATAGACAGGTCTTTGCCGGAACAATGCCGGCGAAACTTTTCCAGTGTGAAGGTGCTAATCTTCTCCAGGCGCATCGAGCCGAAATAGGGCGTGAGGTGCAGTCGAAGGTGCCACTTCTTCTCTTTGACATTCTTGCCGCCGCTTTCCTCCAACTTGTCAACGTACAGCTTCGCCGCCGTCTCAAAGGTCAGGTGCAGCTTCCGGCCCTTGGGCAGTTTCAATCGCTGCTCTTTGGCTTCGCTCCGTGCCTTGGCGATGAAGTCCTCGGCCTGCGTCCTGGTGGTGTCATTGCTGGCCAGGCCGACGACGCGGTGAATGCGCTGCCCATCGACCATGAAGGCGACGGTGTACCTAACATCACCATCCGATAGCTTTTCAGCCGTAATTCCGCCCTCGGTGATCTTCTGGCCGGGCGCCAGGGCGCGGATCGTGCGGCGGGTGAGCTTCTGAAAGCTGCGGGCCATCGGACGTCACTCTGTCCCTGCACCGTCTTCAATGGCTTCGCTTTTGGCCCGCATCGCTTTCGCTAGGTTGATTTGGCCTACCCACTCGTCGAGGACTTCCTTTGCAATGTCAGCCCCAACAACGGCCGATTCGCTCGCAATAAATCCGATTTCTGGTGCGGGTAGCGTCTCCTTACGGTCATTCCTGAACAGCTTGAGGATTGTTGTGCAAGCGTTCGCAACCTGTTTAAAGGTCAGCGGGTCTTCTCGCCAATCCGTGTTCGTCGTTTGCTCAATACTGGTGATCGCGTTGGCCAGAAGCTGCATCACCACAAATGTCACAGGTTTCCCAAACGATTGGTAGATACCGCTAACAGTTAGGATCTTGGCATTGCGCTCTTGCTCTTCATAACGCATGGCGGCCTCAATAAGCCTGCCGATTTCAGCATTCATTGTGACGCCTCGCTTAGCAGCGCCGGTTTCAATGCGCGCTCGCAAGGGTTCTTTCACCCTGATTTTTAGTTGAACCGTCGAATCTTCGTTGCGCTTCCGCATCGGCCTATTCCGCAAAATCCAGAACGTCCCGGTATCTTAGTGGCGCAAGCCGTATTGGTCAATGCATAAGGACCAAAAGTGGTTGCAAGAACCAGTTTTAGTCCTTATTGTGCCGAAAGAACCAAAATTGGTTCCGAAAAATAAGGAAGCAAGGTATGTCAATTGAACATTCGCCAGCCGACGATGCGGTCGAGAGGGTCCGCGTCCGCATCTTGCCCGACGGTCGAATGAGCCGTCGGGACGCTTCTAAGTACCTCGGGGTAAAGCAAAAGACCTTGGCAATGTGGGCTTTGGCGGGGAAGGGGCCCCCCTCAGTGAAAGTTGGCGGAAGGCGCTTCTACTACAAGGAAGTGCTCGATGCCTTCATCCGAGGAGATGCCGCTTAAGCGAGAAACGCCGCCCAGCTAGGCAGCGCCCTCTTATCGATGCTCAATCGAATGAAATAAGCTTCCATGAACATAACCATCCAGACAGAAATCTTCAACTACCGCGCCACTTTCATTGTGCCGTTCGCGTTGCGCATTTCCCGCATCCATTTCTGCCGCCGCCGTTGTGGATCGCCTGTCGGCACGGCCACCCCCGCATGGGAGCCGGCGTCATGAGCTGGATTGATAATCTGCGCCAGAAATATGCTGGCCAAAATCCCTCGTCAATATCGGGCGATATCCTCCGCGAGATGTTGCTGACCCCCTACCAAGCCGATGACATCGAACTGCGGGCGCGGTCCGCTATTGTCGGGGGAAAAAACCGTGGAACGCTGAATTACGCCATCCGTGCCAAGTGCCTTGATTGCGTCGGCTGGATGCCGTCCGAGGTATCGGCCTGTGTATCTGTCCGCTGTCCATTGTGGCCGTTCAGGATGGGCGACAATCCGCTACGCCAGAAACGAACGCTTTCCGAGAAACAATTGGCGGGACTCCGCATCCGCACAAGGGAGGTTGGCTGATGACTGACGACGCCACATTCGATGAAATCAACGCCGTCATGATGCGGCATCCGAGATCTCGCAGCAGCAGTGTTGTGCGATTGGTATTCGACGAAACCGGCAAGCCATTGATCGTCAAGGTTCTGAACAAGGCGCTGGTGGCCAATGGCTACAGTCGCATGCCGGCCAAACAGATTGTCGCTGCTATCAACCGGTAAGCGGGGCCGTTTTCGGTGGCAAGCAAATACAAAGGCAACACAAAACTTGGCGGCTTTGACCTCAATGAGGTCAAGAGAATGCCTGAGGGCGAGCCTTTCGTACAAATTTGAGCAGGACTGCTAATCTCGCCAGCATGGCGCAACCAATCGATCAACTGCCGTCGCCTTATCGATTTTCTGTTGCGTGAGCACTTGGCACATGGCGGCCATGAGAATGGCAATTTGGTTGCGCCGTACGATCAGCTTGTCGAATGGGGCATCGGCCGGCGGTTCATAAGTCAGGCAATCAAGGAAGCCGAGAGGCTTGGTCTGTTGGAAGTTCGGCGCGGCGGCAAAAAACCCTTTACGCCATCGCCTTTGTCTCGTTACAGGCTAACCTTCTTGCCCGAGAGGGTCACCAACGAGTGGGGCCATGTGTATTTCGGCGCACCGACATTCATGCCCAGTTCCGGCCCACCCAAAGACGATTGAAGTAATGCGAAAAAACGTCTTTCAAGTGTACAAAGGTGAACCGTACCAGTGCACAAAGGTGAATTGGGCTAGTGCACCAAGGTGAACTGGAGCCATGTCTAAACCATTGATATGTGGTGGCAGGCCACAGTGTACAAAGGTGAACTCCTATATATATCTTGGGGGATATGGATGCACTGGATGATCTGGCGGAAGAACTCACCGGGGGGCCGGGCGGACTTTGGAAAGACCGGGCATGATCGACGATATTGACATCTACCGCACGGCTAAACTGTTGATTGATTAGCACGGCGAAGATGCGGCCTTTCACGCAGGCATGAGGGTGGATGAATTGCTGGACGAGGGCGACTTGGACGGCCGGGCTGTTTGGCGGCGGGTTCTTGCGGCTATAGAGGAATTGCAGAAGGTTGCGCCCGAGGGGCCGGTGCATTGAGGGTGGTAGGATATTGGCTGAACGAGGAAGTTCAAAGCCTTCCAATGACGTACTTTACTATTTCATCCCTATCTACGGCCTGCCCTCCAGAATCAACGCCCTCGCTGAACCCGAAACTATGAATGCTATCATTGGTTTGCAGCCTTATAATCCGCAATACGCCCTGCTCTTTGACAGTAATCCAATTAGTATTTGAGTATGAAACCTCAAACGCCTTCAAAAAAACACTCGTCTGTTTATCAAAGACAGCAAATACAAGCTTTTCCGGCGTTACAAAAAGCCTTCCTGACGTACCCACCGTATCAATCCCAACACTGTCAACAAGAGTGTTAGGATGCCAGCTACCACGCATCGTGTATTTGGCTGTTTTAGCAAAAGGAAGCCCTTTCACCGCGTGAGAATAGCCCTTCATATCGGGCGCTGGCCCGCCAAGCGCGCAGCCAAATAAAAAGAAGCTGCAAGCCAAGCAGATCAAAACATACGGCATTTTCATTCGATCACGCTTCCAATTCATCAGTCCAGCCGCCGCAGGCCGCGGCGGCGGCGCATGGAAACCTCCGATGGTTCATTGGTCTCTTTAACAAAAAGCCTCAAAACGGCTTCAATTTGCTCAATTTTCAGCGCCAGCTTTTGGGGCGGGCAATACAAGCCTCCTCCCCCGGCAATATTCGCCACAGATATACCTTCTTCCACTCCCCGCAGATAGAACTGTGCCCCTTGCCGAACGTTTTTGCTATCCAGCGCATTTAGAAGCACGCCTATGGGCATGGGCGCACTATTCGCACTCCCCGACAGCCCCATCAAAAACGCCACTAGCAAAAGCACGGTTGTTCCTCGAGCCATGGTGATCTCCGTATTGGTTTGCCTATTTCTTCGGGCACGGCCACGCTTCGGATACCATCGTAATGTGGTATGACTTACTTCTTAGGCACGATTTTCCACAGTTTACCGCTTTGGCCGACGGGGATGCCCTGGGCCGTGGTCAGGACGTAGAGTTCGCCGTCGGCATCTTCGCCAAGGCTGTGGATACGAACGTCGAGTTGCTTCAGTTTGGCCAGGGACCAGGGCGCGCGCCAAACGGTTGTCGGCGTCGCGACAAATAGCTGGCCGGTCGGCAGCATGACCTTGGCGCTGAAATCACCGAAAACAAATTTGCCGTACAGGCCGGGCAGGGCTTTGCCGCGATAGACGAAACCGCCGATATTGGCGGTTCCCAACGGCGTCGCTTTGACCTTGGATCCCTTGCGCAGAACCGACCAGTTTGGGTATTCGATAATAGGATCGCGGATGGGCTCTCTGAGTGCCCCGTGGCGGGCGCAATCCTTTGGCGGGTCGTAGGCACGTGCCCGGACGTAACAATGCGTGCCTTCGCGGATCGACCAGCCATAATTGCCTTGGCGGTCGACCAGGTAGACAGTCTCCCAAAACGACTCAGCGACGCCGCTGACAAAAATATCCCCGTGACCCGCCCGGTCGAACGACAGTCGAAAAGGATTGCGGAAACCCCAGGCATATATTTCATCCCGGCCTTCGCTTTTACCGCGGAAGATGTTGGTGGGCGGAATGGCGTAACCGGGGTGGCCATGATCAACATCGATCCGCAGGATTTTCCCTTGGAGCCGTTTGGTGTCCTGAGCAAAGAGATCGTATTTGTGAAATTTCTTAGGGATCATGAAGGGGTCTTCAGAGATATTTTTGCTGTGCCGGTTAGGATCGGTGGTGTCGACCTTGGGCGGGATATAAACATCCGGCACGCCATGGGCACCGCCGCCATCGCCAACACCGACATAAAGATAGCCGTCAGGACCAAAGGCGAGGCCGCCGCCGTTGTGCTTGCGGTTGACCCAGTCGAATTCCAGTAGAATCCGTTCCGAGGATCGGTTCGCCTGATTGCGATTGCTGGCCGAAATTTTGAATTCAGAGGTCCGCCACGTGTAGGCCGTTTTGCCCGTGAACGGCGAATTTTCGCGGCGTTTGGCGCTGTAATTGACATAGAAGAGGCCGTTTTGGGCGAACTTGGGGTGAAACGCGAGGGCGAGCAGACCGCGTTCGTCAAAGGCTTTGAGCAACGGCGTCAAGACGTCGCGTAAATCGAGGAAAGGTGTGTCGAGCACTCTACCGTCGGGCATCAGCATTAGGGCAACACCGATTTGATCACCGATCAGCCGCCGGCCACTGCCATCCGGTGGTGCCACCAGAAAGAGCGGCGCATTGAGACCTTCAGCCACCAATTCAAGCGCAACGGCGGGCAATTCTTCCGACGTCGCCGACGCCGCCGTCTGCCCGCAAACCGACAGGCCTAGGAACAGCGGCACCAAATAGCGTTTCATACGAAATCTCTCTCCCGCGATCCTATCTGTTGAATTAGTCTCCGAAAACCGTGATCGACACTGTTAAAGACCACCACCATACCCCCAGTCGCCACATGTCGTGTCCCTTCGCTGCCCTCTCGTTGATCGCCTAACTGTACCCCCCTTCCGCCATAATCCTCCCCAGGCAACATGGCGACGGTAATGCTAGCTAATTGTTATGGCGAAGGCTATGTGCAACTAGGATCGCATCGGTGCCTGACCAACATGCTGACTTCCAAACATGGCACGAAGCGGCAGTACAGGCTCGGAACTGCGACTTCCGCTATGCCCCTAGGAGCGACCGTCTTATTAGCATGCGCTAAAAGGCTGCTTTTGACCCATATCGAGCATCACAGGAACCCGATAACCGGTGACATCAGCGGCCAGAATGGCTGCGAGTTTGCGGGTTCGTACGTTCATTCTTCCGGCAACCCGGCTTTGCGCAGGCCATTGAGGAAGGGCTCTATGTCGGGCCAAAACGGCAAATGACGCGCGCGTTCGATCGTAAAACCGGGCACCAAGCGGAGTACTTGTTTAATGTCGTCTCGCGCTTCTTCAATCCGACCCAACATGGCCAACGCCGCCGCACGATGACGATAGAAGCCGGGGTAATCCGGATTGGTCCTCATCGCCTCGCCGGCACCCTTTACAACGTCCTCATAACGTTCCGCACCATAGAGGCCCATATTATACAGGGCCTGCCATATCACCGCGCCGGGGTCCAGGGGACTCAGGCGCGCGGCCAAGTCAAGATGCTTCCGCGCCGCTGCAAAGTCGCCAAGAATGGCCTGACATCCACCCATGCAACCGTGTGCCATAGCGAAATTCGGATTGATTTGCAGGGCTTTTTCAAATGCCCGCCTTGCCGCTTCCACGCCATTGGGCGTATCGGAGGCGATGACACCTGAAACCACATGGGACAAGGCATCATCTGGGCCCAGCGATACCGCCTCGCGGGCGAGCACGGTGGCCTCGTCCCGGTCGGAAACCGGGTCATCGGACCAGCCGTATGAGGAACTGGCAAATAGTGCATAGGCCAGCCAGCTATGAGCCTGTGCATTTCGTGGGTCTTGGCGGAGGGCGGTACGCAACAGAGGCACCGCCTCCCGTACGCCTTCTTTGTCCAGCGCCGCCAATAAAACACGCCCCCGCAACAGGCTGTCCCAAGCGGACAATTGTGTTGCGGACAATTTGGCGGAACGCTCCGCCTCCGCCTGTACGGAGCGGGGGGCGACGGCACTGACAATAGCCGAGGTGATCTCGTCCTGCAGGGTGAAGATATCGGTCAAATCACCATCGAACCGGTCCGCCCACAGATGCGTGTTGGTGTCACCCTCGATCAACTGCGCGGTGACGCGGACCCGGTTGCCGGCCTTCCTGACACTGCCCTCGACGACATAGCGAGCATTCAGTTCCCGCGCGACCGCCGTGAGGTCCTTCGCTGCTCCCTTGTAAACAAAGGTTGAGTTGCGCGCGATGACCAGGAATTCGCGGAAGCGGGACAACTCGGTAATGATGTCCTCGGTGATGCCGTCGGCGAAATATTCCTGCTCGGGATCACCGGACATATTGTCGAAAGGTAGGACAGCGATAGACGGCTTGTCTGGTAGTGGCAGCGGGGCTTCTTGTTCTGCGCCCTCTCCCGCACCAGAATACTCCACGGGCTTCCCATCAAACGGCGACCAACGCCAGATTTGGATGGGCTGGGCAATGTTCTTCGCCGTTTGTGCGCCGCCATCGGTGAAATTGGCGGTGAGTTTGCCGCGCACCTCGGCATGGACCTTCGCCGATATACAGACCCCGCCAGGCTCGGCCATTTCCTGCAGACGGGCCGCCACGTTGACGCCGTCGCCAAAGATATCGTCTCCATCAACGATGACATCGCCAAGGTTGACCCCGACCCGATAGTCTATCCGTTGATCATCGGGTCTGTCGGTATCGAGTTCGGCAACTTTCGTCTGTACCTCAACGGCCCAACTGACGGCATCGACAACACTTAGAAACTCCGCCAAAAGCCCGTCACCCATGAGCTTTACCACACGCCCACCGTGGGCGGAGATCATTGGCTCGATCAGGCTTGAGTACCGTGACTGCAGGCGGGCATGGGTGCCGGTTTCGTCCAAACCCATCAGGCGCGAATAACCGACAACATCAGCGGATACGATGGCCGTCAGCCTACGTTGAGTGCTTCCTGACATGGGGCAGAGTGTAGACGTGGTCACCAGAAAAATCCACGCGGATTGACGAAGGCGAGCATTTCCGCTTATGGCACATAGCGCTGGTCATGGGCCAGAACGGCAGTTTCCGCTTCTACCTCAGATTCGAGCATCACCAATCCAAACGGCAACTTACTTTGTTTGCGTCGAACTTTGGTTCCGCCGTGCTTTCGATTTGATTGGCCGCCATTGGCGGCAGGCCTGAATTTCGCCGGTGCAATATTTAACCGTTATGCTTGACCCCCATCATCAGAAACATGGACATGGCGATCTACGAAACTAGCGTCGGCAATGGACCGAAGGATAGCGAGGGAGATTGGATTAAGCCTTTCCTTCTCCCCCAACTTCGCCTCTCATGTCGAACATGCTGAACCGATTACTCACGGAGCCCAGCCTCCGCGGCATTTTGTGCGTTCTGGCCGCGGGCGCGACCTTCTCCACCTCCGATATGATGATCAAAACGCTGAGCGGTACCTATCCGCTGCACCAGATCGTCTTTATTCGCGCCATTATCGCGCTGATGGTCATCCTCGGCCTCTTCATGCCGTTGGAGGGCGGATACCGCAATCTTCGCACCGCACGATGGAAACTGCATGTGTTTCGGGGCGGGTGCGTGGTGGTAGCCAACATGTCGTTTTTCGTGGGCGTCGCCGCATTGCCGCTGGCGGAAGCGACCGCGATCTTCTTTATCGCCCCGCTGTTTATCACCGCGCTGTCGGTCCCGTTTTTGGGGGAAAAAGTCGGCATCCGGCGCTGGTTGTCGGTGATGGTTGGTTTGGTCGGCGTTGTGATCGTCATTCGCCCGGGGTCGGAGGTGTTCCAATACGCCGCCCTGGCACCGGTCCTGGCGGCCTTCGCCTACGCGTTCATGCAAATCACGGCACGCAAGCTGGGTGGGACGGAACGGGCGTCAACCATGGCGTTTTATGTCCAGGGCACCTTTGTGCTGGTCTGCGCCACAAGCGGCCTGACGATCGGCGATGGCCGCTTCGCCGAGGCGGTGGACAGCCCGACGCTGTTGTTCCTGTTGCGTGCCTGGACTGTGCCGTCTCAGTTCGATGGTGGGGTGATGCTCGCGGTCGGGGTGCTGAGCGCGTTTGGGTCCTATCTGATCTCGCAAGGCTACCGCCTAGCGGAGGCGACGACGGCTGCGCCGTTTGAATACGTCGTCCTGCCGATGGCGATCATGTGGGGGGTGATTGTCTTTGGCGACTGGCCGGACGCGATCGCCCTGCTGGGTATATTGCTGATCGTTGCCAGCGGCCTGTACGCCTTCTGGCGCGAAAATGTGCGCGGCGTCGGCGTCGCTGCGGATCACCCTTTCCCACGCAACCGGTAAACTGATGTAGCCTGCGACCCAAATACGTCAACACGAACTACGGAGCCAGGTCATGAAGATAGATGGCGCATGCCACTGCGGCCACATCACCTATGAGGCTGAGATCGATCTAGAAAAGATTGTCATCTGTCATTGCACGGACTGCTAGACCTTGTCCGGGACCGCGTTTCGCACAGTGGTCCGTTTCAAAGTGGGCAGTTTCAAGCTGCTGTCCGGCCATTTCCGCAGGTCGGTGAGACTGCACCCGAAAGCCGGCCTCCGTGGTTCACATGTTCGAAATCGCCCCTTATACTACCGCGACTAAGGTCCGAAAGACCTGAACTTGAACACCTGAGGCTGATCCAAGTTCCGCCGGAGAGACTACAACCTGGGAAAGACACCCCCAATGCCCCAAATTCATCAGGTCGCGATCGTAACCGGCGGTTCTCGCGGTATCGGGCGCGCCATCTCCGCCCACCTCGCCGCCCAGGGCGCCGCTATATGCGTCAACTATTCGGCTCAGCCAGAGCCTGCTGAAGCCTTGGTGACAGAACTTCACGCCGGGGGCACATCCGCCATTGCGGTGCACGCCGACGTGTCCGACCCCGCCCAGGCGCATGCCCTCATCGACCGGGCGGAAGCGGAACTTGGTCCGCTAACCATACTAGTCAACAATGCCGGCATCTCTGCCCCCGCCACATTGGAAACGTACGACGAAGCGGCCCTAGAGCGCATGCGCCGTGTCAACGTCAACGGCGTCATCAACACCACCCGTGCGACCATGGCAGGCATGAAGGCCAGAGGCTACGGCCGTATCGTCAACATTGCCTCCAACGCCGCCATCGGTACCGCACTGCCGGGCACCACCTTCTACGCTGCGACAAAGGCCGAAGTGCTGATTCTGACAAAGCGTTTCGCGCTGGAGCTTGGACGCTCCGGTATCACCGTGAACGCCGTCTGCCCCGGTTGGATCGTCACCGACATGACCCGTGGTAGTACGACGGAAGGGGAATTTTCGGCACGCGTTGCCGGGATGCGGGAGCGGACGATGGTCGGTCGCGTCGGCGCACCGGAGGACATTGCCGCCGCCGTCGCTTTCCTCGCCAGCCCGGAGGCCGGTTTCACCACCGCACAGGTTCTCACCGTGGATGGCGGCCGCAAGGATTATATCGGCCACGGTTAGGCTGTCGAATGACCGTTTTTAATGCAGTAGATGGCTCCCAACTGTCGGCATCTAGGGGTCAAATTGGCGGCTCAAGAACGTCAACATCGAGCCGATTTCCGCTTATCGCCCAATATCGACCATGCCAATAACAGAACATATTATCGGACGAATGGAATTACAGAGCTGTGCACACGAACTTGATGTGGTCTGCGCTTTGGCGGCTGCGTCCATTATGTCGTTGGCGAAAGAGATCAACCGTCCTCCACCAACTCCAAGCCCTCCCGGCTAGGTCCTTCGAGCATAATCGCCCGCGTTTCGCCCAAGGGATAGATATCCGACAAAAAAGTCACGCCCTCGTCGCGCAACTTGGCTATCCAGGCGTCCAGATCACCGACCGACAAAGCCAGATGGTCCTGAAACTGGCCCAAAGAAGACCCAAGCGGCGCGTCCCCTTGATTGACATACCAGATCAGATCCACATCGCCAAAGGTGACGCCGCCGCGCGGAGCGCGGTACATGCCCTCCGGTTTCAAGGCCGGGTATGTGCGATCGGTGGTGCGCGGCACCTTGCAGGTTGTCTCGGTCACTGCGACGTCACCAAAACTGGCGCGCGGTGCGGCATTGAAATGTCTCTGGTACCAAAGCTGAGCGCAAAGCGAGTCGTCCTGCCACATGTGGATGTGGTTGAAGCGCTCGTTGGGATAATCGCCGGCGATCTCGAACAAGGCGCCCTCCGGTCCCTGAAAATAGGCAAACCCCGGTCCGCCGGGCGCAGGCGTTCCCTCGGCACGTAATTTGGCGATCTGCGCCTGGGTCACCCCCAACAGGTCCCCAGTGCGAAACCAAGTGTCGCTGCTCAGCAGGACATAGCCATCCTCGACGCCAGTGTACAAAGGCTGCGTCGCAACGTCCTCGAGGGCCTCGAAGGCAGCAACAGTGGCGCGGCTGTCAGTGACGTGCCAGCCGAAATGCCAGATCGCACTTTGTGGCGTGTTGGTCGGCCGTTTATCGACCTTGTCGAACAAGATCATCACATCTTTGGGGGACAGAAGGGCCGGGAAGCCGCCCCATGATCCGATTGAGGCAGAGGGGAACTGGCGCGTGTAGAAGTCGATCGCGGCGGCGGGATCAATGGAACGTAGGTGTAGATGATGGAAACCTGGTGTCGGCAGCATGATGACCTTCTCCTTCTGTTGGTCGCTTGCATACTAGGCTGCATCGCCCTTGGATTGAAGACGGCTCACCAGCGGCGCCAAAGCCATTACGGTTAAGTGGCGTGTGTCATACTGACGGATTGGTCCAAACAAGCAGCTGGATAGATCGCACCAAGTCCACGGAATATTGGCGCCCAAGCCGCAATGGCCGTCCGCAGCGCAGGCAGCGAATGCTCAAACCGAATGCGGGTTCGGGATGTCGGCTCCTGGCACTTATCGAGGATCAAAGCCCGAAACAGCGATTTCCGCTTTGCCCCCGATAGCGGGCGTTATATCAGAGAATGCTAACAGTCCGGGTTTGACCCATAGCGGTTACTCCAATCGCCGCGACATACCATCGCTCACTCGCTACCGGCCCTCGTGTATTCGCGCAGCCTTGCGTGTTGCCCACGCCTTGTCCTTGGTTTGGTGGCAGCCGAGACAGGTGTAATCGAGGCTGAGAGCGGCGCGACCCTTTCCGTCGACACGGACGAACTTGCCGTCGTCGGTAAACATTTTCCAGCCGGCAGCGGTTTCGATACGCGAGAGATGGCTACGGACATCGCCCTTGGGCACCCGACCGCCGTTGTAAGTGATCGTCGTCGCTACGGCGGATTTGCCGGTGAATGGCATGTGACAGCTGATGCAGCCGCTGTGCGCGCTCTCTGCCAGGAAAACCCGCCGTTGATCTTCATGGCATTTCACGCAAGTTTCCTGCTCGCCCTTGAAACCGCCGAGAGTGTATTTCGTACTCTTGTGCGGATCATGGCAGGCGAGACAGCCGTTCGCTAAGTGCGGCGAGGCGAGAAGTTCCTCGTATTGTTCATGATGATTGACCAAGCCGCCTTTGGCATCGATTTCCGCGACATCGCCCCGAATATGGCAGGTCGCGCAATTGGGCTTGGTGGATAGTTTCGCCTGCCTCGGATTGGCGGCATGCGCGGCGGCCGGGCCGTGGCAGGCCTCGCAGCCGATCCCCGCCTCCAGCCAGGTGCCGTATATCCCCGGCAAGCCGTCTTGATGGGGGCCTTCTGGGCCGGTTTCTCGCCAGCCGGTGACGTGGCAAGACCCACAGGTGTATGGCTTGCGCGGCGCCTTCTTCGCATCGTAACCGCTCCATCCAGCGGCCAGCCCCAGCTGGGCATTGGCGAGATTGTATTGCCGCTCCTGGTTGCCGGTCAGGATATAGCCCTCGCGGTCCATAAAGCGGGCCTTCCAGCCATAGCCGCCAATGATGTAGGAAAGGTCCGACCAGGCCATTCCCGCCGGCGGCCAGGGTACCCCGGCAGATGTGCCCGCGGGATAGGTCGGCGGCGCGCCGTCGATTTTCTGGACCTTCAAGGGATGGCCGGAACGCGTATAGTCGTCATGAATATTCTTATGGCAATCGGCGCACTTGGCCGATCCAGCATACTCAATGCCTGCAATGACGGAATGATCGGAATCCGGCCCGTAGAATGCGTCGAGCGCAATCAAGGCGGCGGCGACCGTCAATGCCGCCGCGAACCGCAACGGCTGCCATCTCCACATAGTGAAAACCCAGGACATCAATGCGAGGTGCCCCGAGGCTGCACCGCCACGACGGGGTAGCGGCCAAAGTTACGGCTAAAATCTGCTAAACTGGCGAACACGTGTTTCTTGTAATTGTCGTTCTCAACTTGAATGCTTTCACCTGGATAGCTTGTCAGTCTTGGATGCGTTCCTTGCGCTATGGAGAGAGTTTAACGGCAAGTATGCAGAGAATCTATGCGTGATGGTGAGGGCGACCAAATGTCCGGTGTTGGCACAAACCAGAAGTGGACAGGGTCGCTGCTGACTTCCGCATTGCCCCCAAGAGCGACCGTTATATAAGCGAGCCGTGATAGGCTGCTTATGACCCAAAGGCGACTTTCTGAGCCTCGTCAGGACCTGTCATTGCATGTACCTTGTAACAGTGTCTAAACGCGTAACTACAGCAGATTTCATCCAACGTGCTCGCAAAGTGCACGGCAACAGGTATGACTACTCGAAAGCATCTTACGTAGCCGCTAGAAGTAAGGTCACGATAATTTGTCCCGTACACGGTGAGTTTGAGCAGCAACCATTGAACCATTGTACGGGGCGTGGCTGCCACGAGTGTGGCGGAAATAAGCCACTGACGTTGGACAGGTTTATCGAACGCGCCAACAAGACCCACAATGGTCGTTATGACTACTCCCGCGTAGAGTTGCAAAACGTTGATATTAAGGTGGAGATCGTATGCCCGGATCACGGCTCGTTTCTTCAGCGGCCAGCCCCACACTTAAAGGGGTTTGGTTGTGATCAATGTGGCCGGGTCGAGACGGGCAAAAAGCTGGGCCATTCTCGAGACCGTTTTGTAGAGGACGCTCGGCGGGCGCATGGGGATCGATATGACTATTCGCAAGTCGAGTACGTCAACGCCCTCAGTAACGTGACTATCGTCTGCCCTGATCACGGTGCGTTTGGGCAGAAACCGGCCAACCACATCCGGGATGTCGGGTGTCCAGTGTGTGGCACTGAAAGCACGGCAGCGAAAAGGACCAGAACGACCGAAGACTTCGTGCAGGAAGCGAGGGAGGTGCATGGCGACCGGTACGACTATTCAAGGGTCGAGTACGTGACGTCTCACATAAAAGTCGAAATAGTCTGTGCAGAGCACGGGTCTTTTTGGACAGCCGCGGTTAACCACGTAAAAGGGAACAAGTCCGGTTGTCCCGACTGTGCCGAGTCGGGGTTTAACCCAAGTGAGCCCGGCCTGCTGTACTACATTGCCGTGACAACAGATGACGGCGACACGCTATACAAAATTGGCATCACGAACCTCTCGGTACATAAGCGTTTCCCCACTCCAGACCTCGCGCGCATGCGAATTGTCAAGATATGGCGGTTTGTCGTAGGCCGTGTTGCGGCGGAGAGGGAGGCAGAAATTCTTAGCCAATTCGCCGGGAGCCGCTATTACGGGCCTGACATACTGGTAGGTGCTGGAAATACTGAATTGTTCACCCGCGATGTACTGGCGCTGGACGGGCGGGATAGTGAAAATGGTCAGTCGGCGGTTGACGCGGACGCCCGTTTGTTTTCCCGACCGATCCAACTCAACTTTGATTTCATCCAGACGTGAACGATCACGCGTCTGATTGGTGAACCCATGCGGTAGTCAACTTGTCTGCTCATGGCACTTACCGGAAGGTTGTCGCCGTTTACCTCATGTCCGCTTATCATCCAGCTTCGAGCACCAGATTAGAAATTTCTCATTTCAGGGTTTGACCCATCTTGAGCATCGTGGATTTCAAAATAGTTCCTGTATAAACATCAAGAACACTCAGACAATCGCCGTGTAGCGCGCAACTAATAATCTTGAAATGTGATGACGTCGCCGGCGGTACAAATAACCAAAGGCGGTCAAGTCAACTAAGAATATTATCACGGCCGTCGGCTCTGGCAGGGGCGCGTCAATATGGAACGGTTCCCTTGAGCATAACTCGATAAAGGTAACGGTTTTGAGTATGAGCGTAGTCGCCATTAGCCTTATGCATCAGACAACGATTATCCCAAATCACCAGATCGCCTGACCGCCAATGGTGCCGATACTGATATTTTTTCTGCGTCGCATGCGCCAACAATCCCTCAAGCAATGGTACCGCTTGATTTTCTGGCATACCGATAATTTCTTCGATACGGATGGGATTGAGATAGAGCGATTTTCGTCCGGTTTCCGGATGCGTGCAGACGAGAGGATGGACGACAGATTTTGGTACCTTCTTTTTTCGCTCTGGCGTAAGTCCCATCAGTTTTCGTGTGCTGTGTTTGCTTTGATAGACATGCATGCTTTTAAGACCGTCTATGCGTGCCTTCATCTCGTCCGGTAAATCCCTGTAAGCCCGGTGCATATTTACAAACTGCGTGTCGCCGCCAGTGTCCGGTAATTCGATTGCCAACAATATGGTTGCCTTCGGTGGCTTGGCATCATTCGAATGATCAGTGTGGTATCCCGCACCCGGAATATAGCGTTTGCCGTTAGCATAATGGTCTTGGTTGGAGAGGTAGTGAATTTGCGGACATTCAGGCAGGGCGAAACGCGTATTATGCTGCTCGAATACGTCGCCAAAAATGTGGACGGCATTGAGGAGTTTTGCCGCCGACAGGTTTTGATCACGAATAACCAGCACCGAATATTCAAGAAATGCACGGTTGAGCTCTTCGCATGTATGCACATCTATCGGGCTCGACAGGTCGACACCAAGAACTTCGGCCCCAGTATGTTTCGTTAGAGGTGATATATTAGGATTCATTTATGACGACCTGTTTCAAATCCTACGACGCAGACTATACAGAAAGGTGTACCGCTCAAGCTTTAGAAATGCGAGGTAACCAATATGCTTGGAAGCCAGAGCGCCAGCATCGGGAACAGCAGCACGATAATCAGCACGACGGTATCGGATATACAGAAGGGGAAGGAGCCCCGGATCACTTGTGTTACCGGCAGGCCAGTGACGCCGCTGACAGCAAAAAGATTTAAGCCTACCGGCGGAATGACGCTGCCGATCTCGATACACAGCGCGGTCAAAATTCCCAAATGCACCGGATCCACACCCAATGACAGCGCCACGGGGAAATAAATTGGTACGGTAAGCACCAGAATAGCGACGCCGGTTAGCCACATGGAGAGCGCCAGCAGGGTGCCCATCAGGGCGAACAGGAAGGCGTGTTTCGACAGTCCGAGCGTACCCGCCCAGGCGGCGATCTCCTGCGGCCAGCCCATGTTGGCCAGGAAGAACTGGAAGATGCCGACACAGCCGAGCAGGAAGAACACGACCGCGGTCAAGTTCATGGCGCGGCGGGTCACGCCCATCAGCTCTCGGATGAAGGGCTTGCCCTTGAAAATCACCCCATAGCCCAGCGCGTAACAGGCCGCGGCCGCGCCTGCCTCGGTTGGCGTGAAGAAACCGCCGTAAAGGCCGCCCAGGATTATCACCGGCATCAACAACGCCGGCACTGCCTCGACAAAAGCCGTCCAACACTGACGCGGATCGAAGGTGCCTGCCGGCAGCTTAACGATGAAAATCGACACGAAAACGATGATCACCGCATCACTGATAGCCAGCATGATGCCCGGAACAACCCCGGCAAAGAACAGGTCAACGATCGAGATTTCGGTGATTACGCCGAACAGGATCAGGGTAATACTCGGCGGAATAAGCAGTGCGATCCCGCCGGCGGAGGCGATCACGCCGGCCGCCATCCATGTCGGATAGCCTCGTTTGATCATTTCCGGATAGGCGATAACGCTCATGGCGGCGGCCATGGCGGTGGAAGAGCCCGAAATGGCGCCGAACAGCACGGCGGCGATCAGGGTGGCATAGGCGAAACCGCCCGGCACCCAACCGATCAAGGCATCCGCCAAATTGAACAGCCCCCGCACGAGACCGGTCTTTTCCATAAGAAAACCGGCGTAGATGAAAAACGGGATGGCAATCAGCGTGTATTTGCTGATGAAGATGAAAAAGGCTTCGAACAGCGTGCCAAAGGTTAGGAAATCGTCAAAAAGCACCGAAACGGCGGCGGAACCGGCGAGAGAAATACCAATCGGCACCCCGACTAAAAGTAGGCCAAAAAGTACAAGCGCTAAAGGCGGCATGATAAAGCCTCGAAGATCCCGGCCGGCGGCCGATTAAACGTCCGTGGTCATTTCGATTTCAGCGTCGAGATGTTCCCCGCGCGCGAAATTGACGATGTCCTCGACCGTCTGCAGGAATGCGACAAAGGCCATCAAAAGGAAGCCAAACATCAAAATCAGATAAAACGGCCATAGCGGAATGAGGAGGCTATAGGTGGTCAAATCCCTGTTCCATGCATAGCTGAGGGTCGCCCAACCGGTGACGCCGACGGAACCGCAGAACAGCACGATGATCGCCGATACGAAGATCTTGAGAATACCGACCGTCTTGTAAAAGCCGCGAGCGTGTATCAGTTGCACGGCCGCGTTCATCACCAGGTGGCTGCGCCGTATCTGGGTCACGCCGAAATAAACGGCGACCGCCGAGACCATGCCAACGATCATCGCATCCTGACCCCATTCGAAGACGACGCCGAATATATAGCGGCGAACAATCTCGAGCAGCGCGAACAGGGTCAGAAGCAGCAGCATGGCCGAGCCGACCCAGCCAAGCAACGAGTGAATCACGTTTTTTACACGTTGCGAAAATGCGAGAAACCCGTCCATGTCCACCCCCGATCAGCAAATATTGCGATCCATCCAACCAACAAGGGGCCGCCAGCAACATGGCGGCCCCTTGAAGTCTCTTTGTATGGTGTCCGTTATTTCCGGTTTTTCGCCTTATACAGGTCCGCGCCCTTGCCGTATTTCGCGAAATACTTTTCGTATTGCGAGCAGTCGGTATTTTCGAGGGGGTGGGATCCCGGAGGGTTGGCCTTTACCAAGGCTTCGGCTTCCATCGTAAACTGGTCGACCAGCTTGTCGCCGGTATCGTTTACCTTGGTCTTGATCCAGGCATTCGTAGCGCCACCCTCGGCCTTCTTGATGACAGCTGCTTCCGTTTGGTTCATGACATAGATGCCGGGGGCATTCTTGTCCGTAGTGAGATACTTCGCCAGCGTGCGCTTGTCATTGCAGTAATTGATGACGCGCTGGAACGGGATGAAGTCGTTCTTGATGATGTCGCTTAGGACGTCGCGCTGCTCTTTGGAGAGCTTGTACCACCAACGGTTCGAAACGCCGAACCAGTAGTAGTCGCCGACAATCCCGTTGAGACCGGCCACCGTGAAGTACGGCGCCTGCTCCTTGGTCGCGCTAAAGCCGCCGAGCGAGGTGAGAAGACCGTCGATTACACCGGTTTGCAGGGCCGGCGGCACGTCGCCAAAGGCCATGGCCTGCGGATTGGCACCAAGCGCGCTTAACAGAGCATTTTCGGCCGGTCCCATGGAACGCATTTTCTTGCCGGAGAAATCTGCCGGTCCTATCAACCTGCCCTTCACGGCGCCGGCACCCATGTACATGCTCAAATGCCCGGCACCCATTATGGTGATGCCGTGCGCCTTATTAAAATGGGCCGTCAATTCCTTAAAGGTATTGGTCTTGTCGACTGCATCAATGGCGCCGACCGTGGACAGTTTACCGGCACCCAACAGCACGTTGGCAAGGGGCTCGATGCTTGAGGTTTTACCGAACTGGCCCGTAAGAACTTCCAGGTTGCCCTGGGTTAGAGCCTTCACGCCCTGCGGGACGGTGTAGAGAGATTTAGCCCAGAAAATTTGCACCTTGCTACCGGGAATTCTTTTTTCCACCTGTTCGGCGAAATAAACTTCCGCGATCGCGGCTGGATGTGGCGGACCGTTGTGATCCGATGCCCAACGGAGTTTAACCGGTTCTACAGCACCCGCCATTTGGGTGGACGCTGCGATGATGGCCGCAGCTAGAACTGCGGTCGTCATGTTTAGTGGTCGTGACATAGTACCTCCCTTTCAACTCATCCAAACAAAAACGTTTCAAATTCGCATGGACGAGTGCGTGTCCGAGCTTTCCCTATTGTTCTTGATCTTATTATTGGGAGTTTGAAAAGCCCAACCCTTTTTTGCCCACCATGGGATTGACCAGAGGGTGCTCGAGAGCCGTTGAAAAGCAGTTTGACCTTCTGCAATACCGCAAAATTCAACGGCAACGTTGAACATCGTCTATGCACACAATTTGCAGGTATCAACGACCGCTTCTGATGCAGTGGACGGATCCCACCCGCCGGCGCCTAGGCGCCATATATTAGAAAATCTTAACAGGCTGCTTATGGCACCTTTCAAGCATCAACCGGCGTCGGGCTAATGTCCGCTTACCCCCTGGTTTCGAGCATTATATTAGCAACCAATAACAGGCCGAGTTTGACCCCAAGCGGAATTGGGTCAAAGGCTTGTTTCCGGCACTTCAAGGTTAACCGGGCTGGCAATAAACAGCTATTTCTCCAGCAGGCCTACCTGCCGACTGATAGTCGACCATCGCAAGATACACCCGCACCACCAGACAGCCTCAAGAGAGACGCTGCGCCGGAGAAGCGCCAAGGCACGAAATCGGAGAATGCGATGCGCGGATGGCGCCGGCAGTCCCTAGGGGATTTTGACTGCGGCTGCGACGGTGAGGGAGGTGTTGTGCCGCGGTCTCACGGCCATCATTTTCAACCGCGATTGCTGGAAAATAACGCCTAATCTTTTCAGGCCTCCTAATAGAGGTGGCAGGCGACGTGGTGGGTCGGTGTTATTTCACGTAGCACGGGCTCTTCGGCGACGCACTGGGGCGTCGCGAACGGGCAACGGGTGTGGAACCGGCAGCCGGGCGGCATGTCCAGGGGGGATGGCACCTCACCGCTCAGCACGATCTCTTCGCTCTGGTCCCTAGGATCCGGCGGATGATCCGGCAACACGGCCGAAAGCAGCGCCTTGGTATAGGGATGCCGGACCTCCTCGAACAATTTTTCGGTCGGCGCATATTCGACGATTTGCCCCATATACATCACGGCGACCTGATGGGCCATGTGCCGAACCGTCGCCAGGTCGTGGGCGACCAGTAAATAGGCAACCTCTTCACTTTCCTGGATATCCTTGAGGAGGTTCATCATCTGCGCCCGAATAGAGACATCGAGGGCGGAAACCGGTTCGTCAAGCACGATGAGCTTGGGGTTCGAGGCGAGCGCCGAAGCGAGGGCCACGCGCTGGCGCTGCCCACCGCTGAATTCATGTGGATATTGCTGCGCGTGCTCCGCCCGCAGGCCGACCTGGACCAATAGCTTGACGACCCGTTGTTTTATTTCGCCGCGGCTGCCCCATTTGTTGACGATCAGCGCTTCGGCGATGATCTTTCCCACCGTCATGCGGGGGTTTAGCGAGGCCCAGGGGTCTTGAAAGACCGCTTGAACCAGGGACCGGTATTCACGCTTCGCCTCACCCTGCAAGTCATGAATGGCTTTCCCCTGCAACAGTACCCTGCCGTCGGTCGGCCGTTCCAGGTTCAGCACCAACTTGGAGGCCGTGGTCTTGCCGCATCCGGATTCCCCCACCAGGCCCAGGGTCTCGCCCGCCGCGATGGAGAATGAGATATCGTCGACCGCCTTCACATCGCCGATCTTCCTGGTGAAAACAATGCCTTTGGTGAAGGGGTAATATTTACGCAAATTCTCGACGCGCAGTAGTGGTCCAATTTGGGGTTCGCTCTGGGCTCCGGTCATGCGGGATCGAGCCTCCAGCAGTTGGCGGCATGCTCCGCTCCGACCGTGAACGAGTCTGGATAGGCGGCCCGGCAACGTGCCTCGGCATGGGGGCATCGGGCCTCAAAACGGCAACCCTTCGGCAGGTCGGTCAAAACCGGGGGCTGGCCCTCGATCGTGTGCAAGCGCGCCTCGGGCCGTTTCAATTTGGGCACGGACGCGATCAGCGCCTGGGTGTAAGGGTGAGAAGGATTGTTAAAGACCTCGCGCACTGGGCCCGTTTCGACAATTCTGCCGGCGTACATGACCGCGACCCGGTCGCACATGCGCGCCACGACGCCGAAGTCATGGGTAATGAACAAAATAGCCATGTCGGTATTTTCCTGCAGTTCCTTAAGCAGGTTCAGGTATTGCAGCTGAATAGTCACGTCCAAGGCGGTCGTTGGCTCATCGGCGATCAACACGCGCGGCCCGCGGTTCATGGCGATCGCGCCAACCACCCGCTGCTTCATGCCGCCGCTTAATTCATGCGGATACTGACGGACCCGCTGTTCCGGCGCCGAGAGTTTGACTTTGCGCAGCACCTCGATGGCCTGCTGCATGACGCCCCCGCCGCGTTCCGCACCAATTTTGCTTATCACCTCGGACAATTGGTTGCCAATGGTGAAGAGCGGGTTCAGTGAGGTTTGGGGATCCTGCAAAATCATCGAGATCTTGCGCCCACGGATTTGCCGCATCTGCCTTTTGCTCTTGACGAGAAGATCCTCGCCATCCAACAGCACCTGGCCCTGCACGGTGCGGGCGGCTTCATTGGGCAGCAGGCGCAGCAGAGACAACGCTGTCACGCTCTTGCCGCAGCCGGACTCGCCGACCAGGCCCAGCACTTCGCCGCGGTGAAGCGAAAAGCTGACACCATCAACGGCCTTCACGACACCCCGGCGCAGGAAAAAATGAGTGTGAAGATCTCGCACTTCAAGGGCGATATCGCCGTTCATTTCCCAACTTTTCCCACGGTTCGACCCGGCATGACTTTTCTCATCACAACTGCCGCAGCTTTGGGTCCAGCCGGTCGCGCAGCCAATCCCCGAACAAATTGAAGGTGAGCACGACCAGGGTAATGGCGATGCCCGGCAGCAGGGAGAGCCACCAGGCGGAGCTGATCTTGCCGCGCCCCTCGGCCACCATGAGGCCCCAGGACGGCGTGGGTGGCGGTATACCGGCGCCGAGGAAACTCAGCGATGCCTCGGCGACAATCACCGCGCCGACGTTCAGGGTAACCAGGACCATGAATGTATTCATTACGTTGGGCAGAATATGGGTGACCATGATGCGAAGCTCCGAACACCCATGGACCTTGGCGAGGGCGACGAAATCCCGCTGCTTGAGGGCCAGGACTTCGCCGCGAATGATCCGCGCGAAGCCGGCCCAGAGCAGCAGGCCGATGGCGATGACCAGGGTATCCAGGCCCTGCCCCATGGTCACCGCCAGCAGCAAGGCGAATAGGATGGCGGGGAAAGTAAAGGCGGCATCGACCAGACGCATCAAGAGGCTATCCAAGCGGCCGCCGATGTAGCCCGACGTGATGCCGATCAGCAATCCGACGCCACCGCCGAACAGCAGCGAAAGCCCCGTCACGATCAAGCTTACCCTGGCGCCATAGAGCAGGCGGGTGAGGACGTCCCGGCCAAAGATATCGGTGCCCAAAATATACTTCATGCTTCCCTTCGCTTCCCAAAACGGCGGCAACAACTTATCCGGGAGCGTCTGATCGATCGGCGAATAGGGCGTGAGATAGGGCGCGAATACCGCGGCGAAGATCATTCCGCCGATTATGAACATCGAGATCCAGGGCAGCTTTCGCATAATTATTCTTTTCCGTTAGGTGAACCGGATCCGGGGATCGACATAGGCGTAAAGAATATCGACAACCAAATTGATAGCCAGGATCAAAACCGCATCCATGATCACCACTGCCTGCAACAGGGGATAGTCGCGAAAGATCACGGCCTCGTAAGTGAGCCGGCCGACGCCGGGCCAGGCGTATACCGTCTCGGTTACAATGGTGCCGGTAACCAGTCCGCCCATGAATACGCCCCAAAGGGTGAGAACCGGGATCAGGGCGTTTCTGAGACAGTGCTTCCAGACCACTCTCATCTCGCTAAGGCCCTTGATCCGGGCCAATTTAACGAATTCGCTGTCCAGGACGTCCAGCATGCTGGAGCGTATAAGCCGCATGAAACCAGCCACCAAGAAGGTGCCGAGGGTAATGGTGGGCAGGACATAATGCGACCAATCGCCCATTCGGCTCGACGGCAGCCAGCCAAGCTGGACGCTGAAAATATAGATTAACAATATGCCCAGCCAGAAATTTGGCGTGGCGATGCCCAGCACCGCGATGGTGCCCGAGACCTTGTCGGTCAGGCGGCCACGGCGCAAGGCCGAGAGAATGCCAAGCGGTATTGCCATGAAGACGGCCAGGAGCATCGCCGCGGGCATCAGCAGAAGGGTGTTGGGAAGACGGGAGAAGAAGACATCGACCGCCGGTTGGCGGTAACGAATAGAGACCCCCAGGTCGCCTTGCACCGCGCCCTTGATGAAAACCACGAATTGTTCAAGGACCGGACCATCGAGCCCAAGGGCCTCAATCATTGCTTGACGTTCTTCCTCGGAGGCCTCTTCAGGCAGCAGCAAATCAACCGGGTTGCCCGTGAGACGGCCCACGGCGAAGACAATAGTCGTCACGATGACAAGCAGCACGACACCTTGAAACAGGCGTCTGACAATATAACCCTGCATCCAAGCCAATCTTTCGGAAACTAGATTTTCAGAAACCGCGGCTCACCGCGGCCGCATCATGCGGCCGCGGCGTGGCTGATTTATTGCCAAGCCTTTTGATCCGGCCGCGGAATGCGTTCGAACACGTCGCCGAATTCATGACGCCCTGGAATAGGCTTGAAGGCGCCGACCATCTTGGGATTAATCGCCCAATAGCCCATGCCTTCCAGAATCGGAACCGCCATCCAGGAATCGGCTATCAGTCCCATTACGGCGTCGGTCATCGCCGCCCTCTTTACTGGATTCTGCTGGGTCACCTGCTTGGCGTAGAGCGTCTTATAGGTCTGGCAGATACCGGTACAGATTTCCTCATTGCCCAAAAGACGGTGCGGGCTTTTGGTCCCAAATGCCACGTTGTAGCGGCTCATGGCGACCGGCCGGCCGGCGGTACGGAACATCGAGGTGCCGCCCGCCAGTTTTTTCTGATCGCCCCGGTTCAGGGTTCGGAACGCTCCCCACTCATAGTTCGTGAGTTTGACCTTGACCCCGATCTTGTTCCAGAAATCCGCCACCGCAATGCCGATCTGCGTCATATAGGGCGTCCCTGGCAGGGCGGTGTTGGCGAAATTCAGCTCGAAGCCGTTCGCATAGCCCGCCTCGGCCAGCAATTGCTTGGCCCGGCCCGGGTCATAGCGCAAGGCGTCCCGGCTCCACCGCATCCAGCGCTTGGCGTCAATGTCCACGCTGTAGCCAAAGGAGGCGAAGGGCATGGGCCAACTGGCCTGACCATACATCACATGGTCGATGATCTGCTGCCGGTCGATGGCCAGGGACAGCGCCTCGCGCACCCGCACGTCGTTCAGAGGTGAGTCCTTGAACTGGGGTTGATAGAGGCCCCAGAACTGGAAGATGGCCTGCATCGTGGCCGGTACCGACATCACTTTCAATTTGCCCGCCTTGGCCTCCTGGATCGCCTCCGGACTGATCGACGCAATCGCCGCCTCGCCGGTCCGGACCATGGAGACCCGGGTGCTTTCCTCGGGCACCAGCAGGATTAGCAGTTTCTTGTACTTCGGCGTGCCGCGCCAATGGGGGTAGTCGACGGCCTCGTATTCAATGAGATCGCCGGGCACGCTACGCACGAACTTCCACGGCCCGCTGCCGATGGGACGCTTGCGGAACTCTTTTTCACCAACCTTTTCGATGTACTTTTTGGGCATAAGCTGCCCTTCCTGGAATACCGAACGGCTAAGGCCGGAGGGGAAATGCACCTGCACCCCCTTGGTAGAAATGCGGACGCTATAGTCATCGACCACTTCGATTTTCGTCACGTTTCGTCTTAGCTGCGCCCGGCGCGACGACAAGGAATCCTTCGACATGGTGCGTTCCAGGCTGAATTTCACATCGTGCGCCGTGAGCGGGTCGCCGTTGTGCCATTTGACATCCTTGCGCAGCTGAAATGTCCAGCTCAGGCCATCATCGGAGAGCACCCAACTTATGGCCACGCCGGGGCCGACGCCACCTTTTTCATAGTCGTAGCCCAGTAGTGAATCAAACACAGGCGCCTGAATGTGGGCGTTCGTGGGCCGGCCTTCCTGGATCGGGTCCATGCTTTGCCCGCCCAGGGACTCCAGGGCCACGATAAGGGTGCCTTTCTGATCCGCCGCCGATAGGGGGGTCCAGACAAAGGCCGCGATTAATAATGAAAGCAGATAAACTATCTTGGATCGGTGGTTTTTCATTTTTTGCCTCCTCCGCGTCATGAATGCCTGCGTGCAATAATTAGCTCACGCATTCTTGTTTCATTGCCGGCATCGCGATGCCTTCTGCTCCCACCTCCATGGGAACAGGGCCGAGTACGCTACACCGGGTACGCTACAAGGTATTTAGGGACCCAAGAAATTCCAGTCCGCCGATCATTATACACCTAGGCGGAAATCCTCTGGCTCAAGGCAAAATCCATTGCCGAAGCTTGAAAGATTAACCGCTGCCGGTCAACCTGGAATTTTATCGGCCCATGTATTCTGGACCGGCTTGCTTTAAATTATCGTTGGCTCGGCATTACCTCTTCGGCGTTTCCAGGACCGGTAGATGATAGCGGTCCTGAGGATCGTTCCAGCCCTTGAAATTTGGCGTGCGCTTTTCCGAGAACGCCGCGCGGGATTCCATAAGGTCGCTTTTCGCACCATGGTCGTGTAGGGCGACGCCGAGGCGTTCCAACTCAGGCCCCACGGTTGGACGCATCTGGCGCATCATATGTACGGTGTTGACCCGCGAAGCAGGCGGCAGGGTCAAAAGATGTTCGGCCATCTCCAAAGCCGTCGGCATCAAGGCATCGGCCTCGACCACCCGGTTGAGGAAACCGATCTCGTGAAACCGATCCGCGCTGAAGCGAAAGCCCAAGGCCATTTCCATGGCCACCGTATAGGGCAGGTTGGCAATATGGCCGTGGTTATAGCCGCCCAACAGCCAGCGCTTCGCCTCGGACACTTCGAACACCGCTTCCCGCACGGCAACGCGCAGGTCGGTGCGCTCAACCAGCATGAAGCCGCCACCCATGGCAAAGCCGTTGATGGCCGCGATCACCGGTTTTTCCAAGGTGCCGGACATGAAGGGATCTTCCTTGGCTGGCCGCCGTCCGCCCGGCGCGCCGGCGGCCAGGGATTCCTTCATATCCTCGCCCGCACAAAACCCCCGGCCCGTGCCGGTGAAGATGGCAACCTCCAACTCGCTGCTTTCCCTGAACTCGATCCAGGTTTCCGCAAGCTCGGTCCGCATTTCATGGTTCAACGCGTTCAACCGCTCCGGCCGGTTCATCCTGACCACGAGGATTTGTCCGTGACGCTCCGTCTCTACGACAGTCATGCTCTCTTCTCCCGCTGACATCGATATTAAGGGGGTGTATACTCCACTGTTGCCACGAGGATAACGGCTGCCGCGGTTATGGCAACCTCACCGCCTTGATGAGACCGGACGTCCCGAAGCTCTATGGATCTTCGCTGAAGACCGCGGAGCCTTCCGGATAGGTCACATCCTCGGCGCGTTCGTACATCCATCGTACTTCGTCGTTGGTGAGGAAATCCGCCTCCGTGCCGCGCGGCCGCGCTCGGACTCTGGGCCCTTTGCGAAAATCGGACCTTGTCGGTACAGCTGGCAGGTTGCGGTCATGTTGTGCTAGGAATGGCGTCAGGGCTTCCGCCGTCACTCTCTCCCGCTCATGAAAAATCATATGAATAAGCCAATATCATTTAGATGATAAAATTCAGCAGACGCGGCATGACGGGAAACAATTGAATGCGCCGGCCATTCAAGAACGCGGCGCTTCAATCGGGGGATCGGCTTGTAAAAGTTGACGCACCGGATAGCGTCTGGGTCGTTGCACATTTAGTCGTGCCCGCACATCAAGTGCCTCATGCTGTTGTCATTTACGAAAAAAACCATAACGAAACACGCATGTTGGCGCAGTCCGTTCTTTGCGACGAAGCCCGTTATCGCCGGCTGGCGTAACTTCAGAAGCCCGCCCCGGCTATCCGCTAGAACATATTTTATCAATATAGGCTCAGATAATCTTTTGCGCCCGCAGGGAAATGATCTCCGATTCGCTATAGCCGAGCCCGGATAGGATATCGGCGTTGTGTTCGCCGAGCTTTGGCGCAACGCCAATTTTGGCGGGCGTTTCCGAAAACTGCCAAGGCGAACCATGCACCTTGAGCGTCTCGCCGATCTCTGGATACTCGACCTCGCTGATATAACCGTTCGCGAGTACGTCGGGATCATTCGACGCCTCGAGCAGAGTGTTTACCGGTGCCGAGACGATGTCGGCGGCGCGCAGAATTTCCACCCATCGATCACGGCTGTCGGTGGCGAATAATTCGGCCAGGACACCGAGAATTTTATTCTTCATTTCATCGGAAACCAGAGCAAGCCCAAGATCGTCGGCGCCGCGTTCCCTAAGCGTCGCAAGAAAGCCCAGTGCTTCCATAGCGCGCGTCCAGTCAATGTGACCCAGTTGAAACACCAATGGCTTGCCATCTCGGTCGTTGAAAGTCGCGGCAATACCCGGGCGCTCGCGCGTGCCATTGATACGTGCGCCGGTGATCGGATTGGCGTTTCGCCACATCGTGGTGGTCAATGTCCAGCCCATCAGGCGGACGATGCCGCCGACTAGCGAGGTCTCTACCTTTTGCCCGATGCCGGTGTTTTTTGCATAATAGAGTGCCGCCAAAAGGCCGCCAAATGTCAGGATTGCACAGGATTCATCGGCGACCGAGACTACGCCCGTCCGCATCGCCTCGCCTGGCCCCGCATACGCCTCGGCCACGCCGCCCAAGGCCTGGCCGACGGCATCTGTCCCCGGCAGGCGGCCGTGCGGTCCAAGCAGGCCGTAACCGGAAACGGAGACATAAACCAGCGCCGGATTAATCTTCTTAAGTTCTTCATAGCCGAAGCCGTTTTTTTCGGCCGCGCCGGGGCGGAAGTTTTGTCCGAAAATATCCGCGTCCTTGACCAGTTTGTGGAGTATGGCCCGGCCCTCCTCGGATTTTAGATTCAATGTCAGGCTCTTCACACCCCGGTTGTTGGTCTCGAAGAACGAGCTGATACCGCCCTTCAATTCGCCGGCGGTTCTGGAACTATCACCAACCCCTGGGACTTCGATCTTGATAACCTCGGCGCCCAAATCCGCCATCAGCATGTACGGCACCGTCCCCGCCTGCGCGGTCGAGCAGGTCACGGCTTTGACACCGGTGAGCGGTCCAGTTCGGTCGGCCATGGCTTCGTTCCTCATGTGGTCAATGGATTTTCTGTCAATGCAGGTTTGACGGGAGTGCCTGGCGTCGTTGTTTGCAACTCAGGTATAGAATACCGGGCTGGAAACCTTTGGCAATAAAGCAATGCCTGGGCAGTGTCAGAGGGGGCACTGTCAGACAAACGAGAACTGGTCTGAAAAACCCCGTAACCCATAAATCTCAGGCCGCAAGTTGACGCCACTCGGCCAGAGCGGCCGCGCGGTTCTGCAGGGTCTTGATATCCCTGAACCTGGCCATCGCGCCCTCTCGTCGTCGGAACGGTCGGTGTGAATTTTCGGCCCGGTTATTGAGCCATCGCCCACATTCCTGACGCACCAGATTCCCAATCACTTTCATCGCCGCACCGTATGAGTTCTCTCTGACATGGAGCAACGTGTAGCTGCGGCTGGTTGGAGAATCCATGCGGATCAACGAGGGCGACCAAATGTCCGGTGTTGGCACATTTGGCGCCTATTCCGGCTCCAAGCCCATTTCCGGTGTTCACCTGGAAGCCGACGATCACAATTCAGTTGGAAATCGGCGCATAGGACCCAACTGAGACATTTGGCCTCGATGGACATGCACACCGCTGACACATAGTATTTCCCCCAGACGCGTGTCTGACAAAACCGCATGGCGTATTCTTACGGACGGTGAAGCCGATCCCGACTATATCCTTCGCACGAGTTCCAGTGTTTCGATTGCCGCAACGTAAGCAGTAATTCTGAGGAGCCAGGTTTGTATATTCTAGCTGATCTGCTCGCATTGCTGATAATTGCCCGGGTCTTTGGCGAATTGGCGGAGCGTCTTGGCCAGCCCGCATCGGCCGGGGAAATCCTTGCCGGCATAACGCTTGTGTCTGCGGCAGCCTGGTTTGGCCAGTCGTTGCCCTTTCTGGACCAACTGATAGCCAGTGACGCTTTGGAAACTGCCGCTCAAATTGGAATCTTCTTTCTCCTTCTTGTTGCCGGCATAGAAATAGAACCCAAAGAGGTTGCCGAGAATTCCGCGGTTTCGTTTGCGGTGGCTTTTGGCGGCATGATTGTGCCGCTTCTCGGGGGCTTTAGCTTGGCTTGGCTCTTCCTTCCTGAATCGGATCTCAAGGCGGTGCAGGCCCTGCTGATCGGTATCGCGTTATCCATTTCCGCGATTCCAGCGATGGTCAAGATGCTTAGCGAACTCGGCCTACTTCACACACGAATGGGAGAGATTTTGATTTCCGCTGCGATCGTCGATGACGTTATGGGCCTTTTCCTCCTCGCCGTTCTGCTTTCAATGATGGAAAACGGCACATTTCCTGATATGGCGACGCTCGCACTCATGGTGGCAAAGGTCACTGCTTTCTTCGCAATTACCGTGACGCTTGGTGTACATGTTTATCCCCGCGTCAGCCGGGCTATTAAGGCAATGCAAGCCGCCGCTATCGAATTCAGTGCCATTACAATTGTTGCGCTTGCCTACGGCCTGCTGGCGGAACTCCTTGGAATGCACTGGATCCTGGGGGCGTTCATGGCAGGGTTGTATTTCGAAAAAACGCGGGTGGGCCGCCGCGAATATAACGAAATAGTACTTATATGTGGCGCCCTGACGAGGGGCGTACTCGGCCCTCTCTTTTTTGTATCTATCGGGCTGCAGGTCGACCTGAGCGCCGTGACCGCCGTTCCTGTTTTCCTGTTCCTTCTCATTGCGGTCGCATTCCTGGGCAAGCTCCTCGGGGCAGGGATTCCTGCTCTTCTTGGTGGTCTCCATCGTCGAGAAGCAGCGATCGTCGGCATCGGCATGAGCGCCCGTGGCGCCGTCGAACTAGTCCTGTTGAGCATTGCCCTCGAAAGCGGAATTTTCTCGCAAGCAGGACAGAAAGATCCGATCGTTACCCATCTTTTTTCCAGTCTGGTAATCGTGGGCGTGATCACCACACTGCTGGTGCCAATAATAATGCGACGCGTGCAACAGCGAATAAATCGGCATGCCTAAATAGGTGCCGCGTTATGGTGTCAATTGATGATGCACCAATGTCCGAGTTGGATGCTGTGGACGGCTCCCACCCGTCGGCGTCTATGCGCCAAAAAACGACAGCGGTCTGAAACACATTAGATTTTCCTGAAGGGCCGCTGTTGGCACCAACCAGAAGTGGACAGGGTCGCTGCTGACTTCCGCTTTGCCCCCAATAGCGAGCATTATTAGGTGCCGATAAGTCTATCTATTGCACCTTTAGTTAGACCAACAAATCCGTTAAAGGCGGCGCGTTGACCTCTTTTCTCCTCGGAATGGGAGTGACGGTCAGCGCCTGTTATATCTTTCTCGCCATTGTCCTGGGCCCCGCTCTGATCGAATTCGGTCTGGACCCAATCGGCAGCCACCTCTTCATCCTGTACTGGGGCATGATCTCCTACATTACGCCGCCCGTCGCGTTGGCGGCGGTGGCGGCGGCGGTGATCGCAAAGTCCGGCGCCATGGAGACGGCGTTTCTGGCGATGCGTCTGGGCTCGATCAAATTTATCCTGCCGTTTATCATTGTGCTGACGCCATCGTTGATTCTGCGCGGCGAGCCTGACGCCATCGTCATCTCCATTTCCACCTGTATCATCGCGGTGATACTCATGTCCGCCGGCTTCGAGGGTTATTTATATGGTATCGGGAAGCTGCAATGGCCTTCGCGCATCACATTGTTGATAGCGGCCGGCGGTTTCATCTACACCGATAAATATAGCTACATGGCCGCCGCCGTTCTGCTCACCATAACGTACGGCGCGAACCTGTTTCTGCGCCGCACGCGGGCCGCGGCCAGCCTACCCGGCGCTTAGAGCATTTCCGGGGTATTCTGGTCCATTTGATGGCGCCCCTGAGCCATTCGGGTAGGCGCGTTGCGCAGCGCGATGTGGTGCATCGGGCAAGCGGCGCAACGCATCCGAATGGCTTAGGGGTGCCACCGAAGGTCGCTCACCAAAGCCCCGTGGCTGCGTTGCGGTTCTTGGACGATGTATCACATCGACCCACAAACCGCGCCTACCCACGGGGCTTTGGTGAGCGGTCAAATGGTTCAGAATACCTCGGAAATGCTCTAGTCACGCAGCGTCAACAAAAGCAGGCTCAGCCAGCGACCGGTCTCCTGGCTGAAATCGACGCCACGCAACATTGACCGGCAAGCCCGCCTACCGGCCCTTGAAGTTGGGTCTGCGTTTTTCCATGAAGGCGGTCCGGCCTTCGGTGAAATCCTCGCTGTCGAAGCAGGCGGTGATCAATTTGTCCAGGCGGTCCATGTCGCGCTTTTCCGGGTCTTTCAGAACCTCACCCACGGTGGCCTTGGCGGCGCGGATGGTCAGGGGCGCGTTTTCGGCGATCATGGCGGTGTATTCCGCTACCAGAGCTTCCAACTGATCCCGGGGCACCACCCGGTTGACCAGTCCCATGGCCAGGGCTTCCTGGGCGGTGAAGCGCCGCGCGGTGAAGAATATTTCCTTGGCCATGGACGGGCCGACCAGGCCGGTCAGGGTTTTCAGGCCGCCATAGTTATAGCCCAGGCCCAGGCGGGCGGCGGGCACGGCGAACTGGCTGTCATCGGAGGCAATGCGGATATCGGCGGCCAGGGCCACCGCGACGCCGCCGCCGATGCAGAAACCCTGGATCATCGCCAGCAGGGGCTTTTGGAAACTGGACATGGCCCGATGGGCCTCTGCCGTGGCCGCCTTGTAGGTCTCTTCGGAGGCGGCGGAGTTCCGGTTTTCGGCGAACTCCGAAATATCGGCGCCCGAGACAAAGGCCTTGTCCCCGGCGCCCGCCAGCACCGCGACCCGAATGTTATCGTCGGCGTCGAAATCCGCCATCACCTCGCCCACGGCCTCCCACATGGCCAGAGAGACGGCGTTGCGGCGGGCTGGATTGTTGAAGATCAACCAGCCAACGCCGTCTTCTTTGCGGGCAATCATTTTGTCTGTTTTCAGTTCCATGGCGTCGGCATCTTTCATGTTTTAGAATCGGGTTTGAAATTAAGAAGCCTATTTGTAGCCCAAGGCAGGGCAAGACGCCATTTGCATTGGTGTGCGGCTGGGGCATCATGGTTGGAGTAACTATGATGATCGACGGAAAACGACGGGGAGAGACAACATGCGGGCACTGATTTGCCGGGCCTGGGGCGACATTGATACATTGGAGCTGACCGAGGTGGCGGCGCCTGTACCGGGGCCGGGGGAAATTCTGCTGGACGTGGTGGCTACCTCGGCCAATTTCGCCGACACCATCATGGTCGCCGGTAAATATCAGACCAAGCCGGATTTTCCTTTTGCCCCCGGTCTGGAGGCCGCCGGCCGGGTCGCCAAGGTTGGTGCCGGGGTAGAGGGGTTTAAGCCTGGCGATCATGTTATGGCGACCCTGGCCCACGGCGGTTTCGCCGAGCAGGCCATCGCGGTGACCGAGGAAGTCTGGCCGCTGTTCGAGGGGATGAGCTTCGCCGATGGCGCGGCCTTTACCGTGGCCTATCTGTCGGCCCATCTGGCGATCCGCTGGCAGGGCCGCCTGGAAGCGGGCGAGACCATGCTGGTGTTGGGCGCGGCGGGGGGCTCCGGCCTGGCGGCGGTGGAAATAGGCAAGGCCATGGGCGCGCGGGTGATCGCCGGGGCCAGCAGTGATGAAAGGTTACAGGCGGTCCGCGAACATGGCGCCGACGAGGTGGTGAACTATGCGACCGAGAGCCTGAAAGACAAGGTGATGGCCCTGACGAATGGCAAGGGCGCCGATGTCTGCTTTGATCCGGTCGGTGGCAAGCTGTTCGATAGCGCGCTTTCGTCCCTGGGCTGGGGCGGGCGCTTTATCCATTTCGGCTTTGTCGGCGGGGTGCCCCAGGTGCCGGCCAACCGCCTACTGGTCAAGCATCGCTCCGCCCTGGGATCGTCATACCGCTATTTCCGCTGGCACCGGCCCGATCTGGTGCAACGTTCCATGGCTGAACTGGGCGAATTTTACGGCCAGGGCCATTTACACCCCATCATCAGCCACCGCCTGCCCCTGGATCAGGGGGTGGAGGCCCTGCGTCTGCTGACAGAACGGCGCGCCATCGGCAAAGTGGTGGTCGACGTGGCGCCGGAATAAGGCGGACTAAAACCAACTGGGAGACAAACACGTGGCACTAGACGTTAAGGAACATGGCCCGCACATCGCCATCATCACCATGGATAACCAGGCTAAACGAAATGCGCTGAGCCGTGACGATTTGCGCGAATTGGGCGAAGCCTGGCTGCGGCTGCAAGAAGCCCCCTATCGCTGTCTGATCCTGACCGGCGCCGGGGAGAAGTCCTTTTGCGCTGGCGCGGATCTGTCGGGCGATCTGTCCGCCGGGCCCGAGCTGTCGGAGATTATTTACAAGGGGCTGTTGAAATACGGCGCCTATCGCAAGCCCGTCATTGCCGCCGTGAACGGTGATTGCGCCGGTGGCGGCGTGGAACTGTTGCTTTCAACCGACATTCGCGCCGCCGCGCCCGAGGCCCGCTTTGGCCTGCCGGAAGTCCGCTGGGGTGTCTATCCCTTTGGCGGTGCGGCGCTGCGTCTACGCCAGCAAATCGGCCATGTACACGCCATGGAATTAATCTTGACCGGCCAATTGATTGCCGCGGATGAAGCCGCGCGCATCGGCTTGGTGAACCGGGTCCTGCCCAGGGATGAATTGATGCCCTGGGCCCTGCGTACGGCCGAGGCCATTGCCGCCAACAGTCCCGCGGCGGTGCAAGCGGTCAAGCAACAGATCAGCGCCACCGACGACGCCCTGAACCGGCCCCGCGAGACAATGGAGCAAGCCCTGGGCGACCAGGTCCGCGCCAGCCCCGATTTCGCGGAAGGCGTCGCTGCCTTCCAGGAAAAGCGCCCGGCCAGGTATTAGAGAAATTTTAATTAATTAGAGTCGCTTTCGCGGCGGATTGTAACAGTTGTGTATATGACATATAGCTAATTGATGACGGTGCGCTCGTTAGCCTGGAAATTGGAGATTGATGCCTTATGTCGTCGCAAGACTTCTGGGTAAATATTGACCCTGACCTTGAATGCCGCGACCCCACGCTGCTTGCTGTCCGCCGTTACTGGGATGAGAAGCGCGGGCAACGGGTCATGCCCAGCCGCGGCGATATTGATCCGATGGATATTGTCGGGCATTTAGGCAACATCGTCTTGATTGATGTGGAGCGCGCGCCTTTCCGACTGCGCTATCGTCTGATCGGAACCGAAATTACAGAAGTCATGCAGCGGGATTCCACGGGCAAATATTATGACGAAATCTATCCGCCGGAATTGCTTGAAAAGATCTATGCCAGCTTTCACTGGATATTCGCTAACAAAGCGCCTCTTCGAACGCACGGCGAGGCTTTTTATCCGGATCGAAATATCTATGGATATGAGACCCTGAACCTGCCTCTGTCGAACGATGGAGAGGTGATCAATATGATTCTCGGTGTCCTTGCCTTTCACCTGAAGCCCCTTTCAGGTTGACCCGACAGATTTGAAATTAGTCTATGAGGTCTATGATCTGTGTGCGTCCAAATAGATTCTCATTTTTTCCAGGATCGGCAGGGCGGCTGCCAGGTCCTTGTCCGGAAACTCCCTTGAAAGATCGGCCAGAAAGGGGCCGACGCTTGCCACGCAACGCAGGCGCATGTCCCGCCCGGCCTCGGTGATGCTGACAAGCTTGCCCCGCCCGTCAGCCGGATTGGCCAAGACCTGCACCAGGCGGCGTTGCTCCAGCCGCTGTAGATTGTTGGTCATCGCCCCCTTGGTCACCTGGAAGGCGGCGGCGAGGCGCGCCGGGTTCCATTCGCCGCCCAGGCGCACCAAATGGTTCAGCACGATGAATTGAGATACCTTCAGGCCATCAGGTAAAACCCGTTCCAGCCGGTTGCGGGCCAATTGTTCGATGATGCCGATTTCGGTGAAGAACCGAAATGCCAGCGGATCTTCCGTTGGTTCCACCATCAGGCTTCCTTCAGTCTCGTCTCCAGCGGCCAGCGCGGGGCGGGACCCACGGCCTCTGCATAACCAAGACGGGCCAGCATTTGCACCCGCTCGCCCGATTTGCCGGCCAACTTATCATGGATCGCCCTGTAGTAAGGCGCCATGGCCGCGTATTCCTGCAACGCCTGGCTCATGGGCTGCATGGCCAGACCAGCCGCAGTGGCCTGAAGGGTGATGCGCAGATAGGCCCGGCCGGCCTCGATCTGCGCCGTGCGGCTATTGCCGCCGGTCTTGATCCAGATAAATCCCATGGCTGACATCGCCCCCGCCTCGAACATGGTAAGGCCTATTTGGTAGGTCCGCGATGCCGGATCGGCAAGACTTTCCCGGCTCAATATGCCGGCAAGTTTCAGGCTTTCAAGGAACCCGCCACCCAAGGCGATGCCATCCGGATTGGCCTCTATCTCCGCCCGCCCTATACGCATCAAATCGATGCTTTCCTGATACGCCGCCACCGTACGAACCTCGGTCAACATGGCATCGCGGGTCAGGGCTCTTAAGTCGCGCAACAACTTGCCGCCGGTTGTCGTGCCCACCTGGACGTTATCGGCGGCCCCACGACGCAGGCGCCCCGCGAGATCATCCGGGATGGCCCGGTCAGCTTCATAGGGCTGCCGGTTGGTGCGGCGTTTCAGGACATGGGCAAATAGCGGATCGCCCGCCAAGCCGTCTTGCTTCTCGAGCGATAGGTGGGCGATAGGCCGTTGTTCCAGGACATCGCCCGGTTCCCCCTCCGGAAAATAACGCATGTGGGCACGGTAGCCCTGCGCCGCGGCGGCCAGGGAAAATAGCTCCAGAAAACATCCCAGTCCGATCGCGATCTGCCGGCTGAAGGGATCAGTTACGGGCAACAACCTGCCCGGGTCACAGGTCAATACCGCCTCCGTGCCGCTTTTCAGATCGATCAGCCAGGGCTGCCGGTTATGGGGGTTGGGCGCCAGAATGGCATAGGACAGGGCCTGGCTCATGGCGCCGGAATACAGCGATCCGGCATTTTTCCATGGCTTCAAAGCGCCTTCCGGCGTGCGCGTCGCCAAAAACCCCCCAGTGCCCGCCGCGACAATGACACCGGCGGATCCTGCGATGGCTAAAAATTTGCGCCTGTTCATATCCGTTTCCTCCATGGGCATTTAAATAGTTCAACGTTGAACATATATGATTTAACGCTGAACTAAACAAGAGGAATTAATTTAGCGCCATCAAATGGACCAGAATATCCCGGAACTGCTTTAGACGGGAACGGCGCTAAAAACCCAATGCCTGAAACAGCAGGCCGAAGGCCACGCCGAAAATCATCAGCATGGCCAGTCGGGACAGCACCCGGATCGAGTACAGGCTCTGTGCCAAGCCTAGGCAAAGGCCGAACCATGACCCCTGAACGGGTGGGTTCAGGAAGATGATAAAGGCGGCGAAAGCCGGGATCGCTGAAAGCGCGAAGCCGATCTCGTAAGACCCGGTGGCCGCCAGGATCAGCCCGTAAATTGCCGGATAGATCATCATCGCGATCGAAGTAAAGGCGAGCACACCGCCGGTGACGCCGCCGACCTGCCCCTCCGGCGCCAGGCGTGCGGTCTCCGCCAACAGAATGCCGTGCCAGCTTAACGCGGTGATGTTGAACAGGATCGCCACCGCGATGATCCCGTTCAAGGTCCAGGAGAAATCAAAAAGCGTCATCAACAACGCGGCAACGCCGCCAAAAAAGCCTATGCCGGCGAAGACCCAGCGCGCCGGAATGATGCCGCCGCCGACGACTCCCCACAATATCCGCGCCCAGATGGCGGTAAACGAGGATATGGCAAAGGCGGACCCGGCCTCAATTTCGGAATAGCCCTGCCCGTCGATCAGATAGAGAATGAAAAAGCCGGAAAACAGCGACTGCAAGCCGCCGAAAGCAAAGGCGGCAAAGGAAATATCGCGCAAGGCCGGGTTCCGCAGCACCATGGCAAGCGTCGCCCGCATATCGCCAAAGCCGATTTTTTGGTCCGGATCGCGGTCGCGGTCGAAATAGGCGCGGAGCGGTTGCAGTGAAAGCGCCACTGAAAAGACGATCAAGCCTGTAATCAACGCGGCGCCATAGGGGCCGGGGCGGATGGTCGTGCCGACGGTGGCGCTGTAGACGACAAGTCCCAATAGAAAGGGGATCAACAGGCCGCCGATCAGGCTGCCAACCGGCACCCCGGTTTGCTTGACCGAAAAGATCACCGGAACCAGACGCGGCGGGCAGACGCGGGCCAGGATATGCGAGCTGGCCGGGGTCGAGACCGCCGCCGCGCCCAACAGAACGGCGCCGAGCGGGTAGAGCCAAAGCGTCCCCGACGCGATCACGAACAAGCTGCCCCCCATCATCAACAAGGTGAACTGGCTGATGCGAAGCGGGCCATAGCGCAAAATGAAACTGCCGCAGCCAAGCGCCGCGACAATCGCCATGACATTCTGCAAAAACAGATAGAGTCCAAGCCAGGCCGGCGAGATACCAAAATCCTCGGCCAGACGGTGTGCCAGAATGGGCATGACAATTTGGCAAACGTAGGAAAACGCCTGTTGTACCAGCATGGAAACCGTGGCGATGGCGAGGATCGTCCGTGGGCCGAAGAGTGAGAGATCCATGGCGGCTATTCCACTTAGCGAACCGTGATATTCACGCTGGCGCGCATGCCGGGCCAGATCGCCTTTTCTATTTTAGGCAAGTCGATCAGGACGGGGATGCGCTGCGCCATGCGTGGCGCCACCTCCTCCTTGCCGCCATGGGTCATGGAGCCCAGCGTGGCCTGCCCGATGGCACGGACCTTGCCCTCGAAATATGAAAACGGATAGGCATCGAATTCAATGGTCACCGGCTGTCCGGGCGCGACCAGACGAATATCGTTTTCATCGATCTTGGCCTCGAGCCACAGGGCATTCGGATCATGCAGCAAAAAGGCACGATCCGCATCCTCGACATAGACGCCGGCGCTGACATAGACCTCGTCAACAATGCCCGTGATCGGGGCGCGGATATGCATCTCGAACAGGCGCTGCTTCGATTGGCGCAGTTGGACGCTGCTCTTGTCCATGGCCCGGTCGATCGCCTGAATTTGGCTCCGATACACGGCCTCTTTTTGCAAGGCGCTGTTCAGTTCCTGGAGTTTATTCTGGCTGGTTTCCAAGTCGGTCTCGAGGGCGCGCAATTTGGCGGTGATATCGAGCAAGTGGTCCGTCGCGTCATCAAGTTGACGCTCGGTGAAGGTGCCCCGGGACGCGAGTTTCTTGCTACGATCAACATTGCTCTGGGCAATGGCCAGGCGGCTTTGCCCGGTGGCATGCTCGCGGCGCTGCAAACTCACCGCCGCGGTGGCGGTGGCAATTTTATCCTTCATCTCACGCTGATACTGGGCAAGTTCGGCTTCAACCTGATCCCGGGCGGCCCGTTCCCTGGCAATCTCGGCATCCAGCGTGGCCACATCCAGTTCCGCCACCGCCGTATCCATGGAGGCAAGCAACGCGCCCTTTTCCACCCGGTCGCCACGGCGGACATGCACCGCTTTGACAGTGGCATTGACGCTGGATGACAGCAGCGTGAAATCCACTTCAACCCGGGCGCTGGGCTCATCCACATGGCGCCACCAATGTATACCTTCGACCACGATGACGCCGATCAACAGCGCAGCGACCGTGAACAGCAATGGCTTCACCCATCGACGACGCGCTTTTGACGTGAATTCCGACATAAACAGGGCCTTTCATCATGGCCAACCCTGTTGGGAAGGGCACATGGAACAAGTCCCCGTCTGAGGTGGTGCTAGCCGACATACTGCCGAGGAACCGATGATCCTATAAGTATAGCGGGCTATTGGCGGTTACTCTAGCAATCTGCTGAATATCTCGAAATGGCCTAACTGTCCTCGGGGCCAAGGCGGCGCTCTTTTGGGAAACGGAGTTTGACGGTTGTTCCGACACCGACTTCGCTTTCCAACTCGAAAGTCGCGTCATGCATTTCCGTCAATCGCTTGGCTATCGGCAGGCCCAGACCCGTACCCTGATGTGCCTGGATTTGTACGCTTCCCACCTGTCCGAACGGTTCGAGAACCTTGGCTATATCGGCGGGAGCGATCCCGATACCGGTATCAGCGACGGTCAACGAAACCCCGCCATCGGACTCCGTTTGTGAACTGACCGTTATCGTCCCGCCCTCGCCGGTGAATTTCGCGCCGTTCGACAGAAGATTCAGCACGATCTGTTTGATCGCCCGCTCGTCACCCCGAATAAGCGGCGAGGCTGGATCGAGATTGGTGGCGATATGCAGTGAATTCGTCTCGGCGCGTTTGTGAACCAGGCGCAACGTGGACCGAAGCGTCTCGTTCAAACTCACCACACCCTCGGTCAGCTCCATCGCGCCAGCCTCAATTTTTGATAGATCCAGCACATCGGAGATGAGATCCAGCAAGAGAATGCCGCTGTTGTGAATGTCAGTGGCGTATTCTTTGTATTGTTCGCTGCCCAGCGGGCCGAAACTCTCTCCGGCCATGATCTCCGAAAAACCAATGATCGCGTTCAAAGGTGTGCGCAACTCATGGCTCATACCGGCCAGAAATTGGGACTTTGCGCTACTCGCGGCTTCGGCAAGTTCCTTGGCCTGGGTGATCTCTCGCTCAATGCGTTTGCGATCGCTAATATCGCGCAGGATCACGTTGAAAAGAATATTGTCGCCGGTTTCAAGCCTGCTCACCGAGGCTTCAGCTGGGAATTCCGAGCCGTCCTTGCGAAGACCGACGATGTCGTTGCGCTCGGACATACGCCGGCTCTGGATGCCCGAGGTGCCGAACCCTGCCATGCTCCGAGCGTGGCCATCGCGAAATCTTTCGGGCATAAGCATTTCTATTGATCGGCCCAGGACTTCATCCTCCTGGTACCCGAAGGTGTCCCGGGCGCCTTGATTGAACATTTGAGCGTTGCCGTCTTCATCAGTCGTGATGATGGCATCTGACGCGATGTCTAGAACGCCGGAAAATTTCGCCTCGGATGCTATTAGCGCCTGCTCGACCCGCTTGCGCTCGGTAATATCTTGCACTGTGCCCGTCAATCGCAACCGCCGCCCCGCGGCGTCACGAATTATCTCGGCTTCTTCATGCACCACCCGCTCTTCACCATCGGGACGGACGATACGATAATCAATGCTGTAACGCGCCGCCGCTCTAGCCGCCGCGCGTACGCTCGAGCGGTCGTCTGCATGTACAATCGAGAGAAATCGATCATTGTCCGGGGGCGGCTGTTCGTCAGCGTCTAAGCCAAAAATTCGATAAATTTGGTCGGACCAGTGAAACGTTCCGGCAACGAAATCGCGTTCCCAATTTCCCATGTTGCCGATCCGTTGCGCCTCCGCCAGGCTTGCCCCCCGGCGCTCCAGCTCCTGCGAGGCACGTTTTGTTTCAGTCAAGTCGCGTATTCGACTGACCCGCATTTGTCGGCCTTTGTAGACAATCTGCTTGGCCCTAATTTCGACGGGTATCTGGCTGCCATCCTTGCGGAAGCTGACACTTTCGTAGGTATCGGATTTATTGCGCGTCATCCGGCCAGCTACGTCGTGACGATATTCCGGGGTGGTAAGGTCGAGAACAGACATGCCAATAAGTTCTGATATGGAATATCCGTACATATCCGCGAACGCTTGATTGGCTTCCAAGATAACCCCGTCTTCGTGAATCGAAACCCCCTCACTGGTCAAGTCGGAAAGCGCCCTGTGCCGTTCCTCGCTTTCACGTAACGCCTGCTGGGCCAGCATCTGTTCGGTGATGTCGGTTCGAATTCCAACGAAATAGCCGTCGCTTGTGCGATGATCTTCGATCGAATACCAATGGCCGTCCGCATGTTTCTCGTCGAATGGCAGGCCGGGTTTCCGAAATCGTCTAAAACGTTCCTCTACATACCGATCGCCGGTCATGCCGGAAATTTCCCGGCGGTTTTTCACGCTCTCGCATAAGTCTGAAAATCGTGTTCCGGGGGTGAGCTCCTGGCGAATATCCTCATTTATGGATTTGTATTTTTCATTACAAAAAATGAGTTCATCGTTCAGGCCAAATAGAACCACCGCGACGCTGATTTCGGTCAGGGACTCGAGAATTTTTTCGAGCGGGTGCCCTTCAACATTGATCAAATTTTCAGGTCGATTTGGCATCAGTCACGGCATCATGATTAAGCAATAATGAGAATTATGTACACTAACTCATTAATAAAACATCAGTTGCTTATAATTAGCATATTTTGATCTAATGTTCAGTAGCCAGCTCCCGGCTCGAGGCACCATCACCTGTAAATCAGGCATCGGCCGCCGCTCCCGCCGATGCGTCCATTTATCAGGGACCAGCGCCCCATCACGCCGATGCGCTTGGTATGAACAGCGGGCGTTGCCGAAGATATGCCGTTATCAAATTGTTATATTTGCGTTATTGGCGCGTGATCTCGGCCCTGTTTAGTGGTTGCCGATATGGTCGCCCTCATTGAGGGGACATCTGGCAACCCAACTAAAATTTTCAGGAGATTTCCCATGTTCAAAACCGCTTCTATCCTTACCATCGCCGGCGCCGTCGCCATCATCATGAGCTTTTCCGCCGCGCAGGCCGGAGAGATGAAAAGCGATATGAAAAAAGACACGATGATGAAAAAAGACACGATGATGAAGAAGGAAACCATGGGCAGTGAAATGAAGAAAGAACATGCCATGGACGACAAAATGAAAAAAGACGACATGATGGGAAAAAAGGACGACATGATGGCGAAAAAAGACAAAATGATGAAAGACAAAAAATAATTCTCTGATTGTCGACACCTACGGGAAGGAGTTGCTCATGGTCACGACGCCACAGACGGCTCCTTCTCCGGTTTCTCCGCACCATGTTTTGGTTATTGAAGACGACGCCGATATTGCCTCGCTCATTTCCATGCACCTCGGCGACAATGGGTTTGAGGTGCAAATCGAAAATCGCGGCGATACGGGGTTGGCCGCCTTTAAGGGCGGCACCTTCGATTTGGTCGTGCTGGACCTCATGCTGCCGGGCGTGGATGGTCTGGCGCTCTGTCGTGAAATGCGGGGCGGAAACAGTTACATCCCAATCTTGATGCTAACGGCTAAGTCTACCGAGCTGGACCGGGTTCTTGGCTTGGAAATGGGTGCGGATGATTATCTGACGAAGCCTTTCAGCCTGCCTGAATTCATCGCCCGCGTGAAAGCGCTGTTGCGGCGGGTGGATGCGCTTTCCGCAAGGCAGGCAAAGCCCATTTCTGAACCGATTATCGAAAAGAACGGCCTGACCATTAATGCCGAGAAACGCCTGGTCTTGGTGGAGGCAAGGGAAGTCAACCTTACCGCACGGGAGTTCGACCTGCTGCACCATCTGGCCAGCCACCCGGGTCGGGTCTATAGCCGCATTCAACTTCTCGATCAGGTCTGGGGTTACAGCTATGAGGGCTACGAGCATACGGTGAATACTCATATCAACCGGCTGCGCGCCAAGATCGAAAAAGACCCGGCAAACCCGGCTTACGTCCAGACGGTCTGGGGCGTCGGCTATAAGTTCGTGTCGTAAGGGGAGGCTGACCTTGCCGCGCACCCTCTATGCCAGACTTGCCTTTGGCCTGTTGCTTCTGCTGATCGCCATTGGCGCTATCTACACCGCGATCACCTTGACCGTGACCGATAACTATATGCGTCAGCTCAATCAGGAAATTAATCGCAATCTGGCCCGCAACCTTGTTGCCGACCGCAATCTGGTCGAGGAAGGCCGCCTCAATGAAAATGCGCTGAAGGAGACCTTCAGCCTCTACATGTCCATCAATCCCAGTATCGAGATTTACCTGCTGGATAATGCGGGGCGCATTCTTTCCTACTCGGCCGATCCGGATAAAATTAAACGGAAATCCGTCTCCCTGGAGCCGATCAAGGCCTTCCTGCGCATGGAAGATCCCTATCCCCTGCTTGGCGACGACCCGCGCAGCCACGACCGCCAAAAGGCCTTCTCGGTCACGGAGATTCCCGGCAAGACAGCTCCCGAAGGTTATCTTTACGTTGTCCTTCGCGGCGAACAGTACGATTCCGCCGAAACCGTCGCACGCACCTCCTACCTGTTGCGTATGAGCGGTTGGGCAATGGCGGCCAGCCTTGGGTTTGGCCTGCTCGGCGGTTTGATTGTTTTCCATCTGCTTACCGGCCGCCTGCGCCGCCTGACCGTGCGCATGGAGGCGTTCGCTAAACAGACGATCAAACAAGAAACCGAAAAAATCGACCCGCTTCCCAAGGGTGACGAGGTTGAGGCGCTGTCGTTCACCTTTGATCGCATGGCCGACCGGATCAGGCAGCAAATAGACATGCTGCAGGAACAGGACGCGCTGCGGCGACGCCTTGTGGCCCAGGTTTCCCATGACCTGCGAACGCCGCTGGCTTCTTTGCAGGGCTATTTGGAATCCCTGCAGATGAAAAAGGACAGCCTCAGCGCGGAAGATCAAGAAGAGTTCCTGCGCATCGCCCTTCGTCAAAGCCAGCGCTTAGGGCAAATGCTGGCGGAGCTGTTTGAGCTGGCCAGCCTGGATGCCCGCGAAAGCCTGCCGCAACCGGAACCTTTCGCCTTGCCGGAACTTATCCACGACGCGGTGGAAAAACATCGTCTGAAAGCGGAAAGCGAAGGCCTGACGCTTTGCCTGTCCGTATCGCCGAATACCCCCTTCGCCTATGGCGACATAGGCATGACCGAGCGGGTGCTGGATAATTTATTGGACAACGCCATTCAACACACCCCGGCAAAGGGAACGATTGCCGTTACGACGTCGATTGGCGACGATCAGGTTTCCGTGTCTATATCCGATAGCGGCCCCGGTATAACGGTCGAGCATTTGGCCCAAATTTTTGATCCCTTTTATCGCGGCGATAGCGCCGATAAGTCGACCCAGCACGCGGGCCTTGGACTTGCCATCGCCAAACGCATCATGGATATGCAAAACGGCACTATCTCCGCCGCCAACGTCACGACCGGAACGGGCTCGATATTCAGCTTTCAGCTGCCTCTATACCGTGCCTAGAGCGCATTCGAAGAAAATGCGCTCAGACCTTAGTAGGTAGAGCAACTGAACCAATCACTAAAGTCGCGAAAGCGACTCCAATTAATTAAAAATTGCTCTCGTGGTGCGCACCACGAGACGGCGAAATGTTATGGAATCGTGATGTTTGCGTGATCCTTGCGTAATGCCGCAGGCCTATATTTTTTGGCAGGTCAAAGAGACCTTGCCCGTCACAGAAACCAAGCCAAGTGAGGTATCACGATGAAAAAAATCATATTCGTTGGCACCGCCATTCTTCTCGCAGGAATTGGCCTCGCAACTCTGAGCTCCGCCAAAACCATGGCAACCAAGAAGGCTGACGCTCTCGCCGGATTTTCCGTCGCCACCTTCGCCGGCGGCTGCTTTTGGTGTGTGGAATCTGGTTTCGAGAAGGTTCCCGGCGTCAAGGAGGCCATCTCCGGCTATACCGGTGGCGATGAGCTTAACCCCACCTATAAGCAGGTTTCCGGCGGCCGGACCGGCCATACCGAGGCCGTGCAGGTTTACTACGATCCTAAGAAAATCACCTACGAAGGCCTGCTTGCGTCCTATTGGCGGATATTTAATCCCACTGATGGCACCGGCTCATTCTATGACCGTGGCACCCAGTATCGACCCGGTATTTTCTACAGCAGCGAGGCCCAACGACAGCAGGCGGAAAAATCCCGCGCCGAGCTTGATGCATCGGGCCGTTTCGACAAGCCAATCGCCGTTGAGATCACCAAGTTCAAGAGCTTTTACAAAGCCGAGGACTATCATCAGGACTATTACAAAAAGAACCCCATTCGCTACAATTTCTATACCAACGGGTCGGGCCGTACCCAGTTCGTTGAGGAGGCCTGGGGCAAAGACCTGAAGGTCGATTATTCCAAATATCGCGGGACCATGGACACCTCCAATACGGCGCCCGCCAAAACCATGACGACCATGCGCTACAGCAAACCTTCGGATGCGGAAATTCGCAAAACCCTGACAAAGCTGCAGTATGACGTAACCCAGAACGACGGTACCGAGCGATCCTTCAACAATGAATATTGGGACAATAAGCGGCCTGGCATTTATGTCGATGTGGTCACCGGCGAACCGCTATTTTCGTCCGCCGACAAGTTCAAGTCCGGCACCGGTTGGCCCAGCTTCAGCCGTCCGATTAGTGACCAGTTCGTCACCATGCACACCGACCGAAAGTTTTTCATCAGTCGCACCGAGGTCCGCAGCAAGATCGGCGACTCCCACTTAGGTCATGTCTTCAACGATGGCCCCGCGCCAACTGGCCTGCGCTACTGCATCAATTCGGCGTCCTTGAGGTTCATCCCCGCCGCGGAAATAACCGAAAAAGGCTATGGTGAATTGGCGAGTCTATTTCAACCCGGTATGGCGAAAGCTGTCCGCTAAATTAACGGCAACCCACATTGGGCAGGCCGCGCAAATTCCCTGATTGAGCTGGATTTCAGACGTTACCTCGTTATCAAATTGTTATGTTTGCGTTATCGGCTCGTGATCTCAGCCCTGTTTAGTGGTTGTCGATAGAGACGCCCACCACAAGGAGCGTCTGGCAAACCAACTAGGAGATAACCAAGATGTCGAAAACAACGATGAAAATAGTATTGGCCACGGCCGCGACTTTTCTGCTTGCTTCAAACGCCTATGCAGGACCGGTGTTGCTGAGCGCCACGCAAATGGACTCGGTTGCGGCTGGCGGTGCGCCATCGCCGACCGGCTTTGTCTGCCCGGTTATTAGCACCGATGCAGTGTTGAACGCCAAAAATGGCATCACGATCAATGGCGCCTATTCGATTATCGGCCCGTCGGTCAGCGTCCCCGTTGGCGCAACCAACGGCGAAGGCGCGGGCAGCCCGGGCGGCACCTTCGCCTCACCGGGCGATAGTGGTTACACGGCTATCTGGAATACGGCCGGATAACATTTGCACTGCGTACCAACACAAGGTTCGGCTCTTGCCGGTTCCTGTGTGAAAAGCCGTTGCGGGCGCGTCGGTTTCCCGGTGGATTGGGATGGCGTGCCCGCGATGCATTCGGATCTTCCCTATGGGATTATTAATGGGCAGGATTTCAGCCGTGGGTCTTTGGACGGCTTTGCTATGGCTGGCGCCGGTTCCCGGCCCGTCTGGCGGAACCCTCGCACTGGCGATGGAAGCGGTCCCGGCGGTCCGGTCCTTGCGGGAATTGCGGCATCACAACGTCGTCCTGCAGCAGTGGGAGTTGAGCTGCGCAGCCGCCGCCCTGGCGACCATTCTTCGCTATCAATATGGTGTGCCAGTTACCGAACGTTCAGTCGCGCTTGGTCTGATCGACCGGGCGGAATATATCGCAAACCCCAATCTGGTGCGGATCCGGCAGGGCTTCTCCCTGCTTGATCTCAAACGCTACGTTGATCGTTTGGGATATGACGGGGTTGGATTGGGGCAACTGACCCTTCCCGACCTTCTGACGCGCGCGCCGGTCATCGTACCGGTGATACTCCAAGGCTATCCCCATTTCGTGGTTTTCCGTGGCGCCACCTCGCGCGAGGTGCTGCTGGCGGATCCGGCATTCGGCAACGTTACCTTGTCGATCACGAAATTCATGGCTGGGTGGATCAAATACAAGGATTTGGAGCGGGTCGGTTTTGTGGTGAAAAAATCGGGAAAATTGACGCCGCCCGGCCGCTTATCGGCGCGGGCAGTCGATTTCGTTACGTTTAGGTAACAACGGTTGAGCTTTGGGGGCTTTAATATAGTGAGGCGGAATAGTTTGCGAATTGTGCTGGCTGGTTTGGCGCTGCTGCTGTTCGCGGCGTCCGCCCGCGCGGAAGATGCACGCGTCGAGGTGTTGCAGCGCCAGCTCCGTGAACGGGACAAGGTCATGCTCGAACTTTTGCGGCGTGTCGAGACGCTTGAAAAGCAAATCGGTGTGCCGCGTGCCACAAGGGATACCGCCGATGACGGCAAAGCGGTTGCCGTGAACAAAGCCGCGCCGGCGCCCGGGACGGTGATCGTCACGGAGAGGATGGCCGAACGGGCGCTTGAACGCTCGCTGTCGCGGGAGGGTGCATTGTTGCTGCCTTCGGGTGTTTTGGAAGTGGAGCCCAGCTTCACCTTTGTCCGGCAGGAAGATGCCACATCAAGTTTCGTCACGTCGGGCAGTAGCGTTGTGGCCGGTGAGACGGAAAGCAATGCCAACCGTTTCACGGCTGATCTGGGCTTGCGTTTGGGATTGCCCTGGGACTCACAGCTGGAAATTGGTTTGCCCTACCGCCGGGCAGAGGTCCAGACCGTGACAAGTGTTGGATTTACGCCGGTCACCTCAACGACCAGTTCAGGCTATGGCCTGGGGGACTTGCGCGTTGGATTTGCCAAAACCCTGCTGCGTGAGGGATTGCGGCGCCCCGACCTTGTCGGGCGTATCACCTGGAATACGGCTTCCGGTAAAATCAGCGACAACGGTGTATCTTTGGGTGGCGGTTTTCACGAAATACAGGGGTCATTGACGGCGATTAAGAGACAGGATCCAATGGTGTTCATTGGCGGTCTGTCCTACCAACACAGCTTCGAAAACGATCAAATCAAGTCGGGCCCGGTCATCGCGACGAACCTCGGCGGCGCCATCGCGCTGAGCCCCGAGTCGTCCCTGCGCCTCTTCCTCTCCGGCGCCTACCAGGGCGAAACAGAGCTATTCGGAAGCGATATCAATGGCAGCGATCGGACAGTCGGCAGCTTTGTCATCGGCAGTTCCACTTTGCTGGCGCCAGGCATCCTGTTGAACGCCTCTTTGGGAATTGGCCTGACGGACGACGCCGAAGATATGTCGCTGGCGTTCTCTATTCCCATTCGCTTCGACACGCCGTTGTTTTAACCAATTGTACCGCGGTTTTCGCTTCTCGTAAGCGCCCTCAAGTTTTGCCTCCGGGCCACAAAGAGTGCGCATTCGAAGAAAATGCACTCAGACGCTTAAATATTGAGAGTTGCGCTAACGCCGGATCGGAAACAAATCGGCCAGGCGGTTGCGCTGCAGCTTTTCCGTCGAGGTTACGGGCAGGTCCTTGGCGGCCACGAAGACGAAGTGCTGGGGCACCTTGTAGGCGGCCAGGGAGTGCCGGCAATGCTGCCGCAAGGCATCTTCGGACACCGATGCTCCCGCCTCCAACACCACCACGGCGCCGATGGCCTGATCCAGGCGGGCATCGGCCAGGCCGGTGATGAAGACGGATTCGATGGCGGCGTGGGTGCGCAGCACCGCCTCGATCTCCGCCGGTGCGATATTGATGCCGCCGCTTTTGATCAATTCCTTGCGCCGGCCTTGAAACTGTACCCAGCCGTTGCCGTCCAACAGGCCCAAATCGCCGGTCAGCAGGAAACCATCGTCGGTCATGCTGGCGGCCGTGGTGTCCGGATCGTTCAGATATCCCGGCATGATATGCCCGCGCAGGGCTATCTCGCCGACCTGACCCTGGGACTGGGGCTGTCCGGTTTCCAGGTCCAGTATCTGCAATTCCACGCCCGCCAAAGGTTCGCCACTGGCCATCAGGCGTTGCGCCAGGGGTGCGGACGCATCGGTGACGGCCGAGTTGCCATAGGCTTCCGTCAGGCCATAGACGTTGCAGATATTCCTTACCCCCAGATCGACGATCAACTGCATCTGCTCCGGTGTGCCGATGGCCGCACCGGTGCGCAGGCTGGACAGATCATGGCGCGCCCGGTCGGGATGTTCGGCCAGCGCCAGGGCAATGTTTGGGGTGCCATAGAAGACGGTGCAGCGTTCCGCCTCGATCAGGCGCAGGGCCTCGCCGGCATCGAAATGGTGTTGCAGGACCAATCTGCCGCCATGGCTCAGCACCGCGAACAGGGCGTTGACGCAGCCAAAGGACCAGAACAACGAGACGGCGAACCACAACCTGTCATCGGGGCCCAGGTGCATACGCTCGCCAATCTCCCACATATTGTCGATCAGGCCCCAATGTTGCAGGGGCACACCCTTGGGCCGGGCGGTGGAGCCGGAGGTATAGAGAATACAGGCGACGTCGTCTGGTTTGGCGGCGCCCCAAATATTATCCGGCGCGGCTGCGCCCAGGCAGGCCAGATCGCCAAACGCCGTGGCCCCATCGGGCACCTGATCCCCAACCACGATCAGACGCGTCAGGCTGGGCAGGCCACCAGAGACCGCCGTCCGCATCTGCTCCAATTCCGCCAATACGTCACGCTCGCGGAACCGGTCCGCCAGGATCAGCGTGGTGACCTCCGCATGGTTCAACTGATAGGCCTGTTCGGGTGGGGTCAGCCAGGTGTTCAGGGCTACCGCCGTGGCGCCCAGGCCCAGGATGGCGAAATAGCTGGACAGCCACTCCGCCCGGTTACCCATCAGGATCGCTACCCGGTCTCCGGGGCGCACCCCCAGGGCCCATAGTCCCCCGGCCACGGTTTGCGATTCCCGGGCCAGCTGGGCATAGCTCCACCGGCGCGGGCCATCGACCACGGCCTCCCAATCGGGTTGCCGCCGCGCCATTTCGTCCAGCAGGGCCGAGGCGGTCCTGGCTTGTGGTTTTTGCATGCTCACCTAGCGCCGCACTTTATAGCCAGCCGCTTCCCGGTCCCAGGCGGCGGCGCTCAACCCCCTGTCGCGCAGCTTGTTTTTCTGAATTTTGGCCGTTGGCGTGGTGGGTATCTCGGTGACATATTCGATATAGCGGGGTACCGCGAAATAGGGCATGCGCGGCGTGCAGAAATCCAGCAAATCTTCCGGTACGGGCTGTTCCGCCCCATCCGCAAGGATGATGCAGACCAGCACTTCGTCTTCGCCGCCTTCTTCCGCCTTGACCGCCACGGCGGCCACCTCGGCGACGGCGGGGTGCTCCAGCAGCACTGCCTCCACCTCGAAGGATGAAATATTTTCGCCCCGGCGGCGAATGGTGTCCTTGATCCGGTCGATGTACCAGACGAAGCCACGCTCATCCATGCGCCCGGCATCCCCGGTGTGAAACCAGAAATTGCGCCAGGTCTCCACTGTCCGCTCGGGCATGCCGTTGTAACCCTGCATGAAGCAATAGGGTTCCTTGGGCCGTACCAGGATTTCGCCAACCTCGCCCAAGGGCACTTCCTCGTCGGTCTCCGGATCGGCGATGATGACCTGGAAATATTCCTCCCAGACCTTGCCGGAACAGCCCGCCTGGTCCGGCGCATCGACCGGACGGCAGACCGGCAGATTGCATTCGGTCATGCCGAATATCTCGTTGAATTTCGGGATGGCGAAGCGGCTGCGCAGGTTTTCCAGGGTTTCATCCGTCACCGGCACGGCGCTGACCATGCGCAGGTTGTTGTCGGTATCCGTTGCCTTGGCGGGCTGGCGCAGCACGAAATCGGTCATCACCCCCAACAGGTTGGCCAGGGTGGCTTTGTGCTTGCGGATATCGTCGATCCAGGTGGTGGCGCGGAACTGCCGCGCCAGGACGGCGCTGCCCCCCGTGATCAGGGTGGCGTACAGCTGCATCAGAATGCCCTGGGCATGAAACAGCGGCATGGGGATGTAGTAGATGTCCGTTGGCGTCATGCCCATGTGCTCTTTCATGCACAGCCCGAACAGGTACAAATGGCCGTGCGGCATCAACGCCCCCTTGGACGGCCCCGTGGTGCCGGAAGTGAACATGATCATGCCAATGTCGCGGTAGCTGATCTCCACCGCGATATCGTCTGCCCCGCCGGCCATCAGTTCATCAAAGTTGCGCACCTCGATCCGCTTGAAAGCGGGCAGCTTGTCCGGGTCGTAAACATCGCCGGGTACATAGACGGTCTGCATGTGGGGCACATCGTCTTCAATATCCGCCAGCCAGGGCAGATAATCCGGTTCGAAAACGCCGATGCGCGATTGCGTGTTGCCCAGCACATGGGTCAGAAAGCTGCCCTTCAGCGCGGTATTGATACCCACATGCACGGCGCCGATGCGGCTGAGGCCAAACCAGGTCCACAGATATTCCAGGCGGTTGTTCAACATTACCGCCACATTGTCGCCAAAGCCGACACCGATTCCGGCAAAGCCGTTGCCCACCCGGTTGGACAGCGCGTGGGCCTGGGCATAACTGAGCATGGGGCCATCCTCGAACTGGACAAAGGGCATATCCCCGCGCGTGCGGGCCTGATCGGCCAAAACCTTGCCCACCACCCAGTTGGATTTGTCCGTCACCGCCCTGTCAGCCGACATCGCACACCACTCCCGTTAAGTACTCGCATCTGCATTTTGATAGCCTCCCACGGGCGCAAAGGCAAATTGCCCGCGCCCGGACCCGCGCCGCGATCGCCCGCTAAACGACCCCTAAACGATCCCCAAACGATCCCCAAACGATCCCCAAACGATCCCGTTGCAGTCAGGCGCCAAGTATGTTGTTAAGGTGGCCTGGAAACTGCTAGGTTTCCGCCGCATTCTTGCATTGCAATCCCATCATAAGGAACTTCCGCCATGCCCGCGTACCGTTCGCAGCACACCACCCAGGGCAAACAAGCCGCCGCGAATGCCAAGGCATTCAACAGCATCGCGGTGGATGATGGCATCGCCCCAGTCCACGGGCAATTATAAGTCTGGCGAGCGGCGTGGACGAAAATTCACCTCTGGAGCGCTACCGCGACCTGCGTCGGCAGGGTGCGTTGAATGCGGATCCGGCCCAGGAATTGGCGGCGGAAAAGCTGCAGATGCTGCATCACCGTCTGGCGCAATACGACCCAAGCCAGGGCCAGGGCTGGCGGCAGTTCCTGTTTGGCCGCTCCCGCCAGGAGCCGGCGCCCGAGGGACTGTACATCTATGGCGAGGTGGGCCGGGGCAAATCCATGCTGATGGATTTGTTTTTTGACGGCGCGCCCATCGAACGCAAACGCCGGGTGCATTTCCACGCGTTCATGGGCGAAGTGCACGGCCGCATCAATAAATTCCGCAAGACCTCGGCCAAGGAACGCGCCAAGGCGGGGTGGGGCGATGATCCCATCCCGGTCATTGCCGCCGACATCGCCGAGGCCACCTGGCTGCTGTGTTTTGACGAATTCGAAGTGCGCGATATCGCCGATGCCATGATTTTGGGCCGTCTGTTCGGCAATCTGTTCGAATTGGGCGTGGTGGTGATCGCCACCTCCAACCGGGCGCCGGATGATTTGTACAAGGACGGCTTGAACCGGCCGCTGTTCCTGCCCTTCATCGAAACCATGAAGCAACGGCTGGACGTCCTGTGTTTGGAGGGGCCATTGGATCACAGGTTGGCGCGCATGCAGGGCGTGCCGGTCTATCACACCCCATTGAACAAGGCGGCGGGGGCGGCCTTGGACGCGGCCTTTCTAAACCTGACCGATCAGCGGATGGGCGAGCGGGGCGAAATCAAGATCAAGGGCCGCCTGTTGGTGGTGCCGCAACAGGCCAAGGGGGTGGCCCGGTTCAGCTTCGCCGAACTGTGCGACACGGCCCTTGGCGCCCATGATTACCTGGCCCTGACCGAACAATTCCACACGCTCATACTGTCCGATATTCCCCAATTGGGCCCGGAACGGCGCAACGAGGCCCGCCGTTTCGTGATTTTAATCGATATTTTGTACGACAACGGGGTGAAGCTGGTGGCCAGCGCGGCAACCGGCGTGGCCGATATTTACCCCGCCGGCGACGGCGGTTTTGAATTTCAGCGCACCGTATCAAGGTTGATCGAAATGCAGTCCGCCGAATATTTCAACGCCCCCCACGGTGCCGTGGCGGAAATCTGACCCCGGGCGCGTCGCAACACTGCGCGCCACTCTCAGCTCACGCCATCGCCCGTCTTATTTGGCCGGAAATAGACTGCGTGTTCGATTTGCAAATGCGACGAGCGATAGCATGACCGGCACTTCAACAAGCACCCCGACAACAGTCGTCAATGCGGCCCCTGAATTTAAGCCAAACAGGCTAATTGCGACGGCCACGGCCAATTCAAAGAAGTTCGATGTTCCAATAAGGGCACATGGCGCCGCCACGTTGAATGGCACACGCCACAAATAGGCTGCGCCGTAGGCGACTGCAAATATTCCATAAGATTGGATCAGGAGCGGTACCGCAATCAATGCGATAAGCACGGGACGATCAAGGATCACATGGCCTTGAAAACCAAACAACAGGACCACCGTGGCAAGGAGCGCAAATACAGAAAGTGGCTTAATCCTGCCCGTGAAGCGCGTTATCGCGGCGTCACCGCTTTCACCGCGTAGGGCGTGGCGCATTAATTGCTGCCGCGTAACGGCTCCGGCTATGAGCGGAATAACCACATAAAGGCCGACGGATAGAAGTAGTGTTTGCCAAGGGATGACAATGTCCGTCACGCCGAGCAATAAGGCGACAATGGGCGCGAACGCGAAAACCATAATGATGTCATTCAGCGAGACCTGAACAAGTGTATAGGTTGGATCGCCACGCGTGAGTTGCGACCAAACAAAAACCATCGCCGTGCAGGGGGCTGCGCCAAGTAGGATCAGGCCGGCAATATATTGCTGCGCATCTGCGGGCGCGATAAGGTCGGCGAAGATGATTTCGAAGAACAAGATACCCAGAACCACCATCGTGAAGGGTTTAACCAGCCAGTTGACGACGATGGTAATGACTAATCCCTTCGGGCGGTCACCGATGTGCCGCAGACTGGCGAAATCGACATTCACCATCATCGGAAAAACCATGCCCCAAATGAGAACAGCGACAACCAGATTGACCGATGCGTACTCAAGGCCGGCAAGGAATTGGAATTGATCTGGAATTGTACGGCCCAATGCGATCCCTGCTGCGATACACAGCGCGACCCATAGCGACAACCATTTCTCGAAGAAACCGATGCCGCCCTGCGTCGCAATGGTTTCTTGAGCCAATTCGTTATTCATAGATTTCCCATTCGTATTTCACCCTGTCATTGGCAGTTTCTTATGCAGCTGGCACCATCTGACCAGCGGCCGGGATCTTTCGATCAGCATTTGGGTTTGGACCTGCAATTTAATAGGGGGACACAATACTTATATCCCTTGATATAAGTATTGTGTCCCCCTATTAAATTGGCGCTATTCCGCCGCGCGGCTGCCCGATCCCGCCGCCGCCTCGGTGCGGGGTGAAAGATAGGCCCCTTGGCGCAGCAATTCCTGCTGGATCAGCCGTGGATCCAGATCGCGCGGCTTGACGCCCGAACCCGCCGTCAGGGCCGCCGCGACGCCGGCGGCATGCCCGGTCATCCAGCATTGCGGCACTTCGCGCAGGAACGAATGGGAATTGGTGTCACAGGCAATGTGCCGGCCCGCGCCCAGCACGCCGTCGATGCCCGCCGGCACCAATGCGCCGTAAGGCACCGAGATATTCGGGAACTTGGGCGACAGCGATGTTGAAACGCCGATCTCGTCATTCCATACCGTGCCCGCGTCCCACTGCGCCCGCGTCACCTTGTTCAGGCCGACCAGGCGGCGGCTGTGGCGCACCCCGACCTGTGGCGCGCCGAGCATCAGGAAGGCGTTCTCGAAGCCGGGTGCGTGCCGGCGATAGAATTCCACATGGCCGACGGTAAGCTGGCGCGAGCGGACCTCGATCTCGCTCAAATCCTCCACGTCGACGGCGCTGTAACCGGCCAGCCGCGGCCCCATGAACAGAGCAACATCGTTGCGCCAGGACACGAACGGTTTTTCGAAGAAATTCAGTTTCGCCCGGCCTTGATCCATGTAGTCCTTGAAGCCGTCCTTGTCTTCGTAGCGGAAGGCCAGCCAGCGCTCCATGTCGACGCCGCCAATCATAAAGGCGGTATTGATGCAGCTGTGGATGTCGGTCTCGTCGCTGTCGGTGTCATTCGACAGCCCGGCGCGGGCCAGCAGATCGGCGTCCCCCGTGGTATCGACCACGGTCTTGGCCAGGATGGCGCGGCGGCCCTCCTTGCTTTCAAAGATCGCGCCGCGCATGGCGCCGTCCTCGACGATGGGTTCGACCGCCCAGGCGTGGAAGGTAAGGCGCACCTTCTGCTCCATGGTCATTTGCATGGACAGCGTCTTCAGCGCCTCCGGGTCGACGGTCGGCGACCAGGTGGTGATGCCGTGAAACGAGGCCGTGCGCTGGCCCCAATAGGCCGCGGTGGCGGCATCGGTGGAGCCCCAATCGCTGCGTGGTGGGCCCTGCACCGCGTCTTTTGGCAGGCGATCAAGGAAATCATGGGCGATGCCCGAGATCACCTCGCGGCCGCTCCAATCGGACATGCGGTCGATCCAGATCACCAGGCCGCCGGTAGACAGGCCGCCCAGATGGTTATAGCGCTCCACCAGCATGACATCGGCGCCCATGCGCCCGGCGGCGATGGCGGCCGTGGTGCCCGATGGCCCGCCGCCCACCACCAGCACATCGGTCTCGGCGAAAACCGGCGTCTCGCGCGCCGCCTCCTTGATGGTCAGGGCCGGGCGTGGCCGCCGTGGCGCCCGCGTCCCGCCAGCAAAAATCTCGGTGCCCCGCTCGCTACCGACAGTATTGGTAAAGTTTTCGCCGCTCATGCCACTCTCCCGCGATCAATGAAAGGCAAGGATATCACCGAACGCGGGCAGTCCAAATTCAAAATTTCAGGGTCCGGCCCGCTCCCGAGAGCAAACCTGGCCGCGATGGCCGCGCTATTTCGCCAGATGTTTGCGCACCAGGTCCAGGAATACGTCCAACCTGTCGTGGTGGGCCCAGTGGCCGGCGCCTTCGATGGCGGCGACGGTGGCATTTTGGAAGGGTTCGATGCGGCCGTCTTCGGTCGGGTCCGAGGCCCAGCTTTCGGTGCCGCGGATCAACAGGGTGGGGCAGGTGATGCGCGACCATAAATGCCGCACCTCTTCCTGGGACAGGCCATAGGGGCGGAAGATGCGCACGTAATTATCGAACTTCCAGCTATAGCTGCCGTCTTCGTTCTGATTGGCGCCATGCACGGTCAAATGCCGGGCCTGTGCCTCGGACAAATGCGGGTTTTCTTCCTGCATGCGGCTAAAGGCATCTTCCAGGCTGGCGTAACGGCGGGGCGAGCGGCCCGATAACTTGCGCAGTTCCTTGGCCCAATCGTCCAGGCGCACATCGATGCTTTTGCCGGCGTTCTTGGCCAGCATGGCGGGGGAGGAGCCCAAACCCTCGATCGCCGCCACGCTTTTCACTTTGTCGGGGTACAGGCCGGCATATTGCAGCGAGATCATGCCGCCCAGGGAATGGCTGAGGATGGTCACTGGCGCCATGTTCTTCTGGTCCACCAAATGCGCGATGTCGTAGACGTATTCGGGCATGCTGTAGCTGCCGCCCATGCTCCATTGGCTGTCGCCGTGGCCGCGCAGGTCGGGGGCGATGATGTGGTATTCATCCCGGAAGGCTTCCGCCACCCAGTCCCAGTTGCGGCAATGGTCCCGGCCGCCATGCACCAACAGCATGGGCGGCGCCCCTTCGTTGCCCCAATCCACGTAATGCAGGCGCAGGCGTTGGGAGAAATAGCTATGTGAGGCGGGGCCGGATATGATTTTCGCCAAAGTCGACTCCATTTAGTTGGACAGATAAGCAAGATTCCACGGACGCCGCATGGACCGGCGACTAAACAAACTAGGCTGACGGTGGTCTAGATCAAGCGGCTATTTTCATATACCGGGCGATCAGGGTTTCGGCGATCTGCACCGTGTTCAGGGCGGCGCCCTTGCGCAGATTGTCGGACACCACCCAGATGCTGAGGCCGTTCTCCACCGTCGGGTCAACCCGGATGCGCGAGATGAAGGTGGCGTATTCACCGACACATTCCACGGGCGTGATATAGCCGCCGTCCTCGCGCTTATCCACCACCATGCAGCCCGGCGCCTCGCGCAGGATATCGCGCGCCTCGTCATCACTGATGGGCCGCTCGAACTCTATATTGATGGCTTCGGCGTGACCGACAAAGGTTGGCACCCGCACACAGGTTGCGGTCAGCTTGATCTCCGGATCCAGGATCTTTTTAGTTTCGGCGGTCATCTTCCATTCTTCCTTGGTTTCGCCGCTGTCCATGAAGACGTCGATATGCGGGATCACGTTGAACGCGATCTGCTTGGGGAAATGCCGCGGGCTGGGCTGATCGTTGACGTAAATGCCCTTGGTCTGAATGAACAGCTCGTCCATGGGTTCCCGCCCCGCGCCGGAAACCGATTGATAGGTCGCGACGACCACGCGCTTGATGACGGCATGATCATGCAATGGCTTTAACGCCACCACCAACTGGGCCGTGGAACAGTTGGGGTTGGCAACGATGTTGCGCTTGCTGAAGTCGGCCAGAGCGCCTGGATTAACCTCCGGCACCACCAGGGGGACGTCCGGGTCCATGCGGAAGGCCGATGAATTGTCGATCACCACACAGCCCGCCTCGGCCGCTATGGGCGCCCATTGCCGCGAGACATCACCGCCCGCCGAGAACAAGGCGATATCCACGGTGGAAAAATCGAAATTCTCCAGCGCCTTAACCTTAAGGAGTTTGTCGCCAAGGAAAGCCTCCTTGCCCACCGAACGGGTCGAGGCCAAGGCCACGACTTCATCGGCGGGGAAAAGCCGCTCATGCAGAATATTCAACATCTCGCGGCCCACGTTCCCCGTGGCGCCGACTACTGCGATCTTGACAGCCATGTCACTCGTTCCTTGTCTAATATCACCTGTTTAAAAAGGCGCGCATCAATACCGTTTAACGGTGGTTGTTTTCAAGAGCTTAATCCGGCACCACCAGAGGTGTTTTGAGAGGCGTTCTGGCCGGTGTTTTGAGAGTCGATTTGAGAGGCATTCTGAGACGCTGCGGCCCTTTCGCGGTCCGCCGCGACTTCCGCCAGAACCCAGTCGCGAAAGACCCGCACTTTCGGGTGCTCCAGGGCGCGGGCGGGATGCACCAGATAATAGGCGAATTCCGCCGGCAGCTCCACATCGAAGGGCCGCACCAGACGGCCGGTGGTCAGGTGATCGCCCAACAGGGCGCTACGGGCCAGGGCAACGCCCTGTCCGTCCACGGCCGCGTTGATCACCAGGGCGGATAGATTATAGCCCGGTCCCCGGTCGGGATCGACGCCTTCGACGCCGGCCGCCAGCAACCACCGCCGCCAGGTTTCCCGCATATCGTCATGCAGCAATGTGTGATGACGCAGATCCTCGGGGCGCAGCAGGGGGTGGGCGCCGTGTAACAGGGCCGGGCTGCAGACCGGAAAAACTTCCTCGGTCATCAAAGGCAGCACTTCCAGGCCCGGCCATTCGCCGCCGCCGTAGCGGATGGCTATATCCACATCATCACGGGCGAAATCCACAACTTCGTCGCTGGCGGCGACCCGCACGTCGATATCGGAATGCAGGGCGCGAAAGCGGCCCAGGCGCGGCACCAGCCAGGCAGCCGCGAACGAGGCCAGGGTGGCGACGGTTAAAATGCCGCTATCCTGACGTTTGGTCAGGCGATCCGTGGCGGCTGCCAGCAAATCCAGCCCCTCGCGCACGGCGGCGGAATAATTCTGGCCATTCTCGGTCAGCACGATGGCCCGGCCCCGGCGGCGAAACAGCGCCAGGCCCAGCCATTCCTCCAGGGCTTTTACCTGATGGCTTATGGCGGCCTGGGTAACGTGCAGCTCCTGGCCGGCACGGGTAAAGCTTAACTGCCGCGCGGCAGCCTCGAACGCACGCAGGGCATTCAGGGGTGGAAGTTTTCGATCAGCCATTTACTTCTCGTTAATCAATTAGAATAACTAATGATATATATGAGAAACAGTCGTTTGTCACGGTCAAAATTTATCTCTATATACTGCATCATAAGGGCGATAAAGCCCGGGAAAGGAGCGTTGCCATGTTACGGACTTCAGCATTTGCGATTAGAGAAATTGATCTGGGACAGGCCCTGGTGCAAGCCGTGATTAAGGTTGCGGCGACGCTCTATCATTGGCAGGATCGGGCCGCGCAACGGCGCGCTCTGGCGGAATTGGATCAGCACGCCTTGCAGGATATCGGCGTTTCGCGTCGCGAGGCCCTGGCCGAGGCCCGCAAGCCATTCTGGTGGACGTAAGCCTATCGGAACTGCTTCGAGCCCATGGGTGTCGCCGTCATGCGAAAACTCATAACTCCCGCTAAAACTAGGCCTTACCTATAACGGATACTCTAGTCGCCGGTGTGTCTGGCCGTCCAGTCCCGCGCCAGCCTTTGCGCTTCGGCGATCTGGATCAGGGTCATCTGCGCGGCCAGGGCATCCCGGCTTTTGAGCGCCTTGGCGTGGCCTTGTGCGCCAGCAATATTACACCACATATGCGCCTGCATATAATTCAGCGTGACGCCATGGCCATGGCCGTACATCAGGCTGAGATCGTACTGGGCCTCGGCCACGCCTTCATCCGCGGCCAGGTTAAGCCATTTCAGCGCCTCGGCATAGTCCTGCGCCACGCCCTGGCCGCCGTAATACATGGCGCCAAGGGCGCCCTGCGCCATGGCGTTGCCTTGCCCGGCCGCCTTGCGGTACCAGCGCAGCGCCATCTCATGGTCCCGCTTCACGCCATGGCCTTCGCGGTACAACTGGCCCAGATGGAACTGCGCCTTGGCATCGCCTGCTTCGGCCAACGGCAGCAATAATTGCAACACCACTGCATATTTGCCGGCTTCTTGGGCCCGCATTGCGACGTCGAATTGATCCACTGTGTTTCCAGCCAGTCCGTAGAGGTCCGAGGTCACAGTCTAATAGTGGCTTCGCCGGCACCCAAGGCAATTGTTACGGGTATTTATATTCGCCGAATGATATGGACCATGTTGACCATGGTGGATTAGCAGTTTTAACCGGGCGGTTACAGCCGCCGCATGACCAGACAATCCAGGGCCCAGGGCAGGCGCAGTCCGGACCCGGCGGGCTCCAGTTCGGGCTCCAGGGCGGCCAGGATCGCATCCTGGTCCAGATTCAGATTGAACAGCGCCTGCACATAGCGGGCGGCCAATTCCCGATCGGGAAAGCGCCAATCACAGCGGTGATAGAACCGGTCCACGGGCGCGAAGCCATCGGCAAGCTGGTCGCCGACCGCCGCCATCTGGAGGTAGACGCCATTGTGGGTCGGCACGCTGTAGGGATCGACCAGATCGGCAAAGATGCGGGCCGTGGTCATGGCGGCGCATAGGCCCGCCCCAGCCAGCGGAGGCGAATGGGCCAAAACGTCCCGCGCCGGCACGTCCTGCAGGACCAACACCGCCCCCGGTCTGGTCAGCGCCGCGATATCGCTGGCCAGATTGTCCGGCAGCCTGCCTGGGCAGGCGACCACATGATGCAGTACCGCCAGCGAGACCACCGCATCATAGGCCGCATCTTTTGGCAGAAAGCCCAGGCCTTTCGAGATATCGGCGCGATAATGCCGGCCCGCGCCGGGTGGCGCTTGGAACGCGATATCGACCGTATCCACCGTCCAGCCCAGTTCGCGCAGACATCTGGTCAGGGTGCCGTTGCCACTGCCCAATTCCAGCACCGTTTTGCCGGCGCCAATCTTCAAATGCTCGCGAAAACTCGTCAATTCAGCCGTGCGGGCGCCCGGGCATAGATTTTCCGCCGCACGGTAACTATCGACACGTTCAAGGGTGAAAGCCGTCATTGCATGTTGCCTCTCGGTGCGGCGCGGGCGTGTCCGACACAATGTCGCCCGCAAAATGTGGCGCATAACATAGGATGCACTAATGGTTGTATCATGCCATATAATAGTGTGAAAAATGACATTACAAATGCAAAAGAGGTGATTATGAATTTAATTCTCTATTTTGTATTATCTGCGCTCCACCCCTGGCATGCATGAGCGTACATGCGCGTACATGAGCGCGTGGGGACGTGCGAAGGTGTGGAGAATTTTTGGCGGGCGGGCGCAACGAAAAATCGTGCCCTGCGCGGCGCAAGCAGACAGACCGTTTACTTTTAACCGTTTTCTATCCAGCTTTGACTTTCGTCACGCCTCTCAAACGCTATCGTTCCCGTCGTACAGCTTCAGGACCGCGATGCCGTCTTTTTCGCCGTGGCCCTTGCTGTTGAGGATGCGGTACAGGTTGGCGGTCTGGCTGGACATGGGCGTGGGCACGTTAAGGCCCTTGGCCAGATCGTGAACCATATCCAGGTCTTTCAATATCTGCCGGGCATAGCCCACGGGCTCGACGGTGCGGGCCAGCATGCGGGGATAGATGGATTGCAGCATGTTGCTGCCCGCGTGCCCCGCGCCCAGGGCCTGGGGGATCAGGGCGGCATCTATGCCGCCGGCTTCCGCCAGGGCCAGAGCCTCGGCCAGAACCGCGTAATTGTTCAGGACCAGAACCTGGTTGATCATCTTGGTCACCTGGCCGGCGCCGCTGGGGCCCATGTGGGTGAACTGCGCCGCCAGATCAGCCATTACCGGCGCGGCGCGGGCGATATCGGCCGCGCTGCCGCCCGCCATGATGGCCAGACTGCCGGCGCCCGCCGCCGGCGGGCCGCCCGAGACTGGGGCGTCGACCCAGCCCATGCCTGCCTGGCGCGATAATGCCGCCGCCATGTCCCGGGTGGCCTGCACGACCGTGGTGGAATGATCCACCAGCAGCTTGTCGGCGCTGCCAGCCTCCGCCACCCCGTTGGGGCCAAACACGACCTGATGCACCGCGTCCGTCGATGTTACGCACAGCAACACCATATCGGCGCGGGCGGTCAGATCGGCGGGCGAACTGGCCGGGAGCACGCCATGGGCGGCGGCGGCGGTGATTTTCTCCGCCACCAGGTCATAGCCGGTCACTGTATAGCCCAGACCACACAGATGCCGGGTAAAGGCCTGCCCCATCAGCCCCAGGCCGATGAAACCGATGCTGGGTTTGCTTTTGTTCATGGCAGTAATTCCAGTGTCTCCAATTGTCGCCGCAACGCCGCCGCGTCCGTGAAGTGAACGCCGTGAAAGCCCAGGGCGCGGGCGCTATCTATGTTGTCGGCACGGTCATCGATAAAGACGGCGCGTTCCGGCCTCAGCTTAAAGCGGTCACAGGCTATGTGGAAAATTTCCGCATCAGGTTTCGCCACCCCTTCCAGACCCGAGATCACCAGGCCATCGAACCAATCCAGAAAGGCGAAGCGCTCCGTGGCGTGGTGCCAGGTTTCCGAAGACCAGTTGGAAATTACATACAGCGGCGTCCCCCGGGCCTTCAAATCCGAAACGACTGTCAGGCTGTCGTCCAGCGCGCCATTCAGGGTTTCGGCCCAGCGATGCCAATAGGCCTCAATCAATTCGGCGTGCTGGGGCAGGCGGGCCGATAGTTCGGCCACCCCTTGCTGAAACGGCTTGTCCGCATCCACGCCGTGCAGCCATTTGTATAGATTGATCTCGTCCAGAAAACGGGCAATCTCGTCATCACTGTCGAACAGTTTGCGGTACAGATGATAGGGGCTCCAATCGATCAACACCCCGCCCAGGTCGAAAATGACTGCATCGATTTGGCTATCTCCCGCAGCGCCATCGCCTTGGGAGGTCACGTTCACTTCGCGACCTTGATCAGCCGGCCGCTGGCCCGGCGCACCTGTTCCCCATCCACGTCGCGGATGAATTCCAGGGCCATGCCGGTGCCCGACAGCGTCCGGCGGTAGGTTTGCGTCTCGTGCCGGCCATCGGCATATATCCGCAGGCTGACAATATGCAGGGTGCGATCCTTGAGGAAAGCCCAGGCGAAGGGCGCTGGGCTGTCCAGGGGATCAGCGTTCGCCGCGGCGCGCCAAACGCCGGGGCGCGCAGGGGTAAATTGCATTTTCGTGGATTTCAATTCTTCCCGGGGATTGTTGGGATCGCCCTTTTGCCGCTGCACCGTATTCCAGGTAATTGCGAAGCCGCCGTCGGCGTCGGTCCGGACCGTCACGTCTATATCCCGGCTGGTCATTTTGAAATTGGCGCTGATCTGGCTTTCCGAAACAGCGTTGCCGCGCCAGACGCCCTGAAAGGCGGCAATCCCCACATCCGCGGCCAAGGCAGCCGTGCCGGGCCACAGCAGCAACATTAAGGATAGGCGCAATAAGACGCGGGGCATTAGCAATTCTCCGATTTATTGACCGAATGTGCTGTAACAAAGCCATCAGTCTGACGCAAGGCCTCGCCCAAAATCATGGCGCCGGCGACGGCGATATTCAATGACCGCGCACCGGCCCGCATGGGGATGCGCAGGCGCGCATCGGCCCGGTCATGGACCGCCGCCGGTACACCTGACTGTTCCTGTCCCAACAGGATGATGTCATCGGCCCGGAAGGCGAATGTGACATGGGGATCGGCGCTTTTCGTGGTTGCCAGGATCAACCGGCCCGTCGTGGTGGGCAGAAAATCCGCCCAGGAATTGTGCCGTTGCAACGCCACGCCTTCGGCATAGTCCATGGCGGCGCGGCGCAGCTGTTTATCGGTGAAGGTGAAGCCGCAGGGTTCGATAATATCCAGGGGCACGTCGAGGCAGGCGCACAGGCGGATCAGGGTACCGGTGTTTTGCGGAATATCGGGTTGATAGAGGGCCAGGCGCATGCGGCAGCATGGCCGATTCGCCAGCATCTGGCCAGTCCCCATGGCGGGACCGCGCTTGATAACAACCCGTGCCACTTTGCAGACGTCCCATGGCTGGACAAATGCGCGGCGGCATGACAAATAAGGGCACAGTAATCTCCCAATGATTTCGGAATAAGGTGAGCGTATCATGACGGATAGCACAGGCGGGGACGGACACGACCCCAGCCGCCGGGATTTCCTTTATGTGGCCGCGGGCGGCCTCGGTGCCGTTGGCGCGGCCGGATTTGTCTGGCCGCTGGTCAATCAGATGAACCCCTCGCGTGACGTTCTGGCGCTTTCCTCGATCGAGGTCGATTTGTCCGGCATTGAGGTGGGGCAGTCCATTACCGTCAGTTGGCGCGGCAAGCCGGTCTTTATCCGCCGCCGCACCGAAAAGGAAATCGCCGATGCCAGGGCCGTTCCCATGGATGTTTTGCCGGATCCCGAGGGCGATGAGGCCCGGGTGCAAAAGGCGGAATGGCTGATCATGGTCGGCGTCTGCACCCATCTGGGCTGTGTGCCCCTGGGTCAACAGGGCGAATACAATGGCTGGTTCTGCCCCTGTCACGGCTCCCACTATGATACCTCGGGGCGCATCCGCAAGGGACCCGCGCCGCTTAATCTGGTGGTGCCAAAGTATGTCTACCTGGACGACAACAGCGTCAAGATCGGCTAGGGGGCAGTCATGTCAGGTCATTCAAGCTTTCAATCGAACAACGCCATCGTCAAATGGATTGAATATCGGCTGCCGATCTTCAGTTTCGTTAACGAAGCGCTGGTGGTCTATCCCACCCCAAAAAATCTGAATTACTGGTGGAACATGGGCTCCCTGGCAGGCGTCATGCTGGTGGTGCAAATTATCACCGGCGTCGTCCTGGGCATGCATTATACGCCGCATACGGACCTAGCCTTTGCCAGCACCGAACATATCATGCGCGATGTGAACTATGGCTGGCTGCTGCGCTATATGCATGCCAACGGCGGCTCGATGTTTTTTGCCGTGGTTTATATTCATATCTTCCGGGGCATGTATTACGGCTCGTACAAGGCACCGCGGGAGCTTTTGTGGTGGCTGGGCATCATCATTTTCATTCTGATGATGGCCACGGCCTTCATGGGCTATGTGCTGCCCTGGGGTCAGATGAGTTTTTGGGGCGCTACGGTGATCACCAACCTGTTCTCGGCCGTGCCGATTTTAGGCGAGACGATCGTCACCTGGCTATGGGGCGGGTTTTCCGTCGATCAACCGACCTTGAACCGGTTTTTCTCCCTGCATTATTTGCTGCCCTTCGTGATCTTCGCCGTGGTCTTCCTGCATCTTTGGGCCTTGCATGTGCACAAGTCGAACAATCCCCTGGGCATTGATATCAAGGGGCCGCAAGACACCATTCCCTTCCATCCTTACTATACGGTCAAGGATTTGTACGGCATGGGGATCTTTGGCATCATCTTTGCGTGGCTGCTGTTCTTCGCGCCCAATCTGCTGGGCGAGCCGGATAATTACATCCCGGCCAATCCCCTGGTGACGCCAAGGCACATCGTGCCGGAATGGTACTTCCTGCCGTTCTACGCCATTTTGCGGGCCGTCCCGGACAAGCTGTTTGGCGTCATCGCTATGTTCGCGTCGCTGCTGATCCTATTCGTGCTGCCCTGGCTGGATACGTCCAAGGTGCGCTCGGCACGCTTTCGCCCGGTCTACAAAATGCTGTTCTGGGCCTTCCTGATCGATTGTCTGGTTCTGGGTTATATTGGTGGCCAGCCGGCGGAAGGAATATTTGTCGTCGTTGGCCGCCTGGGCACGGCGCTGTACTTCCTGTTCTTCCTCTCCCTGCCCTTTATCGGCTGGTTTGAACGGCCCCGGAAACTACCGGAATCCATTGCCAAAGCCGTGCTGGAGAGCCAGGGCGGCAGCGATGGAGGCAGCAGCGGTGGAGGCGGCGGCGCACCCGATGGGGCCGCGGCCAAGGCGGAGGATCGTGGCTGATGCGTAGATTTATCCTTATCGCGGCTGTCGCGGCTCTGTTCGTTTCACCTATGTCGCCCGCTGCCCTTGCCTCAAGCGATGCGGAACACCCCAAAGAGGTCGAGTGGCACCACAGCGGTCCCTTTGGCACCTTCGACCGTGCCGCCGTACAGCGGGGCCTGCAGGTTTACCGCGAAGTCTGCAGCAGTTGTCACGGTCTGAAATACATCGCCTTCCGCAATCTGCTGGAGATCGGTTTGAGCGAAGATCAGGTGAAGACCATCGCGGCCGAATATACCGTGATGGACGGCCCCAACGATGATGGCGAGATGTTCGAGCGCGAGGGCAAGCTGTTCGACTATATGCCCGCGCCCTTCGCCAACGAAAAGGAGGCCCGGGCCTCTAACAATGGCTCCATGCCGCCGGATCTGTCACTGATGGTCAAGGCGCGGAAGGGCGGGGAGAATTATCTCTATTCCCTGCTGACCGGCTATATGGAGGAGCCCGATGGCGTGACCATGGCCGAGGGGATGGCTTACAACGCCTATTTCCACGGCCATCAGATCGCCATGACGCCGCCTATTGACGACGAAACGGTCGAATATGCGGACGGCACCAAAAATTCCAAGGAACAGATCGCCCACGACGTGGTCAGCTTCCTGGCCTGGACAGCGGAGCCAACCCTGGAGGCGCGCAAACGTCTGGGTGTCAAGGTGATCCTCTATTTGATCGTTTTGACCCTGGTGCTGTATGGCGTCAAACGAAAGGTCTGGGCCAAACTGCATTAATGATGTTGATAAAATCGGTATAGGTTGGGGTCGCCGTTGGCGGCCCTTTCCTTTTCCGGTTATGTTCAGCCTGCGGAATAGTCTTGGAGGATAGTTGATGAGCGAAACCCACCCGGCGCCCGTGTTGGGCGTGATTGGCGGCAGCGGCCTTTATGAAATAGATGGCCTGAGCGATACCCGCTGGCAGGCCGTTGATACACCCTGGGGGGCGCCATCCGACGAGTTGCTGTTCGGCAGTCTGGATGGGGTGCAAATGGTCTTTCTGCCCCGCCATGGCCGGGGTCATGTGCAATCGCCGTCCTCGATCAACTACCGTGCCAATATCGATGCCATGAAGCGGGCCGGGGTGACTGACATCATCTCGCTATCGGCCTGCGGCTCGTTCAAGGAGGAGCTGCCCCCCGGCACTTTTGTCATCATCGATCAGTTCATCGACCGGACTTTCGCGCGGGAAAAAAGCTTTTTTGGGGCCGGCATGGTGGCGCATGTCTCCATGGCCCATCCGGTCAATGCCCGCCTGGGTGACTGGTGCGAACAGGCGGCCCGCGAGGCCGGCATACCCGTGCATCGCGGCGGCACCTATCTTTGTATGGAGGGGCCGCAGTTTTCCTCTCTGGCGGAAAGCAACCTGTATCGTCAATGGGGCTGCCATGTGATCGGCATGACCAATATGCCCGAGGCGAAATTGGCCCGCGAGGCGGAAATTCCCTATGCCACGGTGGCCATGGTCACGGATTTTGATTGCTGGCATCCGGACCATGATGCGGTGGAAGTCGATGATATTATCCGGGTTCTGATCGGCAATGCCGATCATGCCCGCGACCTGGTTAAACGGGTGGCGCCACGCATGGGCGAGCGCCCCGCCCTTTGTCCCTCCGGCGACGATCAGGCCCTGGAAATGGCCTTGATCACCAGCCCGGAGAAACGGGATCCGGCCATGCTGGCCAAATTGGATGCGGTCGCCGGCCGCCTGTTGAACGGTTAGGAGAGCCTGTCATGAATCTTAAGGATCTGGTGCGGACCATCCCCGATTACCCGAAAAAGGGCATCATGTTCCGCGACATCACCACGCTGATGGAGCATCCGGTCGGCTTTCGCCGCACCGTGGACGAGATGGTTCAGCCCTTTGCCGACAGCGCCATTACGCGTGTTGCCGGGATCGAGGCGCGGGGCTTTATCCTGGGCGGCGCGGTGGCTCACCAACTGTCCATTGGTTTCGTCGCGGTGAGAAAAAAGGGCAAGTTGCCCTGGCAGACCATATCCGTCGAGTACGAGTTGGAATACGGCACTGATGAAATTGAAATTCATATCGACAGCATCGAACCGGGTGACAAAATCCTGTTAATCGATGACCTGATCGCCACCGGCGGCACCGCTGCCGCCGCGGCGCAGTTGGTGCGTGATGCGGGTGGTTATGTGGTGGGCGCCTCCTTTATCGTCGATCTGCCGGATCTTGGCGGTCGTGCCCGGTTGGAGGCGATGGACGTCCCGGTTCGTGCCCTAATGTCGTTCGAGGGAGACTGACATGGCGCTGCGGATAGAGCCTCTAACCCCGGTATTCGGCGCCACGGTAAGCGGATTTAATGCCAGCCAGCCTTTGTCGGCGGAAATCCAGGCCGAAATCTCGGCGGCGTTCGAGGAATATTCCGTGCTGGTTTTGCACGATCAGCCCCTCACGGACGCGCAGCAAATTGCCTTTTCGGAATACTTTGGCCCGTTGGAGCAGACCCTGCCGGGCCTGGTCGGCTCCGGCTCTAAAATCGTACGGGTGTCCAACATGATGGCCGATGGCAGCCTGAAGCCGCCTGGCGGCCACCTGGCCCTATTTGGCCAGGCCAACCTGCTATGGCATAGCGACAGTACCTTCAAGGCGGCACCGGCCACAGGGTCGATCCTATCGGCCCGGCAAATCGCCTTGCAGGGCGGCGATACGGAATTTGCCTCGACCCGAGCCGCCTATGACAGTCTCAGCGCGGCCATGCAGCAACGCATTGATGGCCTGGTGGCGACCCATTCCATCGCCGTCTCGCGCCGGAAAGTAGACCCGCATGCGGTCAGCGCCGAACAGGAAGCGGCCTTGCCCCCCGTGCCCCAGGCTCTGGTGCGGCGCAATTCGGTCAATGGCCGCAAGGCCCTTGTGCTGGGTAGCCATATCGGGGCCATCGCCGGCATGGCGGATGACGCGGCCCAGGCCTTGATCGACGAATTGACCGCCGTTGCCACGCAGGCGGCATTCACCTACCGCCATGTATGGCGCGACGATGATCTGGTGATGTGGGACAACCGCGCTGTCCTGCACCGCGGCCACCCTTACGATGAAACAAGCGAACGCAGACTGTTGGTGCGAACCACCTTGGCGGGTCACGCCCCGACCGCCGTAGCTGACCGGGTCGTGGCATAAGGGCGCATTTGGCTCCCTGGAACGAGGCAAAAGAGCATGACTACAGAACATCCGACCAGCGCTGGCTGGCGCGATTTCCCCCGCTATCCCGATCCCGCGATCGAGACCCTGGACCCACGGTTTGAACCCTACCGTATATTCAGCGCCGCGGTAGAGAGGCTCTATACCGGTTGCCGCTGGTCCGAAGGGGCGGTTTGGTTTGGTGATGGACGCTATCTGTTGTGGAGCGACATTCCCAATAACCGCATCCTGAAATGGGAGGAAGAAACCGGCGCCGTTAGTACCTTCCGCAAAACCGGCGCGTTCGCCAATGGCAATACCCGCGACCGCCAGGGCCGTCTGATCACCTGCGAACATGGCGGCCGGCGGGTCACGCGCACGGAATATGATGGCGCCATTACGGTATTGATGGACCAATGGCAGGGCAAGCCGTTGAATTCGCCCAACGACGTGGTCGTCAAATCAGATGGCTCGATCTGGTTCACCGACCCGCCGTTTGGAATTTTGGGCAATTATGAAGGCTACAAGGCGGAATCCGAGGTGCCCCAGGCGGTCTACCGCATTGATGGCGACAGTGGCGAGGTCACGGTGATGACCGACGACGTCCTGGGCCCCAACGGCCTGTGTTTCTCTCCGGACGAAACAATCCTTTATGTGGTTGAATCCCGTGGTGTGCCCCATCGCAAGATTCTGGCCTTTGATGTGGCCGCGAATGGCCGGCAAATCAACAACAAACGGGTGCAAATCGACGCCGGCCCCGGCGGCACCCCTGACGGCATGCGCTGCGATGTGGACGGTAATTTGTGGTGCGGCTGGGGCATGGGTACGGCGGCGCTGGACGGCGTGCTGGTTTTTGCCCCCGATGGCGCCGCGATTGGCCGTATCGCCCTGCCTGAACGCTGCGCCAACGTCTGTTTCGGCGGTCCCAAGCGTAACCGCCTGTTCATGGCCGCCAGCCAATCGCTCTATGCCCTATACGTGAACACCCAAGGCGCGCCGGGCGGCTAGAGCAATCCCGAAGATGGTCTAGAAACCGGCGCCGCAGCTGGTAACTTCGCGCAAAAAGTTCTGCAGGAAGACCAACAGCAGAATCAATACCACGGGCGAGAGGTCAATGCCCCCCAGACTGGGCAGGATACGCCGTATAGGACCCAGGGCGGGCTCGGTAACCTTGTACAGGAAATCGCCCACCATATAGACAAAGCGATTTTGCGTGTTGATCACGTTGAAGGCTATCAGCCAGGACATCACAACCTGGACCAGAATCATCCAGAAGTACAACATGATCACGCTGGCGATCAATTCAACAATGGAACACATGCGAAGTCCTAGCCTTTTCGTGGCGCCATAACGGCAATAGTCCATGATGTAATGCCACGCAGCCGGCAACGCAAGCATGCAAGTAAGGGGGTTGGCATCCTGGCCCTTGACAGGCTTCGACGATGGTTCCTATATGCCAGCGGATTTTTGGGGGCCGTAGCTCAGTTGGGAGAGCGCCACGTTCGCAACGTGGAGGTCAGCGGTTCGATCCCGCTCGGCTCCACCAAAATCCAATTCCGAAAGATAAATGGACCCTGGATTATTCCAGGCTATCGGTGGCGCGGGTTACCTGCCGCCGGATGGGCCGGTCTGCCGGGTCGGCCCGGTCATAGCAATCCACCCCGCCCAAGGTTCGGTAACAATAGGCTGCCGGCAGAACGGCCTCGGAGCCGTCACTGCGGCAAATGTCCATGCCATGGATAACGCGCGCAAACTGGCAATCCGATTGCGACAGCTTTGATGCGGTTTCATCCATTTCATCCACTAATTTTACGGCAATCGCGGTACAGCCAGCGCTGCTTACCGCCATGGCCACCAGCAAAAACGCTCTTACCCAGCTTAGCATCCTGGCACGGCTCCGTCGTCAGTTTGACCAATTACAACGGCCCATAACAACAGATCGTGATAAAGGAAGGGTTAAGAAACCTAGAGCAATTCCGAATTAATGAGAATCGCGAAGCGTTTCTAAGTGATTGGAAAAATTGCTCTAATTCTAAAGATTTGAGCATTTTCAGAATGAAAATGCTCTAGTGACGCGAACCAATCATTTAAGTCGCGAAAGCGATTCCAACTAATTGAAAATTTCTCTAACCACCCATACGGCGGCGCTGTTGCCGCCAGGCCTGGGTCAATTCATCCTGAAAATCCGGTGCGGCGATGGCGATCAGGGCGTCGGCCCGTTCGTCGATGGATTTATCTTTCAGGCGGGCGGCGCCGTATTCGGTGACCACATAGTCGATATCGGCGCGGGGGCAGCTTACCACCGCATCCGCCGCCAGCGTCGGAACGATGCGCGATATGGTGCCCCTGGCCGCCGTTGCCGAAAGGGCAATGACCGAGCGGCCATTTTTCGCCATGCGGGCGCCGCGCACGAAGTCCACCAGGCCGCCGGTGCCGCTGATCTGGCGGCCGTTGACAGTCTCGGCGTTGGCCTGGCCGGTCAAATCCACTTCCAGGGACGAATTGATCGATACGAAATTGTCGATCTGGGCAATCACCGGTACGTTATGAGTGTAGTCGGCGCCGCGAAATTGCACGTCATCGCGGTTTGCCGCCCAGTCGAAAACCCGGCTCGTGCCCATGGCGGCGCCGCAGACCAGGAAATTCGTATCAATGGATTTCCGGCTGCTGTTCAGGGCGCCCGCATCCACCAGGTCGGCGACTTCGTCCGTGACCATGCCGCCATGCAGGCCAAGATCGCGGCGGTCCGACAGGCAGGACAGGATGGCGGCGGGCACCTTGCCGATACCGATCTGGATGCAGTCACCATCGTTAATCAATTCCGCCACTTTTTTGCCGATGGTTTCGATCGCCGCCGGCAGGTCGCCGGTTGGCAGCGCGGGCAAGGCCCGCTCGGTGGGCACGACATAGTCCAGCCGGTCATAGGGAATTTTCGGGCTGCCCGGCGGCGATGGCATGGCCGCGTTTACCTCCGCCACGACCAGCTTGGCCGCATCAAGGATCAAGGGCACGAAATCCACCGACAGGCCCAGGCTGCACATGCCCTGATCATCGGGCGGTGCCACCTGTATCAAGGCGACATCCATGGGCGGCAGGCTTTTCATATAGCTGCACACGCCACTGTAATGCAGGGGCAGAAAACGTATCTTGCCGGCCGCGAAGGATTCGCGCAGTTCGGCCTGGACAAAAAATGCCGTCAGGCGGGCTTCCGGGTGAAAGGCCGAAAAATCCGTCCGGTTGATGCCCGGCACCAGGCACGAGATGTAATGCACGCCCCGGCTGGCCTCTCCCGCCGCCGCCAGGGCCCGGCCCAGCGTCAACGGTTCGCCAACCGCGCCCTGTACGAAAACGGTTAGGCCCGGCCGCAACAGGCTGGGCAGATCGGCGGCGGCAATGATTTTGGGCATGGCAATCCTATGACACATAACATTACGGGCCAGCGCCCGCATGCTAGAATATCGCCCAGGGAAGTCGTAACGGCAAGACCGGTGCCAGACCGGTACAAGACCAGGTAACGTTAGGAATGGAACGCATGGACGCCATTGAAGATTTTGTCACGCATGTCATCGCCACCGGCTTTGACGATGTGCCCGCGGCGGCGATCGGGTCGGCGAAGACATTTATTCTGGACAGCTTTGGCGTTGGCCTGTCGGGCGGCGCGGGCCCCTGGGTCGACGAGATGATCCAGCTTGCCGGTCAATGGGGGCAGGGGGACGACGCCCGCGTCTGGGGTCATGGCATGCGTCTGCCGGCGCCGGCGGCTGCCCTGTGCAATGCCTATCAGATCCATAATGCTGAATTTGACTGCGTCCATGAAGGCGCCGTGGTGCATTCCATGACCGTGTTATTGGGTGCGGCGATGGCCGTGGCCGAACGGGATGGCGGGGTCAGCGGCCGGGATTTAATGCTGGCGGCGGTATTGGGGGTCGATGTGGCCTGTCATATCTCTGTTGCCGTGACCACGGGCCTGAAGTTCTTCCGTCCCGGCACCGCCGGCGCCCTGGCCGCCGTCACGGCCATCGGCAAGCTGAAAGGTTTCGATGCCGGGACCCTGCGCAACGCCTATTCCATTGCCTATGCCCAGATGTGCGGCACCATGCAGGCCCATACGGAAGGTTCCATGTTGTTGGGCATGCAGGTCGGCTTTAACGCCCGCAATGCGGTGGCGGCCTGCGACATGGCCATGGCTGGCTTGCAAGGCCCGCAAAATATCCTGGAAGGTCCCTTTGGCTTCTTGCGCCTGTTCGAGGATGACTATGACCGGGATGTCCTATTGGGTTCCCTGCGCCGGACCTGGCGCATTACCGAATTGTCGCACAAGCCCTTCCCCTCGGGACGGGCCACCCACGGCATTGTTGATGGTTGCCTGCGCCTGCAACGGGAGCATGGCTTTGATGCCGGCGAGATTGAAGGCATCGTGGCCGCGGTGCCGCCCTTGATCCATCATCTGGTGGGCCGGCCGATTGAAAATACCATGACGACCAATTACGCCCGTCTGTGTGCGATGTACGTGACGGCGCATGCCCTGCGCCACAACGGTATCGGCGTGGATGCTTATGCCGATGGCGCACTGACGGACCCGGCCAGCCAGGCCCTGGCCCGGCGCATTCAAATCAAGGTGGATGACAACCCCGACCCCAATGCCCTGGTTCCGGTGACCCTGACCCTGACGCTGAAAAGTGGCGCCATGCACGCCATCACCGTATCGGATGTCTATGGCAGCCCGGCCAATCCCATGACCCACGCCGCCCATCTGGAAAAGTTCCGCAGCAATTGCGCCATCGCGCCGCGGCCCATCGGGGCGGTGGCTGCGCAGAAGCTGATTGACCAGGTTGAAACGCTGGAGACGCTGGACGATGTGACCGGTCTGGTGGACCTGATGATGCCGGCGCGGGAATAGGCATTATGAACGATCCAACCGCGCTGGATATCACCGATGCCGCCGCCGCCCTGGCGGCGGGCGCCTTTAGCGCCCAGGACCTGCTGCGGGCTTATCTGGCCCGGATCGCGCAGTATGAAGACGGCCTGAACTGCTTCATCACCCTGTTGGCGGAACCCGCACTTGAACAGGCCCGCGCGGCGGATACCCGGCGCGCCAAGGGTCAGTGCCTGTCCCCCCTTGACGGCATACCCATCGCGCTGAAAGACAATATCGACCTGGCTGGCGTGGCCACCACCAACGGCATGGCGAAATTACGCACGCCCGAAAAAGACTCGGCGGTGGCGCAACGTCTACGTCAGGCAGGGGCGGTGATCATCGGCAAGGCCAACATGCATGAAGGGGCCCTGGGCGCGACCACCAACAATCATCACCATGGCGCCTGCCATAACCCCTGGCGCCCCGGCTATACGCCGGGGGGCTCCAGTGGCGGCTCGGCGGCGGCGGTGGCGGCGCGGCTGTGCGCAGGCGCCCTAGGTACGGATACCATGGGATCGGTGCGTCTGCCGGCAGCCTATTGCGGCCTGGCCGGATTGAAACCGACCTATGGCCTGATTTCCACCCGCGGCGTGGTGCCGTTGAGTTATGGGCTGGATCATGTGGGCCCGATCTGCCGCTCCGCCCGCGATTTATCCCTGCTGCTGGGGGTGCTGGCCGGTTATGACCCGGAAAGCGTCGAATCCATCCATCCCCACCGTGCTCTGCGTGCCGGCCGGGCGGACCTCGCGGACCTGGCGGGCCTGCGTTTCGCCGTTCCCTTGGGTCCCAGCGCCGTGCCCTGCGCGACCGGCATTTGGGAGGATTTCGAAGGCCATGCGGCCAATCTGCGTCAACAGGGCGCGGTCCAGGTCGATCTACGCCTGGCGAACCCGGATCCGACCGGCAGCCGGCTGGCCGGCTTGCTAATCTCCGAGGCCGAGGCGGGCTACGCCCTGGGGGCGGAATTGCAGTCCCACCCCGGCGATTTTTCGGATGACTTCCGCAAAATGCTGGATTATGGCCGCAACGCCGCGGCTCATCGATTGGTCGCGGCGCAACGGCGGCTTCAGGCCGTGGGCCATGAGGTGCGAAAACTGTTCGATCAGGTCGACCTGTTGCTGTTGCCGACGGCGGCGCAGGCGGCGTTTCCCTTTGCGCAGCCAGCGCCGGCCAATCAGGCTGATTTTACCCAATGGGCCAATCACGGCGGCTGTCCCGCGTTGAGCCTGCCCTGCGGTTTGTCACCAGATGGCATGCCCTTGGGTCTGCAATTGATCGGCCGGCCCTTAGCGGATGGCCGTTTGCTGGCCCTGGGCGAGGCCATTGCCCCCCTGTTGCCACGGCTGCAGCCCCCCAAACTCTAGAATAGTCCGGAACTGCTCTAATAAACGAACAGGCGATAGGCCAACCCGATGGCGGCAGCCAGGGCCAGCCAGATGGCGATATTGCGCAGGATCACGCCGCCGCGCCAATTCCAGCGCAGAATGGCCGGCGCCACGACCGCCAGCAGGATCAGCAAATAGATCAGATGGCCCCACTCAAACTGACTCATCATTGCGTTATTTCCGTCCGTTTTGGCTATCAAACATGGTCTGCTATTTTCCAATTACCTTGCTTAACGGTAGACCTGTGCGCGACATCGGTTTACTGATCCCAAATTAGCCGTCTGCCAGCTTGCCCAAAGCGGGGGCGCGGGCTAGATTGGCCGACTTTTTTCAAGCGCCGCAATAACAATAAATTGTGGCGGCAAGTTGTGGAGTGTGCCCGCGTGGCCGATATTTTCCAAGAAGTTGATGAAGACGTCAGGCGCGACAAGGCCATGGTGCTTTGGCGCAAGTACGGCAGCTATCTCATCATCGCCTGTGTTGCGATCGTGGTCGGCACCGCGGGCCGGGTTGGCTGGCGGGAATACAAGGCGGCCCAGCAGGCAGAGGATTCCGGCCGATATGTAGCCGCCGCCCGGATGCTCGAAAAGGGTGACACCGCCGGCGCGATTGCTTCTTTTCAATCCCTGGCGGCGGACGCCAATACCGGCTATGGGGTGATCGCACGGTTTCAGTTGGCGGCGGCACGGCTCAAGGCCGGCGATAAAGACGGTGGTCTGGCGGTTTACGACCAGATCGCGGCCGATGACGACATGGGTACGATCTTTCAGGGCCTGGCGCGGTTACAGGCGGTCATGCTGCTGGTCGACGGCGGTGCGATGGATGACTTGAACCGCCGGCTGGCACCCCTGCTTGCCGATGGATCCGCATGGCGCTATTCGGCATTGGAAATCCAGGCCATTCTAAAACATCGCGAAGGCGATACCGCAGGCGCCCGCGCCGCCTTTAAGGCTTTGTCGGATGATGCCAGCGCACCGGCCGGCATGCGCAACCGCGCGGCCCAGATGCTGGCCGCGTTGGGGTCCTAAGCGCGTGACACGGCACGGCCTGTTCACCGCCCTGTGGTTCGTGGCGGGCGCGATTTTGCTATCAGCCTGCGAGATGCCCGACTGGCTGGGTGGGCGGGAAGAGGCGCGCCTGCCTGGTGAACGCATCTCGATCCTGCAGTTGGACAAGGCGTTGGAGCCGGACGCCGCCATTGCCGATCTTGAAGTCCGCCTGCCTCGCCCCTGGCGCAACCCGGACTGGCCTCATGCCGCGGGCTTCGCCAATCACGCCATGCAGCATCTCGAAGTCGGCGCGGATTTGCGGCAGGCTTGGAAAGTCAGCATCGGCCATGGTTCGGGCAGCGAAACGAAATTGTTGAGCCGACCCGTGGTGATGGGCGACCGCATCGTCACCATGGATGCCGAGGCCGGCGTATCCGCCTTCCGGGTGGCGGATGGCGGGCGCCTCTGGCGCCGGGAACTGACCCCGAAGGATGAAGACGAAGGTGTCATCGGCGGTGGGGTCAGCATCGACGATGGCGTGGTCTATGCCGCCACGGGTTATGGCTTGGTGCATGCCCTGTCCCTTGCCGACGGCAAGGAGATCTGGCAGCGCCGCATCGGCATCCCTATTCGCGGTGCGCCGACGGCGGTTGGCGGCCGGGTTTTTGTCATCACCTATGATAATCAGCTGTTTGCTCTTTCCGGTGCGGATGGGACGACCTTGTGGAACCACAGCGGCATTCCCGAGGACGCCGGACTGATCGGCGCGCCCAGTGCCGCGGTGGGCGGCGGCCTGGTTGTCGTGCCCTATTCCTCGGGCGAACTGTTTGCCCTGCGCCTGGAGAATGGCCGCGTGGTTTGGGGCGATCAACTGATTCGTACCCGACGTCTGGCATCCCTGTCTTCTTTGAGCGAGATCAGAGGCAGTCCGGTAATCGACCGGAAAATGGTATTGGCTATCAGTTTTTCCGGCCGCATCGCGGCTATTGATCTGCGCAGTGGCCGGCGCCTGTGGGATCGGGATATCACCGGTCTGGAAACCCCCTGGGTCGCAGGTGACTTCATCTTTTTGGTCACCGCGCAGGCGGAAGTGATCTGCCTGTCGCGCAAGGACGGCCGCATACGTTGGGTGGCGCAGCTGCCCCGCTACGAGGATGCAGAGGAAAAACTGGACCCGATCCATTGGAGCGGCCCGGTTTTGGCCTCCGACCGCCTGGTGCTGGTCTCGTCCGAGGGTTATGCCGTCGCCGTTTCGCCCTATACCGGGCAGACCTTGGGCCGGATCAAATTGCCCGAAGGCGCTTTGATCCCGCCAATTGTCGCGGATGGTTCGATCTATGTTCTTTCAGACGACGGCAATTTGATTGCCTTAAGGTAAGCCATGGCTTTCACCATCGCTATTGTCGGCCGCCCCAACGTGGGTAAATCGACGCTTTTTAACCGCCTGGTTGGCAAGCGCCTGGCCCTGGTCGATGACACGCCGGGCGTGACCCGCGACCGGCGCGAGGGGGAAGGCCGCATCGCCGGCCTGCATTTTAGCCTGTTCGATACCGCCGGCCTGGAAGACGCTGACGCGGCCAGCATGGAAGGGCGCATGCAGCGCCAGACCGAAACCGCCCTGGATGATGCCGATCTGGCTCTTATGCTAATTGATGGTCGGGCTGGGGTGACGCCGTTGGACCAACATTTCGCCGGCTGGCTGCGGCGGCGCAATCAGCCCGTGCTGCTGTTAGCCAACAAGTGCGAAGGCGCGGCTGGAACCGGCGGCATGGCCGAGGCCTGGTCCCTGGGTCTGGGCGAACCCCTTGCAATATCGGCCGCCCATGGCGAGGGTCTGGTCGCGCTGCATGACGGCATTCTGGCGGCCATGGAAGCCCACGCTTTGGCGAACCCGGTAGCGGCGGTGGATGCCGCTGAAATCGATGAAACCCGCGAAATCGATGACGCGGATCAGGACGATGAAGACGAAGTTGACCCCATTTTGCAGTTGGCCATTCTGGGCCGGCCCAATGCGGGCAAATCCACCCTGGTCAACCGCCTGTTGGGCGAGGAGCGGCAGATCACGGGGCCCGAACCCGGCCTGACCCGCGATGCGATCGGCATAGCCTGGCAATGGCGCGAGCAAAAAATTCGCCTGATCGATACCGCCGGTCTGCGCAAACAGGCCAAGGTTACCGAAAAATTGGAAAAACTGGCCGCCGATGACGCCGTCCGGGCCATGGAGTATGCCCAGGTCGTGGTGCTGTTGCTGGATGCCCGCGCGCCGTTGGAACGTCAGGATCTGAACATTGCGGCCCGTACCCTGGAGGAAGGCCGGGCGTTGATCGTCGCGGCCAATAAGTGGGATCTGGTCACCGACCGTCGCGCCGCCATGGGGCGGTTGCGCGACCGGTTGGAAACCTCGTTGACCCAGGCCCGCGGCGTACCGGTGGTGACGCTGTCCGCCCTGACCGGCCAGGGGGTGGAGAATTTAATGCCCGCGGTGACGGGCGTCTATAAGCGCTGGCGACACCGCATTTCCACGGCGGCCCTGAACCGCTGGCTGAAAGACATGACGGAAAGCCATCCCCCGCCGTTGGGACAGCATGGCCGGCGCATTCGCCTGCGTTATATGACCCAGGCTAAAACCCGGCCGCCAACCTTTGTGATTTTTTCCAACCTGCCCGACCTGCCGGACGCCTATACCCGGTACCTGCAAAACGGCCTGCGGGAAAAATTTGATCTGCCCGGCGTACCCCTGCGCATCCTGCTGCGCCAACAGGACAATCCCTACGCCGACCGCAAGTGACGCCGGGACAAAAGCCCCGATGCCTAGAGTAGTATCAGGCCGGCCGGTTCCGTCCGGGAATGATGATCGGCCAGGGATCGGGCGTTTTCGGAAACGGCACTTCAATCACCACGGGAACCGTCTGTTTAAAGGCGGCGGGCAATATCTTAGCCAGTTCCTCGGGGGTTTCCGCACGATAGGCGGCGCAGCCAAAACTTTCGGCCATGGCGACAAAATCCGGATTGGTCAGATCAGAGGCGATGGTGCGGCCATCATAGAGGTTTTCCTGCATGCGGCGGACGTTGCCGAAAGCGCCATCGGCGAAGACGATGGCAACAACGGCGACGTTGTATTTCACCGCCGTGGCCAGCTCTTGTACGTTGTACATGAAGCCGCCATCGCCGTTGATGGACAGGACCTGACGATCCGGATTGGCGATTTTGGCGCCGATGGCGGTGGCCAGGCCGCAGCCCAATGTACCCTGATAGGCCGAGGTGAGAAAACTGCGCGGTCGATAGACGGGCATGGCGACGCGGGAAACATAGCCAACCTGGGTTAGTTCATCGACAAAGATGCCATCGTCATCCAAGGCTTCGCGCAGCACCTTGATCCAGGCCATTTGCGGGCCCAGGCGATCCAGCAACATCTCGTGCACCTGGCCCTGAACGGCTGTCAGTTCATCCTCGCGCGAGGCCCGGCTGGGAGCCAGTTTCCCCACCGCATCCACCAGGGCGGGCAAAATGTCTTGGGCGTCTCCCACAATGGCCACATCCGGGGTCGCGATGCGCTTAATCTCGACGGGATCGATGTCCACGTGAATGATTTTTAGATTTTCGTCCATGCCCCAGTTCATGCGCGGCGGTTGCAGCCGCGTTCCCACCGCCAGCACGACGTCAGCCGTGGCCCACAGCCGATGCCCGGCCAGTTGGGTCATGGATAGATAGTGCCGGTCAGAGAGGATACCGCGCCCGGTCCGATTGGCGATCACCGGAGCCTGCAGCATCTCGGCCAGGGCCTGCACCGCCTCGCCGCTCTCCACGGCGCCGCCGCCCACGAAGATCATCGGCGCCTTGGCCGCCGCCAGCAATGCCGCCGCCTTGGCCAGGGCATCCTCATCCACGGGCGGGCGGGCGTATTTGGTAACGGCTGGCAACAGATCGACGTTGGCGGGCTGGGCCAGTTGATCCAGGGGCATTTCGATCGCCACGGGCTGGGGCCGGCCCGTCCGCAATTGCCGGAACGCTTCCCCCACCTTGCCCGGCGCATCGGTGGGATGATCAATCCGTGCGGCCCATTTGGTCAGGCCGCGCAGGATCGATAGTTGGTCCGGAATTTCGTGCAACATGCCGTGGCCCCGGCCAATATAGGCCGATGGGATCTGCCCCGTGACGCACAGCACCGGCACGTTGGCGGCCCACGACGTGCTCAACGCAGCGGTGGTGTTCAGAACTCCCGGCCCCGGCACCACGGCGTAGGCGCCGACTTTACCCGTCGATTGCGCATAGCCATGGGCCATATAGGCGACGCCTTGTTCGTGGCGGCTGTTTATCACCCTGATGTTATTGCCCTCGTCGTGAAGGGCGTTGAAAAACCAATCCAGTTGCACCCCCGGCAGCCCGAAAATGGTGTCGACGCCATGGGCGATGATGGATTTTACAAGGGCCTGGCCCCCGGTCATGCGGGTCATGAAAAGCTCCGATTTTGCACCATAATTTAGCCTACCCTAACACGGTTGGCGTTGGGCTCAATCGCAGACTTCGATCAATTCGCCGTCCAGCAACGTCGCCAAGGCGCCCTGCAAATCCCGTTCGATGGTATCGGCCGGGGTTTCGGGAAAGGCGGCGCCGAATAGAACCAGCAATTCCGCTTCGCCGGCCGGTGCTTCAAGGGCGCGCCAGAGCGACATGGCAAGGCGGTCCAGATGAAAAATGTCGCCGCTGTCTCCGGCGATCAGGAACAATTCGTCCTCGACCGGGGTTTCATTGATACCGGGACACCGGCGATAGCAGTTCATGCGCTTTCCTCGCCGTTGAAATGGGATATCACGGTTTCGGCTGCCGTGAAGGCAGAGGCATAGCGCAGTTGCCAGATACCGACCGTTTGGGCCAGATGCACACAGGCGGACAATTCGCCCTGCTGGCTTAAATGCGGCGCGAAAAGCTGTTCCAGCAGCAGGCGGACCATATCGGGCTGGCGCATGGCGGTCAGAACCGGCTGACCGGCCTCCGGCTCCCGCCGCAGATGGATCAAGGCCCGCACTGGCAGCGCCTCGCCGAAGCCGGCCGCCTGCTCCGGACCAGGGCGCAACACCGCCATCTCGGGCCAGTTCATTACGCTATTTTCCGCGACAAAGTCCCGATAGCCGGTATCCGCATCTTGCGGCAGAGGCAGGCGCAGTTTGGGTGCAATGGCCAGGGAATAGCCGACCGGCGCGTCGGGGGCGGCGGCGCGCAAATCCAAAATCAGTCGGTCGTCGGCAAAAAACCGCTGGCCGCGGCTGGCCAAGGCCGTGGCGAAAGTACTTTTGCCGGCACCGTTGTCGCCGAGCAAAAGAACCAGACCATCGCCGATGCGCACGGCGCCCGCATGGATCGAAACCAAACCATCGTCCTGGGCGACATAGGCGGCGATCAGGGCGCCGATCAGGGTATTGGCAAGCATATACCCATCGTCGAGATCATAGTCGGAGAGCGTCACGTGGGCCGAGGAAATACGCCAATGTCCGCCCTCGTCTCGGACGACGATGTCGCTTCGCGCGGCAGACGCATCCCTGTTCCCGGCATCGATCACAGGCGCCGGCAAGAGCGGCCACTGGGGGATCAATTCAAACAAAAACGGCGCCACATCCTGGGCGCCTTCGACGGAAATACCATGATGCGGGCCGGTCAAGATAATTTGCTCTGTTGATGCGCGAAAGGCCATGCCCCTATCATAGCAGATTGGTAGAAGCCGTCAGCCAGCGCTAATTCACCTGCGGCTGCTTTTGCCACGGCTTCTGCCACGGCTTCTGCCACGGCTTCTGCCACGGCTTTTGCTTTTGCCGCCGGGACAACTCTTGCCGCGGCACTTGGATGGGCGCGCTTTCTTGCTGGCCAGAGCTTCGCCATCAATATGGGTGATGGTCGGCGCGGCATAGACAACGGCGGCAGCCAAACCCAGCCGCGCCAGCGCCTTGCGGCGGCTCAAAACGGATTTGTCGTTAGCTTTCGCCAATTCGTTATTTTCTGTAAAACTTCCTCGCCTGAACGTCATCGGAAATCCCAATCTGACCTTACACAAGCTGCGCCATTTGTGACCTAGAGCATTTTCATTCTGAAACTGCTCAGATCTTTAGAATTAGAGCAATTTTTCCAATCACTTAAGCCGTGAAAGCGACTCCAACCAACTTAAAACTGCCCTGGTAGCCGAAAAACATAATACGCTAATAATATTGTTCACGAACTGACTAGTATCAAGGGCATTTCTTAAGAATTCTGTAATTTAGCAAGGCTGGCGGCTAACAGGGCCTGCCCCAATTTGGTGTCGTCCGGGGCATCCAGAACAAAGCCCTGAGCATAAGGAATTTCGATCGGACGGGACGGACCGGCAAAGGGCGTCTGCTGTTCCAGTGCGGCTAAACTGCGAAAAACCAACAGATTTCCGTAAAGATAATGCTTGGCCCCTAGCTGTTTGTTGCCGGCCGCGGCCCGCTGTTCCGGAAAACAGAAATTGGCCTGGCCGTCCTGAATGATCAATTGCTCATGGGCGTGGTGGTTCTGGGGGCAAAGCACCACGGTTTGGGCCGATCCGGCGTCGGGATCCGCCAACAGGGCATCCACGGTCCATTGGATATGCTCGGCCAGTAAAAACGGCGAGGTTGGTTGCAATAAGGCAATGCATTCCGCCACGGCGCCCTCATGGGCGCAAATATCCTGCAAAAAGTCCTCGATTACGGCCATGACGGGGGTGCCCTCGGCGCCCAGATGCACCGGCCGCGAATGCACTTCAACGCGAAGGGTCGCGCAACGGTCCGCAATGCCCTGATGGTCCGTACTGCACAGCAACCGGTTCAGGCTGCCGGAGCTTTTGGCGGCCAGAACTTGAAAGTCGATCAACGGGCGGCCGACAAAGGGCGTCAGATTCTTCAATGTGATGGCGTTGGAGCCGCCCCGCGCCAGGATCAGGCCCCAAACGGCGCCGGGGATAATCTTCATAACCGCCAATCCTTGAATGTATGCCTCGTTGTACACCAGCCTCTGCGAAAAGACATCTCCCTAACCCTTTCGCACGGACAAAAGACGGGTAGGATGGGCCTGGATCAAAGCCTGGATCAAGCCCGAATCAAAGCAACGGGTTTTGCGGCGCGGACACACAACAAAAGGCAATTGAATGACTGACCACTTGGGTGCCTATATCAAACATGATGCGGTCGCGCTTGCGGCGACGGCGCCGGGGCCGCTTTCCGGTTTAAGCTTTGCGGCCAAGGATCTTTTTGACATCGCGGGCCATACCACCGGCGCCGGCAGCCCGGACTGGCTGGCCAGCCACGGCCCGGCAACCGCCACGGCCTCGTCCGTAGCCCGGTTGCTGGCGGCAGGGGCCCACATGGTGGCCAAGACGCAAACGGACGAAATGGCATTTTCCATCACTGGTCAGAACGCCCATTACGGCACCCCGGTCAACGTCAATGCGGCGGGGCGAATTCCCGGCGGCTCGTCCTCGGGCTCGGCGGCGGCGGTAGCTGGGGAACTGGTCGATTTTGCCCTGGGCTCGGACACTGGTGGATCGGTGCGCATGCCGGCCGGTTTCTGCGGCGTTCACGGCATCCGCACCACCCAGGACCGCATCCCCGTGGATGGCGTACATCCCCTGGCGCCTTGTTTTGATACGATAGGCTGGTTCGCCCGCGGCGGCGACCTGATGCGCCAGGTGGGCCGCGTCCTGCTGCCGGACTATGCCGAACCCCCTGCTGTGACCCGTATGCTGATGGCCCGCGATTGTTTTGAACTGTTGCCGAACGACGCGGCGGCGGCCCTGGCCCATGCGGTTGACCAGGTGGCGGCGCATTTTTCAAGCCGGGAAGATGTGCGGCTGGTCGCGGACGGACCCGCTACCTGGATGCCCCATTTCCGCACCCTGCAAATGGCCGATATCTGGCGCACCCACGGCCCCTGGATCGAACAGATAAAACCAAAATTTGGCCCCGGTGTAGCGGCGCGATTCGCCATGTGCGCCACCATGACCCCTGACGCTGTCACCGCAAGCCGTTTGGTGCGGGACAGCGTCCGGCAGCGCATGGCGGATCTGTTGGCCGGCAACGGCGTGCTGTGCCTGCCCACCGCCCCCGGCATTGCGCCGTTGTGTCAGACGCCGGAGGCGGAATTGGATGATTTTCGCTGGCGCAGCATGGGTCTGACCTGCGTTGCCGGTCTGTCTGGTTGCCCGCAGATCAATCTGCCCCTGGCCAGTCTGGATGGCTGCCCCTTGGGCCTGGGCCTGATGGCTGCCCCGGGCGGCGATGAAGTGCTTTTACAATTGGCCGCGGCGATTGCGCCATAGGCCGGGTTGCGTTCGCCGGCCGGACCGGGTGCCCGGCGGCGCTCTTTTATTCTATGATGGTGCGCCATGATGATGACCAGCCGTATTGCTCCCGTTAGGCTGACCCGCCCGGCCATGGGCCGGGTGCGGGTGCGCACCCTTTTGTTGACCAGATGGCTGGCTATCCTTGGCCAAATCGCGGCCCTGCTGGTGGTCCACGAATTACTGGACTTCGCCTTGCCCATGATCCCGGCCATGGCGACCATTGGCGCGTCCCTGGCGGTTAACCTCTGGATCATCGCCCGCTATGATCTGAGCCAATGGCATCACGGCCGCGCCGCTGCCGGCTATCTGGCGTTCGATATCGTGCAATTGGCCGCGCTGCTGTATCTGACCGGCGGACTGGATAATCCTTTTGCGCTGTTATTCCTGGTGCCGGTCACCATATCGGCCACAATTCTGAGCCTGCGCAGCGCCGTTTGCCTGGGGCTGCTGGCGGTGTTTTGTGTCACCCTGCTGGCGCTTTTCCACCTGCCCTTGCCGTGGTCCACGCCGGGCTTTCAATTGCCGCAGCTTTACGCCGCCGCCATCTGGATATCGTTGATTTTGGGCACGGTCTTTCTGATGTTCTACGCTTGGCGGGTGGCGGAAGAAGCTCGGCGGATGTCGGATGCCCTGGCGGCGACCCAGACCGCCCTTTCGCAAGAGCGGGAATTATCGGCATTGGGCAGTCTGGCGGCGGCGGCGGCCCACGAACTGGGCACCCCGCTGGGCACCATCGCCTTGATTACGAAAGAGCTGCTGCATGGGCAACCGGCGGACGCGGAAACTCAAACCGACCTGGAAGTATTGGATGGCGAGGTTGACCGTTGCCGGACGATTCTAGCCAGCCTGGCCCGCAATCCATCCGCCGGCGCCGATCCGGCTGTATCGCAAATGAACTTTGACGCGCTGGTCGCCGATCTGGCGGCGCGCCATGGCGACGATGCTACGGTGGTAATGGTTAAAGCCGGCGCCACAACCATTCCGCCCGTGGTTCAGCGCAGCCCGGAACTGGTGCAGGGTCTGGGTAATTTGGTCGAAAATGCCACCGAGTTCGCCAAAAGCCAGGTGGATCTGGAATACACCTGGAATGATGAACAGGTGGAGCTGTCGATCAGCGATGACGGGCCGGGTTTTGCCGCGCATATTCTCGGTCTATTGGGCGATCCCTATATCAGCACCCGGCCCGGCAGCGGGCGCATGGGCCTGGGCGTTTTCATTTCGAAAACCCTGCTGGAGCGGACCGGCGCGGCCCTGCATTTCTTCAACCGGCGGCAAGGTTTGGGCGCGACGGTTGTGATCCGCTGGCCAAGGCACATAATAGACCTTACAAGCGAACACCACGCTAAGATGGATTCGGCAAATTCTGGACCCTTGCGACAGGTCAGTCAGGGAGAGCGTTGATAATGACGGGGGATGGGGCCGGCGGCGCCGAAGGAATACGATCACTGCTGTTGGTCGACGACGATGAGATTTGGTTGCAGCGGCTGGCCATGGCTATGGAGCGGCGTGGCTTTGCGGTGGCCACGGCCAGTTCGGTCAAGGATGGCGTCGGCAAGGCCAGGGAACATGCGCCCGCGTACGCGGTGATCGATCTGCGGCTGGAAGACGGCAGCGGTTTAGACGTGGTCAGCGCCCTGCGCGAGGTACGCCCGGATGGCCGCATCATCATGCTGACCGGCTATGGCAATATTGCCACGGCGGTGGCGGCGGTAAAACTGGGCGCGGTGGATTATCTTTCCAAACCGGCGGATGCGGATGCCATTGAAGCAGCGCTTTTGGCTGGGGATGGCGAAAATCCCCCGCCGCCAGATCGACCCATGTCCGCCGACCGCGTTCGATGGGAGCACATCCAGAGGGTCTACGAGCTGTGTAACCGCAACGTATCGGAGACGGCCCGCCGCCTGAATATGCACCGCCGCACCCTGCAACGCATCCTGGCCAAACGCTCGCCTAAGGAATAAGGCCGGGTTCCGGCCTGAAGCGGATCAGTCTTCGTCGAATTTATTTTCCGTCAGGGCGGCCAGGGCGGCGACCGCCGCCACGGCATCGGCGCCAACGGCCCGCACCTCTATCTCGGTGCCCGGCGCGGCTGCCAGCATCATCAGGCCCAGGATGGAACGGCCCGGCACCTCGACGCCAAGGCGGGCGACGAATATTTCCGCCTGGAAGCGCTCGGCGCAGTTGACGAACTTGGCCGCGGCGCGGGCATGCAAGCCACGCAGGTTGATAATCTGGATGGTTCGACGGACGGTATCGTCGCTCACGTGTCACCTTGCAACAGGATCGAGGCGACGTTGATGTATTTGCGGCCCGATTCCTGGGCCTTGGCCACCGCATCTTTCAAATTGTCGGTTTGGCGGACCTTGACCAGCTTGATCAGCATCGGCAGGTTCATGCCTGCGATAACTTCCACATTGGCCCGGTCCAACAGCGAAATGGCCAGGTTGGATGGCGTGCCGCCGAACATATCGGTCAGCAGAATGACACCGCTGCCCGTATCGACCTCCTCCACCGCCTGAACGATTTCATTGCGCCGCTGTTCCATATCGTCATCCGGGCCAATACTAACCGCGCGGATGGCCTCTTGCGGGCCCACCACATGTTCAGTCGCGGCGATGAATTCATCCGCCAGGCGACCGTGGGTCACCAAAACCATGCCTATCATCTATTGCCTCTGATCGTTCTTACTCAACCATAATCATATCTTATCGGCATCGCGGTGGCGCACCTGCACATGCTGGCCAGCCACTAACAGACGCTTCGTCAACGCCTCGGCCGTGTAGACTGACCTGTGACGGCCACCTGTACAACCGATTGCCACTGTCAAATAGCTTTTTCCTTCGCGCTGATAAAGCGGCAATAGAGTTTCCAACATATTTGTCAGTGATACCAGAAAGGGTTCACAGGCGGGATCGGCGGCAATATAGGCGCCAACGCCGGGATCCCGGCCCGTCAATGGCCGCAATTCGTCCACATAATGGGGATTTGCCAGAAACCGTACATCGAAAACCAGATCGGCTTCCCGTGGCAGCCCTTGACGATAGGAAAAGGACAAGACCGAAATCAAAAGGCCGGGATCGTCGGACAGGCGAAAATGGCCGGCGAACAGGGCCCGTAGTTCCCCCACCGTAAGATTGGAGGTGTCGACCAGCAGATCCGCGCGGTCTTTTATGGGGGCCAATAATTGCCGCTCCCGCACAATGCCGTCCATCACGGGGCGGTCTTCCGCCAGGGGGTGGCGGCGCCGGGTTTCGGTAAAGCGGCGGGCCAGAACCTGATTGTCACAATCCAGAAAAACCACGTTCAAATCGATATTATCCCGCGCGGCCAGGGGCGCGGTGACCTGGTCAAAGGCCTTGGTGGAAAAATCCCGTTGCCGGAAATCCACGGCGATGGCGATGGCATGATCGCCGCCGCCCGGCCTGGTCAACGGATATAACAGGCGGTTAATCAATGACAGAGGCAGATTATCTATAGCTTCATAGCCGACATCCTCCAGCGCTTTGAGGGCCATGGTACGCCCCGCGCCGGATAGCCCGGTGATCAGTAACAGGCGCACCCGCGGCTTTGTCGCTACGCTGTCATCCTGCCGATCTGGATCCTTGGCCGTCATGTCTGCAAGATATCCTCGTCCAGAGACCGCAACAGAAGGGCGACCTTGTCCGGCGCCGAAGCTTCTAACGGTACGCATGGGTATAGCGGCAAGTCGATGCCGTCAATCGTGCAGTGTGCGGCCTCCGGCATGCGCGGCACCGTGTCTTGCGCGCCGGGGGCGCACAGATCCAGAACCAGACGCAGGCGCACCTCCGCTGCAACGACCGCCGCTGCCATGCGTAGGATACCGATGCCTCGAACCTCCATTAACCCGGCGATCTGGGCCGGGGCCTGGGCCCACAGCGCGTCCCCCCGCCGGGTTAATTGAACCTGATCGTCAGCCACCAGTTTGGCACCAAGATGCGTCTGGCCAAGCAAGCGCAGGGCCAGATCCGATTTGCCCGACCCTTCTATCCCACGCAGCAAAATGCCCGAAGGGCCGATGGCTATGCACGTTCCGTGTACTAAACTCATGCTATCCACAAGATTGCGCCGATGGTGCCGGGAAGGCAACCGCCCTGCATCCCGCCAGCCGTGAATTCCGGCTGCCGGGCGATGGTTTGATCCGCTCACCAGCTCTGCTTTGCAGGTATGCCATCCCCATGATAAACGATCAGCGGCAATGGCCATTATCGTCGTGACTGACCGGGCAGGGGATATGCATGAAGTATTTTGAAGACATTGAATTGGGCGAGGTTTGGGACCTTGGCAGCCGCTTGGTTAGCGAAGATGAGATCGTTGAATTCGCCACGCAATACGACCCACAGCCCTTTCACACCGACGCCGCGGCCGCGGAAGAGAGTTTTTTTGGCGGTTTGATCGCCTCCGGCTGGCATACCTGCGCTATTTTCATGAATCTGTTGGCCGATACCATCAAGCTTCAGGAACTGGCCAGTTTGGGTGCGCCCGGCATTGAATATTGCCGTTGGCTGGTGCCGGTGCGGCCCGGCGATGTGCTGCATGGACGCACCACGGTGGTGGAGATGCGGCCTTCGCGCAGCAAGCCCATGGGCCTGGTAACCTGCCGTACCGAGTTGATCAATCAGGACGGCGCCAAAGTCGCGGAGTTGCAGGGTGTCGGCATGTATGGCTGTCGCCCCGTAGTCGATGCACCCGGGCGCGCGCCGGGGGAAATAGGAGCGTTGGCATGATCTATCTGGAAGATCTGGTCGTCGGTCAGGAACGTGCGTTCGGGCACTATGAAGTGACCGAGGAAGAGGTCATGGCTTTTGCCGGACGCTATGACAATCAACCGTTCCATACGGACAAGGAAGCCGCCAAGGACAGCATATATGGCGGCCTGATCGCTTCGGGTTGGCACACTTGCGCCATGTTCATGCGCATGGTCTGTGATGCCCAGGCCGGGCAAAATAACCTGGCCATGATGGGCTCGCCCGGCTTTGACGATCTGAAATGGCTGCTGCCGGTCCGTCCCGGTGATGTTCTGTCCGTGCGCAGCAAGATTTTATCCGCCACGCCATCCGATAATAAGCCGGACCGTGGCACCGTTCGGATGCAGAACTGGGTTCTTAACCAGAATGGCGACGTCGTGTTGGAGATGACCAATATGGGCCGCTATCTCCGCCGGCCCGCTGGACAAGGCGTATAGCGCGGAAAGGCTGACGCCGTGCATCGGACGTGGCATACTATAAGCAATGAAAATACAACCGACCTGCAACTGGGGAGTAAATGAACATGGGAACGGACATCACATTAACCGCTGAAGACGGGCATACCTTGGGTGCCTATCGGGCCGATCCGGCGGGCAAGGCCCGCGGCGGTATTGTCGTCATCCAAGAGATTTTCGGCGTCAACAGCCACATTCGTGAAACCTGCGACCGTTTCGCGTCCGAGGGCTATCTGGCCATTGCCCCGGCTTTGTATGATCGCACCGACACCAAGAACTGCTCGCTTGGCTACACGCCCGACGACATTGCCATTGGCCGCGATTTGAAGGATGCCTTTTCCTGGGATCTTTCCATGCTGGATGTCAAGGCAGCGATGAAAGTGATGCAGGATGAAGGCCTGAAGGTTGGCACGGTCGGCTATTGCTGGGGCGGCACGATTTCCTATCTGGCCGGCACCCGCCTGCCGGTGGACGCATCGGTGGTCTATTACGGCGGACAGATCATGCCTTACGTGGACGAAAAAGAAGGTTGTCCGCTGTTGATGCATTTTGGCGAACACGACAAGGGTATCCCCCTGGACGATGTGGCGGCCATTGGCAAGGCGCATCCCGATGCCGTGGTGCATATCTATGATGCCGACCATGGCTTCAATTGCGATCATCGGGGATCATACAATGAAGCCGCGAGCGACCAGGCGCGGCAGCGCACCATGGAATTGTTCGCGCGGCAACTGGGCTAGCAGGCTGCTAGAAGCTCCGGACGGTCTGTAAAATCCAGAAGATGGTTCCCGCAAGGGCGGCGGAGGCAGGCACGGTGATGACCCAGGCGGCCGCGATGGAGAGCAGGTGCGAGCGCCGAACCAGCTTGCGCCGCTGCGCGCGCGCCACCTGATCCTCGCCACCGGTCGGTTTGCCCGCGCCATCATAGCGGCCGTGATTTATGTGGGTGCGCCGGGCGGTATGCCATTCCCGGAAAAAACCCACGCCGAACACCGCGCCAACGGCGATATGGGTGGAACTGACGGGCAATCCCAGGGCTGATGCGATGATGACGGTGATCGCCGCCGACAGGGCCACGCAATAGGCCCGCATCGGATTCATCCGGGTGATTTGCTGACCGACGGTGCGTATCAGCTTGGGTCCGAACAACAGCAGACCCGCCGATATGCCGGCCGCACCGATGAACATGACCCATAGCGGGATTTCCACTTTTGCCGCTACATGCCCGGTTTCCGCGGCGCCGACAATGGCGGCCAGGGGGCCGACGGCATTCGCCACGTCGTTGGAACCATGGGCAAAGGACAACAGGGCGGCGGAACAGATCAAGGGAATGGTAAATAAGGAACGCACGGATTTATTTCGGTTCTCCATGCCTTCGGCCTGCCTGCGGACCAACGGATTGATGATGGCATAGGCCAGGGCAAAAATCGCCACGCCGATTGCGGCGATCATCCAGGGATCGGGCCGCCAGACGCGTTTCAGGCCCTTCATGACCAGATAGGCGGAAAACACACCGGCCATCAGGGCCACCAGGACCGGCACCCAGCGTTTTGCGCCGGCGATCTTGTCATCGCGATAGATGATATTGGCCTTGATGAAAGCCAGGAAGACCGCTGCGATAACCCCGCCCAAGAGAGGCGAGATCACCCACGAAGCCGCGATCAAACCCATCGTCGGCCAGTTGACGACGCTGAAGCCGACCGCGGCGATGCCGGCCCCGATCACGCCGCCGACAATGGCATGGGTGGTCGAAACCGGCGCATTCAGCATGGTCGCGATATTGACCCACAAGGCCGCCGCCAGCAGGGCGGACAGCATGCACCAGATGAACATATCGGAATTGGGGAAGTCGGACGGGGCGATGATACCCTTGGAAATGGTGCTGACCACGTCGCCGCCCGCGACGATGGCACCCATGGCCTCGAAGATGGAGGCAATGATAAGCGCACCCACCATGGTCAAGGCGCGGGACCCGACCGCCGCGCCAACATTATTGGCCACGTCATTGGCGCCAATATTCAGCGCCATATAGCCGCCGATGATGCCCGCAATGATCACGACGATGCGCTGTTCCCCGTCGGGATTGGCAATCGTCACGCCAACCCATACGATCAACAGAAATAACAGTCCCAGACCCAATTTGGTAACGGGCCGGGCATGTTCCAGCGTAGCGGCGCCAATCCGGTCAAACTTGGCCAGATCCTTGCTCAATGTCTCTTTATACATAACGCTTGCGCCCCCGCGCCTATTTCCCCCGGCAACCCCAAACAACACCTGCGGGAATCCGGCGCCTGCGACTTAACGAGCGAAAAATAAATGCAATGACAGCCGCCACCTATGTGGCAGATGGCCACACCCGGCTAGCCGCCGTCAGGCTGCCTTTGGCGCCGCACTCCTGACGCTGTCATCCACATGAGTTTCGTACTGGGCAAAATTCTCGCGGAAGCGGGCAACCAGGTTCTGGGCTTGCACATCGTAGGCGGCGCCGTCGGCCCAGGTGCCGCGCGGATTGAGAATTTCACTAGGTACGCCGGGGCAGGACTCTGGCACCATCAGGCCAAAATTTTCGTCCTCGCGGAACGGCACGTCGTCCAACTGGCCTTCCAGCGCCGCGCTCAACAGGGCCCGGGTATGCTGAATCGGCATGCGATAGCCGGTGCCATAAATACCCCCGGTCCAACCGGTGTTAACCAGCCAGCAATTGACGCCGTGCTGGGCGATACGGTCGCGTAGCATGTTGCCATAGACGGTCGGATGGCGCGGCATGAAAGGGGCGCCGAAACAGGTGGAAAATGTCGCCTGCGGCTCGCTGCCCAGGCCTTTTTCGGTGCCCGCGACCTTTGCCGTATAGCCCGAGAGGAAGTGATACATGGCCTGTTCCGGCGTCAGCCGCGACAGGGGGGGTAACACACCAAAGGCATCCGCCGTCAACATCACCACGTTGCGTGGATGGCCGGCGGTGCCGCTGGTCGAGATATTGGGAATAAAGTCCAGGGGATAGGAGGCCCGGGTGTTTTCCGTCAGGCTGCCGTCGTTGAGGTCCAGGATCCGGGTGTCGGGATCCATCACGACATTTTCCAGGACCGTGCCAAAGCGCCGGGTGGTGGCGAAAATCTCAGGCTCCGCCTCGGCCGATAAATTGATCACTTTCGCGTAGCAACCGCCTTCAAAATTGAACAGGCCATTCGCGCCCCAGCCATGTTCGTCATCCCCGACCAGTTTCCGTTTGGGATCAGCCGACAATGTGGTCTTGCCGGTGCCGGACAAACCAAAAAAGATTGCCGATCCGCCATCCGTGCCGACATTGACGGAACAATGCATGGGCAGGACATCCTGGGCCGGCAACATGTAATTCAGAATTGAGAACACGGATTTTTTGATTTCGCCGGCATAGGAAGTGCCACCGATGATCACCATCCGCCGGTCGAACGAGGCCAGGATATAGGTGCCGGAGCGCAGCCCCGCCGTGTCCGCTGGCGCCTCTAGCTCGGGCGCATGCAAAATGGTGAACTGGGGTTGGAAGTGCGCCAATTCGTCCGCCGTGGGCTGGATAAACATATTGCGGGCGAACAAGGTATGCCAAGCCTGTTCCGTGATGACACGTACGCCCAGGCGATGATTTTTATCAGCGCCGGCCCAGACATCCTGTACATGCAGATCCCGGCCCTGGTAATGCGCCAGCTGCGCCTTTAGGACGGCGTCGAATTCGTCGGGCTCAATTGGCTTGTTTACCGCGCCCCAATCGATGTCGCCCTCGTTAACAGCCTCGCGTACAATGAACTTGTCATTGGCGGAACGGCCCGTATGAACACCGGTCAGGCAAACCAGGGCGCCACCCTGGCTCAACACCGCCTCGCCGCTGACCAGCGCCATTTCGCAAAGCGCGGGGGTCTCTAAATTCCAAAATTGTGTGCCGGAATTCACAATGCCCAGCGTGTCAAGCCCGTGTCGGCTGACGTTAGCTCCAATTTGCCTCACTACACTCTCCTGAGAGACGACAAAACGCCCACCGGCGCGAAACCAACAGACCTATGTGCCGAACTGATTACAATGATGGCGCCAACGCGCCAGCCTCTGTCATATACGCCCCATCGCAAAGATAAGGGGCAACGGCCAGTGTGGCAATAAGGCAATGGCTGATGTGACAATAAAAGGAACCCCTAAGATGCCCCGCAGGCCCCGATGCGTCAATCTGGCGCAGAAGCCTGCCATCCGGCTGGCGGCTTGTGTGTGGCGTGGCGCTTATCCGTGGGCGGCCCGGGCCAGGGCCACAAGTTGTTGCCGCAACGAATCGGCATCGTTCGCCGGGGCGGAAAACTCCAGCCGCAGCACCTGGCCCTCCCGGCGCAAATCGCACCCTTCCGGATCGCATCCCGTCATGATCCAGCCCGCTTCCTTAGCCCCCAGCAGATTTTGCGCGTAATGTTGGATGGCGTCGCCGTGATCCTGGTTCATATGGCTGACCGCGCTGGCCTCCCAGGATCGCATCCCGTCGATGCCCGAATCCTGAATGCCAGAATCCAGATAGAGCAACGCGCCCTTGTCGAGCCATTCAATCCTGCCGAACCCCGCCACCAGATGGCCGCGCTCCACGATTACTTGATAGAAGGCGAAATCGGCGAAATCCGCATAACCGGTGGCATCCCCATGCCGGGCCAGAAAACGTCGGCGCAGGTGTCCGTCATCGCTCCGCACGGCCCGGCCTTGTACGCTGACCCGCGCGCCCGTCAGGGGGGACGGCAAATTTCGGGTGCCATCAAATAACAGCGAGACCCGGTTGTCGGCGGCGATATTGCGGGCGTGTTCCGCCAGGTCGGAAAGCAGCAGGATGGGCGAGGCGTCATAATCCGCCGCCACCAATACCAACGAGGCATAAGGATGGCCGTCATCGGGCATGATAGTGCCCAGCGCCGCCCAATCATGGGCCCGCATCAGATTGCGGGCCAGGGCGCCGGTTGACGGGCTGGATTGGGTCATATGATTGTTCCATGGCTATTCCGGCGAAAGCCGAATATAGAGCAAATCCGGCATCATTCCGATGCCAGAGCAATTTTTTATCAAATCGAATCGCCTGCGCGATTTTTGAAAAACCTGGCGAGGCAATGAATACCTCAACACCGATCATGCCCCGCCGGGGCCTGGCCGCCGATTTCGCGGCCCGCGTGCGCGCCATCGCCAGACTGGCCATGCCGGTAGCCGCCGCGCGGACCGGCATGTTGATTCTGATCATGGTCGATACGGCCATGACCGGCCATGCCAGCAGTACGGAGCTGGCATTTTATGGCCTGGGCCATGCGGTGCACATGGTCTGTATGTTAATCGGCATCGGCATGCTGGTGGGAACGGCGGTGCTGTGCGCCCAGGCGGTTGGCGCCGGGGCGCTGGCCGAATGTGGCGTGATCTGGCGGGTGGCGGCGTTGCAGGCGCTGGCCTTGGGCGCCCTGTTCGCGCTTCTGGCCCTGGCCGGTACGCCGATCTACCTGGTCCTGGGACAGGACCCGGCCCTGGCGGCGGGGGCCGGCGGTGTTCTGGCCATTCTGAACCTGGGTCTGCCCGGCCAACTGGTTTTTGCCGCCTCGATCCTGTTTCTCGAGTCCATTGGCCGCCCAATGCCGGGCCTGGTGATCATGATCGCCGCCAATCTTGTCAACGTCGGTCTGAATTGGCTGTTGATCGGGGGCCATTTTGGTTTTGACGCCGGCGGCGCCGAGGGCGCTGCCTGGGCCACCACCCTGGTACGCTGGCTGATCGCCGTGGCTGCCGTCATCTACATCTTTGCCATGCCCGATGCGGCCCGCTACAACGTCGCGGGGCCCATGCATCAGGGCCGGGCCGTGGCCCGTAAACTGCGCCGCCTGGGCTATCCCCTGGGCTTGGCGCAGGGTCTCGAATCCGGGGCCTTTTCCGCCCTGACCCTGTTCGCCGGATTGCTGGGCGTGCATGCGGTCGGGGCCTTTCAGATTGTTATGAACCTGGTTGCCTTTTCCTTTATGGGGGCCATCGGCGTGGGCACGGCGACGGCGGTGCACGTAGGCCTTGCCATCGGCCGGCAGGATCCGCGGCAAATGGCCCTCTCGGGCTGGGCCGGGTTGTTTACCATCGCCGTCTTCATGGCCTCCTTGGCAGTGATCATGGCAATTTTTCCGGGATTTTTGGGCCGAATTTTCACTCAGGACCCGGCCTTGCTGGCCATCGTCGTGCCGACCTTGCTGGTCGCCGCCGCGACCCTGATCAGCGACGGCGCCCAGGGTGTATTGATGGGGGCATTGCGGGGTGCGGGGGATGTCTGGGTGCCTTCGGCCCTGCATCTTTGCTCGTTCGTTCTGGTTATGGTGCCGGCGGCGGGTGGATTTGCCATTTGGGCCGGCCTGGGTACGCCGGGACTGATGCTGGGCACCTTTTGCGGCGTCACCCTGGCCGCCATCCTGCTGGCGGTCCGCTTCCACATCATTGCGAAACGGCCTATTAAACGTCTTTAATCCTGCCTTGATATGGTCACAATGTGGCCGCAATGGCGGCGATTCCTGGCACTAAATGTATAAACCGCCTACATGAGGAGCTGGACGAAAGGATACGCCATGCCCGCGGCCATTACCTTGGTCGATGACGACCGGAATATTTTGACCTCTGTTTCCATTGCTCTGGAAGCCGAGGGCTACAAGGTCTCGACCTATACGGATGGCGCGGTGGCGCTGGAGGCGATGATGGCGCGGCAGCCGGATTTGGCCGTGCTGGATATCAAGATGCCCGGTATGGACGGCATGGAATTGTTGAACAGATTGCGCCGGGTATCCGCGGTGCCGGTGATATTCCTGACCTCCAAGGACGAAGAAATCGACGAAATGCTGGGCCTGAAAATGGGTGCCGACGATTACATCCGGAAGCCGTTTTCCCAACGCTTGTTGATCGAACGTATTCGTGCCGTCCTGCGCCGGAGCGAAACCGCCGGACAGGCGGGCAATAGTGATGACAGCGCGTTATTAATCCGGGGGGATTTGCGCCTGGACCCGGTCCGCCACGAATGCGCCTGGCGTGGCAATCAGGTGCAATTGACGGTGACCGAGTTTTTGCTGCTACAGGCCCTGGTCAAGCACCTTGGCCACGTGAAAAGCAGGGATCAGTTGATGGATGCGGCCTATGGCGACAATATCTACGTGGATGACCGCACCATCGATTCGCACATCAAACGCCTGCGCCGCAAGCTCAAGGCGGTGGACAAGGAATTTTCCGGCATCGAAACCCTGTATGGTCTGGGTTATCGTTTCCAGGAATAGGGTGTTTTTGCATTTGGCTGGGCCATCCGAAAAACATCGAAACGGCCAGAGGGCGGGAGGGGTGCGGTGGTAAGTCAACTTGGCCAGCCCGGCCCGCGCCCGGCCGGGCCGACGCAAATGCGCCTTTCGGGTATGGGAAGGCCGCGGCGGCGGCGGTTTTCCACCCTTACATTGCGCATTCTGGCGCCGAACGTATTGGCCCTTGGTGTTCTGGTCGGCGGCATTTTCTATCTCGATCAATACCGCGACGGCTTGTTGGATGCCAAGATCGCGGCCATGCAAAGCCAGGCGGAAGTGATCGCCGGCGCCTTGGGGGAAAGCGCCCTGGCGGGCCCCGAGGACAGCCGCCGTCTGGCAGGGGAGGTTTCAGCCCGTATCATCCGCCGCCTGGTCGCGCCAACCCGGACGCGGGCCCGATTGTATCTGCCCAGTGGCGGCATGTTGGCGGACTCGCGGGAACTGGTCGGTGCCGGCCGGCAAGTGCAGTTGCGTTATCTGCCCCCCGCCGACCCCTCGGACCACGTTATGTCTTTTTTCAACCGGGTCTATGACTGGTTGTTGCCGCGTCTGCCCAGGGGCCCCGATTTCCCTCCCTATTATGAACGCTTGGGCAACGGCCTGGTTGATTACCCGGAGTTGACCGTCGCGCTGGGTGGCGAGGTTGGTGGTGCTATTCGGATGTTGAAGGACGAGACCCTGATCCTGACCGTGGCGGTGCCCGTGCAGCAATTGCGCCGCGTGGTTGGCGCCCTGCTGCTCTCCATCGACAGTGCCGAGATCGAGGAAGGCGTGCGCCACGCCCGGCTGGCCATACTGCGGGCCTCGGCACTGGCTTTGGCCGTCACGGTGCTGATGTCGATTTTTCTGGCCGGCACGATCGCGGGGCCAGTGCGCCGTCTGGCCGCCGCCGCCGACCGGGTGCGGCGCTGGCGGGGCCGGCGGGTCGAGATTCCGAACCTTAGCCACCGCCGCGATGAAATTGGCGATTTGAGCGTCGATCTGCATGAAATGATGGAGGCACTGTACGGACGCCTGGATGCCATCGAGATATTCGCGGCGGATGTGGCCCACGAAATTAAGAACCCTCTGACATCGTTGCGCAGCGCCCTCGAATCGATGGACCGTACCGATGACCCGGCGCAAAAGAAACGCCTGATGGCGGTCATGGCTCACGACGTCAGCCGCATGGACCGCCTGATCAGCGATATCTCTAACGCCAGCCGGGTCGATGCGGAATTGGCGCGGGAAGAATCGGAACCGGTCAATCTGGTGACCCTGCTGCAGACTTTGCTGTCGATGCGGCAACCGGCGTCGGGGGCGCCGGGACCCAGGTTCGAATTGCAGTTCGACCCGGACGCCACGATTATCGTCGATGGCCTGCCCAGCCGTCTGGGCCAGGTGGTCGATAATATGGTCGGCAATGCCTTGTCGTTTTCGCCAGCCAACGGGACCATCAGGCTGTCCCTGCAACAGCGGGGCGATGCGGCGGAACTGGTGGTGGAAGATGATGGTCCCGGCATTCCTCCCGGTCAGGAAGATGCGATCTTTCGACGTTTTTACAGCCACCGTCCGACCGGCGAGGCCTTTGGCCAGCATTCCGGCCTGGGCCTTTCCATCAGCCGGCAAATCATCGACGCGCATGGCGGCACCATCACGGCGGAAAATCGCTTTGGCCCCGACGGCGCCATTCAGGGCGCCCGATTTACCGTCCGCCTGCCCCTGCCATAGGTGCCTTCAGACCTCAAGGCCCAGTTGCTGTGCCAGATCGGGGAAATCGTCGGCGATGATGTTGTGGTGCGGTGACGGGGTCGGATCAGGCGGGCCGGCGGCGCCCCATTCGTCGGGGCGGCGGACAAAGGCGGACTTAAAACCGACGTCCCGGGCCGCGTTCAGATCGACGTTGTGGCAGGCCACCATCAGGATTTCACCGGGCTGCAACGCCAGCCATTTGGCCGCCTGCAAATAGGCTTCGGGCAGGATTTTGTATTTGCCTATCATCTCACAGGAAATCACCGCATCCCAGGAGAGGCCGTTGCGTCGCGCGGTATCGACGATAAGCGAAACGCTTAGGATAGTGAACGAGGCGACGACGAATTTTTCGCGCAATTTGGCCAGCGAAGCCGGAAAGTCGGGCCAGCAATCCAATTCGTGCCAGGCGCGCCAGATTGCCTCGCGGTCGCTGTCGGTAAAGACGCCGAGGTCATATTCACCGATCACCTCGCCCAGCATCCGCCGATGCACGTCATCGATGTTATAGGTCGCAGGCCCATCGGCACCTGTATTGACCATCGCCTTCAATGACCGGGCCCGATAATCGTTGGCGATCGCGGGCCAATCCCGCTCCAACCCATGGCGCCCACCAGCCGCCGCCAGTGCCCGGCCGATGCCTGTATGCCAATCCAGAATCGTGCCGCCCGTATCGAACGTCAGCGCCTTGATACCCTGCATCACACTCTCCTTATCATTTGTACTATTCGACGCGCCGCAGCAGATCCCGGCTGATCACCACGTTCTGAATTTCCGTGGTGCCGTCGATGTAGTGGGCCATTTTGGCGCAGGCCAGATGCCGGGCCAGGGGAAAATCGTGCTTGTAGCCGTCCGCCCCCATGACCTGCATGCAATCTGCGATGCCTTTTAATGCCGCGCGGGTGGCGAATTTCTTGGCATGCGCCGCGGGAATTGCCGCCTGCTCTCCGGCATCAATGGCCCGCGTCGCCGTATAGGCCATCAGGCGGGCGGCGTGTAGATCCGTGGCCACGTCGGCCAATTGCCATTGCAGGCCCTGAAAATCCAGCACCCGTTGCCCGAACGCCCGCCGGTTTGCGGCATAGGCCAGGGCGACGTCCAGGCTGTTGGCCATCATGCCACAGCACATGGCGGCAACGTTGGCGCGGGCCAGATCGATGCCGGCCATGGCGCCTTTGAAACCTTCGCCGGGTGGAAATAGGACCGCGTCGTCAGAGAGCCTGCAATCCTCGAAACGAAAGCCCCCGGTGCCCATGACATGGGCGCCCATGGTGCTATAGGGCGCCTCGCGAATGACGCCGGGATGATCAGCCGCGATCAGGAAAGTCGCGATACCGCGCCAGCCTTGCGCGGCATCGGTCTGGGCATAAACGCTGAGCAGATCGGCGCTGGCGGCGGAGGTGATCCAGGCCTTGGCGCCATTGAGGATCCAACCGCCGTCATCCCGCCGCGCCGTGGTCGTCACATTGGCGGCGTCCGAGCCGCTTTGCGGCTCCGTCAGCAGGAACGCGCCCAGACATTCGCCCGAAAGCATGTCCGGCAGATAGCGTTCCCGCTGTGCCTGACTGCCGGCCTGGGCGATGGCGTTCATGAAATTGTTATGCACCACCAGGACGAAGGCATAGGCCATGTCAGCCATGGATAATTCTTCCATGACCCGCGCCATGGCGGTTTTCGACAGGCCATGACCGCCCTCGGCCTCGGTCAACAGCAAGCCGGTCAGGCCGGCCTGCGCGGCAGGGCGGATACCTTCGGGCGGCAAACAGCGTTGCTGTTCCCAGGCCGCGGCATTGGGGGCGATGACACCGGCGGCAAAATCGGCCGCCGCGTCGATCATCCGTTGTTCCGAAGACGTAAGCGCGCTATCCATGCCGTACTCCACTATGATGATGTTATGGACACATAGTCAGCCAAGGAACGGGGACAAACAAGCACCATGCTACTCGCCATTGAAGGCATTGATGGAGCCGGCAAGGGAACCCTGTGCCGCGAACTGCTGGCCCTGGCCGAAGGCGCCGGTGTGCGGGCCGCCGCGCTGTCGTTTCCCCGTTACGAACAGACCCAGTTCGCCGACCTGATCGGGCGTTATCTACGCGGCGAAATGGGTGCCATCGACCAGGTGCCCGTGCGTTATGCCGCCCTGCTGTATGGTGGCGACCGCTTTGAAAGCCGGGACCATTTAATGGCCCTGATCGCGGACCACGATCTGGTGATCCTGGACCGCTATGTCGCCTCCAACATTGCCTACAACGCGGCCAAGCTGCCCTTGGCCGAACGGGCGGCATTAATCACCTGGATCGAGCAGCTGGAGTACGGACTGTTCGACCTGCCCCGTCCGGATCTGACCCTGTTGCTGGCAACCTCCACCGCCCTGGCCGACCGCCTGGTCGGCGAAAAGGCGGCGCGCAGCTATACCCAGGCGACCCGTGATCTGCATGAAGCGGACCGTGATTTCCTATCCGTGGTGGCGGAAGTCTATGGCGAACTGGCGGCAGCGGACATGGCGGACATGACGGGCGGGGAGGGCGGGGCGGCTTGGTTGCGGGTCGATCCGACCGATGACGCCGGCCGCCTGCGCCCGCCATCCGATATCGCGGCCACGGTCTGGCGGCATCCCAGCCTGTCGAAATTAATCTTCCGGTAGATCCAGGTAGACGATGACGGCGGCCGAGGCGATTACGGCGACATCGCCCACGGCTTCATCGGGCACATCCAAGCCACCCTTGACCACATTCACGGTGACGCTGCCATAGGGCAATGCGGCCTGCACCGCCGCCTGCTCCACCTTGTCGGGTTGTTGCACGCCGATGGTGACGTCCACGAACATTGCGGTGGACGGATCAACGCCAAGGGTGCGGATCATGGACAGGGAAGAATGGTGCAGGGCATCGTCCACGGCGCGCAGGGCGGCCTTGGTGTAATTGCCGCCATGCAGATCATTGCCCGCGCCCATTTCCAGAATAACGCGTTTCTTGCTCATGTCAGGGATCCTCTACGCCACGTCCATATAAACGACGGCCGCCGCATGGGCCAAGATGGTGGCATCCGTACCCTTGTCATTGGGAATTTCCAGACCGCCTTGCACCACGTCTACCGTGCCGGTGCCATGGGGCAGTACCGCCAGTACGGCCGCCTTGTCGACCTGGTCCGGTTGCGGGACACCGATGGTGACCGCGACCTGCATGGAATCCACATCCAGGCCCAGGGCATTGGCCACGGTAAGCGAATTATGCCAGAGCGCATCCTTGAGCGCCCGGACCGCCGCCTTGGTATGATCAGTGCCGCGGATGTCGGTCCCCATACCGATTTCCAGCACCATACGCTTCATCGTCATATCGATATTACCTCCGAATATTTTAATGTACCTGGCATCCGTATGCGGGGCCGGCAAAGATAGCGCGGAACTGCTCTAATGGGTGGATTGCGAGGGCGGTGTTTCGCTGGCCAGTTCCATGTCGTCCTCGGCCGATAAGGCACCCGTCGACACGGCGGCAAGTATTTCACCAGCCGTGGAACCGGAGGTGGTCGCGGCGTAGGTGGCAAATTCCAAAATGGTCAGCGCCATGCATTTGGGACAGATCTTCTGGCGCGTCATCGCCTGCATCAAATCGCCACCGACTGTTTCATCGATCAAATTACGAATTTCCTCTTCGTATTCGTCGGCGTGCTTGAAGTCATCTTCCATATCTGCTCCAGCGCGAATTAGGTTTGCCATCATAGATCATATCAGGCTGCCTGACCGTTGACTCAAAGAATAAATTTGGACAGATCGGCGTTTTTCGCCAGATCGCCCATATGTTCCTGAACATAGGCGGCGTCGATATTGACGGATTCGCCGGGACGGTCGGTGGCGGTAAAGCTGATGTCGTCCAGAATCCGCTCGAGAATGGTGTGCAGACGCCGCGCGCCGATGTTTTCCACGTTCTGGTTGACCTCGGCCGCCACGGCGGCAATTTCGTCGATGGCATCGTCGGAAAATGTCAGGGTCACCCCTTCGGTATCCAACAGGGCGATATATTGTTTGATCAAGGAGGCTTCCGGCTCCAGCAGGATGCGTCTGAAATCGGCCGCGCCCAACGCGGACAGCTCGACCCGAATGGGCAAGCGGCCCTGCAATTCGGGCAATAGATCCGACGGCTTGGCCAGATGGAACGCGCCCGATGCGATAAACAGCACGTGGTCGGTTTTAATGGCGCCATATTTGGTGGCGACGGTGGTGCCCTCCAACAGGGGCAGCAGATCCCGTTGCACGCCTTCGCGGCTGACATCGCCGCCCGAACGTTCCGAGCGCGCGGTGACCTTGTCGATCTCGTCCAGGAAGACGATGCCGTTTTCCTCCACCGCCGTCAGCGCATCGCGCACCAGGGCTTCCTCGTCCAGCAGCTTGTCGGATTCCTCCGCCACCAGAACCTCGTAGGATTCCGCCACCGTCAACCGCCGGCGCTTGGTGCGGTCGCCACCCATGGCCTTGCCCAGCATATCGTTTAGATTGAGCATACCCATCTGGGCGCCCGGCATTCCCGGTATCTCGAATGTTGGCAGGCCGCCGCCGCCCGTATCGGCCAGCTCCAATTCGATCTCTTTTTCCGCCAATTCGCCATCCCGCAGTTTGCGGCGGAAAGCATCCCGCGTACTGGCCGAGGCCGTATCGCCCACCAGGGCATTCAGCACCCGCTCTTCCGCCGCCAATTCCGCCTTGGCCTGCACCGAGCTCCGGCGTTTCTCGCGCACCATGGTCAGGGCGATTTCCACCAGATCGCGGATGATCTGCTCCACATCCCGGCCGACATAGCCGACTTCGGTAAATTTGGTGGCTTCAACCTTGACGAATGGCGCGCCGGCCAGACGGGCCAGACGGCGGGCTATTTCCGTTTTGCCGACGCCGGTGGGGCCAATCATCAGAATATTCTTCGGCATGACTTCTTCACGCATGTCGCCTTCCAGCTGCATCCGCCGCCAACGGTTGCGCAGGGCGATGGCGACGGCGCGTTTGGCGTCATTCTGGCCGACAATATAACGGTCCAGTTCGGAGACAATCTCCCGGGGGCTGAATTCGGTCATGGGCGTAAGGTTTCCAGGGTAACATTTTCATTGGTGTAGACGCAGATGCCGGCGGCGATCTGCATGGCGCGGCGGGCAATATCCTCGGCCTCAAGCTCCTCCCGGTCGATCAGGGCGCGGGCTGCCGCCAGGGCGTAGTTGCCGCCAGAGCCGATGGCGATCAGGCCATCTTCAGGTTCCAGGACATCGCCGGTGCCTGTCAGGACCAAAGAGGTATCTATGTCCGCCACCGCCATCATCGCTTCCAACCGGCGCAGGTAACGGTCGGTGCGCCAGTCCTTGGCCATTTCCACCGCGGCCCGGATCAGATTGCCGGGATGTTGCTCTAGCTTGCCTTCCAGCCGCTCGAACAAGGTAAAGGCGTCCGCCGTGGCGCCCGCGAAACCGGCGATAATCTTACCGCCATGGCCCAGACGACGCACCTTGCGGGCATTCGCCTTGATCACGGTCTGGCCCAGACTGACCTGACCGTCGCCGGCTATGACCACCGTGTCGCCCTTGCGGACGCATAGAATTGTAGTGCCATGCCAGCCCTCGTTGCTCGAATTGTTCACAACTATTGTATCCTTTGCTTCAAGGCCTCCATGTATGGCGAAACGCCGCATCATTCAAGGTACGTGAAACATCCAAGACATGCCAATGCTGCACTGGCCAATGCCGCCCTGGTGGTCCGCTTCTAACGGATGCTTCCCATCCGTGCGGATCGAAAGACCTCTAGACTCTGAAGGTTCGTGGTGCGCAAGACACTAAACCGAAGCATTCTTCTGTTTGGTTCGCACCACTAGGCCTGTTATACCGCGCTCTGCCGTTATATACAGACCACCGTGGGCAGATATCCCCTGGATATGAAGGAGCGCGGCCATGCGTCAGGCCAAGATAGAACGCAATACCAAGGAAACCCAGATCTCGGTTGCCGTAAATTTGGATGGTACGGGCAGCTATGAGGTGAATACAGGCCTGGGTTTTCTGGATCATATGCTGGAACAGCTGTCCCGCCACAGCCTGATTGATCTGACGGTCCAGGCCAAGGGCGACCTGCACATCGATGGCCATCACACCACCGAGGATACCGGCCTGGCCATTGGCGCGGCAATCCGCGAGGCCTTGGGCGAGCGCACCGGCATCGTCCGCTATGGCAGCGCCCTTGTACCCATGGACGAAACTCTGACGCGGGTGGCGTTGGATTTGTCCGACCGGCCCTATTTGGTCTGGAAGGTCGCCTTCAACCGGCCGAAGCTGGGGCAGATGGATACGGAACTGTTCCGGGAATGGTTCCAGGCCTTGTCGCAAGCGGCCGGTATCACCCTGCATGTGGAAGTGTTGTACGGCCAAAATAACCATCACATGATCGAAAGCTGTTTCAAGGCCCTGGCCCGCAGCCTGCGTCAGGCGGTCGAGATTGACCCGCGCCGCGCCGATGCGGTGCCCTCGACCAAGGGCGTTTTGGGCGGCAGCCTGTAACGGTAGCTTGTTAAAAAAGGGGGAGGCGGATGCGCCTCTATACGGTTCAATACCGGCCCAGCCCCGCTGACCACCAAAGCGGCGGGGAAGGGGGCATGGACCCGGATGTGGTTCTGATCAAGGAAGGCTTTTGCTGGCCGGCCTTGTTCATGCCCGTGTTGTGGCTGCTCTATCGGCGGCAATTCTGGGGCCTTGTGGCCTATATGGGGCTATCGGGGATACTGTCTGCCTTAACCTGGGGCGTCGGCATGGATAACATTACCGCGCTGTTGTTGTCCGTGGTGCTGTCGTTGGTGGTGGCCGCGCAGGCAAATGACTGGCGGCGATGGCGGCTGGGCGCCAGGGGCTATGAATTAGTCTCGGTGGTGGCGGCGGGCAGTCTGCTCCAGGCGGAGGCGATCTTTTTTCACAGCCATTGGCAGGGCCGGGAAACCGCGCCAGCCACACCGGCACGGCCTTTCGCGCCGCTTCCGGCCAACGGCCTGACGGCGTTCGCTACGCCGTTCGATCCTCTCTGATATCGTAGGCACCCATGCGCATCGCAATCGTTGATTATGGTTCCGGCAACCTCTGCTCCGCCGCCAAGGCGTTTGAGCGCGCTGGCCAGGACCGCCCCGAGACGGTCGAGGTGCTGGTTACCGCCGATGCGGCGGTTGTCGCCGGCGCCGACCGGGTGGTGCTGCCGGGCGTCGGGGCGTTCGCCGATTGCCGGGCCGGGTTGGGCGCGGTTGACGGCATGGTCGAGGCATTGACCGAGTTTGCGGTGCAGCGCGGCCGGCCCTTTCTGGGCATTTGCGTCGGCATGCAGTTGCTGGCTGATCGTGGTCTGGAACATGGCGCCCACGATGGCCTGGGCTGGATCGGCGGCGAGGTCCGCGCCATCGAACCGGGTGACCCACGCATGAAGGTGCCGCATATGGGTTGGAACGCCTTGCGGATCCAGGAAAGCCCCGCCGCCTTGTTTGCCGGTATCGAGGCGGGCGCGCATGTCTATTTCGTGCATTCCTATGGCCTTGTTCCAAACGACGCGGGCTGTATTTTGGCGGCGGTCGATTATGGCCCGCCCATCGTCGCCGCCGTGGCCAAGGGCAATATCGCCGGTACCCAGTTTCATCCGGAAAAAAGCCAGGCGGTGGGGCTGCGCTTCATCGCTAATTTCCTCTCCTGGTCGCCGTAAAGGAATATCCCGCGCCATGAACCTGTATCCCGCCATCGATCTGAAGGACGGCGATTGCGTGCGTCTGTTGCGCGGCGAAATGAATGCCGCGACGGTTTTTAATAACGATCCGGCGGCCCAGGCGCGGGCCTTTCAGGATGCCGGCTGCCAATGGCTGCACCTGGTTGACCTGAATGGCGCGATCGAGGGGCGGCCGGTGAATGGCGAGGCGGTGGCGGCGATCCTGGCGGTGTTGTCCATCCCCGTACAGTTGGGCGGTGGCATCCGGGACGAGGCGACGGCCCTGAGCTGGCTCGAAGCCGGCGTTCGGCGGGTTATCATCGGCACCCTGGCGCTGCGGCAACCCGATCTGGTGGCCGATCTGTGCCGCCGCCATCCGGGACGCATCGCCATCGGTATTGATGGCCGTGACGGACGCGTCGCCGTGGAAGGCTGGGTGGAGCAATCGGACATGCCGGTGATTGATCTGGCGCGGCAATTCGAAGGTGCGGGCGCCGGCGCCATTATCTATACGGATATTGACCGCGATGGGGCCATGCAGGGCCATAATGTCGCAGCCACCGCCGCGCTGGCGGATGCTTTGAGCACGCCGGTAATCGCCTCGGGCGGGGTCACGGGCCTGGATGATCTGACAGCCCTGCGGGCCGCATCCTCGCGTGGCATCGAAGGCGCTATCGTTGGCCGGGCCCTCTACGATGGCGCCATCGAGGTCGGCGCCGCGCTGGCCCTGCTGGCGGGCGGGACGGACCAGCGATGCTGACCAAGCGCGTCATACCCTGTCTGGACGTCAAGGATGGCCGGGTCGTCAAGGGCGTCAACTTCATTGATTTGGTCGATGCCGGCGATCCGGTGGAGCAGGCAAAAATTTATGACCGGGCCGGCGCGGACGAGCTTTGTTTTCTCGATATCACCGCATCATCGGACAACCGGGGCATCATCTATGAGGTGGTCCGCGCCACCGCCGAACATTGTTTCATGCCCCTGACGGTGGGCGGCGGCGTGCGCGAGGTGGAGGATGTGCGCAAGTTGCTGCTGGCCGGGGCCGACAAGGTTTCGATCAACACCGCCGCCATCACCCGGCCCGAATTCGTGGCCGAGGCGGCGCGCAAATTCGGCACCCAATGCATCGTCGTGGCCATTGATGCCAAGCGGGACGGCAAAGGCGGCTTCGAAGTTTTTACCCATGGCGGCCGAAATGCCACGGGAATCGATGCTGTTGCCTGGGCCCGGCGCATGGTGGAACTGGGAGCGGGGGAAATCCTGCTTACCTCCATGGACCGGGACGGCACCAAACAGGGCTTTGACGTGGAATTGACCCGCGCCGTGGCCGATGCGGTCAGCGTGCCGGTTATCGCCTCGGGCGGCGTCGGCACCCTTGATCACATGGTCGATGGCATCGTAAGCGGCCATGCGGATGCGGTCCTGGCAGCCTCGATCTTTCATTTCGGGACCTATTCCATTGCGGACGCCAAGCGGGCCATGCGGGCGGCGGGCCTGCCCGTAAGGTTGGAAGAATAGTATGCCGACCCTATATCTGTTGCGGCATGGCAACGCCGGTTTTGGCGGCCCGGAACAAGATGATCACGACCGCGCCCTCAATCAGACGGGGGCGCAGGCAGCCCTGCTGGTGGGCCAATATCTGGCACAATTATCGGTGCGCCTGGATTTGGTGCTGTGCTCCTCCGCCCGACGCACGCGGCAGACCTGGGAGTTGCTTGCCTCGCGTTTGCCCGATCCGCCGGAAGCCCGGTTCGAGCGGACCTTGTACATGTGTGGCGCCCCGGCCCTGCGGCAATGTATTCACGCTTTGCCCAACCAGGTGGAAACGGCCATGATCGTCGCCCATAATCCGGATCTGCACGAAATGGCCCTGTTTTATAGCGACGGCGGAGATAAGGATTTGCGCCTCCGGTTGCAATTGGACTATCCACCCGCAGGGTTGGTGGCCTTGCAGTTTCAGCGGCCCTGGGCGGAATTGCGCCGCCATGCGGGGCGCTTGCAATCTTATGTTGTTCCCAGGGATCTGGTCTGACCTAACCGGCCCCTCAACCAAACGAAAGCCTTCGAATATGCCAGAACAAGAAATACCGGACCCGGCGCAGGGCAGCGAAATTCTCGATCAGCTTTACGCGGTGATCGAGGAACGGCGCGGCGCTGATCCGTCTGAATCCTGGACCGCCCGCCTTATGCAAAAGGGCCTGCCGAAAATTTGTCAAAAGGTTGGCGAAGAAGCGACCGAGACCATTGTCGCGGCCCTGGCGGAAAGCCACGAAGACTTGTTGGAAGAAAGCGCCGATCTGCTTTACCACCTGTTGGTCCTTTGGGCAGCTAAGGGGGTGCAGCCGGATGAAGTGTATAACGTGCTTTATCAACGGCGCATCGGGGCCGGCGACGTGAAGAAAAAGAAGCAAAAAAAAGACAAAGGTAAATAGGGCAGTTTTCAATCACTTAGAATCGCTTCGCGATTCTCACTAATTCGGAATTGCTCTAGGAAGCGACGTGCCATGGCCTATGACGAAAACAATATTTTTGCCCGCATTCTGCGCGGCGAACTGCCCTGCAAGAAGGTGTACGAGGACGATTACGCCCTGGCTTTTCACGACATCAATCCTCTGATGCCCGTGCATGTTCTGGTTATCCCAAAGGGTCCCTACACAAATTTGGAAGAATTTAATGCCGGCGCCAGTCTGCAGGAGATGGGCGGCTTTATGAAAGCCGTGGCCGAATGCGCCAAGCTGGCCGGGGTCGATGCCTCCGGCTACCGGCTGGTCGCCAACAACGGCGCCGACGCCCACCAGGAAGTCCCCCACTTCCACGTCCACATCTTCGGCGGTCGACCCATATTGGGCCGGATGATTAAAACCGAAAATTAGCGGCTGGCTTCAAAGCCACTCAGGAAAGCCAACAGATTATCGGCCATCTCGTCGCATAGATAGCCGCCCTCCTGCACGATCAGGCTGGGCAGGCCCAGGGCGCCGATGGCATCTGCCATGCGGGCAAAGCCATTGGTGGTGATGGATAGAATGCCCAGAGGATCATTTTCCTGGGCATCAAGGCCCAAAGAGACCAGCAGATAATCCGGTGCGAATGCCCCAATGGCCGAAAGCGCCGTGGCCAGGGCTTGCAAATAGACGTCGTCACCCGTGCCGGGGGGCAGGGGCAGGTTGAGATTATAGCCCTGTCCCACGCCCGCGCCGCGCTCGTCATCATAGCCCGCATAATAGGGATAAAACACCGACGGATCGCCGTGCAGGGAGCAAAACAGAACATCGTCCCGGTCATAAAAAATGCCCTGGGTGCCGTTGCCGTGATGCACATCCACATCCAGGATCGCGACGCGGTTTGACCGGCCGCGCATATATTGGGCCGCGATGGCGACATTGTTGAGGAAACAAAATCCGCCCGCCTGATCGCCAAAGGCATGATGGCCCGGCGGGCGGCACAGGGCATAGGCCGCGCCCTCGCCCGCCAGAACCAGATCGGCGGCGGTCAGGGCCACCTGCGCAGCCGCCGCCGCCGCCTGCCAGGTGCCCGGTCCAATGGGGCAGGCGGTATCGGCCATGTAGTAACCGGCCTTGCCGACAATAGCCTCGGGCCGCCCCCGCATATGCCGTCCAGGATGCATGTTTGGCATCATGGCCGGGCCGGAATTGGGTAGCTTTTGCCACGCGGCCAGGCCGTTTTCCAGAAAATCCAGATAGTCGGCGGGATGCACGGCGGCGATTGCAGCCATGCCGTGATCCTGCGGCGGCAATATCTGGTAGCCGGCCGTCTCCACTGCCGCGAACAGGCGATGCGCCCGTTCTGGACATTCGGGGCTGGGGATCAGCCGGCCCGCGGAGACGAAGTTTTCGGGGTCATGGGCTTCGTGCGCCGCACTATGAATAACGCGCATGGTTCCGCCTAAACGTGCTGGCCGCCGTTGATATGAATTTCCGCGCCGTTCACATAGCTGGATTGTTCCGTGCACAGAAAATAGATGGTTTTCGCCACTTCTTCCGGCGTTCCCAGGCGGCGCATGGGGATTGTCGGGACCAGTAATTCTTCCGTCTCGGGCGACAGGATTTCCGTGTTGATCTCGCCCGGCGCGATGGCGTTGACCCGCACGCCCAAGGGCGCGAAGTCCGCCGCCATTTCACGTGTCAGCGAGGCCAGGGCGGCCTTTGATGTGGCATAGGCGGTGCCCGCGAACATGTGCACCCGGCTGCCCGCGATGGAAGTGACATTGACCACGGAACCCTTGGCCTGGCGCAATTCTTCCAACAGGCCGCGGGCCAGCATGATCGGGGCATAAAAATTAACCTGGGTAACCTGTTGCCAGGTTTGCAGATCCGTGGTCAGGCTGGATAAACGACCGCCGTCGGCCGCTTTGGGCGAGATGCCGGCATTATTGACCAGGGCATTCAAAGGCCCGCCAGCCAGGCGCACTTTCAATTCGGCGATGCCGGCCTCCAGGTCCCGCGGATCGGCCAGGTCAATCTGCAGGTGATCCTCGGGCCCGGCCTCCCACGGACAATCTTCCGGAAAGGGATGGCGGGAACAGGTAATGACCCGCCACCCGGCCGAGGAAAAACGCTTTACCGTGGCATGCCCAATACCCCGGCTGGCCCCCGTCAGGACCAGGGTGCGGCGGTCGTTCGCTAATGTTGCGCTCATAACCTCTATTATCTACCACCTTTTGCCAATATTGCCAGTAAAGCCGTGCCACGCCTCTATCGGCGTTCGATATCACCTGTATATGGGCCTGGCCGCTTGATGCGTCACCAATAGTGCCTAATGGGCCATCAACACCGGGATGGTGGCGTCCAATAGGGCTTCCAGGGTGGTGCCGCCAAAAATCAATTCGCGAATGCGCTTATGGGTATAGGCGCCCATCACCAGCAGATCCGCGCCCTGATTGATCGCCGCCAGGAACAAGGCATCGGCCACCGGATGACGCCCACGGGACTGCGAGACGGCCTCCGCAACGCAGCCATGGGCGGCCAGATATGCCACGGCATCCTCGACCGTTGGCGCCTCCCCGGAACCTTCCTCGATATGCAATAGAGTGATCGCCTTGGCTTCGCGTAACAAGGGCATGGCGGCGGCCAGGGCGCGTGCCGCCTGGGCCGAGCCATTCCAGGCGACCAGAATCTTCCCGCCCACGGCCTTGGACTGACCTGGCGGAGCGACCAGCACGGGGCGGCCTGTATCCATGATCGCCGCCTGCATGGTCGGGCTTTCGCTCAGCGCGATTTTACTTGTGGGGCGGGGCACGACGATCAGATCGGCGAGGCGCCCGTGCCGCGCCAGAAGATCGTCCTCCAACCCGCGATGAACCGCCAAATGCCCGGCCACACCACCGGATGCCTGCTGGGCGGCGGCAAAAGCCGCCTGAGCCGCCTGTAAACGAGCTTCCGCTGCATTGTCCAAGGCCGAGATCATGTCTCCCACCAGGGCGCCGGACATGCTTTCGCCCATGTATGGCAGCACGGAAGCGGTTTCCGCGGCGGCGTGAATGCCCACGACCTCGCCAGCGAAACGTTTGCCAAGACTAAAGGCGAGATCAAGGGCATGGGCGGTATCTTCCACGCCGTTGACGGGCACCATGATACGTTTGTAACCCACAATCGATCCTCCTCTGCCTTGCGGCGGCCGCGAATGCCCACCGCTGGTCTATATATGCGATCAATCCGGGTCCCTGGCAATGCGCCATTGCCGCGGCGAATAGCCCCGCCCCTCTCTGCCCTGCCGGGCGGATCAGGCGGATCAGGCGGTCACGACGCGTGGGCCGATGCGGACCTGCCGCAGATAAAGAAAGCCGATCACGGTCAGGTTTAGAATGTTGAAGGCGATCCCGGTCAGGAAGGCATCGGCATAGCTGCCCGTAAGGTCAAAGATGGCGCCACCCATCCAACCGCCCAGGGCCATGCCAAGGCCGGCGAACAGATACTGGCTGGCGATCCGCCAGCCCGCCTGATTGCCTGGAAACAGCATTCGGATAATAAGGGCGTAACAGGGCATGATGCCGGCAAAGCCCAGGCCGTATAAAAACGCGGCAACATAAAGCCCGGCGGTGCTTTCCACTTGCGCGAAAACCAGCAGCATGACCGCCTGGCTGCTTGAGCCGATCAGCAACGTCCGCATGGCGCCGATGCGGTCGGCCAGCATGCCGAATCCGATGCGGCTGAAAAAGGCCGCCGCGAAAAGCACGGATAGCAATTCCGCCGCCCGGGCCGCCGGCAGACCCAGATCGGTCGCATGGCTGAACAGATGCACGGTCGGCATGGCCATCGCCGTACAGCAACCAATGACTGCCGCCCACAGCGCTATCTGCACCACGTTGGAGGGCAGGCCAAGCACGCGGATATCGCCGCCATGACCCACCTGCGCCGCGCCGGCGGGTTGCACCGGTGGTTTCGGTCTGAGCAGCAGGGCCAGCGGGATCATGGTGACCAGCACGAAGACACCGTAATACTGATAGACCTCGCGCCAGCCGGCCACGTCGTTGATATAGCGCACGATCGGCGGCCAGACGATGCCGGCAACCCCCTGTCCCGAGGCGATGAGGGCGATGGCAAGGCCGCGCCGGCGGTCGAACCAGCGGGTGGCATTGGCGACCAGCGGCGCGATCATCGCCGCCTTGCCCAGCAGTCCCATAAGCACGCCGTTGGCGAGATACAGGCCCCACTTGCCCTCGGACTGGCTGGCTACGAAGGCCCCCAGACCGATCATCACCGCGCCGAACAGGATCGGCTCCATGACGCCACGCTTGTCCAGCCACCAGCCCATGGCAATGCCGCCGATCCCGGTGCCGATCATCAGCAGGGAATAGGCCAGCGATGGTACTGCCCGCACGGTTGCTAGATCGCTGGCAATCGGTTTGAGGGTCACGAACAGAATATTGGGCGCGCCAAGGCCGATGGTATGGATAAGCAGCGAGGCGAACAGGATCACCCAGCCATACCGGATCTCTATGCTGGGGTCGTGTTGCGACATGAATTGAAAAGCACAAGATACTGTTGAAGGGGCCGGGATACCGCGGATCGGCGGCAGGGCCCGCCACCAACCGACGCCGCCCCTTCCTCTACAACACCTGGCTGGCTGTCAAGCGTGGGCAAGCCCATCGCCCATGCCGCGGCTCAACGCGTTACCGTCAGTTCCAACCCTTGACGCCTGACATGTCGGGCAACTGGTGGGCGATACCCTTGTGACAATCGATGCAGGTCTTCTCGCCATTGGCCAGCAAGCGTTCGTGCTGATCGGCCGCGCGCGGGCTTTGCTGGGTAATGTCCATGTAGACATATTCGTGGCAGTTGCGGCATTCCAGTGAATCGTTGGCCTTGAAACGGGCCCATTCATGTATGGCCAGTTCAAGGCGTTTGTCCTGGAATTTCTCCCGTGTATTGATGGTGCCGAATACCTTGCCCCATACCTCTTTCGTGGCCGCCATCTTGCGGGCGATTTTGTCTGTCCAATTATGCGGCACATGGCAATCCGGGCAGGTGGCGCGGACACCGGAACGGTTTGAATAGTGAATCGTTTCGCGCAATTCCTGATATGGATTATCGCGCATTTCATGACACGAGATGCAAAAGGCCTCCGTGTTGGTAACCTCAAGCGCGGTATTGAACGCGCCCCAAAACATAATGCCGGCAATGAACCCGCCAAGGGTCAGAAACCCCAGGCTGAAATGGCGGCTTGGACGGTTGAGCGAGCGTAGCAATGCCATCGATCGCGTGAAGATACTCACGGCCTAATTTCCCTTTGCCTTGATGACCGCATCCGCATCGACGAAATCGTTGCCGACCAGGGGTTTGGCGTCCAGTTGCGGCACATGGCACTGATTGCAAAAATAGCGCCGTGGCGTGACCGAGGATAAAACCTGGCCCTCGCGATCCATGAAATGGGTCACGCTGATCATCGGCGCCTGCGATTGTTCGATGGCACGGCGGCTATGGCAGCTAAGGCATTTGTTGGCCTGCAGGTTGATGGCATAGCCCCGGGTCTTGTGCGGAATTGTGGGTGGCTGCTCCGGGTAATTACGGACGGCGCGCAGGTCGGTGTTGACCTGCTTGCCCATCATCGGGGCGCGTGGCTCCTGATTGATGGTCTCGCCGCGAAGGGTCGCCAGGGGTTCCGCTATCGAGGCCGCTGAAACCGCAAAAGCGGCCACAAACAGCGCCCCGATAAAGGCGCGAATACGGCCTCGCAAGGTGGTGCGAAACCAGCTTAGACGGGCAGAATTTTGATGGCGCATTTTTTGTAATCCGTCTGTTTAGAGAGGGGGTCGGTCGCGTCCAGCGTAACCTTGTTAATTAACTGGCTGGCATCGAACCAGGGCACGAAGACAAGTCCGACGGGCGGTTTATTGCGGCCACGGGTTTCGACGCGGGTCTTGATTTCGCCACGCCGGGAAATAACCCGGACCTCGCTGCCGCGCTTTAGGCCGCGCGTCTTGGCGTCATCGGGATGCATGAAGACCACGGCATCGGGAAACGCCTTGTACAGTTCGGGCACCCGTTGTGTCATCGAGCCCGAATGCCAATGTTCCAGCACGCGCCCGGTTGAAAGCCACAAATCATATTCCGCATCGGGCGACTCGGCGGCGGGTTCGTAGGGCAGGGCGAAGATAATCGCCTTGTTGTCCTTCTTGCCATAGAACTGATAATCCGTGCCGTCCTTGACGTAAGAGTCCGTTCCCTCGCGGAAACGCCAGCGGGTTTCCTTGCCGTCGATGACCGGCCAGCGCAGGCCGCGGTTCTGGTGATAGGCATCGAAGGAGTCCAGGTCGTGGGCATGGCCACGGCCAAATTGGGCATATTCCTCGAACAGGCCCTTTTGGATGTAAAAACCAAATGCCTGGGCTTCATCATTGTCGTAATCGATTGACGTTTCGTTTAACGGAAAGCGGTCAACATTGCCGTTCTTGTACAGCACGTCATAAAGTGTCTTGCCCTTGTATGCAGGATTTTTGTCCAATAGATCCTTCGGCCAGACTTCATCCGTGGTGAAGCGTTTGGAAAATTCCACCAATTGCCATAGATCGGATTTGCTCTCTCCCGGCGCGCTGATCATCTGACGCCAGAACTGGGTGCGCCGTTCGGCATTGCCATAGGCGCCTTCTTTTTCAACCCACATGGCGGTGGGCAACACCAGATCCGCCGCTTGCGCGGTAACGGTGGGATAGGCATCCGAAACAACGATGAAATTATCGGGATTCCGATATCCTGGCAGGGTTTCCTCGTTCAGGTTGGCGGCGGCCTGAACATTGTTGTTCACCTGGACCCAATAGGCGTTGATCTTGCCGTCTTTGAGCATGCGGTTGTGCTGCACGGCATGATAACCGGGTTTGCCTGGAATGGTGCCCTCGGGCAGTTTCCAGATTTTCTCCGCCAGGGCCCGATGCTTGGGATTTTTTACCACCATATCGGCCGGCAGGCGATGGGAAAATGTTCCCACTTCCCGCGCCGTGCCACAGGCCGACGGTTGTCCGGTCAACGAAAACGGGCTGTTGCCGGGCTCCGAGATCTTGCCGGTCAGCAGATGAATGTTATAGATCAGATTATTGGCCCAGACGCCCCTGGTATGCTGGTTGATACCCATGGTCCAGAACGACGTCACCTTGGTGCCGGGATCCGCGTAAAGTTTTGCCAACTCGATCAGCTTTGCTTCGGGAACACCCGATAGTTTAGCGGCGTATTCCACCGTGTAGGTTTTGACGAAGGCGGCATAATCCTCGAAGGACATGGGTTTCGAGCCGCCCGCCTTTTTGGCGTTCTTGGCCTTTTTCTGCAGCGGATGTTCGGGCCGCAGGCCATAGCCGATATCGGCATTGCCCAGGCGGAAGTTCGTGTGCTTCTTCACGAACTCATAATTCACGTGGCCTTTTTCAATGATATAGTTGGCGATAAAATTGAGGATCGCCAGATCGGTCTGTGGCGTGAACACCATGGCGTTGTCGGCCAGGTCGAAACAGCGGTTCTCGAACGTGGATAAAACAGCGACTTTGACATGGTCATGGCCCAGACGGCGGTCGGCGACCCGCGACCAGAGTATGGGATGCATTTCCGCCATGTTGGAGCCCCACAGCACGAAGGCATCCGCGGCTTCGATGTCATCGTAGCAACCCATGGGCTCGTCGATGCCAAAAGTCCGCATGAAGCCGCCTACGGCGGAGGCCATGCAATGGCGCGCATTCGGGTCAATATTATTGGAGCGGAACCCCGCCTTCATCAATTTGGATGCGGCATAACCTTCCCAGACCGTCCATTGACCGGAACCAAACATGCCGATGGACGTGGGGCCGTTTTTCTTGATCGCGTCCTTGAATTTGACGGCCATGATGTCGAAGGCCTGATCCCAGGTGATCGGGGCAAAGTCGCCATTTTTGTCATACCTGCCGTTGGTCATGCGCAGCATCGGCGTCGTCAGGCGGTCCTTGCCGTACATGATTTTGGAGAGGAAATAACCTTTGACGCAATTAAGGCCGCGGTTGACTTCGGATTTCGCGTCGCCGTGGGTGGCGACGACCCGGCCTTCCTTGGTGCCGACCATGACGCTGCAGCCGGTGCCGCAAAATCGGCAGGGCGCCTTTGACCAGGTCAGGCGGGTCTTGTCTTTATTGGTGACCACGTTGGCGGCGGCCGCCGGGAGGGCCACGCCGGATGCGGCGGCGGCGGCGGCGATGGCATTGGCCTTGATATAATCGCGGCGTGAGAGGACGGCTGTGGTTTTTTGCTTGGCCATGGGATCAGTCCTCAATCTGGTGGTAGACAAGCGAGGCCATGACAACGTTCTCGGTGCCTTCAATCCGCCCCATAATATCCATGAAATGGCCGTCATTATCAGCCTCGACCGTCACGATCATGCGGCCCTGGTCATTGCTGCCATGCACCTCGACCCCTGGAATCGCGGCCAAGACAGGCGTCAACTGGGCCATATGCTGCGGCCGGGCCTGAACCATGAGGCTTGCAATATGGCCACCGGAATGGACCTGACCGGATTGCAAATGATTGGATTGGGAAAATCGCGCGGTTATCAGCTCGCGGCGCGACGGGTTCCGCGTCCCGTTTTCTTGTGCCTTCATGTTCACGTCACTCCTGCTTGTGCTGAAATGTATTCGCGCGGTTCTTTATGATCCGCCCGGGTGTCCGGCCAAAATTTGATAGATCCAGATGGCCAAGCCGTAGCCGCCGACCAGGGCGATTGACACGACCGGCGCCAGAACGACGGTTAAAAAGAGGAAACCCTTTAGTTCCGTCATTTTTTCGGTTGATTGATGCTGGTTCATGGCCCCCGTCCTTCGCTGTAATACAGCAAATATTAGATAAAAATTGTAAACAAGATTTTAACAAAGAGCATGTTTTACAAGCAATGTTTGAATTTTCTGTAGCTTCACTTCTAAAGGTTGGGCGGCATTAATCCGGTGCCAATTGATCGCTCCCGTCCCGGACGCCACTTGCCGCTGCATCACCGCCGCATCCGCGTCCGAGGCATCGCCATGCCGGCCAGCAATCCGTTGCGCCATCAGGTCCGGATCGGCATCCAGCCAGATGCCGATAAAAGGTACTTTGCCGTGCCGCGCCAAGGCGGTCAGGGCATCCCGCGATCCAGGGTGATTATGCACGGCATCGGCGATGACGGCTTGGCCGGCGTCAAGGGCCTGCCCGGCCCGTTGCCGCAATTGCGCGTAGACCTGGCCGCTTATGGTGGATGTGTAGGCTGACGGTTCCAGGGGGGATTCTGGCTCCTGATCCAGCATCACCTTGCGTAATTCATCGCTGCGCAGATGCACCGCACCGGGTGCCGGGCCCAACATGGGGGCCAGGGCGGCGGCCAGATGGGTTTTGCCGCTGCCCGAGAAACCGCCGACGGCCAGCAAGATGGCCGGTCGCGGTCGTAGCATGACCGCAGCCAGGTCCAGATAACGGACCGCCTCGGCCCGCAGGGCCTGGTTGTCCTCGACACCGGTGGCCATGGTCGCGGTTACATGCGCTCGTATGCCGGCCCGCAAAGACAGGAACAGGGGCAGCGCGCCAAGGCCGGCCATGTCACCGGTACGCAACAGATAACGGCTGAATATCCGGTTGGCCTCGCCGCGAAAATCCCGGTGCCACAGATCCATCAACAGGAAGGCCAGATCATAGAGCACGTCGATTTGCGCCAGCCGGTCGTCGAATTCGATGGCATCGAACAGTCGCGGCCGTCCGTCATCAAGATAAATATTAGCCAAATGCAGATCGCCATGGCCATGCCGGACAAAGCCGTTGCCCCGGCGCCATTCCAACAATTCCCGCTGGGCCTCAACCGCCGCCAAGGTCGCCTGGGCCAATTCCCTGGCGGCAACCGGATCGAATAGTTCCGGCGTATAGCGGGCAATGCTCTCCAAATTGCCCTTGGCAATCCGCGCCACTTCATCGGCCCCGCCCCAGGCGCTGGATTTTTCCGCAGCCCCGTGAAATTCGGCGATGATATCCGCCAGATCATGAACAGTTTGCGGCGAAAGAGGCCCCTTGGCCACGACCCGGCTTAGCAAGGCATCGTCGGGAAAGCGCCGCATCTTGACCAGCCAGTCCACGATCTGGCCCTCCCCCCCCGCACCGCTTGTGCCCCCGACGACGCCAATGGTCAGGCGGCCATCCGCCTGGCGCTCGATCGCCACGACACCGTGATAGAGGGTTGGCGCCGTGCGCCGGTTCAGGCGAACTTCGTTTTCACAAACCAGCCGGCGTTTTTCCACGCTGGAAAAATCCAGATACGGCAGGCGGACGTCCCGTTTCAATTTGTAGGCATGTTCGCCGGCCAAAAAAATGAAGGCGCCGTGGGTTTGCACGCACCGCACCTCTGCCAATTCATCCAACCCGTAGCTTTCCGGGCGATTCAGGAACGCTATGGTTTCCTGCTGTTTCATCTGGGAAATGGGGGGTGCCATTCTTCCAGTCCCGCTGGATCCTGATGAATGATTACTTCGGCCCCTGGAAAGGCCGCGCAAATAGAGGCTTCCACCTCGTCGGCAATTTCGTGGGCCTTCAGCAACGTCAGATCAGCATCCAGTTCCACATGCAATTGAATGAAGGTTTGCAGGCCTGAAGAGCGGCTGCGCAGATCGTGAACATCCGCCACTTGGGCATGGCTGCGGACAAGTTGCCGGATCTGGGCGCGCTGTTCTTCGGGCAGTTCGCGGTCCATTAATTGATCCAGAGAGCTGCGCATAATGCCCCAGGCGCCGAACAGGATATAAGCCGCGACGATCAGCGCGATGATGGCGTCGGCATAAATCCAGCCGAAACGTCCTGCCAGGACAAGGGCGAGGATGATCCCGAGATTGGCCAGGATATCAGCCCGGTAATGCATCGAGTCGGCGGAAATGGCGATTGAGCGGGTGCGCCTGATCACATGCCGTTGGAACAATACCAGGGCTATGGTCAGAACCAGCGACAGCACCATGACCGCGATGCCGACTTCGTTCCGCGCGATCAGATGCGGCTCGAACAGGCGTTGGCTGGCCTCGGCCACAAGGAATAGCGCCGATCCGGATACAAAGGCTGATTGCGCCAGGCCCGCCAAGGCCTCGGCCTTGCCATGGCCGAACCGATGCTCCCGATCGGCCGGCACCAGGGCATGGGCAACGGCATACATATTTATCAGGGAAGCCCCGACATCGAGGGTCGAGTCCATCAGCGAACTTAGAATGGCGACGGAATCCGTCAAAAACCAGGCGATCAGCTTGGCCAGGATCAGCAGCGCCGCCACGATCACGGCGGCATAAGTCGCCAGCCGTAATAACCGCGCATCCGAATTGCCGCCGGCACCATGGCCGCCAGCGGCCGGGGTTTGGCTGTTCGCCGCATTGTCCAAACTATTGTCTCCATCTCCAGCACGCAAAATGCTACCATATCCTGGCGATCAAGGCTGGCCCCTCTTATATATAGGCCATTGGCGCACCGCATTCATGCGGCGCGGTGTCGCGATGAAAATTGACCGGCCCGTCTTAACCAAAGTGCAGGAAACCTGGGTGTACGATGGACGGCGGGCAAGACTTTGAAGTCCGAACACAATAGCCAGCGAATAGGAACGACGATGATAAGAAGCGCGCGTTTTATAGCTATCGGGTTAATCGCCCTGTCTATGGCAGCCTGTCAACAGGGCGGCGAGAAACAAAGCCTGGGCACCCTTCTTGGTGCCGTTGGTGGCGCCTTGGCAGGTTCACAGGTTGGCAAGGGTAAGGGCCAGCTTGTGGCTGTGGCGGCAGGGACCCTGTTGGGTGCATTTTTGGGCAGCGAGGTCGGTAAATCCCTGGACCGTGCTGATCGGCTTGCCATAGAACAGACCACCCAACGGACATTGGAAACCGTCCCGTCCGGTGATGCGGTCAGCTGGCGCAATCCTGACAGCGGCAATTCCGGCACGGTTAAGCCGCAACCATCCTATCAAAACGCTTCTGGTGATTTTTGCCGTGAATACGAGCAGACTATAACGGTGGGCGGCAAAACGGAGACGGCCTATGGGACGGCGTGCAGGCAGCCCGATGGTAGTTGGAAAATCGTCAACGGCTAGGCTTTTCACCGCTGTTTTCCTGAGATCGGGACTGCGCCGGACGGTTCTCGCCACGTTGTCTTTGTTGCTGTTTGCCTGGGCGCCCGTCACGGCCCTGGCGCAGGAGGGGGATCCGGCGCGGATAGCGCCGAACCAGGCGCCGGCGCTGCCTTTCACGGCGGGGGTGGAAGCCTTTGATCGGGGTGAATTTGCCAGGGCGCGCGAAATTTGGCTGCCCTGGGCCCATCGGGGCGATCCCGCGGCCCAACGCAATCTGGCTCATCTCTACCGCATGGGCTTGGGCGTGCCGCAGGATTTTGTCCAGGCCGTGGCGTGGTACCGCCAGGCCGCCGATAGTGGGCTGGCACGAGCCCAGGCCAATCTGGCATCCATGTATCTGCGCGGCCAGGGCGTGGCGGAAGATACCCAGCAGGCGGCTTATTGGTTTACGGCCGCTGCGGTCAATGGCCATGTCCTGGCGCAATATAATTTGGCGCTGCTCTATCTGCGCGGCGAGGGTGTGGAGCGGAACGAGGCGAAGGCGGCGGGTTGGCTGTATAGCGCAGCCAAGGCTGGACATAAGCCGGCAATCCGGGCCCTGGGCGATCTGGTGGCGGTCATTTCCGGCCCGGCGGGGCCGCCAAACCCGCCAAGCCGTCTGATTATTCCGTCACGGCCAGTCAGGGCCGCCGGCACGCCATCGGCGCCCGCCGAGGATAGCCCTGATACCGCAAAGGCGACTAAACCGCCTAAAATGGAAGCGCCAAAGACGGAAGCGCCAAAGATGGAAGCGGCCAGGATCGAGCCGGCAACGAGGGAATCGGTCAGGCTCAAGAGCAGTTTGGCGCAGCCGGAGGAGGCTGGTTCCTTGCTTAATGTCCTCTCTGGCTTTTTCTCCGGTGGATCGCAGCCCGATGATGGCGGCGGACCCGGTGTTGTGCCTGACGGCCGCCGCGAGGAAGCCGCGCGGCGCGATATTGCCGCTGGTTTGGTTGCGCTGCACGCCGCTAATTTCTCGGCTGCGAAAATCCGCTGGCAACCCTTGGCGGAAGACGGTCACGCCGAAGCGCAATACCAATTGGGAAAACTATATCTAAACAATGGTTTTTCGGAAGCCAGCAGGCCACAGGGGTTTTTATGGCTCAGCCGGGCGGCGTCACAACAACATGCCGGCGCCCTGGCTAGCAAAAAAGCCCTGGATAGCGTAATGAGCCGGGAAGAACGCGTGGCGGCGCGGCAACTGATGCGCGATGTTGTGGAAGACAAGGCGGGGCGGCCGTAATTTATGCCTGTTAACCATTCCCTATCGTTGCCATATTAGGATCGCATGGCGGCAGTAGGTTGGGGTTTGTCCGTGCTTGATCCGATACGAAGAATATATTTGGGAATAGGCGATTATGCGTGATCCTTACACTGTGCTGGGTGTGGCGAGGGATGCCAGCGAAAGCGAGATCAAAAAGGCCTATCACCGCCTTGCAAAAGAGCTGCATCCGGATCTGAACCCGGACGACGCGGCGGTGGCGGATCGCTTCAAGGAAGTGTCGGCCGCCAATTCGCTGCTCGGCGACCCGGCCATGCGCAAACGTTTTGACAATGGCGAGATCGGTGCCGATGGCCAGGAAAAGGCGCGCTACCGTTATGAATATGCCGGCGGACGCGGCGGGCCCGGCGCTGGCGCCGGCGGCTACAGTAGTGATGATATTTTCGGCGAATTCTTTTCCAACATGCGCGGTGCCCGCGCCAGACAGGCCGCGCCGCAAAAGGGCCCGGACCGTTCCTACAAGATAGCCGTGGAATTTCTGGATGCGGCCAAGGGTTCGACCCGCCGCATTACCTTGCCCGATGGCAAGATGCTGGACGTCCGCATTCCCGCCGGAATGGTTGACGGCAAACAGATTCGCCTGCGCGGCCAAGGCGACCCGGGCCCCGCCGGGCCGGGCGATGCCCTGGTGGAAGTCAACGTGCGCAGCCATCCGAAATTCCGCCGCGAGGAGTCGGACATCCATATGGATCTGCCCTTGGCCCTGGCGGATGCCGTCCTGGGGGCAAAGATAGAGGTGCCGACCATTGACGGACCGGTCACCATGACAATCCCCAAAGGCGCCAACAACGGTCAGGTCTTGCGCCTGAAGGCCAAAGGCATCAAGCCGCCCAAGGCCACGGAAGCCGGCAATCAATACATCCATTTGCAACTGACGCTGCCTGAACCCCCCGATCCGGAATTGACCGCCCTGCTGGAACAATGGGCGGCAAAACAGACCCAGGCGACGCAGGATCAGACCGGAGACCAAACCACCGATCCCGAATAATTGAATGATTTGCCCCACCTTCAGGTTGGTGTAGAATAGTCAACCAGTTGAGATTTCAGTATTTTCAGTATTTTTAGCGGGGCAATGCATGTCAGGGGCAGGTTTGTTGGCGGGCCGGCGTGGCCTGATTATGGGGGTTGCGAACGAGCGCTCGATCGCGTGGGGTGTGGCCAAGGCGGCCGCCGAACAAGGTGCGGAGTTAGCCTTTACGTTCCAGGGTGAGGCCTTGGAAAAGCGGGTGCGGCCCTTGGCCGCGTCCGTGGATTCGGACTTCGTTATGCCCTGCGATGTTACCGACGATGCCAGCATGGACGCGGTATTTGAACAGGTCGAGGCGCGATGGGGCAGCCTGGATTTCATGGTCCATGCCATCGCCTATGCCGACAAGGACGAATTGAAGGGCCGCTATGTGGACACCACTGCCGGCAATTTTGCCCGGTCGGTGGATATTTCCTGCTATTCCTTTACCACCCTGTGTCAGCGGGCCGAAAAACTGATGCCAAAGGGCGGCTCCGTCATTACCTTAACCTATTATGGCGCCGAACGGGTGATGCCCCATTACAACGTCATGGGCGTGGCCAAGGCGGCGTTGGAGGCCAGCGTGCGCTATCTGGCGGTCGACCTGGGCCCTGGCAATATTCGCGTCAACGCCATTTCCGCCGGTCCGATCAAGACCCTGGCCGCCTCGGGCATCGGCGATTTCCGCTATATCCTGAAGTGGAACGAGTATAACTCTCCCATGCGCCGGAATGTCGGCATCGACGAAGTCGGCAGCGCGGCGATGTATCTGTTGAGCGACTTGGGCAGCGCCGTTACCGGTGAAACCCATCACGTGGATTGCGGCTATAATATTGTTGGCATGAAGGCCGTGGATGCCCCGGATATCTCCACCGTCTAGAGCGCATTCAAAGGGAATGCGCTCAGACTCTTAAAGATAGAGCAATTGAACCGATCACTTAAGTCGCGAAAGCGACTCTAATTAATTGAAAATTGCTCTAGATCGCTAATTTTTTGACCACCGCTGTAGAGATCGACACGGTAAAGATCGACACCATATAGAGAGCGCGGCGCCCAACGGCGCCCATGGAAATATGTCGCACAATACTTTTGGCCAGTTGTTTCGGGTCACCACCTGGGGCGAAAGCCATGGGCCAGCCATCGGTTGCGTCGTTGACGGCGTGCCGCCGCTGTTGCCCCTGGTCGAGGGGGATATCCAGCCGCTGCTGGACCGCCGCCGGCCTGGCACTTCGCGCTTCGTGACCCAGCGCCAGGAGAGCGACCAGGTACGTATCCTGTCCGGCACCTACGAAGGCCGGACCACGGGCACGCCGATCAGCCTGTTGATCGAGAATGTGGATCAGCGCTCCAAGGATTACAGCACCCTTGCCGACACCTTTCGCCCTGGCCACGCGGATTACACCTATCAGAGCAAATACGGCATTCGCGATCCCCGTGGCGGGGGCCGCGCCTCGGCCCGGGAAACCGCCTGCCGGGTTGCCGCCGGTGCCGTGGCCCGCAAAGTGCTGGGGGATGGCGTCGTCATCCGTGGGGCGCTGCGGCAGATCGGCGAACATGCCGTGACGGATGCCAACTGGGACTGGGAGGCGGTGGCGGACAACGTCTTCCATTGTCCCGACAGCGCCATGGCCCCCGTGTGGGAGGGTTACCTAGACGCCATCCGCAAGGAGGGATCTTCCGTCGGGGCGGTGGTCGAGGTGCATGCGTCGGGCGTCGCGGTGGGCTGGGGCGCACCAGTCTATGGCAAATTGGATGCGGACCTGGCGGCTGCCATGATGAGCATCAATGCGGTCAAGGGCGTGGAAATCGGCAGTGGCTTCGGCGCCGCCCGAATGCGGGGCGAGGATGCGGCGGACGAAATGCTGCCCGGTAATGATGGCCCCGGTTTCACCTCCAACCACAACGGCGGCATCCTGGGTGGTATTTCCAGCGGCCAGGACATTGTGCTGCGTTTCGCGGTCAAGCCCACTTCGTCCATCCTGATACCCCGGCGCAGCGTCGATAAAAACGGCGCCGAAACGGAAGTGGTAACCAAGGGTCGGCACGATCCCTGTGTCGGCATCCGCGCCGTACCCGTGGGCGAGGCCATGATGGCCTGCGTCCTGGCTGATCATCTGCTGCGGCACCGGGCGCAGACCGGTCAAACCGGCTAAGCGAGGCATCCCGCATGACACGACAACGGTTGCATGGACTGGCGGCATTGCTTTTGATCATCGGTGGCGGCTTGTTCATTCTGACCGAAACCGTGCTTCCGGCCGTTGCCGGGTTGGCCTGTACCGTGGCCGCGGGCCTGCTGCTGGTGCTGGCATGGTACCTGGAAAGATCGAAATGAAGAAAGATGCCCCCAGGAAAGATGCCGCTGGGAAAGATGAGGGCGTGGATCTAACCGATCCCGCAAATTTTGAATTCTGGGTCAGCGAGAATATCCGCATCGCCGATACGGATATGGGCGGCCATATCAACAACACTGCCATTGCCGGTTACGTGGAAAGCGGCCGGGTGGCGCGCCTGCGCGCCGCCATGGACCTGCGCGGCGTCGACGAACGCTGGGTCATCGCCCACGTGGATATCGACTTCCGGGCCGAGGCGCAACCGCCTGGTCAGGTCCGTATCGGGACGCGCTTGTCAGCCCTGGGCACGACGTCCGTGACCCTGGGTGCGGGCCTGTTCACGGGCGAACGCTGTATCGCCACGGCCCGCTCGGTCATGGTGTTCCTGAAAGGCGCCAATACCGCGCCCATCCCCGATGCTGTCCGGCAAAGCCTGCAGGCAGGCCCAAAGCAATAATACCAACCGGCGCCGGTTGATATAACCTACAAGTTCGCCGCCAAATAGTCGCTCATGCGCCGCCAGGCCAGATTGGCGCTGGCCGCATCATAGGCGGCTTCGCTGGTTTCATTAAAAAAGCCGTGGGCCGCCTCATAACGGTGGATTTCGGCATTGACCCCGGCTGCCGTCAGGCTGGTTTCCAATTCGTTGACCGCCTCGGGTGTGCACCAATCGTCCCGATTGGCGAAATGACATTGCAGGGGCATGGTAATTTTAGCCGGATCGGCAAATTCTTTCGGCGGGATGCCATAAAAGCAAACGCCCAGCTTCACCTCCGGCACATGCACGGCGCTGGCGATGGTCAGGGCCCCGCCCATGCAGAACCCCATCACCGCGACATTGCCGCCAATGCCCCGCAAATACAGTGCCGCGCCACGCAGATCCTGATGGGTGGCGCCGGGGAAGTCCAAACCGCTCATCAAATGGTTGGCTTCATCGGGTTCCTGGGTCACCCGGCCTTCGTATAGATCAGGTGCCAGGGCATTATAGCCGGCACGGGCAAAGCGGTCGGCAACCCCACAAATCTGGTCGTTTAAACCCCACCATTCCTGGATTACCACCACCGAGGGCCGGTCCGTTCCGGCTGCCGCCAGATAGCCTTTGGTGCTGCCGCCATCTGGTCTGGCGAAGCTGATCATCGTACCCATCGGTTTCATCTCCCCGTTTGTTGGAATTTGTTGGAATTTGTTGGATCCTGTTGGATCGTCATCGCTTGATTACAGGCCGCCAGCATGCCGGGTGACTAACTGACGTTCAAGCCTGAAAGCGCCAAAAAGACGTGGGAATCCAGTTCCAGCCAACGCAGACCAATTTCGCCGTTCTTGGAAATACGCACCACATCGGCCACGAAATTACCGGAATTGCCTAGTCCGATACCGCTAATGCGCCCTTCAATGGTGACGCCGGTCCGCAACGGCGGATCCATGGGAGGATCAAAGGGCGGTAGCTTACAGCCGCCAAGTGACCAATCCAGGGTGCGCATCTTGCGGCCGGAAATCTGGATGCGCAGCCTCGGCCCGCTGGAACGGGCATGCCGCCGACGATCCCACCCCAAGACGCGGCGGACAAAATTCGGCAAGGCCATCCGTGCCTTTATCCCCATATTTCTGAAAACCAAGGGCATGGTCGCTCAGGCGACCGCATAAGTCCAGCCACCCATCAACGTTGAAAGCAGGCGACCAGTTCCAGATGGCGGCTCCAGGGGAACTGATCCACCGGGGTGACGGACAACAGGCGATAGCCGCCCTGGACCAGGGTCAGGGCATCGCGGGTAAACGTTGCCGGATTGCATGACACGGCGACTACCGTGGGCACGACCGAACCGGCCAGGGCAGCGGCTTGATGGTTGGCGCCGGCGCGGGGCGGATCGAAGATCACGGCCCCAAAGGGCGCCAGTTCGTCCACCGACATGGGGCGGCGTTCCAGGTCACGCGCATGCGCCTCGATCTTGCTTCGCCTGGCGGCGTTGCGGGCGGCGATCAAGGCCTGGATCTGATCCGCGGCCCCTTCCACCGCCAACACCTCCGCGCCACTGGCCAGGGCAAAGCTGAAAGTGCCGACACCGGCAAACAGATCAGCCACCTTGGCCGCCTGGCCGACACCTTCGCGAACCAGCCCGACCAGGGCCTGTTCGCCGGCCAGGCTGGCCTGAAGAAAACCATCGGGCGGCGGTGTCACCGCGACGCCTGTCAAGGTGACCCGCGGCAGCCGGCGTTGCAGGGCGACTTCCGGCCGTGCGCCGGTGGAAAGGCGGGCCAGATCCGCGGCCTGGGCAAAATCCGCGAGGCGCATATCGATCTGGGACCGATGGGGGATGTCAGCCACCAGCCATAAATCTAGCCCGGTTTCTGTTTCCGTGACCTGCACATCGGCACGCCGGCCTACTTCCAGCAGATCGAACAACAAGGCCCGCAGATCGTCCAGCAGGTTGACGATGGCCGGGCGCAGGACGTGACAGGCCGTTAGATTAACGATGGTATGGCTGCCGGGGATATTGAAGCCCAGTTGAACCCCGTTACGGGTGCGCCGCGCCGCGAAGCGGGCCCGGCGGCGGCTGGCTGGAGGCACCGTGATCAATTCCTGAATGGTGCCGTCATCCAGGCTTCGGCGCTGCATGGCCTGGTGCAGGATGTCCAGCTTCCAACGCCTATAGGCGCCGGTATTCAGATGTTGCACGGCACAGCCGCCGCAGGTGCCAAAATGGGGGCAGGGCGGGGCGGCTCGGTCCGGGCCGGGGCGCAGCACCCGATCCAGGCGGGCCAAACGCGCATCGCCACGGCGGCCGGTAATGGTCGCTTCAACCTGGTCCCCCGGCACGCCATAGGGGATATAGAGGACGCCGTCATCGTCGTGGGCGATACCATCGCCACGGGCGCCCAGGCTCTCAATTCTCAGTTCAACCAATGCATCACCCGCGGCCTCAGCCGTCTTTGCGTCCGGCAATTAGAAATTCCACATTGCCCTGGGGTCCCTTGATGGGACTGGTAGCCGTGCCAAGCACCGACCAACCTGGCTGCAGCGCCAGCCAGCCGGCGATCTCGGATCTGACCTCGTCATGCAAGGCGGGGTCCCGTACCACCCCACCCTTGCCCACCCGGCCCGGTCCAACCTCGAACTGCGGTTTGATTAAGGCGATGAGGGCGGCGCCCGGCACGGCCAGGGCCATTGGGGCAGGCAACACGGTACGCAGGCCGATGAAAGAGGCGTCGCAGACGATCAGATCAATAGCATCGGGCACTTCGGCCCGGGTCAGATGGCGGGCGTTGGTGCGCTCCAGAACAACGACGCGGTCGTCGTTGCGCAGGGACCAGGCCAGTTGGCCATGGCCCACATCCACCGCATGGACCTTTGCCGCGCCGCCCTGCAACAACACATCCGTAAAGCCGCCCGTGGAGGCGCCCACATCCAGGCAGATCAGGCCGGCCGGCGAAATGCCGAATTCCGCCAGGCCATGGGCCAGCTTGATCCCGCCGCGCGAGACCCATGGGTGATCCCGGCCGCGCACCATAACCTCCGCATCAATGGGCATTTCCTGGCCGGCCTTGTCCAGGCGTTGGTCCGCGCCCGGCTTGCCCTGGTGGACCCGGCCCGCCATGATCAAGGCCTGGGCCCGGCTGCGGTTTTCCGCCAGGCCGCGCGCCACCAACAGCAGATCCAGCCGCATCCCGGATTTTACCCGGGGATTTTGCCCGGCGGCTTGTTTACCTTTGAGTTGGGACGCCATGTCCGCTCATGCCAGCTTCGGCGCCTTGACCTTGTGCGCCTGTCCCAGCGCGGCCAGGGCGGTGGCGACAATATCGGGCGCGTTCAGGGCGGCGGCGGTGTACATCGCCGTTGGCGAATCATGCTCGATAAAGCAGTCGGGCAGCATCATGGTGCGGACTTTCAGATCTTCATCCAGCAACCCGTGGCGTTCCAGGCATTGCAACACATGCGCGGCGAAACCGCCGATGGCGCCTTCCTCGATGGTAATCAGAACTTTGTGGCCGCGGGCCAGTCGGCAGATCATATCCTCGTCCAACGGCTTGCAAAAGCGGGCGTCGGCGACAGAGGTTGAATAACCCTTGGCGGTCAGATCTTCCGCCGCCTTCAGGGATTCACCCAGGCGCGTGCCCAGGGACAGGATGGCGATGGTGTTGCCTTCACGCATCATGCGGCCCTTGCCGATTTCCAGCGGTTCCGCCGGCAAGACGATCTCGACGCCCTCGCCCTCGCCACGTGGATAGCGGAAGGCCGATGGGCGGTCGTCGATAAGGGCGGCGGTGGCCACCATACGGGTCAACTCCGACTCATCCGCCGCCGCCATGACGACAAAATTCGGCAGACTGGCCAGATAGGTCAGATCGAAGGCGCCCGCATGGGTCGGCCCATCGGCCCCGACCAGCCCGGCCCGGTCTATGGCAAAGCGCACGGGCAGCTTCTGGATGGCGACGTCGTGAACGACCTGGTCATAGGCCCGCTGTAGAAAAGTCGAATAGATCGCCGCGAAGGGGCGGTAGCCGGCCGCCGCCAGGCCGGCGGCGAAGGTCACCCCATGCTGCTCCGCGATACCCACATCGAAGCAGCGCGCGGGGAAACGTTTTTGAAACTCCGTCAGGCCGGTGCCCGACGGCATGGCCGCGGTGATGGCCACTACTTTGTCATCCCGCTCGGCCTCGCGCACAAGTTGTTCCGCGAAGATATTCGTGTAACTGGGTGCATTGGCCTTGGCCTTGGCCTGGGTCCCGGTCACCACGTCAAAGCGCGAGACACCATGGAATTTGTCCGCCGCTTCCTCTGCCGGGGCGTAGCCTTTGCCTTTTTGTGTGACCACGTGCACCAGAATTGGATTGGTCCGCCGTGCTTCGCGGACATTCTTCAGCACCGGCAACAGATGGTTCAGGTTATGGCCATCAATGGGGCCGACATAGAAAAAACCCAGTTCTTCAAACAAGGTGCCGCCGGTGATCAGGCCGCGGGCATATTCCTCGGCCCGCCGCGCCGTCCGTTCCATGGGTTCGGGCATCTTTTGCGCCAATTGCTTGGCGATATGGCGCAGGCCGCGATAGGGCCGCGAGGACAACAGCCGCGATAGATAGGCGCTCATGGCGCCGACCGGCGGGGCGATGGACATATCGTTGTCGTTCAGGACCACGATCATGCGGGTATTCGACGAGCCGGCGTTGTTCATGGCCTCGAACGCCATGCCCGCGCTCATGGCGCCATCGCCGATCACCGCCACCACGTTGTTGTCGCCACCGTCCAGATCGCGGCCCACGGCAAATCCCAAGGCGGCTGAAATCGAGGTCGAGGAATGCGCCGTGCCGAAGGGATCATAGGGGCTTTCCGACCGCTTGGTAAAACCGGACAGTCCGCCGCCCTGCCGCAAGGTGCGAATAGCATTCCGCCGGCCGGTCAGAATTTTGTGAGGATAGGCCTGGTGGCCCACATCCCAGATCAGGATATCGTCCGGCGTATTGAAAACGTGATGCAGGGCGACGGTCAGCTCGACCACACCCAGCCCGGCTCCCAGGTGACCACCGGTCTGGGCCACCGCATCAATGGTTTCCAGGCGCAGTTCGTCCGCCAGTTGCCGTAGCTCTGGGATGGACAGGCCGCGCGTATCCGCCGGTCCGCCAATGGTATCCAATAATGGTGTCTTGCTTTCCGACACGTCGTTCTCCGCCGCGAAAATGCGATCAATTGCTCCGGGTTATAACGAATTCACACAAGGCCCGCAAAGCGTTAGCTTTTTCGCCGAAATGATCCAGGTGTGCGGCCGCCTGGCTGGATAGTAAGATAGCCCGGTCGCGGGCACCCTCAACCCCCAGCATGGAGACAATGGTGGCCTTGCCCGCCGCGGCATCCTTCCCCACGGGCTTGCCCACGGCGTTGGCGCTGCCTTCCACATCCAGCAAATCGTCGGTGATTTGAAAGGCCAGGCCCAGATCGTGGGCGAACATGCGCAAGGCGTGACGCTGCTGCGGCCTGGCCCGGGCCAATATGGCCCCGGCCTCGCCGGCAAAGGCAATCATCTCGCCGGTTTTCAGGCGCTGCATACGAACCGTGCCAGCCTCGTCCAGGGGATGGTCCTCGGCCCAAAGGTCCAGGATTTGACCGCCGACCATGCCATGTGCGCCCGCCGCGCGGGCCAGGCCGGCAACCAGATCCATGCGCACCTCCGGATCGGGGGAGGTCTTGCGGTCGGCCAATACCTCGAAAGCCAGGGTCAACAGGGCATCGCCGGTCAGCACCGCCGTGGCTTCGTCAAACTGCACATGCACCGTCGGTTGGCCCCGGCGCAGGTCGTCATCGTCCATGCAGGGCAGATCGTCATGCACCAGGCTGTAAGCATGCACCAGTTCCACCGCCGCGGCGACACGCAGGCATCGGCTCATCTCCAGATCAAAAATTTCGCCGCCGGCGATTACCAGGAACGGGCGCAGGCGCTTGCCGCCGCCCAGCACCGCATAACGCATGGCATCGAGCAGGCGATGCTCTAACTCCGGAACCGCCGGCAGCAGCGTTTCCAATTCCTGGTTAACAGCCTCGACCGTCCTGGCCAGCCTGGCCTTGAATTCAACCATGGTCGTTTCTAATGCCTTTGATATGAAGGGGTTATTGAATGTCGGCGGGCTCGCTCGCCTGGGCATTGCCGGCGCTGTCCGTCACAATTTTTTCGACCCGTTCACTGGCCGCATTCAGTTTCGTCTCGCAATGACGTTTTAACAGGGCGCCCCGGCTGTACAGGGCGATCGAGGCGTCCAGATCAACCTGGCCACCTTCCAGACCCTGGACAATGCTTTCCAACTCCGCCATCGCCGCTTCAAAACTCATGGCGGCGATGTCGTCGGGGATCATGTCGGGTTCTGATTTCGTCTGTTTCGCCATCGCCAATCACCTCGTGGAACCGCCTAAACGCGGCGCCCATCATATCGCTATTATACCGCCATCAGGGCCCGGACATGGGCCGCCGATGCTGCTGCCAACGCTGCCAGATCATAGCCGCCTTCCAGACTGGAAACCAGCCGCCCGTGGCAATGCCGTGCGGCCAGGGCCAATAATTCCCGGCTGGCCCAGGCATAATCCTCTGTCTCCAGGCGCAATTGCGCCAGCGGATCGTCCACGTGGCCATCAAAACCAGCAGACAGCAACAGAAATTCCGGTTCGAAAGCATCCAGGGCCGGCAGCAGGCCATCGGTGAAGGCATCGCGAAAGGCCATCCCCCCGGCCCCTGGTGGCAACGGAAAATTGTGAATATTGCCGGCGCCGGTCTCGGATGTGGCACCGCTACCGGGATAAAGCGGCATTTGGTGGGTCGAAGCATAAAACAGATCGGCATCATCCCAGAACGCGGCTTGCGTGCCATTGCCGTGATGGACGTCAAAATCCACCACCGCCACCCGTTTCAGATTATGGGCAGCGCGGGCGTGTTGGGCCCCGATGGCCACTGAATTGAATATGCAAAATCCCATGGAGCGTTCCGGCTCGGCATGATGGCCGGGCGGGCGCACGGCGCAAAAGGCGTTCTTGGCCTGGCCCGCCATAACCGCGTCCACGGCGGCACAAACAGCGCCCACCGCCCGTTGCGCCGCCGCCAGTGAAGCCGGGTTCATGGCGGTGTCGGGATCCAGTTGCACAACGCCCTGTGCAGGTGCCGCGGCCACGACCTGATCGATATAATATTGCGGATGCACCAGGGCGACCTGCGGCCAACTGGCCAGCGGGGCGGTGCGCCGTTCCACGGCCGCGAATTCCGGTGCGGCCAGGGCCAATTGAATGGCCCGCAGGCGGTCGGGACCCTCGGGATGGCCCGCGCCCATGTCATGTTCGAGGCAGATGTCGTGTTCGAAAATCAGGGTCATGCTTTATCCTTCGGCAACAGCGGGATATTGCACTAACATTGAGGTGAATAACAGGCGGGGTCGGCATGCTACAGGAACGTATCGAGGGGAAATGGATCAACTGCTTTGCGCGGGTCTTCGCGCGCTGCAAGGTCGAACCGGGCGAGGTGGTCGCGATCCTGTCGGAAAGCCAATCCCGGCCCATCAATGTGCAGCTGGCGGAACTGGCCTTGCACCAATTGGGCGCGCGGGCGTTCCACATTGTGATCCCGACCCCGCCGCAATCGGCCCCAGTGCCCGTGCGTTCCACCGGCGCCTCGGATGTCATTCAGAATATCCGTCCCGTGATCGGCGCCCTGGGCAGTTCCACGATGGTGGTGGATTGCACCGTCGAGGGCTTGTTGCACGCCCCGGAATTGCCGGAAATCCTGAAAGGCGGGGCGCGGGTGTTGATGATCTCCAATGAACACCCGGAGGCCTTGGAACGTCTGGCCCCCGACGATGCCCTGGAGGGCAAGGTCAAGACCGGCATGAAAATGCTGCGTGGCGCCAAGGCCATGACCATTACCTCCCGCGCCGGCAGCAATCTGTCCGTGGACCTGAGGGGCGCCGTGGCGGGTGGTGGCTGGGGCTGGGTCTCGCGGCCCGGCATCATGTCCCATTGGCCGGGCGGGCTGTGCCTGTGCTTTCCCGCCGCCGGTACCGTGAACGGTACCCTGGTGTTGGACCGGGGTGATGTGAACCTGACCTTCAAGCGCTATCTGGATGCCCCCATCTGCTTGCGGATCGAGGATGACTTTGTTGCCGCGATCGAGGGCGAGGGGGTGGATGCGGACCTGATGCGCAGCTATTTCGCCGCCTGGGGTGACCGGGACGCCTATGCCACCTCGCATATTGGTTGGGGCATGAACCCCGGTGCCCGCTGGGACGCCATGACCATGTATGACCGTAAGGATTTCAACGGCACCGAGTTGCGCGCCTTTGCCGGCAATGTGGTCTACTCAACCGGCGCGAACGAGGTGGCCGGCCGACAGACCCTGGGCCATTTTGATTTGCCCATTCGTAATTGCACCGTGGAACTGGACGGCCAGGCCGTGGTGAAAGAAGGCATTTTGCAAGGAGAGCTGGCATGACCGAGATTGCAAGTTTTGAGAGCCAGGGCGATGGCCCGGTATTATTGTTTCTGCATGGTATCGGCGGCAACCGGCACGCCTTTGATGGCCAGTTGCCGGCCTTCGCCGATCGTTGGCGCGCCGTTTCGTGGGATATGCCCGGCTATGGCGACAGCGCGCCGTTGGCCCAGATGACCTACGCCACTCTGGCTGATGCGGTGGCGCGGCTGCTGGATCATCTCGATGCGCCAACCGCCGCCATCGTCGGCCATTCCATGGGGGGCATGATCGCCCAGGAATTCGTCATCCAGCATCCGGGCCGAACCTCCGCCCTGGTGCTCTCCGCTACTTCGCCATCGTTTGGCAAGCCGGGCGGGGAATGGCAGGAATGGTTTTTGGGCCAGCGCCTCGCGCCCCTTGACCGGGGCCTCAGCCCGGCGGATTTCGCCCATGAACTGGTACCCGCCATGATGTCGGACAAGCCGCCCGAAGCCGCCGTCGCGGCGGCCATGGCCTCCATGTCGGCACTATCATCGGATACCTATCGCGCCGCCCTGCATTGTCTGGTGACATTTAATCGCCGGGACAAGTTGGGCGAAATCGCCTGCCCCACCCTGGCCCTGGCCGGCGACATGGACGAGGCCGCGCCAGCGGCGATGATGGAGAAAATGGCCAGCTACATCCCCGATAGCCGCTATCACTGCCTTAGCGGTGTCGGACATTTGGCGAATTTGGAGGATCCGGCGCAGTTCAATCAGGCCATTCGCGCATTCCTGGACGAGGTTGCTTAGGCATGGCAACGCGGGCAGCGCTGCTGGCAACCGCGCAGCGTTTGGGCCGGGAAAATTTTTTGCCCCGCGCCGCCGGTTATGACCGCGAAGGGCGCTTTCCGACCGAGAATTATGCCGATCTGCGCGCGGTCGGATTTTTGGGCCTGGTGATCCCGGAACGCTATGGCGGCCTGGGTGTGTCTTATGCCGACTATATGGAGATATCGGCTGAACTGGGCCGTTGGTGCGGCGCCACGGCGCTGACCTTCAACATGCATTGCGCCACCATGTTGTGGTCCTCGCGGATGGCCGATGATCTGGAGATGACGCCGGAACAGCGTGCGGCCCATGAACAGCGGCGCAAGGGTATCTACCGCAAGGTGATCGAGGACGGCGCCATCTTCGCGCAGCCCTTTTCCGAACCGAACAGCGCGGCGGCCGCCGGCAAGGCGCCCTTTGGCACTACGGCGCGCAAAGTGGAGGCCGGCTGGCTGGTCAATGGATATAAACATTTCGCCTCGCTGGCGGGATCGGCGGACTATTACGGCGTGCTGTGTACCGAAGCCAGGGAGACTGGCGAGGCGGATGTCAGGGATACGATTTATCTGGCCGTCGATGGCCGGGCGGAAGGTTTGAAAATCAGCGGCGACTGGGACGTCCTCGGCATGCGGGCCACGGTATCGAACAATTTGGAACTCCGCGATGTTTTTGTTCCCGATACGCACCAGTTGATGCCAAGGGGCAAATATTATCAGGCGGCCCTGAATTGGCCCCATATGTTCATGTCCCTGTGCCCCACCTATATGGGCATCGCCCAGGCGGCGTTTGATTTCACCTGCCAGTATCTGCGTGGCGAGATCGAAGGCGGCCCGCCGGCCGGCAGCGCGCGGCACAGTCCCGCCAAGCAAATGGCAGTGGCTGAAATGCGCATCAAGCTGGAACAGGCGCGGGCCATGTTTCTGCGCGCTATCGGCGAGGCGGGGGTTAAACCCGCCAAGGACGCCCGCCTGCGGGCCTATGTGGCGCAATACACGGTGATGGAATACGCCAACGATATTTGCCGTCTGGCGCTACGTACCTGTGGCGGCCGGGCGATCTTTCGCACCCTGCGCCTGGAGCAATTGTATCGGGATTCCCGCTGCGGCAGCTTGATGCTGCCCTGGACACCGGAGATCTGTATGGAACGTCTGGGTCGGGAAAGCCTGTTCGAGGCGGGCGAAAGCTAGCCGGCAATGGATATTTCCCACTGGATCAGCCACTGGGCCGATTGGCATGGCGAGCGCACGGCGGTGCATTTCGAGGGCCGGGATATCAGCTATGGCGAAATGGACGGCCGGGTCAGGCGTCTGGCGGCCATGTTGCAGCGGGAATTGGGCGTGGGCAAAGGCGACCGCGTGGCGCACCTGGGCTATAACAGTCCTGAATTGCTGGAATTATTGTTTGCCTGCGCCCGCTTGGGCGCCATGCTGGTGCCCTTGAACTGGCGTCTGGCGCCACCCGAGCACGCCTGGATCCTGCGGAATTGCGAGCCCAAGGCCATTTTGGCGGAGGCCGGGTTTTTTGATCATCTGGATGGCCTGCGCCCGGATCTGCCCGATTTACGCATGCTTTCTTATGGGCCGGCCCCTGGCGCGAACTGGCAATCCAGCGATGCGCTTTTGGCCAATGCGGAGCCGGAGGCAAGCGGCGAGGGCGGGCACCCCGATGATCCGGTGACCCTGGTCTATACTTCCGGCACCACCGGGCGCCCGAAAGGCACGGTGCTGACCCAGGAAGCGATCTTTTACAATGCGGTCAATGCCATCGCCGCCCAGGATATCAGCGCGCGGGATCACGTCCTCACCGTGCTGCCCATGTTCCATGTGGGCGGCATGAATATTCAGACCACCCCGGCGATCCACGCCGGTGCCATGATCACCATCCAGCCGCGTTTTGATCCCGCGGCCACCTTGGCGGCCATGGCGCGGCGCCAGCCGACAATGTTCCTGGCCGTGCCGGCCATGGCCATGGCCTTGACCGCCCATCCTGACTGGGCTGGTGTGGATTTATCCAGCCTGCGTCTGGTGAGCCTTGGTTCCTCCGCAGTGCCGGAGGCCGTCTTGCGCGCATTTATGGACCGCGGCGTGCCGGCCACTCAGGTTTATGGCCTGACCGAAAGCGCACCGGTGGCGATTTCCCTGGCGATCTCCGATGTGCGGTCCAGGATGGGCTCGTGCGGCAAACCGGCCCTGCATTGCCAGGCACGGATCGTGGACGATAGTGGTGAACCGGTTGCCCCCGGCATCCACGGCGAAATTGTCTTGGCCGGAAAAAATTTGTTCCGAGAATACTGGCGCGACGAGGCCGGTACGGCGGCGGCATTTGCCGGTACGGGCGCGGGCCGGTGGTTTCATACCGGGGATATCGGGCATCAGGACGACGACGGCTATTATTATGTCGATGAACGCAAAAAAGATGTGGTGATATCGGGCGGGGAAAACATCTATCCGGCGGAGTTGGAGAATATTCTGGCCGATTGCCCGGATTTGGCCGAGGCGGCGGTGGTGGGGCGGCCGGATCCTCGCTGGGGGGAGACCCCCGTGGCCTGCGTGGTGGCCCAGCCGGGCAGCCGTATTCAGGGCGCTGACGTCCTGGCCCTGTTCGAGGGACGCCTGGCCCATTATAAGCACCCGCGAGAGGTAATTTTCATGGCCGCGCTGCCGCGTAACGCCATGGGCAAGGTTGAAAAGTTCACCTTGCGCGACCAATTGGCGGCGGCGGACGATTGAGTGGGCGAAATATTTTTGTTGTTAGGCCCCCAGGCTGCCACAAATTCGCTATATTTAATATTTAATGGTCGCCTGAACCATGAAGGATAAGCGGAGAATGGGTGTAATGAACGTTTTGGGTCCGGGTTTGCGGCTGTTTTTGCTGGCCGCCATGGTTCTGGTGCTGCCCGGCGCCCGAGGGTGGGCGGCGACGGCAAGCTTGACCGAAACCCCGGCCAAGCAGGCGATCCTGGTCGATCATCCTACCGGGACCGTGCTGTTCGAAAAAAATTCCGACCAGGGCATGCCGCCATCATCCATGGCCAAGCTGATGACTTTATACATTCTGTTCGAACGCCTGGCCGCCGGCGGCTTAGGCCTGGACGATACCTTTCCGGTCAGCAAAAAAGCCTGGCGCATGGGCGGCTCTAAAATGTTCGTGCGGGTGGATACCCAGGTTCGGATCTCCGATTTGATTCGCGGCATCATCATTCAATCGGGCAATGATGCCTGTATCGTGGTCGCCGAAGGTATCAGCGGTGATGAGGCAACATTTGCCGTTTTGATGAATGAGACGGCGCGAAAATTAGATATGATGGATAGCCATTTCGTCAATGCGTCCGGTTGGCCCGACCCCGATCAGTTGGTGACGGCAAAGGATCTGTCCATTCTGGCACGGAACCTGATCGACAAGTTCCCGCAGTTTTATCCCATTTTTTCCGAGCGTAGTTTTACCTACAGCAAGATCCGTCAAGGAAACCGCAATCCCCTGCTCTATAAAAACGTCGGCGCCGACGGCTTGAAAACCGGTCATACGGAAGATGCCGGATACGGCCTGGTCGCCTCCGCCGAACGCAATGGACGGCGCCTGGATCTGGTCGTCAACGGTCTGAGCAGCGTCAACCAAAGAAGCAAGGAATCGCAACGGCTATTGTCCTGGGGCTTTCGGGTGTTCGGCAATTATGCCCTTTTCAAGGCTGGCGAAAAGGTGACCAGCGCATTGGTTTGGCTGGGTGACGCCGGTACGGTGCCTCTGGTGATCGAGGACGCCCTAACCATTATCGTCCCGCGCAAGGCCCGCCGGGCCATGAAAGTCAGTGTCAATTACCAAGGCCCGCTGACCACGCCCATCGTCAAGGGTCAGCCCGTGGCCACCCTGCGGATTGAAGCGCCCAACATGACGCCGATCGAACGGCCCCTGATCGCCGGCGCCGACGTCGCCCGCAAAGGCTTTTTTGGCCGCCTGGGCGCGGCTCTGGAGCATCTGCTGTTCGGCAGAGTCTCCGACTAGATTACAGCCATGGTGGATCAAGCAGAGCAAGCCACGGGCCCCATCGCCACCGCGACTTTGACCGGCCATGACGCGGCCGAACTGGCTTTTTTGGAGACGGCGGCGGCCCAACGGATGCCCCATGCCTGGCTGCTGTCCGGCCCCAGGGGTATCGGCAAGATGACCCTGGCTTACCGCATAGCCCGCTATCAGCTATCCCAGGGCATGGTGGGGGGTAATTTATTTGGCGGTCCCGGCAGTTTGCAGATCCCCGCTGAAAGCGATCTGTTCGGCCGCATCCTGGCCGGTGGCCACGGCGATCTGCGGGTGATCGAGCGGACCGAGAACCCGAAAACTAAAAAACTGCGGGGTGAAATCGTGGTCGAACAAATCCGCGCCCTGGGCCAGTTTTTTTCCATGACCGCCGCCGAGGGCGGCTGGCGCATCGCGATTATCGACGGGGCGGAGGAGATGAACCCTAACGCCGCCAATGCCCTATTGAAGCTGTTGGAGGAACCACCCGCACATTGCCTGCTGCTATTGGTCAGCCATGCGCCGGGCCGGCTGCTGCCGACCATCCGTTCGCGTTGCCGTCATCTGGCCCTGCGTCCCCTGGAAGAAGCCGACGCCATTGCCGTTCTGGCCCGGCAATTGCCGGATCTGGAGCAGGACGAATGTCTGGGTCTGGTCCGCTTGGCGGAAGGCAGCCCCGGCCGGGCCATGGCCATGGCGGTCGAAGGCGGCTTGCAAACCTATGGCGAATTGATCGCCATGGTGCGGGATCTGCCCAATCTGGATTACGCGGCGGTGCACACCCTGGGCGACCGTCTGGCCCGCGCCAATAACGAGGCGGCCTACCGGGTCTGGGTCGATCTGTTGCGTCTTTGGCTGTCTCGGCTGGCCCGTGGCGGTGCCGGCCTGGACCAGATGCGCGATGCGGTGACGGGCGAGGTTGCCCTGGCTAGCCGCCTTACAATGGCGGTTGGCCTTGATCGCTGGGTCGAGCTATGGGAAAAGATCGGCGGCCTGGCCATGCGGGCCGAGCGGGTCAATCTGGATCGTAAGCAGGTGGTATTGAGCGCCTTCACGGCGTTGCAGAGTACCGCGCGCAACTAGAGTCTTTTTACTTGTTGGAAAAGGTGACAGCGATGGCCGAGGCCAAAGCCTACTACATCACGACGCCGATCTATTACGTTAATGACAAACCTCATATTGGCCATGCCTACACCACCCTGGCCTGTGACGTGATCGCCCGTTTCATGCGCCTGGATGGCCGTGACGTGATGTTCATGACCGGCACCGACGAGCATGGCCAGAAAGTGGAGAAATCAGCCCAGGCGGCGGGCATGGACCCCTTGGCGTTTTGCGACGGCGTCAGCCAGAACTTTCGCGATCTGACGCCGTTGATGAATTTCTCCAACGACGGCTTCATCCGCACAACGGAAGACCGGCACACGAAGGCCTGTCAGGCAATCTGGCAGGCCATGGTGGCCAATGGCGATATCTATCTGGATAGTTATGCTGGCTGGTATTCCGTTCGGGATGAAGCCTATTACGCCGAGGATGAATTGCAGGACGGCGCCAATGGCGAAAAACTGTCGCCCTTTGGCGCGCCGGTAGAATGGGTGGAAGAGCCCAGCTATTTCTTCCGTCTTTCCCAATGGCAGGATCGTCTGCTGGCCTATTACGAGGCGGATCCCCACCGTATCCTGCCCCAAAGCCGGCGCAATGAAGTCATCAGCTTCGTCAAAAGCGGCCTGCGGGATCTGTCCATTTCCCGCACGTCGTTCAACTGGGGCGTGCCGGTGCCGGGTGATGCTGCCCATATCATGTATGTCTGGGTCGATGCGTTGACCAATTATCTGACCGCCGTTGGCTATCCCGATACCGAGACGGAAAGTTTCAAGACCTACTGGCCCGCGGATGTGCACATGGTGGGCAAGGATATCCTGCGCTTTCATGCGGTTTATTGGCCGGCTTTTCTGATGTCCGCCGGTCTGGCCCCGCCAAAGCGGATCTTTGCCCATGGCTGGTGGACCGTAGAAGGCAAGAAGATGTCTAAATCCCTCGGCAATTTTATTCCGCCTCAGCAAATCGTCGAGCAGTATGGCCTGGATCAGGCGCGTTATTTCATGATGCGGGAATTGCCCTTCGGTAATGATGGCAATTTTTCCCACACGGCCGTTGTCAACCGCATGAACAGCGACCTGGCTAACGATTTTGGCAATCTGGCGCAGCGGGTGCTGTCCATGATCAACAAAAATTGTGGGGCGGCGGTGCCAACGCCCGGAGCGTTGAGCCTTGATGACGCTGATCTGCTGCGCTCGGCCCGCGGGCTGTTGGACAAACTGCGCGGGATCATGGATGAACAGGCTATCCATCTGGCGCTGACCGCGCTGTGGGAGGTGGTGGGCGATGCCAATCGCTATGTGGATGCCCAGGCCCCCTGGGCCCTGAAGAAGAATGACCCCGAACGCATGGCCACGGTGCTGTATGTGCTGGCCGAGGTGATCCGTCATCTGGCTATTCTGGCGCAACCCGTCGTGCCCGATGCGGCGGCCAGAATGCTGGATCAACTGTCTATCCCGGACGATCAACGCAGCTTTGCGGCGTTGGGCGACGGCGCCCCGCTGAAACCGGGTACGGCGCTGCCCAAGCCGGAGGGCGTCTTCCCGCGTTACAGCGGGCCGGAGGAAGACGCTTGAGCCTGCTGGTAGACAGTCATTGCCATCTGGACTTTCCCAGTCTGCGGGAAGATATGGATGGGGTGATGGCGCGGGCGGCGGCGGCCGGTATCGGCACGATGGTAACGATCTGCACCAGGGTTGACCGTTTTGCCGAGATCCTGGCCATCGCCGAACGTTTTGACAATGTCTTTTGCTCGGTCGGCCTGCACCCCCATGACGCGGCGGAAGAGCCGGACCTGAGCACGGCCCGTCTGGTTGAACTGGCCGCCCATGACAAGGTTATCGGCATTGGCGAGACCGGCCTGGATTTCCATTACGATCATAGTCCCCGTGCGTTGCAGGCTGCATTGTTCCGCCGCCATATCGCCGCCGCGCGGCAGACCGGGCTGCCCTTGATCGTGCATAGCCGGGCCGCGGACGACGAGATGATTGCGATCCTGCGGGACGAGGCGGCAAAAGGGCCGTTCCCCGGCGTGCTGCATTGTTTCTCTTCCGGCCCGGCGCTGGCCCGGGCCGCCCTGGCCTTGAACTTCTATATCTCCTTCAGCGGCATCATCACTTTCAAAAAGGCCGATGAGGTGCGGGCGGTGGCGGCGGAGACCCCACTGGACCGTATCCTGGTGGAAACCGACGCGCCCTATTTGGCGCCGGTGCCGCACCGGGGCAAGGACAACGAACCGGCCTTTGTCGCCAACACCGCGGCCAGGCTGTCCGAACTGCGTGGTGTGAGTGACGCGGAGATGGCCACGATGACATCGGCCAATTTTTTCCGCCTGTTTGCCAAGGCCAAAGCCAACGCCAACGCCAACGCCAAGGATATGACGGAGCGGGCATCGTGCGGGTAACCGTGTTGGGCTGTGGCACTTCGGGCGGCGTGCCGCGGATTGGCAATGTCTGGGGTGTCTGCGATCCGTCCGAGCCGCGCAACCGCCGCCGCCGCTCCTCGATCCTGGTGCAAAGCGCGACGACCACCCTGATTGTCGACACCACGCCGGACATGCGGGAACAATGCCTGGATATCAATCTTCAGCACTTGGATGCGGCACTTTACACCCATGACCACGCCGACCATGTGAACGGTATCGACGATCTGCGCGGCTTTGCCCTGTTGCGGGGCCAGCGCGTCCCGGTTTATGGCGACGCCGATACCCTGCTTGGCCTGCAACAGCGGTTTGGCTACATCTTCGCCGCCGCCAAGAATTATCCCGCCATCGCCACGGCCCATACCATCGCGGGACCGTTCACCGTGGGCGACATCGACATCGTGCCGTTTCAGCAGACCCATGGTTCCATGGAAAGCCTGGGCTTTCGCTTTGGCTCTATTGCCTATTCCACGGATTTGAATGATCTGCCCGAAGCCTCGTTCGAATTGCTGCGGGACCTGGATGTCTGGATCGTCGATGCGCTGCGTCCACAGCCGCACGCGACCCACACCCATCTGGCGCAGACCCTGGAATGGATAGAGCGGTTGCAGCCAAAGCGGGCCATCCTGACCCATATGACCTGGGATATGGATTATCAGACCCTTTGCCGCGAACTGCCGGCAGGGGTGGAGCCGGCCCATGATGGCCAGGTCATCGACATTCCCTGAACCGAATCGGCGATAAAAAGGGCGCCGCAGCAATAGCCGCGACGCCCAGCAGGGACTGTGCCGGCGGAGGATGGGGCCGGCCCAGTTACACCGGCATGGACGGATACGGCCGGTGCTATGCCTGTTCGCCAAATACGCGCCGAACAATTTAGATATTATCGGCGATGTGTTAATAAATAGTGGTTTTGTAATTAAATTATTGCTATTTGGTGAGGAATAGCATGCCGCCGCCAAAGATATCTGGGGCAGCACGGCTGAATATGCTGCTTGTCTATTGTCATCGTTCCACCTTTCGTCAGGCCGTGACATAGTGTCAGCATGAACCAGCAAGATACCAATACCGGCACTGATGTCAGCCCTGGCGCCAACCCCGATGCCGAGACGCCCACCGCAGCCCCTGCTGGCGCGCCCAGCCATCTTTTTCTGATCGATGGCTCGGCCTATATCTTTCGCGCCTACCATGCGCTGCCCCCTCTGACGCGCAAAAGCGATGGCCTACCCATCGGCGCCGTCTCGGGCTTTTGCAATATGTTGTCAAAGCTTGTCGAGGATGTGCGCGATGCCGGCGAGGTCGACTATTTCGCGGTGATTTTCGATGCCGCGCGAAAAACTTTCCGCAACGATATCTATCCCGAATATAAAGCCCACCGGCCGCCGGCGCCGGAAGATCTGGTGCCGCAATTCCCCCTGGTCAAACGGGCCAGCGAGGCCTTCAACTTGGCCACCATCGAAATGCCGGGGTACGAGGCTGATGATATCATCGCCACCTACGCCCGCCTGGCCCGGGAAGCCGGCATGCTGGTCACCATTGTCAGTTCCGACAAGGACCTGATGCAACTGGTCGGTGGCGGCGTGGGCATGCACGACCCCATGAAACAGCGCGATATCGGGCCGGATCAGGTGCAGGAAAAATTTGGCGTCGGCCCGGACCGGGTGATTGATGTGCAGGCCTTGTGCGGCGATGCCACTGACAATGTGCCCGGCGTACCGGGGATCGGCGTCAAGACCGCCGCCTTGTTGATTAACGAATACGGCGATCTGGACGGCGTGCTGGAGAGAGCCGGCGAAATCAAACAGCCGAAACGGCGGCAAAGCCTTATCGAACATGCTGACCTGGCCCGGGTCAGCCGGCAGTTGGTGACATTGAAGGTTGATGTGCCGTTGGAATTACCCTTGGACGATTTGCGCATGCGCGAACCGGACGGAGAGGTATTGCTAAATTTCCTGTCGGAGATGGGCCTGGAACGTTTGGCCGGGCGCGTTGCCCAGCGCCTGGCTTCCAGCGGCGCCGCCGTGCCGATGATAAAGACCGCGCCCGATACGGCGGCCAACGCAACGCCGGCCGCGGCGCCGGACCTGGACTACCAATGCATACAAAGCCTGGCGGAATTAGAGCGATGGGTTGAGATGGCCCGGACCGCCGGTGTGGTGGCGGTGGATACGGAGACGACATCGTTGGATGCCATGGTAGCGGATCTGGTGGGTGTCTCGCTCTCTGTCCGGCCGGGACAGGCCTGTTACATTCCCCTCGGCCACCGGGGTCCGGTGCCGGCGGGGGAACTGGATCTGGGCGGCGCGGATTCGGCGGCACCGGAACAGATCCCCCTGGCACCGGCCCTGGATCTGCTGCGCCCCCTGATGGCCGATCCTTCGGTCCTGAAGGTGGGGCAAAACCTGAAATACGACATGCTGGTTTTGCGCCGGTATGACATTGAAATTTCGCCCTTCGACGACACCATGTTGTTGTCCTACGTGACCGAGGGGGGGCTGCATGGCCACGGCATGGACGAATTGTCCAGGCTGCATCTGGATATCGAACCGATCCCGTTCAAGGCGGTCGCCGGCACCGGCAAGTCCAAAATCACCTTTGATCTGGTGCCGCTGGACAAAGCCACCGAATACGCGGCCGAGGACGCGGACCTGACCCTGCGCCTGTATCAGCACCTGAAACCACGGTTGCTGGCGGTGCGCAAGCATACGGTCTATGAAACCCTGGAGCGGCCCCTGGTGCCCGTCCTGGTGGCCATGGAAGCGGCCGGTATCCTGGTGGACCGGGCGGAACTGGCCCGGCTGTCCGCCGACTTCGCAATCCGCATCGCTAGCCTGGAAGGAGAGATCCAGGAACTGGCTGGCGAGAGCTTTAACGTCAATTCACCGAAACAACTGGGCGAGATCCTGTTCGATAAAATGTCCATACCGGGGGGCAAGAAGACCAAGACCGGGGCCTACGCCACGGGCGCCGATATCCTGGAAGGCTTGGCCGCCCAGGGCCATGATCTGCCCGTGCGGGTGCTGCAATACCGCCAACTGGCAAAGTTAAAAAGCACCTATACGGACGCCCTGCAAAACCAGATCAATGCCGTTACGGGCCGGGTTCATACCTCATACGCCATGGCCGCCACCTCCACCGGGCGCCTGGCATCGACCGATCCAAACCTGCAGAATATTCCTATCCGCACGGAAGAGGGCCGGCGCATCCGCAAGGCGTTCATCGCGGCGCCGGGGCACAAATTGTTGAGCGCGGATTATTCCCAGATCGAATTGCGCATTCTGGCCCATATTGCCGACATCCCCGCGCTGCGGGAAGCCTTTCACGCCGGCCACGACATTCATGCCATGACCGCCGCCCAGGTTTTCGGCCTGCCCATGGAAAATATGGACCCCATGATCCGGCGCCGGGCCAAGGCCATCAACTTCGGTATTATCTATGGCATTTCCGCCTTTGGCCTGGCCAACAATCTGGGCATCGGCCGGGGCGAGGCCCAGGACTATATCAACGCCTATTTCGAACGCTATCCGGGCATTCGTGACTATATGGAGCGGACCAAGGAGAGCTGCCGCGAGTTGGAGTATGTGGAAACCATCCATGGCCGCCGCATTCATATGCCCGGTATCAATGACAAGAACCCGGCCCGGCGCGGCTTCCACGAACGGGCCGCCATCAATGCCCCGATCCAAGGCTCGGCGGCGGATGTAATCCGCCGGGCCATGGTAGCCATTCCCGGCGCCATGGCCAAGGCCCGGCTTGGCGCGCCGATGCTGTTACAGGTGCATGACGAACTGATCTTTGAAGTGCCCGAGGCCGAGATCGATGAAACCGCGGCGGTGGTCAGGCGGGTGATGGAGGGCGCGGCGCATCTGTCCGTGCCTCTGATCGTGGATGTTGGTATCGGCGATAGCTGGGCCGAGGCGCACTAAATTATGGGCTGGACGCGAAAACTAAGCCTGGGCAGCGGTTTGGTGCTGTTCGTTTTTGTGACGATGCATTTCCTAAACCATGCCTTGGGCAATATTTCGCTTGCCGCCATGGAAGCCGGGCGAGAGGTATTCATCGCCATCTGGCGCAACTGGCCCGGCACCATTTTGCTGTATGGCGCCATATTCGTGCATGTCGTTATGGCGTTGTGGGCTGTGTGGCGGCGGCGCACCTTGCGCATGTCCGTGACCGAAGGCTTCCAGCTGCTGTTGGCTCTATGCATCCCCTTTCTTATGCCGTCCCATGTCCTGGCGACGCGGGGCGGGCATGAGTTTTTCGGCGTCAACGACAGTTATCTATTCGAAATTCTCAGCGTCTGGGTCATGTTGCCGGAAAATGGCTGGTTCCTTACGGCGGGGCTTGTGGTGGTTTGGAGCCATGGTTGTATCGGCCTGCATCAATGGCTGCGCCTGCGGCCTTGGTATGGCCCGGCCCGGCCCTGGCTTTTTGCCGCCGCGCTGTTGCTGCCCAGCCTGGCGCTGTCGGGTTTTGCCGGCGTCGGCAAGCAGGTTGCCGTCTGGGCCCAGGACAAGGAATGGATGGGGGCGGCCATAGCTTCCTTCAAGATAGGCAATGCCATGCAGGCATTGTTGGATTTTGTTTATGGCGGCGCGGACTACATCATGCTTGGCACGGTCATTGTCCTGGCTTTGATTTTACTGGGACGCTGGGCGCGGGGCCTGTGGGCCCGGCGCGGCGTCCGCTTCATTATCGCCTATCCCGACGGCCACGAAGTTGCCATCGAACCGGGCCTGAGCGTCCTGGACGCCTCCCGTCTGGCTGGTGTCCCTCATGCTTCGGTCTGCGGCGGACGGGGGCGCTGTTCCACCTGCCGGGTGCGCATCTCCGCCGGTCTATCGGAGCTGCCGCCGGCCCACGGGGACGAGTTAAAAGTGCTGGCCAGGGTCGGGACGCCGGATAGTGTGCGCCTGGCCTGTCAATTGCGGCCCACGGCGAATGTTACCGTGGTACCCCTGTTGCCGCCCAACGTAAGCCTGCAAAGCGGTCAGCCCCGGCCCAACTATCTACAGGGCAGCGAGCGGGAAATCGCCGTTTTGTTCGCTGATCTGCGTGCCTTCACCCAGTTTGCCGAGGCCAAGCTGCCCTATGACGTGGTGTTCGCCCTGAACCAGTATTTCCGCGGCATGGGCCAGGCGGTGGAGGCGGCGGGCGGCCATCTGGATAAATTTATCGGCGACGGCGTCATGGCCTTGTTCGGCGTGGAAAGTAACCTGGATCAAGGCTGCCGGCAGGCCCTGGCGGCGGCGGCGGGCATGGCCCAGGCCCTGGAACATTTGAACCACCAACTGCGCCATGATCTGGACCAGCCCTTGCGCATGGGTATCGGGGTGCATGCGGGCGCCGCCATCGTCGGCGAAATGGGTTATGGGCGGGCAACCTCCGTCACCGCCGTGGGCGATATCGTAAATATCGCCTCGCGCCTGGAAACCATGACCAAGGAATTCTCGGTTCAGGCGGTCATCTCCGCCTACGTGGCCGAGCACGCGGGCGCCGATCTCTCCGCCTTCGAAGTGCGCCAGGTAACTGTTCGCGGCCGGGCCGAAACAATGGCGGTGCATCTGGTGCCCGATGCCCGCAATCTGCCCGGCGCGGCGGCAAGTGCCCAAGCGCCGCGGCGCCGCCGGGTCCGCGTCAAGGCGCCAGTGTAATATCAATCGGAGCTGCTCTAGTTGGCATAACAGTGCACAAGATAATAAAATGGGGGCCGCACCAGACTGGCGCGGCCCCCAAATTACATTGGTATTATAGCTGCTTGGTTGACTGGCTCTAGAAGCCCATGTCGCCCATGCCGCCCATGCCACCCATGCCACCCATGCCGCCGCCCATGCCGCCCATATCGGGCATGGCTGGGGCGCCACCGGCGCCTTTTTTGGCCGGCTTGTCAGCGACCATGGCTTCGGTGGTGATCAGCAGACCGGCAACGGAGGCCGCATCCTGCAAGGCGATACGTACGACCTTGGCCGGATCGATGATGCCTTCCTTGATCATATCCACATACTTTTCAGTCTGTGCGTTGAAGCCCCAGCTGGTGTCTTTGCTTTCCATCAACTTGGAAGCGACGACAGCGCCATCCACGCCCGCGTTCTCGGCAATTTGCCGGACCGGAGCCTGCAGGGCACGGCGAACAATGTCGATGCCGGCCTGTTGGTCATGGTTTTTGACCTTCAGCTTGTCCAGGGTACGGCCGGCATAGAGCAGGGCTGCCCCGCCGCCGGGTACGATGCCTTCTTCAACCGCGGCCCGGGTCGAGTTCAAGGCGTCGTCAACGCGATCCTTGCGCTCCTTCACCTCCATCTCGGTCGCGCCGCCAACCTTGATGACGGCAACGCCGCCGGCCAGCTTAGCCAGACGCTCTTGCAGTTTTTCCTTGTCGTATTCCGACGAGGTTTCGTCTGCCTGGGCCCGGATTTGCGTGCAACGCGCCGCGAGGTCGGCTTTTTTGCCGGCACCGTTAACGATGGTGGTGTCATCCTTGGTCATGGAAACCCGCTTGGCGGTGCCCAGCATGTTCAAGGTGACGCCTTCCAGCTTGATGCCCAGATCTTCCGAGATCACCTGACCACCGGTCAGAATGGCGATATCTTCCAACATGGCCTTGCGCCGGTCGCCAAAGCCAGGGGCCTTGACGGCGGCGACCTTCAGGCCGCCACGCAGCTTGTTGACCACCAGTGTGGCGAGGGCTTCACCTTCCACATCTTCGGCGATGATCAGTAGAGGCCGGCCCGATTGCACCACGGCTTCCAGGATCGGCAGCATGGGCTGCAACGAGGTAAGCTTGGATTCGTGCAACAGGATGTAGGGATTTTCCTGTTCGGAAATCATCTTTTCGGCATTGGTGATGAAATAGGGCGACAGATAACCACGGTCAAACTGCATCCCCTCGACGACGTCCAGTTCGGTATCAAGGCTTTGCGCCTCTTCCACCGTGATGACGCCTTCGTTGCCGACCTTTTCCATGGCCGTGGCGATCATTTCACCAATCTCGGCTTCGCCATTGGCGGAAATGGAGCCAACCTGGGCCACTTCCTTGCGGCCGGAGATCTTCTTGGCGCTTTTTTCCAGCGCCGCGACGACCGCAGTAACGGCAAGGTCGATGCCCCGGCGCAGATCCATGGGGTTCATGCCGGCAGCCACTGACTTCGCACCTTCGCGCACGATGGATTGAGCCAGAACCGTTGCGGTGGTGGTGCCATCGCCGGCGACTTCGTTGGTCCTGGAAGCGACTTCCCGAACCATCTGTGCGCCCATGTTCTCGAACTTGTCTTTCAGCTCGATCTCCTTGGCCACGGTCACACCGTCCTTGGTGATGCGTGGGGCGCCGAATGATTTGTCCAGCACCACGTTGCGGCCCTTGGGACCCAAGGTCACCTTGACCGCATTCGCCAGGACATCAACCCCGCGCAACATACGGTCACGCGCTTCCGTATCGAATATTACTTCTTTGGCAGCCATGTTTTCTGGCCTCCTTCTATCTTTATTTCAGGTACAGAGAAAATGGGATCAAGATGGCTGTTAAGCCGCCTTTTTGCCCTTTTTCGCCTTCGTAGCCTTCGTGGCCTTCTCCGCCTTCTTCGCCGGCTTGCCTTCGAGCACGGCCATGATGTCGGATTCGTTCATGATCAATAATTCCTGGCCATCCAACGTGACCTCGGTTCCGGACCATTTGCCGAACAGTACCCGGTCGCCGGTTTGAACCGCGGGGGCCACCCGGTCGCCGTTTTCATCGCGGGCGCCAGGGCCGACGCCCATGACGATGCCCTGCATTGGTTTTTCCTGTGCCGTGTCAGGGATGATGATGCCGCCGGCGCTTTTGCTGTCTTCCTCGGCGCGCTTGATCAGCACGCGGTCGTTCAGCGGACGAAGTTTCATGGTGTCCTCACAGTCGCTGTATGTTTCATGGATAGGGTTCTGGTATTTGGGTTCTGGTATTTGGGTTTTAGTAATCGGGTTTCAGCCGATATCAGCCGCCCAGGGCGCTTGCTAGCACTCTATGAAGGCGAGTGCCAGTGATTTAGGTGCGCCGCCACCTCACTTCAAGTACCTAAGGCTCGCCAAGCGCAACAAAAATTGTTAGCCATCTGGCAAGGTGAGTGCCAAGCATTTGAATTTGCAGGCTTTTAAATCATTGGTTAAGTTTAATGCGGGATCATGGTCCGAACCGGAGAGGTGTTTGGGTGAGCATGAAGGGAGCACTATCATGGCCACGTTAAAACCACAATTGGACGGTTATCGATTGACCACCGCCGAAATCATCTATCGGCTGCCCGATTGGCCGGCGCTGTTGCAGACCTATCTTTGGCAGGAATATGATTTAGCCCCCCGCTTTCCGCGCCTGCGGGATTTCCTGGCTTTCTGGGAAGAAAATCTGGATGGGCCGTTGCATTCCGTCCGGGTCGCCTCGGCCCGTCTGGTCACGCCATCGCAATACCGCCATTTGGGAAGCGACCAGATATTGCATTGAGGTTTCCCGCCGGCTTTTCAGCGTCTCCCGATTAGGGCACACTGTGCGGCAGCCGTAGATTGAGGATGACCGCCGTGCCCCAATTGGAATGTTTCTTCGATTGTTCCAGCCCCTGGACCTATCTGGGCTTTCACAATATCCAGCCCCTGGCGGCGGCGTTGGGGGTGGAAATCACCTGGCGGCCGATCCTGGTCGGCGGCTTGTTCAACACCATCAATCCATCGGTCTATCACAGCCGGGAATTTCCGGTGCCCGTAAAACAGACCTATATGCACAAGGACCTGCAGAATTGGGCCGACCTGGCCGGCATCAAGATTTCATGGCCCATGACGATCTTTCCTATCAACAGCGTCAAGGCCATGCGCGGCTGTATCGCCGCCAGCCGCCAGGGCAAGCTGGTGCCCTATGCCCAGGGCGTGTTCGAGGCTTATTGGGGCCAGGACCGGGATATCACCCAGGACGAACTATTGGCGGCGATCGCCACGGCAGCCGGCCTGGACCCGGACGAGATGGCCAGGGCCATGGCGACGGACGAAATCAAGGGGGAACTGCGGCAAAACACCGAAGAACTGGCCCAACGGGGCGGCTTCGGCTCGCCGACGTTTTTTGTCAATAACGGTGATGGGCGCGATGATATGTATTTCGGCAACGATCGCATGCCCCTCATTCACTCGGCGCTCCGCGCCGCCCTGACAGCCTAGGCCGTGGGCTGTATAGTCGGCTGATTGGAATCAGTAGACGGATGCGCGCGCCATGACAGCGGATATTATCGACGGTAAGGCCTTTGCGGTGGGATTGCGGGAAATGGTGGCCCAGCAGAGCGCCCAGCTAAAGGCGCGGCATGGTCTGGTGCCGGGGTTGTCGGTGGTCATCGTTGGCGATGACCCGGCCAGCCAGATCTATGTTCGTAACAAGGGCAAGATCGCGGCCGAGATGGGTTTTCTGTCCGACACCATCCGGCTGGCGGCGGATACCGACCAGGCGCGGTTGCTGGAGGTGATCGCCAGCCTGAACGAGGATCCCGCAGTGCACGGCATTCTGGTGCAATTGCCCCTGCCGGCGCAGATCGACGAGGGCGCCATTATCATGGCCATCGACCCGAACAAGGATGTGGATGGCCTGCACCCCATTAACGCCGGACGCCTGGCCAGCGGCCAGAACGCCATGGTGCCCTGCACCCCTCTGGGCTGTTCCATGTTGCTGGCGGATCGTTTCGGCGCCGGCGGCATGGTCGGGCTGCGGGCGGTAATGGTGGGGCGGTCAAACCTGGTGGGCAAGCCCATGGCGCAGTTGCTGTTGGCGGAACATTGCACCGTCACCATCGCCCATTCCCGAACCAGGGATTTGCCCGAGATTTGCCGCCAGGCGGATATTCTGGTCGCCGCCGTGGGCCGCCCGGAAATGCTGGGCGCTGATTGCATCAAGCCGGGCGCGGTGGTGATCGATGTGGGCATGAACCGGATCGATGCCGGGGACGGCAAGACCCGTCTGGTAGGCGATGTGGATTTCCAGGCAGCGATTGAGATCGCCGCCGCCATCACCCCGGTGCCGGGCGGCGTGGGGCCCATGACCATCGCCTGTCTGATGGTCAACACAATCACGGCGGCCTGCTGGGCAAGCGATATTGACGCCGCCTGGTCAAAGTGAACCTGCGATTATCTGAATTGGAGAAGCGGTATGCGTTTGCGGCAGTTTGTTTTCGTGGCCGAGGATTTGAAATCGGCGGTGGTTGAAATCGGCGCCACCCTGGGCCTGGCGGTTTGCCACAACGATCCCAATGTGGGCGCCTTTGGCCTGCATAACGCCCTGTTGCCTATTGGTGGCGATCTGATCGAAGTCGTCGCGCCTATTCAAGAGGGCACCACGGCCGGGCGTTATCTGGAACGCCGCCAGGGCAATGGCGGCTATATGCTGATCCTGGAATGCGACGATGCCCTGGTGGAGCGGGAGCGGATTTCCGCCCTGGGCATCCGCGATATCTGGCGTCATGACGCCGACGATTGCCACGCCACCCATTTTCACCCCGCCGATGTGCCGGGCGCTATTCTATCCATTGATGACATGGGGCCAGAGGGTGACCCGGCGCAGGAATTGTCGCGCTGGAAATGGGCCGGCCCCAATTGGCAGGAATTCGTCCAGACCCAGGACACCAAGGCCCTGGTGGCCGTGGAAATTCAGGCCGATGACCCGGATGCGGTGGCCGAACGCTGGGCGGCGGTGCTGGACCGGCCCGTGGAACAGATAAATGGCAAGCCGGCGATCAAGCTGGACAATGCCCATATCCGTTTTGCCCCCGATACGGATGGCCGTGGCGTTGGTATCGGCGCCATCGATATCCTGCCCGCCAACCGGGATAATATTCTGGCCATGGCCGACAAATTTGGCCTGCGGCAATCGGACGGTCAACTGATGCTGTGCGGCGTGCGGGTCAACCTGGTTTAGCGATGCCGGATCAGGACGTACAAACCGTCGAACAGCGTCTGGCCGCATTGTTTGAACATCTGGGCCTGGAGCGGGCCCATTTCGGGGTGCAGAACACCGCCGAGATGGACCCCATCATCGCCGGACAGCCCGAACGCATCGCCTCTATGGCCATGGCCGGCCTTAATCGTCTGCAGGCCGCGACGGTGGCGCCCATCGCGGACCGGCTGTTGCTGATGTATGGCGACGGCGGCGCGGGCGTGGATGCCATTGCCGCTTCGCTGCCAGCGCTGCCCGAAGTCGAGCGTCATTGTTTCAAGGACTATGTGGTGCTGACCTGGTCCGACGTCGCGGCGGATCGCGGCGGCGAAATCGTTCCCCTTTGGTTGGATTTTCTGGGCCGGGCAGAGGCGCGCAACCCCGCCAGCCAGCCCCGGATTGCGCCTTGTGAAGGCGACGGGGAAGGTGGCGGCGAGGTTACAGGCGAGGTTTCCGGTATCACCTATCGCGTGCGGGGCAGCGGCCCGGCCCTGGTATTGTTGCCCATGTTGCTGTCGGCCTCGCAGTGGGAGCCGATCATTGAACGGCTGGCCGAATATTACTGCGTCATCAGCCTGGGCGGGCGGTATCTGGGCGGCGTCGGTTTTATCGACGGCCGGGGCACGGACCCTGGTTATCTGCGCGGCGTGCACATGCATATCAACGAGATAAACATTCAGCCCGGTGAAACGGTGCTGGATGTGGGCTGTGGCCCCGGCTCGTTGGACCGCTGGCTGGCCCGCCATACCCAAGGCGCCAATCCAATCACGGCGGTGGATGTGAACGGCTATTTTCTGCGCGAGGCCGCGGCCATCGCCGAGGCCGAGGGGTTAAGCGATAGCATCAGCTTTGGCCCCGGCAATGCCGAGGACCTGCCGTTCCCCGATAACAGTTTCGACGTGGTGATGTCCCACACGGTGATGGAGGAATGCGACGCCGAACTGATGCTGGCGGAAATGATCCGGGTGGCCAAACCGGGTGGCCGGGTTGCGGTCATGGTCCGCGCGGTGGACATGCGCAGCCTGTGGAACCTGCCCCTATCGGCGGCCATCAAGGCCAAGGTGGAAGCGCCGGTGCCCTCGGTCGGCGCAAAGGGCTGCGCCGATGCCTCGCTGTACAGCCGCTTTGGCCGCAGCGGCTTGACCGACCTGAAATTGTTCCCCACCACCATGACCGTCAGCGACCCGGACGGCTATACCTGGAAATATTACGAGCCCTACCTCTTTTCCATGCTGGATGCGGATGAAACCGCCCAATGGCACGCCGCCAAGGCCCAGGCCATCGCCGATAAATCCATCCTGCTGGCCCGCTGGCTGCACTGCGCCGTCGGCACCAAGGCGGGGTAGCAGCAGGCGGCGACGTTGGGGCGCATAGGTAAACTGAATTCGGAACGTTTGATAAATTACAGCGGGTGAATGGTTCATGGTGACGGCAAAGGAACTTCAGGAAAAATCCCTGGTAATCGATGGGTTGTCCTATCACAGCGACGGTTATACCGGCGATCTGCGGGCGGGCAGCGTCAATGCGCTGAACGTCACCATTGGCCATTTCGAGGCTGATTTTACCGAAAGCTGCGAACAGATCGCCGGCTGGCTGGCGCGGATCAGCGCGCCGGATGCGGAATGGCTGGCCATCCGACAGGCCGCTGATCTGACGGTGGCGCGGGAGCGGGGCAAGATCGGCCTGATCATGGGCTGGCAGAACATGCGCCCGGTGGCCGACAACCTGGACCGCCTGCACCTGTTTCACCGCCTTGGCGTGCGGGTGATGCAGCCCACCTACAATTACCGCAACTTCATGGGCGACGGCAATCTGGAGCCGGAGGACGCGGGCCTCAGCCTGCTGGGCCGGGACGCGGTACGGTTGATGAACGAATTGGGCATCGCCATCGATATCAGCCATGTGGGGGACAAAACCTCCCGCGATATTCTGGCTCTCAGCAGCCAGCCGGTGCTGGCCACCCATGTGGACGCCCGCGCCCTGACGCCGCTGCCCCGCAACAAGGGCGACGATATCCTGCGCGCGGTGGCGGACAGCGGCGGTGTCGTCGGGGTCAGCGTCTATGGCCCCATGCTGTGGGACGGCGACCGGGGCCGCCGCCCGACCATCGACGATTTCATGCGCCACCTGGATTATATCACCGCGTTGGTCGGCATTACCCACGTCGGCTTTGGCACCGATCTGCCGGTCTCGGCCGATTTGCGCCGCACCGCCCAGATCAACGTCAACCGGCGCCTTTGGTCCGGTATCTCGGACTACGGCGACTGCTTCGGCCACGACATCCCGGCCCGCTATCCCGAAGACGCCAACAACCACGGCAAATTGCCCAACGTTACGGAAGCTCTACTTGCCGCCGGCTGGAAGGTGGCCGATATTGAAGCCTACCTGGGCGGCAACTTTGCCCGCGCCTTCGGCGAAATCTGGCGCGGTTGAGGGGGGATGCCAACATGACGGACGGCACGACACTTTACCGGTTTCACTGGCCGGGCGGCGCGACCAACGAGGGGCGCGGCAGGGACGTGGCCGATGCCCTGGAAAAGCTGGGCTTTGGGGCCGCGTCCGCCCGGGCGTTGGATTATTACGAAGTGATCGAAGACTCCCCGTTGGACCACGAACGCCACGAATTGCTCAAACGCGCCTATCAATAATCAGCCGCTCAATATCAGGGACTATTGGTATTAAATATGCGGTGCGATCTCGGCGGCGAAGCGGGAGATTTGCCGTTGCTGCTCGGCGGCGTCTTCGCCGCGGTAGCGGATGATAAAGCCGCGATAGCCCAGATCCCGAATCCGTTTGAAATCGTCGGTAATCTGCTGCGCCGATCCGGTGCCCGGCTCCCGGCCGCCGCCCTTGGCCTCCAGCGCATTGTCGATGTTGATGAACAGCTTGTGATACAGCGACAGCTCGTCATAGCGGCGTCCCTGGTCTTCGCACAGGCCGCGCAGCACGGCCAGGCGCTCGGGCAGTTTATCCAGGCCCAGGCCGACCGACAGCCAGCCATCCCCCAGCCGCGCGACCCGGCGCAAGGCGGGGGTCGAGGTGCCGCCAACCAGGATCGGCGGGTGCGGCCGCTGCACCGACGGCGGGTGCGAATAGACCGGCTCGAACTGATAGGTCTCGCCCTGGTAGGCGACTTCGCCGCCCGCGCAGATGGCCTTAAAAATTTCCAGATATTCGTCGGTGACCTGGCCGCGTTTAGCGAAATCAAAGGTATTCAGGGCGGCGAATTCCTCCGCCATCCAACCCACCCCCGCGCCCAGGATAATGCGGCCATTGGAAAACACATCCAGGGTGGCCAGCATGCGGGCCAGCAGGACCGGATTGCGCAGCGGCATCACCAGCACCGCCGTGCCGATTTTCACCCGCTTGGTCGCCCCCACCAGAACCCCCATGGTGGCGATGGGTTCCAGCAGCGGATCGGACAAGGGGCTGGGAAAATTACCATCCAGGCTGTAGGGATAGTTCGGCGCCACGGCCTTGGGAAAGACGATGTGATCGGCCAGCCAGACCGAATGAAAGCCCTCGCCCTCCGCCAACAGCGCCAACCGCAAAACCTCATCCGGCGTCGCCAGCCGCCCATAAACCCCAACATCCAGCCCAAACTCAGTCGTGTCCGCCATTTTCGCTCTCCAGGTTTTATGCACATCAAGAGATAGCACGCAGGAGGTGGGACCGGGCCGTGATTTTTGAATTAGTCTCGAATTGGACGCGGTTCAATATTCAAGATTAGGTTCCGCAGCTTTTGCAAAGCTATTCGTTTCGCTCTTGCCGTCGCCATCGGTCAACGATCTGGTCAACATCAAGGTCATCCGGGCCATTAATCCACTTGTTGTAGAAATCAATGTCATCACTGTTGGGCTCGGGTGATGGTAAATGGAACTGCACCCGTGTCGGCAAAGGCACGGCTTCGCCGAGCGCCATGGCTTCACCGCGCCCAAGACCAGCTAAAACATCCACAAGGTCACGCTCAGCTTCAGGCACCAAGTTTTTTACATATGCTTGGTCGGTTGGATTGGTTATGCGCAAGCAGATGAACGTGCCACACTGCGATAATACTGTTTCAGATAACTCATGAGGACGCTGACTTACGACACCAAGGCCTACACCATATTTGCGACCTTCCTTGGCAATTCTTTCCATGGACTTTCGAGCACCTGAGAATTGAGCACTCGAATCCCTCGGGATATAGGCATGTGCTTCTTCGCAAACCAAAAGAATAGGGAAATCCCGATATTCAGGATTCCAATAGTTGAACTCAAATGCTAATCGGCCAATTTGTGCTGCTACTGTTGGTCGGACATCAAAAGGTACAGAGCTTAGGTCAATTATCGTAATGGCCCTCTTAGGCTCTCCAAGGCCAACAAAATCCCTCAAGAGGCCTGCGAGTGATTCTGAAGAATTTCTAACTCTAGGCTTCAGCAGAAAATCGTATCGGACATCATTAAGCTTGCTTTCCAATCTAATTAGAAATCTATCGAAATCACCGTGAAGCGGTCCTTTCTTAGGACCACGCGTACCATCTTCCATACGTTGGTTCTCGACTTGGATACTTGCTAGCACTTCGTCCAGTGAGAAAAAAAGTGGCGTATCAACAGACACCTTCTTTAGGCCAATTTCTTCTGCTGATCTCCTCTTCAGGTTAAATAATGTATCCCTGAAATAGGCTGTTTGATTTGCGGCTTCCCGCTCAGAATGGTCGACGAGGAGGTCGCAGAGCTCAGCATATGTCATCAACCAGTAAGGAATTTCGAGTTCGCGGGCATCGACATACCGAACAGTTTCATCTGCGAAGGCGTTCGCCCGCGCGCCCTCATCAGTTACCCAGCTGTATTCACCATGAAGGTCCAGCAATATGATGTGGGCCTTGGGCATGGTAGCCACGGCGCGTTGTATCAAGTTTGCTACCGTGAATGATTTTCCCGCACCAGTCTGGCCTAGTACCGTGAAATGCCGACCGAACAGAGCCGTTGGATCGAAGAACACATGCTGGTTTGCGTTGGACGGGAGGAAGCCAACGTCATATCCTTTCGACTGAAATTTGTTGAACATGACTCCAATGGTGTCGGTTCCAATAACGTGCACCTCGGCTGCGGTAGTTGGGAAAGAGCCCACTCCCCGGATAAACTCTCCTTTATCACTGATTATCCCGAGTGGGATGAGCGTTATTGTACGGATAGCCATCGCCGTACGTAACGTCTCATCTGCCCGCTCACCCGTTTCAAGCGGAACCAATTTCTCCTGCTCGCTCATTCTGGTCACCATGGCTAGCGTCTGTGTTACTCCCTGTACAACGAGCATGTATGACCCAACTTGCCCGACCAATACGTCTTCGTCGCCAATTGTGACAACTGGCGCCCGCCCTGGTTCATCGTCGATTAAGATTGCCGTTAAGCCGCCTGCCTGGACGTCAGTTACATAACCGACTAGTGAATCGTCGCTCGTACTGATCATCGGTCTAACCCCCCTACGACTGCCTCAAAGGACCATAGAGTTGGGTGGCCCGCGCCAATCTCGCCACATAGTGCAGAGCGCTCTTGGGTCACGATCACGGCATTTTTCCTTTGCGCCCAACGGTCAAAGGCCTCGTCAGACAACGATCTTGAAATGATGATCAGCGAAAAATTGTTTCGCGCCATCGCTCCTTCAATCACATCATTGACGTGTTCGTCAGCCATTCCATAGCCGAGGGTTACAAGCCGATTTAGAGCGTCAGCTTGATGGACTAATCTGGAGCGAAACTCCGACCATAAAGCTGTGTAAGGTCGGTAAACAATTTCGTTTGCTTTTCGATGCTGGGGCGGAATCATCAGCCTTTTCGCATTGTCGGGAACCACAGCATCAAATGCCATACGTCGGATACCGGCTTCATCGTTCTCGTACCATCCCAATGATCCATGCAGCTTTATCAGCCATATCCACGGCGCAATCTTCCGCCGTCTAGCGCCACCCCGCGCACCCAATTGCAATACGGCGATGTCATGTTGGAAAGATCCCGCATCAAAATATGCATGCTCGTGACCATAAAACCCGTCCAAGACTCGAACTTGGGCTAGCTCTGCGGCACGCTCTACCAACGGATCATAGTTGAGGGAAAACACGCTAACATGACGTTCGTTGCGTTGTGATAACAGTGTGACAAACCGACTATGGATATCGAGTGGGGGACTAAGCGACCCAAAATGTTCTGCAATCGCTGTAGCTACAAGATGACGATGAGGCCTTTCATCCACCTCTCCACGATCAAGAAGGTCTAAGGCATTCTCAATACCATTCGCCCCCTCGTCCAATTTTTGCTGAATTTCGTCTCTTACATACTTGGGAACCAAGTGGTTGATCGCAGGCCAAAGCGCGCCGGCTAACGGATAGCCCGTGCCATCGAGATATGACGAGCCAGCGCCTAGAAGGAAGCCGACACGAACACTACACAGCTGATCTTCAACCTTACGCTCAAGGCGCGCTACGAAATCTTGGTTATTGGCCATCGTTACGTAGCCTGTCTACGCCACGGAAAGGAGTATCCAGTGGCCTAGAACGGAGCCACCAGAATACCATCCACTAGAAGGGCGCCAGTTCATTTCCTCTTTTTGCCGCTTTTTGAATGATCGCGTTCCACCATAGTTGTTTCTGGGTGGCAGATTGCGTGCTGCTTTGGCACATGCCGACCAGTCACCGCGCTACGCGCTTTACCGGTATACTGATTCTTGGCCATTTGAGATCTCCCACACGCTAGTATTTGCAGCCTCATCGGTCTGCCAACGCCCAGACTTGTACTCTGGTGGATCCTGGGGAATCGTATACCATACCTTGTGTTGGGAGTCTTCTTTGGATCGCTTAGGAGCGGAATTCAGCAACTAGATGACGCACTAAGAAATTTTGCTCACCTGAATATATTTCGCAAATCGAAGATCACCCGGCAACGAACGCGCGATTAAACCGGGGGCTGCGATGCGATTGATTGGCCGAAATTCTTCGCCCTTCGTGCGCCGGGCCGCGGTGACGCTGGGTCATTTCAGCGTCATGCCCTTCGGCGCCACCAAGGCGGCGGTCGCGCGCTTTAACCTCGGCACGCGGGTCCGTCGTCCGTCCGCCCGATTATTTCTTTTGCAATGCCTTGAGCAAACCTTCCAGCAGTTGCTGCTTGGGGTCCTTTGCCGGCTGCGGCTGACTTTCCGTGGGTTGCGCCGGCTGCTTTGTCGCCGGCTGGGCGGTTCCGGATTGGGAACCACCGCCCCCCGTGACCGCATCCAGTAATTGCCCCAGGCCCTTCGATTTAACATTTTTGTCCAGCAGCTCCCGGCCCAGACGCGCCAGTAACCAACGCTCCAACTCCGCTGTTTTCAGGTCGCGGCGGGGCTGATCCAGCGGACCGTACAGATGCACGCCCATGTTCGGGGCGCCGCGGTGCTCGGTCAGGCGCATGGCGGCGCGCAGATCCAATTTCCAGGCGGGCAAATGCACTCTGCCGGTCACTGTTGCTTCACTGGCATCCAGAATGGCTTTGGTATCGTTGGTTTCGGCCACACCGTTCTTGATGCGCCAATTGCCATTGATGCTCTGGTACTGAGTCTGGCCGCCGGAAAATGCCCCTTGCGCCAAATTTAAGAAGTCCGGCCCCTTGTTCAATTGGCCCAGGCGTTGGGAAAAATTCTTCATATCGAAGCCCCGAAACAGGCCTTTCGCCGCGTGGATCTTGGCCTGCCCCGACAGGGCGTTGACCAAATCCCACTGGCTGGAGCCGGCGGTCTGAAACTGGCCGGTGAAATCCAGTTGGCCCGTCACCTGGTCCATTTCCAATGCCGTGCGCATGGCCTGGTTAATGTCGGCGCCCTGCAATTGTACCGACAGGCCAAGGCCGGGCAGGGGCCGCGAATTCAAGGTTGCCCGCAACCCGACCTTCCCCTTGAAGAGACGTCCCGACAAATCCTCAACCCGCATGACCCCGTCGGTTACGGTCAGATGCAGGCGCGGTTCCTCGAAAGGATAGCGTTGAAATACCAATCGTTTGGCCGTCAGGTTGATGTCGGCGTCCAAGGCTTGCAGGGCGTTCAAATCGATGGCTTCCCGCGACCAGCGGCCATCGCCCTGCCGGCGCGCCGGTTGGTTTTGGCCGCTTTGCTTGTTGGTTGTCCCAGCCCTCGTCTGGCCGGTGCCCAGAAAATGATCGAGCACAATTTCGCCAGCCTGCACATTCGCCGTCAACATGGGACGAGGGCCATCCGTGCGCACGCCGGCAGTGCCAGCCAGGGTGATGTCGCCAATCGTGCCCTGCACATCCTGCAATTCGAAGCTATCGCCGCCACCCAGAATTCTGCTTGTCAGGGTCACGCCGCCGGGCGATTTTTGCCCAGGGTCGTACCGATTGCCCAGGGCGGCCAGCAGACGCACCAGGTCTTTGTGCGCGGCCGCGGCCGTCAGATCGAACCGCGCTGTCTTGTCCAGGCCGTCGATGGCGCCCTTGGCCTTTACCTGGCCCCCGGCAAGTTGCGCCACCAGATCCAGGGCCAGGGCGCGGCCGTCACCTTTGACATTGCCGCGCAGGGATACAGGGGTATCGGAACGGGCCAGTGGTTTGAGGCCCAGCTCGAAGGTCCTGGAAAGGGCCGCTAAACTTGTATGGCTCAGTTCCAGGTTCAGGTCGGCTTTCGGTTGACCCATCAGATCCGATGCCTTGCCGTTGGCCGCGCCCCGCAGCCCGGCCAGGGTGGTCTTGATGTCAAAATTCAGGCTATCGGCATCGCCGTCGAATTGGCCATCCAAGGTCAAGCCTTGCAGGCGTTTGGGCGGCACCGGCAACTCCATGCCCGCCAGTTGCGCCAGGCCGTTGATATATTTGGCCCGCACCCGCAATTTCAACGCGCCCTTGGGTTTGCCGGCAAAGCCCTGGCCGCTGCCGCTGATGGAAACATTGGCCCCGGCCAGGTCCCGCACCGCCGCCCGGTGCACGGTCAATTTGCCTGCCGCCAGACCCAATTCCACCGATAGTCCCCGGATAGGTGCCGCGTTATAGGCCAATTCGCCGATGTTCAGGATGAAATTACTGTCAAATGTTTCCAGTATCGCCAATGGGTTGGCGTTGCTTTGGTCTTCGTCCTTGCTGCCGGTTGCGGCTTTCCCAGGGCCTGGCTGCACAGTCTTTTCTGCCGCTCCGGCGCTTGGCAGATAGCCGTCCAGGTTGATGCGGTCGATATTCAGGGCCAAACCAAATGATGGCCGGGACTGTAGTAATATTGTCGCCGCCCCCTCGATGGCGGTGCTGTCCATGCGCAGGTTCATGTTGCTGATCTGGGCCTGTTGCCCGGTGACGTTGAAATCACTGGTCAGGACCATGGTCGCCAACCGGCTGGCCGGGACAGCCGTTGGATTGGCGTCGAGCCAGGTCAGCAAGCCGCGTAAATTATTCGATGCCAATTCGACCTTGCCGTCAAAGCGCGGGCCGCCATCGGCCTCCCGCGCATCGCCCGATAGGCGCAGATCGGAACCTCCCGGCAGCAGGGCGGAAAGCCTCTCCAGGCGCAGGGCGCCGTTCTCAACCATGGCGTCCAGTTGCACCTGGCTGACGACGCCGCCGCGATATCTTAAACCCTCGATCGTTACAACCGCGGCGCCACGCAGGTTTTTGGGAATGGCGGGCAGCAAAGCATCGGCCACGGCCGTGGTTTCATTGGGGCTTTTTTCAGTCGACGGCTGGCCGGGGTTTCCCATGCCCTTTAGCAACTGGTCCAGATCCAGGTGGCCGATGGCAAGGGCCAGATCGTAACTGGGATTTTCGCCAAAATTCGCAATGACCGCGCCGCCGGCTTGTAGGGGACCGAAGGTAAGATCGACTTCATTCAGGGTTGCCGCGGTGGCCGTGGCTTCCACGGAGGCCCTCAATTGCAGGGCTTGTTGCAAAATCGCTGACGCGTCTACCCCCTTCTGTACGGCGTTTTGTAAGGCCGCCACATCCGGCGCGGATATATTGAGTTGCCCGATCAGGCGGGGCGCTGTCTCAAGGGCTTCGATGCGGCCGGAAAAACCGGCCGCGGCCTTGTCACCGGCAATCTTCAGGTTCAGGCGCAGGCCAATTGGCTTGCCTTTCGCCATGCCCTCGACGGATAGATCGAAGCCAAGGGGAAGATTGCGCGCCGTTGCATTGCCCTTGAATTGAAATGGTCCCTGCAGCGAGGCGGCGGAACCATCCAGATTAATCTGCGTTAACCGCTCTTCCATACCGGTGCGGCCGTCGCGGTAGATTAATAGGGCGTCTTCGACGGCGAGATTATCCAACGTCAGGGCCAAGCCGGAGTCTTTTGCGCCGCCTTCCGTCGAGGCTGCGTTGCTGCCCGTTGGTTGAAATTGCCAATTGATCCGCCCATCGGGCAAGACTTCCAGGACTAGCCGTGGCTGGATCAGGCGCACGGAGGTCACTTGAAATTCCCCTGATATCAGCGGTGCCAGGGCAAGCCGTATTTCCAGCGCCTTCAAGGTCAACATATCCGCCGCCGCGGCACCGGGTAGATTTGCCAGACGGACATTACCTGCCGAAAATGCGGGCGCGGGCAAAATGTCCAGGCTTATATCACCGTCTATGGACAGCTCGCGGCCGGTGGCGTCACGGACGGCGTTGATGATTTCCGCCTTGTGGTCGTTCCAATTAATGAAGCTGGGCCCGATCAACGCGGCGGCAATGAACACCACCAGCAATATGACGACGCCGACGAGCAGTTTTTTCACGGCAGACTCCTAAGACACGCCAAGGCGCGACATTGATTCGCGTCGGACAGCCCTGACGGTTGTTGGATCAGACGGGTTGCATGAGCGACCATATAGCCTAATCTATTACGCAACGTTAGGGGGTGGAAAATTGTTTAATCGGTGCTGTGATTAAACAGCATGCGGTTGCAGCTATACAGGAATTGATCGAAGGAGTGATGCCATGGCCGAGATCGTCAATCTCAATCACTTTCGCAAGGCGCGGCAAAAGGCTGACAAGGATACCCAGGCCGCGCGAAACCGGGTGCGCCATGGCCGCCGCAAAGATGACCGCCAGCGCCAGGACGGGGAAGCGGAGCGCCGGCGGCAGGACCTGGATGGCCGCCAATTAGGCGATGACGGCCCCGGCGGGGACGAACCAGCCTGAGGTTTCTCATCTGCTCATGGCCGGGGGTCGTCATGCTCTTCGGCCTGGGCCTGCAACAAGGCGCGGTTATAGGCGCGCAAAACATCACCATGATGGATTATGCCCAAAACGTTGCGATCACCGGCGTCGGAAACGACCGCCAGATGCTCCTCGCCTGATACATCCATCAACGCCAGGACTGCTTCCAAGGTGTCGTCAAGTTTGGGTGCCGGGGCTTGCGTGCGGGCCACATCGCGGGCGTTGATAAGACTGTCCAGGTCGCTATCGAAGGCAATGTGTTTCAAATCGGCGAAGGAAATAGTGCCGACCAGTTTGTCGTCGCCGTCGACGACGACAAAGGTGCCGTGGGGCAGGCGGCTGAACATGGACTTGATTTCCGCGATTGAAGTACGCTCGGGGATTTTATCGAAATCCTTGGCCAGAACATCGCGTACCGTCAGAGTTTGCAGCAAATGGCGGGCGCGGCCGCCACGCAGATGCAGGCCGCGGTTTTCCAGTTGCCGATGAAAGAAACTGCGGCCCTTGACCTGCTGCACGATCACCGTGGCGATTGACGTTGCCACCATGACCGCGACAGTGATTTGATAGTCGCCGGTCAGCTCAAAGACAATCAATATGGTCGAGATCGGGGCGCCCAGCGTGGCGGCGGCCAGGGCGCTCATGCCGACAATGGCATAGGCACCGTGGGAGGCGGCAAGATCGGGGAAAACGCTGGCGGCGATAATGCCAAAGGCCCCGCCGGTCATGGCGCCGAGGTACAGGGATGGTGAAAAAACACCCCCCCCGAACCGGCAGCCAAGGCTGATTGCGGTGGCCGCCGTCTTTAACAGGATTAAACATATAAGCAGCCAGAGGGGGTATAGCTGGTTCAGGGCGGCGTCGGTCGCCTCATAACCGACACCCAGGACATGCGGGAATTCCACCGCAATGGCGCCCAGGGCCAGACCGCCGGCGGCGGGCTTTAGCCAATCGGGGACCGGCAGACTATCGACCACCCGTTCCGCATAAAATATGGACCACATGAATATTATGGCGATGACGGCGCAGACCGCGCCCAGCACCATGAAGGCCGGAAATTCCCAGGGGGAATTGATGCCGAAGGCGGGCAACAAAAAGGCTGGCTGCGCTCCCAGGTGCGCCCGGCAGATCACCGTGCCCACAACCGAGGCGATGACAACGGGGGCAAACGCGGACAGGGCGTAATGGCCAACGATCACTTCCAGGGCAAAAAATACGCCGGCAATGGGAGCGTTGAAGGACGCCGCCACGGATGCGGCCACGCCGCAACCCAGCAAAGTGCGGGCCAGATGGGGCGACAGTCCCAGGCGTCGGGTTATGCCGCCGGCAATAGAGGCACCCAAATGCACCATGGGGCCTTCGCGTCCGGCCGAGGCGCCGGCGCCCAGGGAAACAACGCTGACAAAGGCGGCGGCCCAGCCATCGCGCAAGCGCATGTGGCCGTTCCGCAACGCCATGGCCTCGATCACATTGGAAACGCCCATGGGGCGACCGCCGGGCATGACAAAATGCAGGAACAGACCCACCAGCAGGCCGCCCGCCGTCGGCGCCAGCAGAACCTGCCATATAGGCAGTTCCGCCACTTTGTCGATCAAGCGTTCCGCGGAGACGCCGTAGGACAGCCATTGCACGCCGCCGATTGCCAGGCGAAAGGCGATGGCGGCATAGGCGACCAGCACACCGATCAGGGCGGCGGCGACGGTCAACAGCGCCTGATCGTTGCGCAGTAGGCGCCTGACGTGCGCGAATTGCTCTGCTAGACCCATGGAGATTTCAGCGCCTGGCGCGGATGCCGATGGAGCGGCCAACCTCATCGGGCTGGGGCAGGTCCGCGTGCGCCAGCATGACGGCATCGATTCGCTGCCGCATGAGGTCTGGAAATGGTGCCGCGCGCCGCGCGCCAAGGTCTATATGCATTGCGATCTGTTCCGAAGTGGCGGCCCGAAAGCCTTGTTCCTCGTGATACATCTCGAAATAATAATGCAGGCGCTTTTCGTCCGCATTGATCAACTGCATGGTAAATCGCAGGTGATCGCCCAATCCCACTTCTTGTTGATAGGTGACATGGGTTTCCAGTACGAAGGCGGAATGCCGGCGCCGTTCTACATAATCAACGCCCAAGTCGATCAAATCAAAAAACCGATCAGTGGCGTTGTCGAACATCAGGACGTAATAGGCCATGTTCAGGTGGCCATTGTAATCGATCCATTCCGGCAACACCGTGGCGCGGTGGATGTCCAGAGGTGCCGGGGGTACCACGTCCAGGCCGGGACGCAGGGGAATATGTAAATCATGCACGGCTGGCGTGGCTGCGTGATTGCCTTGAGCCAGGCTTTCGGTGTCATTCTGTGTCATGGGCCGGCATCTTAGCCCGACGCAACGAGAAGACAAAGGCCTACGCAATGTTCAAGTAATTGGAGTGCTTTTGCCACTTAAGCAATTGGTTCAATTGCTTAAGGCGATTGCCTATGCAATCGAACATGCAGGCGAGCATGCAATGACCAGATGCAGGTGGCAGAGCAGAGCTTTGCCTGCAGTCACCATTGGGCCGGATATCCATACGCAGTCCAGCCTCGCGCAAACGAAGAACAGACTGGTAGATTAATCGGGGAATAATTGGCGGGCCGCCAACAGAATGCGAATGACGCCGTCACTCATACCAAAAGGGCATTCATACCAACAGGGCACACTGCAGAAAACTGCGGAAAATCTGCAGCCGAAACGACAGCAGGCAACCCGCCAACCGGCGAGTTGCCTACAATCAATTAAGCACGAGTGACGCTAGTTGGTAGCGGTCGAAGTAGAAGTGCTCGTCGTGGACGTCGTATTGCTATCGCTTGCTGCGGCGGCAACTGCGACCGCAATAGCGGCGGCAACGGCGACACCAGCCGCGATCGCGCCAGCGCTCAAACCAGCCAAGCCACCACCGGTTTCGGACTGACCTGCCGTCACGCCAGTTGTTGTGCCGCTACCCGTTTTCGCAGCTTGTGACTGGGCGTAGACCACCGTTGTCGGCGCCGCCACCAGGGCGATTGCCAAACCAAATGCTGTAAGTTTATTTTTAACGACCATTGCCGAGGACCTCCAATTAAAAACACGTAAGAAACTTAGCGACTTTACCAACATCAAGCAACTGCTAAAGGCCAAAGGGTACGAAAGAAACCCCGGAGCTAAAACCTTGTGCGTGACACCCTCAGTTCAGTAACTCAATCTTCTATTCTGCTTAGGCACAAAGAAAATCAAATTTAGACATAAACCAGTAAACTCTACTCTCAAAGAACAGCAGCAAGTTACGGATTCTCCTGGACCTTTGCAAGTGTAATTCGAACTATGCCGCAAGAAAATCACATATTGTGGCTACAATGCAACAGCTGCATAAATCCAAGTCAGGATGGTAATATCAAACACGCCGTGTTCTAGTGTGGAAAGGTTAATAAACTTACCTAGTGTATTCAATACTTCTTTAAGGATGACCGCCGATTTCCATACTGCGAACCCTGATAATGCCCCTCATCGCCCTAGCAAAAAAATTATCTATCTATCTGATTGCATTAAGTTTTTCTGCTGCCGGCTTGGCTCTTCCCGGCCATGCGGGCAGCGATTTGGCCCGGTCGCAACGTCTTGAATTGGCTTATAATATTTATCTGGGCGGGTTTCTGGCGGGCTCTGTTGACGTCACGATTGCATTGGATGGCAAGCGTTACAGGATTAACAATGTCGCCCGCAGCCATGGTGTGTTGGATTTACTGGTTAACTTCAGACGGCAAAATGATGTCATGGGCCAAATAATCGAACATGCGGCCATGCCTTCGAAATATGCGGCGACAGGCGTCTGGGCCGGCGAGGCGCGTTCTGTTCTCGTTAATTACTCGGACGCAAGCGGTTTACGGTTTACGGCGCGGCCGAGTGCGCTCGAGGACGAGCGTGAGCCTGTACCCGCGAAACTTTTATCCGGCACCGTGGACCCCTTCAGTGCGCTGTATCAGGCAATCTTGCGCTATGAGGAGGGAAAAAAATGCGACGGTACGAGCAAGGTGTTCGATGGACGGCGGCGCTACGATTTTTTATTTGCGGCCGTTGCGAGCCGTCCCGTCGCCGGGCCGCTCTTTTCCGGTTCGGCCTATGTTTGCCGAGTGCGGCAAATTCCCATTGCCGGATTCGCGAAACACGCCTGGTTGCCACAGCTGATTCGTCCGGAATGGACGGACATATGGGTGGCCAAGGTGCAAGATGATCTGCCAGCCTTGCCGGTGCGCCTGGAAGCCGACGCGGGCCTTGGTTCCATGGTCGCGAAATTGGTGGCCATCGGCGGCCGAAAATATCCGCCGGGCGAGGAGCCATCTGAACAGGCACAGGGAGAGGCCGTAGCGCCCGATGCTAATTCGCAGCGCTGATCCCGGAACGGCTCTAGTCTTGTCGCAGGAATTCCAGCGCCGCGCCCATCGCGCCGGAATGGCCCCAGACATCGTGCGTCGCGCCGCCGTCAATAACCAGCGAGCGGGAGCGGTCTAGGGTTTTGAAGAAGGCGCTGCAGTCACCTAACTGCCCGGTCGTCCTCTCAGGTTGGTACCAGGGGTCGTCGCTCCGTACGATTGCCAATACCGGTTCCCCTTTCGGCGCTGCCAGTCCGCGGATGAACGGCGCCCCGTGGCAGGTCCATTGGGCAATGACGCGGGCTTTGAATTCTTCGCCCCGATACAGGGCCGCGGCGACGCCACCCTCGCTGGTGCCGATCAGATACAGGCGGTCGTTGTTGATCCACGGCAGCGTGGCCATGCGCTGCAGGGCATAACTGATTTCCACCAGGCGGAAATCGAAGACGAAAATATTTTGGCCACCCGTGCGTTTCGAGGGGCTGCATTGCAGGGGGCGAAAACGCCTGGCAAAACTGTTTGGCGCGATGACGGCGAAACCGGCATTGGCAAAGGCCTGCAATGGCGCCAGGCGCCCCTGGCCATTGCAGCCATGCATATAAACGATTGTTGGGTAACGTCGGGACGGGGGCAAGGCGGCAAGATGATCGCGCACCGCCCTCTCGGACAATTTTCCGACCAGCGGTTCCAGGCCTTTTTGCCGGGGCAGAAGGATCGTTGCCTGGTCGAATGTCCGGGCGATATCACTGTCGCCCTCGGTCAGAATGGAGGGATTTAAAAGCTCGCTACGGTTCCACTGTTCACTTTCACAAGCCGTCAGCAACAGCAGCGCCACCAGGAAGACCCCGACCCACGACGGCATCAATCCAACCTCTCGATTGCACTGGCTTGCACCCACCAATCGGCGCGCGCGGCGGCCAATTCACCCGCGGCCGCCTCGGCGTGGGCCAAGTTATCGAATAGGCCAAAACAGGTCGCCCCGGAACCGGACATCCGCGCCAGCCGGCAATGGGGCAGGGCCGCCACGGCTTCGATGACGTCACCGATGGCGGGGGCCAATCGACGGGCCGCCGGCTCCAGATCATTGCGGCGTTGGGCCAAGGCCTGCGCCAATGCCGCCGCCTGACCGGTGCTTTCCTGCCAGGGGCGGCTAGGGGGAAAGGTGTTTTGCAAAGCTTTGAATACCGCAGCCGTCGAGACGGCCTGTCCCGGATTGACCAAAAGCAAAGCGAAGCGTGGCAGGAGCGGCGCCCATTGCACCTCATGGCCAACACCGCCAATCAGGCTGGGCCGGGTGGTCAGGCAAACCGGAACATCAGCGCCCAGGCGGGCAGCCAGGGTATGCAGCGTGGCATCGTCGATGGGCAATTGCCACAGCGCCCGCAATGCCAACAAGGTTGCCGCGGCATCGGCCGAGCCGCCGCCAAGGCCCGCCGCGACCGGCAATACCTTGTGCAACTTGATCCGGGCCCGCGCCTGGATGCCCGCGGCCCGTGCCAGCGACTCCGCAGCCTGCAACACCAAATTGGTCTGGTCCACGGGCAGACCGGCGGCGAAGGGGCCATCTATGGTCAGCGTCAGGTCGTCGCTGGCCTCGACTGTGATGGTATCGGCCAGGCTGGCGAACACAATCAGGCTGTCCAGGCAATGATAACCGTCCGCCCGCCGCCCGTTAACATGCAGATAGAGATTAATTTTTGCCCGCGCCGGCCATTGCCGGCCATTGCCGGCCATCGCCGCCAAAGCTGACGGTTCAGTCACCGTTTTTGCTTTTATTGCCTTTGCCATGGCCCAGGGCTTCGGGCGGGCCCAGGCCGTTGCTCAGCTTGTCCAGGATGCCAGGGATCGATTTTTTCTCGGCGCCAAGGGCAATCGCATGGCTCCATTGGAAATTAGCTTCAAGCTTCCGTCCGGCCCGCCAATAAGCGTCGCCCAGGTGGTCATTTATAATGGGGTCCTGGGGCCGCAATTCCACTGCCCGCTCCAGATGTTTGACAGCTTCGTCATATTGTCCCAGACGATAATATACCCAGCCGAGACTATCCACCACGTAGCCGTCGTTCGGCCGCTGCGAAACAGCCTTTTCGATCATTTCGCGGGCCCGGTCCAGATTGAGGCCCTGATCAATCCAGGAGTAACCCAGATAATTGAGCACTCTGGGCTCGTCTGGTCTGAATTCCAATGCCTTCAGGAAGTCGGCTTCGGCGGCTTTCCATTGCTTTGACCGCTCCAGGGCGATACCCCGCTCGTATAGCAGGCTCCAATGGCGCTGTTTCAGGCTGCCGATGCGCGCGAAAACCTCTCCAAAGGCCGCGATCGCTTCTTCAAAACGGTCTTGGGACCGCAGAATTCTGGCCACCGTAACCAGCGCAGATGTATCCTCGGGGCGTTCTTTCGCCATGCCGCGCAGCAACGCCACGGTTTCTTCAATTCGATCCAGATTGTTCATATTGGCGGCCGTGCGGATGCGGGCATTCCAATGATAGGATGAAGTTTTTGGGATTTTCCCATAGGCGGTGATCGCGTCTTCAAATCGCTCCTGACCCTCTAAAACCTCGGCCAGGAGCATGCGCGCCGCGCCCAGGTCGGGGCGTAGATGCAGGGCAAGATGGGAATAAATCCTGGCTGTCTCACTCCCCCGCGTCCCGGTTATGGCGAAGCCGGCGGACAGAAATGCCTCGGCCACGCCGTCGGCCACTGAATTTACCGGCGCCGACAGGGACTTGCCCTGGCGCAATTGATCGCGGGCATCGCTGATCACCGGATTGCCGGGAACCCGTGTCAGGAAACTGTCGAACAGTGCTTCCGCTTTATCCTGTTGGCCGCTGCGGCTCAAAAAACCGCCATAATGCAGGGTTACCCTGGTGACGCGCCGGGCGCTGCTTTTCAGGGTTTCCGTAAAGGCTGCCGCGGCTATCTTATCATGGCCGGCAAAATCACTGACCAGGGCGGTGTGATAGGTGCGAAAAGGGGCGAAGACAGTCCGGCTGTTAAGCTGATCCAGGGCCTTTTTGGCCTTGTCGAATTGATTGTCCCCGGCCTCGACCCAGGCTAACAGCAAAGGCTGTAGCAATGACATATAGTCCGCCCGGGAGGCGCGTTGCAGATGCATGCGGGCCACCGACAGATCGTTGGCGCGAATGGCGTCCGTCGCTAAAATCAACCGCGCCATTGCGGCATCGTCCTGATGGACGATCCGGCGTTTCGCCAACTCCATGGCGCGGGGCACACGCCCTTCGGCCAGCATCATGACCATGGTTCTTTGCAACAGGGTCTGATTGCCGGGATCGGCGGCAAGGGCGATATTGTAAAAGTCCGCCGCGCGGACCGCGTCCTGTTCGTCACGGGCCAGCCGCCCCGATAGATAATACCCCAATGGCGAGGTGCGCGCCGATACCCCGGCGGTTGCCGCCATCGCTTTGCCACTCTGTTCGGACGCGGAATTGGCGCAACCCGACAACAGCGGCAGCGACAGCGCCGCGGCCGCCAACAACGCCGTGGCGCGGGACAATGGCGTAACGCGTGACAACGGGCTACATATTTGGATAGTTCGGGCCACCCGTTCCCTCCGGCGTTGTCCAGGTAATATTCTGTGTTGGATCCTTGATGTCACAGGTTTTGCAATGCAGGCAATTCTGCGCACTGATTTGCAGCCGCGCGTTGCCGCCATCGTCATTGGTCAGGATTTCGTAGACGCCAGCGGGGCAATAACGCTGTTCCGGTGCATCATAAAGAGCCAGATTGTGTTCCACCGGCACGTTCGGGTCGGCCAGACGCAGATGCACCGGTTGATCTTCTTCATGATTGGTGTTGGAAATAAAGACCGAGGATAATTTGTCGAAACTGTATATCCCATCGGGTTTGGGATAGTCGATGGCCTGCGATTGTTCCTTTGGCTTCAGGCTTTCGTGATCTTTATGCGGATTGTTCAGGGTCCAGCCCACATGGCCGCCAAGGAATTGATCAATGCCGTTGTAAAGCGTGCCGCCAATCAAGCCCCATTTGGCGAATGCCGGGCGGAAATTGCGGGCCGCGATCAATTCCTTCCAAACCCAGGATTCGCGCAGAGCGGCCGGATAATTTTCCAGTACCGCCTGGGGCATCTCCTCGCCCGCGGTATTCGCGGTCTGGATTGCCTCGAACGCCGCTTCGGCCGCCAGCATGCCGGTCTTGATGGCATTGTGGCTGCCCTTGATTTTAGGCACGTTCAGGAAGCCGGCGCTGCAACCGATCAAGGCGCCGCCGGGAAACACCAGACCGGGTATGGATTGCAAACCGCCCTCGTTCAGGGCCCGGGCGCCATAGGCGATACGCTTGCCCCCTTTCAGGTGGCAGCTGATGTCGGGATGGGTCTTGTAGCGCTGAAATTCGTCGAACGGCGAGAGATAGGGGTTCTGGTAATCCAGGGCGATGACGAAGCCGATGGCGACCTGATTGTTGTCCAGGTGATACAGGAACGAGCCGCCATAGGTGGCATTGTCCATGGGCCAGCCGGCGGTATGCACCACCAGGCCTTCGCGGTGCACGTCGTCGGGAACCTCCCAAAGTTCCTTGAGGCCGATGCCATAGGTCTGCGGCTGACAATCCTTGTCCAGATCAAAGCGTTTCAGCAATTGCTGCGACAACGAGCCCCGGCAGCCTTCGCCAAACAGGGTGTATTTGGCATGCAGTTCCATGCCCGCCTCGTAGGCCGGCTTTTGCTCTCCCTGGGCATTGATGCCCATGATCCCGGTGATCACGCCCTTGACCCGGCCATCGTCGTGGAACAACAGCTCGGAGGCGGCAAAGCCTGGAAAAATTTCGACCCCCATCGCCTCGGCCTGCTCTGCCAGCCAGCGGCAGACATTGCCCAGCGAGACGATGTAATTGCCGTCGTTATGGGTTGCCTTGGGCAACACGATGTTTGGCAACGGGATTGAATTGACCGCCGTTAGAAACATGAATTTTTCGGCTGTCACCGGAACATTCAAGGGCGCCCCGCGCTCGGCCCAATCAGGGATCAGCTCGTCCAGGGCGCGGGGCTCCAGCACTGCGCCCGACATGATATGGGCGCCGACCTCGGAGCCTTTTTCAAGCACGCAAACCGACAGCTCGACGCTGGCCTCTTGGGCCATCTGCATCAGCCGGATCGCCGCCGACAGGCCAGCCGGCCCCGCGCCGACAATCAGCACATCCACTTCCATCGATTCGCGTTCCATGGCATTCATCCTTACTGCACCAGCTTATGAATGTGGCCCGTTATGCCGCCGAACCATCCGGCGGGTCAATGGTCCCGATATGAGACCCCACATGGACCTATGGCGCGCGCGGACCACGCGCGCTGTTTCAAATCCCCAAGGCGTGCTAATTTGCTGCCATGGAGCATACAGGGAATTATCTCGCCGCGTTGAACTTCTACATTGATGCCGGCGTCGATGAGGTCATTGGCACGGCCCCCGTCGATCGTTTCGCTGAAAGCCAAATGGCGGCGGCGGCGGCCGGGGCTGGGGCCGGGGTGGAGGCATTATCGCCCGCCCCGTCACGCGCGCCCAGCCGACCCGCTGTCGCGCCCGCCGCCACGACTGCTGCCACGGCTGCCGCCACGGTACCCCTGCAGGCGCGGACCGAGGCTGAGATTTCAGCCCGCGCCCTGGCGGCGGGGGCTGTCGATTTGCCTGCATTGCGGGCAGTGATGGATAATTTTGATCTGTGTCCACTGAAAAAGACCGCCGCCACTACGGTTTTCGGCGCCGGCAACCCGGCAGCCAAGGTCATGTTGATCGGAGAAGCCCCCGGTGCCGACGAGGATCGTCAGGGGCAGCCCTTTGTCGGGGTTTCGGGGCAACTGCTTGACCGTATGCTGGCTTCTATCGGATTGGATCGTGGCAGCGTCTATATCACCAACATGCTGGCCTGGCGCCCGCCGGGCAACCGCAAGCCGACGATCGAAGAAACCACCATGTGCCTGCCGTTTATTCGCCGGCATGTCGAACTGGTGGCTCCCCGTATACTGGTCTTTGTCGGCGGGACTTCCGCCGCCACTCTGTTGGAACGCCGTGACGGCATTACCCGCATGCGCGGCCGCTGGTTCGAATATCCGCCTGACGGTAGCAACGTCTCTGGCGACGCTATTCCCGCCATGCCGATTTTTCACCCCGCCTACCTTTTGCGCCAGCCGGCGCTGAAAAGGTTGGCCTGGATCGATCTTCTTGCCATCAAGGCGCGGCTACAGGATATAAACTGACGTCGTATGCGGGCGTACAAGGCCGGGTAACCGGGAATAGGCAGTGCCCCGCGCTAGGGTCCCGTGCTGATTCGCCGACTTGCCGGTTTTGGCCCGATGGGCTATTTAGCAACCATATGCCGGAGGTTCATTACCATAACAACGGTCGCCCTACTTGGCGCTTTCGCGCGTCAAGGCGGGCCATTGGCTTGGCCGTGGTATTTTGTCTGGCGGGGTCATTCGCGGCCCAGGCCGTACAGACCGGCCCCGTTGCGGCGCCTGTCGCGCCACCGGTCGCCAACATGCCGGAGGGCCTAATTCAGGATTTGGGCCGGGATTTGGGCCAGAATTTGGCCCTGCCGAAGATTTTGGGTCCGGCGGACATTGCGGCCTATCAGGCTATATTCGCGTTGCAGGAGACGGGCAAGTGGAAGGCGGCGGATCGTCTGATCGCGCGCCTTGACGACAATCTGCTGCTGGGCCACGTGCTATACCAGCGCTATATGCATCCCAGGAAATACCGCTCCCGCTATCGGGAATTAAAGGGCTGGCTGGCCGAATACGCCGATCATCCGGGGGCTGTCAGACTATACAAGCTGGCCAAGCGGCGGCAGCCGAAAAACCATCGGGCCCCGACTGCGCCGGTCGGCCCCCGGACCGCCCGTGGCTACGCTGATTTGGCACCCGATCCCGATTATCGTTCCCCCCGCAAGCGAAACGCGGGCCAGCGTCGCCGGGTACGCCAGATCGCAGCGAAAATTCGCCGCAACGTACGGCGCGAAATTCTGACGCAGTCGGAGAAATTTCTGGCCCGCAGGGACGTCACTAATTTGTTGGATATGGTCGAGCGCGATGCGTTGTTGAGCCAGGTGGCGTCCGGGTGGTTCTATCGGGGCAACGCGAAACGGGCCCTGGCCCTGGCCAGCCCGGCGGCGGACCGCTCCCGCGCCCATATCTCGAATGCCGACTGGGTTGCCGGCCTGTCCGCCTGGCGCCTGCAAAAAATCGATCTGGCGGCCCGGCATTTCGAGGCCCTGGCTTATTCCAAGACAGCCGATGCATGGAACCGCACGGCAGGTGCGTTCTGGGCCGCACGGGCCTATCTGATCGCCCGGCAGCCGGATCGGGTGAACCCCTTGCTGCGGTTGGCGGCGGAACATCCCCGTACTTTTTATGGTCTGATCGCGGCGCGGCAATTGGGCGTCGATCTGGATCTGCACTGGACGCCGCCACCCTTGACCTCCAATGGCATGGCACTGCTTGCTGCTATCCCAGGCGCCCGCCGCGCCATCGCCCTGGCCCAGGTGGGCAATGTGCATCAGGCGGAACGCGAACTGCGCCGCTGTTACCTGGGCAGCGATCATTTGAGCGGCCCATCCCTGCTGGCTCTGGCCCATAAATTGGATTTGCCGGCGACGCAAATGCGCATGGCCCGCGGGGTGCGCGGCAGCGATGACAGGCCTTATGATCAGGCGCTGTTCCCCATGCCACCCTGGCAACCGACAAAGGGCTTCGCCGTGGACCGGGCTCTTTTGTTTGCCTTCATGCGGCAGGAATCTGGCTTCAACGCCCGCGCTAAAAGTCCCGTGGGTGCCCGTGGTCTGATGCAATTGATGCCCCGGACCGCGTCCTTCATGGCTGACGACCGCAGTTTGCACAGAGGCAACAAGGCAAAACTTTTCGATCCGGAATTCAATCTTGGACTGGGCCAGAAATATCTTACACATCTGCTGAAGGATGACTTGATAAAGGGTAATCTATTCCACTTGGCTGTCGCCTACAACGCGGGTCCCGGCAACCTGCGTAAATGGCTGGGCAAGGCGGAGTTCGAAGGCGACCCCTTGTTGTTCGTGGAAAGTATCCCCTGGCGGGAAAGCCGTCTATTCGTCGAACGGGTGCTGACTAATTTCTGGATCTACCGGGAACGCCTGGGCGAAGACAGCCCGTCTCTGGATGCGGCGGCGAGCGGCCATTGGCCGATCTATTTCAACTTGGACAATGCAACGGAGGCGGTAGCCCGCAATGCCCGGAATTGATGAAAAAATCACCTTTCGCCCCATCAAAATAGCTGTTCTGACGGTCTCCGACAGCCGTTCCCTGGCCGATGACAAGTCGGGCGATATTTTGGTCGAGCGGTTAAGCAAGGCCGGCCACGAACTGGCCGGCCGGGCCATCGTAAAGGACGATGTGCCCGCGATTATCGGGCAGTTGAAGACCTGGATCGCGGATCCGGCGATAGAGGTGGTGATTTCCACCGGCGGCACCGGGGTCACGGGCCGGGATGTCACACCGGAAGCCTTTGCCCAGGTCTACGAAAAAGAAATCGCCGGGTTTGGTGAAATTTTTCGCCAGATCAGTTTCAAACTCATCGGCACTTCGACAATCCAGTCCCGCGCCACGGCCGGGGTCGCGGGCGGCACCTATTTGTTTGCCTTGCCGGGCTCGCCGGGGGCCTGCCGGGATGGTTGGGACCACATCCTCAAGGATCAACTGGATATCCGCTTCCGGCCCTGTAATTTTGCCGAAATGATGCCCCGCCTGCAGGAACATTTGCCGACGAACGCCTAGAGCGCATTTGAAGAAAATGCACTCGGACTCTTAAAGATAGAGCAATTGAACCAATCACTTAAGTCGCGAAAGCGACTCCAACTAATTGAAAATTGCTCTCGTTATTGATCCGCCAAATAGCTGGCATAGTCGGCGGGCGTATCCACATCCGCTAGGGTTTCCAGCATGGCCGTCCGTGCCGTCGGCGGCAGATTGGCCAGGGTATCGGCCAGGGCGTGCGGACTGGACCAGCGTACCTGGCGGAACAGCCGCCCGGCCCACTGGCCGCGGCGCAGACCAACCAACCAGAAACCACCGTCGGCGGCCGGTCCGAAGACCACGTCGGCCCGTTTCAGTGCCTGCAGCGCCTGCGCTATGTGGCGCCTGTCCAGATCTGGAATATCACCACCGACAAGAACCACCGGGCCTACATGGGCCAGCATGGCCCTGGCCATGCGCTGGCCCAGATCGCCCTGGCCCTGGGGCTGGCGGGGCAGACCCGTGGGCCAGCGCGCGGCGCCTTGATCCGGGCTGACGGCCAGCACGGTCCGCCAGCGGCCATCGCGGCCCAGGCGGCGCCATAGTCCGGTTAGCATGGCATTATAGAAGCGCCAGGCAGCCAGCCTGCCAATGGCCGCGCCCAGGCGGGTCTTGACGGCGCCCAGCCGTGGCGCTTTGACGAATAGAATCAACTGGCCCCGTCTCATGCCGCCCTCATTCGTACAGCTGGATAAGGAAGCGCGGCGGTACGCCTAGAAAATACAGGCCCAGGCAAAGCAGATTGCGGGCCGGGCGGCGCCAATAGCCGCCGCGCTGATAACGCCGGGCCGAGGTCGTGGCCGCCACCGGCAGCATGCTTAACCGCCGCCGTCCAATCCGGCGGACCAGATTGACATCCTCCATCAGGGGAAGGTCACGGAAGCCGCCAACCTGGCCATAAAAGCGCCGGGACAGCAACAAACCCTGATCACCGAATGGCAGGCCGAATGTGGTGCAGCGCCAGGCCACGATCCGCTCCAGACGCCGGGCTGCCGGGCATTCGTCATCCAGGGAGAAGCGGAATGCCGCCGCCCGGGCGCTATTATTGGTATTGGCCACGAAGTCCTCCACCGCGAACAGCCATTCGGGCGCCAGCACGGTGTCGCCGTGCAGGAACAACAGCCACTCGCCGCCCGCCGCCACGGCGCCGCGTTGCAATTGCCCGCCCCGCCCCGCCGGTCCACCTACCACACGGGCGCCGGCTGCCAGGGCAAGCGCCTGGGTCCCGTCGGTGGAGCCGCCGTCGCTGATCAGCACTTCTGACACCAGGCCGGTATCCCGGCCCGGCTTCAGGGCCGCCAAGGTGCCGGGCAGGCTGGACGCGGCGTTCAGAGTGGGTATGACGACTGAAATCATGGCGGCCATTATAGCGGAAAATCGCGCTGCATTATGTTCTTGATTTGTTCTGTATGTGCCGTAGAGTCCATCCCTCATGGATGAAAGCAGCACAAGCAATATGCACCCCGCCAGCCGCCGTGGCCGTGGCGCGGCCAGCAACCAATCGGGCCGTTACGAGGCTCAGGATCGTGAATGGTGCGATGATGGCTGGGGCAACCTGGACACCGCCCCGCCCCCCTTAAGCACCTCTCTGACCAAGGATAGCAGCCGCAAGGTCATCAGCTATAATAAATCGCCCGATCTTGGCTTTGACAGATCGATCAATCCCTACCGGGGCTGCGAACATGGCTGCATCTATTGCTTTGCCCGGCCGACCCACGCCTGGCTGGGCCTGTCGCCCGGGCTGGATTTTGAAAGCCGGCTGTCGTTCAAGCCCGACGCCCCGGCAGTCCTGGCGCGGGAATTGCGCCGCCAAGGCTATCAATGCCGCCCCATCGCCCTGGGTACCAATACAGACCCCTATCAACCGATAGAGCGGCGCCTGGCGGTGACCCGGGAACTGTTGAAAGTGCTGGATGACTTCAACCACCCCGTTTCCATCGTGACGAAATCCAATCTGATCTGCCGTGATATTGATATTCTTGGTGGCATGGCGGCGCGGGGCCTGGTCAAGGTGGCGGTATCCGTCACGACCCTGGACCGCCATCTGGCCCGGCGCATGGAACCACGCGCGGCAACGCCCGAACGCCGCCTGGGGGCCCTGGCCAGTTTGGCCAAGGCCGGAATCCCCACGGCGGTCATGGTGGCGCCGGTGATCCCGGCCCTGACGGATATGGAGATGGAGGCGATCCTGGGCCGGGCCGCCGCCGGCGGGGCCCAGGCGGCCGGCTATATCCTGTTGCGCCTGCCATTGGAGATCAAGGCGCTGTGGCGGGAATGGCTGACCGAGCATTATCCCGACCGTGCCGAACGCATCATGCGCCACATCCGCGAGGCCCGTGGCGGCAAGGACTATGACAGCCAGTTTTACCAACGCATGGTTGGCGCGGGACCGTACGCGGAATTGATCGCCCGGCGCTTTGAATTGGCCTGCCGGCGTCTGGGCCTGCGCCAGGGCCGGGGGGAGCAGCAATTGGACCGCGGGCAGTTCCGCCCACCGCCCGGACCACCTTCGCCCGGCGACGATCAACTGTCGCTGTTATGATGGTGCCGGCATGTTCAGGAGCGACTCGCCGGGCCGCGCGGGGTATGATTTAAGCGATACTAAGATAAAGGAAAGCAACTGCCATATAGCGAGGAACACCATGCTTACCGTCGAAACACCAAATGATCTGAAACAACATATCGGCGAGGAAATGGGCGTCAGCGAATGGGTCACCGTGGATCAGGAAATGATCAACAAATTCGCCGAGGCCACCGGCGATCATCAATGGATTCACGTTGATGTGGAACGGGCCAGGCGGGAATTGCCCATCGGCTCGACCATCGCGCACGGCTATTTGACCTTGTCCCTGGTGTCGAACCTGTCGACGCAAAATCTGCTGATCAAGAAAAAACGCCGTGGCCTCAACTATGGCTCCAACAAGGTTCGGTTCACGGGCATGGTGCCGGCCGGCAGCCGGGTTCGCCTGCGCTCTACCTTAAAGGCGGTAGAGGACGTGAAGGACAACGGCGTGCGCGTTATTTCCGAAGTATCCATGGAGCGCGAGGGCGAGGACCGGCCCGTAATGGTCGCCGAAACCATCAGCATCGCCTACGCTTAAGCCTGCTATCAGCGCCGGTTGGGAATTGCTATCAGCGCCGGTTGGGAATAGAGCATTTTCATTCTTAAAATGCTCAGACCTTTAGAATTAGAGCAATTGTTCCAATCACTTAGAATCGCTTCGCGATTCTCATTGATTCGGAATTGCTCTAGACGTTAAAGCGGAACAGCATCACGTCGCCATCCTTGACCCGGTAATCGCGGCCTTCGGAACGCATGCGCCCGGCGTCGCGGGCACCCTGTTCGCCGTTGCATGACAGAAAATCTTCGTATGCGATGGTTTCGGCGCGGATGAAGCCGCGTTCGAAATCGCCATGGATCACGCCCGCCGCGCCCGGCGCCAGGGTGCCATCCGTGATGGTCCAGGCGCGGACTTCCTGCGGTCCAGCAGTGAAATAGGTCAGCAGACCCAACAGCTCGTACCCGGCCCGAATGACCCGGTCCAGGCCAGCTTCGGACAGGCCAAGGTCTTCGAGAAAGGCATCTTTCTCCTCGCCATCGTCCAATTGCGCCAATTCCGCCTCGATACTGGCGGAAATCACCACCATGCCGGCGTTTTGTCTGGCGGCCATTTCCCCGACCAGCCGGCTGAATTCGTTACCGGTGCCGGCCGAGGCCTCGTCCACGTTGCAAACGTAGAGTACCGGCTTGCCGGTCAATAATTGCAGTTGCTGAAAGTCTTTTGCCTCGTCCGCCGTGATCTTCACATCCCGCGCCGGCCGGCCCGCCTGCAGGGCCTCGATAATTCGGCCCATGAGATCCAATTGCGCCGTGGCCTCCTGGTCACCGCCGCGCTGGCGTTTGACCGCCGTGTGGATGCGTCGTTCCAGGCTTTCCAGATCGGACAGCATCAATTCAGTATCCACCGTTTCGGCATCGCTGATGGGATCGATGCGGCCGTCCACATGGGTGACGTCATCGTCCTGGAAACAGCGCAGCACGTGCAGGATGGCATCCACCTCGCGGATATTGCCCAGGAACTGATTGCCTAAACCTTCCCCTTTCGAGGCGCCACGCACCAGCCCGGCTATATCAACAAAGGCCAATAGGGTGGGCACGATTTTTTTCGGTTTGGCGATATTGGCGATCTGGTGCAGGCGTGGATCTGGCACCGGCACCTGACCCACATTGGGTTCGATGGTGCAAAAGGGATAATTTTCCGCCGCTGCCGCCGCCGTCTTGGTCAAGGCATTGAACAGGGTCGATTTACCCACATTGGGCAGCCCGACGATGCCACATTTGAAACCCATTCGCTGCTCCGCTGCTTTGCCGACGCCCTCTTGGGCGAAAATTGTCTGGGGGACGGCGGGGCATACCGCCACCGCCCCGGAATGTCCAGCCCCAGTTCCACGGCTGGGTTCCACGGCTGGGTTCCACAACTGGGTTCCACGGCTGGGTTAGACCGGTATCTTCACCACGGGGGTCTTGTCCGCACCATGTGCCGGTGGCGTACTTTCCGGTTGGTCAATCAGTTGACTGATTTTCGTCCGTGTTCGATGCCGCCGGCAGGGGGCGTGGCCTATGCTCCGGCGGCTTTAGGATCAAAGCGACCTTGGAGGCAAAGGCCGCATCATCACCGCTGGTCAACAGGGGGGCGGCCTCGGCCATGGCATCCAGCAGTGGGTCAAGCCAGGTATCGTCCGCTTTGGCAAAATTCTGTAGCACGTACCGCAGGACCTTATCCTTGTGGCCCGGATGGCCGACCCCCAGGCGCACGCGGCGGAAATCCCTGCCGATATGCGCGGCCAGACTTTTCAAGCCGTTGTGTCCGGCTAGCCCGCCACCATTTTTGACGCGCAGCTTGCCCGGTGCCAGATCCAGCTCGTCGTGAAAAACGACGATATGGTCTGCATCGATTTTGAAAAAGCGGGCCGCTTCCCCGACGCTGCGGCCGGATTCATTCATAAAAGTCATGGGCTTCAGTACCATGACCTTTTGCCCCGCCATGGTGCCTTCGCTGGTCAGACCCTGAAAGCGCCGCCGCGGGGGGGCAAAGCCATGGCGGCGGATGATTTCATCCACCGCCATGAAGCCAATATTGTGCCGGTTGTCGGCGTATTTGTCTCCGGGATTGCCCAACCCTACCAACAACAGCATGGTGTTAGCTCCTCAAGCACATTTATTTGCAATGTGCTCAGACCCTTCAAAATAGAGCTATTGAGCCAATCACGTGGGTCGCAATTGCGACCCACGCTAATTGAAAATTGCTCTAGTCGTCGTCGCTGCTCTCGGTGGCTTCGCCTTCCACAGCCTCTTCGCCTTCGGCGTCTTCGTCACCTTCCACGACCGTTTCCACGGCCTGGACGGTTGGCGCGGCCAGGGTGACGATGGTGAAGTCACGGTCGGTAATGGTTGGCACGACACCTTTGGGCAACGGCACGGCGCCGATGTGGATGGAATCGCCAATCTCCGTGCCGGCCAAATCGACTTCGATCGACGAGGGGATAGAGCCCGCCAAACAACGGACTTCGATCTGATGGCGGACAATATTCAGCACGGCGCCCTGACGCAGAGCCTCCGATTCCTCTTCATTCACAAAGACCACGGGGATGTTAATGGTGATCTCGGTCGTATCCGATAGGCGCAGGAAATCCACATGCAGGGGGACATCCGTGACCACATGCAGTTGCACGTCGCGGGGCAAGACCTGTTGCTTCTTGTCGCCGGCCTGCAGCACGAACAGGGTGTTAAAAAGCCCCGGCTTTTGCAGCAGTAAATCCATCTGTTTGCGGTTGACCGTAATCGGCTGGGGCGGCATCTTGGCACCATAGATCACGCCGGGCACCAAGCCCTCGCGCCTTGCCGCCCGGGCGGCCCCCTTGCCGACCCGGTCGCGTAATTCAACTGTAATGATGTCTTCAGACATTTTCGTTCGCTCCGATAAAATGCGGCATTCGCCTGACGGCTTCAACTATCGGGAAACGGCTTCGCGGCCTCCAGGGGTGCCGCCCAATCCGTCAATTTCCCGGTGCCGAGCCTGTGCGTACCGTAGGAAGCCGCCCATATACGCGGATTGTCAGGAAAATTCAAACCCTTTGGCGGCGGGATCGAATGACTATTCGAACAGCGACGAGACCGAGGTTTCCTCGCTGATGCGCCGGATCGCTTCACCCAACAGGGGGGCGATGGGAATTGTGCGGATGTTGCGGGCATGGCGCATGGCGTCGGTGGCGGCAATGGAATCGGTTACGGAGAGATGTTCCAACGCTGAAGCGGTGACCCGCGCCACAGCGCCGCCCGAGAGGACACCATGGGTGACATAGGCGAAAACCCGCTCCGCGCCGGCCTTCTTCAAGGCTTCGGCCGCATTGCACAAGGTGCCGGCGGAATCGACGATATCATCAACAAGTATGCAGTTGCGCCCCTCCACGTCGCCAATAATATTCATCACTTCGGACACGCCGGCCTTCTCCCGCCGCTTGTCGATGATCGCCAGATCGGCATTCAGCCGTTTGGCCAGCGCCCGCGTGCGGACCACGCCGCCCACATCAGGCGATACCATGACTAATTTTTCTTCTCCGTACTGTTCGGCGATTTCGCGGGTAAAAACCGGTCCGGCAAATAAATTATCCGTGGGGATATCGAAAAAGCCCTGGATCTGACCGGCATGCAAATCCATGGTCAGAACCCGGTTGGCCCCGGCCGTGGCAATCAGGTTGGCCACCAGTTTGGCGGAAATCGGTGTGCGGGACCCCGATTTGCGGTCCTGCCGGGCATAGCCGAAATAGGGCAGCACGGCGGTAATGCGGCGGGCCGAGGCGCGGCGCAAGGCATCGATGCAGACCAGCAATTCCATCAAGTTATCATTCGCCGGTGACGAGGTGGACTGGATGATGAATACATCCTCTCCACGTACGTTTTCGTGAATTTCAACGAACACTTCCATATCGGAAAACCGCCGTACATCCGCGCTGGTCAGTGGCGTTTCCAGATAGGCGGCGATGGCCTCCGACAAGGGCCGGTTACTATTTCCCGAAAGCAGCTTCATGGCGCCTGGCGACCTTTCCCGAAAGAACTCTTCATAACGATACTCCACAAAACTCGGCACAACGTGATGGGGCTGTGCCTCTGTTCCAGAATGCAGTCATATTAAATGGTTTTGCCGCCTGCAAACGCTCAGATAAATATTTACCCTGGCCATGCTCTCAACGATGTTTGAATTGTGCGGTTCGCTTCTCCAAAAAGGCGGCCATGCCTTCCTTCTTGTCATCGGTCGAAAAGGTGGAATGGAACATCCGCCGTTCGAATCGGACGCCCTCGGCCAGGGTTGTCTCATAGGCCCGATTGACGCATTCCTTGGCGATCATCACGATGGGTTGAGATAATTTACAGATTTTTTCAGCCACCGCCAGGGCCTCATCCAGCAAATCATCCAGCGCCACCACCCGGCTGACCAGGCCCGCGCGCTCCGCTTCTTCCGCCGTCATCATGCGGCCGGTCAACACCATCTCCATTGCCTTGGATTTGCCCAGGAACCGGGTCAGACGCTGCGTTCCGCCGGCACCGGGGATAATGCCCAGGTTTATTTCCGGCTGACCAAATTTGGCATTATCCGCGGCGATGATGAAGTCGCACATCATTGCCATTTCGCAGCCGCCCCCCAGGGCGAAACCGGCGACCGCGGCGATGATCGGTTTGCGGCTCTGGCTGACCCGCTCCCAACCGGCGGTGATGAAATCCTCCCGATAAACATCCATGTAGGATTTCGGCGCCATCTCCGAAATATCGGCCCCGGCGGCGAATGCCTTGGCGCTGCCGGTCAAAATGATGCAACCGATGTCGCCGTCACTTTCGAAATTGTCCAGGGCGTGACCCAGATCTTTGATCAATGCCGAATTCAGGGCATTGAGCGCTTCGGGCCGATCCAGGGTGATGATACCGACGCCACCCTTGGTTTCCACCAGGATATTTTCGTATGCCATGACCTTAATCTCCTCGCCATTCATCCAGACAATGGGGACTGATTTCCGGCCCGGTCCCCCGATCAGCTATTGCGCCTGCCGTCCTACTCGGTTCCGGGCGCAATGGCAAAGTGAACCGTCAACGTAGGGCCATTTTTCTCCACGGTGATGCGTAATCCTTCACCGTCCCTGACAAAGTGGCCGGTTGCCACGCGGCGCCAGCCCAATTGGGGCAGGGTCTCGTCGTAAAACCGCCATAGCGCCGCCGGATCGCTTTTGCCTTTCGCCATGGCCTGGACAAGCCGGCCAACGGGCTTGTCGAAAATCAGCGTCGCTTCCGGAATTTCCCGCAGTCCCGGCATCAGGGGCAGATCCTCGATCCCAGGCAGGAAGCCGCCATCGCCATAACCCGTGCTTGGCATTAATGACAACAACCAGGGTGCCAGTAGCGCCGCGAAAATGAATTGTTTTCCTATCATGGTGGCAATTTAGCACAATGATGCGGGCGCGTTGATATAAGGTTGACCTGCGCCCGGACTCGCGCATATTGCCATAATGCGGCAGAAAAAGGACGCAATGCCTTTGTTGAAATTACAGGCCCTGGCACGGTTGTTTTTGCTGACGTTGGCGTTGTCGCTATCGCCCGGTATCGTCCGTGCGCAGTTGCTGGATGCACCGCCCCTAATTGATGCGGTGGAGCGTGGCAACATGGAGGATGTGCAAAAGGCGTTTTTGGCTGGCGCCTCGGCCAATATTCGCGGCCAAAATCGCTATACCGCGCTGATGTTGGCGGCCAGTCAGGGGGCGGTGGACATCGTCACACTGTTGCTGGCGCGCGGCGCCATCGTTGATTTGTTCGACGGCGCAGGCAATACCGCCCTGGTCCATGCGGCTCTGAATAATCATGATCATGTCATAACCTTGTTATTGGGGGCCGGCGCGATGATCGATCGCGGCAATAAACAAGGCGAAACCGCCCTGATGCGCGCGGCGGGCGAGGGCAGCGATAACGCCGTCGCCGGCCTGCTGGCGGCCGGCGCCGATCCGACTTTGACCGATTTTACCGGCCGCACGGCCTTTGACCGCGCCTCGGAAAATCGCCGCAAACAGGTTACGGCGATCTTTCGCAAAGCCGGCATCGATCGTTAGGCGTTTTCGACCTTCGTTGCGGCTGGCTTCTTTTCACTGGCGGATTTTAACTGACCGCAGGCAGCCATGATATCCCGGCCCCGGGGCGTGCGAACCGGGGCGGCATAGCCGGCATCGTTGAGCACGTCGGCAAAGCGGTGAATGCGGTTGTTAGAGCTGCATTCATAAGGCGCGCCAGGCCATGGATTGAAGGGGATCAGGTTGATTTTGGCCGGAATGCCCCGCAGCAGGCGCACCAGTTCATGGGCATCCTCCAGGCTGTCATTGACCTCCTGCAACATGACATATTCAAAGGTGATGCGCCGGGCATTGTTGGCGGACGGATAGTCGCGGCAAGCCTGGATCAATTCCGCGATGGGGTAACGCCGGTTCAAGGGCACCAGTTGATCGCGCACCTTGTCATTCACGGCATGCAGGGAAACCGCCAGGTTGACCTTTAATTCGCGCCCGCACCGCTCCATCGCCGGCACCAGACCGGCCGTGGACAGCGTAATACTCCGCCGTGAAAGGGCAATCCCCTCCATGTCCATTATGATGGTCAAGGCCTTGGCGACATTGTCGTAATTCAAAAGCGGTTCGCCCATGCCCATCATGACAATGGTGGAGATTTTTCGCAGGCCCTCGGGGTTGGGCCAATCATCCAGACAATCCCGGGCCAGCATGAACTGACCAAGGATCTCGCCAGCGGTCAGATTGCGCACCAATGGCATGGTCCCGGTATGGCAAAAACTGCAATTCAAGGTACAGCCGACCTGGCTGGAAATGCACAGGGCGCCATGATCCAGGTCCGGGATATAGACCATTTCAACCTCATTGCCGTCGGCCAGCCGCAACAGCCATTTTATGGTGCCGTCCGTTGATTTCTGGGTCGTGGCGATGCCCGGCCGCGCGACGCTGTGGCTTTCCAGCAGGCGTTGGCGCAAGTCCTTGCCTAGATCGCTCATTGCCTCAAAGCTGCCCGCACCCCGGTTGTACATCCAACGCCAAAGCTGGCTGACCCGCATCTTGCGCTGCCGCTCGGGTACGCCAAGCGAGGCCATGGCGTCCGACAGTTCCGGGCGCGTCAGGCCAATCAGATTTAGCCGTGTTTCCGGACTGGCGAAATCGGCGATGGGAAGATCTGCCGCGCTGGTGAGTTTTGCGGTCATTTTACTTTGCAGGCCCGATTGATCGCCTTGTGGGCGCGGGTAAAGCCCTTCAAGGAGTACCTGTCGGTGGTCTTGGTGCCGCGTTTCGAAGTGCCCCGAACGACCATTTTTTTGCCGGCCCGCATGGCGGCCACCAATTTTTTCTCGACTTTGGGATCATCTACCCAGGCGGTGTCCGCCACCGTGTAGAGCTTGAATTTTTTGCCATCGACATCAATGACGGCCGTGCTGCCGGTCTTGAAGGGATAACCCACATAGATCCCGACCTCGCCCTTGATTTTTTTGTAGGGGCGGTGGGTGATCAGCAGCCAGATTGGGCCGCGCTTGACCCCCGCCGGTGTGCTGCTCTTTGGCTGCCCGGCCATATAGCAGGCCTTGCCTTTGCCTTCCTTGAGCATAAAGGCGCCCCAGCTACCGGGATTGTTCAACAACGATTTGGGCGCCTTGGCCGCCGCCGTTGGCGTGGAGCTAAACGCAGCGGCAAACAGTACCGCAACGATGCCCAGAATGACTATGGATTGTCTCATGGCGACAACATAGGGCCCGATCACGGCATATTCCAGGCCCTGATGGTCTTATTATTTTTTGTTGCGAAAGATCTGGGTGCCTTGAACATGGGGCGTAGGCGGTTCGCCGGCATTGCGGCTGAACGTGGCCCGTTGGCCAAAGCGGCCCAGACTGACCACGCGGTCGTACATGACGATGGCGCCCGCCGTGGCCACGTTAATGCAGAATGCTGTCGGGATTTTGATCAGATGATCGCAGCGCGCCGCCATTTCAGGCGATAGGCTGCCACGCTCCGGTCCCAGGACATAGGCCGCGCGGGCCGGATGCTTGAAGGTCGGCAAATCAACCGCACCCTCCATCAATTCGATGCCCACAAGCTGACAGCCTTCAGGCAACAGCATGCTGGCCACGTCGTCGAACTCGTAAAACGGAATTTGGTGGGTGGATTGCGAGGTATCGGAATGCGCCTCGCGCTGTTGATAACTGCCGGCGACGGTAAATAGAAAGCCGGCGCCAAACGCCTGGGCCGAACGAAACAGATTGCCCGCGTTCATGGGCTTGCTTAAACGCTCAACGCCGATGCCAAAATAACCGCGCATATCCACCTGTTCCATTTTGTCCAAGATCGAGAATAACGCCTATAGGCGACAAAGGCTCATGCTTTGTGTTAATTCCAGGTTCGAAATTCGTACGTCCGAAATTATGGGGAAGACACTGATGAAAGCGATGTTGTGCAAGAAATACGGCCCGCCTGAAAGTCTGGTGCTGGAAGAGCATGAATTGCCGCCTCCGGGCGAGGGCGAGGTGCGTATCCGGGTGCGCTGCGCCGGGGTCAATTTTCCCGATATTCTTATCACCGAGGGGAAGTATCAGTTTAAACCGGACTTTCCGTTTTCCCCCGGCTCCGAATGCGCCGGCGATGTGCTGTCCATTGGCCCCGGCGTTAGCGACTTCAAGCCCGGAGACCGGGTCATCGCCTTGACCGGCCATGGCGCTTTTGCCGAAGAGGTCAATGCCCGGGCCGTCAAATGCCTGCATCTGCCCGAGGATATTAGCTACGAATTGGGCTCCGCCTTCGTTCTGACTTATGGCACCTCCGCCTATGCCCTGATGCAGATGGGGAAATTGCAAAAGGATGAATGGCTGCTGGTGCACGGCGCTTCGGGCGGTGTTGGCCTGTCGGCGGTGGAAATAGGCAAGGCCATGGGGGCCAAGGTCATTGGCACGGGTGGCAACAACGAAAAGCTAAAAATTGTCACCGAACATGGCGCCGATCATGTCATCAACTACAATGAAGGTCCGTTCAAGGATCGGGTGAAGGAGATTTGCGGCAGCGCGGGCGCGGATGTGATCTATGATCCGGTCGGTGGCGATATCTTCGATGAATCCCTGCGTTGTATCAATTGGGATGGCCGGCTTCTGGTGATCGGTTTTACCTCTGGGCGGATCCCGGCGGCGCCGGCCAATCTGGCGCTGTTGAAGAATTGCTCCATCGTCGGTGTCTTTTGGGGCGCCTGGACAGAGCGCTACCCGGAACGCCACCGCGCCAACATGGAAATTATGTTCCAGTGGCTGCGGGAAGGCAAATTGCGGCCCAATATTTCGCACCGTTTCCCCTTGGCGGAAGTACCGGCAGCCCTGAACGTTCTGGTCGAACGCAAGGTCGTGGGCAAGGCCGTGGTGACGATGGACTAGGCGGGATTTGACGTTGCCATGACTGGGAGTGATGATCGTACTGTCCGGGCTCAGTACGAAGCTTATCCCTATCCGGCCCGGGATCCGGCGGACGAGGCGCACCGCCTGATCACCGGCTCGCCCAGCCATATTCTAGAGATTGAGCATTTTGTCTTTGCCGGTGGCCGTGCCGGCAATTTGCGGGCGCTGGTGGCAGGCGGCGGCACGGGTGATGGCGCGATCATGCTGGCGCAGCAATTGGCCGACCGTGGGGCCGGCACGGTCACCTACCTGGACATGTCCGCGGCATCGCTTGCAGTGGCCAAGGGGCGGGCCGAGGCGCGTGGCCTGGGCAATATTTCCTTCCACCACGGATCTCTGCTGGATCTGCCCGGTCTTGGCTGGGCCCCGTTCGACTACATCGACTGTTGCGGCGTGCTGCATCATCTTGATGCGCCCGAGGCGGGCCTGGCGGCGCTGGTATCGGTCTTGGCGGAACACGGTGGTCTGGGCCTGATGCTGTATGGCGAACTGGGCCGCACCGGGGTTTATCCGGCACAGCGCGCCATTGCCCGTCTGGCCGCCGCCCCCACTGCCGCCCCCCCCACTGCGCCGGAGCGGCTCGCCCTGGCCCGGCGTCTGGTAGAGGCCCTGCCAGTTGGCAATTGGTTGAAACGCAACGACTATCTATCGGATCATCTGGCTGGTGATGACGCCGGGTTTTATGATCTGCTGCTGCACAGCCGCGATCGCGCCTATCTGGTGGGGGAGATCGTCGATATGGCTGCCGCCGCCGGTTTGTCTATTAGCGGCTTTTTGCCTGCCGGCGCCTATGATCCAGGCCATTATCTGGACGATCCGGACTTGCGGGACCGTGCCGCGGCGCTGCCCCAGCAGGAGCGCTGGGCCCTGGCCGAGGAATTATCCGGCGCCATGAAAACCCATGTCTTCTACGCGGTGCGCCCGGGCAATGAACAGAGTGGCGCGGCGCAGGGTTTTGCCCCTGCCATGGTCCCCGTGCTGCATGAAATAGCGCCCGACCGCCTGGCCGCAAGCCTGGCGAAGGCGCCGCGATTGACGGCCACATTGGGTGGCGTTGAAAGGCAATTCCAAGTGTGTGACGGGGCCGCCGCCATGGTTGCCTTGATTGATGGCCGGCGCAGTTTACGGCAGATCCATGGCCGTCTGCGGGCCGGCGGCGCAAAGCTGAACTGGGCTGAATTCGAGGCAGAGTTCGCCGCGCTTTTTGCCGTTCTTCATCCTCTCAACCTGCTGTTGTTCGCCGGCGCTGTGCCAGAGCGCATTTAGTCAAAATGCGCTGGGACTTTTCTAGGATAGAGCAATTGAACCAATTACTTAAAGTCGCGAAAGCGACTTCAAGTAATTGAAAATTGCTCTAGACTAAGGGCCAGATGCATACGAACGGTCTTTTTGAAATTGCCCTGTTGGCGGCCAGTGCCCTGATTCTGGGTCTGGTTCTGCAGCGGCTGCGCCAACCGGCGATTGTCGGTTACATCGTCGCTGGTGTCGTCGTCGGCCCATCCGGGTTTAATCTGTTTCCCGATCGGGCGCCGATTGAAACCCTGGCAGAACTGGGCGTGTTGCTGTTGCTGTTCGTGATCGGCATGGAATTATCCCTGCGGGCTTTTCGCCGGGTGCTGCGCTTGGCGTTGCTGGGGGCGGGCGCACAGATTGTCCTGTCCATCGGCGTTATGCTGATTGTGATGCATTTCTTCGGGCGCAGTCTCGAAACCGCTGTCGTCATGGGCTTTGTCGTTGCTTTGTCCAGCACCGCCGTAGCGATTAAGCTATTAGAAGATATTGGCGAATTGCGCACCGCTGTCGGGCGTACGGCGATTGGCGTGCTGATCGCCCAGGATCTGGCGGTCGTGCCGATGTTGCTTATCGTCGATGGCCTGGCTGGCGGCGAGGGTATTGCCCTGGCCGGTTATTTGAAGCTGTTCCTGGCAATGGGCTTGCTGGCCGCTATGATCGCCGTGCTGACGCGGCGCTCGCGGGTTGGCTTGCCGTTTTCCCGCGCCCTGCATGGCGATGTGGAACTGGCGGCGGTCACCGCCCTGGCCTATTGCTTTGGCGCGGCGCTGGTATCCGCCCTGATGGGGCTGTCGCCGGCCTATGGCGCCTTTTTGGCGGGCCTGTGGATCGGCAACTCGACCGCGCGGGCGCCGCTCTTGGCGGCGGCCCGGCCTATCCAGGGCGCCCTGTTGATGGTCTTTTTCGTTTCCATCGGCCTGTTATTGGACCTTGGCTTCATCTGGGATCATCTGGCGGAAGTCTTGAGCATCCTGTTGGTCGTCACGGTGCTGAAAACCATGATGAACGTCGCCGTATTGCGGCTGCTGCGGGAACCCTGGCCCAGGGCCTGGATTGTTGGCGTCTCCATAGGTCAGATCGGCGAATTCTCGTTTGTCCTGGTGGCGGCGGCGGTCGGGGCCGGCCTGGTTTTGGACACTGGTGGCCGCATAGCTGTTTCCGTCATCGCCTTGAGCCTGATGCTCTCGCCCCTATGGTTTATATTGGCCCGGCGGCTGGAACGCCTGGTCGGCAGCAATATTCAGACCCTGCGGGAATATTTGCAAAGCCTGTTCGCACCGGAAGTCAAGGCGGTGGCGACCATGCGGCAATATTCCGTGGGCTTTTCCATGCGGTTGGGAGAGAAGCGCTATCGCGCCGCCAAGGATATGCTGGACGACGGGGCCGATGGTGACGATGCCAATACCAATACCAATGCCGACGTTGAAGATGACGGTGATGTCCGTTTCGAGGATGATGGCCCCGATGACGAGGCTGGTGGCAGTGATGGCAAAACCAAGGTTTGAAGCGGACTACGCCCACGAGGCGGCCGCCGTGGCCTTGGGCCTGGCCCCGGTTTGCGGCATTGACGAGGCGGGCCGGGGGCCTTGGGCTGGACCGGTGGTGGCGGCGGCGGTGATCCTGCGGCCTGACAATATTCCCCACGGCCTGGCAGATTCCAAAACCTTGTCCAGACAGCACCGGGAAGCGCTGTTTGACAGGCTGCGCGAGGTTGCCGTGATTGGCGTCGGCCGGGCCGAGGTGGTGGAAATCGACCGTCTCAACATCCTGGCCGCCACCATGCTGGCCATGGCCCGCGCGGTAGCTGATCTGGCCACGGCGCCCCGCCACGCATTGGTGGACGGCAACCACCCACCCGATCTGCCCTGTCGTGTCGAATGTCTGGTCAAGGGCGATGCCCGCTGTGTTTCCATCGCCGCCGCTTCGATCGTGGCCAAAGTGACCCGGGACCGGGAGATGGTGGCCCTGGCCGGGCGCTTTCCAGGCTTTGGCTGGGAGCGCAATGCCGGCTATGGCACAGCGGAACACAGGGAGGCCCTGACGCGGCTGGGACCGAACGAAATGCACCGGCGATCTTACGCACCTATCCGAAAACTTTTAGACTCGCCGCTAAGCGGCTGACTCCACACAAAAAAATGGGTTGACGATCGATTCGCTGACGATCAGTATGCGCCGCCATCATGAGCAATACATACAAAATAGATCGAAACCGCATCCACTTGGGCGACAGCGTCCAGGTGCTATCCGGTATGCCCGATGCGTCGGTGGATCTGGTTTTCGCCGATCCGCCCTATAATTTGCAATTGAGTGGAGAGCTGCGCCGGCCCAACAACAGCAAGGTTGAAGGTGTTGATGACGATTGGGACCGGTTCGATGATTTTGCCAGTTACGATGAATTTACCACCGCCTGGCTGACCCAGGTCCGGCGGGTCCTGAAGCCCAGGGGCGGCTTGTGGGTCATCGGCAGCTATCACAACATATTCCGGGTGGGTGCAATTTTGCAGGATCTGGGCTTTTGGATCCTGAATGATGTGGTTTGGCGCAAAACCAACCCGATGCCGAATTTTCGCGGCAAACGTTTCACCAACGCCCATGAAACCTTGATCTGGTGCACCCCGTCACCGAATGGCAAAGGTTATACCTTCAACTACGAGGCCATGAAGGCGTTGAACGAGGATTTGCAGATGCGCAGCGATTGGCTGTTGCCGATCTGTACGGGGGGCGAGCGTCTAAAACAGGACGGACAAAAGGCCCATCCGACGCAAAAGCCCGAGGCCTTGTTGCACCGGGTTCTGCTGGCCAGCAGCAATCCTGGCGATCTGGTGCTCGATCCGTTTTTTGGCACTGGCACCACGGGCGCCGTGGCGAAACTGCTGGGCCGGGATTTCATCGGTATAGATGCCAATCCGGGTTATATCGATTTGGCCCGCGCCCGCATTGACGCCGTGACGCCCCTTAGGGACGAAGATATTGATGTGACGCCTTCCAAACGCGCCTTGCCGCGCATTCCTTTTGGCTGGTTGGTGGAGCGGGGCATGCTCAACCCTGGCGCATTGCTGTACGATGCCCGGCGCCGTTATGCCGCGCAGATCCGGGCAGACGGCAGTGTGGTGGCCGACCGCTCCCGCGGTTCCATTCACCAGGTTGGCGCCGCCGTGCAGGGCGCCCCTGCTTGCAATGGCTGGACTTTCTGGTGTTTCGAGGATCGGGGGCAATTGATCCCCATCGATCTGCTGCGGCAAAAACTACGGGCCGAATTGAACTGACCCTCTGATCCAATTTCGATTTTCATCGCAGCGGATTTAGCCTCCAACCATAGCGTCAAATAGCCACGGACGCTTCGCCTTGACGCCAGCGTCCCGCTGCCCTAATTGCTGGACCCTGTTGACGGTGACCAGCACTGGGGTAGCGAGATGTTTATTCAGACCGAACCTACGCCAAATCCAGAGACCTTGAAATTTTTGCCGGGGCTGACGGTATTGCCCTCTGGCACGATCGACTACCGCAGCCTGTCCGAGGCTGGTGCATCGCCTCTGGCGCAGAGCCTGTTCGCTATCGAGGGCGTCAGCGGCGTATTTTTTGGTCAGGATTTTATCTCGGTTACCAAGGGCGTGGCTGAATGGTTCCATCTCAAACCATTGATCCTGGGCGCCATCATGGCGCATTTCAGCCAGGGCTTGCCGGTGATCATCGAAGCCCTGGCGGCGGCGCCCATGGCGCCGGCGCCAGTGGGGGCCGGCTATGAAGCTGGGGCTACCTATGAAGGGGCGGATGGCGAAGTGGTGGCGCAGATTACCGAATTGCTGGAAGCCCGCGTGCGGCCGGTGGTGGCCCGGGACGGCGGTGACATCGTCTTTCACGGTTTCGAGGCAGGCGTTGTTTTTTTGCAGATGCGCGGTGCCTGCGCGGGCTGTCCCAGTTCCACCATGACCCTGAAAAACGGCATCGAAAGAATGTTGCAACACTTCGTGCCGGAGGTAACGGAGGTCCGCGCAATCTGATATACTTCTAGCCCGAATCATGGTCGTAAGCACCAAAGGCTGGTCTGCGATGAATGTTCCGGATTGGCATCGGTTGCAAGCCGGTCTGTAGCTAGAGCGCCTGTAGCGCCCGTAGCAAGGAGGATTAGAATCTCCTGGGTTGATTTTCAGTTAATTTTCTGGTAACTTTTTTATCTGAAGAAGCGAAAAACCGGCCAGAATGGCCGGTCAGTAGCCGCAAAGCGGCGCGCGTTTTGGTCTGAGTACTGTTCGCCCAGGCGTCGAAATTCCAGAAAAAATACCAGAAAATTCAATTGAGTTTTGTCCAATTGACCGAACCTGGCCAAGCAGAGCCGGGCGGTAAAAAAAAGAGTTACCAGGCAAATTTCGGAAACTCTCCTGGTAGCGAACTCGATAATAGCAAACGGCGGGTTAATAAATCGTTAAGACGGAAATGATCAAGACGAAGTGATCGAGACGAAGTGATCGAGACGAAGCGATCCAGACGAAATCGATCCAGACGAAATCGATCTGACCTTGAGGCGGGCAGGGGTCGGAGCAAAAAACTAGAAGCCGGTAAAACGGCAGGGTGTAGGGGGATCGGTGGGCAACCACTTATCCGAATGGCGTTGACGATGAAGTTTTATAGACAAGATGTCATGGCTGCCGCGGTCACGGTCACCTGCGCGGGGCTGTTCCTGGCTATCACCTCTCAGGCTGCCCCCCGGATGGCGCCTGGCCAAAGCCCGGGCGCGACCACAGAGGCAGCCGCACTGGCGGACACCACACTGTCGGACATCGCGGTGACGACCAAATCGACGACCAAATCCCCGTCGCCGGCGGTTACAAAATTATTCACGGTCCCCACCTTTAAGCCAACGACGGCGGCATCAATGCTTGTTCAGCCCTTGCAATTGGCTAGTCTGATGACTGTGCCGGGACAACGGTTTGATTGGCGGCGGCGCGGGCGTTTCAGCGCGCAGGAGCTGTTGGATCTGCCTCTGGCCGCCCTGCGTCAGGGCAAGGCCGCCGTGTTGCCGGTTTATTTGGGCCGGTTCCCGACACATATGGCCGGCTTGCGCGATGCCAAGAAGCGCAAGGATATTTTTATTAAGACCGTTCTGCCCCTCGTCCTGCGCGCGAATAATGAAGTGCGCTCTACCCGCCAGCGCATGCTTTCGCTTATCCAGGGCGGGCGGGCGTTGAGCGATCTGTCGGTAAGCGACCGCGGTTTCCTAAAAAATCTGGCGAAGCAATATGGCGTTCCAGGCGGTAATCTTAACGAGTTGCAGCGACGCGTCGATGTGATCCCGGCTTCACTCGCCTTGGCCCAGGGGGCCGAGGAATCCGGTTGGGGCACCTCGCGCTTCGCGCGCCTGGGAAATGCGGTTTTTGGGCAGCGGACATTTCGCAAAGGGGGCGGTTTGGTGCCGCGGGAACGTGCGCCGAACCAGCGTTACGAGGTCAAGGCGTTTAACAACCTGTACACCTCCGTGCGCTCCTACATCTTGAACTTGAACACTCATTTAGCCTACGAGAATTTTCGCGGCAAACGGGCGGCATTTCGTGGCAATGGGCGACCATTGGATGGTTATGCGTTGATCGGCACCATGCGGAGCTATTCCGAACGGGGTCATGATTACATCGATACCATTCGGGTAATTATGCGGGCCAACCGTCTACACGATTTTGACAATGCACGCCTGCTTGCCGAAAATTCCGAGCCCCTGCCGTCCTAGAGCTATGCCGAATTAATGAGAATCGCAAAGCGATTCTAAGTGATTGGAATAATTGCTCTAATTCTAAAGATCTGAGCATTTTTAGAATAAAAATTCTCTAGCCCGGCTTCGAAAATAATCCAGATAGCGACAATATCTCGGAAACGCTCTAGCGTCGGGGGATATAGAATTGTGTCCCGAACCAGCGCCAACGATTGTCTTTGCTCCTCAGGGTGCAATTGATCCGGCCCCGGCCGGTGCCGAAGGGCTTGTTCAGTCGGACTTCGAAACGCCGGCTGCCGAGACGCTCCAGTTGCGCCGCGTTGGGCTGATGGGAGGCAAAACAGGCAAGGGTTTTGAGGCTCCCGATACCTTCCGCCACGGTAAAACCAAAGGACGGCGGATTGTTACCCCGTATGACGGTGTCGGCGGGCAGCACATCGCTGACCGGCAGGGGCAGGCCGTTACCCGCCATGCGAAACCGCTCCACCGTGCCAAAACGCTCGTTCATGGCAAATCGCGGCAGACCATAAATATCTTCACCGCTGTGGGCCACGCCGGAATGTTGCCCAAATGCGGCGATGAAGCCCCCTTCGCGTGCCGCCTTTTTTTCCCGCAGGCCAAACTCGCCATAGGGATAGGCCAGTAAATCCGGCACGACACCCAGTTCGGCGCGAAACCGTTCGTTGGAGCGGGCCAGTTCACGCTCCAGGCGCTTCTGTGTGACGTCGGGAAGATGGGGGTGGCTGGCGGTCTGGCTGCCAATGGTCGCCCCGCCCGCCATCACGTCCCGCAATTGCGCCCAGGACATATAGTCGGACCGCTTGGCGTCGATGGCATTGGTGGCAACGAATAAAGTGAAGGGCAGCCCCGCCTTGGCCAACAACGGCCAAGCCTGATCATGCATGGAGAGAAAGGCATCATCAATACTCAACGCGATGGTGCGATCTGGCAGCTTTTCCTTGCGGCGAAAAGCAAGCACAATATCGCGCAGGGAGATGACGTTATAATGGCCCGTCGCAATCTCGGCCAAATGCGTTTCAAATTGTTTGATCGTGACACTGGTGGTGGGATAGCGATCATCGCCAAAGCGGTGATACATGAAGATCACCGCTGATGTTACTGCTTCTTCCGCCTGGGCGGCCCTGGGCGAAATCGGCCCTCCCAGCAGCAGGAACAGAATCAGGGTGAGGCCGATTATCAGGTTTCGGCACTGGAACCGGGCCGTCGAGGGGCTATATTGGGTGTTTATGAATTGCATGCGGATTTTGTGTCATACACTTAGTTAACGATGTCTTTAATACACTAGGTTAATTGCGCCACTATATCATACTCCCTAGGATATATGCTGGCCGTTTGGCAACAGGGGCGAACCTATTTTGAGGAAATGACGATGAGCGGAATTGTGAACGATAAAAGCTTTGATATCATATTCCGTGACGGGCGTACCCATTCGGTTTGGCTGGATAAGCCGGTGTCCGATGTCACGTTACAGGCGCTTTATGATTTGTTGCGCCTGGGACCCACATCGGCCAATAGCTCGCCGGCGCGGTTTCTGTTCCTGCGCTCGCAAGAGGCGAAAGAGCGGTTGCGCCCTCATTTGAGCGCCGGCAATTTAGAGAAAACCATGGCCGCGCCCATCGTTGCCATTGTTGGCTATGATCTGGCCTTCTGCGACAAATTCGAAACCCTGTGGCCGGGCAATGATCAGGTCCGCGGCTGGTTCGCCGGTAACGACGAAAAACTACTGGAAACAGCCTTCCGCAATGGCAGCATGCAAGGGGCTTATATGATTATTGCCGCGCGTGCCCTGGGCCTGGATTGCGGACCCATGTCAGGCTTCGATATGGCTGGAGTGAATGGTGAATTTTTTCCCGACAGCACCATACGGGTGAATTTTCTGTGCAACCTGGGCCATGGCGACCCCGGTGCATTGCCGCCGCGCAAGCCGCGCCTAAGCTTCACGGATGTGGCGGCGATAATATAGCCAGCGCCGAACCGTCGTCATACTGCCGTCATAAGGTCGGATAGGTCCTGATTATGCTCATTCTGGCATTCGATACGGCGCAGCAGGCTTGTTCCGCTGCAATTTCCCGTGATGGCGAGATAATATCCCATTGCCATAAGCTGATAGAGCGGGGCCATGCGGAACAATTGCTGCCCATGGTCGAGGCCGTGCGAAAGAGCGCCGCCGTCGCCTATGAGGAGCTGGATTTCATCGCCGTTACCATTGGCCCAGGCACCTTTGCCGGCGTGCGCGTCGGGCTGGCGGCGGCGCGGGCCTTGGCGCTGGTAGCGGATATTCCCGTTCTCGGCATAGGCACCTTGGAGTTGTTGGCCCAAGCCGTGGTCCGGGGCGGGCACCCGGAAGCGGTCGCGGGTCACGGCATTATCGCCGCCATTGATGCCCGCCGCGGGGAACTCTATGGCCAGGCCTTCGATGCGGCTGGGCAGGCCGTGGCCGAGGCGGCGGCCGGCCCGGCGAGCCCGGCGTTCGCGCCGTCCGATTTGCCGGCCGGGGTTATCGTCGGCACCGGGGCGGCGCTATTGCAGGCCGCGCTGCCCGATTGGCGGCTGGACAGCGAAATCGTACAACCCGATGCGGCGATCCTTGCCCTGGCCGCCGAAGACTGGCGCCACCGGGCCAGCCGGCGGCCGCCAGCGCCGTTGTATCTGCGGGCACCTGATGCGCGATTGCCGGGACAAGCGTCAATCGCGGCGGGCCTACTGCTGCCATGAACGGCGCGGGAGCCATGAGCTTCAGGGTTTCATCGGCGGATCGGGCGTTTTGCGCCTTGTTTGCCAAGTTGCATGCTCTGTGCTTCACCAAAGGTTGGAGTGAAGACGCCTTTGCGGATCTGATGGCCATGCCGGGCGCATTTGCCTTGCTCGTCAGCCAGGACGGTGCGGAAAATTCGGCGCCTATCGGCTTCGCCCTGGCCAGGGCGGGGGGCGGCGAATGCGAAATTATCACCCTGGGCGTGGTGCCTGAACAGCGCGGCGCCGGCGCGGCCGCCACTCTGATGCGCGCGATCATCGCTCGGGCCGGCGAATTGGACACGGAGGAAATGCTGCTGGAGGTTGCCGATGACAATCCAGCGGCCATCGCGCTATATAAATCGGCCGCATTTGAGCCGGTGGGACGCCGCAAGGATTACTATCGGGACGCTGACGGTGCCGGGGTTGATGCCATCGTTATGCGCCGTTCTCTATTGTCCTGATAAAAGCGGAAATGCTCTAGCTAAAATTAGGCCTTTTCGAAGACCATCAGGTGCGGACCATCGGGATGGTTGGCGTCCTCCGGCTCCAGGGAAATAATTTTGTGACCATGTTCGCGCACGGAACGCGGTACGTTTTGCAGTGGTTCGGCGCCTTGCAGACGAACCGTGGCCTGTTCGCCACCAGGCATTTTTTCAATTAATAGCTTGGTGCGAACAAAGGTCATTGGGCAAATTTGGTCAGTTATGTCCAAAAAATACCCTGATCTTTTGGTGTTCATGGTCGATCTTCCAAATAATTAAGGCAATAATGTTGCATAGATTTTTTGCTATTGCGTAAATAGCAACAAAACATTAGAGTATCGGACCGCATTATCGATTTGTGCATTTGAAATTACCAATATTTCTTGAAGGAACAGGTTACATGGCCGAACAGGGCGCTGATCTTAGTGAACTATTGACGCTGACTGCCGATATTGTCGCATCCCATGTATCAAATAATGGCGTTCCCGTCAGTGAATTACCACAATTGATCCAACAGGTGTATGCGACATTGGCGGATCTTGGCAAGGAAGTCGCGCCAGCAGCGGAAAAGCCGCAACCGGCCGTGCCGATCCGCAAATCTATTACTCCAGACTTCGTTATTTGTTTAGAAGATGGCAAAAAATTGAAAATGCTGAAGCGGCATTTGAAAACCGCCTACAACATGACCCCGGATCAATACCGCGAACGCTGGGGGCTGGCACCGGATTATCCCATGGTTGCCCCGAATTACGCCGAACAGCGGCGTGATTTAGCGAAAAAAATCGGCTTGGGCACCTCGCGAAGCCGCCGTCCCGCAGTCTGACCGTGCAGCAGTCTTGGCATTACCCTCCAGCAGGCCTGTAGTCGCGCATGCCGGGGCAAGTCGAACGGCTTTGTATCGAGCGCGGACTGCGTATGACCGGGCAGCGCCGGGTTGTCGCCAGGGTCCTGTCGGACGCGACGGATCATCCGGACGCCGAGGAAGTCTATCGCCGGGCCAGTGCGCTGGACTCGAAGATATCCATCGCCACGGTATACCGCACCCTGCGCATTTTCGAGGAAGCCGATATTCTTCAACGCCTGGAATTTGGCGACGGCCGGGCTCGCTTCGAACGCACGGAAAGCGATCACCACGATCATTTGATTGATACTGGCAGCGGCAAGGTGATCGAGTTCCAGAATGCGCAATTGGAAGAGTTGCAGGTGAAAATCGCCCATGATCTGGGCTATCGCCTGGTTGGCCACCGCATGGAATTGTTTGGCATGCCTTTGGCGCCGGACACCCTGGCAAAAGATGACGATAGTGGCGACGGGAATTAATTTCCCCCAATAGCGTATGACTATCCGGTTCAAGCGCGGGCGGCGGCAATCCCAGGTCTGGTGCAACGGTCTGGTGCAACGGTCTGGTGCCTCAGGGATAATCGCCGGAAATAAAGCTAATGGTTGACGGCGCTGTGACTTCTTGACTATTTGCCCCTGATTGATAGTGTTTTCCCTAATGACACAGTGTGGAGCGCGATAAGGGAATGAACCAACATCGCCGGCGCCTGGATTTAATCTGGACGCGCGAGTGCGAGAGCAATAACGGGCGCCTGGAACGGCGTGGATCTGGCCGCGAGATATTGTGCGGTGGTAGTTGCAAACGCGTTTGGTCTCTCTTACCCCGAAAATTCCTTGATTAAGAAGCTTTTTATTCGCACCTATGGGTGCCAGATGAACGTGTACGATTCCGCCCGCATGGCCGATGTGCTGGCGCCTCTCGGCTATGCCCAGGTGGACGGGCCGGAGGATGCGGACATGGTCATCCTCAATACCTGTCATATTCGTGAAAAGGCAGCGGAGAAAGTATATTCCGAACTGGGCCGTCTGCGCGAATTGAGAGAGCGGCGGGCAGTGGAAAATCCCGACCGAAAGGGTCCAATGCTCGCCGTGGCGGGCTGTGTAGCCCAGGCGGAAGGGGCCGAAATGCTGGCGCGGGCGCCCTTCCTTGATATTGTTTTCGGCCCGCAAACCTATCATCGGCTGCCCGAGATGATCGCCCGGGCCGAACGCGCGGCAAGTCAAGGCGGCCGGGGCGGCCGGGGCGGCAGTCGAGGCAGTGGGCGAAATGGCAAACGGGGGGCGGGGGTGCTGGATACGGAATTTCCAGCGGTCGCGAAATTCGACCACCTGCCCAGGACCACCGCCAGTTCCGCCAATATAGCAGGGGCCGGACACGCGTCTTTTCTGACCATTCAGGAAGGCTGCGACAAATTCTGCACCTTCTGTGTCGTGCCCTATACCAGGGGTATGGAGTTTTCCCGGCCGGGTCAGGCGGTTCTGGCGGAATGCCGCGATCTGGTTGATGCCGGTGTCCGCGAGGTCACCCTATTGGGCCAGAACGTCAACGCCTATCATGGCGGCGCGCCGGATGGAGGGACACCGGACGGCAAGACTTGGGATCTGGCCGAGTTGATTGCGCAACTGGCCGCGATTGAGGGGTTGGCCAGGATCCGCTACACCACATCGCATCCCCGCGACATGAGCGAAAGGCTTTATGCCGCCCATGGTGATTGCGCCAAGCTGATGCCCTATATGCATTTGCCGGCGCAATCGGGATCGGACCGCATTCTGGCGGCCATGAACCGCGGATATACCGTCGCCGAATATCAAGCCAGTATCGAACGGCTACGCCAGGCCCGGCCCGATATTGCCTTGTCCGGCGATTTCATCGTCGGTTTCCCAGGCGAAAGCGAGGCGGATTTCGAGGCCACCATGGACCTGGTCCGGGCGGTTAATTACGCTCAAGCCTATTCCTTCAAATACAGCGCCCGGCCGGGCACGCCCGCCGCCTTGCTGGAAGATCAGGTGCCTGAAGATGTGCGGGCTGAGCGGCTGCAACGGTTGCAGACTTTGTTGGACAGCCAGCAACAGGCCTTCAATCAGCAAATGGTGGGGCGCCGCCTTAGCTTGCTGCTGGATCGTCCGGGCCGGCGGCCCGGCCAATTGGTCGGCCGCAGTCCCTATATGCAGGCCGTCCATCTTGATGGCCCCGAGACGATGCTGGGCCAACTGGTGGATGTGGAAATTACCGCTGCTCATGCCAACAGCCTGGCAGGGCAACTGGTGGCCCGGACCTCTGGGCAGGAATCCCGCAAGGTGCCCCTGGGAAAAGGGAATTCGGCAACGGTGGAAGCGGCGCGCGGCATGGAGCAGATAATTTGAATATGGCAACGAATGGCGGCGAGCCGGCCCTGGTGATCGTTTTTGATGATACCCGTCTGTTGGCGCCGCTGTTTGGAGAGCATGACCGTCACCTGGCCCGTATCGAACAACGATTGGGTTTGTCCCTGGTGCCGCGCGGCAACCGGGTCGCCATTCTGGGCGAGGCGCATTCGGCGCAGGTTGCCCGCGCCGCCCTCGAGGATCTGTATCAGCGCCTAAAACAGGGCCTGGATGTCACCGTGGCGGATGTGGATGGCGCCATACGTATGGCCGAGGCGCAACCGGTCGGGGAGGCGGCGGCTCTACCCCCGGCGGACGCGGCGAAGCCCCGGCGTCCGCGCGGCGGCAAGCCGCCGGAAGACGAGCAAGCCTCTCAACGGCGCACGACCGGATCGGAAGATACCCTTATCCGCACCCAGAAGCGGCTGATTACCCCGCGTTCGCCGAACCAGGCTGCCTATGTCAACGCCATGCGTCACCACGATCTGGTCTTTGGCCTGGGTCCGGCCGGCACCGGCAAGACTTATCTGGCCGTCGCCGTCGCGGTTTCCATGTTGTTGGAGGAACAGATAGAACGCATTATCCTGACCCGGCCGGCGGTGGAGGCCGGCGAGCGGTTGGGTTTCCTGCCTGGCGCCCTGGAAGAAAAAGTCGACCCCTATATGCGGCCCATGTACGACGCCTTGTATGACATGATGCCGGGCGACCGGGTCGTGCGGCGCCGTGATGCCGGCGATATAGAGGTGGCGCCCCTGGCCTATATGCGCGGGCGCACCCTGTCCAACGCCTGCATTATCCTGGACGAGGCGCAGAATACCACGACCGTGCAAATGAAGATGTTTTTGACCCGCCTGGGCGAGAATAGCCGCATGGTGATCACCGGCGATCCCAGCCAGGTTGATTTGCCGGCGGGAACCCGGTCGGGGCTGCGCGATGCGATAGAGGTCCTGGGCGGCATCGACACCATCAAGATGATCGAATTCGGCGCCGATGATGTGGTCCGCCATCCGCTGGTGGCCACGATTGTGCGGGCCTATGATCGCCATGACAAACGATCGAATGGCGGCGGCTAGTCATGCGGGACGGTAGCAAGGGCCCTCAAACGCCATCGGCCACGGTATCGGCCACGGTATCGGCCGGCCCCATGGGCCCGGGCGGACTGGCGGAGACGCGGGCAGCCTTGCGCACAGCGGCCAACGCGGCCTTGGCGGATGACCGGTGGCGGCGCTGGCGGCCCGTGACGGACGTGACCGCCGTGATTGGTTTTGTACTGGTGATGACCCTGCTGCTGATCCAGCCGGGTGGTGGCGAGGTGCCGCGGCCGGCCGTGGACACGGTGGCGCAGGAAACGATTCGCGCCAGCCGTGACGTGCTGGTTGAAGACCACATCGCCACCCAGGCGCGCCGTCAGGCGGCCTTGGCGGGGATCAGCGAAATATTCGATTATGATTCCGATCTCTATTTCGGTCTTGGCGACCGGGTGTTTGCCGCTCTGGCCAAGTTAAGGGCGCGGAAACTGGATTCTGGCGGGTCGTCGGCTGAACGCAGGGCCATATTCCAGGATGAATTGGGCACAGCCGTGAACAGCGGCGTGTTTGCTCTGCTCGAGGGTCTGGCGGATCCGGCGGATGCCGCCCTGGCCATTAATTTCTTCCTGAACATGGGCCTGGACCGGCTGGTGGTCGCCGATCGCGGCACCTTGCCGACCGGTGCCGGACTGGAGATCTGGGATCTGGGCCTTAAGCTGGGATCGCGCCGGGAAAATGCCGCGGGTATTATCGATCTGCGGCAATTGCGCCGGTTGATGACGGCGCGCGCCGGTGATGCGCCCTATGGTGAGGCGCGCATTGTGCGCAGCTGGATTTTGGAGACGGCCCAGGAACTGGCCCGGGCCAGTCTGACGCCAAACCAGATGGCGGCCGAGAAAAGGCGGCGCGAAGTGGTCGCGGCGGTCGAGCCGGCTTTTCTGCGGATCAAGGCCGGTGAAGTTCTGGTGCGGCGCGGCGACCGCGTTACCGCGTCTGCCTGGCGCCGGATCGGCGCGCTGAACGAGCATGCTGGCGGCCGCCGGATCTGGCGCGAAGTGGTGGCGGTTGCCGGCTTATTAGGCGGTTTCATGATGCTGGGCGCGATCTTTTTCAGCCGCGCGCGCGTTCCCCTTAGCGTTGGGCGAAAGTCCGCATATTTGACCCTGACGATCGTTGTTGCCACGACCGCGATTGGTGTCGCCATGTTCCATGCCGGCCTGGGCTTTGCCGATGGCATGGGTTTCGATCCTGCCGCCGCCGCTTATTTCGTGCCCCTGGCTCTGGCTACGGTATTGGTCTCGCTGCTGGTCGATGCGCGGACATCCTTGCTGGTGGGGGTCGCGCTGACCTTGTTCCTGGCCTACCGGGTGAATGGCGATCTGTGGCTGGTGACGAACTATGTCGTTGGCGTGCTGGTAGCGGGCATCGCCGCCCGGCACAGCCGGCGCCGGATTGATTTGCTGCGCATCGGCTTGGTGGTGGCCCTGGCCCAAGTGGTCATGGTGCCGGTGACGGTAACCTTGGCGGGCCACGGCCTGGGCGGTGAACATTTGCCCCTGATGCTGGGGGCGTTGGCGTCGGGCCTGTTGGTTGGGGTGGGTGCCTTGGGTCTGTTGCCGGCTTTCGAATGGCTGTTCGACGAAACCACCGATACCCGCCTGTTGGAACTGGCCTCGGCCGATAATCCGTTGTTGAAAGAGTTGGCGTTAAAGGCGCCGGGCACCTATTTCCATTCCGCCATGGTGGCCAATCTGGCAGAAGCCGGGGCTGATGCGATTGGCGCCAATGGTCTGATCTGCCGGGTGATGGCGCTATATCACGATATCGGCAAGATGCAGCGTCCGGCCTATTTCATGGAAAACCAGCGGGGCGGCGATAATATCCACGACCGCCTGGCCGCGGATATCTCGGCGCGGGTGATATTGCACCATATTCTTGACGGCCTGGAGATGGCGCGAAAAGCCAAGCTGGGGCGCCTTATATTAGAGGGCATCGCCCAGCATCAGGGTACCACCTTGCTCCGCGCCTTCCACGAAAAAGCCAAGACCCAGGGTTTCAACGGTCCCGAAGAGGATTACCGTTATCCCGGCCCACGGCCGCAGCGGCGGGAATGCGGCATCCTGATGCTGGCCGATTCCGTCGAAGCGGCGACCCGCGCCCTGAAAGATCCTTCGGCGGCACAGGTTGGCGAACGGGTGCGCCAGGTGATCGAGATGCGTGTCGGCGAAGGCGAACTGGATGACTGTAATTTGACATTGCGGGATTTGGCGATGATCGAGACGACCTTCACCCGCACCCTGACCCTGGGCGTTTTTCACAACCGTGTTGATTATCCACCCATGGCTACTCCCAATGTTTCGTTCCACGAAGATGAAGTAAACAGCGATGCAAATAGAGATCATCGTGTCCACCCCTTGCCCGGCGTGGCTGATGGATCTGCCTGAGGCGGTTGCCATCGGGCAGGCGGCCGTGTCGGCCGTGTTGACCGACGCGGGCCTGGCATGTCCCATGATCGAAGTCGGGGTGACTTTGACCGACGATGCCGCCGTGCGCGGCCTTAATCGTGACTATCGGCAACAGGACAAGGCCACCAACGTATTGTCCTTTGTCGGAGACTCGGCATTCGACCCGGCACACAAGGGGCCGGTGTTGCTTGGCGATATTGTCCTGGCCCATGGTGTCGTCGGCGCCGAGGCCCGGGCTCAAGGCAAAACGCTACAGGCCCATTATTGCCATCTGCTGGTTCATGGTAGCCTGCATCTGTTGGGTCAGGATCATATTGACGATGCGGAAGCGAAGGCGATGGAAGCACGGGAAGTCGCGATCCTGGCTGGCCTGGGCATCGCCGATCCCTACCAGTTTGTCGACCCGCTGGCCGATCCGGACCAGCCTACAACAGTGGACCTGAAATGAACGATCCATCCGCCTCCAACCCCTCTGGAAAAACACGCGGCGCCAGATCCGAGCCCGAAGCAGGCGGCTTTCTCCGCTGGCTGGCCGGGCTGTTGCGTGGCGGCGGCGATACGGATCTGCGGGAAAGCATCGAAGAGGTGATCGACGAGCACCAGGCCTTGACACCGGTCCTGAACCCCGAACAGCGCGAAATGCTGCTGAATATTATCAGCTTCGGTGAATTAGAGGTTGATGACGTCATGGTGCCACGGACCGACATCGTGGCGCTGGAGGCGGGCGCCACTTCGGCGGATGTGGTCAGTACATTCCGCCAGGCGCATCATTCCCGATTGCCGGTTTATCGCGAAACCCTGGATGACATTGCCGGTTTTGTTCATATCAAGGATATCGTGGACCATTGGGGCCGGGACGAGGAATTGTCTCTGGCCCGCATCCTGCGCGAATTGCTGGTAGTGCCCCCCTCCATGCCTATTCTGGACCTGTTGGCCCGCATGCGGGCCACGCGCATTCATATGGCTGTTGTGGTCGATGAATATGGCGGCACGGACGGCCTGGTCACGATTGAGGATATCGTCGAGGAAATCGTTGGCGAGATCGAAGACGAACATGACACCCAGGAAGGCCCCCTGCTGCAACAACGGCCCGACGGCAGCATCGAAGCTGACGGCCGGGCCGAGATTGAGGAGCTGGAAAAAATTCTGGCTGTCGATCTACTGCCCGACGAGGCGGACGAAGATATTGAAACCCTGGGCGGATTGGTTTTCGCCATGCTGGGCCGGGTGCCGCAAATTGGCGAGGTGATCACCCATCCGGGCGGCGTTGAATTCGAAATCGTGGACGCCGATTTGCGCCGCGTCAAACGGCTGATGATCCGCCATGGCGCCGCCCTCGCCGATCACCCTGACGAGGCCGAAACGAATGATGGCCCCGATTCAGGGGCCAACGGCTAACGGCTGACGGTTAACGGCCAACGGCAAGGACCATTGTTATGACCCGCCCCCCGGCGATCATCTGGCTACGGCTATTGGCGGCGGTTTTGTTTGGCGCCGCCGCCGCTCTGGCCCAGGCGCCCTGGTACCTGTGGCCATTTATGGTGTTTGGCTTTAGCGGCCTTTTGTGGCTGCTGCAAAGGCCGGCGGACCCAGGACAGACCTCGGGGCGGGCGACAGGACGGGCCTTCGTTCACGGCTGGGCTTTTGGCATTGGTTATTTTCTGGTGGGCCTGCATTGGGTAGGGCACGCGTTTTTAGTCGATGCGGCCCGGTTCGCCTGGATGATGCCGTTTGCACTTTTCGCCCTGGCTGCCGGGCTGGGACTATTTCCAGCCCTGGCCGCGGCTCTGACGCGGCGCTTTTCACACCCCGGCCTTGGCCGTCTGTTTGCCCTGACCCTGTTCTGGGGTCTGACGGAGTGGCTGCGCGGTTCGCTGCTGACGGGATTTCCCTGGCTTTCATCCGGATACGTCTGGGTCGGCAGCAATATTGGCCTTCAGGCCGCCGCCTACTTGGGGGCATCCGGTTTGGGCCTATTGGCGGTGCTGGCCGCCGCCGCGCCCGCCTTGATTTTGACCCGAAACCCCAGGGCCCGAAGGCAGGGCCTTGCGGTCAGCGCCACGGCCATTGCGCTGGTCGGCCTGACCCTGTTTTTGTCCCTGCTCCGTTGGCAGGGCGCGGAAGATGTATACCACCCTGGGGTGCGTCTGCGGTTGGTCCAGGCCGGCATTGCCCAGGCGGATAAGTGGCGGCCGGATTTGCGGGACCAGCACCTGGCGCTCTACCTGCGCCTCAGTCTGGGCCCGGATAAAGCCGGACAACCGGCTGAATTCAGCCATCTGATCTGGCCGGAAACGGCGACGCCCTTTTTTCTGGAGCGAGATCATCGGCGCCGCAGTATTATCGCCCAGGCCCTGCCGCGCCGTAGTTTACTGATAACCGGTTCGCCGCGCGGGGTCGATCTGCCAGACAGGCGCCGTGAATTGTACAATAGCGTTATGACGCTTGCCCCGGATGGCGTGGCAAAAGCGGTCTATGATAAATACCACCTGGTGCCGTTCGGTGAATATTTGCCCTTCCGCAAGGTTCTGGCACGCCTGGGTCTGGATAAACTGGCCCACGGGGCGGTGGACTTTTCGTCTGGTGCGGGGCCGCGCGTGGTTGCGCTGCCCAACCTGCCGCCATTTCGCCCATTGATCTGTTACGAGATTATTTTTCCACGGGAAATATCCGTATCCACCGGCGATAGCAAAGCGGAATGGTTGTTGAATTTGACCAACGATGCCTGGTTCGGTGACAATTTTGGACCCCAACAGCATCTTGCCATCGCCCGCATTCGGGCGGTTGAATTGGGACTTCCCGTCGTGCGTGCGGCCAACACCGGTATCTCGGCGGTGATTGATCCTTTTGGACGGATTACCAGCCAATTGCCAATGGCGGCTGTCGGCATAATAGACAGCAAACTACCGGCCGCTTTGCCCAAAACCCTGTATCGGCGCTTCGGCGATGGGATTTTCGCGCTGCTATGTCTGCTCTTGGCCGGCCTGGTAATACAGCGCCATCGTCGCCAGCCGGACCCGGGGCACGGCGAATTGTAACATGTGACTTGACAGGCAACTGGTGCTGCTACATACATACATATGCAACCAATTGGATGTGTTTGGCGTAATTTGGCGATTGAAAATAGAAATTGCCACTCAAGATTGCAGATGAGGAGTAGTACCAGTGACAGCGAACCCTAATCCTGTTGATATCCATGTCGGTTCTCGTGTTCGGCTTCGCCGCACCCTTTTGGGTATGAGCCAGGAGAAACTTGGTAATGCGTTGAGTCTGACATTTCAGCAGGTGCAAAAATACGAACGCGGCACGAACCGTATCGGCTCCAGCCGGCTTTATTTGTTAAGCCGAATTCTGGATGTGCCGGTTTCCTTCTTTTTCGATGATATGGCCCAAGAAATCAGCGAAGGGCAGCCTGGTTTCGCCGAAGCGGCGCAGGCCACGTTTGATCAGGATGACCTGGCCAAGCGGGAGACGTTGGAGTTGGTGCGCGCCTATTACAAGATCAAGGACGCCCCGGTGCGCAAGCGGTTGTTTGATCTGGTGAAGGCCATTGGCGGCCAGACCATCGAAGAGACACCCTAGAATTATTTTTAAAGGCTTTAGTTGCCAGGCTTTGCGCCTATCGGGGACAGGTGCGCGCAAAGCTTGGGGCGGCCTTATTTTCTGATTTCTGTTTGCTTTGGCGGGCGGTTGTTACGGTGGTCGTAATGGCGGTTCGGCGCGGCTTGACCAGCGGCGAAAAGCCTGCGACAACCGCCCCTGAATGGTTTATGGCTTCAATCTGGCGGGAGGCGCGTTGTGTCGAGCGGTAATTATCTCTTTACCTCTGAATCGGTGTCCGAAGGGCATCCGGACAAAGTTTGCGATCAAATTTCTGATGCGATCGTGGATATGTTTCTTGCCGCCGATCCCGACGATAGCCGGGTCGCTTGTGAAACTCTGACGACCACCAATCTGATTGTCCTGGCCGGTGAAGTGCGCGGTCCCGCGGCGGTGGCCAACGACAAGGACGCCATGGAGCAGACCGTCCGCGATACGGTTCGCCGCATCGGCTACGAGCAGGATGGCTTTCATTGGCGCAATGCGGAAGTGCAGATACATCTGCATCCTCAATCCGTGGATATCGCCCAAGGGGTGGATGCCTCCGGCAACAAAGATATCGGCGCGGGCGATCAGGGCATCATGTTCGGATACGCCTGTAACGAGACCGACGTTTTGATGCCGGCGCCCATTCACTATTCCCATGGCATCCTGCGCCGCATGGCCGAGGATCGCCATGCCGGCAAGACGCCGCAATTCGGCCCTGATTCTAAAAGCCAGGTTACCCTGCGTTATGTGGATGGCCGTCCGGTCGGTGCCACCTCGGTCGTGGTCTCGACCCAGCATGCGGAGGATGCCGGACGCGAAGAAGTACGCGAACTGGTCCGCAAATATGTGCTGGAAGTTCTGCCTGAAGGCTGGATGTGCCCAGAGGACGAATTCTATGTCAACCCGACCGGCCGTTTTGTCATCGGCGGCCCCGACGGTGACGCCGGACTGACGGGCCGCAAAATTATCGTCGATACATACGGCGGCGCGGCCCCCCACGGCGGCGGCGCATTTTCCGGCAAAGATCCGACCAAGGTCGACCGCTCGGCGGCCTATGCGGCGCGGTATTTGGCCAAAAATATCGTCGGTGCTGGTCTGGCTGATCGTTGCTGTATTCAGTTGGCCTATGCCATCGGCGTGGCCAAGCCGTTGTCCATCTACGTGGACACTTATGGCACGGGCCGTTGCGACGAAGATCGTCTGGTCGGCTTCCTGTCTGAAAACGTGGATTTGAGCCCCAGGGGCATCCGCAACATGTTGTCCCTGAACCGGCCCATCTATGTTCCCACGGCAGCCTACGGCCATTTCGGCCGGCAGCCTGACGACGCGGGCCATTTCAGTTGGGAGCGGCTGGATCTGGCCGAGGAATTGAAACCCCTTCTTGGATAGCGCGCCGCCTCGCACACTATATGGCCGGCGGCGTGGCAAGCCGCTGCGCGTGGGCCGGCGCGAGGTGCTGGAACGGCGGCTGCCGGAATTGCAAATATTCCCCGCCGACTACCAAAATGGCGCCCTGGATCCCCGCAGCCTTTTCCGACCAGGAATCCGCGGTGTCTGGTTGGAAGTCGGCTTTGGCGCCGGCGAGCATTTGGCGGCCATGGCGCAGGCGCATCCCGATGTCGGCTTTATCGGCTGTGAACCCTTTATCAATGGTGTTGCCCGCCTGCTGGGGGCGATCGATCAGCAGGGCCTGGATAATATTCGCATTGTCATGGACGATGCCGGGCTGTTGCTGGATTGCCTGGCGGCGGGCAGTATAGACCGGGCTTTTCTGTTATTCCCTGATCCCTGGCCAAAACGCCGCCACAACAAGCGGCGCTTCGTGGAACCGAAAAACATCGCCGCCATGGCCCGCATCCTCGCCGACGGCGCGGACTGGCGCGTGGCCACCGATCATATGGATTATTGCCGTTGGATCTTGGCCCATCTGGGTGCCGCACGGCAGTTTCAATGGCTGGCGCGGCGGCCAGGGGATTGGCGGTTGCGGCCCGATGATTGGCCGGCGACCAGATATGAAGAGAAGGGTATAGAGGCGGGACGGCCACCGGCCTTCTTAAGTTTCAGGCGGCAGAACCGCAATCAACCGGTGAACTAGTTAGTATAAGGCTTGCTTTGCATCCACGGGGGCCATATATAGTGGGCTAATAAATAGCCTGGCGACCAGCGGGGCGGAAACAAAGGTGGGCCAGCGGCCCGCCTTTTGCATTTTTAGGCCGAATTTTATCTTGTGATCAAGATCGGGTCGATCAAGGTCTCATCGGGCGAGAGCGGATTGGGCGAGAGCGGATTAAGCGAGAGTAGACAGTGCCGGCAACAAACCATCAACTGGGCGAGGTAGAGCGCCTGATCGGGCCTTCGGTCGAAGCCATGGGCTTTCGTCTTGTTCGCTTGAGCCTGACGGGGGAGGGCGCGCAGCCGACCCTGCAGGTGATGGCGGAACCGCTGGATTACAGCGAAATGAACGTGGACCATTGCGCCCGGTTGAGCCGGGCAATATCGGCCATTCTGGATGTCGAGGACCCGATCTCCACCGCCTATTTGTTGGAGGTCAGCTCGCCCGGCGTTGACCGGCCCCTGGTTCGCCCGGAAGATTTCGAACGCTATATCAATTTCGAGGCCCGGATTGAAGCCGAGACCTCGATCGATGGCCGCCGCCGCTTTGTTGGCCGCCTGCTGGGTTTGTCCGATGGCCGTGTAAATATCGCCGTGACAGACAGCGATGACAGTGTAAAAGAATTTGCGATCCCCTTCGATACCATCGCACGCGCCAAATTGGTGCTGACCGACGAATTAATCCAAGACACCTTGAAAAAGAGAAAAAGCTAATGGCCAACACACAACCAGTCGTAGGCGCCAACCGTTTGGAACTATTGCAGATCGCTGACGCGGTCGCGCGGGAAAAGGCGATTGATGCGGAAATCGTCATCGAGGCGATGGAAGAGGCGATCCAGAAGGCGGCCCGATCCAAATACGGCATGGAAAACGAAATCCGTGCCGAGATTGATCGCAAAACCGGTAACATCGGCTTGTCCCGGCTGTTGGAAGTGGTCGACCTAGTGGAAAACCCCGCCACGGAAATACTGTTGGCCGAGGCGTTGGGCCGCAATCCCGATGCCAGGGTTGGCGACTTAATCTCCGAAGCTCTGCCGCCGATTGATTTTGGCCGCATCGCGACCCAGACCGCCAAGCAGGTCATCGTGCAAAAGGTCCGCGAAGCCGAACGGAAACGGCATTACGAAGAATATAAGGACCGCATCGGCGAAGTGATCAATGGTATTGTCAAGCGGGTCGAATACGGCAACGTGCTGGTCGATATGGGGCGGGCCGAGGCTATCGTGCGCCGGGACGAAGCGCTGCCGCGGGAAAGTTTGCGCCAGGGCGACCGGATCCGCGCCTATATCTATGATGTGCGCGAAGAACAGCGGGGTCCGCAGATTTTTCTGTCCCGCACCCATCCTCAGTTCATGGCGAAACTGTTTACCCAGGAAGTGCCGGAAATTTATGACGGCATTATCGAGATCAAGGCGGTTGCCCGGGATCCGGGCAGCCGGGCCAAGATTGCCGTGATGTCCAATGATTCCAGCATTGATCCGGTCGGCGCCTGCGTCGGCATGCGGGGCAGCCGGGTTCAGGCGGTGGTCAACGAACTTCAGGGCGAGAAGATCGACATCATTCAATGGCTGCCCGATCCGGCGGCCTTCCTGGTTAAATGTCTGGCACCCGCGGATGTGGTGAAGGTTGTGATGGACGAGGAGGCCAAGAAATTCGAGGTCGTGGTGCCGGACGACATGTTAAGCTTGGCGATTGGCCGGCGTGGCCAGAACGTTCGCCTGGCCTCGCAATTGACCGGCTGGGAAATCGATATTCTGACTGAAGAGGAAGAATCAGGCCGCCGTCAGGAAGAACTGCGTCTGCGCAGCGAATTATTCATGGAAGCGCTTGTCATTGATGAAATGATGGCGCAATTGCTGGCCACCGAAGGCTTCAATTCGGTCGAGGAAGTGGCTTTCGTGGACGCGGAGGAACTGACCTCGTTGGAAGGCTTTGACCTTGATCTGGCGGCAGCCCTGCAACAACGGGCCAGTGACTACCTGGACGCCCGGGACGCGCAATTCGATCAACAGCGCGCGGAGCTTGGCGTCACCGAGGAGTTAGCCGCGATAGAAGGCCTGACGCCGGGCATGTTGGTGAAACTTGGCGAAAATGGTATCAAGGAGCTAGATGATTTCGCCGAGCTGGCGACCGACGAGTTGGTCGATCCAAATGATGGCCTGCTGCGGGAATTCGAACTGGATGAAGAGACCGCATCGGCCATGATCATGGTGGCGCGGGCCCATTGGTTTGAAGACGAAAACCAGCCGGAGGCTGCGGTCGAAGCTGCCGGCACCGACGAGGCTTGAAGGCAACGGTAATGGGCAAGGCAACGGCAATGATCGACACGGCGCCGGGCGCGGCGGGTGCAATAGGTCCGGCGGGCCCGGTCAAACGGGCGGATAGGGCACCCGAACGCCGCTGCCCCGAACGCCGCTGCCCCGAACGCCGCTGCATTGCGACCGGCGAGGTGCTGCCGATTGATGGTTTGCTGCGTTTTGTCGTCGGGCCGGAGGGTAACCTTGTCGCCGATCTGGGCCGGGAATTGCCAGGCCGTGGTATCTGGGTCGGCGGACGCCGGGAATTGTTGGAACGGGCGATGAAAAAGCGCCTTTTCGCGCGCGCCGCCAAGGCGACGGTCATGGTAGCCGAGGATCTGCCGGACCAGGTGGAAACAGCGATGCGGCGGCGTTGTCTGGCGCTGCTGGGCCTGGCCAAGCGGGCCGGTCAGTTGACGTTGGGTTACGAAAAAGTACGCGCCGCGTTGGCTGCGGACCGGACGGCAATCGTCGTTACGGCCCATGACAGCTCGCTCAAAGGCCGGCAAAAACTGTTGAGTGGGACCGCGGGCGGCAGTGCCGAAGGCGCTTCTCCGCAGCGCGTTGTTGTTGATATGTTCATGATAGATGAATTGAGTTTGGCATTGGGCCGTGAAAATGTGGTACATGCTGCCCTGCGGGCTGGTGGCTTGGCTGATCGTTTCGTGAGCGAATGCCATCGGTTGGCGGATTTTAGCGGCGAAAGCAGTTCGGCTGGCATGGGCGGGCCGAAGGCGTTCGCCGCGCGTTAGAGCAATTTCGAATCAAAGAGAATCGCGAAGCGATTCTAAGTGATTGGAAAAATTGCTCTAATTCTAAAGATCTGGGCATTTTCAGAATGAAAATGCTCTAGTGCGTTGTCGGCCGTAAATGCCGAATACAAAATCGATCAGGATGCTGATCGCGCAGGTTGGCAACCGCCTGAAAAGAGATGGGACAAGACGACGTGAGTGAATCGGGCGAGAAAAAAACCCTGAGCCTGGGAGGCGGTGAACGCCTTGGCCTTCGCAAACCAGGCGAAGGTGGCGCAACCCCGCCGCGTGGCGGTATGGGCGGGGGCCGCAACACCGTTAAAGTCGAAGTACGGCGGCGGCGTGCACCCGCGCGCCCCGGCCAATCCGCTCCGGCCGAGACTGCCGGGACTTCTAGCACGGTAGCGACAAGCCAGGCGCCTGAGTCGGCGGTGCCGGCGGCTGATGCCGCTGCCACCACGCCCCCCCCCACGCCACGGCAAAAGACGCCGGCACCTGCGGATGCCGGCGCCGGGCGTGCCCGGCATGTCCTGCGCACCTTGTCTTCCGAAGAAAAATCCGCCCGCTCCCGTGCTCTGGAAAACGCCCAGGCGGCCGACGAAGCGGCCCGTGCCAGGGCCGACGAAAATGCCCGCCGTCAGGCTGGCGAAGCCTCCCGTCTGGCTGGCGAGCGAGAGGCGGGTGAACAACGGCGTGCCGAAGAGGAGGCCCGTAAGCAGGCCGAGGAAGATGCGCGCCGCAAGGCCGAGGAAGAGGCTGCCCGCAAATTGCAGGAGAGCGCCGTTAATGCCGAAGCCGCCGCAACGGATGAAAATGCCCCCCGGCGCCCGGCACAGCCGGATGGAGATAGGGACGCCCGCATTGTGCGCCGCCCGATCGAACGGCCCAAGCCGCAACCTCGCGCCCGCAACGAGCCACGCCGCCGAGCGGGCCGGATCACGGTTACGGAAGCCTTGGCTGATCGGGAAGAGCGGGTTCGCAGTCTGGCTTCAATAAAGCGCGAACGGGAACGCCGGAAACAACTGGTTGCCGAAAGCGGTGAAGGCCAGCGCAAAATTTTACGCGAAGTGGTGGTGCCTGAAACCATTACAGTGCAGGAGCTGGCCAATCGCATGGCCGAACGCGGCGTCGATGTGGTGCGTTCGCTGATGGGTTTGGGTGTGATGGCCACGGTCAATCAGATCATTGATGCGGACACGGCGGAATTGGTGGTGGCGGAATTTGGCCACAAGTTGCGCCGGGTATCGGAATCCGATGTCGAGATCGGCTTGATGGGTGATATTGACGAAGCAGCGGATTTGATAACGCGGCCGCCTGTCGTCACGGTCATGGGCCATGTTGATCACGGTAAGACCTCGTTGTTGGACGCCATTCGGGAAAGTGACGTGGTTACCGGTGAGGCGGGTGGCATTACCCAGCATATCGGCGCCTATCAGGTGACGACGCCAACCGGGAGCAGAATTACCTTTATCGATACGCCGGGCCATGCCGCCTTTACCGCGATGCGGGCACGTGGCGCTGAAGTGACCGATATCGTGGTTCTGGTCGTGGCCGCCGATGATGGGGTCATGCCGCAAACCGTCGAGGCCATCAATCATGCCAGGGCGGCGAAGGTGCCCCTGATCGTGGCCGTCAACAAGATGGATTTACCTGACGCCAATTCCAACAAGGTGAAGCAGGCCTTGCTGCAATACGAAGTCGTCCCAGAGGAAATGGGTGGCGATGTTCAGATCGTAGAGGTTTCGGCCACCAAAAAAATGAACCTGGACGGGCTGGAAGAGATCATCCAGCTGCGATCGGAAATGCTGGAATTGAAGGCCAATCCCAATCGCCCCGCCGACGGCGTGGTGGTTGAGGCTGAATTGGACCGTGGCCGTGGCCCCGTGGCCACCCTGTTGGTGCAACGGGGTACCTTGTCGGTGGGCGATATATTCGTCGCCGGGCCGCAATGGGGCCGGGTACGGGCATTGCAGGATCATAATGGCAACGATTTGGAAACGGCGGGCCCCTCAACGCCGGTCGTAGTTTTGGGTCTGAACGGCACCCCTGCCGCCGGTGACGAATTCAATGTCGTGGAGAGCGAGGCGCGGGCCCGCGAAGTTGCGGAATACCGTCAGCGTGTAGAGCAGGACCGCCGCGCCACCGCAGGCGCGCGAGGCAGCCTGGAAGAAATGTTCAGCAATCTGCAAGACAGTGACAAGAAGGAATTCCCGCTGGTTCTTAAAGCCGATGTGCGCGGTTCCCTGGAAGCGATCGCAACGGCGGTGGAAAATCTGGGTAACAACGAGGTTTCGGCACGGCTGCTGCATGGCGCGGCGGGCGCAATCACCGAATCCGATATCGATTTGGCCCGGGCATCAAACGCGGTGGTCATCGGCTTCAACGTGCGCGCCAATCCGCAGGCGCGGGAGATGGCCCGGCAGGAAAATGTCGAAATTCGTTATTACTCGATTATCTATGAACTGGTTGATGATCTGCGCAAGGCCATGAGCGGCCTGCTGAAGCCGGAAATGCGCGAGACCATTATTGGCAATGCCGATGTGATGGAAATTTTCAATGTTTCCAAACTAGGCAAGATCGCGGGTTGTCAGGTCAGAACCGGCATGGCCCGCCGTCAGGCTCGCGTGCGCTTGTTGCGGGACAATGTGGTTATCCATACCGGCAGTCTGAAATCCCTGAAGCGGTTCAAGGACGACGCCAATGAAGTGCGCGAGGGTAACGAGTGCGGCGTGGCGTTGGAAAACTATCAGGATATGCAGGCCGGCGACCAGATAGAGTTTTTTGAGGTCGAGGAAATCGAACGTTCGCTTTAACGTTCGATTTAGGACGGCGCGACACTGAAAAAATTGCCCTAGTTCTAAAGATCTGAGCATTTTCAGAATGAAAATGGTATGGCCATTTAATTTGGTAACTGACAATGGCAGTCCATAAGGCAGGATAATGGAAAGTCAACGCGAATCCCGGGACCGGGCGCGTGGCCCTTCGCAGCGTCAATTGCGCGCCGGTGAGTTGATCCGGCATGCCGTGGCGGAGGTCCTCACCCGCGAAGAAATACATCACGATGATCTGAGGCGTGTCACCGTCACGGTGACCGAGGTCCGCATGAGCCCTGATTTGCGCCAGGCCAACTGTTTCATCATGCCTCTGGGTGGCAAGAATTCCGCCAAGGTGTTGGCGGCGCTGCATCAAACAGGACCATGGTTGAGCGGCCAGGTGGCCAAGCGCGTACACCTGAAATTTGCCCCCCGGCTGCGCTTTCAGATCGATCACAGCTTTGACAACGCGGATCATATTAGCCGATTGCTACAACGTAGCGATGTCGCCCCGGACTTGGCCCCGGATAAAACGGCCGGGCAGACCGAGGAACCGGGCGGCGGTGAAAATGGGACGTAAGCGGCGTGGCCGGCCGGTCCACGGCTGGTTCATTCTGGACAAGCCCCTGGGCATGACGTCGACTCAGGCCGTTGCCAAGGTGCGGCACATTTTCGATGCCGCCAAGGCCGGCCATGCGGGCACTTTGGATCCCCTGGCCAGCGGCGTTTTGCCGATCGCTTTGGGCGAGGCGACCAAGGTCGTGGCCAAGGCCATGGACGGGGCCAAGGCCTATCGCTTCACGATCCGCTGGGGGGAAGAGCGCGATACCGACGATGGCGAGGGCAAGGTGATCGGCCGCGATAGCCGCCGGCCGACGGCCGCGCAGATCGAAGCCATATTGGCGCAATTCATTGGCGAGATCGAACAGGTGCCGCCGGCCTTTTCCGCCATCAAGGTGGATGGTGCCAGGGCCTATGATCTGGCCCGTGGCGGGCAACCACCGGTACTGGCCGCGCGCCTGATCCGGATTGATGATTTACGCCTGTGCGATTGTCCCGACCCTGACCATGCCGTGCTGGAAATGATCTGCGGCAAGGGCGCCTATGTGCGTGGTCTCGCCCGCGATATGGGCCGTGTTCTGGGTTGTCTGGGCCATGTCAGCGAACTGCGCCGCAACCGGGTCGGACACTTTGACGAAGGCATGGCGATTTCGCTGGATAAACTTGATGGCATGGGGCATAAGGAGGCCCTCGACGACCTGCTTTTGCCGGTCGAGGCTGCGCTGGCCGACATCCCGGCGTTGGCCGTGACCGGTCCGGAGGCTGAGCGTCTACGTTTTGGACAAGCCATCCGGGTTCCGCATAGCGTCGAGGGAACCGTATACGCGACGACCGACGGCAGGCCGGTAGCACTGGCTGAAATTCACGCTGGCGAAGTCCGACCGGTTCGTGTTTTTAATCTGTAAGGTATTATTTCGAATAGGAGATTTTGATGTCGATTACGGCCGAACGCAAGACCGAATTGATTGGCGAATACAAGCAGACAACGAATGATACCGGCTCACCAGAAGTGCAAGTGGCAATCCTGACCAGCCGGATCGTGACCTTGACTGATCATTTCAAGGAACACAAAAAGGACAACCATTCCCGACGCGGCCTACTAAAAATGGTCAGCCGGCGGCGGCGGTTGTTGGATTATCTAAAAGGTAAAGATCAGGGGCGTTATGAAGCTCTGATCAAGCGGTTGGGCCTGCGCCGTTAATCCTGTCGGCAGGCCAATCAAGGCTGATCAAAATTGACGGCTGCGCGCCCGTTGGGCATCGCAGGTTCCGGCTCCATAGCAGCCGAAAGACAATGATGGCCATGATTCATTCGGGATTATGGCAAAATCAAACCGAACGTAAGCGAAGCCATGTTTTGACCGGCGATGGCGTCGGATTAATTATGAATACATGGCGGACGAGAAAGAGAGAACGAGATGTTTAATATTCATCGCAAGGAAATCATGTGGGGCGGGCGCAAGCTGGTTCTGGAAACCGGGCGCGTCGCGCGTCAGGCCCATGGATCCGTGCTTGTCACCTATGACGAAACCACTGTGTTGTGCGCCGCCACTGCGGCACGCGAGGCGCGCCAGGGTATCGATTTTTTCCCATTGACCGTAAATTATGTAGAAAAGACCTATGCCGCCGGTAAAATTCCAGGTGGCTTTTTCAAGCGCGAAGCGCGTCCTTCGGAAAAAGAGACCCTGGTCTCGCGCCTGATCGACCGGCCGATCCGGCCCCTGTTCGTGGATGGGTTCCGCAACGAAACCCAAGTTATCTGCACCACCGTCAGCCATGATATGGAAAACGATCCCGATATCGCCGCTTTGGTGGGGGCATCCGCCGCGCTGACAATCTCGGGTATTCCCTTCATGGGGCCGATTGCCGGCGCCCGGGTTGGCTATATCGACGGCGAATATGTTTTGAACCCGCGCCTGGACGAAATGGAGAATTCCAAACTCGACATGGTCGTGGCCGGCACTGCGGATGCGGTGATGATGGTGGAATCAGAAGCCAGCCAGTTGTCCGAGGAAATCATGCTCGGCGCCGTAATGTTCGCTCACCGGGAAATGCAGCCGGTAATTCAGGCCATCATTGAGCTAGCCGAAGTTGCCGCCAAGGAGCCCTGGGATCTGGCGGCGCCGGAAGATCATTCCGCCCTGGAAGGCCGTGTCGCCGATTTGATCGGCGCGGATATACGTGCCGCCTATAGCGAACCGGTGAAGCAAACACGGACCCAAATGCTGGCGGAGGCCAAGGCCAAGGCCACGCAAGGCCTGTCTGACGATCCTGATGCCGGCGCGATTGGCGGCGTCATCAAAAAGCTGGAAAAGAGCATCGTACGTGGCCAGATATTGGATTCGGGCAAACGGATCGATGGCCGCGATACCCGCACCGTGCGGCAGATCGAAGCCCAGGTTGGCGTACTGCCCCGCACCCATGGCGCGGCGCTGTTCACCCGTGGCGAGACCCAGGCTTTGGTCGTGACCACCCTGGGCACCGGCGATGACGAGCAGATCATGGATGCGTTGGCTGGCTCCTACCGCCAGCACTTCATGCTGCATTACAACTTTCCGCCCTATTCCGTGGGCGAGGCCGGCCGCTTTGGCTTCACCAGCCGACGCGAGATCGGTCATGGCAAGCTGGCCTGGCGGGCCATGCATGCGGTGATGCCGGACAAGGAAGAATTTCCCTATACCATTCGGATTGTTTCCGAGATTACGGAATCCAATGGTTCTTCCTCCATGGCGTCGGTTTGTGGTTCCTCGCTATCGTTGATGGATGCCGGTGTGCCCTTGAAAGCCGCCGTGTCCGGTATCGCCATGGGCCTGATCCTGGAAGGCGATCGTTATGCCATCCTGTCGGACATTCTGGGCGACGAGGATCACCTGGGCGATATGGACTTCAAGGTTGCCGGCACGGAAAACGGCATTACCTCGCTACAGATGGACATCAAGGTCGCCGGTATTACCGAGGCGATCATGCGCGATGCCCTGGCTCAGGCCAACGAGGGCCGCAATCATATTCTTGATGAAATGAGCAATGCGCTGGGTGAACATCGCGGCGAGTTGCGTGATAGCGCCCCGAAAATCCACCAGTTAAAGGTGCCGGTCGACAAGATCCGTGAAATCATCGGGACGGGCGGCAAGATAATCCGTCAGATCACCGAGGAAACCGGTGCCAAGATCGATATCTCCGACGATGGTTCCGTGCGGGTATCTTCACCCAACCAGGAGAGCATCGATCAGGCAACGGCCTGGATCACCGGCATCATCGCGGAGCCGGAGATTGGCGCGATATACAAAGGCAAGGTCGTCAAGGTTGTTGATTTCGGCGCCTTCGTGAATTTCATGGGCGCCCGTGACGGCCTGTGTCACATCTCGGAATTGGCCCCACACCGGGTTAAGACCGTGACTGATATCTGCAATGAAGGCGATCAGGTCTTTGTTAAATGTCTGGCCATCGATGATCGGGGCAAGGTTCGTTTGTCCATGAAAATGGTCGACCAGGAAACCGGCAAGGAAATCGTACAAGCAGAAGCCACCGCCGACTAAAGCGGTTGATTGCACGAACCTGCCCGGTTCACCGGGAAAAAACTGGCCCCGCCTTCTATTTTGAAAGGCGGGGCCATTGTTTTTCGGCATTTGATCGGGCGGTTTTGACCGATCTCGAAATTCGTCTAGAGCATTTTCATTCTGAAAATGCTCAGAACTTTAGAATTAGAGCAATTTTTCCAATCACTTAGAATCGCTTCGCGATTCTCTTAAATTCGGAATTGCTCTAAATCACCCGTTTCCCATGCAACTCGGCGATGGTGGCATCGTCATAGCCCAGATCGCGCATGATATCGTCAGTGTGCTCGCCCAGGGTCGGGGCCCGCATGCGGATGTCGGCCGGGGTTTTGGACATACGTACGTGCAGCTTGACCAGCGGTGCCGGGCCAGGGGTGCCGGGGTAATCCACGTCCTGTAAAAAGTCACCACCCAGAACCTGCGGGTCAGTCAGTGTATCCGCCGGCGTGTAAATATGGCCGGTGGGGATGCGCGCCTCGGACAGGAGGGCGATGGCCTCCTCGCGGGTTTTGTCTTCGCACCATTTCTGCATATGTTCGGATATCTCAACACCGTTGTCGCCACGGGCCAGGTCATCCTTGAACTTCGGATCATTCAGCCAATAATCATCGCCCATCAGGCGCGCCCAGCGCTCGTACAGCGGTTGGCCGACCACTTGCACGATCAACCAGTCATCCTTGCATTTAAATGCGTCGACCGGCCCGGCGGTCTGCCCACGGTTGCCAGAGCCGACCCGGTCAGCCTGGATCAAGGCCTGCTCGATCAGGGCGCCGTTGTTGAACAATAGCGCGGTGCCCAGCAGGCTGCCCTCGACCCGTTGCCCCTCGCCGGTTGCCTTCCGGTGCAGGAGTGCGGACAGGGTGCCAATGGTGGCGGCCGATGCCGTCCCGAAATCAACCCATGGGGTATGCGCCTTCATGGGTTCGTCCGCATGCCCGGACAAATGCATCATGCCCGACATCGCCGCCGCAATACCATCAAACCCGACCCGGTCCTTGTAGGGGCCGACGGAGCTGAAGGCCGAGACGGTGGTCAGGATAATATCCGCCTTCACCGCGCGCAGGCTGTCATAGTCCAGTCCCATGGCCTCAAGGGTCTCGGTCGGCAGGTTGGCGATTACCACATCCGCCGTCGCCACCAGGCGTTTGACGATCTCCCGCCCCTCGGGCTTCATGGGGTTCAGGGTCATACCACGCTTGTTACGGTTGAGGTGTAGGTAGCCGGATCCGACACAGATCTCGCCATCCGCGCCCTCGCCGATGGGAGCGGTATAACGATCCTCGCTACCGTCAATTTTTTCGATGCGGATTACGTCGGCGCCCAAATCGCCCAACATCATGCCGCAACAGGGCCCCGCGATATAGCGCCCGAAATCCAGCACCCGTACACCGTCTAAAACCTGGCTCACCGTCAACTCTCCCCGCAATGAAATATCCACCCGGTCCACGGGCGTTCGGCCACGGACCATAGAATAGGCTGCCCCGGTTCATACCGCAACGTGGGCGGATTGGGTCTACGAGAGTGCTTTGCGCAGGTCGGCGAGGCTAATCGGTTTCTGGTGGGATTCTACCTGCAGGCCCCGCACCTCGCCCAGGCCGAGCGCCATTTTGCCGTAGTAGGGATTATAACCGGTGACCACCAAAATCTTGGCCTCACAGCCCTGTTGGGCCAACCATTGCACCAATTCAATGCCTTCAATATCCGGCATCACCATATCCAGTACGATGACATTAGGCTTGAACGCCGCATAGGCTTCTTTGAACAGGTTGGGATCAGACAGGGCCGAAACGTCATAGCCCATGCCTTCCGCTGTTCGTTTTACGAAATCAGCAAAATCTGGCTCGTCATCCACTACCAGCAAACGTTTACCAGTTTCAGGCATACTTCTCCTCACGGCGCCGCAGTCAGCAAAACTCAGCCTAAACGCCTCAAACTAGACCGCAACAATTTTTTTTCAGCAACAACGCCGGGCTCTGTTATCCGGCTGCTATTCGGCGGCGGCGCGGGTGGTGAATGCCTGGGGCCAAAGCGAGGGCCGGCTGCGTAGATATTGCCGCGGATAAGGGATCTCGACCCCTAAATCTTCCGCCGCGTGCCAGGCCCAGTGCGGATCGAACAACATGCCCCGCGCCAGGGCCACCATATCCGACTGACCATTGGCCACGATTGCTTCGGCCTGGTGGCCATCGTTGATCATGCCCACGGCCATGGTTGGGATTTCGGCTTCGGCGCGGACCTGTTCGGCCAGATGAACCTGATAGCCGGGACCAAGGGGAATGTCCTGCCGGGGATCCAGGCCGCCGGAGGAGACATCCATGAAATCACAACCCAGGGCTTTCATCTCCCGCGCGAAGACCACCGTCTCTTCCACGGTCCAGCCCCCATCGACCCAATCCGTGGCCGAAACCCGTACACCCAGGGGGCGGTCTTCCGGCCAGACCGCGCGAACGGCGGCGAACACTTCCAGAGGAAACCGCATCCGCCCGTCCAGATCGCCGCCGTAGCCGTCATTGCGTTGATTAGAGATAGGCGAGAGGAATTGATGCAACAGATAACCATGGGCCGCATGCAGTTCCGCCAAGGCGTAACCGGCTCGTGCCGCCCGCTGGGCCGCGGCCACGAACTGCGCCTTGACCTCAGCCAGCCCGGCATCGTCCAGGGCCAATGGCAGATTCCAGTCCTCTGCGTAGGGCAGGGCCGATGGCGCGACGGTCTGCCAGCCATCGGCTTCGTCCGGGCCTATCGCCTGGCGGCCGGTGCCTGGCGCCCCGGTCGAGGCCTTGCGCCCGGCGTGACCCAGCTGCACACCGATCTGGCCGGTGCCGTGTTCCTGGCAGAAATCGATAACCCGTTTGATGGCCGCCTCATTGGCATCGGAATAGAGGCCCAGGCATTGCGGACTGATCCTACCCGCGGGCGAAACCCCCGTTGCCTCGGCTATAACCAGGCCGGCGCCCCCGGTGCATAGTTGCCCCAGATGCATTAAATGCCAGTCCTGGGCCGTGCCGTCCTGGGCGCTATATTGACACATGGGCGCGACAACGATCCGGTTGCTCAGGGTCAGGCCGCGCATGGTAATGGGCGAAAACAGCTTCGATGGCATATGGTCTACTCGCTTATTTTTTTAAACGTTAGCGCCTCTTATACAGCAAAATCACGGCACTAACAGGGCCATGCCGTCGCGGTTTGGGTCAGCACCGCCGCGCCATTGCCCGTCGTCGATGCGAATGGCATGCACCGATGCGAAGGGGTAGCTGTGGGCGTTGCGGACGATCTGATAACCCTGTTCGGCCAGCCGGTCGGTGACCGCGCGGGGGATGCGGTTGGACACATCTATGGGATCGGAAGTGGCGGAAAAGCGTGGCGCCGAGACCGCTTCAAGGGGGGACATATCAAAATCCAACACATTCAGAATGCCCTGCAACACCCCCATGGCGATCTGGGTGCCGCCCGGCGCGCCGATCACCAGGACCGGTTCGCCGTCCCGCAGGACAATCGTCGGGCAGAGCGAGGAAAAGCGCCCCTTGCCGGGCGCCAGGGAACCGGCCCGTCCCGGCCGCGGGTCGAACACGCCCATGCAGCCGTTGTACATGAAACCCAGGCCATCCGTGATAACGCCCGAGGGCATGCCCAGTGAATGGGTCATGGAGACCGCATTGCCTGCCCCGTCTATGACGCAGATATGAGTGGTATTAAGGGACTCCTTCGGCCCCTGCAGGCGCTCTACATGGGCCACCTCACCACGCTCTATGGCGGCTGCCTGCTCTCTGCCATAGGCCTTCGAGGTCAGGCGTTCCACAGGCACGTCGACAAAATTAGGATCGCCGACAAAATTATCCTTGTCCGTGGTCGCCCGCTTCATGGCCTCGGCGATGACCCGGATATATTCGGCGGAATTGTGGCCCATGGCGGATAAATCAAAACATTCCAGAGCATTCAGAATTTGCAGCACCATGATGCCGCCGCCCGGTGGTTGATTGGTGGCGATCTGATGGCCGCGGTATGTACCCATTAAAGGCGACAGATGCGAGGTGCGGTAGTCGGCCAGATCCTGGGCTGATAGCAGGCCGCCATTGGCCGCCATGTCGGCGGCGATGGCGGCGGCGATCTCGCCGGTGTAGAAATCTTCCGCCCCCACCTTGGCAATGCGGCGCAAGGTCTGGCCCAAATCCCGGTTGACCAGGATTTCGCCCGTCTTGCGCAAGCGGCCGTCCGCGTGGAAGTAAATCTTGCGTCCCGACGGAGTCAGGCGCAGGCGCTCGACCGAGACCACCCGGCCGGAGCCGTCATCTTCGGTCCAGAAATTATACATGGAGGGTCGGATTACGGTTCCGGCTTCGGCAATGTCGATGGCCGGGGCAATAACTTCCGCCCAAGGCAGCTTGCCCCAGGCGGTCTGTGCCTCCGCATAGGCTTTTAGGCTGCCGGGCACGGTGATGGACTGATAGCCCATGTCGTTGACATGGCCCTTGAGAATGAAGCCAAAGCCGTCCCGCGTCTCGCCCTCGATCAGATGCTGCCACATATCGGGCCGCACGCCGGCCGGTGCCCGGCCATGAAAATCAATGCACTGGTGGACATCGCGCTCGGGCAGATAGACCTGCATGCTGCCAAAGCCGGCGATGCCGCACATTTGCGGATCGACCACGCCTTGCGCAAAGGCACAGGCCATGGCCGCATCGACGGCGTTGCCGCCCTGTTCCAGGATAGCGGCCCCGGCTTCCACCGCCTCCGGTTGGGGCGCGACGATCATTCCTTTTGCCATGGCCAATGGGTTCCTTATTTCCTGATTTACTGACGCCTGTTTTTTTTTACCCGGGCCGCTGGACGCGGCCACCGGACTGCTCCACATTATCACGCGATATGACAGAGCCGCAGCATGACATTGTTACCGAGGGCAAGGCCAGGGGCTTTACCTTTCGCCTCGGCATGCGCGCCGCCTTGATGGGCGGCTTCGGCGGCCTGGTATTTCTGGCCGTTGCCTCCGTATTGCTGATAGGGCTGTGGAGTGCGCGGGAAAATACCATTTCTCTGACCCGTAAGTTGGCCGATGCGGCGCTGGATGGCGTTCAGGCCGCGATAAAGCAACGTCTGCGCCCGGCGGAACAGGCGGTGGAACATATTGGCCGGCGGCTTGAAAATGGCCAAATCCGGATTGCCGCATCCGATGACCTGTCGCGGGCGTTGGCCGCCGCCCTGGCCGGGATGCCCCAGGTTGGCGCCTTGTTGTTTCTGGATCAAAAGGGCCAGGGCCTACAGGCCATCCGCGCCGATGACGGCGTCGATGTTAAGGCTGTGCAATACAACCAATCACCTGAAATTATGCGCCAAATCACCCTGTCACAATCCCATCAGAAGGCCTATTGGGGCAGGGTCATGCGGCCGCCCGATGTGCCTTTGACTATTCTGAACGTGCGCCGCCCGGTGCGGCTGAACGGTGAATTCGCCGGCGTTCTGGTTGCCTCGGTCAGTGTATCGCAACTCTCGACCATTCTGGCGGAGACCTCCCGGACCATCGGCGGCGAAGTTTTCGTGCTGTATGACAATACCTTTGTTCTGGCCCACCGCCGTCTGGCAAATGGTTTCAAGGAAGCGTCGCCAAATCAACCTCTGCCATCGATCGACGGCTTTGGCGATCCGGTCCTGGAGGCTTACCTGCATCCTGAACTGGGCCCCGAATACGGCGGTAATCTATCGCGCGAGATGGGTATCCAAATCGTTGGCACGGCGGATGGCGAAGCCTACCCATTGATAACGCGGCGGCTGAATTGGTTCGGCGAGGTGCCGTGGGAAATCGGCGTTTATTTCCGCGACGATGATGTGTCCGCCGAGTTTAGGCGCGTCATGTGGGCCAGCATCGCTGGCCTGGTCGCGCTGTTGCTGTCGCTTTTTCTGGCCTGGGCCTTGAGCAGCCATATCAGCCGACCGTTGAAGGATTTAAACAGGGCCGCCAGGCGGATCCGCGATCTGTCCCTGGATGATTTTCCTGCCCTGCCGGCCAGTCGCATCAGGGAAATGAACGACGCCGGGCAGGCTTTTAACGCTATGATTGCCTCTTTGCGCTGGTTCGAAACCTATGTGCCGCGCAGCCTGGTTCGCCGCCTGATGCGCCAGGGCGAAGGCGCGCTGAACCGCTCCGCACAACGCGAGGTGACGGTGATGTTCACCGATATCGTTGGTTTCACCGCCGCCTCCGAACAATTGGGGGCCGAAGAAACAGCCATGTTACTGAATGCTCATTTCGCTGATGTGGGTGCTTGCATCGAAGCCCAGGGCGGCACCATTGATAAATACATCGGCGATGCCGTGATGGCATTTTGGGGGGCGCCGGAGGCGCAATCCGATCACGCCGCCCGCGCCTGTCAGGCCGCGCTGGCGATCCGCGGCGCGGTCGAGGCGGGGAACAAACGCAACGAAGCCGCGGGCAAAAACGCCCTGGCCTTGCGTATTGGCGTACATACCGGACCCGTCATCGTCGGCAATATCGGGGCGCCCCAGCGCATGAACTACACCATCGTGGGCGATAGCGTAAATATCAGCCATCGGCTGGAAGAACTGGGCCGCACGCTGCCCGATCCGGCCTCGCCGGTCACCATCATCGTGTCCCAGGCAACCCATGATGCCGCGCACATCAAGGGCGCGGAGAAGCTGGGCCTGCAACAGATCAGAGGCCGCCGGGAGGCCTTGACGGTCTATCGGGTTTGAACTGTCTTTACGGGCCGCAGCACCCGTTTTGTCGGGTTTTTGGCAGGTGCTTTCTTCATCCGCACCAACATGATCAGGGGCAGTGCCGCCAGGGCGGTCAGGGTATAAAAATAGAAGGCGTTGATATAACCGATCATCAGTCCCTGGCGCTGCACCTCGCTGCTGACATGGGCCAGGCTTTGAATAGACCCCATGCTCCAACCGCCGGCCACGGATGGAATTTGCCAGGCCTTGGCATAGGGCGTCACCGCCTCCGACAGATGGCTGTAGTTTATTTTGGCACTGTGGAGAACAAGCGCGACGCTGATCGAGATGTGGACGGAAGAGCCGATATTGCGGGTCAAATGAAAGATCGACGAGCCTTCGGGAAACAATTCCCGTGATAGGGTATTGAAGGTCACCAGGGTTAAGGGCACCCATAAAAATCCGGTGCCCAGGCCCTGTAAAAAGCCGGCCGAGGCCACGTCCCAGGTGGTCAGGTTGATGTCGAACTGCGCCATCATCCAGCCAGCCAGGCCCTGCAAAGCGAAGCCGCTAACCAGCCAAATACGCGGGTCATATTTATTGCCAAAGAACAGGATGGTAAAGCCCAGCAAGGTGCCTGCCCCACGCGCCCCCAACAGCAGGCCGATGATGCTGTCGGGATAGCCGCGCAAATTCTGCAGCAGGCCCGGCAGCAAGGTCATGGGGGTAAAGTTCAACAGACCGAAAACCAGCGTCAAGGACATGCCAATCACGAAATTGCGGTCCAGGAACAGGCGTGGATTCAGGAATGGTTTTTCGGCGGTAAAGGTGTGGACGAGGAAAATATAAAAACACAGCGCCGCGGCACAGATTTCCAACACGATTTCGGGCGATTCCAGCCAACTGTTGCGCTCCCCCCGGTCCAGCAGCAACTGGAAAGAGGCAACGGCGACGGACAATGCGATAAAACCGGTCCAATCCAGGCGGATGCGTGCCGCCCGCACGCCATCCGCGACAAAGGCCCAACAGCCCAGCAGCGACATCATGCCAATGGGCACGATCATGAAGAAGACCCAGCGCCAGCTGTACTCCTCGCTTAAATAACCGCCGATGGTGGGCGCGATGAGCGGTCCAAGCACGACACCCATGCCGAATATGGAAGTTGCCGTGCCATGTTTGTGTTGCGGGTACGAGGCCAGAACGATGGATTGCGATAGCGGTGCCAGAGGTGCGCCGCATAGCCCCTGGAGGACACGGAAAAACACCAGCATTTCCAACGATCCGGAAAAGCCGCACATCAAGGTGGCCACGGTGAAAGCGGCGACGCAGGTCAATAGCACCCGCCGCTGGCCAAACCGCGCAGTCAGCCAGCCGGTCATGGGCGTGGCCACGGCGGTGGCGACGATGTTGAATGTGATAACCAGGGCAATCTGATCCTGGGTCGCCGACAGGGCGCCCTGCATCTGAGGCAGGGACACATTGGCGATGGTCACCGTCAAGGCATACAGCGCTACGGTAGAGGTCAGGGTGAAGAGGATGATCCCCCGCCGAAGCGGCGAGATATTGTTGCCCTCTAAAGATGTTTGGTTCAGCTTGGCCGCCTTGCCCGTTAGCAGCCGAGTTGGCCGGCTAGATCCAGGAAATCGTCGGCAACATAGTCGTAATCGTTTTCCGCTTCCATGTCGAAATTCTGCCCTGGGCCATATTCCGTGGGCCGGCGGACAAACGCGGTGCCCAGGCCACAGGCCGCGGCCGCCATCAGGTCGCCATTGTGGGCCGCGACCATCAGACATTCCGCCGGCGCCAGACCAAGAAATCCGGCGGTTTTCAAATAGGCCTCCGGCTGGGGCTTGTAGTGGCCCGCGACTTCCGCGCCCAGGATGGCGTCCCACGGTAGGCCGGCCCGCTTCGCCATGTTGACCAGCAGCGCGACGTTGCCGTTGGACAAGGTGGCCAGGACGTAATCCCGCTTCAACCGGGTCAGACCGGCAACAGTGTCCGGCCAGGGGTTCAGGCGGTGCCAAACCTTGTTCCAATGCTCGACTTCCGCTTCCGACAGCCCGGATATGGCGAATTCATCGAGTAATTCCAATAGGTTGGCATGGTGCAGATCATCCAACTTAACCCAGCCGGTATTGCCCTCGCGCACCCGTTGCATGGCCGGTTGATATTTGGCCCGCCAGCCGTCCGCGAAGGCGGCCCAATCAATGTCCAGGCCCCGGTCACGGCCAAACGCCTCGCCCTCGGCGATGATGCTGCTGCGCCAATCGACCACGGTGCCGAACACATCAAACAATAATGCCTTGAAGGTCACGTCGTTAACTCCCATCAGGTTCGCAAAGTCAGGCCGCCATCGATCACCAGGCCATGGCCGGAGACAAAGCCCGCGTCCTCGGATGCCAGGAACAAGGCGCCGCGCGCGATGTCGATGGGTTGGCCCAGGCGCCGCAGGGCGGCTTTCTTGGCCCAGATAGCAGCTATTTCCTCGTTCTCGAAGCCCTTTCGGGTCAGGCCGGTATAAATCGCGCCGGGTTCGATGTAATTGGCGGTGATGCCGTATTTTCCCAGCTCCAGGGCCAGGGTGCGAGTCATGCCGGCAACCCCTGCTTTCGAGGCGCAATAGGCGACCAGGCCGTAATCCGTCATCCGCGCCATGACCGAGGCGGTGTTGATGATACGGCCCGCCGGTGCCTCTTTCAGATGCGGAATGGCAGCCTGAATGATCAGAAACTGCGCCTTTAGATTAATATCCAGGGTCAGGTCCCAATTGGCCTCGCTTTGCAGCTCCGCTAGTTCGTTGCGCGAGACGCCGGCGTTGTTGAACAGGATGTCCAGATGGCCAAAGCGTCCGATCACTTCTGCGATGATGCGGCCCGGCGCGCCTTTATCAGCCACGTTCTGTTCCATGGTGGCGATATTGTCGCGATCCTTATGGGCCTCGGCCAAGCCTTGACCGGGCAGATCGACGGCCAGGACATTGGCACCCTCGGATGCAAACAAATCCGCCGATGCCCGGCCGATGCCCGATGCCGCGCCCGTGACGACGGCGACTTTATTCTCTAACCGCATTTTGGTTGTTCCCGTCTCTGTCTGGTGTTTTTTCTAAAGAGACACCACCATACGGCCATCGGCCGACCGGGTCATCCATGCTGAAGTGCGCTAATAACCGGCGGTCAGGGCGCCTTGGCTACGCGGGTCGGAGGCACCAAGAAATCCGCCACCATCGGGCAGGCGCATAACGGATTGTACGCTGCCCGCGGCCCGCGATATGACCACGGTATGGCCGCGCTGGCGCAGCAGTTCCAGGGTATCGGGGCTAAGGCCACGCTCCACGAACAACTTGTCCGGCAGCCATTGGTGATGCACGCGCACCGCTGCCGTGGCCTCGGCGATATTCAGGCCATGGTCGATGACGTTGTTTAGAACTTGCAGCACCATGGTGATAATGCGCGAGCCGCCCGGACTGCCCGTCGCCAGGAACGGTTCCCCGTCCTTGAAGACAATGGTCGGGGTCATGGAACTAAGCGGCCGTTTGCCGCCCTGGATTGCGTTGGCCTCGCCGCCAACCAAACCATAAGCATTGGCCACGCCGGGTTTAGCGGAAAAATCATCCATTTCATTGTTCAGCAGAATGCCGGTGCCTTGCGCGACGATGCCGGTGCCGAAGCTGAAATTCAAGGTATAGGTGTTGCTGACCACGTTGCCGGCGCGGTCCATGATGGAAAAATGGGTGGTTTCGTTGCTCTCGTACGGGCCCGGATCGCCATGGCTGATCTCGACCGATGGCCGGGCTCGGCGCCGCTCGATGTTCGCGGCCAGGTTCTGGGCATAAGCTTTGGCGGTCAGGCCCTTGGCGGGTACGGCCCAGAAATCCGAATCGCCTAGATGCTGGGCCCGATCGGCATAGGCCAGCTTCATGGCCTCGACCATCACATGCAGGCTCTCGACGCCATTGCGGCCAAATTGGCCCAAGGGAAAGGTTTCCAACATGTTCAGCATCTGGATCAGATGCACCCCGCCCGATGACGGCGGCGGCATGGAGGCAATGCGGTAACCGCGATAGCTGCCCTGGGCGGGCTGGCGCCAGACCGGGCGATAGGCGGCCAGGTCGTCCCGGCTGATCAGGCCGCCGTTGACCGCCATCTCGGCCGTGATCGCCGCGGCTGTTTCGCCCGTATAGAAATCCGTGCCCGCGGTGGCCGCGATGCGCCGCAGGCTCTGTGCCAGATCCCGTTGCACCAGGCTTTCGCCGGCCCGATAAAGGGTGGCATCGGGCTTATAAAAAATGGCCGCGCTGGCCGGCCATTTCGACAGGCGCTTGCGCCGTTTTTCCAGGCTTCGGGCCAGGCCGGGGGTGATCGTCAGACCTTTTTCCGCCAGCCCGATGGCCGGCGCCATGACTTGTGCCAGGGGCAGACTGCCATAGCGGCGGTGAGCCTCGATCAGGCCGGCGACCGTGCCCGGCACCCCGACAGAGGCATGCGAAAAGCGCGCCTTGGCCTTGTCCACGTTGCCGTCTTTATCCAGATAGAGATCCCGGTGGGCCTTAGCCGGCGCCTTTTCACGATAATCCAGGGCCAGGGTTTCCCCGCTGCCCGCATGGTGCACCAGCATGAAGCCGCCACCGCCCAGATTGCCCGCGCGGGGCAAGGTAACGGCCAGGGTAAAGCCCACCGCCACGGCGGCATCAATGGCGTTGCCCCCTTGGCGCAGAATGTCGACGCCCACATTGGTGGCGCGGGCTTCCTGGCTGGCCACCATGCCATTGGCGGCAAAGACCGGATGGTGACGGTCCTGGTTCGAAAGTATGGCGGCGGTTTGGGCCGGCACGGCGCCGGCATGAAAACAGGCCAGAAACGGCAGCAACAAAACCCAATGACGGAGGCGGGGCCGCATACCGACGTTCCCTAAGGTAGTGTCAGTCACCGTTGTTGCCGGGGCGCGGGATGCCGATCAGGCTGAAGCCGTTGTCCACATTCATCACTTCGCCGGTTACCGCACTGGACAGATCCGAAAGCAGGTACAGGCCACTGTTGCCCACGGCTTCCAGATCCAGGCCATTGGGCAGGGGCGCATGTTCACCGGCGTATTTGTGCACATAACGGCCATCGGCGATGGCCGCGCCGGCCAGGGTGCGCATGGGGCCGGCCGAGATGGCATTGACCCGGACATTGTCCTTGCCCAAATCCTCGGCCAGATAACGCACAGAGGTTTCCAAGGCCGCCTTGGCCACGCCCATGACATTGTATGATGGCATCACCCGATGGGCGCCCAGGAAGCTTAAGGTCACCATGGCGCCGCCATTGGTCATCAGCGCCGCCGCGCGGCGGGCCAGATCGGTGAAGGAGAAGCACGATATGCTCAAAGTTTGGACGAAATTCTCGCGGCTGGTATCCACATAGCGGCCGCTCAATTCCGCCCGGTCGGAATAGGCGATGGCATGGACCAGAAAATCCAGGCTGCCCCAACGCTCGTTGATAGCGGCAAACAGGGCATCCAGGCTGTCAGGATCACCCACATCGCAGGGCGTCACGAATTGGCAATCCAGTGAGGCCGCCAACGGCTCCACCCGCTTTAGAAAGCTGTCGCCCTGATAGGTGATGGCCAGCTCCGCACCGGCCCCGTGCAACGCCCTGGCGATGCCATAGGCGATGGAATGATCGTTGGCGATGCCAAGCACCAAGCCGCGCTTGCCGGCCATGAGCTGATTTTTGGCGGCTTCCATCATTGTTTTCCCCGTCGTTGTCGCGTCGTTGTCCCGTCTTTTTCCGGGTTTTTCTTGGTTTTATAAAAATCAAACGCCCAGCTATCCCGCGAAACGCCCAGCTATCCCGCGAAACGATCGAAGATCAAGGTCGCGTTGGTGCCGCCAAAGCCAAAGCTGTTGGACATGACCGAAACCAGCCCGGCGTCATCAATGCGCTCGCGCACCACGGGGATATCCTCAAACGCCGGATCCAGATTGTCGATATTGGCGGATGCCGCGATGAAATTCTCTTGCATCATAATCAGTGAGTAGATCGCCTCGGTCACGCCAGCGGCCCCTTGGGAATGGCCGGTCAGGGATTTGGTCGATGCAATGGGCGGAATATCGGCGCCAAATACTTCGCGCACCGCCGTCATTTCCGGTGGATCGCCTACCGGCGTGCCGGTGCCATGGGCATTGATATAACCGATCGGGTTGTGCGCCGTAGCCAGGGCCTGGCGCATGCTGCGCACCGCGCCATCGCCCGAAGGCTGCACCATGTCGTGGCCGTCCGAGGTGGCGCCATAACCCGTAATCTCGGCATAGATTTTGGCGCCACGGGCCTTGGCATGCTGCAATTCTTCCAATACCAGAACGCCGCCGCCGCCTGATATGACGAAGCCGTCGCGGTCCACATCATAGGGCCGCGAGGCGCGCTCGGGCGTGTCGTTGAATTTAGATGACATCGCGCCCATGCCGTCGAACAGCACGGACAGGGTCCAATGCAATTCCTCGGCGCCACCCGCAAACATCACGTCCTGTTTGCCGAACTGGATTTGTTCCGTCGCGTTGCCGATGCAATGGGCCGAAGTGGAACAGGCAGACGCAATGGAATAGTTCAGGCCCTTGATCTTGAATTCAGTTGCCAGCACGGCGGAGGTCGTGGACGACATGCAGCGGGTCACCATATAGGGGCCAACCCGTTTGGCGCCTTTTTCCCGCGCCGTGTCCGCCGCCCAAACCAGATTTGAAGTGGATGCGCCGCCCGAACCGACGATGATGCCGGTCCTCTCGTTCGAGATTTCCGCCGGCTCCAGGCCCGAATCCGCGACCGCCTGTTGCATGGCCAGGTAATTATAGGCCGCGCCATCGCCCATGAAACGCAGCGCCTTGCGGTCGATATGTTCGGCCAGATCTATCTTCAAGCTGCCTTGTACCTGAGAGCGGAATTTATATTCCGCGTATTCAGGCGCGGCCACGATGCCGGAGCGGCCCTCCCGTAGCGATTGGGCCACTTCATCCCTGCTGTTGCCGATGGAGGAAATGATCCCCATTCCCGTGATGACGACTCTGCGCATGGCAACCTCTATGACTATGACGTTTTACGCCCGGCCCCACCTGGGGACCGCGGCCGATAGGTACATCAGGTGAACAACGCCACCCGTAAATCTTCTGCTTCAAAGGCCAATGCGCCATCTACCATGGCAACGGCATCCGCCACGGCCAGCACAAGACGGCGATTGACCACGCGTTTCACATTGATTTTGAAAGACACCATTTTTGCGGATGGCAACACTTGTTCAGATAACTTCACCTTGCCGCAGCTGAGCGCCCGGCCCCGCCCCGGCAGGCCGCACCAGCCCGCGAAAAATCCCAGCATCTGCCAAACGGCATCCTGCACAAGGCAGCCGGGCATGACCGGATCGGCTTCGAAATGGCAATCGAAAAACCACAAATCCGGCTTGATATCGAATTCCGCCGTTGCCTGGCCCTTGTCATAGGTGCCGCCGTCCCTGGTGATTGAGGTGATGCGGTCCAGCATCAGCATCGGTGGCAACGGCAGCCTGGCATTGCCCGGCCCAAACAGACGGCCATGGCCGCATTCCAACAAATCATCCAGCCCATAGCTGGATTTCGGCTCAAACGTAAAACTATCGGTCACTCGTTAATGCCACCCGTGCGGTTGTCAGAAATGCCCCGCGTATCCGGCCATTAAAGGCCTCGCGGGAAGGCCGCAGTTTAACCGAAATTCAGCCGGTCACAAACCTAATCAGCCCAAATTTCCACGCCAGACCGAAATTATGGCGTTTCAAGATAAATTTCACGTTCTATTTCACCCCCTTGCTATTTACCCTGATCACACTATCCTTTAACAGGTGTTGATTAAGAATAGATCGTTTCGCCGGCTGGTATGGCATTTGAAATGTTTCAGCTTTAACTTGTGGCGGACGTCGGGGCACCAAAATAGTATCGTATTTAAACCATATTGGTTGCAATTTGTAAATGATAAAGCGCCGAATAGTTACGGTCATTTAGGCGGTGCCTACTGCGGGAAATCAGACCATGATTGATTTGCGATCTAATGCCGAGGCGACAAAGGATTTGCGCGCCGTCGGATTGCGCCCTACCCGGCAACGATTGGCATTGGCGCGTCTGCTGTTCGGTCACGGTAATCGACATGTAACGGCGGAAAGCCTTTACGACAGCGCGCTGGATGCGGGGATCAAGGTCAGTCTGGCGACGGTTTACAACACCTTGCATCAGTTCACTTCCGCCGGATTGCTGCGGCAGGTCGTGGTTGATTCCACCCGTTGTTATTTCGATACCAACATCGAAAATCATCATCATTTCTATTTTGAAGATACGGGCGAGATTGCGGATATCCCCAATGATCGGATCAATGCCGTCGCGCCCACTGATTTGCCCAGGGATATGGAAATATCCCGGGTCGATATCGTCGTGCGGCTACGTCATACGCGTTAATTTAGAATCGTTATAAAAAAACTTGACACCAGCCACGATCTTTCCATATGGATTAGTCGATGGACGGATCATCGTGATAGTGATCATCGTGACAATGATCATCGTGACAATAGGGAGAATAAGGTATGTCGCTCAAGGGAACCAAGACTGAACAGAATTTAAAAGACGCGTTTGCCGGTGAAAGCCAGGCCAACCGGCGCTATTTGTATTTCGCGCAAAAGGCGGATGTCGAAGGCTACAACGATGTCGCGACTGTTTTCCGCTCTACCGCGGAAGGTGAAACCGGTCACGCGCACGGGCATCTCGAATTTTTGGAAGAGACCGGCGATCCGGCGACTGGCGAGCCCATTGGCCCCACCGCGCTGAATTTGAAAGCCGCGGTGGCCGGCGAAACCCATGAGTACACGGATATGTACCCTGGCATGACCCGGACCGCGCGCGAAGAAGGCTTCGATGAAATCGCCGATTGGTTTGAAACCCTGGCGAAGGCTGAAAAAAGCCACGCGGGCCGCTTCCAAAAGGCGCTGGATACGCTCGACGACTAGAGCGCATTCGAAGAAAATGCGCTCAGACTCTTAGAAGTAGAGCAATTGAACCAATCGCTTAAGTCGCGAGAGCGACTCTAATTAATTGAAAATTGCTCTAAAATACCAGCAGTCTGTCTGGTGATTGTCATGGGGAAGGGGGCGCCGCGTTGGTTCCCCCTTTCTTTTGGCCATATGAAGTTGTTTAGAGTAATTCTAAATAAAGAATTTTTGATGGGCCATGCCGCGATGGCTGGCGTCAGGAGAGTTTCGCGATGAGTAAGGAAGGCAGCCTGGAGGCACCAACCCGCCATCCCATCCCCTGGACTGATCCGGCGTTTCTCGACCCGGACAAGATCGACGCGGAATTGCGGCGGGTGTTTGATATTTGCCACGGCTGCCGGCGTTGCTTCAATCTTTGCGATTCCTTTCCCCGGCTATTCGATCTGATTGATGACAGCACATCAGGCGAACTGGATACGGTCCCATCAAGTGAATTTTCCAAGGTGGTGGATGCCTGCACATTTTGCGACATGTGCTTCATGACCAAATGCCCCTATGTGCCGCCGCACGAATTCGATTTGGATTTCCCGCATCTGATGTTGCGCTATCGGGCCGCCGAACACGCGCAGAGCGGCGTTGGGGGCAAGGTGGGGTTCAACCAAAAGCAATTGGCCAAGACCGACCGCAACGGAAAGCTGGCCGGAAAAATGGCCGGTCTGGCGAATTGGGCCACGGCCGAGGATAATTTCGGTATGCGTAACATGCTGGGGGATCTGGCGGGCATTCACCCCGAAGCCGCCCTGCCGAAATATCATGGCAGAACCCTGATGGACAGACGGGGGGAGGTTCCCGCCCTCAACCCAAAGGCGCCGGCCCATGGCCGCAAGGCGGTGATCTATGCCACCTGCTTTGCCAATTATAATGAACCCGCCATGGGTGTCGCGGCCCGGGCGGTCCTGGCCCACAATGGCGTGGAGACCCAGGTCGTCTATCCTTCGTGTTGCGGCATGCCCCTGTGGGAACAAGGCGATCTGGCCCAGGTTGCCGAGAACGCGCGAAAAGTTGCCGGTGAAATGGCCGCCTGGATCGATCAGGGGAACGCCGTCATCGCCTTGGTGCCGTCCTGCGCCCTGATGTTGAAGTTCGAATGGCCGCTGCTGTTGCCCGACGATGAAGATGTGCGGCGGCTATCTGAAAATACCTATGACATTACCGAATATATGGTTTCTCTGGCGCGGGATGCCGGCCTGGCGCCGGGCTTGGCGCCGTTGCCCGGTGGGGTGACATTGCATCTGGCCTGCCACGCCCGGGCCCAGAACATGGGCGCCAAGGGGGCAGAGATGTTGCGCCTGATCCCCGATACGGAGGTTGCGGTGGTGGAGCGATGCTCGGGTCACGGCGGCGCCTGGGGGATCATGCAGGAAAATTTCGAGGTCGCGCTGAAAGTCGGTAAACCCGCTGCCCGCCAGGCCCTGAAGGCGGACAGCGCCTGGGTGGTGTCGGAATGTCCCCTGGCGGCCACGCATTTGCGCCAGGGCATGGAACGTCTGACAGAGGATGAAGTGCCGCGCACCGTGCCGCATCCCATAATATTGCTGGCCCAGGCCTATGGCTTGCCACAAGAGGATAGCAACCCATCATGAGCGGCAGATACAGCATCAGTCGGGAAGATATTTTGCCCATCGAGGCTTATGGCGCGGAACGCGCCCATCATCGGCGCACGGTCATTGCCCTGAAACGCCCCCGGCGCCTGGAGGTGGGGCCGGTTGCCGCCTTTTATTTCGAGAATTATGCCACCATGTTGTCCCAGATCCAGGAAATGCTGTGGATCGAAAAAGGCGGCGAGGCACAGATCGCCGACGAATTGGCCGCCTATAACCCGCTGATCCCCCAGGGCCGGGAACTGGTCGCCACCCTGATGTTCGAAATTGCCGATCCGGACCGCCGCTTGGCGCTGTTGTCCCGACTAGGCGGGGTCGAGGATACGGTCAGTCTGGAAGTGGCCGGCGGTAAGATCGCCGGCGTGGCGATGCATGAGGATGGCATCGAACGGACACGGGCGGACGGCAAAACCTCGTCCATCCATTTCATCCGTTTCCCTTTCCAGGCGGACCAAATAGCGGCTTTTCGCGAACCCGATGCCCGCATCGTCGCCGCTATTGATCACCCCGAATACGCCCATATGGCCGTCATGCCCCAGGCCATGCGTCAGGCACTGGCGGAAGATTTCGACTAGCGTCCCGTCGTCAGCCGGAACTACCCCAGCCCCGGCATGCTCACATATCCGGGCAGGGCCTCTATGCGTTTGAACCAGGCGTTCAACGCGCCATAGGGCGCCAATGATATCTCGCCCTCTTCGGCCAGGGCGGCATAGGGATAACAGGCAATATCAGCAATGGTCGGGCGATCCAGGGCCAGCCAGTCGTGTGTGCTCAGGTGCGCATCCATGACGGCCAGGGCGGTTCGGCCCGCCACCTGCGCCCGGTCAAGGTCCACGTCGCGTTTGAAGCGCAGGCAGGCGCGCGCGATGGCGGGGCCATTCCAGATCTCGTTGGTGGCGAAGGACAGCCATTGGCTGATGGTGGCAAGGCCTATCGGGTCGGTCGGCAACCATGCCGCGCCGCCATGCTTGGCCGCCAGATAGACCAGGATAGCCTGGGAATCGTAGATCACCGCCTCGCCATCCTCTAAAACCGGTAACGTTCCCAGAGGGTTGCGCGCCAGATGCGCCGGTGTCTTTTGTTCCCGGTCCGGCAGGCTGATGGGCACGATCGTATGTTCCAGCCCCAGCATGGACAGCAGCATGCGGACCTTGTGACAATTTCCCGATATAGGTGAATCGTAGAGTTTCATCTTTGTTTTGGACCTTTCCGTTGGATTGAAGCAAAAAACCATACCATCAACTGGTTGGCATGTGGTCACCAGGCTAAAATTGCCAGGAACGTGGTGAAGGCGCCCGTGGCCAGCAGGATGCTTAGAACAAGTGTCCGAAACACGCTTTCCTTCAGTTTGCCCGACAGGTGATGGCCGATGATGGCGCCCAATATTGTCGGCAGGGCCGCCAAGGCCGCAGTCTGCCAAATCTGCGGCCCGATGGCGCCCACTGCGGTTTGCAGAACCAGGGCTATGCTATAGGACAGGGCAAAGAGGCACAGTGTACAGGCGCGCACGGGTGCCTTCGCCATGCCGCTGGCCGATAGATACAGCATCACCGGCGGCCCCGGCATGGCCAGGGCGGTAGTCATGGCGCCGGACAGGATACCCACCGCCACTTCGGCCCAGGTTCGCCCCGCGGGTCCAGCTTTGCGGCTGCCCTGGACCCTAACGGCGCGGCGCTGGCTGACAGCCAGCCAGGCGGCGAAAAACAATATTACCAGGCCCACGGCCAGGCGCACCCAGTCCAGACTGGCCTGTAGAAAAATCACCAAACCGATGGGAAAGCCCAGGACGCTGCCCAATATCAGGCGAGTGAATGGCCCGCGCGGCGCCTGCCGCCACAGGCCAGGCACCAGGATCAGGGAAACCAGCAGACTAAGAATGATGGTCAGGCCGACGGCGTCCAGGTTGCCCATGACCAATAACAGCAGGGGCAAGGCGATGATGGCGAAGCCGAAGCCGGTGGCGCCTTGGGCCAGGGCAGCCAGAAACGTGATGGCCGCGATCAGGATGGTGTCGGTCATCGTCGGATCCATGGCCGGGTCAGGGTAAGTCCCAATAGGGCTCGGGGCCAAAGCGCGCGGCCAGGAAGTCGACAAAGGCGCGGACCTTCGGCGCCAGGTGGCGGCGATGGGGATAGGCCGCATAGATGGCGTGGGTCTGGGGTACGCATTCCGGCATCAGCTCAACCAATGCACCGCGCCGCAGATCCCCGCCGACGATAAAGCTCGGCAGGGCGACAATGCCGGCGCCGGCCACGGCCGCGTCGCGCAACACTTCACCGTTGTTGGCGCGCAGATTGCCGCGCAGCGGGATCGAGACCGGCCCCTTGGCGCCGTTGAGGACCCAGTCCGGGCCGGAGGCGCGGTAGAGATAGCCAAAACAATTATGCTGGCGCAGATCCTCGGGTTTTTCCGGTGTCCCGTGGCGCAGTAAATAGTCCGGCGCGGCACAAAGCACCGCGCGCGAGGGGGCCAGCCGGCGGACGATCAGTGAACTGTCCACTAAAGCGGCGATCCGGATGGCGACATCAAAGCCTTCGTCCACCAGATCGGCGAAACGGTCGTCCATCACCAAGTCCAGGTCGATCTGGTCATGGGCGGCCAGGAAATCGGCGATCACCGGGCCCAGATGCAAGGTGCCGAATGTCATCGGCGCGTTCACCCGCAACCGGCCTCGTGGCACCGCCGCCATGCTGCCGACCTCGTCCACCGCCGTCTGCGCCTCTTCCACGATCCGGGCACAGCGTTCATAGAACACCGCGCCAACCTCGGTCAGTGACAGCTTGCGCGTGGTGCGGTTTAACAGACGTGCGCCCAGGCGATCCTCCAGCCGTCCGATCTGTTTGGAAACAGCGGATTTGGACAGGCCCAGGGCCTGGGCGGCGGCGGTGAAGCTGCGTTGCTGCACAACCTTGGCAAACACCGCCATTTCGCTCAGATTGTCCATGTTGACTGTTCTCGATCTGATTTTTGGGAAACAGTGACACGCTAGATAGCAGTTTTGTTTCCTGTAATGAACAATATTGTGCATCTTCCCGCACTGGTTCACGGCCTCTATCGGCGGTAGGTTGGCAGGGAAAGCAGCAGCAAGGGAGAACGGTCATGGGCATCATGGTGCAGGGAAAATGGCAGCAACAGGATTTCGCCGGGCGTAACAGCAAGGGCAGCTATGTCCGCGCCAACACCGCCTTTCACCATTCGATTGGCGATGCCGACTTCCCGGCCGAGGCCGGGCGCTATCATCTGATTGTGGCGCACGCCTGTCCCTGGGCTCATCGGACCCTTATCGTCCGCGCCCTGAAGGGCTTGGAGGCGGTCATATCCGTAGCCTATGTAGAACCCTTGATGCTGGAAAACGGCTGGGAATTGATGGCTGGCGGCGATCCGGTTACGGGGGCCAAATATACCCATCAAATCTATGCCCAGGCGGCGCCGGATTATTCGGGGCGCTGCTCGGTCCCTGTTCTGTGGGACAAAAAGGCGCGCACCATCGTCAATAATGAATCATCCGAGATCATCCGCATGCTCAATAGCGCCTTTGACGGCTTCGCCACGAAGCAGATCCCCGACCTGTATCCCGAACATCTGCGCGCCGAGATCGATGCGGTGAACGATGTCGTTTACAACAACATCAATAATGGGGTTTACAAGGCCGGCTTTGCTACCACCCAGGAAGCCTACGAAGGGGTTTTTGCCGTGCTGTTCCAGGCCCTGGACGAAATGGAAGCGCGCCTGGGCGGACAACGCTATTTGACCGGCCCCCGCATCACCGAGGCTGATTGGCGGCTGTTCGCGACCCTGGTGCGTTTCGACGCGGTTTATGTGGGGCACTTCAAATGCAATCGCCAGCGGATCGAGGACTTCCCCAATCTGTCGAACTATCTGCGCGAACTATATCAATGGCCCGGCATTGCCGGAACCGTCGACATTCCCCGTACCAAGCAGCATTATTACGGCAGCCACACCGCCATCAATCCGTTCGGCATCGTGCCGATGGGCCCGGAACTGGACTTCGATAGCCCCCATGACCGGGGCCGCCTGCCGGATGAGAATGGTTAGAGCAAATCGGGGAGATAGAAATGGCTTTTAATATGACCAAGGCGGAGCGCGAGGCGTTTCTGGCGGCGGCGCGCGTCGGGGTTCTTGCCATACCGGAAGGCGAGCGGGGGCCGCTGAGCAGCCCGGTCTGGTATGACTACGAACCGGGGGGTGATCTGTGGTTCCTGACCCAAAGCACGGCGCGCAAGGGCCAATTACTGCACCTGGGCGGCCGGGTCAGCCTGTTGGTGCAGGAAACCAATTCGCCGTACAGCTATGTTTCGGTCGAGGGGCCGGTCTCCGCCATTCAGCCGTCGGATCTATTGGGCGATCTACAACCCATGGCGCAACGCTATCTGGGCGAACAGGGCGGCACCGACTATGCCGCCGGCCTGACCGAAAGCTACGCCCGCGGCAACGCCATCAAGGTTTTCGTCACGCCGGAACGCTGGCTGACCGTGGATTACGCCAAGCGAGGTTAGAGCGGTTCAGAATATTCCGGAACTGCTCTAGTCGGCGAACAGATGGTCGGCGACGAAGGGGTTGGATTGCCGCTCCTGGCCGAAGGTGGACAGGGGGCCGTGACCGGAAACGAAGGTGGTGGCATCGCCCAGGGGCCAAAGTTGTTCTCGGATGGAGCGGATCAAGGTCTCATGATCGCCCTGGGGCAGGTCGGTACGGCCCACGGAACCCTGGAATAACACATCACCCACCAACGCCACCTTGGCCCTGGCATCATGAAAGATGATATGGCCTGGCGTGTGGCCGGGACAATGGCGCACGGTCATGCTCTCGTTGCCGAAAGTAACCGTATCGCCATTGTGCAGCCAGCGTGTGGGGGTAAAGGGGCGGGCTTCGGTAAGACCGTATTTGGCGCCCGATTCCGCCAGGCCGTCGATCAGGAACTGGTCGTCCTCATGGGGACCTTCGATGGGCACGCCCAGGCGTTTGGCCAGTTCGGCGACGCCGCCCGCGTGATCCATGTGGCCATGGGTGACCAGGATTTTTTCCACCTTGACGCCCTGCTCTTCGATGGCTTTTTGGATCTGATCCAGATCGCCGCCGGGATCAACCACGGCGCCGGCCATGGTTTCCTCACACCAGATGACGGTGCAATTTTGCTGGAACGGTGTAACCGGGACGACGACGGCTTTCATGTTCTGGCGCCTCTACTTTGCCAGCCGGCGTTGCGCCTGGCGCAGAATGTCGCGGTTGCCCCGGTGCCAGCTGACCTGCAGGGCATAGCGGCGCATGCGCCAGCCGTCCCCGCCGCGTACCATGTCGCAGGTGTAATAGCCGCCAATGGTATATTCCGGGTCGCTTTTCGCCCCATTCAGGCGATGCACCGCCTGTAGGTAGGCGATCAACCTGCCCGTATCGCCGTCGACCTGGATGACATGATTGGCGGTCAGATGCTGGGTCGCGTCCAGCCCTTCGATGGTGCTTTTGATGGCGGCGACCCAGGTGTCCCGGCCCGTGACCACCTCGCGCCCGCCGAAAGAGCGGAAATCAGCCTCCAGGTCCTCGGTAAAGCAGGATGCCAGCAGATCCCAATCGCGGGTATCGATGGCGGTGGCGTAGGTGTGAATAACCTGGCTGATATCGGCCCGGTCGAGCAGTAGCTGAACATTGGCGTCGGTCATGGGAACCTCGCGGGATAATGGCTGCATGGTTGCAGCGCGGCAGTTGAAGTTTGTTTAGCAATACCGCAATGGGTGCCTCGAAGCCACGGCATTTTCCTGGCCTGTTGTTGCCGGCGGCGGGTTCGACGATCAAGATGTTTCCATCCACCCTCTCTGTGTTATATCAAGCTGTACTAATAGGAACTCACTGTAATGACTGCACGGCGGAATGGGCGGGCGCGATTGCGGGGCCGGCATATGCTTTGGCTGGCCGGCCTGGCGCTGTTGCCGCTTGGCGCATCGGCCGACGAGGCGGTGCCCGATGCCGCCGACCCCTATCTGCTGCTGCGTGGCATCGATACGGTCCGTCCGGTCCTGGACTGGCTGACCCCGGCCGAACCCACGATGGTGCAACCCTATCCCGCCAACGGCGCCTTGGTGAAACAATCGCCGCCGGTCATTCGCTGGCCCCATGACGGCAAGATGTCGGTTTGGGAGGTGGCGCTCAAATTAAGCGATGGTCGAGAACTGCACCGCATCGCGTCAAAGAACTGGCTATTTCCGGAAATCGCGCTGCCGCCGGGACGCCAGGCCTGGCGCTTGCGTGGCTGGCCAAAAAGCGGCGGCGCCACGGCGTGGAGCGCGTGGCGCCAATTCATGGTGCCGCGCAATGCCCATGCCTTCGTGGTGCCCGAATTTGAAGGCTTGTTCGAAAGGGCCAGCGGCAAGGCCCGCCCGCGGATAATGCCTGATGGCGCCGCCGGGCGCCGCCTGTTGCTGGCGATCCAATCCGGCGGTCGACACAAGGGCTTCGAGACATTGCGCCGCCGGGTCGATGTTAGTTTTCTAGGGCAGCCGCTGCGGGAGGAGCCGCCGAGGGCGACGTTCCAGATCACGGATTTGTATGAAAAACGCCGGGCCGGCCAAGATATTGCCCGCGTGGTTTATCACGAGGCCGCCGCGGCCCGATTTGCCGCCTACGTCTGGATCGGCAGCATGGATAGGCGCTACCTGGACGAGGCCATGCGCCGCGCCGGCCATCTGGCCGCCTGGCACCCGCGGGGCAGTACCGGCCGGCATTCGGCCGATGGCATCTCCCGCGAAATCGCCCTTACCCTGGCGACGGTGTATGATCTGACCCACGAATATTGGGCAGAGGCGGACCGCGCCCGCATGCTGGCCTCGATCGTGACCCGGACCGGGGATTTGTTCGACCATTATATCGCCGGCGTTCGCCTGCCGCTGGCCCGAATGCCCTACAATTCCCATGGCTTTCGCCATGCCGGCGCCATCGCGTCCATCGCCGCCTTGCTGGCGGGTGACGTCGCCGAGGCGCGCGGCTGGTTTTTGCGCACCCTGCCGGTATATCTGGCCATGAATAACCCCTGGGGCGGCGACGATGGCGGCTTTGCCAACAGCCTCGAATATGCCGGCTGGAACCTGACGGCCCATTTGCGGTTTGGCGACATCCTGGAGCAGGCCACGGGGTTGGCGCCGCGGCGTTCGGCCTGGCAGCAGGAGGTCGGCCAATATTTGCGTTATTTCGCGCCCACGGGCAGCCCCGGCAACCTGTTCGGCGACGGCCATGAACACGACCGAAGCGCGAATTGGCGGCACCTGGCGAATATTTACGCCCAACGGGTGAGCCGGCCGTCCTACCGGCAATATGCCAGGGACTGGGGCCCGGCGGTCAGCAATCCGGCTTGGGTTTTTGCCCCCTTGGCGGCAGCCTATGGCGCCCCAGCCACCGCCCTCCTGCCCGCGGTGCCAAATGCCGCCTACTTCCCATCAATCGGCTGGACCGCCATGCACAGCGATCTGGATAACCCAAAACGCACGTCGGTCTATTTCCTGTCCTCCCCCTATGGTTCCTTCAATCATTCCCAGGCGGCCCAGAACAGTTTCGTGGTTCATTCACGGGGCCGCCGTCTGGCTATTTCCTCGGGCTATTATGATTTCTACGGTTCCGACCATCACAACCAGTGGAGCCGGCAAAGCAAGTCCAAGAACGCCATTACCTATGATGGCGGACGGGGGCAGCCGATCAATACGATGTCGGCCAGGGGCCGCACCGTGGCGTTTTCGGACGGGGCGGATATCGACTTCGTGGTCGGGGATGCGGCCCGTGCCTATGGTAACGGCACGCGCAAGGCCCTGCGCACCCTGGCCTATCTGCGGCCCAATGTTATCCTGGTCTATGATCAGGTAGAGGCCAACCAGCCCCGGCGTTGGGAGTGGAATATTCATGCCAGGAACGAGATGCTGCATTATCGCTCGAACGCCATCGGCATCAGCAACTGGCCGGCTTCGTTGTGCATTGAAATGATCGCCGGCCCGGCCACGCAGTTTTCCCAGAATGACCGCTTCAGCGCGGCACCGGACGAAAAAATCGCCGACTATCCGGCCCAGTGGCACGGCGCCTTCACCACTACGGCGGCGACCAGGGCGGCGCAGTTTCTGGCCCTGATGACGGTGGATTGCGCCCCAACGGCCATCGCGGGGGTGACGGCGCGCAAAGGCGGCGGCTACAACCTCAGCCTCGACGGGCAAGACCTTGTAATCGATGCCATGGGGGCCCGGCGGCAAACGGGCGGCGGCAGCTAGCGGCCGGCCCCGCGGCGGAAAAATTCAGACCCGAACGCCGTTTCGCAGCCCCGGGTCTCCGCGACGCGACGCCCGAGGGTGACGACGTGTCGTGTTGTGTCGTGTGACTGTAATTAAATGAAAACTATTCTCGGTTGACAAGCATTACCTTTACATAATATCCTCACGTATTATGTATAAGCCTGTGGATAAATTGCGGGCACGTCAAAGGCGACCGCATTTGCCGCCGCTTTTTGTGACATTTTCCGCGCCCTCGGCGCTCGTGATCGAATTTTTAGACACACCGCTGCACTATCCTGATTTTTGGAGGGAATAGATGAAACGGTTTGAGATGCCCGGCGACTTGCTGCTTGGATATGCACCGATTGATGATGATCATCGTCACTTGGTTGCGCTTTTCAATGACATGGTTTCCCTGCCCGAGAGCGCCAGCGCGGGGCAATTCGCGGCCCGGTTCGAGGCTTTTGCCGGTGCCTTTGAAAGCCATTGTACCGCCGAAATGGAGATGTTGCGGGGCTTTGATTTTCCCGACACGGAGGCGCATGCAGAACATCATGCTGATCTGATCGCTCAGGCCAGGAAATTCGGGGACGCCGCGAAAATGCGAAAATACACCGGCAAAATGAAGGAGCAGTTTCTGCGCACGGCAATCTGGATTTTCCTCGAGGACGCAATCGGCGAGGACCCGAAAGTGAAATCGTTCCTAATGCAAAAGGGCCTGATAGAAGCGCACCACGATTGAAGCAATGGGACAGACGGTTTAACCCAACGGCCCCCCCGCGCGAACACCGCGCCGGCCTGACGCCTGTTTCGCCACAAGGGTTCTGATCTTCATGGCCACGGCACGCGATTGATTGTAGGTTGCCCTCATTGTTGAAACAGATGCCTCCAAAGTTGAGAATTCCGCGAAATGAGTACCGAAACTGAATTGCAGGCGCGTAGCGGAAATGTGTGCGAATTGTGCGCGGCATCGCAGGATCTCGGAGTTTTCGATGTGCCGCCAGGCTCCGATGGCAACGAAGATAAATGCGTGTTGATCTGCAAGACCTGTCGTGAACAGGCCGAAAACCCCGACACGGTTGACGTGCATCATTGGCGTTGCCTGAATGACAGCATGTGGAGCCAAGTGCCTGCGGTGCAGGTGATGGCATGGCGCATGCTTAAACGCCTTGGGTCTGAGACCTGGGCAGCCGATCTGTTGGACATGGTCCATTTGGAAGATGATGTGCTGGCCTGGGCCGGGGCGGGCCTTGCCGATATCAGTGGCGATGACGATGATACGGTTCGCCATCTGGACAGTAACAGTGCGCAGCTGGTCGCTGGTGATACTGTCTCCCTGATCAAGGACCTGAACGTAAAGGGAGCTAACTTCACGGCCAAACGCGGTACTGTCGTGCGCAATATTTCACTGGTGGCGGACAACGCCTTACAGATCGAAGGCCGTATCAATGGTCAGCAAATTGTTATCCTGACGGAGTTCGTCAAGAAATAGCCCGTTTCACCTGAACAACCGGAAGCCTTTATTATGAAGCGATCAAAATCCCTGAAACTGTTTTTGATGGGCGCAACCGCCCTGACATTGGTGGCTTGTGACGAGCCTCAGGATGTTGCGGTATTCGAGAATACAGAACAATGTGCAAGGCAGGATGGCTTCGATCAGAACGCTTGCGAGACCAGTTTCAAGGCGGCACAGGCCGAGCATATTCGGGTGGCCCCCAAATACACGTCGACTGCTGATTGTGAAGTAGACTTCGGGGCAAAGCAATGTGAGGTAGCGCCACAAAGGACCTCCAGTGGTGGTGGTGTGTTTATGCCGATGATGATGGGCTACATGATGGGTAGTGTGCTCAGTGGCGGCTCCCGGGGTGGGGCCCGCATGACATCCCAACCGCTCTATCGCTCGGCCGATGATCCAAAGAGTTTCCGCACGGGCGACAATCAGAAAATCTCGGGCAAGACCGGTATTAGAAAAGTGGCTTCCAATGTGGCCCGGGCACCCTCAACCAAAACCAGTACAATTCGCCGGGGTGGTTTTGGCGCGACAGCCACTAGAACAACCAGAAGATTTCGCAGCTATGGCGGCTGATTGCGACAGTTATGAAGCGAATTGAAATTGAGGCGCGCGATGACTGGAAGGCTCAGGCAGAAGCGCTGGGGTTTGACTTTCATACCATGCACGGTGATCCCTATTGGGACGAGACGGCCTGTTACCGCTTCACCATGCAACAGATTGAAGATGACATTGAAGACCCCAGCGCTGTTATTGAGAGCATGTGCTTCGATGTTGTTTCCCGTGCCGTCGAAGATGAGCAGGTCATGGCCAGATTGGCGATCCCGGAAAACTTTTGGGATTATATCAGGGGCAGTTGGCTAAACCGGGACAAAAATCTGTATGGCCGTCTTGATTTTTCCTATGACGGAAGCGATCCGGCCAAACTTCTGGAATACAACGCCGATACACCGACCGCGCTTTACGAAAGCTCGGCATTTCAATGGCTCTGGCTGGAACAGGCCATGGAGCGGGAGATCATTCCGCCAGGCTGCGATCAATTCAATTCCATCCACGAAAAAATGGTCCAGGCCTTTCAGAATTTTGAGATCGATGGCCGACTTCATCTGGCATCCTGTGAGGGCAGTGCAGAAGATGAAGGAACGGTGCGTTACATCCAAGAGTGCGCGGTCCAGGCCGGTCTTGAGACGACCTTTCTGCACATGGAAAATATTGGCATCGATGGCAATGGCCATTTTACCGACCGCGAAGACATGGGCATCCGGAACCTGTTCAAGTTGTATCCGTGGGAATGGATGATGGCGGATGACTTCGGCCAGTCGGTACCACAAAGCGGTGTGACTTTTATTGAGCCTGCATGGCGCGCAATCCTTTCCAACAAGGGATTGCTCCCGCTGCTTTGGGAAATGTTCGAAGGTCATCCGAACCTATTGCCGGCGTATTTTGCTGACGACCCGCGGACCGCAAATCTTGCAGGCGGCTATGTGCGCAAGCCCCTGTTATCGCGTGAAGGGGCCAATGTGGAAATGGTCCGTCCCGGTGATGCGCCGTTGTCTGTTGAAGGCCCGTATGGCAAGGAAGGCTTTGTTGTTCAGGCCTTGCACCCGCTGCCCGTATTTGAAGGGAACCACACGGTTATCGGTTCATGGCTTGTGGCCAGCCAGCCCTGTGGTATTGGCATCCGCGAAGACAACTCTCCCATTACCAAAGACAGCTCAAGGTTTTTACCGCACGTAATTTACGACTAAATATGGCGTAACGAGCGTGATGCGAAGCCCGATCAGCAGGCCTTGGTATTAGCCATTCTACAAAGGTCTACTCGCTGACCTTGAACATCACTTCGCGCTCACGCCGGTTCCCGTCGAGGAAGCTCTTCAGGAACTCAACGCTGAAATCCAGTTCTTCAATGGGCACGTTCGGATGCAGCCCTGGGTTCGCATGCAAGCGCTTATCGGCTGATCCGAACGCATCAAACATCGCCAGGCACTCTTCCCGCGTGAAAAGTTCATCCTCCAACTGCCAGATAAAGAATACCGGACAGGTGATCGCCTTCGAAGCAGCCGCAATCGTCGGTTTATAGTGTTCCGGCTCTGAGACGAGGCCCATTAGCCCAAGGACCGCAACCGAAATCCGGGGTTCCGCCGCAACGAAAGGCGCCCCATAGATCGTGCCCATGGAAAGGCCCCAATAGCCGACTGGCCCGGCGCCAACGTCCCGCTGTTCAGAAATGACAGCTAGCGCCAGACGCCAGTCGCGCACCATTTCCACGACCGTGCCCTCGCGCCTCCATTCCGGCCAGAACGACGCCCGGCCGCCCGGACCAATCTGCCTGCGACCATGCACAGGCCCATCCAAGGACAGACCAAAACAGCCGTGAGTGGACGCCAATTGCCCCGCGATCCGCGGGATCGGCCGCTGATGCCGGTCTCCCGAAGCGCCATGCCCAAAGCAGACCAACGGACCGCCAGGAAGACATCCCGGACCGGACCAAAGAACGCCCGTGATCGGCCGATCAGGCGCATGGATCGTAAACTCCCGCACCGTCGCGCCATCAATTTCGTTCGTTTCATGCCATTCCAGTCGACTATCGTCAGCACCCATGCGCCATCACCTTGTTGCCCGTTGCAGCGGCTAATTTTGCGCTAGTCGCCTGGTTGACACAAACCCCAATTATTGGTCAAACCGATCAGCAATGACCGGCAGTGTTCCATGGATGGCTCTCCTTGTTTGGCTGAAGTCTTCGATAAACATCCGTCTGGCACATAAATGCCCACAGCACGATCAGTCCACCGATCTCGCCTGAAGATGCCAATAGTTAGATTTATCGCGCCCTATTCCAGGCCTATTGCCCCAACAGCTTCTTCCGCTCCGGCCTTGCGCGCGTCCACACCACGAGCTGCAGGTCGATGAAATATTGTCGGTGCAGATCCATCTGGGCGCAGATCAGGTCGAAATCTTGCTCATCATTCCTGTCCGACGAAACCTAGGGTATGGCGCCCGCAGCGCGCATTTTGTCGAGCGCGGCATCGTCGTAGCCGATACCCCTCAACACCGCCTCGGTATCCTGCCCTAGTTCGGGCGGCATCGTCGGTTTCGATTTTACCGTACCCTCAATCCAGATTGGCGAATCTACAATGTGGGAGGCGCCGGCCGCTGGATCGTCGATCGGCCGCAAGGCGCGGCCTTCGATCATCTGGGTGTCGGTCAAGATTTGATCGACCTTGCGAACGTCGCCGAAGGCAAAGCGACCCTCCTCAAGAAGTTGCACCCATTCGTCATTATCCCGCTCCGCGAAGGCCGCATCGAGAATCGGGATAAGCTCAAGGCTGTTCTCGATGCGCGCCTCGGCGCTATTGAAACGCGGGTCGTTGCCGATTTCTGGCCGTCCCAGCAGCTTCGCCAATTCCGGCCAACGATGCAGGTTCGTGTTGAAAACGATGTGGATCCATCGGCCATCTCGGGTCTTGTAGAGATTGTGCACCGGGTTGCCCGCTGCCTCCCGCGCGGGCCGGCAGGTTACTTGTGCGCCACACAGTGCGGCCTGCGTCAGCACGCCGTTCCACCAGACGCCGTTCGCCATCAGCGAAGTGGACACGTGACTACCTTTGCCGGTCCGTTCGCGCCGGAACAGGCCGGTCATGACCGCGGCGTATAGCGACATCGCCGTCGGGTGGTCACCCATGCCAGGCAGTGATCGCGCCGGCGGCGACTCCGGGTCCGGCTTCACCAGATCCATCAACCCGGTGCGGGCCCAGAGAGCTGTCGTGTCAAAGCCAGGGCGGCCGGCCTCCGGTCCCGTCTCGCCATAGGCGGAGATCGAGGCGTAGATGATTTTCGGATTAATCGCGCGAATGTCCTCGTAAGAGATGTTGAGCCGCTCGCGCGTCGGTATAGGCATATTGGTGATGAAGACATCCGCCGCTTCAATTAGGCGGTCAAAGGCTTCGCGGCCCTCTGCCGTTTTAATATCAAGCGCGATCCCCTTTTTGTTCCGATTGTCGACGATGTAGCCATAGGGATATTCGGATTTTGGCGTGTCGCTGCCACGCAAATGACCGCCGCGATAGGGATCCGGACGCAGCGGCGGTTCAATCTTGATTACGTCCGCGCCAAAATCCGCCAGAATCACTCCCGTTGCCGGGCCCGCGATAAATGTCGCAAGCTCGACGACCTTAATGCCACCGAGGATGGCTTCGCTCATTTTCATAGCCCTCTGCATGCAAGTAGCCCTGTCGGTAGTCTAGACCATGAGTCCAGTTTAGCGAGGGCCGGCATAAATTACGCCGCATGGGTTCATCCCCATTGGCTGGCCAATCGGACATCGTGGCTTGGGGTCAATTACAGCGAGGAGTTCCAATATCGGTCCTGGGTCTGCTTATGGGAGCCAAGCGGAAATGGGCTCATTTTGTGGTGTCTGAAGGACTGGACTTTGGAGTACCATGGTCGCCATAGCCGCCAAGGCGCCGGACGATCAGGGAGGAAGCAATGAAAATGAAAGCCGCCGTGCTGCGCCGGTTCGATGCGCCGCAGCCGTTCGCCGCCAGCAAACCGATTAGTATCGAGGAGGTCACTCTCGATCCTCCGGGCCCGAACGAGGTGCTGGTCAAGATCGGCGGCGCCGGGCTGTGCCATTCCGACCTCTCCGTGATGAACGGCGCGCGCCCGCGGCCGGAGCCGCTGGTGCTAGGGCACGAGGGCGCGGGCACGGTCGTCGAGGTCGGATCCGCCATCATCGATGTGGTCCCAGACGACCATATCGTCTTCCAGTTCAGTCCCAGCTGCGGGCGCTGCCGGCGCTGCATGGAGGGGCGGCCACAAGTTTGCGAGGCCGGGGCCAAGGCCAAGGCGGCGGGCGATCTGATGGGCGGCGGCCGCCGCATCGTCGACGCCGACGGCAACCGTATCGCACACCATACCGGCGTCTCCTGCTTCGCCGAATACGCAGTCGCCGACCGTGGCTCGGTCGTCGTCATCGACAAGGATCTGCCGCTGCACGAGGCCGCGCTGTTCGGCTGTGCGGTGATGACCGGCGTGGGCGCGGTGATCAACACGGCGCGCATCCTTCCAGGTGACACGGTTGCCATCATCGGGCTCGGCGGGGTCGGGCTAAACGGCGTGCTGGGCGCCAAGCTGGCCGGTGCAGAAACGATCATCGCCATCGACATCGCCGACGACAAGCTGGGCCTCGCCCGCCAGTTCGGCGCCACGCATACGATCGATGCGAGGGACGCGAACCATGTCGAACAGGTGCGCGACCTGACGAACGGCGGGGTCGATTTCGCGGTCGACCTGGCCGGCGTCATCCCGGCGATGAAGACGGCCTACGAGATCACGCGCTATGGCGGGACCGTCGTGACTGCCGGCCTGTCCCCCTCGACGGCCGAATTCTCCTTCATCCAGAGCAATCTCGTGTCCGAGGAGAAGGCGATCAAGGGCAGCTATATGGGCTCTTGCGTGCCGGTACGCGACATCCCGCGCTTCATCAGCTTGTACCGCCAGGGCCGGCTGCCGATCGACAAGCTGATTGGCCGCCAAGTTGGGCTCGACGATTTGAACGAGGGCTTCGACCGGCTACAGAACGGCGAGGCGATCCGCCAGATCTGCATTCCCCACGGGGCCGCATGAATGAGCCGGGGATAGATTCAGGTTACAAACGCGCCACCGGATTTCGGATTAATTAAGTGCTGTTGTCTAATTGCGATGCAATGTCGGCTCTATTCCCGAAAGCTGAAGTTCGCTGAAGCGGCTAACTCTTCCGGTCGTGCCAATAGTGATCTGTCAGATATATTGCTAATATGACTGTCGCTGCTGGGTGATTAGCGGACCTGCCAAATCCGAAATATAAGGAAACTATAATTTTATTAGATTGCCGCTGAAACCCGCAGTTTCCTTGGGCTCAATCTTCGGATCATTTCCCCGCAAATTCGGAAACCTAATTTCATCTGAAGATCGCAATTCGGTGTTAGGTCCGGGCGACGATGCCGCAGAATGTCGGTGCAGAATATCTGCTCGCAAGGGCGAAGCGGAAATGAGCGCCGAGCCGATTTAGGGGCCTTGTGTGCCAGGAACGGACTCTTAGAATTTTCTAATACAATCCGCCCGGATGCCGGCGGGTGGGAGCCGTCCATAGCATCAGAAACGGACATTCTTAATTGCAGGTATAAGGCCAGATGCGCTTTGTGTTGCTTGGATTGCGAGCGCCGTCGATGTTCATATATGGCACCGCGACCTTCTTTTGACCTTCGGGCAATCCCGATAGAGATTGGGAATCATACGGGGACTGAAGTCGATAAAACGCATTCGGGTCCATAAAATATCCGTCTCTCGGTGTTACAACGATTCCGTCGTTGGACCATTCTGGATGGCCGCTATAAAGGATGGCGAAATGTAATGCGTGGCGGCGGATTCTCCTGCCCATTTTTCCGCTGTTGCTGGTCTTGCCGATTTCATCGCCTACCTTGACGCGTGCACCTATGGGATGTGGAGACATCTCCAGAAGGTGAGTGTATTGGGAATAGGTCCAGAATGGCAGGCCGGTTTGCTCCGGAGTGTGCCTCAACATGACCTCTATTCCTTTCCTATTGCCGTCGTTCAAGAATCGCCCAACAACGATCCCGTCAGCGATAGCGCGTATGGGCGTGCCTCTCGGCTGGGGGATATCGACACCCTTGTGTAATGCCGATCGCCGTCGTTTATGGGAATAGTCGATTGCCCATTTTTCGCTGTCAATTCCGGGACAATCCCCTCCGCCGACAAATTCAGGATAAAGACCTGTTTCGATCACGCCTCTGGCCTTTTGTATCGCCACGTTCTTTGATCCGCCGCCACCTCTATACTTGCCGACCATCATGCGAATTTCATCGTCGATCTGCCTGGGCTTCACGAAATCAACGAGATTTTCACATTTACCACATGTTGATGGCCGGTCGGCTCGGCTCACTGTTGCCACATACAAACTTGAGATGGGCGCCAACAATCCGACCACGAGGATGAATTTCCAGGCCATAATTTTTCCTTCCGGCTTTCCCCATAAATTGCCAATTTCGAGCAAATCAATAGTAACGGTGCCCGGTTATCCAAACGATGATCTCCAGGCTGTGCAAGAGGCCGACGGCGAGTGGAATTTAACCCATACTGAAAATCGACGATCCGCGCTAGCAATGCCGGCTGCTGAGGACAAATGCTCGATATTGGGGGCGAAGCAGAAATGACAGCCAGAGGCCATTACCATCGAGATGTGCCAATAGCGCCCTGTTAGGATTTCCTAATACATGGCACCTAGATACCGGCGGGCGAGAGTCGTCCACAGCATCAGAAGCAGACTTTACAATCGAAATTATCATACGTCGGATTTTGACCCTATTCGACGACCCTGGTTTCGATGCCGCCAAATGGTTGGGCGTACACGACGACAACGTCACCGGGTTCGAGAAAACGGCCCTTATCCTTGTCGGCGGCGGCGACCGCCGAAATTTTATCGAAAAGGTCCATCCGTAGCAGTTTGCCGATCCGCTTTTTCCAACGCGGCGTACTGCTGGCCACACCCGCCGGCGACCCCGTGATGACCGCTGTTCCCGTTGTGATTACATCCTTGCCATAGGTTTCGGCAATGAATCCCAGAATTTGTTTGTTCGTATAGATACGGTTCTTGGTGTTCTGGTTCTGCCGTAATTCACCATTTACGCGGGTTTGCAGGTCAACGCATAGCAAGGAATTGGGATGTTCCGAATTTGGCACCCACATCGTTTCGCTGACCGGCAAGAACCCCGGGAAACTGCCCTTTTGATCCAAAAACATCGTTTCACGCTCCGTGCCGAACCCGAGAATGCCAAACGTCATGGACTGCAGGTCATTGGCGAGGAAATAGCCGAGTTTCGGCGAGAATCCGGGTTCACGGATTTGAGTTATGGTGACGTCTTCCAGCAGGACGATGCCGAGTTCCACCTCGTAATCCATCAGGAAGGGGAGCGATTGAAACTTCTTCCGCAATTGGCCCGCCAAACCGGGCGCAAGCTTTTCGGTCGTTTCCAATATTTCGTCTTGAGTCGGGTATTTGACGTCACGCCCCATGCCCAACGCCGAACTTAGCTTTCGAAAAACAGGAGGTGATTTCTCTGGGGCAAAATCATACCCGCCTTCCCGAATGATCCCAGGGTAGGTGAGCGCCACGCCATACAGTTGATTGCGGTCGACTGCCAAGGGGACAAGCTCACCCGCATCATCTTTCAAGGATAGGCACTCGCTTGGTGCCGAATTCGGCGTGTGCGTGGCAGGCCAGAAGACGAACCCCGCCAGCCCCGCCAGCAGAGCCGAAAAAAATAGCGCGGCATATCTGAAGAATGAGTACATGGTTTTATTCCTCGTCCCAAGATGCTCGGAGACGGATATGCTATCCTAATTCATGCATACTCCGCACAGGGAACGGTTCCATGAAACGCGCGCTTACGTGGACGGTTGTCGTTCTTTTATTCGCCTTCGGCGGCGTTTTAGTCCTAAGCAATTGGTCATCGTTTGGCGGGACGATTTCCGGGGAAAGATTGAAAAGGGTGCAGGCCTCCCCTCACTATCATGACGGCGAATTCGCAAATACTTATCCCCATCCTCCCTTGGAAGTGGGAGACCTCTGGGATTATCTGATAGAACAGCTTTTTGGCGATCAGACACGGGTTCCTCCGTCGGCAATTCCGATGGCCACCATCCCGTCAGCATTCCTGCAAACTCGACCAGCGCCTGGATTGCAGGCGACTTGGCTTGGCCATTCAAGTGTCTACCTGGAACTGGACGGCATTCGTTTGCTGGTTGATCCGGTTTTTTCAGACTATGCATCGCCTGTCCCAGGTATTGGTCCTGAACGTTTTCATCCTCCACCCATCGCCATGACGCACCTTCCGGTTATTGATGCGGTCATCGTTTCACATGATCACTATGACCACTTGGACATGCGCACGGTCCAATACCTGGCTTCGAAGGGGACGCGCTTTATCGTTCCCCTTGGGGTCGGCGCTCATCTTGACGAATGGGAAGTGCCAGAACGCCAAATCACGGAATTGGACTGGTGGGAAACTACGCTACTGGGTGGACTGACGATTATCTCCACGCCTGCCCAACACTATTCGTCGCGGGGAATTTTCGATTACAAGGATACCTTCTGGTCTTCGTGGTCGCTGATCGGGCCTGAGCACAGGGTCTTTTATAGCGGAGATACTGGATTTTCCGATCATTTCCAGCGCATAGGCAATCAGTTTGGGCCTTTTGACCTAAGCATCGTCAGGATCGGGCAATATGGTCCCGGTGCCTCGTGGATCTATAGCAACATGAATCCCGAGGATGCCGTTAGAGCACACCTTGCTGTTCAGGCTCGCCGTATGCTTCCAGTACACTGGGGAACATTCAATATTGCGTTTCATGATTGGGATGAACCTATTAAGCGGGCGGTTAAGGCGGCTAACGAGTGGAATGTGGATTTGGTGACTCCTCGCGTTGGCGAGGCTGTAATCGAGGGCGAACTTTTTAATTCTCGTAGCTGGTGGGAGGAGGTCAGGTAGGCGGTCGTATTACCACCTACTCTGGCTGCGTCTTCGACGTGCGCATGACTGTCGTCCGATTGCAGGATGGCCACCACCAATTTGGAGCCTACAAACCGGCTGGCTTGGCGCTCCGGTTGCAGCTATTGATCCTCTAAACCAGATCGGTCATCTTCAGGTGATCTTGCCCAAATAACGAGCACAACCATGTCCTCCGGGGTGCAACGAAAATTGACGACGATCCTCGCGGCCGACGCAGAGGGCTACAGCCGTGAAATGGAAGCTGACGAGGTGCGCACTCTCAATGCCCTGCATGCCGCGCGGGGCACCTTCTCCAAGTTCATCGAGCGTCATCACGGTCGCATCGCCAACACTGCGGGCGATGGGCTGATCGCGGAGTTTCCCTCGGTCGTGGAGGCCGTCGAGTGCGCAATCGAGGTGCAGCGCGAACTTGGCGGTTCTAAACGTGCCGCAGAATCCGCTTTGCACTTCAGGATCGGCATCCATCTCGGCGATGTGATGATCGACGGCGACGATCTATTAGGCGCGGGGGTCAACCTCGCCGCGCGCCTTCAGACCATGGCCGAGCCTGGCGGTATCCTGATCTCCCAGCAGGTTTACGATCAGGTTCAACACAAACTCTCGGTCGGGTTTGAATATCTGGGCGAGAAGCGCCCAAAGAATTTTGCTGAGGACGTGGCGGTGTATCGTGTCTCTCTCAGCGAAAAAGAATCGCGGCGCAACGCGACACATCGAGCGCGCAAGGCCCCTCCACCCCGAACGCCGGTCGGCGCCACACTCCCACAGGGCGACCTGCGGGAGCGTGTAATCCGCCACGCCAAGCTGCTCGGCGCCATATGGGCCTTGGTGGTCGCTGTCGATCTGATCACTGGAGAGCCTTTCTGGGCGCATTGGCCCGGCATTGCCATGGCGGCACTCGTAGCATTAGAGGCAGTGCCTTTGCTTGAGCATCGTTGGTTCCAAGTCCAGTTCGCTCGGGGTGTCGTGATCGTCGCGGCTCTGGCGTTGGTCAATCTTTTCACCTGGTCGGGCTACCCATGGGCGATGTGGCCCGCCAGCGCGCTCATTGCCATCGAATTATTCCGCCGGTTGGGGGTTCGCCGCTAACGGTGCGGTCGCTATTGGGGGCATTGCGGAAACTGCCGTTCGGGCTCACGACCAGCGGTCCGTGCCAAGAGGAGACATTACGAGCGATTGGTAGGTTCCGTATAATTGAGCCCTCGTCCGGGTGGCGTCGTGGCTAGGCACTAAGCGGAATGATCAAGGGTACGATAATTGCACTTATCGGCGCCTATAACGCTTGATATTGGGGGCATGCCGGAAATCAGACTGATGCCGGTTGAGAACACAAATATGCTAATAGGCGACATGCCGCGAGCAATTGAGTGGAGAGATTTGCCCAAACGAGGCAGGAAAAACCTAATCTTTCGCGGCAGCGCTGATATTGCTATTTTGGCACCGTAGTTAGGAACCACATGGGACATGCCGGATGAAACGACGATGAACGACATAAAGCCTTTACCGGATCGCGAGGTCCGGCGCCTTGCGCCAGACGACCTAGACGGTGCCGTCGAGATAGACAGAGAAATCATTGGCCATTCAAGGCGTGGCTACTTCGAGAAACGGCTGACGGCGGCATTGCGCGATCCCGATGCTCACATTCAATTCGGCATCGACGGGCCCGAGGGCCTGGAGGCATTGGTTTTGGCCCGTGTATTGAGCGGCGAATTCGGCCGCGAGACGCTAGCGGTTGCGCTCGAAGTCATTGATGTTGCGCCGGCGCATCAACATCTCGGTCACGGTTCCTTGTTGCTTGACGTCCTGGAGAGTGAAATGCGGCACCGTGGCATTGAGGAGCTCCAAACGGCGATCGCTTGGACGGATCACGCCATGGCAAAATTTCTTGGCGCCAATGATTTTGTCAAGGCGCCGCGCCATATCATCTCCAGCGCGGTCGACCCGTCACTAAAAATTGAATCAAAGGGCCGGACGGGACATGCCGGCGACGGCGGCACCTCTGTAGACGATACTGACGATGTTGACGATTTCGACCGAGCTGACAACATCGAGGCATTGCCGCGCGACCAGTTCGAAGTAGCGTCTCTTGCGAAACAGGATTTGGACGCTCTGGTCCTGATCGACCGCAAGCGAACCGGGCGAGACCGGCGGAGCTATATGTCTGCCAAGCTTGACGAAGCCCTCCTCGATTCCGGAATTCGGGTATCATTGACGGCAAGGACTGATGGCATCGTCGCAGGTTTCGTGATGGCCCGGTTGGATTTCGGCGATTTCGGCCGCATCGTGCCGGTGGCCGTGATCGATACCATTGGTGTGCATCCCGATTTTGCCGGCCGCGACATCGCGCGGGCGTTGCTATCCCAATTGATGGTAAATCTGAACGGTCTCAGGGTTGAAAGCGTCGAGACGACTGTCGGCCTCAATAATTTCGATCTGCTGGGCTTTCTATATCATGCCGGCTTCAAGCCAACCCAACGGATCGCGCTGACCAAACGGGTCGCCTGACCCGTAGCGCCAGGGCCGTACGGTGACGAGGACACGCGTCGGCCCGTTTTAGATGTGATGCACTAGAGGGGCAGGAGGGGGCACCTAATCGCTGATAGCTGCCGCAGTCCGCGACAGCAGGTCGGCTATTGGGTCAAAAGCGGCGGTGCTGGGTACTGGGCCAAAACCGCTCCTCTGTGCCAACACCGGACTTCCCGGCGTCAACACCAGCGCATAGTATGATGGTACTACCTTCCTGCTAACTATGAAGGCGGACTACGGATTATGGATTTGGCGCGATCCGATTTCACGCGGCCCATCACGCTTGCGATTACTTTCACACTCTTCGGCGAGGCTTCAATCTTCTTTCTTTGGGGCGTACATCTTTTCCCAAATGGTGTCCTTTGGCACAAGGTGGCATGGACCGGGGTCTGTGGCCTTGCAATGGGCGCAACAATTGGCGCTCTCGTCAACGTCGTGGTCACAGGACGAGTGGACCGGAAAAGAGCCGTAATCTGGAGCAGTTTTTTGTATTTTGGTGTGTTGGCGCTCTGTACATTATTCTGTTTTCAAATCGATTTGGCCACGGGAAGCCAATTCGGTGCTCGAGAAGAGCCATTGTTGTTTATCGCTGGCGGCCTGATCCCGGCTCTTGCGAGCAGTGTAGTTTATTCCTGGGCTCTGTATTCCGAGACCGGCACCAACCTACTCTCCCGTCTTGGGTATTAGTTATCCAGAGTGCCGTGAGTAGACGGATGGTGGAAAACTGGTTGAGACTATGCACTGGTGCGTTTTTTGGGCGTTCAAATCACGGGTAATTGCTACTGCCAGAAATCGGCGAAACGCATCTGCTCAATGCCCGCTGTGGGTCAAATTCTGCCGGTTATCGTTCTCTAATATAGCGCTCGAAGCTAGGGGATAAGCAGACATCAACCTGACGCCGGTTGATGCTCCAGAAGTGCCATGAGCCGACATGCGACCTACACCTCTATCAGGCAGAGAAGTTCAGGCTAGAAACAGTACATTCCGGCCCATATTGGAGGAGAGCAACTCAGACTGGAGCAATCTATCAAGCGCGCGGGATTTAGTCGCCGACATGCGGCGCAAGCCAGTCTCGCAGCATGCTCGTGGACTGAAAGCCATTGCATTTGGCCAGCTCACGGCCGTCCTTGAACAAAATCAACGTGGGCACGGCCCGCACGTTATAGCGTTGCGCTAAATCTTCGTTGTCTTCCGCGTCCACATCCATGATGCGCAGGGTGGCTTCCGTGCGGTCGGCCAATTGCTTCAGGCCCGGTTCCAGGCGTCGGCAGATGACGCAAGCCTTGGTCTGGAATTTGGCGATGATCAGATCGCCGCCATTGACGGCGTCGTCAAAGGCCGCCGCATCCGCCGCGATTTCAAAACCACTCATAGTCTTGCTCCTTTTGAAATCGGCCCCCGGCAAAGTGACGCCAGGGGCCATTTCGTAACTACGATAACAGAAGACACGAATTATCTATTTCGCGACTTCCCGATACTCCATGCCGCTGTCGTACGTGGTGCCGTCGGTATCAAGCTGCATGGTGATGTTGAACTTGTTGCCCCAATTGAAAATGCTGCAGGCGAACGTCAACTCGACCAATTCCTCGTCGGTGAATTCTTCCTTCATGGTCTGCCAGAATTCACTGGTCACACTGTGAGGGTCGCCGGCGATACGCTCGGCCAGGTCAACCGCAAGGGCTTCCCGTTTGGTCAGGCTGGATTGATCACCGCCAAAGATGGCGTCTTCTTTTGGTCCTACTTGGGCGCTCACGGCGTCCGTTCTAACGGTGTTTCAATAGGCGCAGTCATTGATCTGCCCCGTCTTCAGGCGCATCATTTCGAAAATGTGCCCGTCTATCCGGCCACCGCCGAAGAAACTTTCGAAAACCGGAACGATGCTGTTGAGCAGCGAGGGTACGCGACCGATAACGCCGAACATCTGCGTATCCTGCCACCAGCCCTCCCGCGATTGTGTGAGCCTTTCATTCACGCCGGCATCGGAGGACTCACCCTCCAGAACCGGATTTACCCGTGAAGCCATTTTACTATTCCTCCCTTTTCCCAAACGATTTCGACTGATATCTACGTACTCAGATGAAGAAGCTAACTGCTCATTTCTATCGCCGTCAAGTGTCTTGAACGATCGTTCCAAAGAGCCATGATGCAGCGACCTTGGAGGAGACCCATGCCCTGGGAAAAGAACTACGACGAAACCGAAGTGCTTGAACGGGCAACATATGCGTTCTGGGCTCGCGGATACGAAGCCACGTCAATGAACAACCTAGTGGAAGCGACCGGCATCAACCGGGGCAGCATCTATGCGGCTTACACGAACAAACATAACCTTTTCATTCAGGCATTACGCCACTACGACAAGGTCTACAGGGCGGATTACCTCGAATACGTCGCCCGGCAATACGCCCCCAGGGAGGCGATCATCGTCGTATTTGAAGATGCGGCAAAGAATACAGGCGGCGAAGATACCCCAGGCGGTTGCCTGCTCGTCAATACGATGCTCGAGATGTCGCCGCACGACCGTGAAGTCCGTGACTTCGTGAATAATTGCCTGCAAGGGGTAGAGGATTTCTTCTTTTCAAGAATTGAAGCTGGAAAGAAAGCGGAAACAGTCAGCACCTCGGAAAGCTCCCGCAATACCGCACGGGCGCTTCTGGGCCTCTTCCTCGGACAGCGAGTTTTGGCGCGGTCGAATGCGGATCGGTTCGTTGCCGACGCTGTCACACGCCAAGCCAGAATGATGTTGGGATAACAAACAATGCCGCGCCACGGAGTTGGTGGCGCACAGCTATAAATGCTCGATATCGGATGAACTGCGGAAATCAGCGTGACGCCGTTTTAGATACCCTTGGTGCCAAAAGCAGTCATTTTTTCAGACGGAAATATCTCGCAAATGTTAACGCTATGGTCGATGCAAAATTTGATTCGTCTGCCTATCTAACGTGATTGACCGACGGCAAATGGTGCTCGCTTATGTGAGGCAGGCGAACTGCTTTGAGCATGTGCCAAAGACGCCGACGTGACAGCGTCCAGAAGTGGATTGCTTTGCTGCCAATCTCGTTTATAGAAATCATATGGATGCTGATGACGATCTTGGCGATCTGACCCACGCAACGCCTGCATATAAGCGAGCCTTGTGGCTCGTCATGGTTCTAAATGTCGTCTACGGCGTTGCCGAAGTCGGTGGTGGATTTCTTGCTGGCTCCCAGGGCCTGAAGGCGGACGCACTTGATTTTCTTGGCGACGGAACGATTACCCTACTCGGATTGCTGGCGTTCGGCTGGGGCAAAACATGGCGTGCCCGAGCTGCGCTTTTGCAGGGAGCCTTTCTTGCCATCATGGGTATCGGTGTTATGGGAGTAACAATCTATCGCGTTTTTGTCTTGCAGCTCCCTGAAGCGGCGCTCATGGGTACGTTCGGTATCGGTGCGCTTGTGATCAACCTGGTCAGCGCGGCGGTTCTGCTGAAGCATCGGAACGGAGATGCTAACGTTCAAGCAGTGTGGTTGTTTAGCCGCAACGATGCCATTGGCAACGCCGCTATAATAGCCGCCGCAGTGTTTGTCTGGATCACCGAAACACCGTGGCCCGACTTGATCGTTGCAGCAATGATCGCGGGCCTCTTCCTTCAAAGCGCATGGAAAATCATCGTAGGAGCCAATCGCGAACTAGCCAGAGGTAATGTACCGCCGAGCTAAGACGATTGCCCCGACCCACTGTCAGCGCTTGGTTGCCTCTCTAGACGGCGCATCCTGAAAGGGTCCTCTTCTCTTGTAGGCTGGTGATGCCGCCACGTCCGCTATTGGGCGTAGTTTCCCCGTCGCAGTGAAAGGGCCATTACCAGCGCTGTATGCCAGCTGCAGAATATCGACTGATGCTAATGTAATGATGCCCGATTATAGTGTAATTGCCTCTGCATGCTGGACCGTAAGAACCTCCCAACGCACCAGAGGTACACCTTTGTGAATTTGTGTCGAGCGGTGACGTTAATTTTTCTCGATGCCGTATCGCTTCATTTTTTCCCACAAACTCTTGCGTGAGATGCTCAATTCTTCGGCTGCCTGGCCAATCGTCCAGCCGCATTGGATCAGTGCCTGAAGGATTGCCTGGCGTTCTGCGCTTTCGACGGTTTCTCTCAGCGTGTGCGGCGAGGCGACCTCATCCTCATCCTGGTCCTGGTCCTGGGACATTAAGTCATGCGCCATGATGCTCGGCCCATCACATAATGCGACAGCCCGTTCAAGGATGTTGCGAAGCTCCCTGACGTTGCCCGGAAAAGGCATCGTGATTAATTTTGCCTCAGCTTCAGCGGAAAGCCGTTTCGGCGTGATGCCCATTTCAATGGCATGACGCTCGGCGAACATACGGGCCAAATATAGAATGTCTTCGCGTCGATCCCGTAAAGGCGGAATATGCACTTGGATGACATTGAGCCGCCAGTACAAGTCCGAACGGAAACGACCATCCTTGACAGCCTCGTCCAGTTCCACCTGGGTCGCGGCGATGATACGGACATCAAGCGGCACCGGTTCCCTTCCACCAACCCGGTCGACGACTTGTTCCTGCAACACCCGCAACAGCTTGACCTGGGTTTCAGGTGGAATTTCAGCAATCTCATCCAGGAATATCGAGCCCGTGTTGGCCTGCTCGAAGCGGCCGATATGGCGTTGGGTGGCGCCGGTGAAAGCACCTTTCTCGTGACCGAACAGCTCGCTCTCTACAATATTTTGCGGTAGCGCGGCGCAGTTGACGCGGATAAATGGGTTGCCGGTCCGGCGGCTGTTGTTGTGCAGGAGGGAGGCGACCACTTCCTTGCCGACACCGGATTCACCGGTGATCAGAATAGAACTGTCGACGGATGCAAGGCGGGCGACGAGGCGCTCAATGCGTCGCATCGCCGTGCTTTTTCCAAGCGCGCCGCTGCCTGGGCGAAATGTCTCATTGTCCAGACCAAGAAAATTGGCTGACAGATGCTGATCCTCAATGCGCGAGAGATTGCGATGAACTTTCTCGATGAATTCCTTCAGATCGAAGGGTTTTGTCAGATAGTCAATCGCCCCGGCCTTGACCAAGGCGACGGCATCGGCAACGTCCCCGAATGCCGTCATCAAGATCACCGGAATGCCGGGATAATGCCTGGATATATCGTAGAACAAATCCGCCCCCGAACCGTCCGGCAGACGGATGTCGGTAACAACCAGGTTGACATCGCCTTTTTCGAGCTGGTTATGCGCGCCGGCGACATCACAGGCGACCCGCACCGGAATACCTTCGAGCCGAAGCCGGTCTTCAACGGACAGCCGCATGATTTCATCATCCTCGACAACAAGGACGCAGAGACCGGATACATCGACCGTGTTGACATAAAACATCTCGCTGAGCTTCGCCATTGGAATTATGTATACACCTCCATTGTCGGCAAGGTGACCTGAAACAGAGTGCCCTTGCCCACCTCGGTTTCAACTTCAATAACACCTCGCATGCTTTCGACCAGCCGGTAGACAATCCATAGGCCAAGCCCGGTGCCATTATTTTTCGTCGTAAAGAACGGGTCAAAAAGCTGGTTTCTGTATTCCGGAGGTATACCGGACCCATTGTCACTTACTTCCAGAATGACACTGTTGCCCTCGCGGAATGTCTTGAATTTCACCATACCGGCTTCGGGTACCGCCTGGATTGAATTTTTTAGAAGGTTGAGAACAATTTGCTGGACCCGCCGCTTGTTAATCAGGACATCTTGGCCCAGATCGTTATCCCAGACGAAATCGATGTTCCGGCCGCTTATTTCCGACTCGACGATACCGCGGAGGTCTTCGAGAGACGATGCGTTGTCCGTAACCTGTGCGTCCTCGGCACGAAGCTCGATCAATAGGCTTTCAACAATATTCTTGATGCGGTTTAGACCTTTGTCGAGTAGGGGAAGGTATCGATCCACAAGCTCCTGATCATTCGGGTGTTTCTTCAGCGTGTCGATGCAATTCATTAGTCCGGCCAGCGGATTGTTGATTTCGTGCGCTACCCCGGCACTAATGCGCCCCAGCGCAACAAGTTTTTCGCTGACCGCGATCTGCTCTTCCAACGATTTCTTTTCGGCTAGCTCCCGCGCCATATTATTGAATGTTGCCGCAAGCCTTCCGAGTTCGTCATCGTCCTTAACCAAAACCGGGCCAATACCGGACAGTTCGCCGCGTCCTACAGCTTCCATGCCTTCCGTCAAGGCGGTAAGGGGCTTTGTGATCCTTCTGGAAATCGTGGCTCCCAACAGACTGCCAAGTACGACGAGTGCGAGCGTCAATCCCAAGATGATTAAGGCCGAGCGTTGGGCCTTCTGGAAAAGTTCCTGGTGGGACAGCCTGACCCGGACAAATCCCAGTAGGATCTGATCAGAATAGATTGGAACGACGCCTTCCAAAAACCGTCGGTTGCTAAAGATGCCAATATCACTGCTGAAAATACGGGGGGAGCGGATCTTTCTTATGGCAATAGAAAGCTGTTCTTCGCGCTCATCGCGATGGGTAAGGGGTAGGCCCAATGGGTGATCGTTCGGATGCAAATGCGCCAGCACCAATCCTTCGGGATCTATAATCATCGCGGTGACAATTCTGGTTTCCCGCAATTCATCCGGGCCTTCCTTCGCCATTTTTTTTAGCGTTTTAAACAAGGACCAATGATCCTTGCGCAGAATATCGTCGGCAGCCGTGGCCGAAACGGAATGGGCCAGAAGAAGCGCCTTGCCCTCCAATTCGCGATGGAACCGCTGCCAATCGATGGTGACCATAACCGCGCCGATGGTGAAGGCGACTCCCGCGACCACGACCGTTATCGTGAGAGCCAATTTTAGGGAAAGGCCGGAAATTCTATGAAACCCGAATTTCATTCCTTACCTCCCGCCAATCTGTTTTTCCTGTTCTCGGCGGCGGCGGCCCAAGGTAAGGCCTTTCGGGTCTCGGCTACCATTTTGCGAATACTATCGAATAGCTCGGGAGATGGTTCGCCAAAACCGTCGAGCTTCAGACCTGATAGGAACTCTCGGCCCTCGGGGTCATCAGACATCTTCAAGAGCACATCCTTCATTCGCCGAACCATCCAGGGATCCACGCCGACGCGAGCGACCAATGGCGGAAATCCGAATGCCGGAGATGTCTTTATAATGCGCGTCTTTTCGGTTAGTTCCGGACGTCTATCGTTTAGGTATTCCCATATATAGCTGTCGACGGCGCCGCCGTTGGCGACCTGCTCGGCAACCGCTTCAATGGTCTCAGCATGGTTGTAGGTGAAAAAAGTTTGACGGAAATGGCCTTCCGGCGTTTTTCCTTGTTGTGCAAGCAGGTATTGAGGAAATAGAAAACCGGAATTCGACTCCGGATCGGAGAAGGCAAATACCTTGTCTTCCAAGTCTTCGATGGATTGATATGGGCTGTCCTTGTGAACAATTATGAATGAATGATAAAGCGGTTTTCCGGCGTAAACGGGAACCGATATCAATTGGATAAATTCCGGGTCACGTTTTTTGACAAATGGAAAACCGCAGATCCAGGCAAAATCAATCTGCCCGGTATCAAGTAGATCCATGACGTCGCGGTAAGATTTTCGTCTGACGAATTCAACGGGATGCCCTAGCTTTTCGCTTAGATAATGGGCCCATTGGTTGAGAAAACGGAGATTCTCCCGAACAACGACCGCTGTCAGTCCGAATTGGACAGGGCTGTTCTGCTTGTTGGCTTTGACATAGTCTGCGTGAGAGGTGCCCGTGGCGCCGATCAATGCCACAATCATGAGCAATATATAAACTGTCTGCTTCCGCAACATTGAGAAGCCTCCGCCGATCGGATCTCCCCGCCTGTCTGGCTGTCGCCTTGCTAGACGACAATTGCAGCTTCACCGCTGAAATCGCCATATGTCTGGCTGCGGAGAATTATCACACCGGCAGCTTATCAGAGAATCTTCACGCCTGTACATTATTAACCAATTAAAAAAATATTACTCCTGGATTTAAAGAGAAAGAAGATTTGGAGATGCCAAATGATAATAACAATTAAATACATTTTAGCTGTTACCTATTGGTAACATATATGCTCGGTTTTTGGAGATTAAGTTTCTGAATATATTCAGGCATTCCCATTTTGTTGCCATGACATGGCCAACGTTACCAATAAGTAACCACATTTGATTTAAGGCGGCGCCCACCTTCCGCCAAATGCCGGTTTTATTGATGATTCCACTGCTTCAATGAACTGGCACGGAAATTGCATTTTCTAATAGCGATAGGATCTTGGTGAGTGCCAGTTGCACCTGCGTCTTGGCGCGATCCGAGGGCCGGTTACGTGGCATGAGGGCTCTGAGGTGAGACTTAGTATTTCAGTCACCTGGGTTACAGCGGTCGTCGGACTTGCGATCGCGCTTGTCGTGATAGCCGGAGGGTGGTTCGCTCAGGAAGCCTACACCTCCCGGTCGGAGTTTTGTGGCGGCTCCTGCCACACTATGACCGAACAATTCACGGCCTGGAAAAACGATAAGCACCACGCAAGCCAAAGCGAGGACGGCACACAGGCTGAATGCGTCGACTGCCATTTCCTGCCCGGCGAGAAACACGGCTTCAAAGCGAAGATGGAGGGGCTGCGTCACCTCGCCGCCTACCTTTACGATCCGGAAGCACCACTGCCGATCAGGCCCGTCGTCAAGGACGGCACCTGCTTGCGGTCGGGCTGCCATACCATCGGCGCGCTGCAGGATAGGGAAATCAAGTTCACTGAAAAGGTTAGGTTCAAGCACGAACCTCACTTGGGTGACAAAGCCCTCAAGGGGCAAAAACTGACCTGCGACACCTGTCATTTCAAGGTTACGGCCGAGAAACATTTCGAGGTTCCAAAGGACATCTGTTTCCTGTGTCACCTAAAACTCGAAAAGCCGACCCTGGAGAAAGCTACGGTCGAAGACGTGACGATCGGGGAAAAGGCAATCGAAAAAATCAGCTTCAGACAAAGACCGTCGATCAATTTTAACGAAGGCAACTCGAAGTGCGATATCTGCCACGTCATTCCGACCAGATCATTACAGGAACAGCTAAGCGCTGAAGATTCCAAGATCAAGGCGATTACCCATCAGACCATCAAGGCGGCAGGCGTTGACTGCGAAAGCTGTCACTTCGAGGTCGTCAAGGGACATGGCGAAGTCAACACCGGCAATGTCGTCTCTAACGGCTGCCTGAATTGCCACAACCGCAGCAAGGAGCTGTTATCCAAGGCGGACGATGGCAAATTGATGCATGACGAACATATAGCCAAGCCGCGCGCCGACTGTTTCGACTGCCACAGCGTCATTGAACACAAAAAGCGCAGCGATCATCTCGACTTCGTGCGCGAGGACTGCACGCTGTGCCATCAGGACCAGCATAAGTATCAGAAGATGCTGCTTGCCGGTATTCCGGTGGTCGAGGGTATTCGTGCCACACCGCATCTCATGTTCAAGGTCAATACCAACTGCATGGGCTGTCACCTCAAGAAAAAGTTGAGCAAGGGCCATGCCGTCCGCACTGGCGCGCCTGAGACGTGTGTGGCCTGCCACACGCCGGAACATAAAAAAATGCTGTCCCAATGGCGGCAACAGGTTGGCGACGAAATCGCGGGCGCCCTTGAATTGGAACAAGAAGCTTTGGAAGCCTTGACGGCGGCGGCGCAGAAAGGCGTGGCGGTCGAGACTTTGGCCACGGCAAGAGAGCTGATGGCAACGGGGCGAAAATTCCTGGAAGTCGTCCGTATCGGCAACGGCGTTCACAACAAGAAATACGCCATCACTATTCTGGATAAAGCGTTCGAGAGTTTCGAAGACACCCTCGATCTTCTGGAGGGCGGGGGATGAAGGCCGCAACGCCGGGATATCGACGAAAACCGGTCGTTCCAGACAACCACAGGAGGAAGGCACCATGAAGAGGAGAGAGAGAAAATGAATAGTATGGACAAGCTTAAAATCGACCGCCGGGACGTCCTGAAGGGGGTCGGCGCAACAGCGGCCGGCGCGGCAACTCTCGCCATGGGTGCCGAAACAGCGGAAGCTGCCCTGCCTGCGCCTCGTTGGGTCATGGTGATGGATCTGCGCAAATGCATTGGTTGCAGAGCCTGCACGGTCGCCTGCAAAGCGGAGAACGATGTCTCCTTGGGACGTTTCCGGACCGTCGTTCAGGAAAAAACAATGGGCACTTTCCCCAACACCAAAAAGGGCTTCCTGCCGATCATGTGCAATCACTGTGAGGGCAACAAGAAGGATGGTGTGCCGCCCTGCGTCACCGCTTGCCCGGAATATCCCGGCAAGCGCATGACGTTCAAAACCGCCGATGGCAAGAAGATCCGCTATCGCGGCGGCGCCACCTACAAACGCCCCGACGGTTTGGTTCTTATTGATACCGAACAATGCATCGGTTGCGGCAAATGCATTGACGCCTGCCCTTATGGCGTCCGCTCGTTCAATCCTTTCGTCAAGGCCGGCAAGGATCCCAAAAAGCAGGCCGCCGACAAGTGCGATATGTGCAAGGAACGGGTCGCCAACGGCATCGACCCGTCCTGCGTCAACACCTGTCAGGGCCGCGCCCGCATCTTCGGTGACCTCAACGATCCAAATAGCGAGGTCGCCAAGCTGGTCAAGGAACATGATCTCGCAAAAAACGTCCTGCTTCCCGAGGAAGGGACCGATCCGCATGTCTTTTATATCGATCCGGACAATATGCTGAAGGACCTCTACCAGAAGCGCGATAAGGGCAAATTGGACCACTACGTAGATCTCATTCCGTAGGGCTGGCTATCAGATAAGGAAGATGAAAATGAAAAAGCTAAATCGTCGAAATTTCATGACCCTTGCTGGGGCCAGCGGAGCCGCGCTTGCAGTTGGGGCCGGCAATTCCGAGAAGGCGTTGGCGGGCAATGTTACATTCAAGAACGGCGGGCGTGATTTCTCGCCGGTTACCGGTAAGGAGCGACAAGCCATTCCGACGGCCTGTTGGCAATGCGTCACGCGCGACGCCATGATTGGTTATGTCGAAGATGGCCGGTTGATGAAATTGGAAGGCCATCCGAGCTCCATCAGAACGCTTGGCAAGCTGTGCGCCAAGGGGCAGGCCGGCGTCAATCAGGTCTATTTCCCCGATCGCATTCTTTATCCTATGAAGCGGGTTGGCAAACGCGGCGAACATAAATGGCAACGTGTTTCCTGGGATGAGGCTCTTGATATAGTCGCCTCGAAATTGAAACCGCTGCGCGACGCCGGTACGCCTGAACTGTTCATGTATCAGTACGGCCGTCACAAGGCCTCGCAAGCCGCCACCATGTACGATTTCATGGCCGCTTATGGCACCAAGACTATTGGCAACCACACCTCTGTTTGCGAAGCCGCGAAATGGGTTGGCCAGGAAAGTCTCTGGGGTGGCATGTACGATAATTGGGATTACGACAAGACCGACTTTGTCGTGAACTTCGGTTCCAACCAGTTCGAAACCCACACCAATCATATTCCGACATCGCAGCGTTTGATCCGGGCCATGGTCGACCGTGGCGTGCCGCTCTACACCTTCGATGTTAGGCTTTCGAACACGGCAGCGAAATCGACGGAATGGGTGCCAATCAATCCGGGCTATGACGGCCTGGTGATGTTGTCGATGATCAACGTCATCATGAACGAAGGGCTGTTCAAGAGAGACCATTTCAAGTTCATGCGGGTAACGCCGGATCATCATGCGACGACGGATCAGAAAATCGCGGCGGTCAAGAAACAGGTAGCCAAGTTCACGCCTGCATTCGCAGAAAAGAGAAGCGGCGTCGCGGCAGCCAAGATCCAGGAAATCGCCCGTGGTTTCGCAAAGGCCAAGTCGGCCTGTCTGGTGACCTATCGCGGCACCGTGATGCATTATCACGGCGCCGACCAGGAACGTGCCGCGATGCTGCTGGCCGCGATCACCAACAACCTGGACCGTCCGGGCGGTCGTGTCATGGGTGTCGGCGCCGGTTGGAAGGCGCCATCAACGCCGGCGGCAAAGGTGCACAAGGGCCTTCACGTCAAGGACGGCTTCAAAGGCGAGGCCGCGTACCCGACGCACCACGTCAGCCATCAGGTCCTGCCCGTGATCAAGGACGGCTTTGCCGGCCGGCCAAAAGTCTATTGGTGGAGCTGCTACAATCCCGGTTTCATCAATGGTGATAATAATGAATGGCAGTCGATCCTGAAGGACGAGAGCATCATGCCGTTCCTGATCACATCGACGATCACCTATGATGAATCCTCGCAATATGCCGACCTGATCCTGCCCGACACCACCTATCTTGAGCGGTGGGATTGGGAAGATATGGTCTCGGCCAACCAGATTGCCGAGTTCTATATTCGACAGCCTCTGGTCAAACCCTTGGGTGAGGCCAGGTGCCAGGGCGATGTTTGGCCCGAATTGGCAAAACGCATCGGCTTCGAACTCGCCTGGAAGGACAAGAAGGATTTCGTCCGTAGATCCTGCGAAATGACGCCTGGTGTGAAGGAGGCCGGCGGCTTCGACTACATGGTCAAGGAAGGCGTCTGGCACGACCCCAACGACAAAGGCAATTACGGCTTCTACGAGAAAAAGGTCGATGTCAGCGGGGACGGTGTGATCCTCGATGCCGAGACTGGCGTCTATTGGAACTGGAAGAAGGCCGGCGTCACAAGCGAGGCCGAGGCCAAAAAGGCCGGCTATCTGGGCACCAAAGGCGCCAAGGGCGCCTACGTCGCTCAAGATATTGGCGGTACCGCGTATTTGGCCTATCCGCCGAATACGAAGTTCACCAAGTCCGGCCTGTTGGATTTCTACTCCGACAATTTCAAGGTCAAGGGCTTGCCGCCGTTCCCGACCTATACACCTACGCCTGAACACGAGGCTATGGCCGATGACGAGATGATCATGACCACCTACAAGGTCGCCGTGCATTCGCATTCTCGGACCACCCACTGCAAGTGGCTGACAGAGATCAAGCACGACAACCCTGGCTGGATCAATTCAAAGACGGCAGCGGAACGTGGCATCAAGGATGGTGACAAGATCAAGGTGCACAACAAGCTGGGGGCGATTACGACCACGGCTTACGTCACTGAAGGCATTGTTCCCGGTGTCATCGCCATTTCGCATCACTTCGGCAGACAGCATTCGGGCATATATGGATCGGGAAAAAGCAATCCGATCAATGGTGGTGCATCCGCCGACCCGGACGCCAAGAACATGACCTGGAAGAAGCATGGCGTTCACCCGAACGCGATCATTCCAAACAGCTCTGATCCGATCAGCGGTACACAGCGCTGGATGGATACGGTCGTAAGGGTGGCAAAAGCCTAATCATACTACGGACAAGGAGAGACAATTATGGCGATCCCCCGGAACGACACGGTCGAAATGGCGACGGCGCGTGCCAATATTTATGGCCTGTTGGCTGATGTCTTCCGGGGGGCACCATCTGAAGTGTTCCTCTCCAAGCTAAGGGAACCGGATTTTCTTGGCGCCCTGCGCGACATGGACCTTTCCTTGGACGGCGTGTTCGAGCGCACGTCACAAGCACAACTAGTGGAGGATCTGGCCCTTGAGTTCACCAGATTGTTTATCGGGCCGGGACCGCATATCGCGCCCAATGAAGCACTGCATGTGGAGGCCCGGTCTGGCGAGTCGAATGCCTATTGGGGCGAACAAACGGTCGCGGTGAAAAAATTCATCGAGGCGGCCGGCCTGACCATTGATGATTCCTTTGGCGGCATGCCCGATCATCTCAGCGCCGAATTTGAATTCATGCAGCGCCTATTGTTGAAGGAGGCCGAGGCCTGGGCCAGCGAAAAAGATGAACTGGCAACCAATATTTTGAAGATCGAAAAGCGGTTTTACGACGAGCATCTGTCACAATGGGTGGGAAATTTCTGCGTAAAAGTCATCGACGCTACCGAACATCCATTTTACGACCAATTTGCCGAAGTGACGAAAGGTTTCGTCGATTTCGAAAAAGACACCCTGCAAGATCTTATCGACGAGACGGAAGGCGGCAACAGACTTTCTGCATAGTTGCGCGCGGGCCGATGCGACGCCCTCAAGTAAGAGGCAATGTTATACCGTCTTGGAACCATCCAATATACTTGCCGATGACGGCTTCGGGTCATAAGCAGCCAGTCAGGATTCTTTAATATAACGCCCGCTGTTGGGGTAGGAGCGGACATTGATCTGCCGCTGCTGAATGACGATAAGTGCAATTATCGCACCCAATGTATTCCGTAATGGCGGCCCCTCATGCCATTGCCTTGAAGGGCGGAGCAAATTTCCCGGTCGCGCAACAAGCGGTTGGCGAAATCGCTTATAATCCACAACTCAGTGTGTTTTGCCAATAATCCACTAAGTCGGTTTGCACCAACCGCCCCGGCTCCGTGCAGTTTTGATCGCGTATCGACTGGACGAGCCTGGCGCAGCTCTTGATCTTGTTCCTAACCGGGATCGAACATCCACATATTGATCAAACGCGAGACTGGCCTTACACCTTTCTCGATCGTGCGCTCTCTTCAATTTCTGCAGCAGCTATCGCCTGGGTGCTGGTTGAAGGTATCCACTGTCGCTCGGTCAGGTCGAAGACCAATTGTTCGAACGCGGCATCGATATTAGACATGAGACCGTGCGCGCCTGGTGGAGCAGGTTTGGGTCGATGTTTGCTTGGGATATCAGGGAACGCCGGGTCGATCGCCGGTCATTTTCAAACTGGCGCTGGCACCTCGATGAAGTGTTCGTTCGGGTATCAGTGTGGCCCATTGCGCCCACCTTTCGTTAACGTGACAATGCCCGACGGTTGACGCCACCCGGCCAGGGCGGCGGAGTGGCTTGTCTTGAAAATTTCAGGGCGGGTTGTACGAGCACCATACCGTCTCGTGACAGATCTCGATGCCACGCTCATACAGCCGATTTTTAAAATGCCGCGGAGGGAGTGGCTGAATGCAAGGCAGGGCCCGAGATTGCTTGACGCACATCAAGAGTAAGCATCTCACTTCATGTTAGCGTTTCTGGTGACGGGGAGGCGCTGATTAGTGGCATTGGCCTCGCCGTAACAGCCGCAAATTAGATGCGAGATGTGGGGCTATGGGGTTCATAAGCGAGTCGCTAATCCCGAAGGGCGTCCGATGCGGCACCAAGTGAGATATGGAGGGTTACCATGCAAGTGAGGGAAGCAATGCATGCCGAAGCGGAATGGATCCGACCCGATGCTCCGGTTACCGATGTCGCAAGAATAATGCGTGATCTGGATATAGGTGCCGTTCCGGTCTGTGAGGAAGACCGTCTGATCGGCATCATCACCGACCGCGACATAACCTGCCGCGCGGTGGCGGCCGACGTCGATTTGTCACAACTAATGGCGCGAGATGTCATGACCAAGGAAGTCATCTATTGCCGGGATACCGAAGATCTACAGGACGCTATTCACCTTATGGAAGACAAACGAATCCGCCGGGCGCCTGTCATCAATGATGAAAAGAAGATAGTCGGGATGCTGAGTATTGGCGACATCTCTCATGCGGCATCGCAAGCGATTTCCGGCGAGATAATAAAGGCTGTATCGGACCATCACGCCTGAAGCCAATGGAGGGCGGCCGACATTCGGAGCGATCTAGCAGATCCGGCTAAGAGGGAAGTTCTGCCGACAGCGACAAAGACGTCAATCCTGGTGTGGAACAGGTTTTGCGATTGCGGCGGAAGGTCGGTTCTCTGAGAAGGATGAAATGCGCATTAGGCTTATCATATTTGCTATCGGTTTCTTTCTGTTCTCCGCCATTTCGTACGCGGAACAGAAGGAGGTCGGTTTCCTGCTCGATCTGCAAGGACCGATTGGACCGGCGGCGAGCGACTATATTCACAGGGGCATTGATAAGGCGTGGGATCAGCGCGCTAAATTGGTGGTGCTGCGCATCGACACGCCCGGCGGGCTCGACACCTCTATGCGGGAAATCATCAAGGACCTTCTACAATCCCCCATTCCCGTCGTGAGTTATGTTGCGCCCAGCGGCGCCCGCGCGGCCAGTGCCGGTACCTATATCGTTTATGCGAGCCAAATCGCTGCCATGGCCCCTGGAACGAATTTGGGAGCCGCCACGCCGGTGCAGATCGGCGGCGGGTTTCCCCTGCCAAAAGGTCCGGGCACAAATGACGAAGATGGGAAAGAGACCAAGGCAAAAGGCGGAAAGTCCGCCCCAACCATGGCGGAAAAGGTTATAAATGATGCCGTTGCCTATATTCGCAGTCTCGCCCAGATGCGCGGGCGCAACGCCGATTGGGCGGAAAAGGCGGTACGCGAAGCCGCGAGCCTTTCCGCCGAGGAAGCATTAAAAGCAGGCGTGATCGACCTGATAGCTGACGATGTCGATGACCTTCTTGCCAAGCTTGATGGACGTGAGGTCGTGGTTCTGGGGCAAACCCGCCGCCTGCAAACGTCCGGTCTCGCGTTACAGGCCATGGAGCCGGACTGGCGGACCCAATTGCTTGGCATCATCACCAACCCAAACATCGCCTACATCCTGATGCTGATTGGGATCTATGGATTGATCCTGGAATTCTACAGCCCGGGCGTACTGGTACCCGGCGTGATCGGCGCCATCTGCCTGCTTGTCGCACTCTATGCCTTCCAACTGCTACCCATCAATTATGCAGGCTTCGCGCTCATGCTGCTTGGCCTGGGGCTGATGGTTGCCGAAGCCTTCGCACCGAGCTTCGGCGTGCTTGGCATCGGTGGTGTGATCGCGTTTGTCATCGGCTCGATCATGCTGCTGGAAACCGACGTCCCCGGTTATGGCATTTCCTGGCTTCTAATCGGCGCGACCGCAGCGGTGGGTGCCGGCATCTTCATTTTTGTGCTGACGATGCTGGTGCGGTCCCGCCGCCGTCCTGTCGTAAGCGGGCCGGAGGAAATGGTCGGCAGCACCGGACAAGTGATCGACTGGGAGGGCCACGCCGGCACGGTGCGTGTGCATGGAGAAGTCTGGAATGCGCGGGCGGCCAGGGCGATCGATGCCGGTCGCCAAGTGCGCGTGGAAAAGATCGATGGATTGACACTGGTCGTACAACCCCAATCGAAACGGAGGTAGCTCATGTCTTGGATCCTCAACGAAGCCTGGATCGTCGTCGTCCTGATACCGGTCTTTATCCTGTTATACTCCTTAAAGATCCTGCGGGAGTATGAACGCGGCGTGGTGTTCGTGCTTGGGCGCTTCTGGCGGGTCAAGGGCCCCGGTCTGATCATCATCATCCCCGTTATCCAGCAGATGGTCAGGGTGGATCTGAGAACGCGCGTGCTGGATGTGCCGGAGCAGGACGTGATCTCCCGCGACAATGTCTCCGTAAAGGTCAATGCGGTCGTCTACTTCCGCGTCGTCGATGCCCAGAAGTGCATCATTCAGGTGGAAGACTTTCTCGACGCCACCAGCCAACTTGCGCAAACGACCTTGCGATCCGTGCTGGGACAACACGAGCTGGATGAAATGCTGGCGTCGCGGGAAAGGCTCAACGCCGATATCCAACGCATATTGGACGAGCAGACCGACGCCTGGGGCATCAAGGTTTCAAATGTTGAACTCAAGCATGTCGACCTTGACGAGAGTATGATCCGCGCCATAGCCAAGCAGGCGGAAGCGGAACGCTCACGCCGGGCAAAGGTTATCGACGCGGAGGGCGAGGTTCAGGCGGCCGGCAAGTTTCTCGAGGCCGGGCAGATGCTGGCCGAGGCACCTGAGGCCATGCAGCTGCGCTATTTGACGACCTTGCAAACGATCGGCGTGCAAAATAGCTCAACCATCGTATTTCCCTTACCGATCGAGCTGATGCGGGTCTTTTCACCCGAGGACAAAAGCAAGGCCTGACATGAGCCTCGCTATTTAATGCGATCGAACAACAACGACCAAGCGGAGAATAGAGCATGTCTATGCAGAGCCCTCTCGAAATCGTGTTTGAAGACATGGACCCTTCCGACGCCCTCGGCGCGCGCCTGCGGGAGGAAGCGGCCAAGCTGGAGCTGTTTACTGACCGGATCACCTCCATGCGGACTGTGGTGGCGAAGCCGCATCGGCAGCACCAAAAGGGCAACACCTATCGCGTCCGCGTCCACATCACCATGCAAGGCGCCAGTGATGTCATCGTCAACCGCGACCCCGGTGACCGCGGTGCGCACGAGGACGTCTATGTGACGATCCGGGACGCGTTCAGCGCCGCCCGTCGGCAGTTGCAGGACCGGGTCCGCAAGCTGCAGGGGCACGTCAAGGAGCACGAGATACCGCCGCACGGCGTGATTGCCACGTTGGTCCCGGATGAGGATCATGGGTTCATTTCAACTTCGGACGGGCGCGAGATTTACTTCCACCGCAATGCCGTCGCCGACGAGGAATTTGACGCTCTTGAAGTAGGTCAGAAGGTGCGTTTTTCGGAGGACCGTGGCGATAAGGGACCGCAGGCGAGTTTCGTACGGCCAATAGGCAAACATTAGTTCAGCTGTGGGTTGGGACGTGCAGTGCCAACGGATAGGCATATCGCCACTTTGACCCGTCCAGGTTTGGCAATGAGAACACAGGCTCGTCTGGTTTCGGGCGAGAACGAATGTAAATGGTGGGCGGATTGATCGATGACAAGGCGCCGCATCATATTTTCGTTCTTCCTAAACTGTCGTAGTTCAGACTTGATCTGACACCGCGCCTTAAAAAGGTGGGGGTTACCGGTATTGATAGCGGTGCGAACGAAATCATCGTCCGATGAAGGGTGGGTCGCCAAATGCTTGATTTAACCCCCGGCTTCCGGCTCTACGCCAAATATCGGAGCCATCGGATGAATGCGGTGCCGGCGGCCATGGCGCAGGAGCAAGTGTTGCAATGCCTCGTCAAGCGTGCCGCTGACACCCACTTTGGACGCGACCATGGCTTTGCCACCATCCGCACCGTCGATGATTTCCAACGCCAGGTGCCCCTGCGCGGCTATCAGGATTTCTGGTGTGATTATTGGCAGGACAGCTTTCCAGTATTGCAGGATTGCACTTGGCCCGGACTGATCCCCTACTTCGCGCTGACCTCGGGCACCACTACCGGCGCCACCAAATACATCCCCTACACCCAGGCGATGGGGGCCACCAGTTTTGGCGGCATGCTTGATCTGTTTGTGCACCACGTCACCCAGCGGCCAGCCAGCCGGGTGTTCGGCGGCAAGGGCCTGATGCTGGGCGGCACCTCGGATCTCGCGGAACAGGCGGCCGGCGTGTTCGCTGGCGACTTGAGCGGTATCGCCGCCAACGAAGTGCCCTGGTGGCTAACCCCGCGCATCGTGCCGCCCCGCGACATCGCGCTGATCGCCGACTGGTCGGAAAAGATCAAGCGTCTGGCGCCCCTGTCTCTGAACCACGACATTCGCGTCCTGGGCGGCGCCCCCAATTGGCTGCTGTTGTTCTTCGACCAGCTAGCCGAACTCAAGCCCGACCAGGCCCGCCGCCTCGCAAGCTGGTACAGCAACCTGGAAGTTATTGTGCACGGCGGCATTAATTTTGCACCCTACCGCAAGCGCTTCAGTGAGTTGTTGGAGGGCAGCCGGGCCGAGACCCGCGAGGCCTATGCGGCCAGCGAGGCGTTCATCGCAGCGGCCGACCGAGGCGACGGCGACGGCCTGCGGCTGGTGGCTGATAGAGGCGTGTTCTTTGAATTCGTACCCACGAACGAGCTGCAGTCCACTAGCCCAACACGCCACTGGCTGGCAACCCTGGAGCTGGATGTGGAATATGCCATCGTCGTTAGCACCTGCGCCGGCGCTTGGGCCTACAAGCTGGGTGACACGGTGCGCTTCGTTGAACGGCATCCGCCGCGGCTGTTGGTTACCGGCCGCACCACCTATTTGCTTTCGGCTTTTGGCGAGCATGTCATCGACGAGGAAATAGAGGCAGCGGCTGCTTTGGCCGCCAACGCCATCGACGCCGCCATCATTGACTACTCGGTGAGCCCGATCATGCCGGAAAATGGACTCGAACGCGGGCAATCACGCGGCGGCCACCACTATATAGTGGAATGCGAACGCATGGTGACGGCGGCAGCCGACCAGGATGCTTTCACCCGGTTGCTAGACGAGCGGCTCTGCCAGCTCAACGATGATTACCGCAGTCAGCGCCGCAATGACTTCGGCCTTAAACTTCCGCTGGTGCAGTTCGTGCCGCCGGGCACCTTCGCCGCCTGGATGGCCCGTCGCAAACAGCTGGGCGGCCAGCACAAGGTCCCCCGCATCATCAATGATGGCTCTCTGTTTGCCGATCTCAAGGCCTTTGCCGCCAGCCGCACACAATCGGGGCTACAATGATGGCGGCGGACACTCCCATCTGGGTCGACGCGGCGCAAGGCCTGGAGATCTACTTGCGCCATGAGCCGACGCCTGAAGTGACCAGCCTTCTGGAACGCACCGTTTGGGGCAGCCGCAATCTGCGCTACCGCATCCGGGAGGTCGCGGGGAAGTTGGCCCGCTTGAACGACCCTTATGTGTTCACGATGGAGAAGTGCGGCAAGCTGGCGGCGGTGTGCATCCTCAACCGCAAATCCGTGCAGCTGCTTGGGGCACCCTACGACACCATTCATTTCGTCATGATCGCCACCGAGGAGGCCTGCAAGGGACAGAACCTGGCCGGTCTGCTCAGCGTCCAGATCCGCTGCTACCTCGAACAGTACCTGAATGCCCCCGCGGTTGCTTACGCCTACATTGAATCCACCACCGACTATTCTTTGCGCATCTCCGACCGGGTCGGTCACACCTTCGAAGCCTTCATGCCACTGACTGTATTCAGCCGCCTATGGCCGAAGGATGATGACCGCGTCGAAGCCATGGCCGACGGCGAAGTCGAAGACGTCGCCGCGCGACTCTACAAGCTCTATGACGGCCACGGCTTTGTGGATTTCGAAACTTCCCTGAATTCTGAAGAGTATTTCGTCCTGCGCCGCCAGGGCCGCATCGTGGCCGGGGCCCAGGCCGAGGTATTGCACTGGTCGGTGGTGGACATGCCTGGATGGATCGGCGGCTCCCTTGTCAAGCTGCTACCCTACCTGCCCGTGTTGCGCCACATGCTGCCCGTCCAGGACTTCCGCTTCCTGCGCTTCGGCAATCTACTGGTCGAACCCTGCCACGAAGCCCAATTGATGCAACTGTTAGAAGCCCTGCTGGCGCGCCACGGTGTACGCGTCGGCCTGATCATGATGGATCAGCGCAGCCCGGTGCTTCGGCGCATCCGCGCCTTTGGCCGGCTGGGACCGCTGCGGTGGGCGGTCAAGGGCGCGACCAAGGTGGTAGCCGACTTCAAGGGCGTATCGGAGGAAGATATCGTGCGCATTGCCGCCCAGCCCATGATGGTGTCGCCGCGGGATGTCTTCTGAAGGTGGCTGTGCCGTGGCCGGATCATGCTCTCGACGTGGCACGGATGATCCAGCGGCCGAGAGAATTCGGGAGATATTTGAACAGGGCCGCCAGGACGCGGTTGAACCACCCCGGCACGCATACGGGAACCCCATCCATGACCGCGCGATAGCCCTGTGCTGCCACTTCTTCGGCGTCCATCCATAGGAATTCGGGAAAGCTGACGGCTTCGACCGTGCCGCCCGAGGCCTGCTTGAAGTTGGTGCGGGTAAAGCCTGGGCACAGCGCCGTCACCTGCACACCGGTGCCGCGCAGTTCCTCGGCATGGGCGAGGGAGAATTTTATAAGAAAAGCCTTCGCCGGATAGTATAGCGTGCCCCCAGCATGGGGCGGCAGCAATCCCGCCAGCGATCCTAGATTTATGATGCGCCCATAGCCCCGTCCCACCATGGCCGGCGCCGCCAGGTGGGCCAGGTGCACGGGCGCCACGGTCATGACCTGAAGATAATCCCGGTGGCGTTGCCAAGTGGATTGATCGAAGTAGCCGGGTACACCATAGCCCGCGTTGTTTACCAGTGCATCCACGTGCACACCCCGCGCCCGCAAGTCATCGAAGATATGCTCGGGCGCGGCAGGGTCGGCCAGGTCCGCCGTCACCACATGGGTAGTGATGGCGAACGCCTGCTCCAATTCCCGCGCTAATTCCCGCAATCGCCTCTCCCGCCGGGCGGTGAGTACCACGTCGAAGCCGTGGCTGGCGAACACCCGGGCAAACGCGGCGCCGATGCCTGACGATGCGCCGGTTATCAGAGCTGTGCGGCCCAGGCCCTCACGTGTTTTTTCGTCCGCCATGGTTTCCACCCGCGCCTCATAAATTCAATTCGGTTTTCAGGCCCCGCAGGCTGCGTAGGAGATAGTCGATCTGCGCCTGGTTGTGCTGGCAGGTCATGACGAAGCGGATCCGAGACCGCCCCACCGGGACGGCGGGATAATGGACCTTGGGGGCAATGATGCCGTGGCCACGCAGCCCTTCGGCCATGCGGACGGCGGCGTCCTCGCGTCCAATCAGCACGGGAACGATGTGGGTCTCGCTGCCAAGGGTATCGAAGCCGGCCGCCTCGACCTTCCGACGGAAGTAGGCTGCATTCTCCAGCGCCTTTTCGTGCCGCCACGGCTCCCTGTCGACAATGTCGATGGAAGTGATCAGCCCGGCGGCGATGGCGGGGGGGATGGGCGCGGAGAAGATGTAGGTGCGGGCCGAAATCCTCAAGTAGTCGATCAGCGCCGTGCTGCCAGCAACAAACCCGCCGATGCCGCCGAAGGCCTTGGTGAAAGTGCCCATGAGGATGTCCACGTCATCGGAGGCGACACCCAAATGTTCCAGGCTGCCGCGGCCTTTGGCCCCCAGCACGCCGATGCCGTGCGCATCGTCCACCATGACCATGGCTTGGTGGCTCTTCGCCAGGGCCACTATTTCAGGGATCGGCGCGATGTCACCGTCCATGCTGAAGACGCCGTCGGAAATCACGATCTTGGAGTGATGGCGGCTTGCCGCCAGGGCCGCACCCAGCCCGACCATGTCCTTGTGCCCGTATATATGAGGCTCGGCCCGGGACAGCCTGACGCCATCCACGTCGCTGGCGTGGTTGGCTTCTTCGCTGAACAGATCCCAATCTACCTGGCTTTCCACCTTTCGTCGCTTTCCGGTGAAGTTCAGCGCCATATCGTTCAGGTTCAGACTGGCGAGAAAGTCGATTCTCATCAGGGCGGGGATGGTGCCCACGTTGGCCATGTAACCAGCGGCGAAGCAGATGGCGTCTTCTCGACCGAGGAATTCGGCGATGCGCTGTTCCAGGCGCACATGCACGTCCAAGTTCGCCGCCATCACCCGCGAACCGCCTGAGCCCAGGCCATATTTTTCCACCGCCGCCGCCGCCGCCGCTTTTACCTCGCCGTGGGACGACATGCCCAGCAGGTTGTTGGAGCAGAACAACAGCAGATCCTTGCCTTCGATGCGTACCACCGGTTCGGTGGCGGCGCTCTCGACGACGGGAATATCGGGATAAAGGCCCTGCTCTCTGACCCGGGCCACGAACTTCTCCAGCCTTTGCATTTGTGGCGATTGACCGTACCGTGTCATGCGATGCTCTCCTTACTCCCGCTGGCGGATTGACGATGCCTCGACCACCGCCCTATTTTTTTGCCATGTGCGTCCACATAATTAACGTTTAAGCTCCGGCATACGCAGCCAGAAGAGTCATGACCCACGGTTCCGACCCATGCTCATCACTTTCGCCAGCGCTCTTATACTGGGCTTCGTGATCGCCGCACCGGTCGGTCCCGCCAGCTTGCTATGCATGCAACGAACTCTAACCCTGGGCCGCGCTGCCGGCCTGGCCACCGGCCTCGGTATCGCCGCGGCTGATGGTTTGTGCGCCGCGCTGGTCGCCGGTGGCTTTGGCGTCGCTGCCGATGTTCTTGTGGTCCAGGCGCGCTGGCTGAACATCGGTGCCGGCGCGCTCCTGACCGGTCTCGGCCTGCGTATTCTGTTGGTGCCGCCTGGTGCCACCGCAGACAAGTTGTCCACCGCTACCCAGCGCTGGAACACCGTCAGCGGTTTCCTGCTCACCATCTTCAACCCCATGGCGCTCCTGTTGATGGCTGCCGTCCTCACTCTGTTTGGCGTTCTCGAGGCGGGTATCGGCCTGCGCCGCGGCGCCATGCTGGTGGCCGGCATCTTTGGCGGCTCCCTGCTGTGGTGGATCGCGTTGGTGA
>JADHTB010000042.1 GCA_016776605.1 Alphaproteobacteria bacterium | reverse complement strand
GTCCGCCGTGGCCGTCTGCGCCCGCTTCAGGGACTCGATGGCATAGGCATCCTGCTGCTCGCGGGTGAACTGATAATGTTGCGCCGTCTGTTCGGCGAAAACGCCCATGGCCAGGCCCTTGTCGTAGGCATCCTCCAGGCCGTCCAGGAACATGCTGTCCTTGATCTCGCCATGGCCCAGGCGAAAACCGCCGCGCGCCTTTTCCAACAAATAGGGCGCGTTGGTCATGCTCTCCATACCGCCCGCGACCACCACATTGGCGGAGCCTGCGACCAGCAGATCGTGGCCGAACATCGCCGCCTTCATGCCGGAGCCACACATTTTGTTAATCGTCGTCGCACCCACGGCATCCGGAATGCCCGCGCCTTTCGAGGCCTGGCGCGCCGGCGCCTGACCCTGACCGGCGCCCAGGACGTTGCCCATGATCACTTCATCCACGTCATCACCCTGAATGCCGGCCCGGTGCATGGCCGCGCCCATGGCGCCCGCGCCCAGTTGCGATGCGGTTACGGGCGTGAAATCGCCCTGCATGCCGCCCATGGGTGTCCGGGCACCACCGACGATGACGATTGGATCCTGTTCGCTCATTCGACCATTCCTTCTCGAGGCAAAAAACCATTTAGGGTTTGGTATAGCACCAAACCGGCCTGGGCAAGCCGTTACCGCAAGACAGATGCCTATTTCCCAAATCCAAAATACCCTTTAGCCTGAACAAATTGCTCAGGAAAAGATTATCCTCGGAACATGACCGATAGCGTAAAAGTAACCCTGGAACCGGATGGGATCATTCAGGCCGACTACGGCAATATCATCGTCACGCTTGATGGCTTGCGCGAGGGCATCGGCAAACATCGTGCATTGGCGCCGGGCCGGAAATCCAAGGTCATAATTATTGCCGAATCCAGCTCAAAGATCGATCAGGACGTCGTTAATTTCGGCAAATCAGACGAGGTTGCCTCTTTAACCCGCGCGGTCGCCATGGTCTCGGACAAGAAGATCGGCAGGATCATGATGAACCTGTATTTGACGGTTCAGAAAAACCCTTACCCGACCCGCGCCTTCAACGATGTGGAGAGCGCGCGGGCGTGGCTGCATTCCCTCGATTGATCCAATCTACAGGGCGCCGGCCTCACGGGCCTTGGCCGCTTTCTTTTCCAGCCGGCCTTTTTGCCCGGCCACTTCGATCATAAAGCGGGTGTGACGGGCCCGGCCAACCTGATCCAGGGCGTCGTGGACTTCCACATCGAAGACCACCTTGGGGCCCTTGACTTCGACCACCTCGGCTCGGACCTCAACCCACATGTTCAACAAAGTCGGCCCCATATGATCAATCTCAACCCGGGCGCCGACCGAGCTTTCACCCTCGTCCGCATGTTCCTGCATTAATTCGAGACAGGTGCGTTCCACGTCCATGACCATGGACGGCGTGGCATAAACCCGCAGTTCATCGCCCATGAAATCGATGGTCTTGTCCTTGTCCACATCATGGCGGCGGCTGATTTTCAAACCCGGTTTCAGGCTTTCTTTCATGGTTCTCTCCGTTTTGTTGGCTCTAATCAATCAAGTTTTGCAAGTTAGGCCAATTCGGCCTGTGCGGTTTCAATTTCGGGCAGGGCGATATGCATGGACAGTTTGCGGCCTTGTTCGTGTACCAATGACAAGGCAACCACATCGCCATTGCCGTCCGCGAAATCGGCAAGGGCATGCCCGCGCGCGGCAAAAAACCGGGCCCATGGCAATTCGTCCTGAGCGGTAAATTCCAAGAGAGCATCGGCGTGGCTGCGGGCACCAGCGTTTTCGCCCATGGCCAGACAGGCATCAATGGCATCGCGATGAAACCACAACACATTATGGGCATTGGCGCCCTGGTCGACAAACGTCTGACCTCGCGCCAATAATTGCTGGCGTTCATCGCGATCATCGACAAATCGGGATTTCAAGGCAAACAAGCGGGGCCCGTGAAATGCGATGCCGGTCTCATCAGCAATCCGGAAGGCCTGGTCCAGCAGATCAATCGCCTGGCTCCCGTGACCTTGCTCCCATTCATTCCGGGAGAGTTCATACAGTGCGTACAGTTGGATACGGCCATTGCTTATGGACCGGGCAGTCGAAAGCGCAGCCTCCAACGGCGCCGTCGCCGCCTCGTACTGGGCCATATCGATCAGCATTTCGCCCCAGACCAGATGACTGATCATACCGGCGCGAACATCATGTATCCGTTCCGCCGCCGCCGCGGCCGCTTTCAACTCTTCAATTGAGGCCGCCTGATCGCCCAAATAGCGGCGCGCCACGGCGCCGATAGCGGCATTGCGAACCTCGATATTCAAAAACCCGTGATCCCGGCACAGCACCAGGCAGCGTTCGTAATTATCCAGCGTATTGCGCATATGCCCACGGGCGTATTCGGCATCGGTCAGGCCGCTTAGTGCATTCGCCTCCCATTCCGGACTGCCGGCGGCGCGGGCATGTTGCAAGGCTTTGTTCTGTTGTTCGAGACAGCGTTCGAATTCTCCCATGGCGAAGGAAGCGCTGCCGCGAAGGTAGTAGATTTCGGCCAATTCCCTTTGCAAATCATTGGCAAGCGCGACAGATTCCGCCTTGTCCAATACATCCAATCCGCCTTCGCCCTCGCCGCGCAAACGTTGCACCGCCGCCACGCCGACCCAGGCCAGGCAGCGTTGCAAATCCGTCTCGGCGATACCAAGGGCATCTTCGAAGGTGGCCAAGGCATCGCCCGTACGGCCCAACTGGCGCAACAAATCCGCGCGCAAAGCCGTCAGGTCAAACCGATCTCCGCCATCCTCCAGCAAGGCCAGCCCGCGCTCGACAAAATCCAGGGCACGGTCTGGTCGGTAGGCGGACACTTCCACGTCCGCCGCACGTTGAAAGGCGATGGGGGCACGGTCGCTTCCTGCTTCGCCAAGATGTTCGGCGTAAAGTACTGCGTCCCGCTCCTGAAACCAATCGGCGGCGCGAAGGTGTAATTCCTGCCGTCTGCCTTTGAGGAAGGAGCCGTGAACCGCATCCCGGAACAGCGCGTGATAGAATTGAAACGCGCCTTCCGATCGGCGGATCAAATTGAATTGCAGCAACCGGTCCGGCTGATAAGAAACATTACCCATGACAGAGCGCAATGCGTCCAGGGCAAACCGTTGACCCAGAACCGAAGCCGCCTGCAAGGCCGTCCGGTCCTCGGCGCCAAGGCCGTCAATACGGGACTGCACGACACTTTGTACCGAGCCGGGTATAGCCTGACCGGCACCGTGGTCCTGGCTGCGCAGTAACTGTTCCAGAAACAAGGGGTTGCCACCGGACCGGTCGATGCAGGCGGCGGCCCATTCCGCATCCACGCCCTCGATATCGAATACCAGGCTTTGCGCCTCCTCCATGTTCAGGGGCTCCAGGTCGATGGCCAGAAACGCGGCCGAGCCGATGCCGCCGCGCCAGGCACTGTCCAGAGGGTCGTTCTGCAAACGGGATGTCAGCAATATCAAAATCGGATGCGCCGCCGCCGCCTGAACCAGGCCGGTGAGGTATTCCAACAAGGCAGGCTCGGCCCAATGCAGATCCTCCAACCGCAGCAAAAGGGGCGACTGGGCCGACAGGCCCGAGACCAACGACACAAGAGTTTCGACCCGGCCCTTGGCCCGTTGGACAATATCCATGGCCTCGAACAAATGGCGTAGATCATCGGGCTGCGGCAAACTCAACAAATCGTTCAAATGCAGGCGCTGTTCGGGTGCTATCAAACCCTCTTCGGATACCCGGCTGGCGGCGGCCGTTCGCAGGTTCTGTCCCGCGCCCGGCGCCAGGCCCAATAGGCTGCGCAGCATGACCCGAACGGCGTCCTGCCCTTCGCCGACGCCAAAATCCAGGACCTGACCGCCATGGCTTTGAAACCCGTGCGCGGCGGCAACGGCCTGGAACTCGTGCAACAGCCGGGTTTTACCGATACCCGCCTCGCCTCGGATGAACAATGTCTGGCCGGTGCCGTTGCGCAAAACGGCATCGACCGCCGACTCGAAAATGGCGCGTTCCGCCTTGCGGCCGATAAACTGTCCTTCGGCGAAGGCATCGCCCTCCGCCAGGTTATCGACCCGCCATACCGAAACGGGCTCGGACAGGCCGGGCAGGGTCTGCAGGCCCAAGCTTTCACCGGCCAGTCGCTCGGTCAATTCCGATTGCACGGCGCCCGATATCAACGTTTGTCCCGCCGTCGCTAAATCCGTCAGGCGCGAGGCGAGGTTCACAATATCCCCCGTGACGGTGTATTCCAGATGCGCCGCGCTACCCGTGGACGAGGCCACGACCTGCCCCGCCGCAACACCGATGTGAATTTGCAAGGGCGGGTCTAGCTCGGCGACCGCGTCATGCAAGGCCAGGGCGGCACGGACGGCGCGTTCGGGATCATCGGTATGGGCGACGGGCGCACCGAAAACCGCCATCACCGCATCGCCGATATGCTTGTCCACGTTGCCGCCAAAGCTCTGAACCACACCATCGGTGGCGGCAAAAAATCGGTTCAGAAGTTGATGAATTTCTTCCGCATCGCGCGCGGCGGCCAAAGTCGTAAAGCCGGAGATATCGGCAAACAGCACGGCAACCTGGCGGCGCTCCCCCTCGTGTGCCTTTTCGGCAACCGGTTCAGCCGCCTCAGGTTCCGATTCCGCCGGTTCCGCCATATTTTCGATGGCCTTTAACAGCCGCTTGCGATCCCCCAGGGCCAGACCCAGTTCCCGCAGGTCAGCCTCGGCCAAATCACCCAGCACGTCGAAATCAATCCGGTTCTCGGCGAAGACCGTTACATAGTCCTCCAGGCCCAGACCGGTCAGCCAACTCTCAATATCCAGGTTCATCCCCTATGTCGCCATCGTTTCATCATCGTTTCGCCATTGCCGCGTATTGCTCCTTACCGTAATGATATAGGCAGATTGACGGGTTTGGGAGCGTAAAGAATGACACAGGCGTTTGAAGGCGTACGGGTAATCGATTTTTCACAGGTCCTGGCGGGGCCATTTGCCGCCGGACAGTTGGCTCTTTTGGGCGCCGATGTGATCAAGATCGAACAGCCCGGACAGGGCGATCAGATGCGGACCATGATGGCCAACAACGATATGGCCGACTTGAAGCTGTCGCCGGGCTTTTTGGGCGTTAACACCAATAAACGGGGCATCACGGTCGATCTGAAACATCCCGACGCCAAGGAGATTATACACCGCCTGTTGGCGGATGCGGACGTGGTCATCGAGAATTTCAAGGCCGGGGTGATCGAACGCCTTGGTTATGGTTACGAGGCGGTCCGCGCGGTGAAGCCCGACATCATCTATTGCTCCATCTCGGGCTATGGCCAACAGGGGCCGATGAAGGGCAAGGCGGCCTACGATGGCGCCATTCAGGCGGCCTCGGGCATGATGAGCGTTACCGGCACGCCGGAAAGCGGTCCCTTGCGGGTGGGCTACATGCCGGTGGATATCCCCACCGGGCTGACCGCATCCTTCGCCATCGCCTCGGCCCTGTTCCGGCGCAGCCATACGGGTGAAGGGCAGCATCTGGATGTGGCCATGCTGGACAGCGCCATGACCTTGTTAAGCCCCAATATTGCTAAGTTCACCATGGCCGGCATGAACACGGAACGGGTCGGCAATGCCTCCCCCACCAGTCAGGGCACGGGCGATACCTGGCCGACGAAAGACGGCCATATTCAGATGACCGTTATAACCGACAGCATGACCGCCAAGATGTGCGCCGTCTTCGAGAGGCCCGATCTGGCCGAAGATCCCCGCTTTGCCACGGTCGAGGGCCGGGTCGAACATGCCGAGGAGATCAAACCCATCATTGGCGAGGTTCTGGCCACAAGAACGACCGCCGAATGGATGGCCGCGTTGGGCGCCGCCGGCGTCCCGGTCGCGCCGGTCCATAGTATCGAACAGCTGATGGACTTCCCCCAACTGGATCACCGCGGCGTCATGATGACCATGCCCGCCCCCCCTGGCCTGACGGCCGAGGTCAAGGTAACGGGCGCGGGGTTCCATGCCTCCAACGGCGAGCCCGAAGGCCGAACGCCGGGGCCGCTGCTGGGCCAGCATACCGACGAAGTGCTGGCCGAAATCGGCTATGACGCCGCCGCCATTCAGGCTTTTCGCGACGGCAACGCGATCTGAGGGACGATCAATATGAAAATCGACGCGCAACTGGGCAGCCTTTACCCGCATCTGGCCGCCGACATGGCCCGCCGCATGGAGGCCATGGGCTTCGATGCGGTGTGGAGTTTCGAGGCGGGGCATGATCCGTTCTTGCCCTTGATGGCGGCGGCCACCGCCACGGAACGTTTGCACATCGGCACCAACATCGCCGTTGCCTTTGGCCGCAGCCCTTTTGCAACAGCGCAAGCGGCATGGGATTTGCAACAGGCCTCGGGCGGGCGCTTTCATCTAGGTCTAGGCACCCAGGTTCGCGCTCATGTGGAGCGTCGCTACGACATGCCGTTCGAACATCCCGCCGCCCGATTGACCGACTATATCCGTTGCCTGCGCGCCATATTCGACAATTTTCAAAACGGCACGAAACCAAACTACGAGGGCCCGTTTTACAAGTTCATTCTGACCAATCCCGCCTTCATCCCCGGCCCCATCGACCACCCCGATATTCCGATCTATGTGGCGGGCGTAAACCCGCGCATGTGCCGCGCGGCGGGCGAGGTGGCCGATGGCTTCCACGTCCACCCCATGCATTCAACCTCCTTCCTTCGGGAGGTCGTCCGCCCATCGATTGACGAGGGCGCGAAACTGGCCGGCAAGACGGTTGATGATCTGGATCTACACGCCTCGGTCTTTGCCGTGCTGGGCGAGACAGAGGCGGAGCGCGCCGCCTCCGAGGGGCAAATTCGCGATCAGATCGCCTTTTACGCCTCGACGCCGAACTACCGCGCCCTGCTTCGCCACCATGGCCTGGAAGATCTTGGCAAGGAATTAAGCGCCATCGTCCGCACCGGCGATTTCGAGAACATCGGCGCCAAGGTGCCCGACAAACTGTTGTCGGAGGTCGCGGTTTCAACCGATTTCGGCAAGCTGGGTGGTTTATTGAAACAACGCTACACCGGTTTGGTGCAGCGCATCGCCACCTATTATCCCATCCCCGACGAAGACCCGGTCGAGAAATGGGCGGCCATGGTGAAGGGGTTCGAGGCGGCGTGAACTTGTAGTCTTTCCGAATTCAAGGCTTTTGGTTACGCTCAAGCCTTTGCGCGATGATCGGTTGTTCCAGTTGCCGGAGAGCACGATATGAAAGACGATGCGGCATGGCGGCCCCGGGCGTGAGGTTGATTACCGGGTTGTTGGTCCTGCTGCTTGCTTCGGCCGCATTGACAGCTTGCCGCAGCACAACGTTCATCCACCCGCCCACGCCCCAGCAACAACTTGGTTTGGAACGCCTGGCTCAACGGTTCGAAAAAATCGCCTTCTTCTCCGAATTTTCCGAAGGCGAACATCGTCTGCGCAAACGCATGGGCCCGGTCACCTGGCATCTTACCGTGACCGCAAGCGGCGATGCCGAGAGGGCCCTTGTCCGCGTCCTGCACCGGCTTTCGAAACTGACGGGGCTATCCTTTACGAAAGCTAAAATGCCCGAGAGAGCGGTTTTGGATATCCTCATCAAGCCGCGCCCCGAGCTGATCGATCATCTCCTGGCGGACGGCAATACCAACCAACGGTTCATTTACAAAACATTGTGCTGGGGCCGTATGCGGGGGCAAGTCTCGGGCCGGATCGAACACATTCTCGTGGCGATCCCAAATCATCTTAATGCGGCGGAGGTGGAAACCTGCCTGTGGATCGAGATTACCCAGGGATTGGGTTTGCCCAACGATCTGGAGGATCTAAAACCCTCAATCTACAGCGATGCGCCCTATCTCACTGTTGGCTCTCTGCCGTGGTATGACGCCATTTTGGTGCAAACGCTCTATGATCCGCGCTTGCAGCCAGGCATGAGCCGGTCCCAGGCCATGCCTCTGGCCCGCGTCATTTTAAAGGAGCTCATGGCCAAGCGGCGAAACACAGCCATGGCGTCCTGACCTGCCTCAACGCGCCGCATAGCCGCCATCCAGGGCCAGTTCGGTGCCCGTCATGAAGGAGCTTTCGTCACTGGCCAGGAACAGGGCGCCGTTGGCAATCTCGATCGGTTGGGCGAGGCGGCCCAGGGGATTGCGAGTCTTGGCCAGCTCACGAAAAGCCTCGCGCGAAATGCCGCGATGGGCCAGGGTTTCATCGAACATGCCGGTTTCCGTCCCGCCGGGGTGGAGTGAATTGCAGCGGATGTTGTAGCCCAGATCCGCCACCTCCGACGATCAGCCAAGAGCCTGCTGGAGGGTGCTGGAAACGCTGTTGGCTGCGTTCTTGATCGGGTCTGCGGCGAGGTGGGCATAGCGGGCCGTGGTCTGGACCTGGGTGTGGCCGAGCAACTTGCCGATCATCGGCAGA
>JADHTB010000011.1 GCA_016776605.1 Alphaproteobacteria bacterium | reverse complement strand
TCGAAAAATGGCATTCAGAACGCCGCTAACGCGTCAAAATCGGAGGTGTCGAGCGATTGGAGGAAACAACTCTTTGAGAAATGGTGTTATTTTGTATACTCATGCTGAGTTTGAAGATTACTTGGGAAATGTCGGTTAAAAATAGAGCAATTGCTCTCGTCAACTCAGGCGCAATTATCCAACATATTCAATATGTAGTGAATAAAAACTTAATACGGCACTATACGTTTTCAAGCAGCGGCAAGTTGCTGTTCGACTAATCTAACCCAATAGGAGGCGCCAATCGGCAGCACGTCGTCATTAAAATCATAGTTTGGGTTGTGCACCATGCAGCCCCCAAGTTCACCGCTAAGCCCATTGCCAACCCAGACATAACAGCCTGGCTTGGCCTGCAGCATCCAGGAAAAATCCTCCGCCCCCATGGTCGGCGGCAGATCGCGGCGCACATTTTCCTCGCCGACCACGTCGGCAGCGGCCCGATGGGCAATTTCCGTTTCCCCCGGGGTATTGATGGTCGGGGCGTAACGGCGATCATAGGTATAGTCGATGGTGGCGCCATGGGCCGCGGCAATTCCCTCGGCGACGCGCTTGATCTCGCGCTCCATGATGTCCTGCACCTTGACTGAAAAGGCCCGCGTAGTGCCGGCGATCAGGGCTGTTTCAGGGATCACGTTAGTGGTGTGGCCAGACTGAAATTTCGTGGCCGAGATTACCGCCTGCTTTAGCGGATCCACGGTGCGCGAGACAATTCGTTGCAGCGCCATGACAATTTCCGAACCGATCAAGACCGGATCAATGCCCATATGCGGCATCGCCCCATGCGCGCCGGTGCCGTTTACCACGATCTCGAAAAAATCGGCCGACGCCATCATCGGCCCCGGCATCAGGGCAATCTGGCCCACCGCGATGCCCGGCATATTGTGCATGCCATAGACATCATCGCAGGGGAATTGATCGAACAGGCCTTCAGCCACCATGACCCTGCCGCCGGCCTCGTTCTCTTCCGCCGGCTGGAATATGAAATAAACGGTGCCGTCGAAATTCTTGGTTTCGGCCAAGTGACGGGCGGCGCCCAACAGCATGGTGGTGTGGCCGTCGTGGCCACAGGCATGCATCTTGCCATCGTGTTTGGATTTGTGGGCAACGTCGGCCAGTTCCTGCAAGTCCAGGGCATCCATATCCGCCCGCAAACCGATCTTACGGTCTGAATCGCCGCATTTGAGCACCCCGACGACACCGGTCTTGGCTAATCCGGTATGCACCTCCAGGCCGAACGAGCGCAGCTTCTCCTCGACCACCGCCGCCGTGCGCACCTCTTCAAAGGCGGTTTCAGGATGCGCATGAATGTCATGGCGCCAGGCAACCATGTCATCGTGAAGGTCTGCAATTCGGTTGATGATCGCCATGGCGTACCCCTGTCTTCGGTTCAGTGCGGCATTTCTCGTCGCAAATAAATAGGGCGGCTAGCCCCTTGGACCAACCACCCTATTCATGTACCCCGAAGTCAGGGATGTGTCATCGTCTAATGCGACATCATTACCGGACAGGTCATTGACTGCATGATGGCCCTGGTTGCGCCGCCAAATGCCAATTCGCGCAGCCTGGAATGACCGTAACCACCCATCACCAGCAGATCGATGCTGTTGTCGGCAACGGCCGAAAGCATGCTGTCGCCAACCCGCATATCAGGCGCCACGATATGACGCGGGGTGGCGTTAACCCCATGACGGGCCAAATGGGCGCTGATATCGGCCCCGGCGATATGGTCGCTGTCTTCCGGATTGACCGAGAAAACCACGACTTCTTCCGCCTGGACCAGCATCGGCATGGCATCATGCACCGCGCGGGTGGCCTCGCGCGTGCCGTTCCATGCCACCATCACCCGGCGGCCCAGATGGCTCAGATCACCGGCATAGGGCACCACCAATATCGGTCGGCCGGCAGCCAGCAACAGTTCTTCGGCCAGACTGTCCGTCACTGCGGGATAATCCGGATCGGGCTGTGCAACCACCAACAGATCGCTGTAGCGGCCACAAAGCGCGACGGCATCAGTCACATCCCCTTCCATTACGCGAAATTCACCCGCAACACCCTCCCGTGCCACGGCGGCATCGAAAGCGGCCCCCCTGGCCTGTCCCGCGGCACGAATTTCCGCGTAACGTTGCTCCAGGATTTCGCTGGGCAATTCGGTCTGCACAAAGCCGGGTACCGTTGGATAGCTCAAGACATAGATAGCCGCCAGCCGTGCATCGAACCGCTTGGCCAAGTCCACACCAACAGCCAGACGCCTATCCGCGTGGGAATCTTCACCTTGATGAACAACAATATCCTTGAACGCCATTACCTTTTTCCCCTCCGATTGTGCCGCCCGATTTAACCGGCGGCCTACACTAAATTAGATAGGCATTTTGGCCTGTTATGCTAGTTTTCGACTTGACCAATGTCACGTCAAATTCGCGACAAAACAACGCACGCTTTCCAAGGCCGCCTGCAACGCCGCCACGTCCTCGTGGCGAACCGGCGGCGCGCTGTCGCGGTGGCCTTCCGCCGCCTCCGCCAGCGCCGCGATTTCCCAGGCGCCAACCCCCAGGGCGACGCCTTTCAAACTATGGGCCGCCGTCCACCATATCTCGTCCTGGCCCTCGGCCATGGTATCGATATAACCCTGGGCGCTGGGCAGAAACATGTTCAACAGTTCCAACTCCAATGAGCGGTCACCCTGGGTATAGGTGCCCAGATGAACCATATCGATCGCCGCGCGAGGCTCAGGCGCCATGGCGCACCAGATCGCGGATTGCCTGGGTTAAACGATCCTGGGAGGGGATAACCGCGCGCTCCAGGGCATCGTTGTAGGGCATCGGCACATCCAGCCCGCCGACCCGCACGATGGGCGCATCCAGATTATCGAAGCCTTTTTCCACCACCATCGCCGCCACTTCGGCACCGAAGCCGCCATTTTTCCAGGCCTCGTGGGCAATCAACAAGCGGTTGGTCTTGGCCACGGAATTCAGGATGATCGCCTCATCCAGGGGGCGCAGGGTACGGGGGTCCACCACCTCGACGGAAATGCCCTCCCGCTCCAGCACCCGGGCGGCGGCCAGGGCGCGGGGGACCATCGTCATGGTCGCCACGACGGTGATATCGCTGCCCGCGCGCTTGATATCGCCCTTACCGATGGGGATGGCATAATCCTGTTCGGGCACCGCGCCCTTGCTTTCCATATAGAGCATCTTGTGCTCCAGAAAGATCACCGGATTGTTGTCCCGGATTGCCGCGATCAACATTCCCTTGGCGTCATAGGGCGTGGACGGGGCCATCACGACGAGGCCCGGCACATGGGTAAACCAGGCTTCCAGGCTTTGACTATGCTGGGCCGCCATGCGGATGCCGCCGCCCTGAGGGCCACGCACCACCAGGGGCACGGTTGGCCCGCCCCCCAGCATATAGCGGAATTTGGCGGCCTGATTGACCAGCATGTCCATGGTCAGGGCGACAAAATCAAAAATCTGCAATTCCACGATCGGGCGCATGCCGGCTATGGCGGCGCCGACGCCGGCCCCGGTAAAGCCGACCTCGGTGATCGGAGTGTCGCGGACCCGGTCATTGCCGAAACGCTCCCACAGCCCCTTGGTGACGCCAAAGATCCCGCCGGTCTGGCCCACATCCTCGCCCATCACGAAGACCCGGTCATCCCGCGCCATTTCCGCGCCCATGGCCTCGTTCAAGGCTTCCACATAGGTGATTTCCCGATCGCCCACGGCGCCTGGTTCGTCATAATGGGCATGCGCGTCATAGACCGCAGCCAGCATCTGTTCGACCGTGGGCTCCGCCCCCTCCCGGCCGAACGCCACCGCGCTTTCCAAATCCTGGCCGACCTGTGCGCCGATTTCGCTGACCCGGCGGCCCGGCACGGTTTTTTCCGCCCGCATCCTTTCTTCCAGTAATTTGATGGGATCACGGGCGATCCAGGCGTCGTATTCTTCCTTTGGCCGTGGATCCCGCAGATTGGCGCGCATGGAATGCTGGCCCCAGCGATAGGTCATGCATTCGATCAGGCTGGGCCCCTCGCCGGCCCGGGCGCGTTCCACCGCCTCGCCCACCACCGTGTAAACCTCGCCCGCATCATTGCCATCAATGGTGATGCCGGGCATGGCATAGCCCACCGCCCGGTCCGATATCTGCCGGGCCGAGGTGGTATCCCGATAGGAGGTGGTCAAGGCATATTGATTATTCTCGCAGATGAACAGGATCGGCAGCTTCCAGATACTGGCCAGGTTGGAGCATTCGTGGAAAGTGCCCTGGTTCGAGGCGCCATCGCCAAAGAAAGCAACCACCACCTGATCGCCGCCGCGCAGCTTGATGGCCAGGGCGGCGCCCGTGGCGAGCGGCATGGTGGCCCCGACGATACCGTTGGCGCCCAGAATGCCGAGGCTCAGATCGGCAATATGCATGGAACCGCCCAGGCCGCCGCAATAGCCGTTCTCGCGGCCCATCAGTTCGGCCATCATCAAACTCATATCGGCGCCTTTGGCGATGCAATGGCCATGCCCCCGGTGGTTGGAGGCCATGTAGTCATCGTCGCGCAGATTGGCGCTAACGGCGGCGGCTACCGCCTCCTCGCCAATATAGCTGTGCGCGGTGCCTTTAACGGCGCCTTCCGCGAACAGCTCGATGGTGCGTTCCTCGAAAGCGCGAATGCGGCGCATGGTGGTGTAGATGGCTTCCGCCGTCTCCGCCGAAAGCTGAACATTCGATTTCGCCGACTTGTTCTTGCCCGTCTTATCTTTAGTTGTCGTTGCCATGTTCCACCGGCCGCGCGCGCAGCCCCTCCCAAAGCCTCGTTTTATCTAGCGCACAAGCTTAGCAAGCATTCCGCCCTGCTGGGAAGCGGGGCAAATCGTCTCAGCTGATGCGGCCGTCGGCGACGGCGTGGCAGGCGACGTGGACGCCATCGTAAATGCGGGGCAGTGGCGCCTCTATCCGGCAGCGGGCCTCGACATGCGGGCAGCGGGGATGGAAGGCGCAGCCCGACGGCGGGTTGATCGGGCTAGGCACCTCGCCGGCCACGGGGATACGCTGGCGACCGCTCATTTCCAGGTCGGGAATGGCATCCAGCAACATCCGCGTATAGGGGTGGCGTGGATTTTCGAACAATGTGTTGGTCTCGGCCCATTCCACCAGCCGGCCCAGATACATCACCCCGACTTTCGTGGAGACGTGATAGACCACCGCCAGATCATGGCTGATGAATAAATAAGTCAGACCCAGACGATCCTGCAAATCCTTCATCAGGTTCAGGATCTGGGCCTGAACCGAGACATCCAGGGCCGAGGTCGGCTCGTCACAAACCAGGAATTCCGGCTCGCCCGCCAGGGCCCGGGCAATGGAAATACGTTGCCGCTGGCCGCCGGAAAATTCGTGCGGGTAACGTTCCCCATCGGCGGGCGAAAGGCCGACCTGGGTTAGCAATTCGCCAACCCGCGCCAATATTTCCCTTTTGCCCTGCAGCAAACCGCGCACATGGATCGGCTCGGCAACAATTTCAGCGACCCGCCAGCGCGGATTGAGCGAGGCATAGGGATCTTGAAAAATCATCTGCATATGGGGCTGCATGCGCTTGCGTGCGGCGGCGGCCTCGCGCGGCCCAATCTCAACCCCCTCATACTGGATCGACCCGGCGGTGGGCTGATACAATCCGACGATCAGGCGGGCCACGGTGGATTTGCCGCAGCCGGACTCCCCGACCAGACTAAACGTTTCGCCCCGGCCAATATCAAAGCTGATGCCATCCACCGCCTTCACGTAGGAGCGGTCCAAACGTTCGAACAGGCGGTTCAGGAACGGCGCGGAGACATCGAAATGCCGCACCAGGCCATCAACCGACAGCAATGGCGCGGCGGCATTTTTGCTTGCGTCATTCACCAGCCCGGGCCTCCCCGTCCGCCCCGTCAAATAGATGACAGGCGACCCGCGATTTCTGCACGGTTTGCAGATTGGGCCGCTCTACCCGGCAACAATCCATCACCTTCTCGCAGCGCGGATTAAAAGGACATCCCGCGGGGATCTCCTGCAGGCGGGGCATGGCGCCATCGATCTGGGTCAGCTTTTTCACATGATGGCCAATAAGGGGGATCGATCCCATCAGGCCATGGGTATAGGGATGCTTGGCCGTGCGGATGACTTCCTGCACCGGCCCTATTTCGGCGATGCGGCCGGAATACATCACGGCGACGCGGTCCGCGGCCTCGGCAATTACCCCCATGTCGTGGGTCACCAGCATCACCGCCGTGCCATGTTCGTGGCACAGGCCCTTCAATAACGAGATTATCTGGGCCTGGATGGAGACATCCAGCGCCGTTGTCGGCTCGTCCGCGATGATCAGGCGCGGCTCGGCGCACAATGCCAGGGCGATGACCACCCGTTGGCGCATACCGCCGGAAAATTGATGTGGATAATGATCGATCCGTTCCCCTGCGCTGGGAATGCCGACTTCATCCAGCAATGCCAGGGCGCGGGTACGGGCCTCCCTGTCGTTCAGGGGCAGGTGGGTCTGGATCGTTTCGACCAATTGCCGGCTGATGGAATAGAGCGGGTTGAGCGAGGTCAGCGGATCTTGGAAGATGGCGCCGATCTGGCGGCCGCGGATACGGCGAAGTTGTTCGTAGGGCAGGTTATCGATGCGCCGGCCTTCCAGCAAGATTTCGCCCTGCGCGATGCGGCCGGGCGGCTCCAACAAGCCAATGATGGCGGCACCGGTCAAAGATTTTCCGGCGCCGGACTCGCCCACGACTCCCAGAATTTCGCCCGGCGAAATATCAAACGAGATATCGTCCACCGCCACCAGGGTGCCGCGCCGGGTCGGAAATTCGATCCGCAGATTGCGTACCGACAAGAGGGCCTGATCGTCACTTGATGCGGACTTAGGTGTGGACATCGGGCCAGGTTCAACGCAGCTTGGGGTTCAGGGCGTCGCGCAACCAATCGCCCAACAGGTTGACCGCCAGGACCAGGATGGCGAGAACCGCGCCGGGGAACAGCGCTATCCACCATTCACCCGAAAACAGGTAATCCTGGCCCACGTTGATCAAGGTGCCCAGAGACGGCTCCGTCGGCGATACGCCAACGCCCAGGAAGCTCAAGGTGGCCTCGGTGATGATGGCCAGGGCCAGATGGATGGTGGCGATCACCATGACAGGCCCCATCACATTGGGCAGTACATGGCGCAATATGATGAGAATTGCCGGTCGGCCAATCACCCGGGCGGCCTGGACATATTCCTTGTTCTTCTCCACCAGGGTGGAGCCGCGCACGGTGCGGGCATATTGCACCCAGCCGGAAATGCCGATGGAAAAGACCAGGACATAGATCGCCAATTCGTCATGGGCCTCGCGCGGCAACACGCCCCGGGCCACGCCGTCCACCAACAGGGCCAGCAGGATAGCGGGAAAGCTGAGTTGGATATCGGCAACCCGCATGATAACAGCATCGACCGTGCCGCCCACATAGCCCGAGATCAGACCCAGGCCAACTCCGACAATCAGGGCAAACACCACCGAGGCAAAGCCGACCCCAAGGGAAATGCGGGCGCCAAAAATAATAGTCGAAAGGATGCCACGTCCTTGATCGTCGGTGCCCAGTAAAAAGCGCGGGTCCCCATCGGCCATCCAGGAGGGGGGAAGGGAAGCGTCCATCAGGTCAATCGTAGCCAGATCGAATGGATTATACGGTGCCACCCAAGGGGCAAATACCGCCGACAGGATGATAACCGCCGTGACCGCCGCGGCCACCATTGTAACGGGAGAGCGCTTGAAGCTGTACCAGATATCGCTGTGCCTGGCCCGGACCAGCGCATCAATGGTCCGGTCCCAAAGCGATAGATCCGGAACTTCGCCGCCAATTCCCCCCCTGGGCTCAGCCATGGCCGCCGCTCCCACCACCATCAATGCGCAAGCGGGGATCGACGGCATAGTACAACAGATCAACGATCAGATTGATAACCACGAAAAATAGCGCGATCAGACACAGATAGGCGGCCATCACCGGAATATCCACATCGGCCACCGCCTCGATAAACATCCTACCCATGCCGGGCCATTGAAAGACGCTTTCGGTAATAATGGCAAAGGCAATGACAGAGCCGAGCTGTAGGCCGGTAATGGTGATGACCGGCACCAGGGTATTCTTCAAGGCATGGCCGAAATTCACCGCCCGGTTGCTCAAGCCACGGGCGCGGGCGAACTTGATATAGTCCGTGCGCAACACCTCTAGCATCTCGGAGCGCACCAGACGCATGATCAGGGTCATCTGAAACAGGGCCAGGGTGATCGCGGGCATGATCAGGGCTTTCAAACCAGAGGCCGTCAACAGGCCGGTGGTCCAGATACCGAAAGCCACCACCTCGCCCCGGCCAAAGGTCGGCAGCCAGCGCAACATGACACCGAACACCAGGATCAGCATGATGCCGATCAGAAATGTCGGCAATGATATGCCGATCAGGGAAATGCTCATAAATATCTTGGCCAGAAAACCATCGCGGCGCAGGCCCGTATAGACTCCCATGGGTACGCCGATAAACAAGGCCAGTATGATGGAAATTATCGACAATTCGAGGGTCGCGGGCATCCGCTCCAGCAACATCGTTTTCACCGGCCGGCGATGCATATAGGAATAGCCGAAATCACCCTTGGCCGTGTTCACCACATAACGCCAATACTGCACGACCACGGAATCGTTCAGGCCCAGGGTTTCGCGCAGCTGTTGCCGATCCTGCAAGGTCGTGTCCTGACCCACCAGGTTGTTGATGGGATCGCCCACGAAACGAAACAGCGCGAACGCGATCAATGCCACGGTCAACATGACCAGCACCGATTGCAGCAAGCGCCGAATGATAAAGGCGAACATAGGCAGCTAATTCATTTCCAGAAAGATCAAAAAAGCAGGAGCGGCCCAGTCCCAGGACCGAGCCGCTCCGCAGCTAATTCCGTCCGCCTACTTAACGACGACGTAGCGCAGGTCCAGAACGTTGTCGGGCCGTTGATTGACGGTTACCCGATCCGACACGCCCCATGACAGCGGTTGCTGATGCAAGGGAATGTGACCCACTTCATCCTGATGGATCTTGAAAACTTCCTTGATCATCGCCGCACGCTTGGCCTGATCGGTTTCCGACTCGATCATTGGCGCCAGCGCATAGATACGCTCGTTGCAATAACCACCAAGGTTGAACAGACCCCGGCCCTTTTCCTTGGTCCGGCAGGCCATCAGAGGCTCGATCGCCTGATGGGCGTCCATGGTGCCCGGCGTCCAGCCCAACAGGAAGAACGAGGTGTCATAGTTGTTCTGGGACAGTACCTTGCCAAAATATTTCGACTTGGTCTGGGCCAGCACCTTTACCTTGACGCCAATCCTGGCCAGCATCGCGGCAGAGGCCTGACAGATTTTCTCGTCATTGACATAGCGGTCGTTGGGACAATCCATGGTCACTTCGAAACCATTGGGATAGCCGGCATCGGCCAACAGTTTTTTGGCCTTGGCCGTGTCATAGGCCCAATGTGCGTTCAATGCGGGAACGAAGCCGCCGATCTGTGGTGCCACCATCAGTCCGGTCGGGAATGATGCGTTCCGCATCACCTTCTTTTTGATCGCTTCAACGTTGATGGCATGCGCGAAGGCCTTACGAACCCGGACATCCTTGAAGGGGTTCTTGCCTTTAACATTCGAGTACAGCAACTCGTCCCGCACCTGGTCAAAGCCCAAGAATATGGTCCGCGCCTCCGGCCCGGCAAGAGGCTGGACGCCTGGGGCATCCTTTAAGCGCTGCCAGTCCTGAACCGGAACCGGATAGGCCAGATCCAATTCGCCCGAAAGCAGGGCGGCGACACGGGTCGCATCCTGAGAGATCGGCGTAAACGTGGCCTTGGTGACATTGGAGGGAATTTTTTGCCAATAACCATCAAAACGCTTGAGCATGGTCTTCACACCGGCGGCATGTTCAGTGACCATAAAGGGGCCGGTGCCGTTGGCATTCAGGTTGGCGAAATTGCCTTCCTCGCCGCCTTTCAAATTAGTCGCGGCTTCCGTCTTGTGCGCCACCGACCATTCCTTATCCATGACATACAGGATCAACAGGCTGCGTGGCAGAATGGGGTTCGGATTAGAGGTGATGATGTCAAAGGTCAGATCATCAATTTTCTTGATTTCCTTGATCTTCCGCGCCGGCACCTTCATATCCGACCCTTCGGTCAAGGCTCGCTTCCAGCTAAAGATAAAGTCATCGGTGGTCAGATCGTTGCCGTTGTGGAATTTCACCCCGGCCCGCAATTTCGCCCGCCAGGTATTGGTATTGGTCTGGGTAAACGATTCCGCCAGCATCGGGACAACGTTCATTTTGTCGTCATAACCAATCAGCGGCTCGTACATATTGCCGTGAAAGCCGATGGTAAAGGTCTCGAACAGGCCATGCGGGTCCAGTGATTGCAGATTGCCCTGGAAGGCCCATTTAAATTCTTTCGCGCCCGCCGTTGGCGCCGTCATCAACGTAGCCACGGCCAGCGCGCCGGCGATAGCAGTTGCTTTTGCAGTTGCTTTCCATCGCATCATTTTTAAATCTCCCTGATAGTCCGATTTTTCCGAAGATAAATTGTTATTACCCGCCCGGTGATGGTTCTCTACCGGGGCACAGGCCCGCAGCATATTCACAAATCACAGGCCGATACAATCATCAGTTTCCATTGCAATCATTACCGCGCGTCGCGGAAGCCATTGGTAATGGGATAGCGGCGGTCGCGGCCAAAATTGCGGGCCGTTAATTTGACGCCGGGAGGGGCCTGCCGGCGTTTGTATTCGGCCAGATACAGCAAGTGCTCGATCCGCCGCACGACCGCCGCCTCATGACCACGGGCCACGATTGCATCAAAGGCCATTTCCTCTTCCACCAGACAGCGCAATATGTCGTCCAGCGCCTCGTAGGGGGGCAGTGAATCCTCGTCCTTCTGGTCGGGGCGCAGCTCGGCCGAGGGCGGCTTGGTAATGGTGTTTTCCGGGATAACCCGGCCTGCCGGGCCCAAAGCTTCATCGAAGGTTTGTTGATTGCGCCAATGGGCCAGATCGAAGGCGGTGATTTTGTAGACGTCCTTCAGCACGGAAAAGCCACCGCACATATCGCCATAGATGGTCGCGTAACCGACCGACATTTCCGATTTGTTGCCCGTGGTCAGCACCATATAGCCGAACTTGTTGGAGATCGCCATCAAGGCCATGCCGCGGGCCCGTGATTGGATGTTCTCCTCGGTGATATCCGGCGCCCGCCCCTCGAACAACGATCCCAGCATGGTCTCAAAGGCCGCCACGGCCGGTTCGATGGTTACCTTGTCCAAACGGCATTGCAGCAATTCGGCACATTCGACGGCATCAGACAGGCTGTGTTCGGAAGAAAATTTCGACGGCAGCATCACGCACCAGACCCGGTCTGGTCCCAGGGCATCCACCGCGACGGCGGCGCTGAGGGCGGAATCGATGCCCCCGGACAGGCCCAAAACCACGCCTGGAAAGCGGTTCTTGTTCACGTAATCGCGCAGCCCAAGGGTCATCGCCCGGTAGATCGCGGCCAGGCCCTCGTGAGGCGCCGTACGCGGCCCTTCGGCACAGACCCAATGGTCATCCACCCGGCGCCATTCGGTCATGACCAGACCGGAGGCAAAGGTGGGCATTTGCAAGGCGAGAGAGCAATCGCCGTTGACCACGAAGCTGCCGCCGTCAAAAACCAGTTCGTCCTGACCGCCGACCTGATTGACATACATCACCGGCAGATCGGTTTCCGTAACCCGCCCAACCGCGTGGCCCAGGCGCACGTCGAACTTGCCCGCCTCGAAGGGGGATCCGTTGGGCACGATCAATAATTCGGCGCCAGTCTCCACCAGGCATTCGCAAACGTCCGGCGTCCAGATATCCTCGCAGATCGGCACCCCCAGGCGGACACCGCGAAAATTGACCGGCCCCGGCAACGGCCCGGCGGCAAACACCCGTTTTTCATCAAATACGCCGTAATTGGGCAGATCGTGCTTGTAACGCACCGCAACGATTTCGCCGCCGTCCAACAGCAACACCGCGTTGTACAGCAAACCCTGGTCACGCCAGGGCGCCGTGACCAACAGGCCCGGCCCGCCATCCGCCGTTTCCGCCGCCAGCGCCTCTATCGCAGCCACGATTGCGTCCTGAAACGCGCTTTTCAAAACCAGGTCTTCGGGCGGATAGCCACACAGCACCAGTTCGCCAAAGACCACCAGGTCGGCGCCCGCGGCGGCAGCCTCGCCACGCGCCGCGCGCACCAGTTCCGCATTACCCGCGATATCGCCGACCGTTGGATTGATCTGCGCCATAGCAATTTTCAAAATATCAGTCATGGCGGTTATTTAAGACGAACCGGCGCATATCTCAACGCCGCATTTGTCCCTCATGTTCAGGGTTGGTGTGTTCAGGGTTGGTGGGTTCAGAGTTGATTGCAACAAAGGAACGCTCAGCGACTTAGTGCGTCCCCATCCCGCCAGGGTGATAGCTGACCTGCATAAACTCCCGGCCCCTTGCGAAAATGGGCGGCCTCTTCAAGCGTTTCGACGAACGGCATGTTCGAGGGATAAAGCCGCTCGCCACGCGGCAGCGGGCCAGCTTTCGAAACATGTCCCCACAACGAATGGCCGACGACCTCTTCGGCAATCGCGGCGGCATCGATCAACTTGTCCAGGTTATAGCCCGTCTCTATCCCCAGTTCGTGGCAGAGATTTACGAAATCCTCTGTCGGAACGTGGCCCGCGGCACGGCCGTTGCCGCAATAGGGGCAGCCGCCCATGCCGCCCAGCGATGTGTCGAATTCGGTTACGCCCAGCTGCAACGCTTCATAGTAGCTCGCCAGGGTCACGCCGCGGCTGTCATGTAAATGCATGTGGAAGTCCGTGATCTCCGGCCAGCGCTCTCGGATGGCAAGCAGCGTCTCGCGGACGACATGCGGCATATTCCAGCCCATGGCATCAAAGAAAGAACACTTTTTCACTTTCAAGCCAGCAGCATGCCACTTTTCGATCAACAGCTCGAGCAGCGCCATCCTCTGCGCCAGGGAAAACGGACCTTCAAAGTTGGAGCCAAAGGGATTGCCCAGGCCAACCGCGCCGTATTCCGCCGCCCCGTCCCGCGCGGCGGCGATGGCGGCATCCAGTCCGGCAATCTGCTCGGCCTGGGTGCGATTGTAGTTGCGGCGCGCGAAAGTATCGCAAAGTTCGACATTGGTGCGGAACTGTTTCTCGCGCACGTCGATCTTGGGGTAATACTGATCCGCCCGTTCGAAGCCTTTGCGGTTGAAGACGGCAGCCGTGTAACGCACCCCTGGCTTCGGTACGAACCGTTCGGCGATCTCGTCAATGCAGGCCATCGATGGCGTCCATTTCGGGTGCGCGAACGAGCCGATCGAGATTACCTTGGCCCCGGTCTCGCCCAACGCATCCAACAGCCGGAGCTTCTCGTCGACGGATATCCCGGCGCTCTCTATTTGCAGGCCCTCGCGCATCGTATCATCGGTTATCACCACGGATTTTGGCAACAGGCTCATGACGAATTCCTCTCCCGAAATGGTGCTTCTATTTAGCAAGTGATCCCGGCCCTGTCGAATGCGCCCCACCACCCGTATCGGTCAAATACAGCGACGGCCCGGCCCCGATCTCGTAATATGAAGCGGCAACCGACAAACATACAGGATTCACACATCTCATGCTCAAAGGCACAAGCTATTTCCGGGCCATTATTTTTCTATTCCTCATCCTGTTGCCGGTTGAAACCGCGGCCCAGATGCTGCGGCCTGCCCGCAGCGTCTATGAACTGAAATTGGACCAGAGCCGGAAAAACCCCGGCATAGATGCGGCCAAGGGCCGCCTGGTGGTGGAATTACTGGAAAGCTGCGACGGCTTCATCTTCAATCAAGGCTTTATTTCCAAAATAACCAGCGATGTAGGGCCCGACATTTTTGGCGATATGCAGGCCTCGGTCTGGGAAAGCCGGGACGGGCGGACCGTTCGCTTTAATTTATTGAATCGGATCAACGGCAAAATCAGTGACCAGGAACAGGGCCGGGCCGGCTTGGATAGCCAAGGCGCCGGCAGCGCGGCCTGGCAGCTGCCCAAGACGCGGGAACTGGCGCTGCCCAAGGGCACGATCTTCCCCATCAGCCATAACCGTATCGTGCTGGAACACGCCCTGCGCGGCAGCCGCGGCTTTGAAGTCGCGCTTTTCGATGGCAGCTACGATGCCGGCTATTATCTCGCCTCGGCCGTCATCGGCAATAGAACGGACCAGGGGAGAACGGACCGGAAGCAGGGCGAAGGCAAGAATTTGTTGGCCAAGGACCTGAGCAGCTGGCCTGTCCGCCTAGCCTATTACCATCATGACAGCCGCCTTGGCGTCCCCGATTTTGAAGTCGGCTTCACTTTGTACAGCGATGGCGTGGTCGACGATCTGGTCTTGGATTATCCGGAATTCGGCCTGACCGGCCGCCTTGTACAACTGCAATATTTCGACCGGCCAGCCTGTGATTGAGCACAATATTTCATCACTTTAACCCCCGGCCCTTGCCGATGGCGTCGGTGCCAAATCGGTCACGCACCCGGTCCAGGGCCCGCTCCGCATCGGCCCGGCGTTTGGCGCCGGGTTCAGCAAGATTGAGGGGATCGGCTTCCAGGCCATCGATCAGGCCGCTGAGGCCAACCCCCAGCAGGCGATATGCTGTTCCGTCTATTTCCTTGGCCAACAATTCCGCCCCATGGCGATAGATGGTGCCGGCCAATTGGGTCGGGTCGGGCAGACGGCGGCTGCGGGTTAAGATGCGAAAATCCGCGCGCCGCAATTTCAAGGTCACCGTGGTGCCGGCCAGTTCGGCGCTTTTGATCCGGCGGGCGACCCGGTCCGCCTGACGCCAGAGTATTTTTTTCAACGCTTCGCCATCGGCGATATCGTGGTCGAATGTGGTTTCCGAGGAAATGCTCTTGGTCGGCCGATCAGCGCTGATCCGGCGCGGGTCTTCACCTCGCACGAACTGGGCCATGCGCAGGCCCATGGCGCCATAACGGGCGATCAACCGGGTCTCCTCGATGGCCTGCAGTTGCGCCACGGTGGTAATGCCGTCCTTGGCCAGACTTTTTTGCAATGCCTTGCCGGCGCCCCAGATAATGGACACCGGTTGCCCCGCCAGGAAGTCCACCGCCTCGGCCCGGCCGATCACGGCAAATCCCCTGGGCTTGTCCAGGTCGGAGGCAACCTTGGCCAGGGATTTGTTATAGGACAGGCCGATGGAGGCGGTGACGCCCACCTCGGCCTCTATTCTTTTGACGATTGTGGCGGCGGTCGCGGCTGGAGACTGGCCGTGCAAGCGTCCGGTTCCGTTCAAATCCAGGAACGCCTCGTCCAGGGACAACGGCTCCACCAATGGCGTGTAATCCTTCATGATCGCCCTGATTTGGCGCCCCGCGGCAGCGTACTTTTGCATATCAGGGGCGATCACCACAGCCTGCGGACAGGCCTTGCGCGCCTTGAACATAGGCATGGCGGAGCGGACGCCAAAGGTACGCGCGATATAACAGGCCGCGCTGACCACGCCGCGATGGCCGCCACCGACGATGACCGGCTTGTCCGCGAGGGATGGATTGTCGCGCTTTTCAACGCTGGCGTAAAAAGCATCGCAATCCAGATGGGCGATCCCCAGCGACAATAATTCGGGGTGCCGTATCAGCCGCGGCGAGCCGCAGACGCGGCAGCGCGCGGGCATATGTTCGCCAGGCGCAACAACAAGACAGTCGCGGCACATCGCCGTCATGGCGCGACGCCACCGCCCGCCGGCCAAAGCCAGGCCGCCCCCCGCACGCCGGAGGAATCGCCATGTTTGGCCCGCAACAATCTGGTTGAAAGCTGATCGGAGAAGGCGAATTCGCCCCACAAGGCCGGCACGCGGTCGTACAGCCGCGCAATATTCGACAGGCCACCGCCCAGTACGATCACCGCCGGGTCCAGAATAGAGATCACCATGCCCAGGGATTTTGCCAATCGACGCTCATACCGCGCCATGCATGCCGCCGCCATGCTATCGCCCTGCCCCGCCCGCGCGGCGATTTCTCGGGCTGTCAGCGCCCTACCCGCCATGGTCTGGTAGCTGAGGCTCAATCCCGGACCGGACAGGAAGGTCTCGATACAGCCTCGCCGGCCGCAATAGCAGGGCGGGCCCGGACGTTCGTCGTCTTCCGGCCAGGGCAGCGGCACATGGCCCCATTCACCGGCGATCAGATTGGGACCTTCATGCAGACGCCCGCCCAGGACAATACCGGCACCGGTTCCGGTACCGATAATGACGCCAAACACGCTGTCAGCCCCCCTGGCGGCGCCATCACTGGCTTCTGACAGGGCGAAACAATTGGCATCATTCGCCAGGCGTACCGGAGACCCCAGGGCGGCGGCCAGATCCATATCGAATGGTTTGCCGATCAGACAGGTGGAATTGGCGTTCTTAATCAGACCGGTTGCCGGCGATACCGCGCCGGGAATCGCGACACCAACCGGCGTCCCGGCGGCGCCCAGCCCAACCTGGACCGCCGCCACCAAATCCCGGACAGCCACGACGACCGCCTGATAGTCACCCTGGGGGGTCGGCGCGCGGAGTCGGCGCAATTCGGCGCCGTCATCGGCCAGGGCCAAAGCCTCGATCTTGGTGCCACCCAGATCAACGCCGATCCGCATAGGCTAGTACCTCCGACCACTGTAGGGCGCGCTAATAGCCCTGCGCGCGCAACCGCGTTTCGATGTAGCGGCGGACACCGGGCCAATCATCTATTCTTATATCGGCATCCTCGGCCGCGCCCAGCAAATCGCGCAGCCGGTGATCGGCGATAAAATGCACCCGTGTAACCGCCGCCGCAACCCGCGCGACCGAGGCGATATTATGCGGAATATCATCAAGGAAAAAGACCGGCGCATTGTGCCGGGCCATCAAATAGGCCATGGCGCCACCTTTCCTGCCTATATTCGCCACCAGTGGATAATCCATGCCGTGTTTCACCAGGGCCCGGCGCCGGGCTGCCAGGCGATCCAGGGGCACGTTGGACAGCACCAGGATCTGGGCCTGCGTGGATAACGCGGCCAGGGCATCGGCCGCGCCCTCAACCGGCTCTATCTGTTCCGTGCGCTGGTCGAAAAAATCGCCGATCAACGCCTTCACCGTCTCGGCAGAGACGGGCTCGCCGGTTTCGCTATTGCGGATGTTGCCGCTCAAGGCAAAGGATTGCAGATCAAGGAAATTGCCGTTTTCGATCAAGAACCCCTCTAAACTCCGCACAAAGGCAAAGATCACCTCGTCAGCATCACTGACAATCAGTGGGCGTTCGGGCGCCAGGCGCAACGCCTCCAACTGAATAAGAACATCGTCGTGTAAACTATCGTCTTCCAACTTCAACTCCATTCATCGCCCTGGCCGCCGGGTAGACCACGCCGTGCCCGCGCGGGCGTTTCGCCCGCCATGTCCGTGGCTTGGCACATTTCCAAAAGTTGCGCCTCGTCACCAAGGAAGAAATCCAACACCCCGGCCAACATAACCGGATCATCGGCGCGCCGGCGCAAATCCGCGCCATCCACCCCGCTTAGATCGAAGAAACGTTGCAATGCCGATGGCTCCCCGACCAGATAAGTCAGGGCCTGCAACGCCACTGTTTTTGCTTGCTCTTCATTCATGCTATACCGCTGTCATAGTCATCGATCGTACACAGGCGTTAACGCTTCGTTAACCATGATCTGTGAACGCTAAACCAGATATTAACAATAGCCCTTGATAATATCACTCACCGCGCCGTTATGGTGCCAGGGAGAATTGGTTGCAATGCCTAAAACAGTGCTGATCGTCGAAGACAACGACCTTAATATGAAGCTCTTTCATGACCTTCTGGATGCCCATGGTTACGACACTCTACAGACCAAAGATGGCATGGAGGCGTTGGCCATTGCGCGCGAAAAGCGCCCAGATCTGATCCTGATGGACATCCAATTGCCAGAAGTTTCCGGCCTTGAGGTGACCACGTGGATCAAGGAAGACGATGATTTGAAATCCATTCCCGTCATCGCCGTCACCGCCTTTGCCATGAAGGGCGATGAGGAGAAAATCCGTGTCGGTGGCTGTGAGGCCTATATCGCCAAACCAATTTCGGTGCAGTTGTTTCTGGACACTGTTAAAAAATTCCTTGAGCAGGATTGAGAAATGACAGCACGTATATTGGTCGTCGATGACGTTCTACCGAACGTCAAACTGTTGGAAGCCAAACTTTCCAGAGAATATTATGATGTTCTGACGGCTATGAACGGTGCTGACGCCCTGGAAATTATTGAGCGTGAAATACCCGATATCGTCCTGCTGGACGTGATGATGCCCGGTATGGACGGTTTCGAGGTGTGTGAGCAGATCAAGGCCAACCCCAATCTTAGACATATTCCCGTCATCATGGTCACGGCGCTTTCCGATACCTCTGATCGGGTGCGCGGATTGGAAGCCGGTGCCGACGACTTTCTGACCAAACCGGTGAATGATATTGCCCTGTTCGCGCGGGTCCGCTCATTGATTCGCCTGAAAATCATGATGGATGAATTGCGCCTGCGGGAAGCCACATCGAGCAATTTTGGCGTGGCGGATGCAGAACCTCTGGAACTTAATATCGACGGCGGCCGGATACTGGTTGTCGAAGACCGGGAAATCTACGCCCGCAATATCAATCAGGCGCTGGGGGGGCAACATACCGTAACCATGGCCACCGAAGCCGACGGCGCCGTGGCGGCGGTACAAGCCGGTGACGTGGATTTGATCATCGTGTCGTTATCACTACAGGATAGCGATGGCCTGCGGCTGTGTTCGCATCTTCGTTCCATGGAAGAAAGCCGGCAGATCCCCATTCTTATCCTGGTCGATGATACCCCCGATCAGATGGAGCGTTTGGTCAAAGGCCTGGATATTGGGGTCAATGACTATCTGATCCGCCCCGTGGATCAGAACGAGTTGATGGCCCGATGCCGGACCCAGTTGCGCCGTAAAAAATATGAAGATCATTTGCGCGACAATTATCATACGAGCTTGACCCTGGCCGTCACCGACCCGCTGACCGGCCTGTATAATCGCCGCTATCTGGAAACCCATCTCGAAAGCCTAATGAAACGGGCGGTACAGGACAACAAACCGATCGGCCTATTGGCCTTGGATATCGATCATTTCAAATTGGTCAACGATACGCATGGTCATGCCGCCGGTGACGATGTTTTGAAGGAATTCGTGGGCCGGATAAAACGCTCCGTCCGCGGCATCGATTTGCCGGCTCGAATTGGTGGCGAGGAATTCGTGGTGGTCATGCCCGACACCGACCGCGAGACCAGCATGGCCGTGGCGGAACGCCTGCGCGCATCCGTGGCGGATAGCCTCTTTTCCCTGCCTGAGCTTGATTTGCAGATACCAATCACGGTCAGCATCGGCGTCAGCCTATCCCAGGGTGCCTCGGACAGTCCCGCCGCCGCCCTAAAGCGCGGTGACGACGCGCTCTATGTTGCCAAGAACTCCGGCCGCAACATGGTCGTAAGCGACGAACAGGATGAACCGATAGCGACGGCCCAAGGCGCCTGACCTTGGCCGGATCATACTTCGGTCAAACCCGCTCAGCCTCGCTCAGTCCGGCTCAGATTTAACGCAAACGACGACAGCCGGCGTCAGCGCCGGCTGCAAAATCCCAAAAATTGAATTTTTTCCCAAACCCCGGCCGCATGACCGGGGGGGCGCAAGAGCAAAATCTTATTTGATTTTGCCTTCCTTGAATTCCACATGCTTGCGGACCACGGGATCGTATTTTTTAACGACCATTTTTTCCGTCTGAGTACGCGGATTTTTCTTGGTTACGTAGTAGTAACCCGTGTCGGCGCTGCTCACCAACTTGATCTTAACCGTTGACGGTTTAGCCATCACCAGAACTCCAATTTCCAAGGCGCAATCACGCCAGATCCTGAAACCGGAACATAATGTTCCCGGCGGTCCTGTCAAGCCCGGAGCACATTTAATCAAGAGCGCATTTGAAGAAAATGCGCTCAGACTCTTAAAGCTAGAGAAATTGGAAATTGCCCCAGCAGCGGGTTGCCATCAGGCTTCGTAGCGGATCACCGCCCGGCCGTTGCGATAACTGAACAAAGGCACCCCGGGCGGCCGCCAACCGCTCTGGCGACGCTGGATTTCCTGCAACACGAACTCGGTCACATCGACCAGGGGCATGGCCAGGGCATCCGCCAGAGAAAACCACTGTAACGCCTGCAGTTCATTGCTGTCGCGGACCCGGCCGCTGGTATGCTCGGCATCGATGGCAAAAAACCGGGCGTGAAACCGCATGGGATTGTCAGGCGGTGTAATCGCGCGCGCCACATAATCCAGGCCGGCAAGATTTGGCGATACGCCACTGGCCCGCCGCTCGCCGATTACCAGGCCGGTTTCTTCAAAAGTTTCCCGCACCGCCGCCACGGCCAGGGCGCGCGACATCTGGGGCGACCATTTATTGTGCAATTTGCGCGCCACCGGCTTCGACAACTCCGAAGACACCAATGCCCCGCGATCCGCCGCATCGACCCGGCCGCCAGGAAAGACAAAAATGTTCGGCATGAAACGGTGGCGCGAGGCGCGCCGGCCCAAAAGCACCTCCGTCACGTCCTTGCGCTGGCGCAAGATTACCAAAGAGGCGGCGTCCCGTGGCCGCACGGGATTTTCTGGGCGGACATAGTCGTTGCGTCCGCCCAAAGCCTGTTTAAGGGCGCTCATTCGTACTCCAATCGGCGCTCGCCATGCCGCATAATGCGTACGGGAACCCGGCGCAACCGGCGCACCCGGCCCTCTTCGTCCACCAGACCGGGCAATGCCTGCAGCACGATCTGCTGGATCGGCGGCGTTGTCAGTTCCATCGCCTTGGGGATCGGCACCCAGGACAGGTCCAGCAATTCACCGTCACCCTTCAGCTTGCCATGCAGGTTGGTGCCATCGGTCAGGAAAAACCGGGCGTTGAAACGAATCGGCCGGATCGGCGGCGTCACCGCACGGTAGACATATTCCAGGCTATCCAGCGCCGGGGCAAAGCCGGCCTGATAAAAGGGCGCCCAGGACGGCGCGGCCTTCCCGGGCGGTTGTTTCAAGGGATGGCCCAAAATCAAGCCCGTCTCCTCGAACGTTTCGCGCACCGCCGCCATGGCCAAGGCCCGGGCACGATGGGCCGATGATGTCCTGGTTAGACCGCGGTTGACATGGGGGCGCAGCTCCGAGCCGGCCATGGCGTAGCCGTCCGCGCGGTCAACCCGCCCGCCGGGGAAAACCCATTGATCGGGCATGAATTTATGCTTGCCGTGGCGCAACCCCATTAAAACGGTGGTTTTACCCCGAACCTGGCGCAATAGCACCAGTGTGGCGGCATCGCGCGGTCGAACAGCGCGTTTAACGGTTGTTTCTTTTTTAGACATATCACTCAAAAGGAAGGATTACCGAGAGAACATTTGGAACAGCAAAATCGCATGGCGACGCCCCTGCTGTCCAGCCCGGCGCACAATTGGCCGCGCACGGCGCCCCGCAATTGCCAAAACACCTCTAATAGCGGGCCATCTCCGGCTCGATCACCTGGGCCCAGGCATCGATACCGCCGGCCAGATTGAAGACGTTTGTAAAGCCGTTGCCACGGAGAAAATCCGCGACCATGCCGCTACGGGTGCCATGGTGACAGAGAATAACCAACGGATGCGCCCGGGGCAGGTCCGCAATATGCCCCGGTATCTGCTGCATGGGGATAAACCGGCTATCGGCGATGGCACAGACCACGACCTCATCGGGTTCCCGCACATCAAGCAATGTATGCGCCACCCCGCCGGCGCGCAGACCAGCAAGGGCGTGAACGTCAATATTCGGACCCCAATCCTGCGTGTCGCTTTTCATCATAAATATTACCCCATCCTCTAAACTTGCAAATATAGTAGCGTAACGCTATTATATACCAATGGCATCCCAAACTCAAACCAGCCCCGAAATGCTGGTCGAAATGCTGCTCCACCTTGGCCGTCTGGCGCAGGCGGAGGACAGCCCCGCAACAGTCTCGACAGGGGGCTCGACGGGGGGCTCGACGGGGGGCTCGACGGGGGGCTCGACAGCGCTCTCCACCGCGCAGTGGACGGCATTGCGCTATCTGGGCAACGCCAACCGGTCTTCACGCACCCCGTCGGCCTTTGCGAAATTCCACGGCACCACGCGGGGCACGGCATCGCAAACCATTCGCGGCCTGGTCAAGCAAGGCTTTCTGACCCAATCCCGCGCCGCGGGCGACGGGCGCGGCCGGCAACTGGACCTGACCGAGAAAGCAAAAGCCATGCGCCCGTGCGATCCGTTCGAGGCGGTAGCCCGGGCGGCCGGCGATCTACCGCCTGCGGTCCGGCGCCAGTTCGGCGCAGCCATGGCGCAAATACTGCACAGCGTGGCGCAGGAAAAAGGCGCGCGGCCCTTTGGCACCTGCACCTCGTGCGTACACCTGGAATGTGGCGGCAGCGAGCCCGGAACTGATAATTTTTATGCCTGCGGCATGACGCATAATTTGCTAGATAATGAGGCTCTGGAACAACTCTGTGTAAATTTCCAGAGAACTGCCTCCTCGACCCTCCCCGGAACGGCCGGCCGATGAATATTTTTTTGCTACGCACCAGGACAAAGGACCAAATCCATGTTCATACAAACTGAGCCTACGCCGAACCCGGCGCAGATGAAGTTTCTGCCGGGGCAGACTGTGCTGCCCTCGGGCAAGGCGCATTTTCCGCATGCGGGAACGGCTGAACGTTCGCCCCTGGCGCTGCGGCTATTCGCGATTGAAGGCGTGAGCGGCGTTTTTCTGGACCAAAACTCAATCGTTGTGTCGAAATCGGACGAAGCGGATTGGCTCATTCTGAAAACTTTTACCCTGGCCGCCATCATGAACCATTTCACGGCCGGCGATGCCGTCATCCTTGATGACGAGGCAGCCGCCCTGTCGGAAGACGATTTGACCGACCCGGATGTAGATCCCGAAACCATCGCCAACATCAAGGATCTGCTGACCAGCCATGTGGCGCCGGCCCTGGCTGACAGCGATGGCGAGGCGATCTATCGCGGCTTTAAGGATGGCATGGTCATTCTGGAACTGCGGGGTTCCGCCGGCGATCTGCGAATGAATATCGAACAGATGCTGCGCCATTACCTGCATGAAATCGAGGGCGTCGTGGACTTTGCCGACATGACGCCCAAGCCGGGCCTGCAAACCGAGGAAGGCCGGGCGATCCGCCAGCTTCTGGACGAGCATATCAACCCTCAGGTGGCCGGTCACGGCGGCCATATCGCGCTGGTCGATGTAGCGGGCGATACAGTGTATGTGCGTCTGGAAGGGGGCTGCCAGGGCTGCGGCATGGCGGATGTAACCCTGAAGCAGGGTGTCGCCAATGAAATTCGGGCTCTGGTCCCCGGCATTGCGCACGTCCTGGACGTTACCGATCATGCGGGCGGCAGCAATCCCTATTATCAGCAGGGCAAAGGCGGCTAAGAGGTAAGGTTGGTTGACGGATACCGCCATCAGGGGCCGTCTGCTGCTGCTGGTTCCCACCACCTCGTACCGCATCGGCGATTTTCTTAGGGCAGCGGAACGGCTTAACGTTGATGTCGCCGTTGGCTCCGATCAACGGGGGGTGTTGGCGCAATTTTCCCATGGCCGCACGATATATGTGGACTTTAAGGCCATTGACCGGGGCGTCGGGCAGATCGCCGGCTTTAACGAAGACTATCCCTTGGCCGCGATTATCGGCGTCGACCAGGAAACCACACTACTGGCGGCGGCGGCATCCGCCGCGTTAGGTCTGCGCCACAATCCCCCCGCCTCGGTGGAAGCGGCCGGGAACAAGTACCGTTTTCGCAGCCGATTGGCCAATTCGGGTCTGCCCGCGCCGTGGTTTACCTTGGTACCACTTGCCGATGATCCGGCAGCCCACGCCGGGCAGCTGGCTTATCCAGTGGTTTTGAAGCCCTTGGCGCTGTCCGCCAGCCGGGGCGTCATTCGGGCCGACAATCCGGACCAGTTCGTTGCCGCCTTCGCGCGCGTTCGGGCCATCCTGGCGCAGACCGACAGCCATATTCTGGTTGAAGATTATATTCCGGGGCGGGAAGTCGCACTTGAAGGCTTGCTTGATGACGGTCAGCTGCGGGTCCTGGCCATATTTGACAAGCCAGATCCGTTGGAAGGCCCCTATTTCGAAGAAAGCCTGTATATCACGCCCTCGCGCCTGCCGGCGCCGTTACAGGCGGATATCGCCCAGACGGTGGGCGCGGGCGTGGCGGCACTTGGCCTGTCCGAAGGCCCCGTCCACGCTGAATTGCGGCTCAATGACGACGGCATATGGCTGATCGAGGTCGCGGCCCGTTCGATCGGCGGGCTGTGTTCCCGCGCCCTGGAATTCGGCGCCGGTGGACGCCTGGAAGATCTGATCATCCGCCACGCCCTGGGCCTGCCTCCCGGCATCGACAGCGCGGCGCAGGCGGCATCCGGGGTGATGATGATCCCAATCCCGGCGGCTGGCACCTTGCGCCTGGTCAGCGGCCTGGACGCCGCCCGCGCCGTATCCGGCATCCAGGATGTAACCATTTCCATCCCCCTTGGCGATGTCCTGGTACCGGTACCCGATGGCAACCGCTATCTAGGCTTCATCTTCGCCGCTGGCGCGACGCCAATGGCGGTGGAGGCGGCCCTGCGGGATGCCCATGGCAAGCTGGAATTTCAGATCGACGCTGATTAGGCTGTTTTATTACTGCTCTAGGCGCATTCGAAGAAAATGCGCTCAGACTCTTAATAATAGAGAAATTGAATCAATCATTTAAGTCGCGAAAGCGACTCCAATTAATTGAAAATTGCTCTAATCGGCGTCGCCGAAGCCATGCATGCGGTGCGCCCATTGAAACCCGATCAGGGCGCCCTTGATCCGCGGCAACAGGAGCAGGGATAAAATCACGGTCAAAGGAAGCCACAAGGACATATGCACCCACAGCGGCGGCATGGCGGCGCGTTCCAGCATCAAAACCAGGGGCACCAGAATATGGCCCAGGATCAGCATGGTGAAATAGGGCGGCGCGTCATCGGCCCGGTGGTGATGCAAACCCAGACCACAGCTTGCGCAGTCATCCCGCACCTTCAAAAAACGGCCATAGACCGAACCCTGCCCACAGGCAGGGCAGCGCATCCGAACGCCGCGCAGCATGGCCCGGCGCCAGGACCTCAGCTGACCTTCCGCCGTTTGCACTATACTCATGACAAATCCAATATTGCCGGTCCCGGCCGGTACAAAAATCTGCGGCGTAAATAAAAAATTTACCTATGCTTTATAACGTCGCTGGTATGGTAAAAGCCAGCATTCGTCATACATCGTCAGAGCCCGACACGAAAACAACCCCCGACTTCGATGCGATCGTCGACGGCCTAAAGGGTGAGTATCTCGAATACGCCAGCAATGCCCTTGTTGAGCTGGAGATCCTGATCAAGGCGGACCGGGCCCAAGACGGCACTGACCTGGAAATCATCAATGCCATCCGCAGCAGCGCCCATGACCTCAAGGGCACGGGCGCCTCGTTTGGCTTTCCCCTGATTACCCAGCTGGCCTGCCGCATGGAGGAATTTTTCATGGACAGGCAGGATCTCAATGGTGAAAATTTATCCGATGCGCAACGCTTCGTCGATCACCTGCGCGGGGCCCTGGAAGGCCGGTTCGATGGCCTCAGCGAAGCGGACGTTGTTCAAACCCTGCCCGCCGAAATCGTCAAATAAGGCCTGTTAGAGCAGTTCCGGGCTATTCTGGTTCAAGCCTGGGCGCGACGGCGGCCCTGCCGTTTGCTGTGCTTGCCGGATTTACCGCGCCGAACACCGTCCTTGCGCGGTTTGCCAAAGCGTGGCCCGCCCCGTGCGCCCTCGGACGTCTCTGCGTTTTCCGTGACCAGCTCGAAAATCAAGCCACCCGTTAGCGTGTTAGCCTCCACCAGCCGCACGGCAATGCTGTCGCCCAGACGATAGCGGGTCCCGGAACGCTCGCCAATCAGGGCTTTTTGCGCCTCGTCGACCAGATAATAATCGTCGTGCAGGTAGCGCATGGGTAACAGCCCATCCGCACCCGTATCGGCCAGGGTCAGAAACAGCCCGGCGCGGTGCACCCCATTTATCCGCGCCACGAATACCGCCCCCGTCTGTTCGGCCATAAAAGCAGCCATATAGCGGTCGTTGGCGTCCCGTTCGGCCACCATGGCGCGCCGCTCGGTGGTGGAAATATGTTCCGCCGTCTCGGCCAGGATTTCCGTCTCGTGATCGTTCAGGCCGTCGGCGCCAAAACCACCGCCCCGGATCAGGGCGCGATGCACCAGCAAATCAGCATAACGCCGAATTGGCGACGTGAAGTGGGCATAGCGGGGGCGGGAGAGGCCAAAATGGCCGATATTCACCGGATCATAGCGGGCCTGGGATTGGGAACGCAGGATCGATTGATTGACCGCTTCCCAATGATCGGTGCCTTTAGCCTTGGCCAGAATACGATTGAACAATTCAGGCCGCGGCCGCTCGCCCAGACTATACGACAGCTCCAGGCTGCTTAGAAATTCCCGCAGGCCCAGTAGTTTTTCGCGGTCGGGCTGGTCGTGCACCCGATAGACGCAGGGCATTTTTTGCGCCTCCAGGGTTTCCGCCGCCGCCACGTTGGCCTCGATCATGAATTCCTCGATCACCTGATGGGCTTCCAGGCGCTGGCGCGGGCGGATATCCGCAATGCGGCCATCTTCACCCAGGGTGACTTGCAATTCGGGCAAATCCAGGTCCAGGGGCTGGCGTGCCGCCCTGGCCCGCATCAACGCGCCCCAGGCGCCATACAACGGCTCTATCACCGTGTCCAAAATCGGTCCGGTCTGTTCGTTCGGGTCACCATCGTGGGCGGCTTGCAAATCTTCATAGATGACCCGCGCGGCGGAGCGGATCATGGCGCGGTGGAATTTATGCTCCAGGCGCCGGCCATTAGCGTCCAGGCGCATGGTCACCGCCATCACCGCGCGGTCCTCGTCCGGCCGCAGGGAACAAAGATTGTTCGACAATGCCTCAGGCAGCATGGGGACCACCCGGTCAGGGAAATAGGCCGAATTGCCCCGCCGCCTCGCCTCCCGGTCCAAGGCGCTGCCAAAGGGTACGTAATGGGCGACATCCGCGATCGCGACAATAATCTGCCAGCCGCCCTTGTTGCCGGGATCGTCATCGGCGGCGGCCCAGATGGCATCGTCAAAGTCGCGGGCATCGGCGCCATCGACGGTAATCAAGGGCAGATGGCGCAGATCCTCCCGGACACCGCCAGAGGTCATAACGACCGGTCGCGCGGCCTCGGCCTCGGCCAGGGCCGCCGGCGGGAAGACATCGGGAATATTATTGCTGTGAATGGCAATGAGCGAGATCGCCCGGCTGTCCTCCATATCGCCCAGGACTTCAACCACCCTGGCTTCGGTCAGGCCCTGCCGGCGCCCGATCAGAACATCGGCCACCACCAGATCACCCTTTTTGGCACCGCCATTCTGGCCTGGCTCGACAAAAAAATCGGATTTCTGGCGCCGGTCGGTGGGTCGGATCCGTGCGCCTTGGCCGGGCACCTCGGCATAAACCCCAACCACCCGCTCCGGCCCCTTGGGCAGAACGCGGATTACGCTGGCTTCATAGCCCGCGCCCTTTGGCTGCAAACGTGCCAGGATCCGGTCGCCAACACCCAGGCTGGCGCCGGTGCGCTTTTCTGTCAGCACGATGATGCGTGGCGGCGGGGCCGCATCGTCAGCAGATTTACCATCCGCATCGCCGCCCCGCATGGGCACGGCGTACAGCACCGCGTCGTCATCAACTTTGGCAATGCGCAGCACGGCCACCGGGGGCAATGCGCCCGCCTTGTCATATCGTTTGCCCCGGCCGCGGCCGATCACGCCTTCGTCCGCCAATTCCTTTAGGATCGCCCGCAGGTCCACACGCGCCGCGCCTTTGATGCCAAAGGCGCGCGCGATTTCGCGCCGGCCGACGGTCCCGGTTGCCTCCGTGATGAATTTTTTAATAGCCGCCTTGTCAGGCAGGCCCCGCGGGGCGCTCAATCGGAGGATCCGGAGACAGCATCCGAGGTCGCGGCTGCCGCCTTGCCGGTTTTTGCTTTTGCTTTTGCTTTCGGTTTCGCTTTTGGTTTTGCTTTAGTCGTGGCTTTCGGCTTCGCCTTCGCTTTTGCCGGCTTCTGACCATCCTTCTCGGCTTTGGCCTGCAACAGGGCCAGCCCATCTTCGAGCGACATTTGCATGGGGTCGGCGGTCTTGGGCAGGGTGGCGTTCTGCTTTTTATATTTAACGTAGGGGCCAAAGCGGCCATCCAGGATCTTGACGTCACCACCGTCCGGGTGATCGCCCAAGGTACGGATGGTGTTGGCCCCACGCCGGCCGCCATCCTTGGTCATGCCCTCGGCAATGACCACCACCGCATGGTTCAGCCCGATCGTCAGGGCGTCCGCCGTGCTCTCCAGCTTAAAATAACGGCTTTCAGTCTGCACATAAGGGCCAAAGCGGCCGATGCCGGCAAAAATAGGCTTTCCGGTTTCCGGATGTTCGTCAACAAGGCGGGGCAGAGAGATAAGCTTTTGGGCCAATGCCAGGTCCAACTGTTCGACGGAGACATCCGCCGGAAGGCCTGCCCGCTTTGGCTTTTTCTTTTTCTTTTTCTTATCGTCTTCAACGGCCTCACCCAACTGGATATACAGCCCGTAAGGCCCTTTGCGCAGGGTCAGGGGCATGCCGCTTTCAATATCGTCACCCAGGGCAATGGGGCCGGCGGCGAATATCTCGTCGGCGTCGCCTTCCTCGGCCTGTTTCATGGCGCGGGTGTAGTGGCATTCGGGATAGGCGTTGCAGCCAATGAAAAAGCCGTTGCGGCCGCCCCGCAGGTTCAGGACGCCCTTCTTGCAGACCGGGCAGGCGCGATCCTGGCCGCCATCAGGGTATAAATGGGGCGCCAGCAGATCATTGACCTTGTCAAAGACCTCGCGTACCCGCAATTCCGAAGTACCATCGACGGCAGCGGAAAAATCCCGCCAGAAATCACGCAGCACCACTTTCCAATCCACCTCACCGGCGGAAACCGCGTCCAACCGGCCTTCCAGGTCGGCGGTGAAGTCATATTCCACATAGCGATGGAAATAGCTTTCCAGAAAGGCCGTTACCAGACGGCCCTTGTCCTCGGGCATAAAGCGTTTGCGGTCCAGCACCACATAGTTGCGATCCTGCAGGACGGTCAGAATAGAGGCGTAGGTGGAGGGACGGCCAATGCCCAGTTCCTCCAGCTTTTTGACCAGTGTGGCTTCGGAATAGCGCGGCGGCGGCTCGGTGAAATGCTGTTCCGGGCGGATTTTTTCGTTGCGCAAGCCTTCGCCTTCACTGACCTTGGGCAGGCGGCGATCCTCGTCATTCTCCTGCTTTTCGTCCCGGCCTTCCTCGTAAAGCTTCAAAAAGCCGGGAAAATCCACCACCGTACCCGTGGTGCGCAGATTGGCGGTACCATCCTTGGCGGCTATTTCGATGGTGGTGCGGGACAAACGGGCCGATTCCATCTGCGAGGCCATGGCCCGCTTCCAGATAAGATCGTACAGCCGTTTCTGTTCATCGTTCAGATAAGACGCCATGGAAGCCGGCAGACGGGCAAAATCCGTCGGCCGGATGGCTTCATGGGCTTCCTGGGCGTTCTTCGCCTTGGTGGTATAGACCCGGGGCGTGCCCGGCACATAGTCGGCGCCGAATTCCTGTCCAATAACAACCCGGCTGGCAGCGATTGCCTCGTTCGCCATCTGCACGCCATCGGTCCGCATATAGGTGATCAGACCGACGGTTTCACCGCCAATATCGAAACCTTCATACAGGCGTTGCGCGATCTGCATGGTACGTTTGGCGCCAAAACCCAGCTTGCGCGAAGCTTCCTGTTGCAGAGTGGAGGTGGTGAAGGGCGGTGCGGGATTACGCCGGGTCGGCTTGGTCTCGACCCCGGTGACGGTGAAATCGCCACCCTCTAATGTGCGTTCCGCGGCTTCCGCCGCGGCCTGGTCGGCAAGCGAGAAGCGGTCCAGCTTGACGCCGTTCAAATGGGTCAGCCGGCCCACCAGCGCAGCATCGCCAGTGGTTTTGAAGTCAACTTCTACGGTCCAGTATTCCTGCGGCTTGAAGGCTTCGACCTCGATCTCACGCTGGCAGATCAAACGCAGCGCGACCGATTGCACCCGCCCGGCGGACTTGGCGCCGGGCAGTTTACGCCACAGCACGGGCGACAGGGTAAAGCCGACCAGATAATCCAACGCCCGGCGGGCCTGCTGGGCGTTGATCAGATCCATATCCAGGTCGCGTGGATTATTGATCCCCTCCAACACGGCCCGCTTGGTGATTTCGTTGAAGACCACCCGCTTTGCCGAGATGTCCCGAAAGCCGTAGTCGTCCTCCAACGCCTTCATGACGTGCCACGAGATAGCCTCGCCTTCCCGATCCGGGTCAGTGGCCAGAAACAGCTTGCCGCTGCCTTTCATGGCATTGGCGATGGCCTTCATATGCTTGGCCGAATTTTCATCGGTTACGTATGTCATGGCGAAATCGTCGTCGGGCACAACCGAGCCATCCTTGGACGGCAGATCGCGCACATGTCCATAGCTGGCCAGCACGATATAATTATCGCCCAGATATTTATTGATAGTTTTCGCCTTGGCCGGGGATTCGACCACCACAACATCCATGTTTTGGAGACTCGCCTTCAATGATGCACAAATTGGGTACGAAACGATATTCGCCCAATAACAGACCGACGATCGTTAAGATATCGATACTCGATTGCCGGCATGACGGTCTAGACGACCAGCAAGCTCAAGTTCAAGCAAAATGGTGATGACAACAGCCGGTGTCAACTCGGACAGGCGGATTAAATCATCTACGCCCACCGCCGTCGGCCCCAATAAGCTGATCAATTGTTGCCGTTCCTGATCGGATTCGAGGGCCTGTGACATGGCGCCCGCGTCGGCTTGCATCACGCTAACCGCGCCTTCCCACAAGCCGGGCTGTGTGATCATGGGCTCAATAACCTCGACCACCTCGTCCGCATCCTGGACAAGTATGGCGCCCTGACGGATCAGCCGATTGGAACCGCGGCAACGGGGATCCATAGGCGAGCCGGGAACGGCAAATACTTCGCGGCCCTGTTCCAAGGCAAACCGCGCGGTGATCAATGAACCCGAACGCTCCGCCGCTTCGATCACGACCACGCCCAGGGCGAGGCCCGAGATCAGGCGGTTGCGGCGGGGGAAATGACGGGCCTGGGGCCTGGTACCGGGCGGCATCTCGGAAACCACCGCACCCTGGGTTACGATGGCTTCGTACAAAGCCTGATTTTCCGCCGGATAAACCACATCGACCCCGCCCGCCAGCACCGCCACGGTGCCCGCCCCGGCATCCAGCGCGCCGGTGTGAGCGGCGGTATCGATGCCCCGGGCCAGACCGGAGGCCACCAGCAGACCTTTGCGGCCCAAATCCCCGGCCAGCCGCCGGGTATAGCGAAGGGCGGAGGCAGAGGCGTTGCGCGCGCCCACCATGGCCACTGCCGGGCTGGCCAGCCGCGCCACATCGCCCAGGACATAAATCAACGGCGGTGGATCCGGCAAGGCGGCCAGGCACGGCGGATAGGCGGCCTCGCAACTGGCCAATGGCCGGGCACCGACCGCCGCCGCCGCCGCCAGCTCGGCCTCGGCCGCCGCGATGGAACATTGTTTAATGGCCCGGCTGCCGCCGCGCCGGGCCAATTCCGGCAACGCCCGCAGGGCCGCGCCAGCCGTGCCATAACGTGACAGCAATTGATGAAAGATGATCGGGCCGACGTTCTGGCTCCTGATCAGGCGCAACCAGTCCAACCGCCCGGCAGCGGTTAAATCCCCGGCGGTTAGATCCCCGGCGGTTAGATCCCCGGCGGTCAGCATCTCATTCGTCACGCGGTCCATCATCCGTTAAGGGTGCACCGCGCAACCCCTGCGGTCAAGTCATTTGCCAACAGCAACTTTTCGCGTGGCGCGCCAATATGCATAAAATTTAAGCTATTCACATTAACTGCTTATTTTTAATGCGGTCACGATGACCCCTTAACCGGCAAAATCGCGCTGGAAAACTTTCTTTTCGTTTTGATTCAATGGCTTACCTAGACTCCCCTGAAACCGGCACGTTTCTTGGATAACAGATATTAACCGGGCTCTCCCTTACGCCTATAGGGACCGGAAAATTTTAATAGGAGTCGGTTCGAATGAAGATGGTGATGGCAGTTATCAAGCCGTTCAAACTAGACGAAGTGCGCGATGCCTTGACCGAGATCGGCATTCAAGGCGTGACGGTGACGGAAGTACGGGGTTTCGGGCGGCAGAAGGGCCATACGGAAATTTACCGTGGCGCTGAATATGAAGTGAACTATCTGCCCAAGCTGAAACTGGAATTGGCGGTAACGGACGAATTGGCCGAGCGGGTGCTGGAAACCATCGCCAACACGGCCAAGACCGGGCAGATCGGCGACGGCAAATTATTTGTCTGGGATCTGAACAGCGCTGTCCGCATCCGCACCGGCGAAAGCGGTTCCGATGCCATTTAAAGTCAATTCAATCAGGAGAAATTCGATGTCCTATCTAGCGCGGCGCCTTGGCGCCACCGCGGCCGTTACCGCGACCGTTACCGCTGCCTTTCTTGGCCTGGCCGAACCGGCCCTGGCGGCGGAAACTCTGGATTCGGGCGATACCGCCTGGATGCTGACCTCGTCATTATTGGTCCTGTTAATGACCATACCCGGCGTGGCGCTGTTTTATGGCGGCATGGTGCGCAAGAAAAACGTACTGTCCACCCTGATGCAAAGTTTCGCCGTCTGTTGCATGGCCTCCATCATCTGGATGGTGATCGGCTACAGCCTGGCATTTTCCGGCGAAGGCCCCTTGATCGGTGATCTGGGCCAGTTATTTCTGGCCGGCATCGGCGTCGACTCCATGAGCGGCACCATTCCCGAGTCCGTATTCATGATGTTTCAGATGACCTTTGCCATCATCACCCCGGCCCTGATCACCGGGGCCGTGGCCGAACGGATCAAATTTTCCTCACTGATGGTCCTTATGGCCCTGTGGCTGGTACTGGTCTACGCCCCCATCACCCATTGGGTCTGGGGCAGCGGCGGCTTTTTGGGCGGCGCCGGCGTGTTGGATTTCGCCGGCGGCACGGTGGTTCACATCAACAGCGGCGTCGCGGCCCTGGTACTGTGTCTGGTGCTGGGCAAACGGGTCGGATATGGCCGAGAGAATTTATCTCCTCATAATCTGACGTTGACGATGATTGGCGCCTCGTTGCTGTGGGTGGGCTGGTTTGGCTTCAACGCCGGATCGGAACTGGCCGCCGATGGCAGGGCCGGCATGGCCATGGCCGTGACCCAGATCGCCACCGCCGCGGCCGCCCTGGCCTGGATGTTCGCGGAATGGATGATGCGGGGTAAACCCAGCGTTCTGGGCATTGCCTCGGGCGCCATCGCGGGGCTGGTCGCCATCACCCCGGCCTCGGGCTTCGTCCTGCCGGGTGGCGCATTGATCCTGGGCCTGGTCGCCGGCGTGGGCTGTTTCTTCGCGGTGACCTGGCTGAAACACAAACTGGGCTATGACGATGCCCTGGACGTCTTTGGCGTACATGGTGTTGGCGGCATCATCGGCGCCGTCCTGACCGGCGTCTTCGCCGCCGAGGCAGTGGGCGGCACGCCGGGTCTGCTGGAAGGCAACAGCGCCCAGATTGGCCTGCAGCTTTATGGCGTCGGCGTAACCATCGTCTATAGCGCCGTTGTTACCTTCATCCTGGCCAAGCTGGTGGGCGCGGTCATGGGCCTGCGGGTCGAGGAGGACGAAGAGCGCGAGGGTCTGGACATCAGCCTGCACGGCGAAAGTGTCGCCTGAGCCGACCCAGCGTAAGTTTACGTTAGAATAGTCTATCGAAGGATTGGGCCCGGGGTGCGTTCCCCGGGCCCATTCTTTTGCCATGTCGGCCGCCGCCATCCGGAACAAAAGGTGAAGGACGATTCGTAAGCCGCGTCCACCTTGTCATCGAAGGAGAACTTCGCAACGCAAGTCCTTGTATCCACTTCGAAAGATGACTACACTATCTATTGTTCGTTTGTGTTATGTTCTCGATTCGCGAATCATCATGCGAATCACTTGTATTTATTATGGCAAATATCTGAAAGCGGGCGCTTCTATCGTGACTTCCATGACTCAATTCGCCAATCCGCAGATTATAAACCCGCGGTTGGCCGACCTGCCCGATTATCCATTCGAGCGTCTGCGCGGTCTGCTTGATCCCCTGGCGCCGCCGGCGGCCCTGGACCCCATCGCCCTGAGCCTGGGGGAACCGCAACATCCCTATCCCGATTTCGTTGGCGAGATATTGCATGCCAACCGCCACCTTTACGGTAAATATCCGCCCGTGGCCGGCACCCCGGAATTTCGCCAGGCCGCCGCGGACTGGCTGATACGCCGCTATGAGCTGCCTGCAGGCATGATCGAGGCTGATCGCCATATCGTCCCCTGCGCGGGCACGCGGGAGGGCCTGTTTCGCACCGCATTCCTGGCCGTACCACCCGAAAAAGCCGGACAACGGCCGGCGGTGCTGATGCCCAATCCATTCTATCAATGCTATGCGGGCGCGGCGATCGCGGCCGGCGCCGAACCGATCTTCGTTTCCGCCCTGGCCGAGAATGGCTTTTTACCCGATTTTGCCGGTCTGGATGAAGCCATCCTGGCCCGCACCGCCCTGGTCTATTTCTGCACCCCGGCCAATCCGCAGGGGGCCGTCGCCAGTCTGGATTATCTCAACGATCTGATAGCGTTATCCCGGCAGTATGAATTCACCCTGGTAGTGGATGAATGTTATGCCGAAATCTATAATGGCGCGCCGCCGCCCGGCACCTTGCAGGCTTGCGCTGCCGGCGAGGCGCAAGATCTCTCCGGCATCCTGGTCTTCCATTCCCTGTCAAAACGTTCCAACGTTGCCGGTCTACGCTCCGGTTTCGTGGCTGGCGATCCCGATATGTTGACGCTTTACCGCCGGCTCAGCGAGTATGGCGGCAACCCATCACCCCTGCCCGTCTATGCCGCCGCCACCGCCCTTTGGCGCGACGAAGACCACGTTGTCGCCAACCGGGCGCTCTATGTAGAGAAATTCGATCTGGCGGAACGGGTGCTGTCCAATCGGTTCGGCTTCTACAAGCCCGAGGGCGGCTTTTTCCTATGGCTGGATGTGGGCGATGGCGAAGCCGCGACGGTGGAACTTTGGACCCGCGCCGCGATCCAGGTGCTGCCGGGTGCCTATCTGACCGCTGAAGACGGCGTCGGCGACAACCCCGGCAACCGTTATATCCGGGTCGCCATGGTGCATGAAAGGGCGGTCATGGAAGACGCCCTGGCCCGGATTGCCCAGACATTATAATGACGAATTAGGGAAAGACAGCGATGTCACAGCATAGTGGGTCACCACGTAAAATGGCCTTGCTGCCGCCGGCGGCAATAACTTTCTTGCGCCGGAGAACGGTAGAAAGCGCCGGTCTGGTATTTTTCGCCCTGGCCACCGCCCTGGCCCTGGCATTGGCCAGCTATCACCCCGACGATGCCGCGTTAAATGTCGCCAGTGCCGCTGCACCGCGCAATTGGCTGGGCACGGCCGGGGCCTATGTAGCGGACTTTTTATTACAAACCCTGGGCTTGGCCAGCATGGCGGTGGTTGGCATCATGGCGTGCTGGGCCTGGCGGATCGCCTCGCACCGGGGCTTGCCCTGGTATGGTTTGCGCCTTGCCCTGGTGCTGCCCTGTCTGTTCCTGCTGGCAGCCGTCGCGGCGTCGGTAGCGGCGCCATCACAATGGCCGCAGGTCGCCGGGCTGGGTGGTTACGCCGGCGACTGGTTGTTGCAAGTCAGCGCCCCACCCCTGGCCCTGCTGGCCCTGACCCCGCAATCGCCCCTCTTCACAGGGGCGCTGGCACTGGCGGCCTTGCTGTTGCTGTTGTACCTGTTGGGCATTCATCTGGCGGAATGGCTGGCCCTGGCCAGGGCCAGTCTGGCCGGTCTGACCCGCACCATGGGCGCGGCCCGTTTGGCCGCCGACGCCGCCGAACGCCTGGGCCGGCGGGCGGTCCGCCATCCCCTGTTTCGCCGTGAACCCAGATTAATGGCGGAGAAAAACGAACTGCTGGCCGGGCCCATACCTCTCCAGGCCGGTGACCCCATCGTGCCAGGCCGGGTCAGGAAACCCGCGGCGAAAGTCAAAACCAGCCGCCGCGCCCGCAAAGAAGAGCAACCCGACTTGGCCCTGTCGGACGGCGAAGATTACCAACTACCGCCCCTGCACCTTCTGACCGCGGCAAAACACGGCCAACGTAGCTCGGCCATCAATGAAAGCGCCCTGGAACAAAACGCCCGCATGCTGGAAACCGTTCTGGATGATTATGGTGTGCATGGCCGCATTGTTCAGGTTCGCCCCGGTCCGGTGGTGACCTTGTACGAGTTGGAGCCGGCACCGGGAACAAAGACCTCCCGCGTGGTTGGTCTGTCGGACGACATCGCCCGCTCCATGTCCGCCCGCAGTGTCCGCATCGCCGTGGTGCCGGGCCGCAACGCCATCGGCATCGAACTGCCGAATCAGGATCGGGAAACGGTTTACCTGCGGGAATTGCTTTCGACCGTGGAATACGAAAAATCAAACTTGACCCTGCCGCTGGCGCTGGGCAAGGATATCTCGGGTGCGCCAGTGCTGGTTGATCTGGCCAAGATGCCCCATCTGCTGATCGCGGGCACCACGGGTTCGGGAAAATCCGTGGCCATCAACACGATGATTTTGTCACTGTTATATTGCCTGCCACCCGAACGCTGCCGCATGATCATGATTGATCCGAAGATGCTTGAATTAAGCGTCTACGACGATATCCCCCATCTGCTGACGCCCGTGGTGACTGACCCCGGCAAGGCGATCATGGCCCTGAAATGGGCCGTACGCGAGATGGAGAACCGTTATCGGGCCATGGCCAATCTGGGCGTCCGCAACATCGATGGCTATAACCAACGCCTTGCCGATGCCGCCAAACGGGGTGAGACCCTGAAACGTACCGTCCAGACCGGCTATGACGCCGAGACGGGACAACCGATGTTTGAAGACCGGCTGCTTGATACCCAGGCCATGCCCTATCTGGTCGTCATTGTTGACGAGATGGCCGATCTGATGATGGTCGCCGGCAAGGAAATTGATGCCGCCGTGCAACGCCTGGCGCAAATGGCCAGAGCGGCGGGCATTCATGTGATGATGGCCACTCAGCGGCCGTCGGTGGATGTCATCACCGGCACCATCAAGGCGAATTTTCCGACCCGGGTCAGCTTTCAAGTCACCGCCAAGGTCGATAGCCGGACCATCCTGGGGGAACAGGGCGCCGAACAATTGTTGGGTATGGGCGATATGCTGTACATGGCGGGCGGCGGCCGGATCAGCCGTGTCCATGGCCCCTTCGTCGGTGACGAGGAAGTCCAGGCGGTGGTCAACCATTTGAAAAAACAAGGCCGTCCCGAATATCTGGATGCGGTGACCGAGGAAGCCGAACCAAGCCCGGATTCAAGTCTGGAACCACAGGATATTGGTTCCGGCAATGCCCTGTACGATCAGGCCGTTGATGTGGTCGCCCGGCACCGCAAGGCCTCGACCTCGTTTTTGCAGCGGCAATTGAAAATCGGCTATAACCGGGCCGCCGACCTGATCGACCAAATGGAAATGGATGGGGTCATCGGCCGCGCCAACCATGTGGGCAAACGCGAAGTACTGGTACGAGATCCTGACGAGGACTTTTAACTTGGCTAACCAGCCCCCGCTTCGACCACTTTTGCCAACGCCGCATTCGTCTCTACCCCGCCGTCATTTTTTGACCGGCGCCCTGGCCCTGGCCGCCATACCCGCGGCCCTGATCTCAACCCTGACCCCGGCCCAGGCTGCGGATGTGACCGCGAATGGGGGCACGAATGGCAAACCTGCCGCCACCGCGGCCGCCATCGAGCGGGTTGAAGCCTATCTAAACAGCGTGAAAACCCTATCGGCCCGATTTCTACAGATTGATGCCGCCGGCACCGTGACCCATGGCCAACTCTATCTGCGGCGGCCGGGACGGTTGCGGTTTGAGTATGACCCGCCCTCGCCTTTGTTACTGGTGGCCGATGGCGTCTGGTTGATCCTGCATGACAAGGAATTGGATCAGGTCAACCGCTTTCCCCTGTATGAGACGCCCCTGGGCGTGCTGGTCGACGATCCGGTCAATCTGCGGGAAAAGGTCGAGGTGGTGAATGTAGAAGAAAGCCCCGGCATCCTGCGCCTGAAGATGATCGACCAGGAACAGCCCGACGAGGGCTGGATGGATATCACCTTCACCGAACCACCACTATTGCTGCGGCAATGGAAGATCAGGGATGCCCAGGGCGGCGTCACCGCCCTGTCCCTGACCGATATCCGCGTGAACCAAAAGCTGGACCCTGAACTGTTCACCTTCACGGACCCGGCGCCATTTCACCAATAAGGCAATCACCAATTCAGTTGCAATTGCACCGGTTTTCAGTTGCAGTCGGGGAAATATAACCAACAAGTGGGATAACGTCCGATGACACAGATGCAAACATTATCCGCAGACGAAATCGGCACATTGCCGTTGGAAAAAATCGATGTCAGCGATCCGGCAATCTACCAGAACGACAACTGGCATGCCTATTTCCGCCGCCTGCGCCGCGAAGATCCGGTGCATTACTGCGCCGACAGTCCCTATGGCCCCTATTGGTCGATCACCAAATTCGACGACATCATGCAGATGGAGCTGGACCACCAGACCTATTCCTCCGCTGCCCATCTTGGCGGCATTACTATTCGCGACAGCCCGTACGGCAAGGAGATGGCCAGCTTTATCGGCATGGATCAACCGACCCATACCGGTCATAGAAAGGCCGTCGCGCCCATTGTCGCGCCCAATAATCTGCGTAACCTGGAAGCCACGATCCGCGAGCGTACGGCGGCGGTGCTGGACTCCCTGCCGCGCAACGAAACCTTCAATTTCGTGGACAAGGTTTCCATTGAACTGACCACCATGATGCTGGCCACCCTGTTTGACTTCCCCTGGGAGGACCGGCGCTTGTTGACCTATTGGTCGGATGTCTCCACCACTGACATCAATGCCCCGAACGCCCTGGTCAAATCCGATGAGGAGCGCCTGGAAGTGCAGCGGGAAATGGGCAAATACTTCGCCGATTTGTGGCAGGAACGGGCCAAAAGCGAACCCGGCTTCGATCTGATTTCCATGATGGCCAATGACCAGGCGACCAAGGATATGAGCCCGGGCGATTTAATCGCGACCTTTGTCCTGCTTATCGTGGGCGGCAACGATACGACCCGCAACGCCATGACCGGCGGGCTGATGGCACTGTGCGACAACCCCGATCAATTCGCGGCCCTACGGGCGGATCATGGCCTGATTAAATCCCTGGTGCCGGAGATCATCCGCTATCAATCGTCGATCATCCACATGCGCCGCACGGCGCTGAAAGATGCGGAATTTTGCGGCAAGAAGATCGCCAAGGGTGACCGTGTCGTGATGTGGTATGTCTCGGGCAATTGGGATGAAGAAGTCATTGAGGCACCGGACGAATTCAACATCCAGCGGGCGAAGGCGCGGCGCCATCTGGCCTTTGGCGCGGGCATTCACCGTTGCGTCGGCGACCGCCTGGCGGAACAGCAGTTACAGATTCTCTGGGAAGAGATTTTAAAACGCGATCTGCGGTTCGAGATCATGGGCCCGCCGGAGCGGCTTTATTCCAACTTCATCCGCGGCATCAAAAGCCTGCCGGTGCGCATTACCTGAGTTAGAGCAATTCCGAATTAATGAGAATCGCAAAGCGATTCTAAGTGATTGGAAAAATTACTCTAATTCCAAAGATCTGAGCATTTTCAAAAGGAAAATGCTCTAGTAGCGTAGAGCGCCATGATGATGTAATAACTATTCACATGAGAAAATCAAAACCTGGCCCGGACGAACCCGGCGGCCGGCGCGGCTATCACCATGGCAACTTGAGCGAGGCTCTGGTTCAGGCCGCGCTGGACCTAATCGCCAAATACGGCCCGGCCGGTTTCTCATTCGCCGAGGTCACGCGCGCCGTCGGCGTCTCTCCCGCCGCGCCCTATCGCCATTTTCGCGACCGCGACGCCCTGATGGCCGATATCGCCCGGCGCGGTTTCGACAAATTCGCGGCAGCCCTGTCCGCGGCCTGGCAGGATGGTCAGCCCGCACCATTGCCGGCGTTCAAGGCCGTCGGCCAGGCCTATTTGGCGTTCGCGCGGAGCGAGCCGGCCTACTTCGCAGCCATGTTCGAGGCTCGCTTGCCCCCCGATACCAGCCGCGAACTGGCCCAGGCGACCGAGCGCGCCTTCGCCATCCTGCGGCAGGCCTGCGAGGCCCTGATCGCCGGATTGCCCGATAGCAAACGGCCACCGGCATTGATGATGAGCCTGCATGTCTGGGCCATGGCGCATGGTATCGCCGCCCTGTTTGGGCGCGGTGATGGGGCCCGGCGCAATGTTCCCATGACGCCCGAGGATCTGCTGGAAGCCAACATGCTGATTTATCTTGATGGCCTTGGCCTGGGCGACGGCGGCGGCTGAATTATTTTTTATGGCAACTCTTGACTCATAAGCTGGGCTCACTATTTATGTTAATGTAAATAACATTTACATGAGGATCCGATGGAACTGACAAAAAAATTGGACGAATACGGCAAGGGGGCATGGATCACCGTCATGGTCCTTAGCTTTATTATCTTCTGGCCGGTCGGACTGGCAATTCTGGCCTATCTAATATGGAGTGGACGTATGAGCTGTTGGAAACACGGCGGCCCAGGCCGTTGGCATAATCGCCGGCGCAGCGGGGCGCGGCATAACGAGCACGAAACGGGGCGCTATGACAGCGCACCCAGCGGCAATCATGCCTTTGACGAATACCGAATGGAAACCCTGAAGCGGCTGGAAGACGAACAGAGCGAATTCCAGACCTTCCTGGAACGTCTGCGCCACGCCAAGGACAAGGCGGAATTCGACCAGTTCATGGATGACCGCAAAAGCCCGCCGCAAAATCCATCCGCGACAGAGAGCGGGCCGGAGCAACCGGGCGGATAAATCCAGCAATCCTATTATTTCCGGGGACACGCAGATGAACTGCGTGTCCCTTTTATTTTGTACTCTTACATACCCGCCACGGGGGGCACGGTTCCGGGGCGTGGATCAATGGGCAATTGTTCGGCCAGGCCGCTCCGTGCCTCGTACAATGCGCCGGCGGCCAGCAAGGCAGCCTCGCCGCGCGGCGGGCCGACCAGTTGCAGGCCGACCGGGCGGCCGTATTGGTCGAAACCGCAGGGCAGCGACAGGGCGGGCGAGGCGGAAAGGGTCACCGCCGCCGTCAATGTCGAGGCGGCCATGTAATGCTCCAACTTGACGCCATCAATGGCCACGGGATGGCGCAGGTCCACGTCAAAGGCCGGGGTATTGGCGCCCGGCGTTACGATCAGATCGTATTGCCGGAATAATTCGGCGAAGCGGCTATACAGCGCGGCGCGGCCCCGTTCGGCCCTGGCCAGATCGGACGTCGATTGCGCCAGACCCAGTTCCGTATTCCAGATGATATCGGGCTTTATCAAGTCGCGGTGGCTCTGCATTTGCAATTCCCGGTCGATGACGAATTGCTGTGACCGCAGGGCCAGAAAGGTGCCTTCCAGATCATCGATGTCGATACTGATTTCCGTCACCTCCGCGCCCAGGCTTTTAAAATGCTGCATGCCGGCGCAGCAGATCTCCCTGGTTTCGCGGTCCACGGGGGAGCCGCCGATGGTCGCGGCGAAGGCAACCCGGCGCGGCGGCGATGCGTCGGCCACCGCCTGACTGAAAGATCCGCCCGGTGCATCGAAGGTCATGGGATCGAACGGGCAAAACCCCGCCATGGTATCCAGGAACAAAGCGACGTCGGGCACATTACGCGCCATGGGGCCCTGCACGGATAAGGGTGAAAACAGCGTATTGACCGTGCCCCTGGTTACCCGGCCCGGCGATGGCCGTAGCCCGACCACGGAACAATAGGTGGCCGGACGCCGCAGGCTGCCGCCGTGATCGCTGCCATGGGCCAGCCATATTTCGCCCGAGGCCAGGGCCGCCGCCCCACCACCCGTAGAGCCGGCAGGCGTCAGAGAGGTGTTCCAGGGATTGCGGGTTTTGCCGAACACCTCGTTAAATGTGGACCCCCCGGCGCCGAATTCCGGCGTGTTGGATTTCGCCACCACGATACCGCCCATGCGTTCGATCCGCCGCACCAAGGGGTGCGATGTTTCGGGCACATGATCGGCAAAGATTGGCGAGCCATAGGTTGAGCGCACCCCGGCCACATCCGCCAGATCCTTGATCGCCACGGGCAGACCGGCCAACCAGCCCGGCTGGTTGCTGGCCTCGCAGCCATCGCCTGCCAGCAGACGCCTGGCATGCGCCCTGGCCCGATCCAGGCACAGGGTCGGCAGGGCGTTGGTGTGAGGTTCCACCTGGGCGATCCGCGCCTCGGCCGCGTCGATCAGTTCCAGCGGCGAGATATCCCCGTCGCGCAAACCCTGAACCGCTTCGCACGCCGTCAATTGAATGAGTTTGTCCGCCATGCCGCCAACCTTTCCCACGTTCCGATTTTGTCAGTGTATAGAAACGCCGGCAGCGCAGGCGGTCAATCCATGCTATTTCTTGGGACAAATAAAAAATGATCTGGAGGATGAGGTGATGGAATTCGATCTGATGGCCAGGGCGTCAACTTGGGCCGATGCCGCCAATCTGGCGCAGCGTCTTGAAGGCTCTGAATTTTCCGGCATGCTGGTGACCGAGGCCAGCCAGGTGCCGTGGATGATGATCGCGGCGGCGGCCATGGCCGCGCCCACCCTCAAATTCAGTACCGGCATTGCCGTGGCCTTTCCCCGCAGCCCGATGATGTCGGCGCAGATCGCCTGGGAACTGGCGCGCAATACCCAGGGACGCTTTCGCCTGGGACTGGGCAGCCAGGTGAAAGCGCATATCACCCGCCGCTATGCCTCGGTCTTTGACAAACCCGCACCGCAGATGAAGGACTATCTGGGCGCGGTCCGGGCCTGTTTGAAGGCCTTTCGCCAGGACGGTCCCCAGGGTCACCTACTGCAGCATGACGGTCCCTACTATCAATTGAGCCTGCTGCCGGAACAATGGACGCCGGCGCGGCATGACTTTGAAGATATCAAGATCGACATCTCCGCCGTTGGCCCCTACATGACAAAGGTGGCCGGCGAACTGGCCGACGGCGTGCATGTGCATCCCATGCATTCCATGCCCTATATCCAGAACCGCCTGTTGCCGGATCTGGCAACGGGGGCGGCACGGGCGGGACGCGACCCCGCCGCCATCGATCTGATCATTCCCGTCTTTGCCATTCCCGGTGACAGCGTGGAGGAGCGGGCCGCCGGTGTGCTGCGCGCCAAGACCCAGATCGGCTTTTACGGGGCGACGCCGAATTACGCCTTTCAATTCGATGACCTGGGTTACCAGGGCATGCGCGATAAACTGCGCGTCCACCTGAAAAGCGGCGATAACGATGCCCTGGTCGGTCTGATCACCGACGAGATGTTGGCGCATTTCGGCCTGGTCTGCCCTTGGGATGATCTGGCGGACAAGCTGATCGCCCGCTATCAGGGCACCGCGGCGAGGCTGGTGATGTATTGGGCCGAGGAATCCATCCGCCAAAACCCCGATAACCTGGGTAAATGGAGCGAAATCGCCCGCGCCGTCCGCGCCGCATAGGCTTGTTTCGTTCGCGCCAGTGCGCTCTTGGCGCACGGCTCCACTTGGGGCGGCGCATAGGCGCCGGGCCGCGGTCGCAGCCTAAATCGCCTAAAAAGATTAGCCGTCCCAGACTTCCGTGGGCAGGGGCAGGCCGGCCAGTTCCTGGTTGCCGATGGGGCCGTCGGGGGTAATGTTCAAGCCGTCCAGGATGAACAGCATTTGCCGCACGTGCTGGGCGGTGTGCCAGGCGGTGCGTTCCAGGATATCGTGTAGGGATTGCGGTCCGTAATAGGTTGGAACAGGGGCAGCGAAATCCGCCTCCTGGCCCGCCCCCCGCCACCAGGCCAAGAGGTCCTGGCGCGCCACCTCGCCGTCATCGGCGATGTCGGCAAAGCTGAGCAAATGATCGCCCGCCTCCAGGCCCAGTAACTCGTGGGTCAATTCGCCGCCTCGGGCGACGACAAGAAAGCCGCGGGTGATCTGAAAGATATGGTAGGTCAAAGTGCGGTAGCTGCGCGGCCGGCCCGGCAGCTCAGCCAGCATTTCGCTATCAGGCAATTGCCGCAGGTAGCGTTGCGCGGCGGCAAGGACCCAGTCCAGCCGCTGCACCAATTCACCGGGAGGCAGGATGCTGGCGCCCTGATCATCCAGGCCAAGGAAGGCGCCTACATCGCGCAGGGACTGCCCGATGATAAAGTCATCGCCCTTGGCCACCACGGGAACCGAACGCGCGCCCAGGGCCTGCAATTGCGCCATGCCGTCCGGGTTGCCGGCCACGTTGATCGATTGGTAGTCAACCGCACGGGCCGACAAATGCTCCTTCAGGCGGAGACAGCTGCTTCACCCAGGCTGCCAGAAAACCCTGATTGCTTCGTTCCTGATTGCTTCGTTCATGTCTACCTCTTGTGCCCCATACGCTTGAACGTCCGTTCCCGCTTGTCCAGCCACCAGCCATATTGTGCCGGCCACATATCAAAGCTGGGATCGATGCCCAGATCCTGCGCCGCCTGCACGGCCCAGAACGGATTGTACATGATTTCGCGGCCGACCGCGATCAGATCCGCATCACCCGCTTGCAGGATGGCCTCTGCCTGGGGGCCATCCAGGATCAGGCCAACGGCCATGCTCATGATCCCCGTCTCGGCCTTCACCGCTGCCGCATAGGGCACCTGAAAGCCCAAGCCACGGGGGACCAGGGTCAACGTGGCCGATGCCGCATTGCCGCCCGAGGAACAATCGATGCAATCCACGCCCAGCGCCTTAAGCTCCCTGGCCAGGGCAATGGAATCCACCAGTTGCCAGCCGTCCTCGCTGCCGTCGACGGACGAAATGCGGAAAAACAGCGGCTTGTCGTCGGGCCAGTGGCGGCGCACTTCGCGGGTAACTTCCAGGGCCAGGCGCATGCGCCCGGCCAGATCGCCGCCATAGCCATCGTTACGCTTGTTCGAAAGCGGCGACAGAAACGACTGGATCAAATAACCATGGGCGCCGTGAATTTCCAGCGCCTCGAAGCCGGCTTCATCGGACCGCCGGGCCGCCTGGCCAAAGGCTTTGACGATCTGGGCAATCTCGTTCTCGTCCAGTTGCCGGGGCAGCAACCAGCCCTCGTCGGCGGGAATGGCGGACGGGCCGACCACCTCCCACGGAATATCGCCACGGGCGATGTCTTCCTGGGTCATGGCGCTCAGACCGTTCCAGGGCCGTTGGGTCGAGGCCTTGCGCCCGGCATGGGCAATCTGAATGCCCGGCACGGCGCCATGGCGCTTCATGATGTTGACCAGGGGCTTCATGGCCTCGCCATGTTCGTCGGACCAGATGCCCAGACAGCCATGGGTGATCCGGCCGCGTGGCTCCACGCCGGAAGCCTCGACAAAAATCGTGCCGACGCCGCCACGGGCATAGCTGCCGTAATGCACCAGATGCCAATCGTTGGGGATACCGTCCTCGGCCGAATATTGACACAACGGCGGCACCACGATGCGGTTGCGCGCGGTCACTGATTTGATGGTAATGGGCTGAAACAACAGCGGCAGTTCCGCCTCGCTCGCAGCATCGCTCATGGTCTCACTCCTACTACAGTTTTTCAGCGCTCCACTGCCGCACCAGGGCGGCGATCTGGTCGCTGTTGTTATCCAACATGGCTGCATGGGTATTGCCATGAATGCCCCGCCCTGGCAAATCCGGATAGGTTGCTTCGGCTCCCACCCAGCCCATGTCCTTTAAACCAACCGCGCGATCATTTTTCATGGGCAGCGGCACAGCTTGCAACGCGCCGGGATGCATTGCCCAGGCCCGCCACTATGGTCATACTATAGCCCGCAAGATCATACCGAGACGCAATAGGGGAACAGGCCATGCCGTTGGAATATATTGATCATTATAATGTACTGACCACCGATGCGGCGGCATCCGCCAAGTTCTATGTGGACGTGCTGGGTCTGCGGATCGGCGACCGGCCGCCGTTCAAGTTTCCCGGCGCCTGGGTTTATTGCGACGATAAGCCAGTGCTGCATTTGATCCAGCGGGACGAGATCCCCGACGGCACGGGCCGGGTCGATCACGTGTCCTTTCGCTGCACGGGCTACGGCGAATTAAAGCGCCGGCTGGAGACCGCCGGCGTGGAATATGACGAACGCATCGTGCCAAAATTCAACATTACCCAATTGTTCCTGCAAAGCCCCGATGGCCTGAAGCTTGAATTGACCTTCTCGGAAGAAGCCGTCGCCGCCGGCTAAGGGGGTGGAGTATGCAGGATGCCTTGAAGGGCGTGACCGTCCTGGAAGTCGGTGTTCTGACGCCCGGAAAATACTGCGGCTTTCTGATGACCGGGTGGGGCGCGAAATCCATCCGGATAGAGCGGGAAGCCTCGCAAAGCGGCGTCGCTGTCGAGGATTTGCAGCTTAACCGGGGCAAACAATCGGTCATCCTTGATCTGAGGGACGAGGCGGACCGGCAGGCCTTTTTTGATCTGGCCCGAACCGCCGATGTGCTGATCGAGGGGTACCGCCCCGGCGTTGCCGGGCGCCTTGGCATCAACTATGACGCCATCCGCGCAGTCAACGGGGGCATTATCTATTGCTCCATCTCTGGCTTTGGGCAAGCCGGGCCCGACATTGGGCGCGCGGCCTATGATCTGAGTTTCATGGCGGAAAGCGGTCTGCTCCACGCCCTGCACGGCAACGGATCGGAGGTTGTTTCGCCACAGACCTATCTGGCGGACGCGGCCACCGGCCTGACGGCGGCATTCGCCATTGCCGCCGCCTTGCAGGCGCGCAACGGCACGGGCCAAGGCCGCCACATCGATTTATCCATGCAGGAAACCGTGTTTTCCATGCTTTCCGTCTCCCATGGCACCATCAGCGATGGCGCGGCAAACAGCGGACGGATCAGCGCCGATAGATCGGCCCGCCCAGCCTACAACATCTATCGCACCCGCGACGGGCGTTATGTTGCCATCACGGCCCTGGGTGAAAAATCCTGCCGGGCGTTGTTTCGATATTTCGGCAACGAGGAACTATGGCAACAGGGCCTTGCCCTTGGCGATCAGGGGCACCAGGCCAAGGTATTTTTACAGCGGCACTTTGCCGAGCATGATGCGCAACACTGGCGCGACGCCCTGGCCGCCTTGGGGCTTGAAATCGCTTTGGTCAAAACGCCCGAGGAAGCCTTCGACAGTCCCCAATTGCAGGCCCGCAACATGGTTCTTGATACCCGGGACGGATCCGGGGGACCGCTGCGTCAAATCGGCTTTCCAGCTACCGCGCGGGCCGCCGCGCCTCAACTCGCGCCCGCGCCGGAGCCGGGCGCTGATCAATCCATTGTCCAATCGCCCAAAGGAAGAACCCCGCATGCGTAACGTTCCAAACGATCCAACCGTCGGCAAGAATTCCGAGCGCCTGAACGAACTGGCTTTCTCCTTTAAAAAAAGCCAGGCCATGCTGGCGGCGCTGGAATGCGGTCTGTTCACCGCGTTGTCCCAGGGCGCCTCCACCCCGGCGGAAATTGGCGCCCATTGCAGCATGGATGCGGAAACCGCCGACCGGCTGCTGATTATTTGCAAGGCCATGGATCTGGTCCGCGAAGTGGACGGGCGCAACGTCAATCTGGACGATGTAGAGCGTTTCCTGGTACGCGAAGCGCCAACCTATTTCGGCGATTACCTGCGCTTCACGATCCCCACGGAATATGCCGAATGGCAGGGCTTCGCCGGCAATCTGGCCAATGCCAGTTCTGAAAAGCCGCCATCGAAATTATATGAAGGCGACCTGGACGACCCGGACCGCGCCCGCGAATTCACCACCGCCGGCTACAATTCCTCCATCGCCCTGGCCCATCGTCTGGCCAAGCGGTTTGATTTCTCCCGCTATCATCACTGGCTGGATTTCGCGGGGGGGTCCGGCTGCTATGCCATCGCCGCCTGTGAGCGCCATGCCGGGCTGGCGGTGACGGTCAAGGATCATCCCAATGTCATTCCGGTAACCCGGGAGTTCATCGCCAAACATGGACTGCAACAGCGCATCACCGCCCTGCCCGGCGATTTCCTGAAGACGGCGGACTATCCCGGCGATTGCGATCTGATTTCCTATATCACGCCGCTGCACTGGTATCTGCGTAATGACGTCTTGCAGACCCTGCGCCGTGCCTACGATGCCCTGCCCCCTGGCGGCGGCATACTGATCGTCGGCTATATGCTGAATGACGAACGTTCGGGCCCCGTCGACCCGGCGTTCTATCATTTACAGGCGATCCGCGATGGACATTATACCGGGCATGTGCCGAGCGGCCCGGAATATGTTTCCTATCTGCAAGAGGCCGGCTTCGTCGATGCCAAATATGAATGGCTGCTTGCCAATCGCCTCGGCCAGATCGAAGCCCGCAAGCCCGAATGAGTTAAGGATCATGCCATGACGACCGAGACTGTTCGCATCTACGACACCTCCCTGCGGGATGGTCTGCGCAATTCCGGCATTACCATAGAGCTGGACGACAAGGTGCGGTTTATCCAGCAGCTTGAACGCCTGGGCGTCAGCGATATCGAGGTCGGTTTTGGCGGCCCCAGCCAAATCGAAACCATGACGCGCCTGGCCGAGGCCGTGACGGAACCGGTACTTTACGGCCTCGCCAGGGTGAACCGGCTGGATCTGGACCGTGTTCTCGACACACTTATAAGGGCCCGTCATCCAGGGGCTAATATTTTCAGTCCGACCTCAAAGGAATTTCTTAGTTATGCGGACAAGACGCCGGCGCAAGCGTTGGCGGCTTCGGTCAAGGCCGTCAGTCATGCAAAAAGCCGGGTGGAACATGTGGTGTTCTCCGCCCAGGACGCGCCCAGGGCCGAGCGGGCCTTTTTGAACGAACTGCTGGGCGCGGTGATCGAGGCCGGTGCGACCGCCATTTCGGTGGCCGACACCACAAGCCTGGCCCTGCCCGGTGAATTCGGAAAATTGTGCGGCGAATTGCGCGATGCGGCGCCGGGCGGGCGGGGGGTAATTTTCAGCGTCCATTGCCACAACGGCCTGGGTCTTGCCGTGGCGAATTGCGCCGCCGCCATCGAGCACGGCGCTCGGCAAGTGGAATGTACCCTCAACGGTATCGGCGAAGGCGGCAGCAACACCAACATGCAGGCCATCGCCCAGTTGTTGCAGCGGCGTGCCGACGCCTTTCCAGGGCTAAGCTGCGCCCTGGACATGGATGCGTTCGAACCGACGGAGCAGCTCTTGGCGGAAATCGCCCGTCCGACCGACGATGCCAGCTCGGATGTGGTCGCCCTGCTCCGCCGTCGGGTTGGCGGGGAGGACTGATTATGTCAGCGGATGCGGAGAGGCCGCCTTTGCCGGTCGGAGAGAGTTTGACCGCCATGCCGGACGGGCGGCGGCCGGGGCGCGGGACCTTAACCGGTACATCCGTGGTGATCGAACCAATCGACCCGGCCCGCCATGGCAGCGATTTATATGCCGCCGCCTGTGGCCCAGACGGCGACCAGTCGGGCGACATGTGGACCTATATGAGTTTCGGCCCGTTCGACAACTTTGCCGCTTTTCAGGGCTGGCTTGCGCCGCAGGCGGAGAGCGAGGACCCATTGATCTTCGCGATTATTGACAAGGCCAGCGGCACGGCGCGCGGCATGGCCAGCTATCTGCGGATCATTCCCCATTGGGCCAGTTGCGAGGTCGGCTCGATCTGGTATGCGCCGTCACTGGTACGTAGCCGCGCAGCGACCGAAGCCATGTACCTGATGGCCCGCCATGTTTTCGAAGATCTGGGCTATCGCCGCTATGAATGGAAATGCGACAGCCACAACGCCGCCTCGCGCCGCGCCGCCCTGCGCCTCGGGTTTCAATACGAGGGGCTTTTTCGCCAGCATTTGATTTATAAGGGCCGCAACCGCGACACCGCATGGTTCGCCATGACCGATCAGGATTGGGGCGTGGTGAAAGCCGCATTCGAGGCGTGGTTAGCGGACAGCAACTTCGATGCGGATGGCCGCCAGTTGCGCGGCCTGGCGGAAATTAGGGCCGGGCATGCCGAAAAAACTATTTCTGGCTAACAACTGGCTAACAAAGCGCCAGATTGAGACATCTGGAGCCGCTTAAATCCCAACAATAGGGACAATAACAAAAGCCGGATGCGCAAACTTAATAGCGCTCAACCTATGTTATGCGCTGCCTGAAAAATCTCTTTTTGTTTACATTATATATGGTAAACGTGAAGTGAGTAATTTGAATGTCGTAATTCGGGGAGACGGGGAAATGAGAACCTTTATGCGTAAAGCCGTGGTGTTTGCTGCGGTCGCCACATTGGCCTTGCAGCCGGTCCTGGCGCAAGCCCAGGTCGCGGTTGGTAACGCCAACAAGATCGTCTCCGCCGTCCAGGGGGTATTGCAGACCAATACCCGTACCCTGGTTCTCAAGGACGATGTTTTCAGCAACGAGAAGGTCAACACCGGCGCCAACAGCGCCGCGCGTTTCATTTTCCGTGACGATACGATGCTATCCATAGGCGCCAGTTCATCCGTCACGCTGGACAAATTCGTCTTTGACAGCGACGCCAGTAAATCTCAGGTCGCCCTGTCCATGAGCAAGGGTGTAATGCGGTTCGTCTCGGGCAAATTGCCGAAGAATTTATACTCCATTCGCACACCGACGGCCCTGATCGGCATCAGAGGCACCATCCTGGTGATCACGGTCGCCGCCAATGGCTTGACCAACGTATCGGTTATTGAAGGCGCGGCGACGGTCAGCGCGGCGGGTGCAACAACAACGGTGGATGCGGGATTCTCGACCTCGGTGTCACCGGGCGCGCCGCCCACCCCGCCGACTGGCACCCCGCCCGCGCCACCGCAGCTCCAAGCCATGGAAGCAGCCCTGGGCCCGGAACCCGGCATTGCGACCGCCGGACAAGCGACCGGACTGGGCGGCCTATCCACGGGAGCATTGGTGGGTGCCGCGGCCTTGGCGGCAGCCCTGGCGGTGGCCATCGCGGCGGCCGCGTCCGACAGCAACGCCACCGCCACAACGTCTACGTCTACTTCAACCGCCACCAACTAGCGGCGGCGCAAAAACACAACGGTTCCGGCGCCCTTACGGGCGCCGGATTTCGTTCTAGGTCGTGCGATTGAAAGCAATCACTGAAGTCGCGAAAGCGACTTCGGCTAATTAAAAATTGCCGCTAGAGCATTTTCATTCTGAAAATACTCAAACCTTTAGAATGAGAGCAATTTTTCAAATCACTTTGAATCGCTTCGCGATTCTTATTAATCCGAAATTGCCCTAGGCGATGCGATCGCCTTTCTTGATCGGTGCCGTCCGGTTATCCACGCCCGGCAACATCTTGGTCGGATCGCGGGTGACCACGACATCGATGACCGTGGGGCGGTCCCGCTCGCCCATACCTATGCGGATGGCGCCGGCCAGATCGTCGGGATCTTCCACCCGGATGCCCTGACAGCCAAAGTTTTCGGCCAGGTTGGCGTAGTTCATTTCGTTCAGATCAGAGGATTGAAAGCGGCCGCCAAACTGCGCCTGCTGCAAGGCCTTGACGTAGCCGGAAGCAGCGTTGTTGACGATCAGGATGGTCAGGCCGCTTTTCAGGCGTCCCGCCGTTTCCAATTCGCCGATCACCATGTTGAAGCCACCATCGCCAGTCACACCGACCACGGGACGGTCACCGGCGGCCAGTTGCGCGCCCATGCTGCCCGGCAGGCCATAACCAATAGAGGCGAAGCCGCGATTGGCGATGTAGTGGCGGCCCGCGGCCTTGGTCTCGCACAACAGCCCCGTCCAATGGGCGGCGAAGCCGCCGTCGGCAACCAATATGCCATCCTCGGGCAGGGTGTTATTCAACTCCTGGCACATGCGCGCCATGTTGACGGGCCGCTCGTCCGAGGTCAGCCGCTCCTGCACCTCCATACGCCAGTTGGTCATGCGCTGGGCGACCTCGGCTGCATATTCGCCCCGCGCCGCATGCTGTCTTGCCGCGCTATCGGACATCTCGGCCACCAGATCCTCGATCCCCGCCTTGGCGTCGCCCCAAAGGGGGATATCGGCGGGCACGCAGCGGCCAATCTCCTCGGCCTGAATTTCCAGATGGATAAGGGGGATGTGACGGGGCGGCAAGGTATAGCGTTTGGTCGCGATCTCGCCCATCTTGCAGCCCACCACCAAAATGCAGTCGGAACTTTCCATGACATCGTTGGCGATACGGGTGTAACGGCCGAACAGGCCCAGGGCCAGGGCATGGGTACAAGGTATGGCGCCCTTGCCGCTCAAGGTATGGGCGACGGGAATATTAAAGCTTTCCGCGAATGCCGTCAGGGCCGCCTGGGCGCCGGACAGATGCACGCCGCCGCCAGCCAGAATGATCGGCCGCTTCGCTTTCGCCAACAGCGCGGCGGCGCGGGCCAAATCGTCCCGGGCCGGGCGGCTGCGGTAGGCCGGCATGTTGATGGCGGACAGATCGGCATGTAGGTCATCTTCAGGGAAATCATATTCGCCGTGCGCGATATCTTCGGGCACGTCCAGCAACACCGGGCCGGGCCGGCCGGAGGTCGCCACGCCATAAGCCCGGCGCACCAATTCGGGCAGACGCTGGATGGCCTCGACGCGAAGGACCTCCTTCACGGCCGGGGCCAGGATCTCCAATTGCCGGGATTCCTGCGTCATGTTCTTCCAGGAATAGTCGCGGTTGGTATCCCCGGTGACCGCAATCAGGGGCACGCCGGCGTTCAGGCTTTCCACCAGCCCCGTGGTCAAATTGGTCGCGCCCGGCCCCAGGGTGGCGTCACAGACGCCGGGCCGGCCCGACACGCGGGCAAAGGCATCCGCCGCGAAGGCGCCGCAGCGTTCGTCGTTAATCAGCGTATGACTCAGGCCGACCTCGCCCACCGCATCGTAAAAGGGCAGCAACTGGAATCCACCCATGCCGAACATGGGGGCAGCCTCGTGCAGCTTCAGCATCTCGGCCAGGGCGCGGCCACCGCTCATGGTACGGGACGGCTGGTTGCTCAATTTTTGTTCGGACATGCTCTAACTTTCTCCCAATCGGACTTATTGACGGGCTTTATTCGCGAAGACTTGCAGGTCATCGCCCACGCTCACACCCAGGGCCGCGGCGGTCTTGTTCAAATGCGAGATTATGCCGCTCTGCCACATGGACCGGGCATCGCCGATGCGCGCCGTCTGGCAATCGACGGTAACGGCGGCAATGTTGCGCAGGTCCAGGGCCGGCAATCGGCTGATGCCGATATCATCACAGCCCACGCCGGCATCGTTGAAGGCGCAGGCCAGGACATCGTATTTAATGGCGGAGGCCACCTCGCCGCCCAACAAGGCGCCGTGCGAGCCGGTCAAGACCACGTGGCCCACATCCTCCGGGCGCAGCAGCGAGGCGGAATCAATACCCCAGATGGCCGGCGTCTCGCCTTCCTTGGAAAAACGGAAGCGCGCCTCTTCGTAGACCGGCGCCTCACCCAATGGCGCGGGCGCCGCACGCATGGCCTCGGCACAGGCCGCGGCACTTTGTCCCACGGCACAGCCCAGGGCGGCGGCGGTCTGGTTGATATGGCTGATCACGCCCCGCGCCGCCATGTCGTCACCATCGCCAATGCGGGCACTGTCGTGTGACACCGTGGCGCCGGGCCGGCCCAGAGCGTCCAGATAAACCAACGATGAAAAACCGGCGTCTTCCAGGCCACCGCCGGCATCGTTCAGGATAACCGCGCGGACCCCGGCCTTGGCCGCCAGATAGCCCGCATACACGCCGCCATGGCTGCCACAGACCAGCACCTGCCCCACATGTTCCGGCCCCAGCTTGGTGACCGATGCCGCAGTAACGATTTGAATGTCCATAGGCCGCCCTTCTACAGAAGCCGAAAACCCGATACAAGTGCGCCAAAGTTATTTGTCGGAGGATTATCGTGCCAAACAACAACGCGCATCCCAAGCATAATATCGACCGGGACCGTCTGGTCGACCTATATCGCACCATGCGCCGCATTCGCGCTTTCGAGGAGGCGGCGGAAAAAGCATCCCTAAGTGGTCAGGTGGGCGGCGCGGTGCATCTGTCCATCGGCCAGGAAGCAGTCGCCGCCGGCGTCTGTGCCAATCTGCGCAAGACGGATCAGATCACTACCACACATCGCGGCCACGGCCATTGCATTGCCAAAGGCACGGATCCAGGCGCCATGATGCTGGAATTGTTCGGCAAGGAGGGCGGCACCTGTGGCGGCAAGGGCGGCTCCATGCATATCGCGGATTTCAAAGTGGGCATGCTGGGCGCCAACGGCGTGGTCGCGGCCGGCATCCCCATTGCGGTGGGTGCGGCCCACGGCGCCAAGCTGTTGGGCGAAGACCGGGTCGTGGTCTGTTTCTTTGGCGATGGCGCCATCAATCGCGGCCCCTTCATGGAAGGCCTGAACTGGGCCGCGGTCTTCAAGCTGCCGGTACTGTTTGTTTGCGAACATAACGGCTTTGCCTCGACCACCCACTCCGATGCGGTCACCGCCGGACCCGGCGCAAATGCCAGGGCGGAAAGCCTCGGCGTGGAAGCATTCACGGTCGATGGCAACGATGTCGCCGCCGTCGACAGCATGGTTGGCGATCTGATCCCGCGGATTCGCGGCGGATCCGGACCAAAATTCCTAAGCGCCCATACCTACCGCCTGAAGGGTCATACCTCGGTAGACCCGGCGCACTACCGGGATCAGGAATATGCGGCAGCGCAATGGGAACAGGACCCCTTGCGGCGCGCAACGGCGGAATTGCGCCGCCTGGGTCTGTCCAAGGAACAGCTGGCTTCCATCGATAACGAGGCGGACGCGGAAATGGCGGTAGTGACGGACGCGGCCGAGGCAGCCGCCCCCCCGGCGCTGGAGCAGGCATTCGCGGATATCCAGGATATTGGCGCGCCGGTGTGGAGGGAACAGTCATGAGCACCATCAGCTATCAGGAAGCAGCCCTTCAGGCGGTGGCGGAAGAAATGCGCCGGGACCGGCGGGTATGGGCCCTGGGTGAAGATCTGGGCCGGGGTGGCGTGTTCGGTCAGTATGGTGGCTTGCTCGAAGAATTCGGCCCCGAGCGTATCGCGGACACACCCATCTCGGAGGCGACCATCATGGGCGCCTCGGTCGGCGCGGCGCTGGTCGGCACGCGGCCAATCGTGGAAATGCGTTTCGCCGATTTTGCCCTGTGCGCCGTGGATGAAATGGTGAACCAGGCGGCCAAGGCGCGCTTCATGTTTGGTGGTCAGGCCCGGGTGCCCATGGTGATCCGCCAGCCCAGTGGCATGTGGCGATCCTCCGCCGCGCAACATTCACAATCGTTGGAAGCCTGGTATGCCCACATACCCGGCCTGATCGTCGTCGCGCCCTATACCCCTGCCGACAACAAGGGCCTGTTAAAAACCGCGATCCGCTGTGACGATCCGGTGATCTATATCGAACACAAAGACAACTGGGCCCTACAAGGCGAAGTACCGGACGATGCCGACTATCTGGTGCCCCTGGGCGCGGCGCGCCTAGCCCGGACCGGTGATGACTTGACCCTGGTGACCTGGTCGAAAATGGTTGGTGTGGCGGAACAGGCCGCCGAGTTGGCGGCAGAGCAGGGCATCGGGATCGAGGTGATAGACCTGCGCACCCTATGGCCATGGGATCAGGAAATGGTCTTTGCCTCGGTGGCGAAAACCAAACGTCTGATGGTCGTACATGAGGCGGTGCAGGCCGGCGGCTTCGGGGCTGAGATTGCCGCCACGGTGGCCGAACACATGGCCCATGTGCTGACCGCGCCAATATGCCGCATGGGCGCGCCCCGCGCCCCGATCTCTTACGCCAAACCGTTGGAGGATTTGTTGCGCATCACACCCGAGCAGATCGTTGCCACCGCAGCGCGGCAAACCGGGGTTTAGACAAAGTATGCCGGGGTATTTCCCGGCACTACTGCCCATATCCCATAAGGCATACCTCGATTTACTTACGCCTAACCTTTTGATATTATGGCTTAAAAATGCCCTATATGACATTGCATTGCGGCGCATTAGTAGTTTATTTATGTAAAGTCAGTACTACTAATTAAGCGATGAATTACAGGTTTGATTACGATGGCACAGCAAACACCATGGAGCGTAAAGGGCGTCCGCCCCGAATGCCGCGAGGCCGCGAAGGTAGCGGCACGAAAATCCAATCTAACGATTGGTGAATGGATGAACGCCGCCATCATGAACGCGGCCAAGCAGTCGGTTCAGGGCGAGGATGCTGAACCTGCTAACAATCAACTACCTGCCCTGCCGCTGAACGAATTGACCCAGGCAATCAAATCCCTGGCCGATGATATTCGCCTGCAGGCCCAGCATCAGGGGCACGACGCCGGCGTGGATCGTGCCGTCGTGCAAGAGACGATCGCGCCAGTGGTCGAAAGCATCCGCAAATTGGAAGAAAACGTCGACGCCAAAATCAACGCCTTGGAGCTGGGCGATCATGTCGGCCCCATGCAAGGCCGGATGCAGGAAGCGGAGGCCAAGGCGGAACGAGCCAGCCTGGCCCTGGCGCCGTTGGAGCGCAAGATCATGCGCATGGCGCAGCAGATGGAGCAGCAGAGAACCGCTGCGGTCTATGAGCCATCGCGGCGCGGCGAACCATCGCGGCGCGGCTTGCTATCGCGGGTATTCGGCAGCTAGCGGAACCAAACGCCGGGAGGGAAAAGCATGGACGCCCTCCTGTCCCAGCAAATAGACCTTGAATAATCCTGGAAATATTGCGCCGAACGCAGGGTCGCCCACATCCAGGCCACCGGCGTAGGCACCAAATGCCGGCAGGATGGCGCGCAGATCATCGGAAATAAAACAGCGCCGGGTTAACCGCCGGCCCCGCAGGCGCACGCTGGCCTTTGGGTGCAAATGGCCGGCGATCTCTCCTGCCTCGCCTCCGACCGCCCGATGCCGCAAGGTCAGTGGGCCCAGTTTCAATTCCACCACCCCGTTGCCGCCGAGCTGCTTTGGCGGGTGGGGATCATGATTGCCGCCAACCCAGAACCACTCGCGCGCGCGGGTCAAGCCTTGGATTGCCTCCCGATCACTCGAACTCAAACGCCCCTCTGCCCGGGTGTCGTGAAAGCTGTCGCCCAGGCAAGCCACCCTGGCCGGATCAAGTGCCGCGACGACCGCCGCCAGCCGGCGCAACGTGGCCGCCGTGTCATAGGGTGGTAGGAAATGTCCGGTCTCGGCCTTGGATGAACCTTTTTCAAGATGCAGGTCGGCGACCATCAACAAAGATTGTTCCGGCCAGAACAAGGCCCCGGAATGATGTGGGACTAACCCTGCGCCATTGACCAACATGTCTTGCTTCTAACTTAATCCCAGAGCAATTGAAACGCCCATCCCAAAGGCAGGTGGTTTCCGGCTTGTCTCCTCGGACGGCTTTACCCATCTTGAAGGCAAGAGCGGGGGTGCGCGCAGCATGTGGCGAAATCGAGTATCGATGAGGCGAGTTGGCCGCACCCACGCCGTATGTTAATAGGACGTCGGTTCGCCGTGGCCGCCGGGCGCCCTTCGCATAGATTTTTGACCAACTAGGATCAATCCGTAAGCATGTTCGACAGACGTTTGCTCATTTGCTCTCCCATTGCGGTGAGGCTTTGTTTTTTTATTGTCGCCGGCTTTACCGTCAGCCGCGCCATCATCGCCACGCAGATCGTCAGCGTCGGCTGGCGGGATGCCACGGCTGGATACGCCATGGCGTTTTTATCGGGCGTCATCAGCGATAGCCTGGTGGCGATAATGCTGACGGTCGTCGCCCTGTCCATGGCCGGCTGGACCCGGCGCTGGCGCCTGACGCGGCCCATCGGGCACGGCATCGTGGTCGGCTTTTTGTTTATTATGACTTTCACCTTCATTGCCGAAGTTTTTTTCTGGAACGAATTTTCGGAACGCTTCAACGGTATTGCGGTTTACTACCTTCTGTTCCCCAGAGAGGTAATCGGCAATCTGGAGGAATCCTTCAACCTCTCCTACTACCTGCCTGTTGTTCTGATCGCCGCGCTGGTCTTCTGGTGGCCTAACCGGAGGACCCTTGGGGCGTTTCTGCAACGACCCACCGAGCATCGTGATTGGGGCGGGCGTTTCGTCCGGCTGGGGCGCGGCTTGGCCGTTCTTGCCCTGGCGGTGGTCATGCTCGGCGCCCTGCCCGCCCGCACATCCGATAACCGGGAAGTAAACCTGCTGGCCAAGAACAGTCTGGTCACCATGGCCAGGGCCGCCCTGACCAACGATACGGACTATGCCGGATCGTACCCGACCATGCCGCGTGCAACAGCCCTGCCCATACTGCGCAGTATCGTGGCGCAGGATAATACGGCCTTTCTGGAAACCGATAAAAACCGTCATGGCATTTTACGCCGTGTCGATAACGGCACGAAGGCCAAACGCTTGAACATCGTCCTGGTGACCGAGGAGACCTATGGTTCGGTCTTCGTCGACAGCCTGGACAACACCCTGGATGTTTCGATATCGCCTGATCTGGACCGTTTGGCCAAGGATGGCTTGATGTTCACCAATATCTACGCCTCCGGCGACCGCACCGTTCGTGGCCTGGAGGCGACCGAGACCGCCTTCGCCCCCATTCCAGGCATTGCCACCACCCGCCGCCCCGGCGCCGACGGCATGTATTCCCTGCCGCATTTACTGAAACAGTTCGGCTACGGCACCGCCGTACTGTATGGCGGCAATCTCAGCTTCGACAATATGGGAACCTTTTGGAGTGGCATTGGCTTTGATCAGGTCTGGGGTGAAAGCGACGTTCGGCATGACAGTTTCAGCACCATATGGGGCGTTTCGGACGAAGATTTATTTACCGAGGCCCTGCGCCGCATGGACGAGGAGACGGCGAAAAACAAGCCGGTCCTTTTAACCATGATGACCGTGTCCAATCACCGGCCCTACAAATTCCCGGAAACGGTCATCAAATGGGACGACCGCATGGGCCGCATTCAAAACACCGCACGCTATGCGCAATGGGCATTTGTCGATTTCATCAAGCGGGCGCGTGAAAAGCCGTGGTACGCCGATACGGTTTTTATATTCGTCGGCGATCATGGCACCAAGGTGAATGGCGCGGCGTCGGTTCCCGTGCATTCGTTCCGCGTACCCCTGCTTTTTTATGCGCCCAAACATATCGAACCGGGGCGGATCGAAACCCTGGGCGCGCAGTTGGATTTGATCCCCACATTGATGGGTCTGCTGGACTTCAGTTACGACAGTCCCTTCTTTGGCGTTGATCTGAGGCGGGTGGAAAAAGGTGGAGGCCGCATCGCCATTGCGCATAATTTTTCCATCGCCTACGGCCGGCAGGGCCATATTGTCGTCATAGAACCGAATGGCAAAGTTGAAGGCTATCGCTTCACGCCGGGCGTCCCCGAGACGCCACCGGAGACGCCCGAGCCCACGATACTACGCGAAGCCATCGCCCAGACCCAGGAAGCCCATAGAATGTTCTATGCTGGCGCTTATCATTGGAGATAGGCCGCCATGTTACGCCTCTATAATGCAACCCGATATTCCCTGATGGGCCTGGCCTCCGCCTGGCGGACCGAGCCTGCCTTTCGTCAGGAAGTGATGCTGTTCGTGATCCTGGCGCCATTGGGAATTTGGCTGGGTGAGAGCGGCGTGGAGCGCGCCCTGCTGGTCGGTTCATTATTGCCGGTGCTGATCGTTGAACTGATGAACAGCGCGGTGGAGGCGGCGATCGACCGCATCGGCCCGGAAATCCATCCCCTGTCCAAGCAGGCCAAGGACGTTGCCTCGGCCGCCGTCTTCGTCAGTCTGGTAGGCGTTGTCGTGACCTGGGCATTGGTGCTGCTCTAGCAACATTAGGTCGGATAAACCCGGTCAACGGGTTGGCTCACGCGGCGGCAATCGGTTAAGGTTTACGCCAGCTCGGCGTATTAGAACCCTGGAATACGGGACCACCGGGCTATTTGTTCACTGGGAGGTGGTGCGTATGAGTTGGCGGGTAGGCGTGGATATTGGTGGCACCTTTACGGATGTTGCCTTGGTGGACGAAGAAACAGGACAGATCGGCATCGCCAAGGTGCCGACCACACCGCGGGATTTTGGCCAGGGCGTGGTACAGGCATTGTCCATCGCCCTGCAGGAACATGCCATCGCCGCGAATGACGTGTCATTGCTGTCCCATGCGACCACGGTCGTCACCAACGCCATATTGGAGGGCAAGGGCGCCCATGCCATGCTGGTCTCGACCAAGGGCTTCCGCGATGTGCTGGAACTACGGCGCTCGTCCCGGCCCAGCCTGTATGATCTGTTTCAGGACGCCCCGTCGCTATTGGTGCCACGCTATTGCCGCCTGGAAGTTAACGAACGGCTGGATGCCGCCGGCGAGATCGTGACGCCCCTGGATGAGGGAGATATCGATGCCATCATCGATTTCGCGCGCGCGAACAAGATCGAAGCGATCGCCGTCTCGCTGATGTTTTCCTTCTTGAACGATGTGCACGAGCGCCGCATTGGCGAGAAATTGCGCGCCGCATTGCCGGATGTGCCGGTCTTTCTGTCATCGGAAGTGCTGCCGGAAATCCGCGAATTCGAACGCGCCTCCACCACCGCCGTCTGTGCCTATGTGGGGCCCATCCTGGAATCCTATCTACGGCGATTGGAAGCTGCGACCGGGGACATGGGCCTGCCCAAACTTTACGTCATGGGGTCCTCGGGCGGCGTGTTCGATGTGGCCGAGGGTTTGAAGATGCCGGCGATGGCCATCGAGTCCGGCCCCGCCGCCGGCGTTATCGCCGCCGCCCTGATTGGCCGCCAACTGGACAAACCGAATTTGCTGTCGTTCGACATGGGTGGCACCACGGCGAAAGCCAGCCTGATCAAGGATGGCCTGGTGGAAACAACCTCGGAATACGAAGTGGGTGGCGACGGCAACGCCAATCGTTGGATGAATGGTACCGGCCATCCTATTCGCGTGCCGGTCATCGATCTGGCCGAGGTCAGTGCCGGTGGCGGCTCCATCGCCTGGATCGATCCCGGCGGGTCGTTGAAGGTGGGACCGCAAAGTGCCGGCGCCGAGCCGGGACCAGTCTGTTACGACGCCGGCGGCACCATGCCGACGGTGACCGATTGCAATTTGTGCCTGGGCTATCTGGATTCAAAGGCCCTGTTGGCCGGCCGTTTGGCCATTCGCGCCGACAAGGCGATAGCGGCGATCCAGGAACATCTGGCCACCCCCCTGGGCATCAGCGTCGATGCCGCCGCCGCCGGCGTGCTTAACGTGGTCAACGCCTCCATGGCGGAAGCGTTGCGCATCGTCTCGGTGGAGCGCGGCCACGACGCACGGGAATTCAGCCTGGTCGCCTTTGGCGGCGCGGGGCCCATGCATGCGGCTGAACTAGCAGCCGAACTGGGCATTCGCGAGGTCATCATTCCGCCCATCCCAGGCGGCTTTTCCGCCCTGGGTCTGGTTGCCACGGATCTGAAGCGGGACTACGTGAAAACCCATTTCACCCCCCTGGCGGCGGCCACGCCCGATGCGGTGAACGCGGCCTATGGCGAGATGGAGGCCTCGGCCCGGCAGATGCTGAAAGCGGCAAAAATACCCGAGGCGGATTGGGTGTTGGAGCGCGCCGCCGACCTGCGCTATGGCCGGCAAGCCTATGAATTGACCATACCAGCCCGTTCCGGTCCGGTGACGAATGAAACCCTGACCGAACTGGCTGATCAATTTCACAAGAAACATTATCTGACCTACGGCCATGAAAACCGCGAGGAAGCCATCCAAATGGTCAACCTGCGCCTGACCGCCATCGGACGGTTTGAAAAAATCAAACTGAGCCATAGCGCCGGTTCGGGCGAAGATGCGCGCAAGGGCAGCCGCTCGGTCTGGTTTCGCCAAGGCGGGCGCGTTGACTGCGCCATCCATGACTGCGCCAAGCTGGGTGTGGGGTCGGAGGTTTCCGGACCGGCGGTGATCGAGGCGGTGGATACCACCATTGTCATCCCGCCGGGCTGGCAGGCGCGAATGAGTGACGCCGGTCATATTCTTATGGAGAACAATAATGCCGCTTAATAAAACCAAACCTCCCGTAAGAACTGACGCCGCCACCTTCGAAGTGGTCAAAAACAGCCTGTACGCGGCGGCCGAGGAAATGAAGATCGTCCTGGCCAAGACCGCCTATTCGCCGCTGTTGAAAGTGGCGGGCGATTATTCCTGCGGCCTGTTCGATGCGCACGGGGAAATGATCGCCCAGGGGCCGGATCTGCCGATCCATCTGGGTTCCATGCCTGATGCGGTAAAGGCGGTGATCGAGGCCTTCGAGAGTTTCGAGGAAGGCGATGTCTTCATCCACAACGATCCCTATTTTGGCGGCTCCCATCTGCCGGACGTAAACGTGGTTTCGCCGTCCTTTCATAAGGGCGAGATCCTGGGCTTTGCCTGTGTGCGGGCCCATTGGCCGGACGTGGGCAGCGCCACGCCGGGCAGCTATGGCGCGGTGACGGAAATATTTGGCGAAGGTCTGCGCCTGCCCCCCACCCGGCTGTATGCGGCGGGCGTTTTGAACCGGGATGTGGACACTATTATTTTCACCAACGTGCGCACCCCCAGCGAACGCCGGGGCGACATGAACGCCCAGATCGCGGCAAACCGGCGCGGTAGCGCGCGGTTGTCCGAACTGGCGGAGAAATATGGCGTCGAGAATCTGCGCCGTATCATGGCCGAAGTGATGGACTATTCCGAATCCATGATGCGGACATTCCTGTCTGAACTGCCCGACGGGACGGGCAGTTTCGAGGATTTTTGTGACGGCGACGGCATTTTGGAACCGGGTGCGGTGGAAGACGATATCTTCACGGTCCGCATGCGGGCCATCAAGACCGGCGATAGCCTGACGGTGGATTTCGCGGGCTCCGACCCACAGGTGGCCGGGCCCATGAACGCGCCCCTGTCGGTAACCGCATCGGGGGTCTATACCACGGTAAAAATGGTGGTCGACCCGAACGGTATGATCCCGCCCAATTCGGGCTGTTGGCGCGCTATCACGGTGCTGGCGCCCGAAGCCTCGGTCGTGAATGCGGCCTTTCCCGCGCCTGTGGTCTATGCCAACCATGAAATGTCCCATCGGGTTGCCGACATGTTGTTCGGCGCCCTTTATGAATTCCTGCCCGAACGGGTCATGGCCTGCTCGCAGGGCACCTCGTCGGTGCTGACCCTGGGCGGCGTCGATTATCGCAACGGCGAACGCTACGTCAGTTACGAATCCATCAAGGGCGGTTTCGGCGCCCGGCCCACCAAGGATGGCATCAATTGCGTTGCCGCCGGCATTTCCAACATGATGAACACCCCTGTCGAGGTTTTGGAAATGAGCTTTCCGGTGCGGGTGGAGGAATATTCGGTGCTGGCGGATAGCGGCGGGGCCGGCGAATTTCGCGGCGGCTGCGGCGCCCGCCGGGTCTGGCGGGTCCTGGGCAATTCTTCCCTGGGCGCGATATGTTGCGAACGCAGCAAATCCCCACCCTTTGGCCTGGCCGGCGGCCTGGACGGCTCGCCCATGCGCATCACCCTGCAAGACCCGGACGGCGGCCTGCGCCACCCCCTCTCCAAGGGCGCCTTCACCGTCCCCGCCGACGGCCTGATCATCGTCGAAGTCCCAGGCTCCGGCGGTTATGGCCCGCCTGGCAAACGCGACCGCGCCGCCATCGCCGACGACCTGAAAAACGGCTATGTCAGCGAAGCCGCGGCAAAACGGGATTATGGGGTTGAGGGTTGAAGCCAGCGGAATTTGGTCTTCGGCAGGATGTCACGGCCGGTTCCTCCTCTCGGCGTAGATCAGCAGCTTTTCGACTACGGGCCCGATCGAATGGTCCCTGGCAAACAATGTCAAACTGCCAATGGCAAGGTACCTAATTGCAGTGAACAGGGCCCAAAAGACCCGGAAAAAACGTTTCCAGGTTGCGGTCGAGCCTTGTGAAAGATCAACGCTTTCAGGCGCCTTTACATCACCAACCAAATATTTGAAGGCACCGACGTGCTGGTAACCGACAAAACCGAACACGGGATTCTTTATCCCCCAACCAATGAGGGGAATTTTACGAAGCAGGATGTAGAAGAAATCCGAGAATGGTACCAGCGGCACACCGTCGCAGCCGTTGACGACGCGATAGACTGGAACCTTAATCCCCCGCACCCATTTGCCATCGCCCACGCGCGGAGAACAGAAGGTGTAGCAGGCGGCCACCGTCAGTTTCTGATATTGCGTTTTCAGGCGCTTTTCGAGTTCGCGGGCCGCGATCGTCGCCAAAGCCGCACCCAAGGAATGACCGGTGATGTATAAAGGCTCCGTCCGGTCCTTATCGTACAACTTCTTAATCCCTTCCTCGATGTCTCCCCAAGCCGCCTCGAACGCCCTAAAGAATCCTCGGGACAGCTTCCCGTCGTCATCCGCGGCGCCTTCAGGTTTTACGAACACGGCATCCAGGTCTGTTTTCAAATCACTAAGCGGAAACCCCTTTTCCCCCTGATCGCGTTTGAATTCGGTGCCACGAAATACCAGCACACTCATCTCGCCGGGCCGATTCACTAGGATTGCCTGCGTGTCAACGGACTTGCCCTTAGTTACGTTCACCGTCGAGATCAGTTTGAAGCCGCCAACAGCCAGTTTTTCCTCCAACGCGGCCTTTTCTTCTGCGCTATCGAACGGTTCATAGGCAAGTCTCGAAAGGGTCGCCATGATCCAGGCCGTGCGGTCTGAATAGGCGGCCCGGCCAATCGGCGGTTGCAACAGCAAATCAGGATTATTCGTAGAAAATGCGCCGTTCATTGTCCCCACTCAATTATTTAAGTAGTGTACGGATAATCTTCAGGTAATTTTCAGCTTACAAAAATTATAATATATATTATTTACAATTATGAGAAGCGACAATCATGGCGCCAACTTAATTTGCAGAATTTTGCAGGCCAGTGCATTCGCATTCTTATCAATACCTTCATTCTCACACTATTGGCGCAGTGCAACTGTCACAGGACACACTTCATGCGGTTCACGTCACTACACACAAACTGTTGAATTTAGCGGCGGCTAGATAATCCGACAGTCCGCCACCGCCCGCCCCACCGATCTAAAGCCTAACCACCAAACCATCCTCGGCGCATTGCTCGGGCAAACGGTCGGCATTGGCGAGCATTTCGGGGCCTAAATGGGTCAGGATCATGCGTTTGGCGGCGAAGCCGGCCTTGTGCGCCTGGATGTCGGGATAGCTCATGTGGCCCTTGACCGCCTTTCCGTGGAAGTAGCATTCGGCGATGAACAGATCGGCGTCTCGGCTGGCCGCGTTTAGATCCGGTGTCCACTCGCCATCGCCGGAGTAGGTGACAATTTTGTCGTCGACCGCGACCCGCAACGCCGTTGGGTCGGTTTGCGGTGTGTGCCTGGCGGCATGCGGCGTGACCGTCAGGCCGAGAACCTCGTTGGGTTGGCCTACCGTCATCTCCACATAATTTATGGGAAATTTCGGCGTCATGGCGCTTGATCCGGGGAACAGCGCCTCGGTCGCCGCCGCGATGCGCGCGGCCAGGTTTTTCGGGCCGGCGATGGTCAGCGGTCTGTCCCGCCGGGCGCCCAGCATGGCGTCCAGCAGCATGAAGGGGATGCCGCCAAAATGATCGCCGTGCATATGGGTCAACAGAATGGCGTCGATGGAATTGTGCGGGATCTCCAGCTTGTTCAGGGCGGTCAACGAGGTGGCGCCGAAGTCGATGGTGAAGCGGATGTTTTTGCCGTCAACCAATATGCAGGTGTTAAAACGTCCACCGCTGCCAAAAGCATCGCCCGCGCCAACAAAGGTGACCGACACCGCCATCGCTTACACCGTGGCCGTGACCAGGAATTGCGGGTTCAGGGCGAAAAACGTACCGTCCTTCACGGCCCTGGAAGCGACATCGACCACCCTGGTGACGATCTCCTCGTCATGGGCGCCGCCCTCGCGGGCGTAGCCTGCCATGTTCTTGATAAAATTGAGCATGCGGCCAGAGGTATCCGGCGCCGCGATCACCTCGACGGCGACATCGGTGAAACCTGCTTGCAGCGCCAGGCCATACATCTTGCGCCCAATGGCCGGGGTGCGAAAGGCGTGGATCCCGGCATCCAGGACCGCGCGCCAATCAGCCACGTCGATGGGATCGAACGCCGCCATGTAGAAATCGCTGTCGATGGCATGCACCTTGCCGCCCGGCTTCACCATGCGGCGAAATTCGCGGAAGCTGGCAAGAGGATCATCCACGTAGACCATGACGTTCTTGATCACCAGACAGTCGAGGCTATCGTCATCGAGGGGCAGGGTATCGCCTTGCAAGTGAGTGACGGTAACGCGGTCGGCCAGACCTTTGGCGGCCACTCGATCGCGGGTCCGGCTGACGAAATCCGCGTTGATATCAAAGGCATGAATATGCCCGGCCGGCCCGACCCGGCCCGCCAGTTCCACCGACAGATAGCCCGGCCCGCAGCCGTAATCCGCCACCGCCTGCCCCGCCGTGATGGCCGCCGGTTCCAACAGCCTGTTGCCACGTGGTCCCCAGACGAACTGCGCCTCGTAGCGGTCCAGCCGCTCGGGCTCAATCGCGACCCAATGGTCCTTGTAATAGGTGTCCTGGGACATGGCCGTTCTCCGGGCGCTGAGGTTTTCTAAAGCGGATAGACCAAAAGGATATCGACGCGGCGGGATTCCAGCACCACGCGGCGTTCCTTGAATAGAGGGCGGTCATCCTGCATCTCGATCACATCGAGGTATTTGCCTATCGCGAACATCTGGCTGCCGCCGTCCTGCATGGTGCGGACAACGTTGAAGTTGGTGCGTGCCTGGAATACGCCCCCAGACCCTGCATCGATCTGGGACCGGCCGAGAAGATGGCAATAGGTATGCGCTTCGTAAATATTCGCCGTCTGCATGGCCTTGATACGGTCCGCCATCATGCCCCGGCCCTCGCACAGCATGATGCCCAGGGGCAGGCCGGCTTCGAAGGTTTCACGGGTGATGATCTGATAGATCCCATCCTCGGTGAAATAGCCGGGCCAGTCATCCAATGCGCCATCGTCGATGCCGTGCGCATAGGCGGCGATGAAATCTTCTATATCGGTTCGGGTACTCATATCGCTACTCATCTCAAGGGATATCCATGATCTTGCGGTAACCGGTCCAAAAGCCGCGGATCGCCGTTTCCGTGGCCCGGCTGTGATCCGAGCTTTCAACGTCGCGTCCGCCCATTTCCGCCAGTCCCATCTCCTCGGCGCTGCCACGTGTCCCGCGCTGCACGAATTCGTTGATGCAGCCGTCCTCCAGCGAGACCAGCCCCGATGCCCCGGTCAGATTGCCCTGCATTACCCGCATCGCCGTTTTCTCTTCATCGTCATCCTCATAACCCACATAGAACCAGAACAGCTCTGTCTTTTCGACGCCACGGGGCACGAAGAAACGCACGCACAGGGAATTCAGGGTGAACTGAATGGCCAGATTGGGGAAAATTGCCTGGATGGAATGGGTTATACCGTCTTCAAACTCGGGCCAGGAATCCAACAATTTAGGGCCGGCCAGATTGGCGTCATATTGTACGGAATGAATTTTCTCTGCTTTGTATTCCGGCGCCTCTTCAAGCGTCGCCCGCTTGGCGTAGCTGATGCTGTGCCATTTGTCCTCGGCCAGGACGATGCCGCCATCCATGTCCAGGCGGTTGATTTTGAAGGTCGTATAAAAGGTATGCAGCAAGGTGGCGTGATAGGAATCCCGCACGTTCTCGCCATACAGCTTCCAATTATTGTGGATGATCTGACTGTGCATGCCCAGAGGCTTCAAGGTGCGGCCCAGGTTACGGCGCAGGAATTTAGACATGGGCTTGCCCAGATAGCTTTCCACCGTGGGCGTGGCATCGGAAAACGTGCCAAAGACCAAACCGCAGAAGACTTCGACCCGCAAGGGCTCCAACCTGTGTTGGCTGGCATCGAAATCCTTGGGCAGACCGCCCTTGCCCTTCAGGCCGTTGCGAAAGGCAACCCCCTTCAAACGGCCCTCCAGATCGAATGACCAGGAATGATAGATGCAGGTCAGCAGCTTGGCGTTGCCCTTTTCCTTGAGGCAGACCAGCGCGCCCTTGTGGACGCAGCGGTTGACCATGGCATGCACGTCGCCATTTTCGTCGCGGGTGACGATGACCGGAACTTCACCCACCGTCGAGGTTTTAAAGTCGCCCGCATTGGGTATGTCGATTTCGAGGCAGAGGAAGTTCCACACCGGGCCGCGAAAGATCCGCTGCTGTTCCAGGGCATAGATTTCTGGATCCGAATACAGCCGATAGGGTATCCGCGTGATGCCGTCTTCGGGCCATTGCAACGGTTCGTTTAACTCGTCCACTGTCGATAACATTGTTGGGATCCCCACGCATGCCGATGAACAGGCAATGACTGTAATACCAGGTTGCCCCGATAGGAACCCATTGAGACGCTCTGCGGTAATTTTCGGGCAGATGCATGCGACGCGGCGCTGTATCGGTAGCCGTGCGCACGAATGTGATACGGGATTCATGGTTTTGGCGAAAAATTTAGGTCATTATCCAGGGTCCGATTATCCATGGTCCTATCAACGGGCCGGTCGAATATGGGATTGCCAATGTCACAAAGCGTCAATCATACCGCCGCGCCACCGCTGTCACAGTTGATTTTCGGGGATAACACGCCGAAGAAAGCTTTCCTTACCGCGCTTGTGGTGGGGACCATTCTGACCGCGATCAACCATGGCGATGTCATCCTGGCGGGCGGGATGCCACCGCCGCTAAAAATAGCATTAACCTATGCGGTTCCCTACTGCGTGACCACGTGGGGGGCAATCATGGGAAAACGGGCGCAGTGGCAACGGGATCACGATTAATACCAACCGACGCTGATAGGGACCTATCAGCATCGGTTGGTATTAATCCAGCGGCGGGCCGCCGACCTTGTGCATATGCACGTCCTGCTGCGGGTAGGGAATGGAAATACCGGCCTGATTCAGGGCCTTTTTGGCCGCCTTGTGCAAATCGAATTGCAACCCCCTTAATTCGCTGGAATTGCACCAATAGCGCATGTTCAGATCAACCGACGAGGGGCCTAATGCGACGACGGCGGTCTCTGGTGCCGGATCTTTCAATGTGCGCGGATCAGCTTGCATCAAGGCCAACAGGATCGCCAGTCCTTGTTCAATATCGTCGTCATAGCCAATACCAACGACGATATCCACGCGCCGGGTGGGACTGCGGGAATAATTGGTGATAGCGGTATTCCAAAGTTGATTGTTGGGCACCGACAGATAGAGGCCGTTGCCCGTGGTCATTTCCGAAGTAAACAGACCGATGCTGTTCACCGTCCCCGAGATACCGCCGGTATCAATGAAATCGCCCACCTTGAAGGGCCGCAGGAACAACAACATCACGCCGGCCGAAATATTCCGCAGGGTTCCCTGCAGGGCCAGGCCAATCGCCAGACCGGCGGCGCCCAGAACGGCGATGATCGAGGTGGTCTCGACCCCGAACTGGGACAGCACCGCCACCAGGGTAACCGATAAAATGCCATAACGGACCAGAGAGCCCAGGAACGGCTTTAGGGTTTCGTCCATGCGCGGCACCCGGTCCAAGGCCCGGGCCGTGGCGCGTTCCACCATGCCGGCGGCCCGCCAGCCGACAAACAGAATGAAGAATGCGCCCAGGATATCCAGACCATAGACCAGGATCAGGCCATAAACCTCCTCCGCCAGGGCAGAGAAATTCACATCAATATTTTGCATTTGAGGCTTCCTGGTTTAACGGACGGACAACTTAACGGATGCGCGACGGCATCGTGATGCGCTTCATTAGCCCACAGGTAACAAGCTGGATCGTGTAGCACAATCCGACTGGGGCCGGCCAGCGCGCGGCAGATCAGGAGACCACAGCCTGTAGGGATTTGGCCTGATCGCGGCAGATAGCCACCAGGGAATTGGTGATGCTCACCACGTCCGCCTGCAAGGCGCTAAGCGGCTTCGGATCCTCGCCATGTTTCGGCCGCAAGGCATAGGTGGTATCGGGATTGTCCGCATCGGAATGGGTAACCACCACCTCCCATTTGGCCTGCAAGGCACCCTTTTGGCCCAATGCCGCGATGGCATCGGCAAGCACCCGAACATTAATCTGAGACTCCGCATAAAACCAAACCTGCGGCAGCTTCCATAGGCCGCCAAATCTCTCGTGGCCTTCACAGGACCAACAGGCGCGAAAGCCGTCCAGCCGACGCAATTCATAAACCAAGGGGGCAATCCTGGCCTCCAGAGGGTGTTCCTCCGGCGCATCCGACAGCGCCCGCGGAATATCCGGACAGCCGGAATGACAATTTTGCGCCACGCTACTTGGACAGGTCGGGCCGCACACGGGCCAAACCTGATCCGCCGCGGCGGAAAGCAGGCTCAACTGACGGCGAACCGCGTCCGACTGTTCCGTTGATATGTCCCTACGGCTAATTCGCACAACATTCCCCAAAAGATAATCGCCCCTGTTGGCACGTTATGTCCAATCGCTAAATAATTTATTAATTTTGTTACATTTGCGTGCGTGTCAGCCGTTTTTTCGGCAATCGTGCTGATGGGCACACTTATATTGCCGGAATTCAGACAAATCGCGGCAGCACCCAACTATAATTAGTAAGGTATTATTGTTGCGCCCAACCCACTTGGCGGTATCATGGCAGGGCCTCAACACTGGCTGGCTGATTGGGATCGGCCAAGCAATATAAATCACAAGAGGCGGGGGAGATTATCATGATCATGAAAGATGCAGTATCTACCAATATGCGCCGCGGCGCAGCGCTTGTTCTGGCGGCATCGATTGCCGCCGTGGCCGGCTCCGTGCAGGCGGCACCGAAAAACGGCGGCACCTTGACCGTCGGACTTGAAACCGATGTCCGGGGGTTTGATACGGTCAAGGGCGGCGTGTACGGCGTCTCCGGGCGCACCGTAGCGGGCGCCATTGAAGAACCGCTGTTGATGTACACGCCCGACGGACAATGGAAGCCCTTTCTGGCGACATCCTGGTCCAACAGCGATGACGGATTAACCTGGACGGTAAAGCTACGCGAGGGCGTAAAGTTCCACGACGGCAGTGATTTTGATGCCTCCGACGTCGCGGCCCATTACAACCGCATCCTGGATCCGAAAAACAAATCTCGCTCACGCGGCTTTATCACCGCTATCAAGGGTGCGGCAGTGGTGGATGCCCACACGGTCCGTTTTACCCTTGCGCATCCCTGGCAGGGTTTCCTACCGACAATCGGCGGCCGTGACATGGCGTCGTTAATTGAATCGCCGGAGCAAACGGCGGCGGGCAAGCAGAACCGTTCGCCCATTGGCACAGGTCCCTACATCTTCCAGGAATGGCGCGGCGGTGACCGTATCATCGTCACCAAGAACCCGAACTATTGGGACAAGGACAAGATCCACCTGGACAAGATCGTCTATCGTATCCTGCCCGACCCCCAAACGCGCTTTCAAAGCCTGAAGGCCGGTGACGTGGACGTGATTTGGACCGATCGCGCAAACTCCATCATCAATGCCAAGAAAGACAAAAGCATAAATGTTTTCGTGCAGGATGGTGGCGGCTCCAATCTTCTCCTGCTGAACGCCAGCAAGCCGCCGTTGGACAACGAGAACGTCCGGCAAGCGGTCCGTTATGCCCTGAGTCAGAAAATATCCAACAAGGTTTTGTGGAAGGATACCCGGCCGTATGTCGAGCATCCCATGCCCTTCAAATGTGGCGATGTGAACTATCCAACGCACAGCCTGGAAAAAGCCAAGGCGCTGGTCAAGCAATACGGCAAACCGATCAAGCTGCAAATGATCCACACCACCACGCCCCGTGGCCGCGAGGGCAGCGAGATCCATCAGCAGCTGCTGAAAAAAGCCGGCATCGAGCTGGAACTGGTCCCGGTTGACCAGAGCATCCTGGTCAAACGCGTGTTTACCAACAAGTACATGATGAGTGGCTGGCGGATCGCCGACGCCATTGATGTCGGCGCGCAACTCTTCGCTCTCTCGTATTCCAAGAGCCCCTACAACATCACACGCAACAAGACGAAAGAGTTGGACATGCTGGCGCTTGGCATGCGTACCGCGAAGGCCCAGAAAACCCGTGAAGCCATGCAATGCAAATTGTCGGCTTATATCAACAAGACCAGCAACATGGCCTTTGGTCAGGGCAATCGTTACCACATAATCACCCAACCCAGCGTAAAGGGCATTCGGGGCTTCAGCTATGGCACCGCGTATGTCTGGTATATGTGGAAGGACAACGGCTAGATCCTCGGCTGGTTGTTGAGCGTCCCGGTTTTTCAAGGACGTAGCCAATGCGCTATCTAGCAGCCAGGTTTGTTCATTTGCTGGCGGTGTTGCTGGCCGTTACCTTTGTTACCTTCATGCTGGTCAATGTTCTGCCCGGCGATATCGCCTACGATATCGCCGGGCTTGACTCGTCGGAGGAAGAGGTCGAGGCAATTCGCCAGGAAATTGGCCTCAACCGTCCGGCGTTGGTACGTTACGCCGAATGGCTGGGCGGGATTTTAACCGGCGATTGGGGGCATTCCTTCCGCACCGGTGAATTGGTGCTTGATGCCATCATGACCCGTTTTCCGGTATCCCTGGAACTGGTGCTGCTTGCTCAGGTCATGGCCCTGTTATTGGCCCTGCCGCTGGGCATCATCAGTGCCCTTCGTAGCAACAGCCGTTTCGACCGGATCGTTACCGTGGGCGGTTTTTTCTGTCTCTCGGTGCCAAATTTCATGATGGCGATCATCCTGATCTATGTCTTTGGCCTTTGGCTCGACTGGTTACCCGTGACCGGCTATGAACCTATATCCGAAGGCCTGTGGATCAACCTGCGGAATTTCATTCTGCCATCGTTGAGTTTCGCCTTGGCGGAATGGACCCTGCTGGCCCGGGTGCTGCGCTCGGACATGATCGGCGTGTTGCAGGAGGATTATATCTCCATGGCGCGGGCCAAGGGGATGCCGGTAGGCCGTATCCTGTGGGTTCACGCCATGCGGCCGGCCTCGTTTTCATTGATCACGCTGCTGGGCCTACAGGTCGGCGCGCTGATCGGCGGTTCGATTATTATCGAATCCATTTTTGCCCTACCCGGCGTCGGCCGCTTGCTGATCGGTTCCATATTCGCCCGCGATTTCATGGTCATTCAGGGCTGCGTCACCTTTATCGCGGTGGCCTATGTCGTGATTAATTTTGGCGTCGATATTTGCTATGCCCTGCTCGACCCACGGGTCAGATCGGCGAAGTCCCATGGCTAGCGCCACTACGCAGGAACAGGAGAACCGGGCGGCACAGGAAACCGCGCGCCGCCGCGCCCGCTACGGCCTGTTTTTTTGGCTGCCGGCAGCCTGGTTGGCTTTTATTGTGTTTTGCGCGGTCTTTGCCGATATCCTGCCGTTGCAGCCGAATGAAGAGATGGATTTCACCGCCCTCGCCGCGCCGCCCTGGGAGGCCGAGGGACATCCGCTGGGTACCGATGCACAGGGCCGTGACGTGCTTTCCCGCATTATTTTCGGCGCCCGTGTCTCCTTGACCGTAGGCGTTACCGCGACCGCTATTGGGATGACATTCGGCCTGATGATTGGTCTGTTGGCTGGTTATTACCGGGGTTGGATCGAAACCGGGATCACCCTGGGCCTGGACACCCTGCTGGCGATCCCGGGCCTGGTGGTACTATTATTGGCCTCGGTCATTTTCGGCGGTAGCCTGACCGTCGTCAGCCTCAGCCTTGGATTTTTGCTGATACCGGCGTTCGCACGGGTCAGCCGGGCCAACACCCTGAATTTTGCGCAGCGGGAATTCATCGTGGCGGCGAAGGCCATGGGTGCCCGCGATCTACGCATAATTGTGCTTGAAATTCTGCCGAACGTCGTGCTGCCGGTGGCCGCCTATGGTCTGGTTGTCGTCGCCTTCGCCATTGTCATCGAAGGGGCGTTAAGCTTCCTTGGCCTCAGTGTCCCCTCGCCCACGCCAAGCTGGGGCGGCATGATCGCCGAAGGGCGCGAGACATTGGGCGAAACGCCGCACATCAGCTTCGTTCCCGCCACGGTGATGTTTCTGACCGTGCTGTCCTTCAATCTGGTGGGCGACACCCTGCGGAGCCGGCTGGCGGGCCTGCGCGAAAGCGCCCTCTGAAACGGGTAAAGTTCCGGCTTTCAGCTCGCTCTAGATCAATGGGAAATGGCAGGCCACGGCATGGCCTGCCGCGATATCCGTCATTGGCGGCACGGCCTGGGTACAGATATCCTGTGCCTTTGGGCAGCGGGTGTTGAAGCGGCATCCGGGCGGTGGGCGCGTCGCCGACGGCAATTCACCTTCCTTCATGGCGATGGGCCGGGGCTCATGGCTTGGATCCGCCTCCGGGATCGCGCTCAGCAGGGCGGCGGTATAAGGATGGGCGGGCTGGCGGTAAAGGGTCTCGGAATCCGTAAGCTCGCACATCCGGCCCAGATACATCACCGCCACCCGGTCGCAGACGATCTTAACCACCGACAGATCATGGGAGATAAACAACATGGTCAGGTCATAGCGTCTCCGCATGTCCTGAATCAGATTGATGATCTGGGCCTGGATAGAAACATCAAGCGCCGATACCGGTTCGTCGCAGATCAGCATCGCGGGTTCCGAGATCAACGCGCGGGCGATGGAGATGCGCTGGCATTGTCCGCCGGAAAACTGAAACGGCCGCCGGTCCAGCGAGGCTTCTGGATCAAGTCCGACCGCTGCCAGCACTTCACGCACCCGTACCGCACGTTCTTCGGGCGTTCCCTCGCCCATCACCACCAGGGGCATCTCGACAATATCCGAAACCTTGCGGCGTGGGTTGAGCGAGGAAATCGGATCCTGAAAGATCATCTGGAACTGCTTTCGCTGACGCCGCAGTTCGCCGCTGTTAAGGGCGGCCAAATCAATTCCGTTCAAAATTACCTTGCCCGACGTCGGCGCCGGCAACTGCATGACGGCACGCGCGGTCGTGGATTTACCACAGCCCGACTCGCCGACCAGTCCCAAGGTTTCACCAGGATAAATCTCAAAGCTGACGCCGGACACCGCATGCACGACTTCGCCCCGGCCGAGGGGAAATTCAACCACCAGATCTTCAACCCTCAGCACGGGCTCCGGCTTTGCGACTTGATATGATGTTGCCTCCGACATTATGCCGCACGCCCCGCTGCCGGCATGCCGACGGGCCGCCAACAGGCAAATGTGTGATCGGGCGCACCGTCCGAAATCAATACCGGCTCGTCCTGCTGGCAACGTTCTTCGGCCCTGGTGCAGCGCGGCGCAAAGCGGCAACCGGGCGGCGGATAGATCAAATTAGGCGGCTGCCCGCTGATGGTCTTCAAACGAGTATGAGTTGGATGGTCAAGCCGGGGAATGCTCTCCATCAGGGCCTGGGTGTAGGGCATCCGGGTATTGCCGAACAATGCCTTCGTCGACGACCGCTCGACCATTTTGCCGGCATACATCACCGCGATCTCATCGGTCCGCCCGGCCACCACGCCAAGGTCATGGGTGATCAGGATCATCGACATATTTCGTTCCCGCTGTTGGGCGCGCAACAGATCCAGGATGCCCGACTGTACGGTAACGTCCAATGCCGTCGTCGGTTCATCCGCGATCAGCAGTTTCGGCTCGCACGCCAGCGCAATGGCTATCGCCACCCGTTGCCGGATACCACCCGATAGTTGATGCGGATACTGGTCGATACGGCGTTCGGGCCCTGATATGCCAACCGCCCGCAACAGCTCAACGCCGCGCTCCCGCGCCTCCCGCTTGGACATGTCTAGATGGTGAACCAGGGTTTCGGAGATCTGCGCCCCTACCTTCATGACCGGATTAAGCGAGGTCATGGGATCCTGAAAGATCATCGCCACTTCCCGGCCCCTGATGCCGCGCAACTGCTTTTCGCTCAGGCCGCGCAGGTCACGGCCGTTGAACATTATGCTGGCTTTGTCGGATATCTTGGCGCTTGCGGGCAACAATCCCATCAAGGTACGGCACAGGATCGTCTTGCCACAGCCCGACTCGCCGACCAGACCCAGCGTGACGCCTTGTTCCAGCGTAAAAGATACACCATCGACGGCACGGACCAGGCCCCGATCCGTCCTAAAATGGGTATGCAGGTTCTCGACCTGCAAAAGCGGTGCTTGTTCGATGTGACCCCCCGTATTTCGCGCCAAGCTTAGCTGAACCGGGCGAACGAGGGAATAGGCGCCAAGCTGAACTTTTTTCGCTGAACTTTTACAGTGTCGTTCAATGCCATCTACCCTATCGTGTTGCCATTGGAACCAGCAAACTTTCGTCAGCAAATCTGCAGCATCAAACCTTCAGCATCAAATCTTCAGGGGAAACACCATCATGTCCGACAATCCCAGCCTTCGCGATCTGTTACAGGCCCCCGAGATCGTCGTGGCGCCGGGGATCTATGATGCTTTTGGCGCCCTGATGGTAGAGCGGGCAGGCTTTCCGGCGGCGTATCTATCGGGCGCCTCCATCGCCTATACCCGGTTTGGCCGGCCCGACCTGGGCCTGGTCGGCATGGACGAGGTGGCCAGCGTGTTATCGGCCATTGGCGAACGGGTCCAGGTGCCGTTGATCGTGGACGCCGACACCGGCTATGGCAACGCCTTGAACGTGATCCGCACGGTCAAATTGTTCGAACGAAATGGCGCCTCCATCATCCAATTGGAAGATCAGGATCTGCCCAAACGTTGTGGCCATTTGGCTGGCAAGACCCTGGTGCCGGCCGCTGAAATGGTGGGCAAGATCAAGGCCGCCCTGGACGCCCGGCGCAGCGCCGATACCCTGATCATGGCGCGCACGGATGCCATCGCGGTGGAGGGCCTGGACGCTGCCCTGGCGCGGGCCGAACGTTACCGCGAGGCCGGCGCCGATATCCTGTTCGTGGAAGCGCCCCGGGATGTGGCTGAAATGCGCACCGTCACCGCCCGCCTGGGCGGTCAGGTGCCCCTGCTGGCGAATATGGTGGAAGGCGGCAAGACCCCCAACCTGCCCGCCAGGGAATTACAGGAAATCGGCTATTCCATGGTTATTTTCCCCGGCGGCCTGGCCCGTGCGGTGGGCCATTTGATGGACCGCTACCTCACCAGTCTGCAGAGCCATGGTGATACCGGGCCTTTCCGGGATCAGATGATCGACTTCGATGCAATGAACGCCCTGATCGGCACGCCGGAAATGCTGGCCAGCGGCAACCGCTATGACGCTGCAAACTTTGTGAATGAGGACGAACGCTAGACCCCATGTCCGTTTGAAGCTGGGGTCTAGTCTTGGGCGAAGACAGTCATACAGAATAACCGATCAACCAATTTGCCGTCACTGGACAATGGCATATCAAGGCTTTCAACGCACTTGATGTTCATATCGACAAAAAACGCGTTACCCACGGACCGTAGCGGCAGCTGATTTTCAATGACCCAGAGTGGCCCAAAACCAAGCCGTTCCGCGGTTTGCACGTCATAAATTTCGTCCCAATAACGACCGGTCATATCGCGGTTCAGCATGGTGGTGACATGGGTGCCGATCAATCGCCAACGAAATCTGATACCTGGGTTCCACTCTACTTCCAGCAGGGAAACATACGGCAGGATCAGGCGGGGCAGCAGCAGTGCATCAATATCTTTCGGCGCCGGCATCTTTCGATCGCCACGCAACCCATTCCAAGCCTCCAGGCCCAGCTTCAATTCACTGCTTTGCACGGCAAGCGTTGGATCACGAACATATTCGACTTTGTCAAAAAGCCTGGATTGCCCCGCATCATCGTCAACCAATCGCATCATCCTTTATTCTGCTTCTTGCGCACCAAAAATTAGTTTGCATTCGATACCATTAATTGCATGCAAGCAAACTTTTCGCTGTTGAAACACTCGGCTATAATTGCGTCGAGAGAATTCCGGACCAAATTGTTCCGGTGATATCGTGAAAGGCCACGCAATGAGTATTCCGCCCGCCAGTGGCAAACCGTTCGAGGTTCAGCTCCCCCTCGCCATCATTGGCGGCGGCGCAGCTGGCGACATCGGGAAAATGAGAAAGAGGGACGCGACATGAACCTGGAACAGCACCGTAAGGCCGAGGCATTCGCCACCCTGCACGCCGGGCCAGAGGCTTTTGTCATCCCCAATCCCTGGGACATCGGCACCACGAAAATTCTGACCGGCATGGGCTTCAAGGCATTGGCAACGACTTCAGCCGGCTATGCTTTCAGCCGGGGCCACGTGGATGGTGTTGTTGGCCGGGACGAGATGCTGGCCCATGCCGCCGAGATCGTGGCGGCGACGCCCCTGCCCGTATCGGCCGATCTGGAGAACGGCTATGACGACAGCCCGGAAGGGGTGGCCACCACCATTCGGCTGGCGGCGGGGATTGGCCTGGTGGGCGCCTCGATAGAGGATTTCACCGGCGACCGGAACGCGCCGATCTACGAAATAGGGCTGGCGGTGGAACGGATTGAGGCGGCGGTGGCGGCGGCGCGGGAACAGGACTTTCCCTTTGCCCTGACCGCCCGGGCGGAAAATTTCATCCGTGGCCGGCCCGACCTGGACGATACCCTGAAAAGGCTCGCCGCCTTTGAAGCGGCGGGGGCGGATGTGCTTTACGCCCCGGGCCTGCCCGATCTTGCAGCGATCCGCACAGTCTGTCAGGCCGTCAGCAAGCCGGTCAACGTGGTCATGGGTCTGGTGGGAAGCGAGATGACCACGGCGCAGTTGGCCGAGGCCGGGGTGCGCCGCATCAGTCTGGGCGGTGTCCTGGCCCGTACCGCGCTGGGCGCCTTCATGGACGCGGCCAGGGAGATCCAGGCGGGCAACTATACCTTCATCGACAACGCCGCTTCGTTCGCCGATATCTCGGCCCACATGCGGGCACGGGATTAGAGCATTTCCGGGGTATTCTGGAAGCCATGCTTTTTGATGTTATCGGAGGATCTATCCATGAAGACGATTGGCTTGATGTTCGCCCCCCTGCTGGCCGGTACAATGCTGGTGCTAAGTGCGAACGGCGTCCTGGCTCAAGGCAGTACCGCACACCAGATGATGCATGGCGCTCATTCCGACGCCCACGCCGCCGGACAGGGCGGCGGCAATCCGAGTTTGCCGGGGCAGGATGCTTTTGGCGCGATCCAGGAGATCGTGGGCATTCTGCAAGCCGACCCTTCGACCGATTGGGCCAAAGTCAACATCGGCGCATTGCGTGACCACCTGGTCGATATGAACCGGCTGGCGATGGATAGCGCTGTGCGCGAGAACTCCATTGACGGTGGCGTGGAAGCAATCGTCACCGGGCAGGGCCGCACATTGGCCGCAATACAGGCCATGGTAATTGCGCACGCGCCGATGATCGATAGCCTAAATGGTTGGGTCGTCAAAGCCGAAATGACCACCAAAGGCGCAAACCTACGGGTAACCGCGGCAGACCCCGCGGAAATCGCTCGCATCCGCGGACTCGGCTTCTTTGGTCTGATGGTCTCCGGCAGTCACCATCAACCGCACCACCTGGGTCTGGCGCGCGGCGAGAACGTGCACGCGAAGTAGGGCGGTTGTTCTTTATTCCTCGTCCCACTCGTCGGGCGGCTCGACGGCGGGGATTGTGTAACTTTCATTGAACCAGCGGCCCAAGTCCACGTCCGCGCAACGGCGGGAGCAGAAGGGACGGTATTCCGCCACCACTTCCCTATCGCAGTTGACGCAGGTGGGGCGTTGCGTGGGTGTTGTCATTTAAGCGTCGTGACCTCGAATTCTTCCAGAGTCAGCTTACCATCCGCCGTCAATTGTACCCGGCAGCCCCGGTCCCTGGCTAGCCCGGCAAGAATATCGCCATCGCCGCCACCCAGATCCGCCACCACCGCCGGCGCGGCACGCACGGCAAGGGGCCGGCCCTTTGCGGCATCGGCCTCGCGCAAGATACGGTCCAGCAGATTGTCGGCCACGGCGCGGGCGCTGGGCCGCAGGCCGCTGCCCTGGCACAAGGAACAGACCTCGCCCAGGCGCAAGGCCAGGGCCGGTTGGCGGCGCCGGCGGGTCAACTCGACCAGGCCCATTTCCGACATCCGGCCCAGGCGCACCTGGCCGGGATCGTCGCTCAGCCAGCCTTGCAGTTTTTGCAACAGGGCCGCGACCTGGCCCTGGCCCTGCATGGGGATGAAGTCAATCACCACCCGGCCGCCAATTTCACGCAATCGCAGTTGCCGGGCGATTTCCCTGGCCGCCTGGGTATTGCTTTCCCGCGCCAACCTGGCCTGATCGCCGGCGCCGTCGTGACGGGCGGAATCCACATCAATGGCGGTCAGGGCCTGGGTATGTTCGATAATGATCCGGCCCCCCGATGGCAGCGTAACCTGGTGGGCCAGGGCTGTCTCGATCTGATCTTCCAGATCATGTTCGCGAAACAACGGCTGACTCTCGCCATGCAATTCAATGGCCGGAATATCGTCGCCCCAGCCCCCCCAGAGCCTGCGCAGATCCGCTGCCAGGGCCGCGTCATCAACCCGAATGCGCCGCAGAGACGGGCCCGAATGCTCGCGCAGAATGACACTCAGGGGCGCATCGCCCGCATCCAGCAGCATGGGCGGCCGCGCCGAACCGGCCGCCGCCTGAATGGCCTGCCAACGCCGCCATAGTTCATCGGCTTCCCGTTCCAGGCCGGCATCGTCCGTGACCACCGCGGCGCTGCGCAGGATCAGGCCGCCGCCATTGCTTTTCTGAATATATTTCGCCGCGGCCAACAAGCGGTCCCGTTGCTTGTCGTCGGGGATGCGGCCTGACAGCGTGATATCCTGACCCTGGGGCAGCAACACCAGGGCCCGTCCCGCCAGGCGTGGCCGGGCGCTCAATTTTGCCCCCTTCTCGCCCTCGGCCTCGCGCCTGACCTGCACCAGCAGGCTTTGCCCCTCCTGCACCGCGCGACCAATGGGCGTGCCCCGTTTGACAGCGGCATCGCGGGCCGGCAGCAATCCTTCACGTCCCTCGCCAATATCGATGAAAGCGGCGTCCAGATCACTCTGCACTGTCTTCACCCGGCCCAGGATGATGCGTTCAGGCAGGCGCCCACCGCGCTCCGCCAGATACAGTTCCACCAACCGCCCGCCCTGAACCAGGGCAATACGGTGGCGGCGCGGCCCGGCGTTAATCAGGATTTCCTCGATCATTTGGCCATTGTCTCTCGACCGGGCCCGGCGCTGCCCAGCACCGGATAGCCCAGGCCTTCCAGCAGGTTGGCGGTTTCAAACAGGGGCAGGCCGACAACGTTGGAATAGGAACCACGCAGAAATCGCACGAACCGTCCGGCGCGCCCCTGGATGGCGTAGCCGCCAGCCTTGCCGCGCCACTCGTCACTGTCCAGGTACCAATCAATTTCGCCCGGCGTCAGACGCTTGAAGGCCACGACGCTGTCTACCAGACGGACCCGTTCCGGGCCGCCGGGCGCCGTCGCGGCAACGGCGGTATAGACATGATGACGCCGCCCCGACAATAGCTCCAGACAGCGGCGCGCCTCGTCACCGCCACCGTCACCGTCGCCAGGTTTAGGCAGAATTCGGCGGCCGACGGCCACCACCGTGTCGGCGCCCAGAACAAATTGCCCCGGCGCCATATCGCGCACCAAAGCCATCTTGCCCAGCGCCAGCCGGCGGGCCAGTTGGGGAGGGGTTTCGTTGCGCAAGGGTGCCTCATCCAATTCGGCGGCAATGACCGAATGCGGTTGCAGGCCAATTTGCGCCAGCAGTTCGAGGCGGCGCGGTGAAGCGGACGCCAACACCAGAGTGGGCGGTGAATTCATGGCGTCATCTTGGGCATCATCATGAGCGTCATCATGGCGATTTCAGGCGCGCCACGGCGGTCGGATTATTTGTAACGGTAGGTGATCCGGCCCTTGGAAAGATCGTAGGGCGTCATCTCGACCAGGACCTTGTCGCCGGCCAGCACCCGGATCCGGTGCTTGCGCATTTTGCCTGCGGTATGGGCCAATACCTCGTGCTCGTTCTCGAGCACGACACGGAACATCGCATTGGGCAGCAGTTCCATGACCGTACCCGGAAATTCCAGTAATTCCTCTTTCGCCATTAGTTATCCCTTGGTTGCACTGTGAAGAGCCCCAAAATGGGAACGAAATAGGAAAAAAGCAAGTGATTTGAGGCAGACGTAAATAAAACCCATCCCTCGCCGGACATTGCGCCGACGTATTCCCTCATCTTCAATGCGATACGCGGCGCCATCATGCGCCGGCGTGGCGGGCCTCGGAGAGGTTTTTTAGCCGCTCGTTTCGAGCTCGCGTATGAGGTCTTTTATCTTCAGCTTCTCTTTTTTAAGAGAGCTGATCCGTATTTCATCTGGGCAAACCAGCGTACTTTCCACCTCGATTTCCCCATCCAGCGTATGATGACGCTGGCGTAGATCGTCAATCTCGGTCTCTACTTTCATACCTTGCCTCCTAGGTAAATTAGGATTCCATATTTAACCATCAGAACGAATTCGCGGCAAGCAATTCAGGCCGCATTATGTCAAAATCCGCCCACGCCATGCCAGGTCATTTCGCCGGCTTCTTCCGCCCAGTGGCGAATGGCGGCGCCCCTGGCCAAATGGCTCATGGACGTCATCAAATGACCTTGTATAGTTCGGATATAATGTCTGGCCGGGTCCATGCACCCATGGCCGATGTTCAAACGCCGCAGCAAAGGAATGCAGGTCCTTGGAAAAGACCGAAATTGAAGCGCGAATCATCATATTGCTGCAGGAACATCGCGATCTAGACGGCGCGATTGCAGCTCTGGTGGAGAAGGTCACCTTTGACCAATTGCAGCTACAGCGCTTGAAAAAGCGTAAATTGGCGTTGCGTGACCTGATTGGAAGCCTGCGGACACGATTGCTCCCGGACATTATTGCCTGAAGCTTCGTAAAGTTTCGCCGGCGGCGGTTTAAAGTACGTTTGCCGGCACAATTTATTTTGTTCAGCGCGGCCCGCGGCATCATCCCCTACGAATTTTTATTTAATTTTTTTTGTGCATACATGGCCTTGTCCGCGGCATCCATGGCCTGCTGCGCCGACTGGCCCTGTCGAAATGTCGCGATGCCGTAAGATGCTGAAATTGTTAATTGCGCACCAGCATGTTCCACAGGCGCATTCATAATTGCCTGGGCCAGCTGCCGGCCTTTTATCACCGCCTGATCTGCGTCCGTGTGGCTGAGAATAACGCCGAATTCGTCGCCGCCAAGGCGCCCCAACATATCAGATTCGCGCAAGTTTTCGGACAAGACATTCGCCACATGCAGCAGGGCCGCATCACCGGCCGCATGGCCGTGCTTGTCATTGATATTTTTGAAATCGTTCAGATCGAGATAAACCAGGCTGGAAACCGCATTATAACGCTCGTTATACGAGGCAACCCGGCTCATTTCCCGCACGAATGCGCGGCGATTGGGAACGGGAACCAAGGTATCCTGATCGGCCAGACGTTCCATATGGGCCAGGCGGCTGTTCGCCCGCTCCACCTCCGCCCGCAGGTTCTCTACCTCCTGCATCAAGGTCATGATAGCCTGCCGCACCTTTGGCGTCAGTTCCGGCTCCGGTATACCCATGACGGAGGCGCTATCCGTCGGCGCCGCACCGCCAAGACTGGAAGACGACGCATAGCTGCCCGCCGCGGATGCGGGACTGCGCCGTTGCGCTGTCGTGGCCCTTGTCGGGCGGGTTTCGGTAATCTTCATCAGCTTAATGTCTGCCTATCCGTACCGGAGATCATGCGCGGCCAGGGCACAGATCGTCATCTGGTCTAAAGGGTAACAAAGCAGGGGTTAACAAAGCCTTCAGCTAATCCCAATGCGACATTGTACATTAGTTATCTTAACATTGCCGAGGCGATTATCCAGACGAACGCGGTGGATATTTGAGGAGAGCGGGTCGGCGTGCATGCGAACCATATGCCTAAGGCCGCATCAGTTGAATTTCGGGGTGGGTCAAAGCCTGCCAAGGACCTATAATCCCAGGCTAAAATGGCCCGCCGAAGGGTCAGGCCACGACGTAATATGCTGAATTAGAGCAATTTTCAATTAATTGGAGTCGCTCTCGCGACTTAAGTGATTGGTTCAATTGCTCTATTTTTAAGAGTCCGAGCGCATTTTCTTCGAATGCGCTCTAGCGCGGAGATACAGATATGGCAAAAACCGAGCCGCAGGTCGGGGTTATCATGGGCAGCCGCTCTGACTGGCCGACCATGCGCCATGCGGTCGAGGTTCTGGAAGAATTGGGCGTCGCGGTGGAAAGCCGGGTGGTATCCGCACACCGCACGCCGAAACGGCTTTATGATTATGCCGCCTCGGCCGCCGAACGGGGCCTTTCGGTGATCATCGCCGGCGCCGGCGGGGCGGCCCATCTGCCGGGCATGGCCGCCTCCATGACCAATTTGCCGGTGCTGGGCGTGCCGGTGGAAAGCAAGGCTTTGCAAGGCATGGATAGCCTGCTCTCCATCGTACAGATGCCCGCCGGCATTCCGGTGGGCACCCTGGCCATCGGCCGCGCCGGCGCCACCAATGCCGGCCTGCTGGCCGCCGCTATTCTGGCGTTGCACAATCCCGACATTGCCACCGCATTGGCAGCCTGGCGCGCCCGGCAAACCGATGCCGTGCCAGATCATCCCGCCGAGGACTGACAGAAATGGCCCCCCTTCCCCCCGGTAGCCGCATCGGCATTCTGGGCGGCGGCCAATTGGGCCGGATGCTGGCCCTGGCGGCGGCCCCGCTTGGCTTTCGCTGTCATATCTTCGGGCCGGAGGCGCGCCCCCCCGCGGCACAGGTCGTCGAGGCTGTCACCATCGCGGATTATCTGGACGAGGCTGCCCTGGGCGCCTTCGCCGGATCGGTCGACGTGGTGACATTGGAGTTTGAGAACGTTCCCGCCGCCTGTCTGGAATTCCTGGCCCAACGGGTACCCGTGCGCCCCGGCGCCCGTGCCCTGGCCACGGCCCAGGACCGCCTGGTGGAAAAAGACTTCGCCAACAGTGTCGGCGCCGCCACCGCGCCTTATGCAGCCGTGGACAGCCTGGATGATTTAAAAGGCGCCATGGCCCGGATCGGCCCCCGGGCAGTGCTGAAGACCCGGCGCCTGGGCTATGACGGCAAAGGCCAGGTTATGTTGGAGCAGGCGTCCGACTTGGATCAGGCCTGGCAGGCCCTTGGCGGGGCAGCATCGATCCTGGAAGGCTATATCCCTTTTGATGGCGAAATTTCCGTCATCGCCGCGCGCGCCCTGGACGGCACCATCGCGACCTATCCCCCCATCGCCAACCACCACCGAAATCATATTTTGGATAGATCGGTGGTGCCGGCGGATTTGGATACGCTGCAAGCCGGGCGCGCCATCGCCATCGCCACGGATCTGGCCACGGCGCTGGATTATGTCGGCGTGCTGGCGGTGGAAATGTTCGTCGTGGGTGACGAATTGCTGGTGAATGAGATCGCCCCCCGGGTGCATAATTCCGGCCACTGGAGCATCGAGGGCGCGGTGACCAGCCAGTTCGAACAGCACATCCGGGCCATCTGCGGCCTGCCCCTTGGCGCAATGGCGCTGCTGGGCCGGGTTGAGATGCAAAATCTGATTGGCGACGATGTGGGCCGGGTACCCGGCCTGTTAGCGGAGCCGGGCGCCCATGTGCATCTTTACGGCAAGACGGAGGTGCGCCCGGGCCGCAAGATGGGCCACGTCACGCGGGTTATTCCGTGGAATGCTGCGCCATGATCTGGGGCCTGGGCACCCGGTTGCTGCACCTGCTGGACCCTGAAACCGCCCATCGTCTGACCATCCGCGCCCTGGGTCTGGGTCTGGGCCCAAGGGTCGCGCCCAGCCACGATGCCATTTTAGCCAGCCGCCATTGGGGCCTGGACTTCCCCACCCCCCTTGGTATCGCGGCCGGCTTTGACAAGAATGCCGAGGTGCCGGAACAAATCGCGCGCATGGGCTTCAGCTTTGTCGAAATCGGCTCCGTTACGCCGCAACCACAGCCGGGCAATCCCCGGCCCCGGTTGTTTCGCCTCAGCGCCGACCGCGCGGTGATAAATCGTAACGGCTTCAACAACGATGGCCTGGATGCGGTGGCCCGGCGCCTGGGGTCATTGCAAAACCGGCGCTTCCTGCTGGGTGCTAATTTGGGCGCCAACAAGGACAGCGAAGACCGGATCGCCGACTATGCCGCCGGGATGGCGGCATTGGGGGCCCTGGCCGACTATGTAGTGATCAACGTATCTTCGCCCAACACGCCTGGTTTGCGGGACTTGCAAACACGAGAACATCTGGAGGCCCTGCTGGATGGCGTGCGCCGGGCCCGCGCAAATCCGCCCCCCGTTCTGGTCAAGATCGCCCCCGATTTTGACAACGACGGCCTGGCCGATCTGGCGGCAACCCTGACGGCCCTGGCGGTGGACGGCGTGATCATCGGCAATACCACCGTCGGCCTGCGCGATGGACTGAAAAGCCCCCATCGCAGCGAAACGGGCGGTTTGAGCGGGCGGCCCCTGTTCGAATTCTCCACTGCGCAACTGGCCGCCTTTTATCGCCATACGGGAGGCCGCATCCCCCTGATCGGCGTCGGCGGCATCGACAGCGCGGACACCGCCTATAGCAAAATTCGCAATGGCGCGTCCTTGATCCAGCTGTATACCGGCCTGGTTTATCAAGGTCCCGGCCTGATCCCCGCCATCACCAAGGGCCTGGCCCAACGCCTGCGCCAGGACGGCTTCAGCACTATTTCCGAAGCCGTTGGCGCCGATCTAAAATAAGACCGGCGGAACTGCTCTACTGGCGCGCGGCCTCATGCGCGGCAAGGGCGGCCATGTTAACCAGATCCCCGACAGAGGCACCCATGGCGGCAATTTGCACCGGCTTTGACAGACCCACCAGGATTGGCCCGATCACCGTACAGCGGCCTATTTCCTGCAACAGCTTGGAGGCGATGTTGGCGGAATGGAGCGCCGGCATGATCAGAACGTTTGCCGGCCCCGACAGGCGGCAGAAGGGATATAGCGTCTTCAATTCCGGGTTCAGGGCCACATCAGCGGACATCTCGCCGTCGTATTCAAAGTCGGTGACCCTGGAATCCATCAGCGAAACCGCCTCGCGTACCCGGTTGGAGGAAGCCCAGCCGGGGTCGCCAAAGTTTGAATAGGACAGCATGGCGACCCGCGGCTCGTGCCCCAGACGGCGGGCGACCGCGGCCGTTTGCATGGCGATATCCGCCATCTCCACCGAGGACGGCAGCTCGTGCACGGTGGTATCCGCCACGAATACCGTCTGGCCGCGTGCCAGCACCATGGACAGGCCAAAGACCCGCCGCCCGGGCTGTGCATCGATGACCCGGCGCACATCGTCATAAGCCGCGTTGTAACTGCGCGTAACCCCGGTCACCAGAGCATCCGCGTCACCCACGGCCACCATGCAGGAGGCATAGATGTTGCGGTCCTGATTGACCAGACGCTGGCAATCCCGATACAGATAACCACGGCGCTGCAAACGCTCGTACAGGAAATCGGAATAGCGGTCGTTGCGTTCCTGGCTTAGCCGCGCGTTGAGGATTTCCACCCCTTCCAGACTTTCCAGGCCCAACCGTTCCATGGTCTCGGCCACGCGGTCCTCGCGGCCGATCAGCACCGGGGTGCCATAGCCGGACTCGTAAAAGCTGAGCGCGGCGCGGATCACCCGCTCCTCCTCGCCCTCGGCAAAGACCACCCGCTTGTTCGCGGTCCGCACCTGATCAAAGATCAATTGCAGGGTACCAGCGGTGGGATCCAGCCGCTGGCGCAGTTCCAGTGCGTAGGCCGCCTCGTCCTCGATGTCCCGGCGGGCAACGCCGGAGCGGATCGCCGCCTTGGCCACGGCCATGGGTATTTCCGTCATCAGGCGCGGATCAAAGGGCGCGGGGATGATATATTCCGGGCCATAACGCATGCTGGTCTTGCCATAGGCTTCCGCCACTTCGTCCGGCACATCCTGGCGGGCCAGTAACGCCAGGGCCTGGGCAGCGGCGATCTTCATTTCCTCGTTGATGGAAACAGCGCGCACATCCAGGGCGCCGCGAAAAATATAGGGGAAGCCCAGGACGTTGTTGACCTGGTTGGGATAATCGGACCGCCCCGTGGCCACGATGGCGTCGCCGCGTACTTCAGCGACCTCCTCGGGCGTGACCTCCGGATCGGGATTAGCCATGGCGAAAATGATCGGCTTTGGCGCCATGGACGCAACCATGGCCGGCGACAACGCGCCACGGGCGGACAGGCCAAAGACCACGTCGGCGCCACTCATGGCCTCGTCCAGGGTGCGCAAATCGGTCGCCGCCGCATGGGCCGATTTCCACTGGTTCATGCCGTCTTCCCGACCCTGATAGATCACCCCCCTGGTATCGCAAACGATGACATTGTCGCTCTTCATGCCCAGGGCCTTGACCAGTTCGACACAGGCGATACCGGCCGAGCCGGCGCCGTTCACCACCAGCCTGGTATCCGCCATGTCGCGCCCGGTCAGATCCAGCGCATTGATCAGCCCGGCGGCGGCAATGATCGCCGTGCCGTGTTGGTCGTCGTGAAAGACGGGGATGTCCATCAATTCGCGCAGGCGCTGTTCGATCACGAAACAATCGGGGGCGCGGATATCTTCCAGATTGATGCCGCCAAAGCCCTTGCCCAGAAAGCGCACGCAGTTGACGAATTCGTCCACGTCCTCGGTATCAATCTCGATATCGATGGAATCCACATCGGCGAAGCGCTTGAACAGCACCGCCTTGCCTTCCATTACCGGCTTCGCGCCTAACGGCCCTAGATTGCCCAGGCCCAGCACCGCCGTGCCGTTGGAGATGACGGCGACCAAATTTCCCTTGGAGGTATAGTCGTAGGCCAGATCCGGATCTTCGACGATGCGCAGACAAGGCGCCGCCACGCCCGGCGAATAGGCCAGGCTCAAATCCCGCTGGGTCGCCATGGGTTTGGTCGGCGAAATAGACAGCTTGCCCGGCCGCCCCTCGGAATGAAAGCGCAAGGCCTCTTCATTGCGATAGGTATTGTCCATTTTCGCTATTCCCTCAATCCTTGGCAGCCGGAAAATCCAGACCGCCAAATGCGAACGCCGCCCGATACGGGCAAACGATACAGTATTTGTAGATAGCTATCACAGCACTTTCAGGCGTGCCAATAAATTCAAATGGTTAGCCGACAATTGTAACACAGCGTCTGCATCAGACTACAGTCTGAAGTTAGCTGATGGGCCGCCCTGGAAAAAAGTGCTGGGGTTTGTTAGCCTTCGCCGGTATTCGGTTCTGGCGAATTTCGGCAGGACTTTGAATTTATTGAGTATTTCATGAACACATTGCCCACGGCGGGGACTGACAAGCCAACGCCCATGATGGAACAGTTCCTGGCGATCAAAGGGCAGTATGCGGACTGCCTGCTGTTCTACCGCATGGGCGATTTCTATGAGATGTTCTTTGACGACGCGGTAAAGGCGTCCGAGGCCCTGGATATTACCCTGACCAAACGGGGCAAGCATCTGGGCGCCGATATCCCCATGTGCGGCGTACCGGTGCATGCCGCCGATAGCTATCTGTCGCGGCTGATCCGCAAAGGGTTCCGCGTCGCGGTCTGCGAGCAGACGGAGGACCCGGCGGAGGCGAAAAAACGCGGCGGCAAATCGGTGGTCCAGCGCGCCGTGGTACGCCTGGTGACGCCGGGCACCTTGACCGAAGAAACCTTGCTGGATGCCCGCGCCAACAATTATCTGGCCGTCCTGGCCCGGGTGCGGGGCGCCCATGCCCTGGCCTGGCTGGACCTGTCCACCGCCGAATTCCTCACCGCGCGGGTTGAGGCGGAGGCCATTGCCTCTGAACTGGCCCGCCTGTCGCCGGGGGAATTGGTGGTCTCGGACGCGCTGTTGGCGGCGCCGGTGGCCGATACGAGTGGGGGTGAGTGGCGCCAGGACTGGGCCGAGCGGATCACACCCTATGCCGACGCCCGCTTTGATTCAGGTTCGGGCGAAAGACGCCTGAAAGCTTTGTACAAGGTTGCCGCCCTGGATGCCTTTGGTGATTTCAGCCGGGCTGAACTGGCGGCCTGCGGCGCCCTGGTGGAATACCTGGAAATGACCCAGGTGGGTCGCCTGCCACGCCTCTCGCCCCCGCGCCAGATGGAAACCCGCGAGGCCATGGCGATCGACCCGGCGACCCGGCGCAATCTGGAACTGACCCGAACCCTGGCGGGTGATGTGCGGGGCAGTCTGCTGGCCACCATCGACCGCACCGTGACGGGGCCCGGCGCGCGGCTGTTGATCCGGCATCTCTCCGCCCCGCTCATCGCACCCCTGGCCATCAACCGGCGCCTGGATATGGTGGATTATTTTATTGCCGGCGAACGCCTGCGCCAGGACGTGCGCGCCACCTTGCGCCAGGCCCCGGACATGGCGCGGTCCCTGGCCCGTCTGGGCTTGGAGCGCGGCGGACCACGGGACCTGGCCGCCATTCGCGATGGCCTGACCGCGGCCCATGACCTGGGCCGGCTGTTGGCGGCGGCAGAGCTGCCCCTGCCCCCCGATGGCATCAATGCCGCGGCCAGTGATCTGGGCCGGCACGATGCCCTGGTGGATGAATTGTCCAACGCCCTGGCCCCGGAACTGCCCATGACCAACCGGGATGGCGGCTTCATCGCCCCTGGCTACCGGCCCGATCTGGATGAATTGCGCGGCCTGCGTGATGCCTCGCGCAAGCTGATCGTGGGTTTGGAAGGGGACTATCGCCAGCAGGCCGGGATCGACAACCTGAAGATCAAGCATAACCGGGTGCTGGGCTATTTCATCGAGGTTGCGGCGCGTCGAGGCGAGGGCATGATGGCCGCGCCCTTGAACGAAGTCTTTATCCATCGCCAGACCATGGCCAACGTGGTGCGCTTTTCCACCGTGGGGCTGGGTGACCTGGAACGCCGTATTGCCGAGAGCGCGGACAAGGCCCTGGCCCTGGAGCTGGAATTATTCGCCGAACTGGCGGCAGCGGTGTTGGCCGGGGCCGAGGCCATCGGCCAGGCCGGCGAGGCCATGGCGGCCCTGGACGTTGCCGCCGCCAACGGCGAAATGGCCGTCACAGGGCGTTTCTGCCGCCCCGTGGTGGACGACAGCCAGGCCTTCCAAATCGAGGGCGGCCGCCATCCGGTGGTCGAGGCGTCGCTGACGGCGCGCAACCAGGGCGCCTTTATCGCCAACGATTGCAGTCTGGGTACTGAAGCAGGTGGGGGGGCGGATGATGAAGCCCGGATCTGGCTGGTCACCGGCCCTAATATGGCCGGCAAAAGCACCTTTTTGCGGCAAAACGCGCTGATCGCCATTCTGGCCCAGATGGGCAGCTATGTGCCCGCGGCCCGGGTTCACATGGGCACCGTGGACCGTCTGTTCAGCCGGGTCGGCGCGGCGGACGATCTGGCGCGGGGGCGGTCCACCTTCATGGTGGAAATGGTGGAAGCCGCCGCCATTCTGAACCAGTCCACGCAGCACTCCCTGGTCATCCTGGACGAGATTGGCCGGGGCACGGCGACCTATGACGGCCTGTCCATCGCCTGGGCGGCGGTGGAACATCTGCACGAGGTGAATGGCTGCCGGGCCTTGTTCGCGACCCATTATCACGAGTTGACCGCCCTGGCCGGCAAGCTGGACGGCCTGGCCAACGTCACCATGCGGGTCAAGGAATGGCTGGGCGACGTGGTCTTCCTGCACGAGGTCGCGCCCGGTGCGGCGGACCGCTCCTACGGCATCCAGGTGGCCAAACTGGCGGGCCTGCCGCCCTCGGTGATTGGGCGGGCCGAGGTGGTGCTGGCCGGTCTGGAAGATGGCGAGGCGCTGGGCCGCGAAGGCGCCGCCCGCCTGGCCGACGACCTGCCGCTTTTCGCCGCCATCAGGCCGGCCTCCGCCGCCAGCCGAAGCACCAACGAACCGTCGGCGGTCGAATTAGCGCTTGCCGACATATCGCCCGACAGCCTCAGCCCCCGCCAGGCCCTGGACCTGATCTATCAATTGAAGGCAGTTGCTGGTCCCGGGGCGGACGAAAAATAAATCCGCCCTACACCGCCGTGATGCCGCCGTCGACGACCAGTTCGGCGCCGGTGACGTGGCGGGCCTCGTCCGAGGCCAGGAACAGGATGCAGTTGGCCACGTCCACCGCCTGGGCCGGCTCGCCCATGGGAATGCGCCGGATCGAGGCGGCCAGGGCCTTGTCCGGATCGCCGCCGCCCATGCGCATGACTTCATCGCCCATGTCGGTTCGAATGGTGCCCGGATGCACGGAGTTACAGCGGATGCCCAGGCCCTTGCGGGCGCAATCAATGGCCACGGATTTGCTCATCTGCCGCACCGCGCCTTTCGAGGCGCCATAGGCCACGGCACCCGGGGTGCCGATCAGGCCGGCGATAGAGGATAGATTGACGATGGAGCCGCCACCCGCGCCGCCCTTCTCGCGGCCACCGACGATCATAGCCGCGACGCCGTACTTGCAGCCCAGAAAGACCCCTTCCACATTGACCGCCTGCACCGCCCGCCATTGTTCCATGTCCGTCTGGTCCAGGAATTGATAGGGCGTGGTCGCCAGGATACCGGCATTGTTGATCAGAATATCCGGGCGGCCGTGGTGCTCGGCGACCGCCGCCATAAGGCGCCGCCAATCCGCCTCTTGCCGCACGTCATGTTGAACAAAGGCCGCCTTGCCGCCCAGTTCGTCAGCCACGGACTGGCCGGCCTGGGTATTCACATCCGTGATGGTGACCATGGCGCCTTCTTCCGCCAGGCGGCGGGCGGTGGCCCGGCCAATGCCGGTGCCGCCGCCCGTTACGATGGCAATCTTGCCCTCTACGCGTCCCATGCCAGATCTCCCAGGTCCCCTAGATCGCCGTCATGCCGCCATCGACGACCAGTTCAGCGCCGGTCACATGGCGGGCCTCGTCCGAGGCCAGGAACAGAATACAATTGGCCACGTCCACCGCCTGACCCGGTTCGCCCATGGGGATGATCTGAATCCGGGCGGCCCAGTTGGCATCCGCGTCATTGCTGCCCAGGCTCATGACCTGGTTGCCCATGTTGGTGACGATGACGCCCGGATGCACGGAATTGCAGCGAATGCCCAAGCCTTTGCGGGCGCAATCTATCGCCACGGACTTGGTCATCTGGCGCACCGCGCCCTTGGATGCGCCATAGGCAATCAGATGCGGCGTGCCGACCAGCCCGGCGATCGAGGACATGTTGACAATGGCGCCGCCGCCCGCCCCGCCTTTTGTCCGGCCACCGTCGGCGGTCATGGCCGCCACGCCGTATTTGCAGCCCAGGAAGACGCCTTCCACGTTGACCGTCTGCACCGCGCGCCATTGTGCCATATCCGTATCGGCCAGCACCTGGCTGTTCCCGGTGGCCAGGATGCCGGCGTTGTTGACCAGAATGTCCGGACGGCCATGGCGGGCCGCGACCGCGTCCATCAGGCTTTGCCAACTCGCCTCTTCGCGCACGTCATGCTGCACGAAGGTGGCCTCGCCGCCCAATTCAGCCACGACCGCCTGGCCGCTTTCGGCGTTGAATTCCGCGATAGTGACAATGGCGCCCTCTTCCGCCAAACGAGTGGCCGCGGCCCGGCCAATGCCAGTGCCCCCGCCCGTAACGATGGCGATCTTTCCCTCTACGCGACCCATGATGTTTCCTCCCTTTCTTTTGTCTTTACCTCCAGAGCGCATTTTCTTCGAATGCGCTCTAGAAATTATAAACCCAATAGCGCCCCGTGGCGCCCAACAGCATCGTGACCAGCCCCAATATCAGGTTTATCCCGACGAACTTGCGGATCTTGGCCTGCTGCACGCCGGCGGCGGCAAAGTCCTCTTCGTTCAAACGTTCCTTGAGCCGGCGATAGGGGCCGAAATAGACATGCAGAAACAGCCCAATCATCAGCCAACCGGAGGCTTGCATCAAATGCACGTGCAAACCCAGCTTGGAAAAGCCGCCAAAATAAATGAAGACCATCATATAGCCGCTGATCAAAAGCGCCGCGATGGCCATCCACACCCGCGAAAAAAAGCGCCGTAGGACGGCGCGCCACAGCACCAGGCGCTGGGGCGGCGCCAAATGCAGTTCCGCCGCTGGCCGCAGACATTGGTGGGCGAAATACATCCCCCCCACCCAAAATACCGCCGCCAAAAAATGCACGGCAATCCATAGTCCCATGGTCACGTCCCCCGTTACTGCGTAATCCTAGACCATGGCGGCGACAAATTCATATGTTTTGCCCGCGCGCCCGCTGAATGGATCGGTTATGCTACGGTCAAACCCATGCAGTGGTCCGATTCTAACAGATGCTTCGCACCACGCGCGCGTTGAAAGGAACGAAAACCGTGGCCATGAATTTGTTTGATTTGACTGGCAAAGTCGCCGTTATTACCGGCTCCACCAAAGGTATTGGCAGAGCCATGGCCGAAGCCCTGGCCGAACACGGCGCCAAGGTGGTGATAACCTCGCGCAAGGCGGATTTATGTGACGAAGTTGCCGCCGGCATCAATGCCGCGGGCGGCGAGGCGATCGCGGTACCGTGCAATGTTTCCCATAAAGACCAAAGGGATAATCTGCTGGCCACGACGCGCAAGACCTGGGGGAAAATCGATATTTTGATCCTGAACGCCGCCGTGAACCCTTATCACGGCTCGGCCCTGGATATCCCCGACTCCGCCTTTGACAAGACCATGGACGTCAATATCAAATGCAACATGGCCTTTTGCCGTGACGTCATTCCGGAAATGCGGGAGCGCAAGGATGGCGCGGTGATGATTGTCTCCTCGATCGGGGGCTTGCGCGGCAGCACCGTCCTGGGCGCCTATTGCATTTCCAAGGCAGCCGATATGCAAATCGTGCGCAACCTGGCCGCTGAATTCGGCCAGGACAACATCCGCGTCAACTGTATCGCGCCGGGTCTGGTGAAGACCAACTTCGCCCGCGTTCTGTATGAAGATCCGGAAGTCGCCGCCAAAAGAATAGCCGGCACACCCATGCGCCGCCTGGGCGAGCCCGAGGATCTTGCCGGTATCGCCGTTTATCTGGCATCAAAGGCCGGGTCGTGGACCACCGGTCAGGTCTTTTGCATCGATGGCGGTGTCACTACGGCGGGCGAAGGCTAAATCGCGCAATCAAGCTGGAAAGCAAGGGTATGGCAAAGGGGGATGCGTTCACCAACCGGCGCAAGGTCATTGACCGCGCCGCTCTGAGCCACGCACTGAGTGAGCTGGCGGAGGAGCACGCCCCGGATTCTTTAACTCTGCGCACTGAAGTCCTGCAACAATTGAAGGACGCGCTGGCGTCCGGCCGGACTGAAGTGCGCCGCCGCTTTGACACTGGCGGCAGCGGGAACCTGGTGCTGGAGGCCAATTGTTATCTGTTGGATCAATTGATCCGGGCCCTTTACGACTTTACCACGGGGGTGGTTTTTCGCGCCTCCAACCCGACCGCGTCCGAACGGATTGGTCTGGTCGCCATCGGCGGCTATGGCCGTGGTGAACTGGCGCCGCAGTCGGATATCGATCTGCTGTTTCTGCTGCCCTACAAACAAACCCCGTGGGGTGAGCAGGTGGTGGAATTTATCCTGTACATGCTGTGGGATTTGAGCCTGAAAGTGGGCCATGCCACCCGCACGGTGGATGAATGCATACGGCTATCCCATAGCGACATGACCATCCGCACCACATTGCTGGAAGGGCGCTATCTGTGGGGTGATGAGGACCTGTTCCAGGAAATGAAAGTCCGCTTCGACAGAGAGGTCGTGGCCGATACCGGCCCGGATTTCGTTGATGCCAAATTAGCCGAGAGAAACGAGCGTCACCAGCGCATGGGTGACAGCCGCTATCTGCTGGAACCCAACGTCAAGGACGGCAAGGGCGGCTTGCGCGATCTGCATACCTTGTTCTGGATCGCCAAATATCTTTACCGGGTCGATAATGTGGCGCAACTGGTCGAACAAGGCGTCTTCACCAAGAAAGAATATCGCCTGTTCGCCAAGGCGGAAACTTTTCTGCGCACGGTACGCTGCCAATTGCATTATCTGGCAAATCGGCCCGAGGAACGCCTGACCTTCGATGTTCAGCCGGAACTGGCCAGCCACCTGGGCTACACCGATCATGCGGGCACCACGGGCGTGGAACGCTTCATGAAACATTATTACCTGGTGGCAAAGGATGTCGGTGACCTGACCCGCATTTTCTGCGCCGCTCTGGAAGATCAGCACAAGCGGCAGTCCCGGTTCCGCCTGCCGCGTTTTGGTTTGCACAAGCGCGAGATTGAAGGCTTTCTGGTCGAAGGCGGGCGGATAAATTTGCTGCACGAGGACGACTTCCGCCAGGATCCGCTGAAACTGATCCGCCTGTTTCATGTCGCCCATGAAAAGGATCTGGATATTCACCCCCAGGCCCTGCGCCTGATCACCCGTAATTTGCGCCTGATCAACGACAAGCTGCGCCACGATGCGGAGGCGAACCGTCTGTGTCTGGATATTTTCACTTCCAGGCAAAACCCGGAAACCACCCTGCGGCGCATGAACGAGGCCGGCGTGTTCGGGCGTTTCATCCCCGACTTTGGCAGGGTCGTGGGGCAGATGCAGCACGATATGTACCATGTCTATACGGTGGATGAGCACACCATCCGGGCCATGGGCATCCTGGCCCGGATCGAAGACGGCAGCCTGCGCGCCGATCACCCTCTATCCAGCGACGTGATCGGCAAAATCAAGCTGCGCCGGGTGCTGTACGTGGCGCTGCTGTTGCATGATATCGCCAAGGGCCGCGGCGGCGATCATTCCGTGTTGGGGGCCGAGGTGGCGGAACAAGTATGCCCGCGCCTGGGTATGGACCCGGCCGAGACCGAGACCGTGGCCTGGCTGGTGCGCTGGCATCTGGCCATGGCCCATACCGCCTTCAAACGCGATCTGGACGACCCTAAAAGCATCAGCGATTTTGTCGAAGTGGTGCAAAGCCCGGAGCGGCTGAAGCTGCTGGTCGTGCTGACCGTTTGCGACATCCGCGCGGTCGGGCCGGGCATCTGGAACGGCTGGAAAGGGCAATTGCTGCGCGATCTGTACAGCCGGGCCGAGGAATACATGCTGGGCGGCCAGCCCCTGGCGAACCGGGACGAACGCGCGGCGGCGGTAAAGGACGCGTTGCGCGAAAAACTGGCGGATTGGCCGGCGGCGGCCTTGGAGCGGCAACTGGACCGCGGCGTCTCGGCTTTTTGGCTGTCGGCGGATCTGTCCGACCATGAATATTGGGCCCGTTTAATGCGCGCCGCGGACGAGGCCGGGCAGGATATCACGGTCGATGTCCGGGTTCATCCCTTTGAATCCTTTACCGAGCTTACCATTTATACCGCCGATCATCCGGGCCTGTTCTCGCGTTTGGCGGGCGCCATTTCGCTCAGCGGCGCCTCTATTGCCGGCGCGCGGATTTTCACCACTACCGACGGCATGGCGCTGGATGTTTTCTCGATCCAGGACGTGGACGGCCTGCCCATCTCGCGCCCGGAAAGCATCGCCCGCCTGCGTAAGACGATTGACAAAATTCTGAGCGGCAAGCAGTTGTTATCGGTAGCCCTGGGCGAGAAGCGCAGCCATCTGCCGGGCCGGGCCAGCGTCTTCACGGTGCAGCCCACGGTGATCATCGACAACGACGCATCCCGTACGCACACGGTGATAGAGGTCAATGGCCGCGACCGCCCGGCTTTGCTGCATGATTTGACCAAGGCCTATTACGGGCTGTCCCTGACGATCTCCAATGCCCGCATCGCAACCTATGGCGAACGGGCCGTGGATGTCTTTTACGTCAAGGATCTGTTCGGACTAAAAGTTACCTCGGCCAGCCGGCTTGAAACCATTCGCCAGCGCCTATTGGAAGCGCTGGCGGTACCCGACGAACCGGATGCCGCCCCGGATGCCACCTCGGACAATGATCAGAACGCCGCCACCGCCTGATAAATAGCAGAGCCAAACGGCAACCGCCGGACCCATAACCTGGATCCGGCGGCTGTTTTGGTGTCTTTGGCTGCTAGTTTGAACCCGCCTAGGCGGCCCGAACATCGGTCAGGAAGGTTTCCACCGTTGCCTTCAAAGCCTCGGCCTGCTTGGCCAATTCCTCCGAGGCGGAAAGCACCTGGGTCGCGGCCGAGCCGGTTTCGCCGGTGGCCTGGCTGACGGAGGTGATGTTCTCCGTCACTTCCTGGGTGCCCTTGGCGGCCTGATCCACATTGCGGCCAATTTCCTGGGTCGCGGCGGATTGTTCCTCAACGGCGGAGGCCACGGACGAAGATATCTCGTTGATCTTGCCGATGGTTTCACTGATCCCTTGCAGGGCAGTGACCGCTCCGTTGGTTTCCTGCTGCATCGAAGCAATCTGCGCAGCAATTTCCTCCGTCGCCTTGGCGGTCTGGGTGGCAAGATTCTTCACCTCGCTCGCCACCACGGCAAAGCCCTTGCCAGCGTCGCCGGCCCGAGCCGCTTCGATGGTTGCATTCAGGGCCAGCAGGTTGGTCTGAGAAGCAATGTCGTTGATCAGATTAACCACATCGCCAATCTTTTGAGCCGCCTCGTTCAGGCTCTCCATCGATTGGTTGGTGTTCTCGGTCTGCGTGACGGCTTCAGAGGTAATGCGTGCCGACTCACTGACCTGCCGGGTAATCTCGTCAATCGACGAGGCCAGTTCTTCCGAAGCGGCGGCAACGGTCTGCACGTTGGCGCTGGCCTGTTCCGAGGCCGCGGCAACGGCAGAGGACTGCTGCATGGTTTTCTCCGCCGTGCTGGACATGGAACGCGCGGTGGCGTCCATCTCCTCGGTCGCGGAGGCGACGGTTTCCAGGATGCCGGCGACGGAACCATCGAAGTCTTTGGTGATGGCTTCGATCTTCTCCGCCCGTGCTTCACGCGTGGCCCGCGCTTCCTCCTGCTCGGCGACCAGTTCATCGTTGCGGATCATATTGTCCTTAAAGACCTGAACCGCACCGGCCATGGCGCCGATTTCATCGGCCCGGCCCTGGGCCGGGATTTCCACCGTCTTGTCGCCGCCCGCCAGCACTTCCATGGCGGAGGTCATATCGACAACCGGCTTGGATACGGAACGGGCTAGGAAATAACCCGCGGCGGCAATAGCGGCGGCGCCGACCAGGCCAAGAATCAGCATCAGCCATTTCAGTTGACTAATCACGGCAAAGGCCTCGGCTTCATCGATTTCGGCCAACAGGGCCCAGGTCACGCCGCCAAGATCTAACGGTGTATATGCGGAAAGCACCGGATTACCGTTATAATCGATAACGATTTCCGAACCGGTCTTGCCCGCCAGGGCTGCCTTGGCCGCATGTGAGGTTACGCTGCCCTTGGACGGGTCGGCGAAGGAGGCGATGACGGAGTGGTTCTTGGGGTCCAAAAAGGAGTCCGAACGCATCAGGTTGTCCTGACCGATCAAATAGCTCTCGCCGGTCTCGCCCATGCCGTCACGCTGCTGCATGATACCGTTGATGGCTTTCAGGGAAAGTTGCAGGGCAACCACCAGTTCGGTCTGGCCATTCTGGATCACCGCCTGTGCGGTAAAGGCGGCCGGTTCGTTGTTGGAGGGCGCATAAGGGGCGAAATCGGCCAGCCCATACGTGCCGCTTTTCAAGGTCTGTTGAACCAGCTTGCCCAAGCCGGATGATGAATATTTACCATCCACCATATTGGTCTGGTAGTCCGCCTCGTGTGTCGCGGAATAAAAGACATAGCCGGTCGGATCGATCAGGAACAGATCGTAATAGCCATATTGTTCGATGTATTTGGCATAGAAATCCTTGCCCGCCGCGTCCACGGGAACAATCATTTCCGCAAGATCCATCTTGGCATTCAAGGACCAGGTCACGCCGCCAATATCAACCGGTGTATAGGCGATGATGGTCGGCTTCTTGCGATAGTCGACAACGTATTTGACGCCCGTCTCGCCGCGGTCAAACACCGCCTTTGTGGCGGCGGTGACAACCTTACCCTTTGCAGGGTTGCGGAACGAGGCCACGACAGAGCGGTTCTTGGTGTCCAGACGGCTATCGGAACGCATCAGGTAATCCGGCCCGACCAGTATGGTCTCGCCGGTTTTACCCAGGCCTTCCTTCTCGCCCATGATGGCCGCGATGCGGTCCAGGGGCATCTGGAAGATCAATACGCCGGTTTTCGTGGCGCCATCATAGATCGGTGAGGCGATGAAGCCCGCCGGCGCGTCGTAGGACGGCGTGTATAGATCATAGTCCATCAAAGCGACGGTGTTGGGACCATCCAATGCCATGGCCTTGTTATAGGCACGGGCCAGATTGGAATCGGCCCAGGGACCGGTTTTCAACGAGGTGCCGTAATCCAATTCCTTGAAGACCGAATACTGCACGTTGCCATGTTTCGCATCGACCAGGAAAATATCGTAATAGCCGAATTTTTCCAGGTAGTTACGAATGATCGGGTGAACGTTGCCATGCAGCCTGTCATAGCTGGAACCATCGCCCAGGCCGTTCAGCAGATGCTTGCTGCCCAGGGGGTTCTTGTTGGCGCGGATAAAGTTGTATTGAAAAATCACCGCGTTGTCCGCCAGCCTGGCGACCGTCCCGTCAGCGTCAAATTTGGTGCTATCGTTCTGGGAACTATATTCAGTCGCGAATTCACCCGTGTAATAGGTTTTCAGCGCGGCGCGCATTTCCGCCAGCCGTGCCGGGGTCACGCTGGTTTCCAAGGCATAGCTATTGAAGGCGGCGTTAAAACCAAGCGAGGCATCCACGATCATGCGGTCTTCCGACAGGGTCAGAACCTGGTCCCGGATGCTGGCAAAGTAACGGACAATGGAGGCCTTCTTGCTCTCGCGGATCGCCGTCATCCGGGCAATAGCTTCGGTACGCAGGGTATCGACGGTTTCCATCAAGACGCCCATGTCGCCCTTGCGTTCGGCAAAGAAATTTTCGATCTGCGCTTTCTTAATGCCGCGCACCCCCTCCAACTGATTGAAGGCCTGGTTTGAAAGGGCGCCGCTGGCGCGATCAAGCGCCACCAGGCCAATGACGGCGAACGGCACGATGCCGATCACCAGAAACGCGGCAATCAGCTTTGGCCCAATTTTTAAGTTCTTCAGGTTAAATCCAGACATTAGGTCGGTTCCCTCCAGCTTCGGCAACAGGCGCCCTTATTTCGATACGGCGGCTCGAATTCCTAGTTGCGAATGATTATTACCATGGTGTTTCTGACGATACATGCTGCCAAATATCAGTTACTTTATTGTTGTGCATAATCGATCCCGGGTATTACGATTTGGTAAATAACGCCCAATATTTAGGTAACCGCCCATGATTTATGCAGATTTCGGCAGCCAACGGCCTGTGTGATGCGTCGCCACGGGCATCCATCGCAGCGCCGATGAAGTGCCTTTTTCTAGCCACGCAATTCCGCTATGCAGTTGGGATGATTTTATTTCGCGCCTTTGCGGCGGTGGGCGGCTACAGCATATGAATTTGTTTCGCGCTTTTGCGACGGTAGGCGGCTACACCATGTTGAGCCGCATTCTGGGCTTCGTGCGCGATATCCTGATTGCCGGCACCTTGGGCGCCGGACCAATTGCCGATGCTTTCTTTGTCGCCTTCAAATTACCCAATTTTTTTCGCCGCCTGTTCGCGGAAGGCGCCTTCAACGCCGGCTTTGTCCCGTTGTTCTCGGACCTGTTGGCAACCAAAGGCCCCGGCCCGGCCCGCGCCTTCGCCGAACAAGCCTTGAGCGTGCTGTTATTGACCCTGTTCATCTTTGTTACCCTGGCCCAGATCACCATGCCGTGGGTCATGCAGGTTCTGGCGCCGGGCTTTGTTGGCGATCCCGAGCGTTTTGATCTGGCGGTCGCCTTTACCCGCATCACCTTTCCCTATCTGCTGTTGATTTCCCTGGTCTCCCTGATGGGGGGTGTGCTGAATTCCCTACAGCGCTTTGCCGCCGTGGCGGCAACCCCGGTCCTGCTGAACATCTGTCTGATTGCCGCCGTGACCCTGTTGGCGCCCCATATGCCCAGTCCGGGGCATGCCTTGGCCTGGGGCGTGGCGGCGGCCGGCGTGGCGCAATTGATCTGGCTGTCCGTGGCCTGCCAAAAGGCCGGCATGGGCCTGACCCTGCCGCGCCCGCGCCTGACCCCAAAGGTGCGGGAATTACTGCGCCTGATACTGCCCGCCGCCCTGGGTGCGGGGGTCGTGCAGGTCAACTTGGTGATCGATATCATCCTGGCCTCGCTGCTGCCCCAGGGTTCGGTGTCGTTCCTGTTCTACGCCGACCGTCTGAACCAATTGCCCATCGGGGTGGTCGGGGTTGCCGTCGGCACCGCCGTCCTGCCCCTGCTTTCCCGTCTGGTGGCGCAAAAGGATCAACCAGGCGCCGTGGCGGCATTGAACCGGGCCATCGAATTGACGCTGTTTCTGGCCCTGCCGGCGATGTTCGCGTTTCTGGTAACGGCGGACGAATTGATTTTGACCTTGTTTCAGCGCGGCCAGTTCGATGTGACCGCCGCCCGCGCCACGGCCTTTGCCCTGACGGCCTATGCGGTGGGACTACCCGGCTATGTTCTGGTCAAGGTTTTGACGCCGGCCTTTTTCGCCCGCCGCGATACCCGCACCCCGGTGCTGGTGGGCATCGTAGCCGTGGTGGCCAACCTGATTTTGAATTTAATCCTGATGCAATTCATGGCCCACGCCGGCCTGGCCCTGGCCACGGCCATCGCGGCCTGGCTGAATGTGAGCCTGTTGTGCTGGATTTTATACCGCCGTGGCGATCTGGCCCCGGATACCCGCCTGATACAACGGCTGGGCCGGGCCCTGGGGGCGGCCCTGGCCATGGCAGGGGGGCTGTGGTGGCTGAAGAGCCTGTTGGCGGCCCAATTCCTGGGCGGCGAAACTCAGCGCATCCTTGCTCTGCTGGCGCTGGTGGTGGCGGGCATGCTTGGTTTTGCCCTGGCCGCACTGATTTTGCGCGCTATCCGCCTGGACGAGATCCGCACACTGCTTTCACGCCGGCGCTAGAGCACACTAGAGCATTTCCCAAAAGCACGCTATGCATGGGCAAAATGACAATCGCAGACAGGGACGACACGATGACAGACCGTAAACCGCTTTCCGGCATCAAGGTATTCGATGCCACCCAGGGTGTCGCCGGGCCACACGCCACCATGCTGTTGGCCCAGCACGGCGCCAACGTTATCAAGGTAGAGCCCCTGGACGGCGACTGGGGCCGTGGCCTGGGCAAAGTGTATGGTGATTTGTGTGCCCATGCGGTGACCTTTAACCGGGGCAAGCGCTCCATCGCCCTGGACCTGAAATCCGATGCAGGCCGCGCGGTGGCCCATAAACTCGCCTGCGACGCCGATATCGTGGTGGAAAGCTTCCGCCCCGGCGTGATGGCGCGCTTTGGTCTGGGCTATGAGCAGATCAAGGCAATGCGCGAGGACGTGATCTATCTGTCCGTTACCGGCTTTGGCCAACAGGGCCCCAACCGCGACCTGCCGGTCACGGATTCGGTCATCCAGGCGTTTTCCGGCCTGATGTCCATCAACCGGGATGGCGAAGGCAACCCGCAACGGATCGGCATGATCGCCATCGACGTGATGACCGGCCTGTATGCCTATCAGGCAATCTCGTCCGCCTTGATTTCGCGCATGCGCTTTGGCGAAGGGGCCTACATCGACTGTTCGCTGATGCAATCGGCGGCGGCCTTTCAAAGCGCCAAGGTGATGGAATATTTCATGGAGGACGGCGCGCCGCAGGTGCTGTACGTCCCCGTGGGCACCATGAAAACCGCCGACAACTACATCAACATTACCGCCATGCGCGACCGTCACTATGTCTCGCTGTGCCAGGTTATCGGGCGCGAGGATCTGATCGAAGATCCGCGCTTCAACACGCGGGACAAGCGGGTCGCGCGCGAGGCGGAGTTGATGCCCTTGATCCGGGCCGAATTCCTGAAACGCACGACGGCCGAATGGTGCGAGTTGCTGACGGCGGCGGAAGTCATGAATTCCGCCATCTCCACCTATGACGATTATCTGAAGGACGAACATGTAAACGCGGTGAACGGTGTGGCCTGGGTGGAGCATCAGGGCGTGGGCCGGGTGCCCATGGTAAATATACCCGGCCTACCCGCCATAGACGGTGCGGACGCCATGACGGAATGCGCCCATATCGGCCAGCATACCCGCGCCATTTTGGGCGAGGCCGGCTACGGCGCGGACGAGATCGCGGCGCTTTTGGCCTCGAATGCCATAGCCGAGAGCGGCGCCTGAGGCGGCCATGGATCCTGCCCAACTAGACGGCCTGCCGCGCCTGGCCTTTGACGTCGTCTTCGCGTTGGTCAAGCCGCTGTTTGCCTTTAGCCAGTACGATTCCTTTCTCTATTGGCCTTTTCTAGCAACGGCCCTGGTCCTGGCCCTGGTGGTGTTTTTATTCCACCGACGGGATGGCGATGGCAGCTTTTTCCGCCGTTATTTCAGCCGGGACATCTGGGGCCATGTCTCGGCCAAGGCGGATTACAAGTTTTACTACGTCAACGCCGTGCTGTTTCCCATTATCTTTGCCCCGATGATCCTTTCGGGCGCCTGGGTGGGCGGTCTGGTCCAGGCGGGCATGACCGCATTATGGGACGAAGGCATGGCCCATCATGGCGGCATCTGGACCAGCGTCGTCTATACCCTGGTATTTTTCCTGGCCTATGATTTTGGCCGCTATCTGGCGCATTTCGTCCAGCACCGCTTTGCCATCCTATGGCATTTCCACAAAGTGCATCATTCGGCGGAGGTATTGACGCCCTTCACCGCCTTTCGGGCTCATCCGGTGGACCTGATCCTGATGGCTAGTTTTCCGGGCCTCGCGACCGGTCTGGTGAACGGCGCCTTCGACTACTGGTCGGGCGGCACGGCGGGCTATTTCCTGTTCTTTGGCCTGCACGGCCTGATTTTTATCTACAATCTGATCGGCAATCTTCGCCACAGCCACGTCTGGCTCTGCTATGGCCCGGTGCTAAGCCAGATTTTCGTTTCGCCGGCCCAGCACCAGATCCATCACAGTATCGAACAGCGGCACTGGGGCCGGAACATGGGCTTTGCCCTGGCTTTTTGGGATCGCCTGTTCGGCACCCTGTATGTGCCGAAAGAGCACGAACACTTCGCCATGGGCCTGGGCGACGGCACCGAAGGACGCTATCACAGCCTGATCGGCATGTACTGGCATCCCGTCCGCGAACTCTTCAGCCGGAACAGTTGACCGGTGCGCGCACCTGGGCAATAACCTCTGAAATCGCCTTGCCGCCATTCACGGCAAAAATTCATTACAGAAGATTACGGGGCCAGAGATCCATGAAGCGCATATTTTCCGGGGTCCAGCCCACGGGCAACCTGCATCTGGGCAACTATCTGGGCGCCATCCGCAATTTCGCGCGCCTGCAGGATGACTATGAATGCATCTATTGCGTGGTCGACATGCACGCCATCACGGTCTGGCAGGACCCCGCCGCGTTGAAGGCCAATACCCGTGAAGTCACGGCGACTTTTCTGGCCGCCGGCGTTGACCCCGCGAAACATATTATCTTCAATCAAAGCCAGGTTCCGGCCCACGCTGAATTGGCCTGGATTTTCAACTGCGTGGCGCGCCTGGGCTGGCTGAACCGGATGACCCAGTTCAAGGAAAAGGCGGGCAAGCATCGTGAAAACGCCTCCGCCGGGCTGTATGTCTATCCCGTGCTGATGGCGGCGGACATTCTGCTGTACAAGGCCACCCATGTACCGGTGGGCGAGGATCAAAAGCAGCACCTGGAATTGACCCGGGACGTGGCGCAAAAATTCAACAATGACTTCGGACGGGAGGTTTTCCCCATCGTTGAACCCTTGATTTTTGGCGAGGCCACGCGGGTGATGAGCCTGCGCGACGGCAGCAAGAAAATGTCGAAGTCCGATCCCTCTGACTATTCCCGCATCACCATGACCGACGGCCCGGATGAAATCGCGCAAAAAATCCGCAAGGCCAAGACCGACCCCCTGCCCCTGCCCGAAACCGTCGAAGGCTTCGACGGCCGGCCCGAGGCAGCCAACCTGATCACCATCTACGCCGCCCTGGCGGATATCACACCAGAGGCGGTGCTGGGCGAATATGGCGGCCAGCAATTCTCTGACTTCAAGAAGGCCCTGACCGATATGGCGGTGGAAAAACTGGGGCCCGTGGGCCAGGAAATGCAGCGCCTGATGGCCGATCCCGCACATGTGGACGGCATCCTGAAAGATGGCGCCGAACGGGCCGAGGCCCTGGCCCGCCCCATCCTGGCGGAAATTTATGACGTGGTTGGCTTCCTGAACGTGCGCTGAGACAGACAGCTTGCGCGCAGCTCCGCGGCTGGCTGGTTCAATTGCTCTATTTTTAAGAGTCCGAGCGCATCTTCATTCTGAAAATGCTCAGATCTTTAGAATTAGAGCAATTTTTCCAATCACTTAGAGTAGCTTCGCAATTCTCATTAATTCGGAATTGCTCTAGGCATCGGCGGCCCTGTCGGCGGCCTCTTTGGCCAGGCGGAGGCCCCGCAGCTTCGCCTGATGATCCGCCCTTACCTGCTGGGCCGATTCTTTTTCTTTTAAGGCCTGCCTGTCCTTCTTCTGGGTTGCGGCGAACTGTTCCTCGGCCCTCGATTTCGCTGACTTCGACATTTCGGCAATCCTCTGCTTCGGTACGGGCGGGCGGGAATTCGATTCGGGCGGATAGAAACGCTCACCGCGGAACGCAGTCCAGCGCAATGGGCGGGCGTCAGCACGACGCGCCAATTATTTCTCTATTCGCCGCTATTACTAGTTACCGATGGGCCGGCCCCGAATGAGCGGCCCATCCAATCAACCCGCGAAGCGATTGTCGCGGGCCGTATCGCCGGCGGCGCGCGGCCACCGCCTCCAACGGATGTTGGAGGCGGTACCTTGCGTATCTAGTCGATTACGGACAGATTTTCGGCAGAAGATTTGCCGTTCTGTCCAGGCTGAAGCTCATAAGAGACCTTCTGCCCTTCGTTAAGCGTGCTCAGTCCTGCGCGCTCGACGGCGGAGATGTGAACGAAGGCGTCCTTCGAGCCGTCTTCCGGCTCAATAAACCCGAATCCCTTGGCAGAGTTAAACCATTTTACGGTGCCAGTAGTCATAGCTATTTCCTTTAACAGTGGTATCTAGTCCCGCGCCTCACATCATGCGACGGCGCGGCTAATTTAACGTCCACATTGTTAGGAGATAACTAAGCTAATCGGCAAACCGGTTATTCAGGTCGCACCAAACCAATGCAATACGTATGGGCTGTAAATAGAACATAATTCGTAGAAGTCAACATCCAGTAAGTACAGATGGTACCTGTCTTGCTGTCCATCTAGAGCAGTTCCGGGCTATTCTGAACCATTTGCCCCCTGATATTGGCCTGTTTCATGAGCGGATCAGCGAGCTCGGATCAAGCTAAAAATATTCTTTAACCAGATTCTGAATTTTGATCGGCCGATGTGAAAATGCGTTCGCCCCGCAACATCACCACGGCAACCGCCAATGCCGGCAAGCCGACGGCAAGGTAGGCAGCCTGATAACCAAAGGGGAAATAGAGTGCGCCGAAAAGCAACGGCGAGGCAATTTGGCCGGCCGTGCCGAAGGCCAGTACGCCGCCGGTTAACCGTCCGACCGCGCCATCGGGTGCGGCCCGGGCTACCTCGGACAACAAGACCCCATGCCACGACAGCGCGGTCATGGAGATTATAATACAGACCAAAATCACCTGCCACTGGCTCCAGCCGGGGGTAAAGGCGCCCATGGCGCCGGCCGCCACCCCCATCACCGCCGCCAGGATGCCCAGCAACAACCGGGCCGGCACCAGGGTGGAGGCAATGATCCCCCAAAAGATACGCGCCGGCACCGCGACCAAGGTGGTCAGACCCAAAACCGCCCCGGCCTCGACCGCCGAATAGTTCAGCTCTTCGTAAAGATAAACCACCGTAAAATTGGTGAAGATCGATTGCAGGCCGACAAAGACGAAAGCCGCCAGGGCCATGCCCCGCAGGGCCGAGTCTTGCAGCACCGCACGGATGGTTTCCCCCAAATCAGCGAAAGCAAGCTTCTGTTCGGGTCTGCGGTTGCGGTCGAACGCCCGCCGGCAGGGCATGAGCCCAAGCACGATTAGCAGGCAGAACCCGGCGACCACCAGCACGGCATGTTGCCAGCCGATCCAAACCGATAGCGGCAGCACCAGGGTGCCGGCGATGGCAATGCCCGCGGGCACCCCGGTCTGCTTGATCGAAAAAATCAACGGCGCCATTTTCGTCGGCGCGTAACGGGCCAGAATTTCCGAACTGGCCGGCGTCGCCGAGGTGGCGCCGGTACCGATCAACATGGCGCCCAGGATCAGCGTTGCGGCACCGATCCAGAAATCGAGTCCGTCAAAACCGGCCAGGGCGGCAAGCCCCAGACCGGCGGCCATTAACAGGCCGCCCGCCTGACTGACCCGAATGGCCCCGTAGCGCATGATGAAAGTACCGCAACCGGCCATCACCACCATGCCGACGCAGGCGAAGGCCCAGGTGTAACCCAGGACCGCCTCGGAGGGGATGCCAAGGTCATGCGCGATGGCCGGGAACAACACCGGGATCGCGGTCTTGGCAACGGTTGCCATGGTCTGTTGGATCAGCATGGCAATGACGGCAAGGAGAAGCAGGGGCACGGGGCAATACTTGCTTGGTGATGGGGACGGCTTCAGTCTAGCGGCAAACCACCATGAAACTCAAATGACGGCCGCCGCCGGATTTATCGGCTTGGATCGGGACTGTTCACGGCGCGCCGTTTGATGCCGGTTGGCGAAGATAGGTATAGTTGCCGAGGCAGGCTTCATAGAAATCGACAAGTTTTACGCCCTCGCGCGAGCGTAATTGCCCACGAGCCACGGTACGATCAACCATTGCCTTGACCTGCCTGGCCATGGCCAGCGGATTATATTGCATGACCTCAAGCACCTGACCAGCCGAGGATCCAGATACATATTCCTCGATGTAAAATCCGGTCGGATCTTCGGGGTCGCAGAAAATGTGCGCCTCGTTCAATCGGCCAAACAGATTGTGCATGTCCCCGATGACATCTTGATAGGCGCCGGTGAGAAACAGACCCAGATAGTAGTTTTCACCCTTCACCAAATTATGCAGCGGCAGCGTCGCCTGGCTCCCTTGCTCACCGATAAACTGAACGATATGACCGTCGCTGTCGCAGGTGATATCGGCCAGGGTGCAGTTGCGCGAGGGCGCCTCGTTCAGACGGGAGATCGGCGCCACCGGCAGAATTTGCTGGATGGCCCAAATATCGGCGGCCGATTGGAAAAGCGAAAAATTGCAAAGGTATTGGGAATGCAGCGGGGATTCTATGTGGCGCAAATCCTCGGACACGAATTCCTCTTCTTTCAGGCCTTGGGTCACGGCGCGTATCAAGCGCCAGTAGATGGTTTCCGATCGCGCCAGTTCTTCCAGTCCTAGAATACCGAGTTTAAACGCACTTAACGCGTCCTCCATCAGCAGGGTCGTCTCATTATAAACGTCCTGGTAATTTTGATCCTCCGCCAGATTGACCAACAGATCGCGCATATTGGTCACGATGATGTGTTCGCCATCCACTGGTTCGATGCCAATGGGATTGGCATCATTGACGATCTCGCCCACCACCTGCATGACGACGCAGGAATGATGGGCCGTGATCGCCCGCCCGCTTTCGCTAACCAAGGTGGGATGCGGGACCGCTTCCAGATCACATATCTGTTTGACCCCGGAGACCACGCCATTCGCATAGTCGGACATGGTATAATTCATTGACGAATGACCGCTTGATTGGCTGCCATCGTAATCGACCGCCAGCCCGCCGCCGATATCGAGATAGGCAAGCGGGATACCCCGCTTGACCAGGCGGGCATATATGCGCGCGGCTTCCTGAACCGCCTCTCTGACGAAGCGGATGTCAGACAACTGGCTGCCGATGTGAAAATGCAGCAGACGGATCGCGTCCCCGTAACCACGCTCCTGGATCAGCACAATGGCGTTAAGGATTTCCGATGTCGTCAGGCCGAATTTAGCCAGGTCGCCGCTCGATTTACTCCACCGGCCCTCGGTTTTAACCCGCATCTTAATTCGCAGGCCGATGACCGGCTGCACATCCATCTCGGCCGCCAGCCGCAACAACGGCTCAATCTCACTGAATTTTTCAATGACCACCACCACCTTGCGGCCCAGCTTGCGGCCGAGCAAGGCAAGGCGCAGGAAGTCTTCATCCTTGTAGCCATTACATATGGTCAACGCTTCTTCGCCGGTGTCATATTGCAGCACGGCCAATAGCTCCGACTTTGATCCAGCCTCCAATCCATAGTGATAGGGCCGGCCGGCCTCGACGATTTCGTCGACCACTTCCCGCATCTGGTTAACCTTGATCGGATAGACGCCACGGTAAGGTGCTTGGAATTCGTACTCCGCGATAGCCTCGGCGAAAGCTTCGTTAAGTTGGCGCACCCGGTTCTTGAGAATGTCGTGAAACCGCATAACCACCGGAAACTGCACATTCTGCTCCCGCAGCTCGTCAACAACGTCGCGCAACGCGATGGGGACCTCATGTTCACCTACATTGGGTAAGGCGAGCAGATTTCCGTCAGCGCCAATGCCGAAATAGCCGTCGCCCCAGCGCTGAATGCGATAGAGATCCTCCGCATCGTCCGTTGTCCAGTCAGCCATTGCGGCATCCTTTGTCTTCTCGTTGTCGTCTCTAGAGCAATTTTAAGTGATTGGAGCCATTGCTCTAATTCTAAAAATCCGAGCATTTTCAGAATGAAAATGCTCCAGGCACCATATACGTAGTTTATTGCCCTGTGCCCATGGTCATGCGATATACGCTCGAAATTGTTTCGATAGAGGCACATGATGTCGAACACCGAAGGTGGCGATCAGGCATTTCGCAAGACTGAACTTCTCGGTCGTCAGGCGGAAATGACCTACGGTGGGGCGCTCAGCTTCCTTCGGCGGCGCTACAGCCGTGATTTGGCCGGGGCCGACGTGGCGGTCAGCGGCGTGCCCTATGACGGCGCCGTGACCAACCGTCCCGGCGCCCGGCTGGGGCCACGCGCGGTCCGCGCAGCCTCGGTGCAATTGGCCGAATTGAAGGCCTTTCCCTTTGGCTTCGATCCCTTCGATACTTTGGCGGTGGTCGATTACGGCGATTGTTTCGTCGACCCGCACCACCCTGGTTCGGTGGTCGGGGCTGTCGAGACCCACATCAGCGGCATTCTCGAGACGGGTGTGTTTCCACTGACCCTGGGCGGCGATCATTTCATCACGTTTCCAATTCTGCGCGCCATCGCGGCACGGCACGGCCCGGTCGCTCTGCTGCATTTTGACGCGCATGCGGATACCTGGGATGACGATGGCATGCGGTTTGACCATGGCTCCATGTTCCTGCGCGCCAAGAACGAAGGCCTAATTGACGTCAGCCACTCCTGTCAGGTTGGCATCCGCACCTACAACGATACCGACCACGGCTTTGACATCCTCTCCGCGCCCTGGGTCCACCGCAACGGAGCCGATGCCACGATTGCCGCGATCCTGGACAGAGTTGGCGGCAACAAGGTCTATTTGACGTTTGACATTGACTGCCTGGATCCGGCGTTCGCCCCTGGGACCGGCACACCGGTCGTTGGTGGTTTGACCTCGGCGCAGGCCCTCGACATTGTCCGCGGCCTCGACGGGCTCGACCTGGTCGGGGCTGACGTGGTGGAGGTATCGCCAGCCTACGACGTCTCCGAGATCACCGCCATTGCCGCCGCGACCATCGCCCATGACATCCTCTGCCTGTTGGCCTTGCGAAAAGGTGCCGTAGGCAAGCTAGTGGGCCGGCTACGCTAAGACCAGCCGCCCGTAAGCATGATGATCAGTGGCACCGGCAGCGCCGCCAGCGATACCGCGGCCAGAAAGCGCGGCAAGGTGAATAGCCCGCTGATGCCCGCCAGCAGCGCGATGCCGCCGCCGCCGCCGATGATCGCGTTTCCAGGCGTGTTCAGCGCGACCATGATCGCGATATAGCGGTGTTTCAAAAGCAACGGAATGACTCGCTTCGGCGCATGCTCGCTCAAAACCGCAAGCCTCTGTTCGGCGCTCAGATGCTGTAGGCTCAGGACCAGGTCCTTGGCTCGTTGCAGACCAAGCGAGCCGAAAAACGCCGCGATCAGACGGATGGGCAGCAGCCTGCCGATCAGGCATGAAAGGGCCAGGGCGGCCACCGTGGCGGCGTATATTGCCACGGCGACTTTCGGGCCGAAGACAGCCAGCAGGGCAAGGCTGATTTCCATGCCGGGCACGAACGGAATTGCCATCAACACGGCGTAAAACGCGACGCCTGCCAGCATCACATGGAAGCCATGTGATTGGGCACCGGCGCCAAGGTCCACGCCAATGAAGTCAATCAGCCAGCCGCTGCCCCAATGACCCGCCGCCAGCAGGCCGCCATAGAATAGCGCCAGAATGGTAATGCGCAGCCAACGCGGCATGCCTCCAGATGATTGTTCCAAGGTACGCTCCAATTTCGCGGAGACCGTATCCTAATTTCCGACATATGAAACTGCATTTTCTCCGCCGTTGTCCAATGGATATGTGTGGACACCCTTAATCCGGCACAGGTTTGTCAGAATTTCTCGGCGTGATCGGAAGGATCATTAACAGACCGATAATAAACAATGATAATCGACGTCCAACCTGATAGATTCCAAGTTGGGGACCAGGATGACTGATAGTATTCGGGACTGGCTGGCGGCGCTTGAACTTGAGCACCTGACAACGGTGTTCGAGGAGCATCAGATTGATCTTCGCGACTTCGCCTTGCTCTCTGACGATGATCTCAAGGAACTCGGCCTGGCCCTCGGTCCGCGTCGGCGCATTCTTAATGCCATCACCAAATCAGCTTCGCTCGGCAGGCATGCCGCCGCAAAAGAAGGTGAGGCCGCGCCGAATTCGGTCAACGCGGCGGAGCGGCGGCACCTGACAGTCATGTTCTGCGATCTTGTAGGATCAACCGAGCTGTCACAACGTCTCGACCCCGAAGATTTGCGGGACGTCATGCAGCGCTATCAGGACGCCGTTGTCGGCGCGGTTGCACGTTATGGGGGATACGTCGCGAATTTCCTCGGAGATGGGGTGCTTGCATATTTCGGCTGGCCCCACGCTTATGAAGATCAGGCGGAGCGGGCGGTTCGCGCCGGTCTGGATGCGACCGCGGTAGTCCAGTTTATCCAGCATTCGGAAGGCGAATTGTTGCAGGCCCGAGTTGGCCTTGCTAGCGGCCAGGTGGTTGTGGGCGATTTGGCCGGCGATGCCGCTTCGGAAACGCAAGCAGTGACAGGCCAGACACCAAATTTGGCGGCCCGACTGCAGGGAATAGCGAAACCAGGCGAGGTGGTGGTCGACGCCACCACGCGGCAATTAATTGGCACCAGCTTCATCCTGGAAGATCTCGGTAGACATAACCTTAAAGGATTTCCCGAAACCATCCCCGTCTGGCGCGCCACTGGCGAAAGTGCTGCTGAAGGCCGGTTTGAAGCCGCGCACGGTGCAACGTTGAACCCAATATTTGGCCGCGAGCACGAACTGGGCATGCTGCGTCAGCGTTGGGAGTTGGCGAAGAGCGGTCGCGGACAGATCGTGTCCCTGTCAGGCGAGGCAGGGATTGGCAAATCGCGGATGATGCTGGCGCTGGCAGAACAAATATCAGGGCAACATCACTACCGCCTGCGCTATCAATGTTCGGCCCATCACGCCAACAGTGCATTTTATCCCATTATCCGACGGCTGGAACGGGCGGCGCGATTTGTCCCCGAAGACGAGCAAGAGCGTAAACTGGACAAACTGGAAATAATTTTAAGGCTGGGGGACACGGACAATCCGACGGCTGCGCCATTGTTCGCGGCCCTATTGTCGCTGGATGCGCGGGAACGTTACGGCCCCCTCGAAATGACGCCACAGCAGCTCCGCGAACAGCTCATTGAGGCGCTGATCGCTCAATTGCTTGCGCTGAGCCGAAAGCGACCCGTTCTATTTGTGTTGGAGGACGCGCATTGGATTGACCCAACAACGGAAATGTTGCTTGGCAAGACCATGCAGCGGATCGAACACGCGGCGGTGCTAATTGTGATCACCCATCGGCCGGAATATGTATCGCCCTGGACCGGCAACCTGGATGTCGCATCGGTCGTGCTAAATAGGCTGGACCGCGCGCAAAGTCAGGCAGTAATACGTTCTGTTGGCGGCGATGCGCTTACCCCACAGGTTGTCGACCGGATTATCGAGCGCGCGGATGGCATCCCTATCTATCTGGAGGAGTTGACTAAAAGCGTCATCGAAGCCGGCATTTCGGCCGAAGCCCCCGGTGCCATCGACGAGATACCAACAACCCTTCAAGCCTCCCTCACCGCGCGGCTGGATCATCTGGGTTCAAGCAAGGAGTTGGCCCAAATCGGCGCCGTAATTGGCCGGTCTTTTACACATGCGTTGATCGCCTCCGTAGCCGGTGGCTCAGAGGTGGCGCTACGGCATTCCCTGGATCGTATCGTCGAGGCGGAACTGATATACCGCCGCGGCGTGCCGCCTGACGCCATTTACAGTTTCAAGCATTCCCTGGTTCAGGACGCCGCCTACGAAACGCTGCTACGGGCCAAGCGGCGCCAATATCACGGCATAATCGCAGGAGCCTTGGTACGGGAATTCACCGACCAGGCCGCCGCCGAGCCGGAAGTCGTCGCGCGGCATCTATCGCTGGCAAGGCAGCCCGGTCAAGCGGCCGAATACTGGTTGCTCGCGGGACAGCGCGCCGGCGAACGGTCGGCCCATTTAGAAGCGATCGTTCATCTTGAAAGCGGCCTAGAGGAACTGCTCCAGGTACCACCATCCGTCCTAAGAGACGAACGTGAATTTGCCCTTCGTATCGCCTTGGGGGCTTCGCTATTGACCGTGGAAGGATGGTCCGCACCGAAAGTAGCTGACAATTACGAACGCGCCCAAACCTTGAGCGTCAGTGGCGGTGACGTTCAAAAGCTGTTCGTCGCATTGCGTGGCTTGGCCAATGTTTTTTTTCTCAATGGAAAGGTCAAGGACACGCGGCGGCTGGTGGATCGATTGCTGGCCATGGCGGAGGAGCAGGATGATACCGAGATGCGCCTGGAGGCCTGCCGCTCGGCCGGCATGTGCGCCCTGTTTGTCGGCGATTTCGCGGTTGCACTGGAAAACCTGCAACGGGCAAACGGGATGTACCAGCGGTCACGGCACCATGCCCTGGCTTTTGTCTATGGTACCGACCCCGCGGTAGTCGGTCTCAGCGCCGCCGCATGGGCCAATTGGTTTCTTGGCGACCCTGATGAAGCCCTGCGAAGCAGTGACGCCGCCTTGGCTCTGGCGAGGGACCTGGACCATCCGTTCAGCTTGACCTACGCACAAAGCCTTGCCGCCTCGTTGCATCAGTTCCGCCGGGACCCCGAAGCCGTGCTTGAACACGCTGATGCCGCAATCGCCAACGCAGAGGAACACGACTATCCCTACTGGCTGGGTTGGTCCGGCATCATGCGGGGTTGGGCGCTGGGCGCCCTTGGCAACCCAGTGGAAGGCATCAAGGTGCTGCGGCGCGGAATAGAAACCTACGAAGGTACCGGCGCCAGACAGATCAGGCCCTATGTTCTGACAATGCTCGCGGAAAACTACGGCCTGGCCCAGATGCCGGAAAAAGGCATCGATGCGCTGAACGAAGCGTTCGGGCCGGGCAACACGACGGATGTGAATTTCTTCGAGGCCGAAGCGCTAAGGATCCACGGCGAACTGGTCCGACAGACGAAGACCGGCGATGGCCAGGACAATTTCGCGGCGGCCATGAAGCTGGCCCGCCGCCAGGGTGCGCGCGCCCTCGAATTACGCGCGACCCTAAGCGCCGCCCGCGCGGCGCGGCAAAACGGCGACGAAGAAACCGCGCGGACCCTTATCGAAGACATCAACCGCCGCTTTGACCGCGTCCTGGTGAAAGCAGAATTAACTGGCTCTCAGGAGCTGTTTGCCGCACCGGGCGTGGATCAACGGTAATTCTACAAGCCGGTATTGATGATTAGCGGATGCGCACAACGCCCCAAACAATAAATGGGCGGTTCAGTGAGATTATTTAAAAACCGGGGAGGTTGGCCCACGAACAACATATCAATACAGTTGTCCGGTATTTCATCGTAGAGCGTCGCATATTTTGCATAGGGCGGCGTGGGAGTTCTGTTTATTGGCCTCCAAATGGCGCCTCTTCTTATCTCGACATTTCGTATTCTGATATCCGTTCCATGAGCCCAAAGCTTATGGGTGAATTTTTTCTGGTCGATCCGATCTTTCATCGCCTGCGAGAAATTCAACGTTCCAGGGAAGTAATCCGATGTAGTTCCTTTTTCTACAACGCTATATCCGTTGTTCACGACCGCGAGGGTCCATCTGAAACTTACTGTATTTCCCGGGGCGTGGGGAAGGGGACCAGCGCCAACCCCGTTCGACGCTTTGACGGCCAGGATATTAGTGACCACCTCTAGCGTTCCGTTGCCCACCGTCGGGTTGGTACTATTTCTGATAAACTCAAATTGCGTGATTTGACCCGACATAAAGACGCCAACCTTGGCACTGCCATCAAAATCACCAGTTGTAAGTAAGGTTAGTCTCGCGGCTCCCGGATTTGAAGCCCCGACTCCGGGTGAGTTCGAGAGAAGGGCGTGTCCGTACATCCCGCCAAGGCCGCTCATCGCCGGAACGTCTCTACTTTGCGCGTTCTGATCCTCAATGCCGTTGATTAGTTGTCCGAGGTTCGTAGCGGTCGAAGTGCTTCCGTAGGCCCGCAACATATTTTCCAGGCCCGTGCTGTTCATAAGCAAATCATTAACCGGCACGGGAGCCCGCCACCACGGAGCAGTTGTCGTGGCTTCGCCCATGAAAACCAACTTCGTATTACTGGCGTCATTCCATGCCAGCAAATCTTGTTTTATTTCATCGTTGTTAGTGCAAGCCCCGAACAATAACGCCACCCCAAGCAAGGCAATAATATTCACGAATCCCTTTTTCATCGAATTAGCCCCTATATTTTCAAATTTTGAATTCACCGAACCTCCCGGAATATTGTCACATATTTATTTCAAACGTCAATATTATGTCTAATTGAGATCTTATCTCGGACGGATATGTAACCATGCGGTCACAGACACGCTTCATTGGCGCGCAAAGAAATCCTGATCAATGAAGTGGTTACGGCAGGCTAAATCGCCGGCGCCGCCGCCGAGGGGGTTGTTAGACCGCGCGGGCCCGGTCGATGCGGTCCCGCAATGCGTAGTAGCTGGAAACCATTGGCAGGAACCAAGGCTGACCCGTGTAGAACGGCCGGCTGGGGAAGGGCAACTCATCGAATGGGCAGGGGCGGTTCGCCTTGCCCAAAATCTTCAGCGCCGTCTGGGTGCCCAGATAGCTCATCATCGCTACACCGGAGCCATTGCAGCCCGCCATGTAATGCACGCCTTTCCGCCGGCCCATATGAGGCAGGAAATCAAAGGTGAAGGCAACGCCCCCGGTCCAGGCATGACTGATACGGACGCCAGCGAGTTGCGGGAAAACATCCAGCATCTGGCGGTACAGAATACCGGCGCATTCGCGGGGGTCCCCCTGGGACAGGCGCGCCCGGCCACCGAACAAAACCCGGCGGCCATCAGGGGAGAGGCGGTAGTAGTTCAGCACTCGTTTGGAATCAGCTATGGTGCGGTTGTTGGGGATCAAGGCCTTGATCTCATCAGCGGGCCGTTCTTCCGTGGCGATGATATAGCTGGCTGCCGGGATCAGGCGCCGGCGCAGCCAGGGCGTGCCCTTGCCGGTATAGCCATTGGTGCCCACCACCACTTCCCGCGCCCGCACCAAACCGGCGCTGGTCGCCACCAGAAAGCCCTCGCCATCACGGCTGATGGCCTGCATCGGTGTGTTGGCGCACAAGGTAACGCCCGCATCCTGGCAACGCTGCAACAGGCCCATCTGCAACATGGCGGGATGTACGCTGCCCGAACGTTCCACTGTCATGCCGCCAAAATAAAACTCCGTGGCAATCTCGCGCTGCTGTTCGGCGCGCGGCAACAGCGCGGCGCCGGCATCACTGGCCGCATTCAGTTGCGCCACCTTGGCCGCCATGCCGTCATAGTGGGCCGGGGTATAGGCACCGATAAAGCGGCCGCAACGGACATAGTGGCAATCCAGCTTTTCCCGTTCGATCATGTTTTCCAGGTTTGCCATGGCCTCGGCGCCGCCAGCCAATAGCTGCGCCATGCGCGCCTTGCCCAAGGCGCGCTCCACCGGCGAACTGGCACCGGCGGATGGCCCCTTGCCCACATTGGTGCCGCTGACCCCGCCACCGTTGCGGGACGAGGCGCCATGGCCAAAAGCCTCCGCCTCCAGCACCGCAACCTTGCTGCCATTTCGGGCCAGTTCCAACGCCGTTGACAGACCCGCATAGCCGCCGCCGACCACAACGACGTCCACCGCGTCCGGCAAGGGATCGTTGATTTGCCTGGGCGGGGCAGCCTCCCACCAAAAGGGGGTTATCTTAAAATTCTCGGTGTATAATTCGGCAGTCACGCGGGTCGACCCCCAGAGTGGATTCGAGCGGTTTGCGAGCTTTTGTAAGCATAGCATAGGGCTTTCACGACGGGTTGCGGGTAATATTTCGTGCAATGGCCCTGGTGGCCGTGCCCTGCGCGTGGTCGGAGGGATCAACCCCTAAAGCGCATTCGAAGAATATGCGCTCAGACTCTTAAAAATAGAGCGATTGAACCAATCACCTAAGTCGCAAAAGCGACTCTAATTAATTGAAATACACCCTTGTATGCATTAAGTCGTATGCATTAAAGATTAAGGCGTAAATTCAAAGAATATGATATTGCAAGGTTATCAGGTAATATTTATTGTTGGGTCAGGCTATCCTTAACGCCGAACCAGCATATTTTGGCCGACTAGTTCAGCACTTTCAGACTAAGACCCTAAGAACTCCATCTTATCGAAAAGTTTTCGCCTATTATTTCCGCAGCATGCCTAAATATACAGCATAGCGTTTGTTTGATTATATTTAACGCATTAAGTAAAATTTATCGCCATAGGCAATGTAGTGCTAGGGATTACAAAAATCGCATTAGTCGCATATGGTTAGGATTGTCTTAATAAGTGGTGTTCATGTTGGCATTAGAGTATCGGACGCGCATGGGCATTTTACGGTGGTCATTTGATATGGTTACACTAAATTTATATGGGAAGAGACATGGTTTGCTTCCGGAGAATGCTTGATGAGTAATTTAAGCCCATATTTCCCAAGTAGCCCCGATATTTACTGCCTTAACACTGGTATTATGCTATAAGAATCAACGTGTTGAGGCATAAATGGAGCGGTGAAAATGGCGCACCCGATGGGTGAATCGAAACAAGGCGAACTCAG
>JADHTB010000030.1 GCA_016776605.1 Alphaproteobacteria bacterium | reverse complement strand
CGAAAGACTAAACCACGGATAAATCCGCGGACCAATCAAGCATCAGAAAAATCAAGGCAAAGCCTTGCGTAAGGCACCGGTCCTAAAAAACACCGCCGCCCACGCTTCTCTTCCGAAAATCACAATGTCAAAGAGCAAATCTAAACCGCGCAGCAAATACCCATCAGGATCACTCCTGACCGGCCTTGTACATTGCGGGACAGCGCGTCACCATGAGTGCCGCGCGGAGGACGTTTATATCCATATCCAATCTGGTAATCAAGTGGATATAAATTTAATTTACAATGTTCCCGCATAATGTTCCCACAGAATGCGCAACAGAATGGAAAATTTATGGCGAGACCACGGATCGGCCTGGCCCTGGGCAGCGGCGTTGGCCGTGGCTGGGCCCACATCGGCGTTCTGAAAGGCCTGGAAAAAGCCGGTGTCGAGGCCGATGTAATATCCGGCACCTCGATCGGCGCCTTGGTGGCGGGCGTGCATCTGGCCGGCCATTTGGATGTTCTGGAAACCTGGGCCCGCTCTTTAAACCGGATGCGCATGATGCGCTATCTGGATCTTTCCATGCAAAGCGGCGGCATCATCGGTGGGCGCCGCCTGAGCCGCATCTTGACCGAGAACCTGGGCGATCTGGTTATCGAGCATCTGCCCAAGCCTTTTATCGCCGTGGCGACGGAGCTGGCCACCGGGCACGAAATCTGGCTGCGCCAGGGGCAATTGGCCGAATCCCTGCGCGCCTCTTACGCCCTGCCGGGTATATTCCCGCCCGTGGAAATAGAAGGCCGGCCCCTGGTTGACGGGGCCCTGGTCAATCCGGTGCCGGTTTCGGTCTGCCGCGCCATGGGCGCGCGTCTGGTCATTGCGGTCAATCTGAACGCTGACATGATGGGCAGCGAACGGCAGCAGAAGATGCAGGCGCAACAGGATAGTAAAAATGGCAATAGCGCCGCCAGCCGCATGCTGGAAAATCTGTTCCGCCGCGACGGCACGCCCGGCATGTTTAACGTCATGGCAAGCGCACTGAATATTTTACAAGACCGCCTTGGCCGCAGCCGTCTGGCCGGCGACCCGCCGGATGTCACCATCGCGCCGCGCGTCGGTCATATCGGCCTGTTGGATTTTGACTGCGCCGAGGAATTGATCGAACAAGGAGAGGCGGCCGTGGAACGCTCCATGCCGTTCCTGCAGGACGCACTGAGCATCCTGGGCAGCTAGAGCATTTCCGGGGTATTCTGAACCATTTGACCGCTCACCAAGGCCCCGTGGGCAGGCGCGGTTTGCAGGTCGATGTGGTGCATCGTCCAAGAACCGCAACACAGCCACGGGGCCTTGGGGAGCGGCCTTCGGTGGCGCCCCTACGCTATTCGGGTGCGTTGCGCCGCTTGCCCGATGCACCACATCGCGCTGCGCAACGCGCCTACCCGAATAGCTTAGGGGCACCATCAAATGGACCAGAATATCCCGGAAATGCTCTAGAGCATCCGATATTCATCTAATTGCCAAGCCCCCCCCCCCGTTCCCTGGTGCGGCGGTGGCATCGCCTGAACACAGCGCCGGGAGGCAGAAGCCGGCGGTCAGGCTGGGTGACGGTGCAGGCGGCCACCTGGCAGGGGACGGGGCACACCGGTGATGCCGGGCAAACTAAGGGGCAGGCCATCGAGATGTCGGATCGCCAAATAGGCGAAGGCCTCTGCCTCCAGAAAATCGCCGCGCCAACCTACCGTTTCCACCGGCGCGACGGGCGCTTCCAAAACCTCGGCCAGCGCCCTCATCAGGGCCGGGTTGTGCCGGCCGCCGCCACAAACCAGCCATTGCGCCGGCGCTTCGGGCAAATGCCCGCGGGCCAGGGCCACGGCCTGGGCCGTGAATGCCGTCAAGGTCGCCGCACCAGTCTCAACCGACCAACCGGGCGCCGCGGGTATGGCGAAATCGTCCCGGTCCAGGGATTTTGGCGGCGCTACGCCGAAATAACTGTTGGCCAACAAGGCCGCCAAGGCGTCGCGGTCCACCTGGCCGGCAAGGGCCAATAGGCCGTCCCGGTCCATTTCGCCCCGGTCACATTGTTGCACCCAATCATCGATCAACGCATTACCGGGACCGGTATCGAAGGCCAGCATCTGCTCAGCCTCGCCAATCCAGGTCACGTTGGCAACGCCGCCAATATTTAAAACCGCCAGCGGTTTTGGCAGCGCGGCGGCAAGCGCGCCGTGATACAGCGGCGCCAAAGGCGCGCCCTGCCCGCCCGCCGCCACATCCGCCGTGCGAAAATCATCAACCACATCGATCCCGGTCAGTGCCGCCAACAAAGCCCCGTCGCCAATCTGGCAGGTTCGCCGCACCTCGGGCTGATGCAGTATGGTATGTCCATGAAAACCAATAATATCTATTTTATCGGTAGTTATACCGCTATTCGAAAGTAATTTATTAACTATATCCGCATGCGCGCGCGTCAGCGCTTCGGCCACCGCGGCAACCTCGCCCCGGCCGCCGAGCACGGCCCGCAACCGTGCCTTCATGCCGCCATCATAGGGCACCGCCAAGGTTGGCCCCTGCCCTACGTGGGCACGGCCATCGCTGAATAGAACCGCGGCATCGATGCCATCCATGGAGGTACCACTCATCAAACCTATGGCGGCGCGCATTTTTGTCATGACATCAATCCTGTCTGATACATTGCTGCCCTGGGCAAGCCTGTGTTACACCACGCCGCCCGTTCCTGGATCCCTATTAAGCTGGAATTTGATATCATGGCCGCCATCAAGTCCGAGTTTGTTCGCACGCTGGTAGAGCGTGGTTTTATGCACCAATGCACCGATTTGGATGCCTTGGATGCGTTGGCCGCACAGCAAAAAATCACGGCTTATATCGGTTACGATTGTACCGCGTCCAGCCTGCATGTAGGAAGTCTGGTGCAAATCATGATGCAGCGCCACCTGCAAAAAACCGGGCATCGGCCGATCGTGCTGATGGGTGGCGGCACCACCAAGGTCGGCGATCCGTCGGGCAAGGACGCGGCCCGGCAAATATTGAGCGACCAGGATATCGACACCAACATGGCTGGTATCCGCGAGGTTTTCAGCCGTTTCGTCGATTTTGGCGAGGGTCCCGACGATGCCATCATGGTCAACAACGACGATTGGCTGAGCGAATTGGCCTATATCCCGTTTTTGCGCGACGTCGGCCGCCATTTTTCCATCAACCGGATGCTGAGTTTTGATTCCGTGAAACTGCGCCTGGACCGCGAACAGCCGTTGAGTTTCCTGGAATTCAACTACATGATTCTGCAGGCCTATGATTTCCTGGAATTGAGCCGGCGCCATGATTGCATTTTACAGATGGGTGGCTCGGACCAATGGGGCAATATCGTCAACGGCGTGGAATTGGGCCGCCGGGTTGATGGCAAGGGCCTGTTCGGCTTCACCACGCCACTGATCACCCTGGCCTCGGGCGCTAAAATGGGCAAGACGGCCCAGGGCGCAATTTGGCTCAACAAGGATATGTTGAGCCCCTACGATTACTGGCAATTCTGGCGCAATACGGAAGACGCGGACGTGGGGCGTTTCCTGCGCCTGTTCACGGAATTGCCTCTGGATGAAATCAGCCGATTGGCGACGCTGCAAGATGCCGAAATCAATGAGGCAAAAAAAGTCCTGGCGGATCAGGCCACCACCCTGTGCCATGGCGCGGACGCGGCGAAGACCGCGGCGGCAACCGCACGGCAGACCTTTGAAGAAGGCAGCGTGGCAACGGATCTGCCCACCATCGATGCAGCCGAGGCGGATCTGGAGACAGGCATCGTCTTGTTCGAACTATTGCGCCGCGCCGGCCTGTGCCAATCCAACGGCGAGGCCCGGCGCCTGATCAAGGGCGGCGGAGCGCGAGTCAACGATACAGCCGTCAATGATGAAATGACCAAGGTCTCCCTGACCGATGTCACGGCGGACGGGGTGATAAAACTGAGTGCCGGGAAGAAGCGCCACGCCCTGATCCGCCCGATTTGAAGGCTCTCGAACGCGGCTGTTATTTTTCGGCGTTTTCCCGGCCTTGCTCCGTATTTTCAACCGCGGGACTATCCAGTCCTTCAACGATGCGGCGCAGAAACCCGGGCGCCAGCGCAGACAGCAAATTAACCGATACATTGGGTTTCTCCAGGTTGCCGGTGATCGTATAGGTGAAGGCAAATATCCCCTCACCCTTGCGTCCGATCAGCAGATTGCCAAGGATAGGGATCGCACCCAGCACGGAATTAATCGTATAGGAGGGCACGATGGTGCCCTGAAACTGCAGCGCCTGGTTGCTACGCTCGTAATCACCGGAGGCGATCAACGCCAGGGCCGGACCCACGGCGCGGGCACGTTCCATATGCAGCAGATCGCCACGTAGCGTGAAGGGCACATCCAGTCGGGTAAAAGCAATGCCCTTATCGTTCAGCACATCGCCCAGCCCCTGCAGCGACCCCAGGGTGAGCAACCGGGTCAATACCGGCGCCTTGACGACGCGAAAATTATCCGCCCGCAATTGCCCGACGATGGTGGCGGCGGGGCCGTCCTGGTCCGGCACCAGAAAAGTCAGATGCATGGCGCCGCCGCGGGCATTGTCATAGAGGTCCAGAGCACTGGCTATGCCGCCCGCATCACCCGCAATTATAATAAAACGCCGGCCCTTGCCCTCCGCCCGCACGATGAAGCCGACCGACTGCCCGTCAGCCATGATACCGTGCATATCCGCCGTCTGCCATTTTCCACCCCGCCGGCTGCCGCTGCCACGCAACTTGCCCAGGGCCACGCCGTCGGTCAGAAAGACCTGCTCCACGTGCAAATTCAGCTCGAGGGGCGGCTCTGCCTCCGCCGTCGCCGCGGTGTCCCGCCAACCGGGCAAAAAGGGACGTAAATCCAGACTGGGGCCTTTCAGGTCCAGGCGATAGCCGCCGTCGGGCTGGGCTGTCATATCCACCATGAGCCGGGTCGCGCCAAAGGCGAATTCATCGCTGTGCAGGGATACCAGACCAGCCTTGGGATCCAGTTTGGCGCGACCCCGGGCATTGAGGCCGCCACCGGAGATATTCCAATAGTCGACCACCGTTCCGCCAACGGCTTCCGTCTGAAAGGTCAGTTTCAATTCCGCCGGCGCCCCGCTGGCTTTGCGCCAGGCAATCTCGTTCAGATCAATTGCCGCCGCCGTCAAATCGAACCGCGCGGCACCGCGCCGGGCGCCGTTTTTATAGGCATCGATGGAAACCGCCATATCCACGGCACCGCGTACCTGCGGCATGGCGGGCAAGCCCAACGCCTGCCATTGTGTCTCTGCCGCGCGACCGCGGATGGTCAGAAAATCGCCGGGCGCATCCGGCTTTGCCTGAAAATCACGCTTCCACGATAGTTGCAGCGGAACGCCGTTGAGCGCGCCTTGCCCGGACATTTGCAACGCGCCCCGTTCCACCGCCAAGCTAAAAACGCCGTCACTCAGCGCGTAACCGCCTGGCATCTTAAGCAGTGCCAATTCAGCAAGATTACTGGCGGTGGAAAAGCCGACCTGCGCCAAACTGAGATCATCGCGCAAGGGAATGCTGAGCCGGGCGCGGGTGGCCGACATCCCGGTGGCGTCTTCTGGCCGTATGGCAAGCGCCTTGGCGAATTCGAGAGGTTTGGCATCCAGTACCGCCAGGGCCTGTTGGACCGTCCCGTGGGCCACGAATTCCGCATCCAATATAGCCGGCTTGGCAAAAATATCAGCTACGTGCAGACTGCCTTCACTTAGCTGCAAACCGCCCGCCGTGGCGCTGTCCAGGGTTAACCGGAATTCGCGGCCATCGATATGGCCGCTTCCCCGCGCATCCTGAACGGGAGGCAAGGTGCCAAAATAGTCCGCCGCCACATTTCGGTATGACCAATCCAGTTGCACCATCTCCGCCCGCGGTTGGGCCAGCTTTAAATCGCCCGGCCGCAGATCAACACTAAAACGGGCCTCGTGGGCCATACCACCCCGCAGATGTGCCAGCAGCCAGGTCCGCGCATCAACGCCCAGGTTCTCGGGCCAATAGAGTTGCAATTTCTCCGCCGGTACGTTGTAGATTTGTCCCTTGCCTTGCAGCGACATTCCATCCGCGCCCTGGCCCCACTGCCCACTCGCCTCCGCGGTCAGGCCGCCGCCCATATCCAGGCGTAAATGTGTGATGTTCAGCTGGTTTAGATTGTCCGCGAACCGGCCCTTGGCCGCCACGGCAGCGACCGGCATTGCTTCACCTTGCAGCCCCGGCAATGTGATTTGCCCCGGGCCCGTGGTCACGTCGAATTCAAGCCTGTCCACCGTACCTGTCGGCAATAGTGCCAGATCCAGGTGGCCGGCCGCGACAACTTGCAATCCACGCATTTGCGCCAGACCCGCGCTACCTATCGCCTCCGCCAACCCGGCGATGTCGACCTCGGCGAAGTTCACCGCCATGACAATGGGTGAACTGGCATCCCGGTATAACGCCGAAAGGCCCCACGCCGCCTCCGATTGGCCAATGCGCAGGCGCGTTGACAAACTCAAGGCAACGCTATCGCCTTTCTGGTGCAGGCTTAAATCAGCCGACGGCACTGATAAATCAAGGCCGCTGGCCGCATCATGAAACGATAAATTGGCGGCCCGCACACTCAGTCGCCGAAGATCGCCAAAGACGGCGACGCCGGCCGTCTGGCCCGCCCCAATCAGCTCGCCGGGATCGAAACTGATGCCACGGCCGATCCCTGTTTTGCCCGTGCTTTCGGTATTGCTGATCTCAATGCGGCCGTTGGCATCGCGTAATAGCCGCAGGCGCGGTTGGATCAGCTCCAGTCCGGTAACGCGAAGCCGCCCCACCAACAGGGCGCGGCTGTCAAAGGCCACGGAAAGGCTTGGCACGGAGATTAATTCCGCGCCCCGCCGGTCAACGAAGCGCGCGCCCATAACCCGTATGTCCAGCTTCTTCTGCCAGCCCTCCCAACTCAACACCGCATCGTCGATGCGTATCCGAAATCGCCAGGATTGATCGTCCAGCAGATCTTCCAAATACGGCACCAAGGGCGCAATGGAGACAGGACCATGGGACAGCATGACGCCCGTCCCAATCAACGCCAAGGTGACGATTGACAGAACGGCCGCGATGGCCGTGCCCAGAATACCGCCGGCTTTCCTAATCAAGGTGTTTGGCCAGTTTACTTACAAGAGCGTGGTAATATTGATCGAAACCATAAATCCGGGCCGATCAATTGACTAAATCCGCTCATCCCTATTTCAGTTGCTGTAAGTTAACGAAAAAGTGGCCCTGCTGTCTCGAACTTGTTTCTCAATACAGGAACATCGGTTTACCCAGGGCGTAACGCACATTGGGCCGGTAGGTCGATGGATCGTAAAGTTCGTTCACATCGACCCGTTTTTCGCCTTGAACACAGGTATTCGCGGGTACCGTCGTATAATTGCCGTCCCGTAAAGCAATCATAACACCCGATTTGCCGTCCTCTAATTGCCGCATGGCCAGATTGGCAAAGATCGTGGCCACCATGCGGTCCAGGGAATCTGGCGGACCGGCCCGCATCAGATAGGCCAATTGCTGATTGACCGTGGCCACGCCGGTCTTGTGGGTCAGCACATCGCCCATATGCTGGCCGATGCCCCCCAGTTTGCGGTGGCCATAGGCGTCCGCCACCCCGCCTTCGATGATGTCGCCGCCCACCATGGTGGAGCCTTCGGAGACCACGACGATGGCATAGTGGCTGGGGTTGCGATTGCGGTCCGCCATGACCAGAGCAGCCAGACGGTCCATATCCACGGGCACCTCGGAGATCAGCGTACGGTCGGCATCGGCCAAATAGCCGCTGATCAGAGCGGTTTGGCCGCTATTCCGGCCGAACAATTCAATGACCGCAATCCGTTCATGACTACCTGTCGGGGTCCGCAGCGCGGTGATCGCATCGACGCTGCGGGTAATGGCGGTGGAGAAACCGATGCAATAATCCGTACCATAGACGTCATTGTCCATGGTCTTGGGTATGGCAACGACTTTCACGCCCTGAGCATGCAGATGGGCGGCATAGGAAAGGGTGTCGTCACCGCCAATGGCGATCAGCCCGTCAATTTTCAAAGCTTCGAGCACCGACAGAACATGGGATGTGCAATCAAACCTGTCGCCATTTGCCACCGCGCGTATCGAGCCGACCAGAAAATCCGGCAAGTCATCCGCCATGACCTTGCCCGGATTGGTTCGCGAGGTATGCAGAAACGTGCCGCCGGTACGGTCGATCGTACGCACGGTATTTGGCGACAACGGCTGCAGCCAGCGCTCTTGCGGGCCATCGTCGTCAGGATTGTAATTCAGCGGCCCGCCCCATCCACGGCGAAATCCCAGGACGTCCCAATCGTTCGCGGCGGCCCGCATGACAACCGCCTTGATGCACGAATTCAAGCCCGGTACATCCCCGCCACCCGTCAGAATAGCCAACCGCATTTTGCATCTCCCAAAAGCCACGCCGTCAAATTATACTACCCCGTCAATTGAAGGGCCGGGCATTGTTCATTTGGGTTCATTTGATTAAAGCGCTATGAATAGACGGCAATTTTTTTCGCGGGAAGGTTTGAAGACATGAGAGCGGGCATTGATGTAACGGTCTGTGAAGTCGGTTTGCGGGACGGCATACAGGGTATCGATCAATTCTTTCCCACTGATAAGAAAAAGGCCTGGATTAGGGCTGAAGCCGCGGCGGGCGTCGGGGAAATCGAAGTTTGTTCCTTCGTACCGCCCAGTGTATCTGGACAATTCGTTGATTGCGCGAAAGTGGTCGCCGACGCCCTGACACTGGATAATTTGACCGTGTCGGCCCTGGTGCCGAACCTGCGGGGCGCCGAACGGGGCTTCGCCACCGGCGTAAACAAGATGAACTTCGTGCTGTCGATTTCGGAAAGCCACAATCAGGCCAACGTGCGCTGCAGCCGGGAGGAGTCGCTCGAACGGTTCCGCCAGATCGCGGAATTGCGCAACAGCACACCCGAGAACAAGAAAGTCACCCTGGGGGTTGGTCTCGCGACGGCGCTGGGCTGCACCATTGAGGGGCAAATCGATCATGGCGAGATCGTCCGCATTGCCGAACGGGCCCTGGAACTGGGCGCCGATGAATTGGCGGTATCTGATACGGTTGGTTACGCAAATCCGACCCAGGTGCGCGATGTCTATCGTTTATTGCGCCGCCATTTGGGCGACGACGTTTTGTTGAGCGCCCATTTTCACGATACACGGGGCCTTGGCCTGGCCAACGTTCATGCCGCCCTGGAAGAAGGTGTGCGTCAGTTCGATGCGTCGCTGGCCGGTCTGGGCGGTTGCCCCTTTGCGCCAGGGGCCAGCGGCAACATTGTGATGGATGATCTGGTCTTCATGCTGGAAGCCATGGGCCTTAGAACCGGCGTCGATCTGGACGCCTTGGTCGCCGTGCGCGAAATTATCGCCGCCGGCCTGCCCAACGAACCTTTGTTGGGCGCCATCGCCAAAGCCGGGCTACCGAAAGGATTTTCAACGGCAAGCGCGGCGGCCTAGCTCCATACACCCGGCCGCAATCGCCCGTTAGGTGAAGATATCCAGCAGGCGGTCCTGCATGCGCTTGGCGACGTTCAATACGGCGGCGTTGGCCTTGAAGGCGTGCTCCGCCAGCTTTAGTGATACCACGTCCTCTGCTTCCAGGGGGCCGGCCGCGATCCGTTGAGACGCCGTGGCGGCCTGTTCCTTGGCGCGGTTTAGGCCGTCCAATGCCGTCTGGGTCAGATTGCTCGGTGCTATTTTCATAACCCTAACGATGGCGGCATCGGGTTAACAGAAGGTTGATTTTTCGCACTAATTCGTCCTGAATTGGCACGGCGCAATGACCCATAATGGGGCAATCCGTCGGGATGTCTCATAATTTTAGCCGCAAAAACCAGCGATTTTCATATAACGCCGTTCACGATTCAGATAATTCTCTTTTATTGTCAAGGCATTAACACCATGTCGCCCAGATCCGGCCACAAGTTGGCCGCAAAATTGCATCATGTTTTGCAGGCAAGCGTTGGCAACAACCGCCATCGCAGGACAAATTGAGGGATTTGGCAATGTTGAAACAATTTACAGGCCGTCTGACCAGCCTTTTCATCGGTGTAGCGATCACAGGCGCGGCATATTCATTGCCCGCACAGGCCGCCGAGACAGACCCTGAAGTTTTTTTGCGCAGCCTTGCCAGTGAAGCGATTACCGTATTAAGCGATGATCGTCTTGATCAAGCCGGCCGCACCGATGCTTTTCGCCAGGTACTGCGCCGCGGCTTTGATATCCCCGCCGTCAGCCGTTTCGTCCTGGGCCGCTATTGGCGCCAGGCCAGCAGCGTCGAAAAAACACAATTCATCCAGTTGTTCGAGGATTACATGGTGACCGTGTATGGTCGCCGCCTGGGCCAGGACAGCGGCAAATTCCTGACGATTTCCGGCCAACGGATGGTTGGCCTCAACGACGCCGTCGTGCACAGCAATATCAAGCGCCAAAACAGGCCCGCGGTCGCCGTGGACTGGCGTCTGAAACAGGGTAAACATGGCTGGCGGGTGGTCGATATCATGGCCGAAGGCGTGTCACTGGCTTTGGCCCAACGTTCGGAATTCACCTCGGTGATCCGCGCCAGTGGCGGTAAGGTCGCGGGTTTGTTGAGCAAATTGCGCAAAAAGACCCAGTCGCTTGCCTTCAATCGCGGTGCCTTGCCGAAAACCAATGTCGTTGCCAGCGCACAATAAAATCCCGAAAACTATACGGCCCGAAAACTACACGGATAGGCTGGTCTTAACCGTCGGTCGATGCTTCGAACAAAATCAATTCCGTGCCTTCATCGACCTGCTCACCTGGGCTAAATGGAATTGCCGCGATCACGGCATCGCGGGGCGCGGCGATAGTGTGTTCCATCTTCATCGCCTCGAGGATCAATAACGGCTCACCTTTTTTGACATTGTCGCCGGCCGCCACATGTACCTGTACGATTTTACCCGGCAGTGGCGCCGTTACTTTCCCGCCTTCTTCCAAATCGTAGTCGCGCAAGGCCATGGGGTCGATCCGCTCTATACGATGGGCCCGGCCGCCGCTTAAAATGGTCACCTTGTCGCCGTCATGGACAACCGCGGCCGATACCCGCAGGCCATCCAGATTGGCCCACAGGGTGCCACCCTCGTCCACCTCGCCGTTGGCCAGCATCTCGCCGCCTGGCAATGCCAGACGGTAACCGCCCGCACTGGGGTAATGCACGGTGACCATGATCTCGTCCTCGCCATTACCGTCACGAAAACTTAATTCGTCATGGCCCTGGCCGTTCAGGCGCCAACCATCAACCCGGGCCCACGGTGAATGGGGATCGGCGGCCGCGGCATGCCCCGTGCGGGCAAGCAATAGATCCAGACAAGCCAGAGCCAGGGCCTGATCCGGAATAGCGCCTGGGGCCGGGATCAAGTCATCCTTGTGCTTGTCGATAAAGCCGGTTTCCAGATCGCCGGCGGCAAACGCCGGATGCGCGGCGACGGCGGCTAAAAAATTCACATTGGTGATAACACCGGCAATCTCATAGCGTTCCAAGCCATCGAGCAGGCGGCGCAGGGCCGAGGCCCGGTCCCGGTCCCAGACCACCAGCTTGGCGATCATCGGGTCATAAAACATGGAGACCTCGTCGCCCTCGCGCACACCGGTATCAACACGCAAATGGGGCCCTTCCGGTGGCGGCCGCAAACGATGCAGGGTACCGGTGGCGGGCAGGAAATTTTTCTGTGGGTTTTCGGAATAAATCCGCGCCTCGATCGCATGGCCGTCAATCACCAGGTCATCCTGGCTCAGGGGCAATGGTTCGCCGGCGGCAACGCGCAATTGCCATTCCACCAAATCCTGGCCTGTGATCATTTCGGTCACCGGATGTTCGACCTGCAGGCGGGTATTCATCTCCATGAAATAGAACTTGTCTTCCGACAGGCCGTGGCTGACGTCGGCGATAAATTCCACCGTGCCCGCCCCGACATAGCCAATGGCCTTGGCCGCCGCGGCCGCCGCATCACCCATGGTGCGCCGCATTTCAGGCGTCATGCCGGGCGCGGGTGCTTCCTCCAGAACTTTTTGATGGCGTCGTTGTACCGAGCAATCCCGCTCGAACAAATGCACCACATTGCCTTGTTGATCGGCGAAAACCTGAATTTCAATATGCCGGGGCCGTTGCAGATATTTTTCGACCAGAACCTTGTCATCTCCGAACGAGGATAGACCTTCGCGGCGGGCGCCCTTCAGGGCATTGGCAAAGCGGCCGGCATCATCAACCTGGCGCATGCCCTTGCCACCGCCACCCGATACCGCCTTGATCAAAACGGGATAGCCGATGTCCTCTGCCGCCTGTAGCAGCACGGCATCGTCCTGATCAGCGCCGTGATAGCCGGGCACGATTGGGACATTGGCTTTTTCCATCAAGGCTTTTGCCGCGGCCTTCTCGCCCATGGCGCGGATCGCCGCCGCTGGCGGGCCGATGAAAGTGATAGAGGCCGCCGCGCAAGCTTCGGCAAAGGCGGCGTTCTCCGCCAGGAAACCATAGCCGGGGTGGATCGCCTCCGCACCCGTGCGCAGGGCTGCTTCGATAATTTTTTCAATCACCAGATAGCTTTCCTGAACTGGTGACGGGCCGATCAGCACCGCTTCATCCGCCATGGCGACATGCATTGCGCCGGCATCCGCCTCGGAATAGACGGCGACGGTTGCCACCCCCAACCGGTTTGCCGTGCGCATGACCCGGCAGGCGATCTCGCCCCGGTTGGCTATCAATATTTTGCGAAACAAAGCTTGGGTCCTCTCAACTATTCCTGTGGCGCCCAGGCGGCCGGACGTTTGTCCAAAAAGGCCGTGGTGCCTTCCTGGCCTTCCGGCTTGGCCCGGCTTTCAGCGATACGCCGCGCGCTATCCGCCATGACATCGGCATCCACGGGGCGGTTATAGACGGCCAGCACCAGGGCCTTGCTGTCCTGCATGGCCACGGGGCCATTTTTTTGCATTAAACCGATCAGGCGGTCCCGCTCCGCCAACAGGGCCGGATGATCCGCCACCACTTCATGCAGCAAACCGATTTCCCTGGCCTTGTGGGCATCGATCCGTTCCGCCGTGACGAACCAGCGCCTGGCTTGGCGCACGCCCATGGCCTGGACAACATATGGCGCAATGGTGCCTGGGATCAGCCCCAGCTTCACCTCCGACAGGGTGAACGAGGCGGCCTCGACGCCAATGGCGATATCGCAGACCGTGGTCATGCCCAGGCCGCCGCCGTAGGCCGCACCATTGATCAGCCCGATCACCGGCTTGGGGCAGGTAAAAATGGTGTTCAACATCCGTGCCAGCTTTTCGGCATCCGCCTGATTTTCCGCCACGCTCATCTGGCCCGCATCGCGCAGATAGCCAATATCGCCACCGGCGCAAAAATGCTTGCCCGCGCCGGTCAGGGTGATGTAGCGCACCTCATCGTCGGCACCCAGCGCCAGGAAGACCTCGGTCAGTCTGGCCTGAAGCGCCGCGTTCAGGGCGTTGAATATTTCGGGCCGGTTCATGGTGACTTCCGCCAGGCCATCGGCGCGCTTGTTCACCAGAACGATATCGTCACTCATTTTACAAACTATCCTTCAAGAATCAGAACCTATAGCGGTCGACACGGCCTACATCCGGAAGATGCCGAATTTGGTCGGCTCGGCCGGTGCATTTAACGCCGCCGATAACGCCAGGCCCAAAATATTACGGGTTTCCGCCGGGTCGATCAGGCCATCGTCCCAGCCCCGCGCAGTGGCAAAATAAGGCGAACTTTGCTCGGTGAACTGATCGATGATCGGCTGCTTGAATTCCTGTTCCGCCTGTTCGCTCCAGGTTTCACCCTGGCGTTCCAGACCGGCCCGGCGGACCGTGGCCAGGACGCCCGCAGCCTGATCCGGCCCCATCAGCGCCAGCGAGGCACTCGGCCACATCCATAAAAACCGCGGGCTGAAAGCCCGGCCGCACATGCCGTAGTTTCCGGCGCCGTAGGAGCCCCCGATGATCACCGTGAACTTTGGCACTTTGGTGGTCGATACCGCCGTCACCAGCTTGGCGCCATCCTTGGCGATGCCGCCCGCTTCGTATTTTCGCCCAACCATGAAGCCCGAAATGTTCTGCAAAAAGACCAGCGGGATATCACGCTGGCTGCACAGTTCGATGAAATGGGCCCCCTTCACGGCGGATTCCGAAAACAAAATCCCGTTATTGGCGACAATGCCCACCGGATAGCCCCAGATATGGGCAAAGCCGCAAACCAGCGTGGTGCCGTACAGGCGTTTGAACTCATCAAACTCGCTGCCATCGACCATGCGCGCGATGACATCATGCACATCATAGGGTTGGCGCACATCCTGCGGCAGAACACCGTATAGCTCGTCTGGATCATAGACCGGCGGTCGCGGTGGTTTCAGGTCCCAGCGGCACGGCTTGACCCGGTTCAGGTTGGCGACGATTTGCCGGGCGGTGGCCAGGGCATGACGGTCATCCATGGCGTAATGGTCCGTTACGCCGGAAGTGCGTGAATGCAGATCCGCCCCGCCCAGATCCTCGGCCGAGACTTCCTCGCCCGTGGCCGCTTTGACCAGCGGCGGGCCGCCCAAAAAGATCGTGCCTTGTCCGCGTACGATGATGCTTTCATCCGACATGGCCGGTACATAGGCACCGCCCGCGGTGCACGAGCCCATGACCACGGCGATCTGGGGGATGCCTTTGGCGGACATGTTGGCCTGGTTATAGAATATCCGGCCGAAATGATCCCGGTCGGGAAAGACCTCCGGCCATTCGGGCAAATTGGCGCCACCCGAATCCACCAGGTAGATACAGGGTAGATTGTTTTGCTCCGCCACTTCCTGCGCCCGAACGTGTTTTTTCACGGTCATGGGATAGTAAGTGCCGCCCTTTACCGTGGCGTCGTTGGCAACGATCAGGCATTCCCGGCCCGAGACCCGGCCAATGCCCGTAATCACCCCGGCCGAGGCGATGTTGTCGTCATACAATCCCCAGGCCGCCAGTTGTTGCAGTTCCAAAAACGGCGAGCCCGGATCAAGCAACGAGCGGATACGTTCGCGGGGTAACAGCTTTCCCCGCTCCATATGACGTTGGCGGGCCCGTTCGCCGCCGCCCAGCTTAACCTGGGCCACGGCGTCGCGCAGCGCCGTCAGCTTTTGCTGCATATGGGCGTAATTCGCCTGAAATTCAGGCGAGCGGGTTTGTATCTTGCTGGCAATCAGCGTCATCGTCGAACGACCTCAACTAACAATAATCAATTCCGATATTCAGAGACCTACTCGGCGGCCACCTGCGGCAAGGCCGCCAGAGCGGTTTGCAGGGACGCTTCATCATAATCACGGTCTTCCAGTTTATTGGCGAAATAATCCGTATAAGCCGCCATATCAAAATGACCGTGACCGGACAGATTGAACAGGATGCTCTTGGCCGTGCCGTCCCGTTTGCACTGTTCAGCCTGCTCAAATACGGCACGAATGGCGTGGCTGGATTCCGGCGCCGGTACGATGCCTTCGCTGCGGGCGAATTTCACCGCCGCTTCGAAACAACCGGTCTGTTGATAGGCTTCCGCCTCAATCAAACCCAAAGCCCGGATATGACTGACCATCCCGGACATGCCGTGATAGCGCAAGCCACCAGCGTGGAAGCCGGGCGGAACGAAGGATGAGCCCAAGGTGTACATCTTCACCAATGGTGTCAGATTGCCCGTATCGCCAAAATCATAAGCATACGTGCCCCGGGTTAGGCTGGGACAGGCCGCCGGTTCCGAGGCAATGATCCGCACATCGGCGCCGCCGCGCAGTTTCGCGCCCAGAAACGGAAAGGCCAGGCCGGCAAAATTGCTGCCGCCGCCGGCGCAGCCAATGATGATATCGGGATAGTCATCGGCCATTTCCATTTGCGCCATGGCTTCTATGCCAATCACCGATTGATGCAGCAGCACGTGGTTCAGGACGCTGCCCAGTGCATATTTCGTGTCGTCGCGCTGGGCCGCCAATTCAACCGCCTCGGAAATCGCCATGCCAAGGCTACCCGGTGAATCCGGGTCCTTGGCCAGCATTGCCCGGCCGGATTCGGTACGGTCCGAGGGTGATGCAAAACATTGCGCGCCATAAGTTTCCATTAAAGCCCGGCGATATGGCTTTTGATTATAAGAAACCTTGACCATATAGACCTCGACCTCCAGGCCGAACAGGTTACCGGCATAGGCCAGGGATGAACCCCACTGCCCGGCGCCGGTCTCGGTGGTCAGGCGTTTAACGCCCTCCTCCTTGTTGTAAAAGGCCTGGGCTACCGAGGTGTTCGGCTTGTGACTGCCGGCTGGGCTAACGCCTTCGTATTTATAATAAATTCGCGCCGGGGTATCGAGGGCCTCCTCTAACCGGCGGGCCCGATGCAGGGGCGATGGCCGCCATTGCCGGTATACTTCGCGCACCGGCTCGGGGATTTCGATCTCCCGCTCAACGCTGACCTCTTGGCCAATAAGGGCCATGGGGAACAAGGGCGCCAGATCATCGGGACCGATGGGTTGACCGGTACCGGGATGCAGAACGGGCGGCGCGGGTTGGGGAAGGTCCGCCGCCAGATTATACCAAGTCTTTGGCAGCTTCTCTTCGTCCAGGAGATATTTGATTTGGTTACTCATTTCGTGCACCTCCAAGCAACAGGGAAATGCAGCATAATTCAATCGCGCACCATTCGCCAGACGCTGGCATTGCGCAGATCGCTATCTTCCAGGTCTGATGTGGTTTGCACCGCATAAGTCGCCACATTTTCCAGACCTTCGCGGGGTAAATATGTCCTCTGGGGATCGCCGATCAGGATTTTGACATCCTGGCGCAGCAAATCGCGCAGCCAGGCTTCCAGTTGCCGCGCCAGGGGTTGTTCGAAAAACAGATCGCCGACCATCACTACGTCCCAATCGGGCGGCTGACCCGCCAGATCGTTCACCGGATCGCCCAGCCAGGTATCCACGTCCATGCCGTTCAGATCGGCGTTTAACCGGGTCGCGGCAATGGCAAAAGGGTCGATATCCACCGCCGTGACCGAGGCCGCGCCGGCCATGGCGGCGGCAATGGCTTCCAGTCCGCAACCGGCCCCCACATCCAAAACCCGTTTGCCCCGGACAACCTCCCAATTATCCAAAAGATGGCGGGCCAGGGCCTGACCACCGGCCCAGGCAAAGGCCCAATAAGGTAACGGCATATCCGCCTCCAGCCGGTCCTCATCACTCATCTGCCACAACGCCATGTCTTTGGATGCCAGATGCAAGCGTATTTCCGGCAGCAGAGCCGCATTTTGAATTTCCGTATTTGCGACAACAAAGGCTGTTGGATCCATATTCATGCAAGCGGTGGGGAGATGCAGGCCTCTACCGCCGCACCGATTTCCAGTAAGCCGCGATCACCCATGCTTTCACCCATCAGCATCAAACCTACGGGTGCGGCGCCCTGATCATGGCAGGGAACAGTCAGGGCGCAACGGTCCAGGAAGTTGGCGACAATATTGTTGCGCAACAGCAACCGGCCCGCCTCCAGCCAGGCCGCGCTTTCCGCCACATCGGCGATGGCGCAGGCCACCACGGGCGAGGTCGGCATGAGAATGGCGTCATAGGGCGCGGTGACCGCATTGGCCGCCGCGATCATGTCGGCCTGGATGTCGATCAGATCCAGATAATCGGCGGCGGTCCAGGCATCACCCATTTGAATACGGCCCGCCACGTTGGGATCGTATTGGTCGCCGGCCCGGGCCAGGGTTTCCCGGTGCAGGGCGTACGCCTCGGCGGTGGAAAAGCCGCCGATCCGGTTGATCGCCGGCAGCCGCGCCAATGCCGCGAAATCGATTTCGGTGACCAGCGCACCGGCGGCTGAAAGTTTGCTCAATGCGGCCTGAAAGGCACCGGCGACAATTTCGTCCATATCATCCAGCACCAGATGTTTCGGCACCGCCAGACGCAGGCCTTGTAACGGTCGCGGCCGCAAGGCGGGCGGCACCTGGCCCGCGAAGATGGCGTCAACCAGAGCGCAACAGGCCACGGTAGGTGCCAGGGGACCAACGGAATCCAGACTGCGGGCCAGGGGAAAGATGCCCTGGGCGCTAACCCGCCGGGCAGTCGGCTTAAAACCAGCCAGGCCGCATAGGGCGGACGGCACCCGGACCGAGCCGGCGGTATCCGTGCCCAAGGCAACGGCCGCCATGCCGTCGCTGACCGAAACGGCGCCACCCGAAGTGGACCCCCCCGGTATCCGGCCCGTAGCCCGGTCCCAGGGATTTTTCGGGGTGCCATAGTGGGCATTGGTGCCGGGCGTGCCCATGGCGAATTCCACCATGTTGGTACGACCCATGATAATGGCGCCGGCGGCGCGCAGGCGGGCCAGCACCGGTGCATCCTGTACCGCGGGTGCCGCATCATGGCGCACGATGGAGCCCGCCATGGTGACCTCGCCAGCCACATCACACAGGTCCTTGATCGAAACCGGAATGCCGGCCAGGGGCGACGGCACGACGCCATTGCCGCGGGCAATGTCGCTCGCCTTGCCGCTGTCCAGGGCCGCCTTGTGATATACCTTGATGAAGGCGCGTTCACCTTCCCCGGCGGGATCATCGATGCGCGCCAGGGCCGCTTCCGTCAAGGCTTGGCTGGTGGTCCGCCCGGTTGCCAGATCGTTGGCCAGGTCCGCAAGACTTCGCATTTCTCTCTCTCCTTAAATGGCGCCGCTTTTACGCAGGGCATCAATTGCCGCCTGATCCAGCCCCAATTCCGTCAGGATTTCGTCCGTATGTTCGCCTAGTTCCGGGGTTGCGCGGCTATATTTCGCTGGCGTGCGGCTTAACTCGATCGCCTGACCGACCAGCTCCTGGTGGCCCAGAACAGCGTGCTCCACTGGTTGCGCCATTTTCAGATGCCGGACCTGCGGGTCCGCGAAGACCTGGTCGATCGTATAGATCGGCCCGCTTGGCACCCCGGCTTCATTCAGGACCTCCACCCATTCGTCGCTGGACCGGCCTTTGGTGATCGCCTCGATCCGCGCATTGAGCGCATCCCGGTTTTCAGAGCGCGCGGCGCCATCGGCAAAGCGCGGGTCGGTGCCCAGTTCGGGATCGCCAAGAAGGTTAACAAGGCGGGCATAGATCGCCGTCCCCGACGCCGCGATGTTGATATAGCCATCCGCCGTCGCGAAGACGCCCGTGGGGATCGATGTAGGATGGTTGTTGCCGGCCTGTTGCGGCACATCCCCATCCAACAACCAGCGCGCGGCCTGAAAATCAAGCATGGCGATCTGAGCCTGCAACAATGACGATTTGACCCATTGCCCCTGGCCCGAGACCTCCCGCTCCAGCAAGGCAATCAATATTCCCTGGGCGCAAAACAGCCCCGCCGTCAGATCGGCGACCGGAATACCGACCCGCATGGGTCCCTGCCCCGGCTGGCCCGTTATCGACATCAAGCCGCCCATACCCTGGGCAATCTGGTCGAACCCAGGCCGCCCCACATAGGGTCCGTCCTGGCCAAAGCCGGAAATGGAAGCATACACCAGGCCCGGATTAAGCGCTTTCAGGCTGTCATAATCGATGCCCAGGCGGTGTTTGACATCAGGCCGGTAATTTTCGACCACCACGTCCACCTTGGTTACCAATCGGCGCAGAACCGCCATGCCATCGGCGGACTTCAAGTTCAAGGTCATGCCGCGTTTGTTACGATGGATATTTTGAAAATCCGGGCCGTGCCGGGGCCCACCCATGCCCTCGCCCTCATCGGGGCTGGGCGGGGTTTCCAGCTTGATCACATCGGCGCCCCAATCGGCCAGTTGCCGCACCGCCGTCGGTCCAGCCCGCACTCGCGTCAGATCCAATACCCGAAAACGGGACAATGGTCCCTGCCCGGTCTGCTCAGTCATCTTCATGTCCCATCTGCCATCTAAATTCCTGACGCCATTGTCACGACTGACCAGACATTGGCAAGCCTCGTGCTCTATGCTGGCGCAAATGGGTAACAGTGGTGGGTCGGGGAACCGTGCAAGAGCATAAGAATACACAGGCCGGCATTCTATTTCTGCTGGGGGCCATCGGCTTTATCACCGTGGTCGATTCAGCGGCAAAGTATATGACCGCCGACCTGCCACCCCTGCTGCTTGTCTGGGGTTATTTTCTGGGCATCTTTATCTGCCTGTTGGGCCTGGCGGCAAGCAAAGGTGGCAGTTTGCCACGCCTGTTGACGACCCGGCGCCCACTGCTGCATTTGGGGCGGACCGGATTGCTGGTGCTGTCCATCAGCCTTCTATTCGTGGCTTTGAAATATATGTCCCTGGCCGATGCCACGGCGATCAGCTTTACCTCGCCGTTGTTCATCACGCTGCTGGCCATCCCGATTTTAGGCGAACGGGTGGATCGGGCCCGCTGGCTGGCGGTGTTCATGGGACTGATCGGCGTTCTTGTCGTGGTCCGGCCGGGCAGTGGCCTGGCCAGTTGGATTTCCATGTTGCCCCTGCTGGGCGCCGCCGCCTTTGCCGGCTTTCAAATCTGCACCCGTATGCTGGCTAGTACCGAAAATACCTTTGCCACATTGTTCTATACCGGGGCGGGCGGCTTGGCATGGAGCAGCTTATTGCTACCCTTGGTCTGGGTCACGCCGGAGCCTGTTTACTGGCTGGCCTTTCTGGTGCAGGGCGCCTTGGGCGTGGGGGCCCATCTGTGCATGATCAAAGCATTCACATTGGCCGAGGCATCCCTGTTGGCGCCATTCAATTATTCCAAGATCGTATGGGCCATCGCGGTCGGCTATCTGGTGTTCGACGACCAGCCCAGCCTGAACACCCTGGCCGGCGCCGCAATCATCGCGCTCGCCGGGCTATTCCTGATGCTGCACGAGCGCCGCAATAGCCGCCGTGCAGGCACTTAAAACCAGGCAGGTTACAGGATCGCAAATATCGCCCCAGAGCGCATTCGAAGAAAATGCGCCCGGACTCTTAAAAATAGAGCAATTGAACCAATCACTTAAGTCGCGAATGCGACTCCAATTAATTGAAATTTGCTCTAGCGGCTGGTCGCTGCTTTTTTAATTCTGCATCGCAGAGCGTCCGCCACCGCCCGCCATCATGCCGCCATCAATTATCAGTTCCGAGCCGTTGACATAGGACGACAGGTCCGATGCCAGATAGAGGACACCGTCGGCGATTTCCTGGGGCCGGCCGGCCCGATGCGCGACCGTGGCCGAGGCCAGGGCTTCGGGATCAATGGCGTTGGCGCCGCCGCTTAAACCACCCGAGGGCAGTTTGGTCCAGATTGGCGTGTCGATAATGCCCGGATGCACCGAGTTGACCCGCACGTTCAGGCCCGCCGCCGCGCATTCCAAGGCAGCCGACTTGGAGAACAGACGCACCCCGCCCTTGGAGGCGCTATAACCCGCCAGTCCCGGTGAGCCGCGCAGGCCGGCCACGGACGACATGATAATAATTGAACCGCCACCCGAGCGGTGAATAATGGGAATGCCGTGCTTGGTGCCCAGGAATACGCCGTCAAGATTGATCGCGTTTTGCCGGCGCCAATCTTCCAGGCTCATCTCCAACAATGATCCGCCGATGCCGATGCCCGCATTGTTGACCAGGATATGCAGCCCGCCACAGCGCGACTGCACCTCGTCCAGAACCCCGCGCCAGGCCTCTTCGTCGGTCACATCGTGAGGCAGGGACAGGGCCGAACCGCCCGCTGCCTCAATCCGGCGCAAGGTGTCCGTCAGGCCATCGGTATCGATATCCGTGATCACCACCTGGGCGCCTTCGCGCGCCAGAGTTTCAGCGCAGGCCCGGCCGATACCAGAGGCCCCCCCCGTCACCATCGCTACCTTGCCATCCACCAGTCCCATGTCGTTCCTCCCCAAAATGTTTGTCGTTGGCGGTTTTTATGTTTCCTAATTATGCGCGTCCGCCCATTGTTGGACAACCCGGTGTCCTATCGGTATCCTTGCCATAATAGAGAACAGAGCCACGAACGATGGTCAAAGGGATGGAGGCAGGGGGAATGCGGGTCAGGGTGAATACGGAAAAGTGCGAAGGGCATAATCGATGCTGTGCCTTGGCGCCGGAACTATTCGATGTGGATGACTACGGCACGGCGACCGCGCTGAATGACGGCGAGGTGCCGGCGGAACTCGAAGCAAAGGCGAAACTTGCGGTGGAGAACTGTCCGGAATTCGCCATTGAATATGTCAGAATTTCTGGGGAGCAGGACAAATGACCGAAACGCCGCCAGTGGATGATTGGGCCACGGACTACGATCTTTTCGATGCAGATTACATCAAGGATCCGGTGCCGGTCTGGGATGATCTGCGCGAAAGATGCCCCGTTGCGCACACCGAGCGCTGGGGCGGTTCATGGATGCCAATTCGATATGAAGACATGCAGGCCCTCGTGCGCATGGTGCCGCAACTTTCCTCACGCGATCCCCTGGTGGTCAACACGCCCAGGGAGGAACAGGATTTTGATCCGGTTATATCGGAATACGGTAATTCCGCGCCGCCCATCAGTTCCGATCCGCCGAACCATATCCCCGAACGCCGGGTGATCCTGCCGATGTTCACACCGAAGGCGGTGGAGCAATACCGACCCTATACCGAGCAGCTTTGTCACGATCTGATCGACGGTTTTATCGCCAAGGGCAGCTGCGATGCGGCGTTGGATTATGCGGTGCATATCCCGGCGAAAACCATCGCGCATGTGATCGGTGTGGATTTGAACCGAACCGATGAATTTGTCGGCTGGGTGCGCGGCCTGCTGGAGGAAGGGACCACCGACGCCGCGAAGCGGAACAAGTACCGCAGTATCATCCGCAAGTTTTTCGCCGAACTGGTCGTTGCCCGCAAGGCAGAGCCCAAAGATGATCTGATATCCCATATGCTGACCCAGGAAATCAATGGCCAGCCGATCGCGCGGAATACCGTTATTGGAATGTGCAACTTGTTACTGGTGGCGGGTATCGACACCACGTGGAGTTCCATTGGCTCGGCCCTGTGGCATTTCTCGACGCATACGGATGACCGGCGGCGCCTGGCCAGTGAACCTGAACTTTTCCCCTCCGCGATCGAGGAAATGTTGCGCTTTTACTCGCCCGTGATGATGGCGCGCCGGGTGACGGAGGAAACCCAGCTTGGCGGTGTTACCTTCATGCCCGGCGAGAAAGTGCTGCTGAATTTCCCCGCCGCGAACCGCGATCCGGAAATTTTCGAGGACGCGGACAAGGTGGTGTTGGACCGGGCCAAGAACCGTCATATCGCCTTTGGCATTGGCTCGCACCGTTGCGCGGGCTCCAACCTGGCGCGGATGGAAATGGATGCGGCGTTGCGGATCTGGTTCGAACGCATTCCCGAGTTCGAATTATCGGACCCCGAGGCAGTAACCTGGGCCGGTGGTCAGGTACGCGGCCCCCGGCATCTGCCGTTCACGTTTCCGGTGTAGCTGGCAACGTCAAACCAAGTTCCTGGCGTTGCGCCTTTGTCAGCTTGGCCATGATGATGAAATAGGCCGCCTGGATATAATCCTTGATGTCCCGGCGGCTCATGGCGTCGGCGGCTTCAAGCTGCACCCATTTGGCCCGCCCCAGATATGGCGCGGGCACGATGCCCGGCTGCTGGCACAGAATTGAATACGCCAGGTCGCTGCATTTGAAGCTGATCTTCGTGTGGCTGCCCTGGCCCCATGTGGAACAGATGGCAAAGATCTTGCCGCCCAGCTTCCACACGGACGCCCCGCCCCATTGTTCCACATTGTTCGCACCCTTGAAGGTGCGGCAATATTTATCGAATTCGCCTCTCGTCACCCCTGCCCAGCCTATTCTTTCATGAAGGCGAAGGCTTCCTGGGTCGCTTCACCAAGTTCGGGCGCGGGGCGACGAAAACCGGGACGTTCCCCGTCAAAGCGCAAGGGCATGGCGAACAGGCGAAAACTGCCGTCGGGGCTGTCCTGCATGATGCCCGAGGCAACGGTCTGGGGATGCTTTATGGCCTCGCCCAGGGATTGGATCGGCGCATTGGGGACATCGACGGCGCTCAACAGATCGTTCCATTCGGCCCGGCTCCGTTTCGCCAGGGTCTCGTTTATCGTGGCCTTAAAGGCCGCACTGTTGGAAATGCGCCCGTTATTGGTGGCGAAACGTGGATCATCCAACAGGTCAGGGCGCTCGATAACACTGCAAAACCGCGCGAACTGCAGTGGCGTGCCGGTGGTCAGCATCAATTTTCCGTCCGCTGTTTCATAGCCATCGTTGGGCATCACCATGGGTCCCTGCAAACCCATACGCTCGGGCCAGCCCGCGCCGCCTTCGTAGTTGGCGAAGGTCATGCTTTGCCAGGCCAGTGCGGTTTCAAACATGGCGGCATCAACCAGACAGCCGCGCCCGGTGGTATTGCGCTGTTGCAGCGCGGTCAGAATACCAATGGCGGCCCACATGCCCGTGCCAATGTCGATCAAAGGCACCCCAACCCGGACCGCCTCGCCGCCAACCTCCCCCGTGGCATCGGCAATACCCGAGAAGGCCTGGATCAATGGATCGTATCCGGGTGCTTTTTTCAAAGGTCCGATGGGGCCGAACGCCCCCATGTTGCAGTAGATCAGGGTTGGATTGTCAGCCATCAAGGTGGCCGCATCCAGGCCGAATTTCTCCACCACGCCGGGGCGCAGGTTCTGCACCACAACATCAATTTTTTCGGCAACAAAGCGGCGCAGACGATCCAACTCGTCCGGGCTGGTAAAATCAACGGTGATGGACCGCTTTTCCTTGTTGAATGCCTGAAATGCCGTGCCGGTGCCGCCGATCCGGGCCGAACCCCAACCCCGCGCGGCATCACCGATTTCGGGTGGTTCGACCTTCCAAACCGTGGCCCCGAAATCACTAAAAACCCGACCCGCGAAAGGCCCGGCGATGGATGAACCCATCTCCAGCACAGCCAGGCCATCCAATGGCAGCCTCTTGGGAATTGCTTCACTCATGCGTTCTATCCTCGCCGCATTGCGCGGCCACGTCTTATGCTTCCGCCTGAATGGCGCGGCTGATCAATAATTTCTGAATATCGGATGTGCCCTCATAGATTTGCGTGACCCGCACATCACGATAGATCCGCTCCACCGGATGGTCGTTCAGATAACCATAGCCGCCCAAGGTTTGGATGGCGTCGGAACAGACCTCCTCCGCCATTTCAGACGCGAACAGCTTGGCCATCGAGGCCTCCTTGCGGCAGTTCAGACCATCCATCTGCATGGAGGCGGCGTGATGCATCAACTGGCGGGCGGTGTCGATCCTGGTCGCCATTTCGGCCAAGCGAAAGGCCACCGCCTGATGCTCGAAGATGGGCCTGCCAAAGGCGACGCGTTCATGGGCATAGTCCAGGGCATGCTCGAACGCGGCGCGGGCCATGCCGATGGCCTGGGCCGCTATGCCGATGCGGCCCGTGGATAGATTTGCCAGGGCGATGCGGTAGCCCTCGCCCTCCTGGCCCAGCATCATGTCCGCCGGCACTTCCAGATCATCCAGGGATATTTGCGCCGTATCGGAACCTTTCTGGCCCAATTTATCCTCGATCCGGACAACGTTGTAGCCGGGGGCGGACGTCGGGGTCAGGAAGCAACTGATGCCCTTGGGCCCCGCATCCGGGTTGGTAACGGCGAAAATCATCGCCGTAGCGCCGATCGCGCCGGAGGTTATGAACTGCTTTTCGCCATTGATGATGTAACGGTCGCCTTGCCGTCTGGCGCGGGTGCGCAGGTTCGCGGCGTCCGAGCCCGCCTGCGGCTCGGTCAATAGAAACGCGCCGATATGTTCGCCCCTGGCCAGAGGGGCTAAAAACAGCGCCTTTTGCGCAGCGGAGGCATAGTCAACAAGGGCGGCGCAGACCGGCACATTGTTCACCGCCATGATGGTGGATGTAGCCCCGTCACCGGCGGCAATTTCCTCGACCGCCAGAAGATAGGACAGATAGTCAATGCCGGCCCCGCCCCATTCGGGGTCCACGCACATGCCCATCAGGCCCAACCTGCCCATTTCGGCCAAAACGTCTCTGGGTACCTTGGCCTCGCGATCCCATTGGGCGGCATGGGGCAGCAATTCCCGTTGGGCGAAATCCCGCGCCATATCACGCACCATGATCTGATCGTCGTTCAACAGCACGCAATCACTCCCACAACAATAGGCTTGCCCGGTCTCTTTCTAGTGCAGCATCTCCAAGGCCATGGCCGTGGCTTCGCCGCCACCGATGCACAAGGTCGCGACGCCGCGCTTGCCGCCGGTTTTTTGCAAGGCCGCCATCAAAGTGACCAGAATGCGCGCGCCCGAGGCACCAATGGGATGGCCCAGAGCACAGGCGCCGCCGTGAATATTGACGATATCGTGGGGCAGTCCCAACTCCTTCATCGCCGCCATGGTGACCACGGCAAACGCTTCGTTGACCTCGAACAGATCCACATCCCCTTTGTCCCAGCCGGTTTTTTCGAACAGGGTGTTGAGGGCGCCGATGGGGGCGGTGGTAAACCAGGCCGGCTCTTGCGCATGGGTGGAATGGCCGATAATCCTGGCCAACGGGGTCAGACCGCGCTTTTCCGCCTCTGATTGCCGCATCAGCACCAAGGCCGCGGCACCATCGGAGATGGAGGAAGAATTCGCCGCCGTCACGGTGCCGTCCTTGGCGAAAGCGGGACGCAGCGATGGGATTTTCTCGATATTGGCCTTGCCGGGTTGTTCATCGATCTCCACCATCCGCTCGACCCGGCGTTCCGTGACCGTAATCGGCGTGATTTCGCCCGAAAAACTGCCGTCCGTCGTGGCCGTTTGCGCCCGCCGCAGCGATTCGATGGCATAGGCATCCTGCTGCTCGCGGGTGAATTGGTAATGTTGCGCTGTCTGTTCCGCGAAGACACCCATGGCCAACCCTTTCTCATAGGCATCTTCCAGGCCGTCCAGGAACATATGATCCTTTACCTCGCCATGCCCCAAACGCATGCCGGCGCGTGCCTGCGGCAACAGATATGGTGCGTTGGTCATGCTTTCCATGCCTCCCGCCACCACGACATTCGCCGAACCAGCCACCAGCAGGTCATGGCCGAACATGGCAGCCTTCATGCCGGAACCACACATCTTGTTGATCGTGGTGGCGCCCACGGCATCGGGAATGCCCGCGCCCTTGGAGGCCTGCCGCGCCGGCGCCTGGCCCTGGCCCGCGCCAAGCACATTGCCCATGATGACTTCGTCAACATCCCCGCCACTGATACCGGCGCGCTGCATGGCAGCCGCGATCGCACCAGCGCCTAACTGTGATGCCGAAGCGGAGGCGAAGTCGCCCTGCATGCCGCCCATGGCCGTACGCGCCCCGCCCACAATAACAATTGGATCCTGATCGCTCATAGTTTTCGTTCCTTCCGCGGTCATCATTCGTTTACGTGTTGGCGTCTAAACTAGCACCGTTGCGGGTGTCGGCAAATTGTTCTGTGCCCCCCCATTTTAGTGGATCCAACAAGAATATACCGATGCACCTGCCATGATTGAAACTCCCACCGTCACCTTGGAAGAAGACGGCATCATCTTTGTCGATTTCCGTAGCCTATTGGTTACCCTCGACCTGCTTTACGACGGGCTTAATCAGCAACGGGCGCTGGCCCCGAAGAAAAAATCGAAGGTGCTGCTGGTCGGCCAGGCCGCCACCAAAGTGGATACGGACATGATCGAATTTGGTGCCTGTGCGGAAACAGTGCAACTGACCGCCGCCGTCGCCATTGTCCCTCTCAGTAAAATTGGCTGGATTCTGGCCAATTTATTCATGCCCTTACAACGCAATCCCTATCCGACACGGGCCTTCGACACGATCGAAGAGGGCCGGGAATGGCTGTTGAGCCTGGACGCGGGATAATCTACAACGCGCCGGCTTCCCTGGCTTTGGCCGCCTTCTTTTCCAGCCGCCCCTTTTGCCCCATTTTATCGATCATGAAGCGAATGTGCCGCGCCTTGCCGACCTGATCCAGGGCGTCATGAACCTCGACGTCAAAGACCACCTTCGGCCCCTTGACCTCGACCACCTCGGCCCGCACTTCGACCCACATATTCATCAGGGTCGGTCCCATGTGATCGATTTCGACCCGGGCGCCGACCGAACTTTCACCCTCGTCGGCATGTTCCGTCATCAACGCAAGGCAGGTCCGCTCCACATCCATCACCATCATGGGGGTCGCGTAAACCCGCAGGTCATCGCCCATGAAATCAATGGTCTTGTCCTTGTCGACGTCGTAACGGCGGGTAATCTTCAGGCCCGGCTGTAATGTGTCTTTCACCACTTATTCTCCTGCTAAAATATCAATGAAGCGATTTGTCGGCATCCTGGATGTAAACGCCTTAATGTGAATTTGTCGAGAGGCTCAGGCCAATTGCGCCTGGGCCAACGCGGGCTGGTTCAGGACAAGGGCGTGGCGGGTCAACTGGTATAGTTCATACACCGCCATCCGCCCATTGCCGCAAGTTGCCACATACCGTATGAGATACTGCCACAAAAAGTTTGATCGGGAGTGCAAAGAATGGCCAGGGCGTTCGAAGGTATCCGCGTGATTGACTTCAGCCAAGTATTGGCCGGGCCCTTTGCGGCCGGTCAACTCGCCCTGCTGGGGGCCGATGTGATCAAGATTGAACAGCCCGGCCAAGGCGATCAGATGCGCACCATGATGGCGAATGAAGCGCAGGCTGCATTAAAACTGGCGCCGGCCTTCCTGGGCGTCAATTCCAACAAGCGCGCCATCACAATTGATCTGAAACACCCTAAGGCCAGGGACATCCTGCACCGCTTGTTCCAGGATGCCGACGTGGTGATACAAAACTTCAAGGCCGGGGTACTTGATCGCCTTGGTTATAGCTATGACGAAGTGCGCGCCATTAAGCCGGATATCATCTATTGCTCCATTTCGGGCTATGGCCAGCAAGGCCCCATGGCGGGCAAGGGCGCCTATGACGGTGCCATCCAGGCTGCGTCCGGTATGATGAGCGTAACCGGCACCAAAGATTCCGGGCCCTTGCGGGTGGGCTATATGCCGGTTGATATTTCCACTGGCATCACTGCCGCCTATGCCATCGCCTCGGCCCTGTTTCGGCGCTCGGTCACGGGTGAGGGGCAGCACCTGGATGTCTCCATGCTGGACACCGCCATGACTATGTTGAGCCCGGTGATCTCGAACTATCTGATTGGCGGCGTCGTGCCGGAACGCCTGGGCAATGCCTCCCCCACCTATCAGGGCAGCGCCGATACCTGGGCCACCAAGGACGGCTTTGTTCAAATGACCGTTATTACCGACAGCATGACCGTCAAGATGTGCCAGGCCCTTGGGCGGCCCGACCTGATAGACGACCCGCGCTTTTCCTCCGACCAGGCCCGGGTCGATCATTGTGACGCGGTGTACGCTGAAATTGGCGCCATCTTCGCGGCGGAAACCACCGCGGTCTGGCTGGAACGCCTGGGCGAGGCGGGCGTCCCCATCGCCCCGGTTCATAGCGTGCCCGAATTGATAAATTTTTCCCAATTGGATCATCGCGGCGTGCTGATGACCATGCCGGCCCCGCCAGGCATGCAAGGCGAAATCACCGTGCCGGGGGCTGGATTCCACGCCTCGAATGGTGATCCAAGCGGTGATACCGCCGCCCCGCTTTTAGGTCAGCATACGGACGAAGTGCTGGGCGCGTTGGGCTATGATGCCGACACAATCGCTTCGTTGCGTCAGGATGGGGCCATTTGAGGGAGCTGCAGCTTATGAAAATTGATGCGCAACTGGGCAGCCTTTACCCACATCTAGCCGGCGACATGGCCCGGCGCATGGAAGACATGGGCTTCGATGCGGTCTGGAGTTTCGAAGCCGGGCATGATCCCTTCCTGCCCCTGATGGCGGCGGCCACGGCCACGAAACGGCTGCATATCGGCACCAATATCGCGGTGGCCTTTGGCCGCAGCCCCTTCGCCACGGCGCAGGCCGCATGGGATCTGCAACAGGCCAGCGGCGGCCGCTTTCATCTGGGGCTGGGCACCCAGGTACGGGCCCATATTGAACGGCGCTATGGCATGCCCTTTGATCATCCCGCGGCCCGCCTGACGGATTATGTGCGCTGCCTGCGGGCGATCTTCGATAATTTCCAGAACGGTACAAAGCCCGACTATCAGGGACCGTTCTATCGCTTCGTACTCAGCAACGCCGCCTTTAACCCAGGCCCTATCGAACATCCCCATATCCCGATCTACCTGGCAGGCGTTAATCCCCGCATGTGCCGGGCGGCGGGTGAAGTGGGCGACGGTTTTCACGTCCACCCCATGCACTCCATAGCCTATCTGCGCGATGTGGTACGCCCCGCCGTGGACGAAGGCGCGCGCATGGCCGGCAAAACGGTGGCTGATCTGGATCTGCACGCATCGGTCTTTGCGGTGTTGGGGGAGACCCCGGCGGAACGCATTGCCTCGGAACGGCAGATCCGTGAACAGGTTGCCTTCTATGCCTCCACCCCCAGCTATCGCGCCCTGTTAAGCCATCACGGCTTTGAGGACCTGGGCAAACAACTTAGTCAGACCATGCGGGCCGGCGAGCTCGACAAGATGGCCGCGATGGTGCCGGATGCATTGTTGGCCGAGGTCGCGATTTCCACGGAACACGGCAAGTTGGGCGGACTGTTGCGGCAGCGCTATGACGGCCTGGTAGAACGCATCGCTCCCTATTACCCGATCCCGGATGACGACCCGATAGAGAAATGGGCCGCCGTGGTAAAAGGCTTCGAAGCCGGCGCCTGATCCCGGAACGGCTCTATCGGTTACGTTCGCCGCGTATCATATCGGCGCATTTTTCCCCGACCATGATCGCGGGCGCATTGGTGTTACCGGAGGTAATGCCTGGCATCACCGAGGCGTCGGCTATGCGCAGGCCCGACAGGCCCCGCACCCGCAAATGATCATCCACCACGCACATCTCGTCATTGCCCATTTTGCAGGTGCCCACGGGATGGTAGATGGTCGCCGCGTTATCGCGAATATGCTCGATCATCTCTTCGTCGCTTTTGGCCGTGGCGCCAGCCCCGTGTTCGCCTTCAAGATAACCGGCAAAAGGTTCGGTGTTAATAATCCGGCGCAGTATTTTCAGGCCTCGCAACATGCCTTGCACATCTTCATCGCGATCCAGATAATTGGGCTGGATCGCCGCGCGCAGGCCGTCATTTTCCCGCATCAGGCTGACCGCGCCCCGGCTTTTCGGCCGGGTAAAACAGATTGACGCGGTGCCGCCCGGAAAGGAATGGAAGGCAAATCCGCCCTTGGAGGTAAAATCGAAACTGAAGGGTCGAAAAGTGATTTGAATATCGGGCCGCGCCGCCTTCCCTTCGGAATTCAGGAAGCCGCAGATTTCGCAACTGGTCAGCTTGAAAGCGCCCGTGCGCAAGGCGCCGTAACGCAGCAATTCCATTGCCATGCGTGGCTTATTGCTGAGCAGTTGGTTCAAGGTTGGATAGGCTGGTTTCAGGCGCGTCTGCACACTGATGAACAGATGATCGTGCAGGTTTTTGCCCACACCTGGCAGGTGGTGCAACGGTTCAACGCCCACCGCCTTTAATTCGGCGCTATCACCAATGCCCGACTGCAACAGAATTTGCGGCGAGCCGACGGCGCTGGCCGCCAGGATCACTTCCCGGCCGGCCTGTACCGTGACGATGGCGCCATCACCATCCCGGTATTCAACGCCACTGACCCGCTTGCCATCCAGCAGCAGGCGGGTGACGTTTGCCTGGGTTTGGATCGTCAGGTTGGCGCGGCCTTTGGCCGGTTTAAGATAGCCCTGGGCGGTTGAGCTACGGCGTCCGTTACGGATGGTCCCCTGAACCGTAGCAATACCGTGTTGATCGCCGGTGTTCAGATCGACGATCCGCGGAATGCCGGTGGCCACGGCGGCATCCAGAAACTTGAACGAGGCGTCGTTACTGGGCCGGGTGTCGGTGACCGCGATGGGACCGCCCACGCCATGGGCGGCATTTTCGCCGTGCTCGTGATCTTCCATCTTTTTAAAATAAGGCAGCACATCGTCCCACCCCCAACCAGCGTTGCCCGCATCGCGCCAGTCATCGTAATCCTGGGCCTGGCCGCGAATATAGAGCATGCCGTTGATCGAGGAGGAGCCGCCCAGAACCTTGCCGGAGGGGAAGTACATCTTCCGCCCGTTCAGGCCCGGCACCGGCTCGGACTTCCGTGTCCAGGTGGTTTTTGGATTGGTCAACAGATGGGGAAACAAGGCCGGAATATGAATGAAGGGATGGCGGTCCCTGCCGCCCGCTTCGAGCAACAACACACTGGTCTGGCTGTCTTCCGATAGCCGCCCCGCCACCGCCGCCCCACCGGAACCCGAGCCAATTACAATGTAGTCGTACTGCATGAGCGTTCCCCTCAGCGCCGCGCCAGCGCCAGGCCGATGCCGGTGCCGATCAACAACGCGCCGGTGATGCGGCTTCTGATCCGGGCCCGGCGGGCGCCCAGGAAAAAGCCGCGCAATCTACCCGCCAACAGGGCATAGCAACCATCAAAGGTCGTCGCGATGACAACAAAACTGACGCTCATCAGAGCCAGCTGTGGCGCCAAAGGAGCGATGGGATCAATGAACTGGGGAAAAAACGCGGCATAAAACAGGATCGTCTTGGGATTGGTAATGGCGACTACGATGCCTTGCCAGAACACTGTTGTTTTGGCCCGCGGCGCGCCGACCGTGGTGTCTTCCAGCGTGACCCCCTTGGCGCGCCATTCGCGCAGGCCAAGCCAGATCAGATAAGCCGCGCCCAGCCAGCGGATCAGGTCAAATAAATCCGCCAACAGCACCATCGCCGTGGACAATCCCAAGGCACCCGCCGTTACCAGCAAGGCATTGCCTATGCTCGATCCCGCCACGGTGGCCAGCCCGGTTGCCGTTCCGTGGCGCAACGATTGGGCCACGACCAAAGTGACAATCGGCCCTGGCAGCAGAATCAGGACGGTGGTGGCAAGGCAAAATGCCAGATAAATTTCCATATTCATGGACCATAGATAACGCGGCGGCAGGCCGTTCGGCAACAAGAACTAAAGCCATGCAAATCTGGCGTCCAAGCCCCGAACCGGGCATTATGGCGAGCTATAAAAACAACATTGTGAAAAAAGCGGGGGATGGGTGGCCATGACAATGGATATTTCCAACTGGACTTTGACCGGCCTGGTACAGCGCCAGGCGGAAGCCCATGGCGAGCGCGAGTTTATGTCGTTCGAGCATGGCACGACCCTTACCTTTGCCTCGCTGCACCGGGACAGCGACCACATGGCGTGCAAACTGGCCAGCCTGGGCGTAGGACCCGGTGACCGGGTCATGGTGATGTTGAAAAACCGCATTGAATTCATGCAGGTCATGCTGGCGATCATGAAGCTGGGCGCAATATTCGTACCCATCAATACAGAGCTGAAGGGCGCCTTCCTGCAACACCAGATGCGCAATGCCGAGCCTCGCGTGGTCTTTCTCGATGCCGCCTTGGCCGACGCCTTCGATGCCGTTCAGGGCGGCAATGAAAGCCTCGCCGCAATTGTCTACGTCGCGGGCGCGGTGCCGGATCAACGGCCGCTGGTCCTGGCATCGGCGACAGCCATGACGTTCGAGGCATTTGCGTCTCTTGCGGGCGCCGGGCGTGATGTGCTGATCAGCCCCAAGGCCGAGGATATTGCCTGCATCATGTACACATCAGGCACGACAGGGCCGTCCAAGGGCGTGTTGATGCCGCATGCCCATTGTTATCTGTTCGGCCACAGCATGGCCCTCAACATGGAAATGACGGAACAGGATTGCCAATATGTCTGCATGCCCCTGTTCCATGCCATGGGTCTGCTATTGCAAGTGATCAGTTCCCTCATTACCGGTTCGAAAGTCTATTGCATCGAACGGTTTTCCCCGAATACCTGGCTAAACGATGTGCGCACCTGCGGGGCCACGGTGTCCAATGCATTAGGCGTCATTCCGGAGTTTATTTTCCGCACCCCAGAAACCGAATTCGACCGCGATCATCGATTGCGCCGGGTTGTGGCGGTCCCCATCGCCGCTGAATGGGGCGATGCCATGGAGGAACGCTTTGGTTTCAAATTTATTCAAGGCTATGGCATGACCGAGATTAATCTGCCTTGCTACACCAATGCGGATGATCCCCTGCTGCCGGGTCTGGCGGGCCATGTCCTGGATGATTTCTTCGAAGTGCGCGTCGTCAATTCCGAGACCGATATCTCCATGCCCCAGGGCGAAATCGGTGAAATCGTCATTCGGCCAAAGGTGCCGTTCTGCTTCAATCAAGGCTATTTCCGGATGCCGGAAAGAACCGTCGAAGCATGGCGCAATCTATGGTTCCACACTGGCGACGCGGGCCGTTTCGACGAACAGGGCCGGCTATACTATGCCGACCGGATCAGGGACCGCATTCGCCGGCGTGGCGAGAATATCTCCAGCTTCGAAATTGAACAGGTCTTGAATGACCACCCTGATATCAATGAAAGCGCGGTGGTCGGCATCCGGGTCGAGGGCGCGGGCGGCGAAGACGAGGTCAAGGCCTATATCGTCACCGACGGCGGCGCGGACATCGACAACGTCGCCCTGCTGGACTATTGCGTCGAACAAATCCCGCGCTTCGCCGTACCCCGCTATATCGAAGCGGTCGGGGCTTTGGCAAAAACCGCCACTGGCAAAATTCAAAAAGAACCCCTGCGCCAGGCTGGCATCACCAACCGCACCTGGGACCGGGAAGCCGTCGGCTACAAAATCGCCCGGCGGATCCGGTCGAGCGGATCCCGGACGTAATTGTCCTATGGTGCAGTTAAGCGACGGCGATATCCATACGCGCGAGGTTTTGGATTGGCGGGGCCTGCATATCCTTCACGGACGGATGTCGTCGTGCTCGCAGAAGCTGCGGATATTTCTGAACCTCAAGGGCATCGATTGGCAGGGTCATGAAATGAATCTGGCGGCCAGCGAAACCTACTTGGATTGGTTCCTGGGCATCAATCCGCGCGGTCTGGTTCCCGTTCTGGTCTGGAATGGCGCCGTTCACATTGAAAGCAACGACATCCTTGCCTTGCTTGATGAAGCGTTCCCCGAACCCCGCCTTATTCCCAAGGATCAAGCGGCAGTGGCCGAGCTGTTGCGGCGGGAAGACGATCTGCACCTGGATCTGCGGGCCCTCAGCTTCCGCTTCGTAATTGGCCGCACAAACTCCAACAAAACGCCGGAGATGCTGGCCCGCTACCGCGACGGTGAACGCACCGTCAATGGCGCCCCGGACCACGAAAAACGAGCCCACGAAATCAATTTTTATGAGCGTCTGGCAGCCCAGGGCATTTCCGACGAGGCCGTACGCGCCGCGGCGGCAAAGTTCCGTGCCACTTTCAATGACTTGGAGCAGCGCCTTGCAAGGGGACCCTATTTCCTGGGCCGGGCCATGAGTGTCATGGATATCGCCTGGTTCGTTTACGCTTCCCGGCTGAATTTCGGCGGCTATCCCTTCGCCAAATTGCATCCAAGGGTGCATGCCTGGCGCGAAACACTGGCGGCTGATGAAAGGTTTGCACGGGAGGTTGCGCCGCCCCAACCGGTGCTGGAAAGCATTGCCCGGAACCATGCCGAATGGGCGCGGACAGGCGCTACTTTCTCCGACGTCACCGGTTTCTAAAACTATTCACTCCAGAGCGCATTCGAAGAAAATGCGCTCAGACTCTTAAAAACAGAGCAATTGAAAATTGCTCTAATTCACCTCCGCCGCATCACCCAGGATCGGGCCGATTTCGCCGTTAATGACCAGGTCCGCGTGGCCGTCCAGGTCCGTGGCTTCGCGGTTCAGAATAACCATGCCAGCGCCGTTCTGTTTCGCCATGACCGGGAAGCCGGCGGCGGGATAGACCACCAGCGACGAACCAATGGCGATGAACAAATCACAGGCCAGGGTTTCCCGCTGGGCCCGGGCCATTTGCTCTTCCGGCATGGACTGGCCAAAAGAAATGGTCGCGGTTTTCATATATTCGCTGCCGCAGGCCGTGCAGACAGGCATGGTTTCATCGGCTACAAAAGCTGCCTTAATCGGGGTCAACTCATGCCGCAGGCCACAGGTCAGGCATTTGGCGTAAGTGGAATTGCCGTGCAATTCGATCACCTGTTCGTCCGGGATACCCGAGGCCTGATGCAGACCATCGACATTTTGCGTGATCACGGCGCTGACCTTGCCTCTGTTTACCAGGCGTTCCACCGCGCGGTGGCCCCGGTTCGGCTCGGCACTATTGATGGTCTGGTCCATGGCGAACTTGCGCCGCCAGGATTCCCGGCGCATCTCTTCCGAGGCCATGAAGTCGCGGAAATCAATGGGCTGATACTTGGTCCACAGGCCACCGGGGCTGCGGAAATCGGGAATACCGGATTCAGTACTGATCCCGGCGCCGGTAAAAATCACCACTGACCCGGCCGCCTCGATCATATCGCGCAGACGGACCACATCGTCCTGGTCGGCGAATGCCATTTCGCGTCCCCCTCGTTTGTTTTATCTCGGAACTTTCTTTTGCAGAATTGTCTAGCCCAAAGTTTCCAGAAACAGGGCCCGATAGTCATCCGCCGCCAAGGGCCGCGGATTGGTCGCGGTGGTGTGATCGGCCACGGCATGCGGGATCAAAGGCTCTATCATGGCTTCATCCACCCCCATCTGACGCAGATTGGCGGGCAGACCCAGGCGGGCATTCAATGCCGCTACCTCGTCCGCCAAATCAGCAGCCGCCGGCAGACCCCAGATCTGCTTCACCCGGTCATATTTGTCGCCCACGGCAGTCGCGTTATAGCGAATGACAGGCGGCAGGCAGACGGCATTCAAAGTGCCATGGTGCAGGATCGGGTCCTTGATCGAACCCAGGGGATGGGACATGCCATGCACGGCGCCCAGACCTTTCTGGAAAGCCATCGCCCCTTCCATGGACGCCATCATCATCTGCCAGCGTGCCTCGCGGTCGCCGCCATCCGCCACGGCGCGTTCGACAAAGCGCACCGCGCGGCCCAAGCCATCCATGGCGATGGCATCGGCAGGCGGGTTCACGCCAGACGCGCAAAAGGTTTCGAAACAATGGGCAAATGCATCCATGCCAGTACCCGCCGTAAGCATTTTCGGCATGGAAATCGTCAGTTCAGGATCGCATAAAGCCACTTTGGGAATGACGTGCGGGCTACCAAAGCCCAGCTTGCGGCCATCATTCAATATCATGATAGCGCCGCGGCCAACCTCGCTGCCGGTGCCGGCCGTAGTGGGGATGGCGATCACCGGCGCCACGGCGGCGGTGATCTTGGGCGCGCCGCCCAGGATCATCATGTAATCCGACAACTCGCCCGGATGGGTCGCCATCAAAGCGATGGCCTTGGCCAGATCCATAGATGAGCCACCGCCGACCCCGATCACGCCATCACAGCCTGCCGCGCGATATTGCGCCAGGGCCGTGGTCATTGCCGCCTCGGTAGGGTTTTCCGGCGTGGCGTCAAAAACTTCCGCCTGACAACCTTTCGCCAGATGTTCCATGACCCGATCCAGTAGTCCCACGGCCCGGACGCCCTTGTCGGTCACCAATAACGGCCGGGCCATGCCCAATCCCGCCATTTCCGACGCCAATAATTGAACCGCCCCAAAATCAAACTGGATTTTCGTCAAATAGGTGATGGTCGCCATGGTCTAGCCTTCCGTATTGCCGATCGAACCATCATCATCATCGCCCCTAGCCAATGTCGCTGGCAAGAGGGAGCCGCGGATACGCTTGCCGGAACAAAGAAATGGCCGCGTCGATCACGACGCGGCCATTCCTAATGGTGAGGGCTGTGGATGGGGGGCCACAGCCCTCGGCGCTTGCAGGGGATTGCAGCGCCAGGGGACACTTCAGTAGCAGTCTTGCGATCTGCCACCCCGCCAATTTTATCATTTTCTGCCAGCGATCGAACTGGAATGAGAACAACATTTCAACAGCGGATATGACACAAACATAAGAAAACTCGCCGGCGACGGCATTGATCTAAATCAATTTGAGGGCTTTTATTTTTAAAAAACCGGCGCGAGGGGAATAATTTCAGTCCCGCTCATTTTCGCCGCTCACCGCGCTCGCGGTCGTCTTCCGCTTTCGCCTCGCTGTAGATACGGCTCAACATACGCGCTAAATGGTTGCGCCCCTGTTCCACCGCCTGTTCGACGGCCCAGATAATCTTGTCAGGCATACGGCGTACATAACGCTCGCCACCACTCATGTTTCGGACGCATTGGCGAACCTTCAACCAATAGAGCACGTCCTCCATGGAATCAGCATCCAAGACCTCGATCATTTTCTCCGTGGTCGCATTTTCAACCTCGGAGCCATGAAGCGCCATTAATTCGTTCGCGGCGTCGCGAATTTCCGCATCGAATTCGGCTGCCGGTGCTTGATCGGACATAAAACTAAAACTTCCAGATCGTGGCGCTATTAAAATACACCCAGACTATACAGGACGATTTTCTGGCGTCCATAAGCGAATCAGTTTCGTGCGACGCACCGCGCGATACGTAATCCCCAATGAAAGGTGCAACGCCGCAAAGCAGCCAAAAGTTGAGGCAATTTCATCTTTCATTAAGGTATCAGGCGTTAAATCCAAGGGCTCTATATGGTATGGCAATTACGGGCCGCACGCGCCAAACGCGGCCATAAATACATGAAAGAGTCCAAAATGAGGGGCATGCTCGCCAAAGTAATTCATCCACCCGTCGCCGATGCCGAGGTGCGCGGACTGTTCAAACTCGCCCAAGAGAAATCGAAGGCGGGTAGAGAATCGCTCTATGTCGCGATCGGTGATCTGTTTGAACGGCGGGCCGAGGAATTACAGCCCGCCGAGCGTGAAATGATGCTCGAAATCCTGCAGCGTTTGAGCCAAGACGTGGAAATGTCGGTGCGGGCAAATCTGAGTAATCGTCTCAGTGAAGACAGTGATGCGCCTTACGACCTAATTCGTATGCTGGCCAACGACGAGGTGCAGGTTGCTTATAAACTCCTGACGTCCAGTCCGGTTCTGCGCGATGCGGATCTGATTGAAGTATTGCGCCATCGCACCATGCAACATCAGTTAGCCGTCGCCATTCGCAAGAACATCAGCGAGGAGGTCTCCGCCGCCCTGGTCGAGACCGGGTCGGAAGACGTGATCGTAACTTTGTTGAATAATCAGGATGCACGGATTTCGACGGATATTCTGGAATACCTGGCTGAAGAGTCAAGACGCATAGACAGCTTCCAAAAACCGCTGGTTCGACGTCCGGATTTGCCCACCGAACTGGCCGAGCGCATGTATTATTGGGTTTCCGCCGCGGTGCGGAACTATATCGTCGAGAATTATGACGTGGACATCGATGATCTGGATGATCAGATGTCGGCGGCGGTTTCCGATGTCCTGGAGACCAATGCGGAACAGTCCGGTGTCGCGGCGGAGCGCCTGGTGGACCGATTGTTTGACGCCGGTAGTCTTTCCGCTGAATTCGCCTTGAAGTCCCTGAACCAGGGCCAGGTCTCGATTTTTGAATTCGCCTTCGCCAAGTTGGTGGGCATCCGCCCCGTGTTGGCGCGGCGCATCATTTATGAACCGGGCGGCGAGGCGCTGGGTATAGCCTGCCAGGCGATCGGACTGGAACGCTCGATCTATTTGCAGTTCTATCAATTGACCCGCAAGGCGCGGGATACCGATAACCGCCTCTCGAAGGACGAGGTGGTGCGGCTAACTCAATTCTACGGATCGATCACACGTGAATCTGCCTTTCTGGTCTTGCGTAAATGGCAGCGCGACAAGCGCTACCTAAACGCTGTCCGCGAAACCGAGAATTAATCCGGCACGGTTCCGCCCCTGGATCCTGCCAGGGTAAAATAACACTGCCAATTGGCGGTGAGACGATGCATAATCAGCCTCTATTGAACAACTGGCGGACGCCGCTACGGGCCCTAGAGCTCCCGGGACCCAGAGCCGGTGTCCTCTCTGTGGTTATTTACGGTTTGTCATGGCCAGATGCCATGATGCTTTAGGCCTTGGAGGCGGGCACAAAAATGATAGACCCGTTTGGACGCAGCATAGATTACCTGCGCGTTTCGGTCACGGACCGATGCGATTTCCGCTGCGCTTACTGCATGTCTGAAGACATGACCTTCCTACCCAAGGCGGAAGTGCTAAGCCTTGAGGAAATGGAACGGTTGTGCCGTACCTTCATCGGCCTGGGCGTCCGCAAAATGCGTATAACCGGGGGCGAACCCCTGGTACGGCGCAATGTGATGTGGCTATTCCAGCAGTTGGGCCGGCAATTGGACAGCGGCCATCTTGATGAATTGACGCTTACCACCAACGGCTCGCAACTTTCCCGGTATGCCGCCGACCTTTATGCCTATGGTGTCCGCCGCATCAATGTCTCGCTTGATACCCTGAATGCCGACAAATTCCTCGCCATAACCCGTTGGGGCAAGTTTGACCGGGTCATGGCCGGGATCGATGCTGCTCAGGCGGCCGGCCTAGCCGTAAAAATCAACACCGTGGCGGTGCGTGGCTTTAATGAAGACGAGCTTGACCGCATGCTCGCCTGGTGTGGCGAGCGTGGCCTGGATATGACCTTGATCGAGGCGATGCCCATGGGCGACATTGGCCTGAATAGAGCGGACCAGCATCTTGCGCTGTCGGAGGTGCGGCAAGATCTGGCGCAACGCTGGACCTTACTGCCCAGCGATCACCAAACCAGTGGTCCGGCCAATTATGTAACCGTGGCTGAAACCGGACGGCGCCTGGGTTTCATTACGCCGTTGAGTCATAATTTTTGTGAATCATGCAACCGGGTACGCCTGACATGCACCGGCACTCTGTATATGTGCCTGGGCCAGGATGATGCCGCCGACCTGCGCGTGCCTTTGCGCGCCTCTGCCGATGACGAAGTTTTGGCACAAACGATCCACGCCGCCATCGCCCGCAAGCCAAAGGGCCATGATTTCATCATCGACCGGGATATCACCGATCCGGCGGTTGCCCGCCATATGAGCGTGACCGGCGGCTAATCCCCGGATTTGCGGCCTCCGACTTTACGTCCCCGTGCGGCTGGAGTTTTAAGTCAATAAACGCCATGGTACGCTGGCCCCTTCTCGCTGCAATCACGATGACCCCGGGGCTCGTTGCATCGGTGACTCCGGCATGGTGCGCCGACCATACGGCTGCCACCTTTAATGCGGTGGTCTTGGCGCAAACCGATAGCAACACCAGCCTTGGCGGCAGCGCCGCATTGGGCAAGCCGATAACGCAGCGTCAACCCATTTTTCGCAGCGTACCGTACCTGCAACGGGCGGTCTCGCCGGCGGTGGCGGCGGCCATGCGCGCCGTCCGCCAATACGAACCCCGCATTGTTCGGGAAGATCTGGGTCAGGACGTAGCTCGCGACAATCGTTATGTGCGCGCCGCGGTTCGGGCCGTGGCCCGTTATCAACGGGCCGCCGACCAGGGCTATGTCATGGCGCATTACAATTTGGCCCGGGTCCTGGCCGAGGGCCGCGGCGTCGAGCGCGACTACACAAAGGCAATTGAGAGCTTTCGCGTTGCCGCCCTGATGGGCAACGTACCCGCCCTGTTGCGGCTGGCCGAATTTTATCTTGCCGGTCTGGGCGTGCCCGAAGACAGGGTTGAAGCGCAGGCCATCTACTACATCGCCGCCGGCATCGAGAGCAAAGGCGCCGCGCGGGCAAAGGCCTTGCTATCGCTGCATCTGGACAACATACAGTTACAGCAGGCACGCAAGCGGGCACACATATTGCGGGCGAAAATGCCGTCCCTGGATCTGATCCTGCAACGTGGCAAGGAGCAGAACTTACTGGCCGCCGCCGCGCAAGGTGATTTGACCAAGGTAGGGGACTTATTAACCGACATTTCCCAAGTAATCTTCAAACTCAGCATGAGTATACAAAATAACACCATTTCTCAAAGAGTTGTTTCCTCCAATCGCTCGACACCTCCGATTTTGACGCGTTAGCGGCGTTCTGAATGCCATTTTTCGA
>JADHTB010000029.1 GCA_016776605.1 Alphaproteobacteria bacterium | reverse complement strand
ATGACCAAATCCAACAAGACTATGGCCATGGGCATTGCCAACCCCAAAACAAAACACCTCCGCGGGGTGGAGCAGCCCGGTAGCTCGTCAGGCTCATAACCTGAAGGTCGCAGGTTCAAATCCTGCCCCCGCAACCAACAAAAAAGCCGCTACCTCAACGGGTTAGCGGCTTTTTTGTGTCCGGAAACCTGACCCGCAAAAATCACCGTGGAAGCACGGTGGAAGCGACAGAAGGCGAAATACGGCGTTCTTTATGCAAATCATGCATGCTTAGCCAGCTAAGGTATGCTACCCAAACTCAGAACATTTATCATGAACCGAGATGGATCTGAAATCGTGGCTAACTTTCAAAAATTCTGGCAGACGAATTTTCCAAAGGTTCCGCCACTACCAGAACGTCTGAGAGATCACTATTTCAAAACTCGATGGTTGAGATTCCATGCGTTGAAGGAAATCGACCCGCTCATACCTAGGGAAGATAGGAATACAGAGGCAGAAGCCGACATTTATGTCGAACGAGCGAATGCATTGGCTACTCGCGTTCTTGGAATAGGTTCCGCGTGTTGGATGGTAGCGAATTATATTTCGGATGAAATTGATAGTTGGATGAAATATTATCCAAATGAGCACCGCAGCCGAGAGATATTTAGTCTCAAAAAATCGTTCACTTTTGTAGACTCGTATGAAGAGCCAGAGGATCAGGTTGATTACAGAGCCTATGTATCTGAATGTATATGGAGGCCTGGAAATTATGACAAGGCATTACGGTTGACTGAAGATGATGTTGAGGACGTGTTATGGATTTCAAAAGATACCAAAGCTGTTTTCGCTCCCTATGATCGTGGCTTTGATCTGATTCTCCCTAATTCACACGAAATTGGTACTCTGAAGAGGCAGTTCTCAGATTGGTTGTTCGATCATCCGGATGGCTTGTAAGCGAACCCTCCAACAGATGTGGATTTATCATAACGGTCAGCTCCTGACGCAGTGGACGGCTCCTATGAGATTACGGTGACAGTGCATTCTATTTGCCTTCTAATCCAGCTGTTTTGGCTTTGGCCCGCGTTTTCGCGCCAGGACTTGGCGGCCAAGCGTGGCCTCGACTTTCTTCAGAAACTCTAAAATAAATAAAGGGGACGCTACCCTTTTATACCGTGCCCCGTCTTTGGCCCGGAACGCCGCGCGCGGGGATTATCTGTTGCGGGCCTTGCGCGCGGCATAGCGGGCGTCTCGGGCGGCCTTGCGTTCGGCGATGAGCGCGACCTCGCGGTCGGCCTCCGCGATGAGTTCGGCCTCGCGGGCTTTCTGTTCGGCAGCCAGGGTCAAGGCGCGTTCGGCCTCGGCCGCGGCCTGTTCCTCCGCCTTGCGGGCCTGCTCGGCCAGCTTGGCTGCTTTGCGTTCGGCGACACGCGCCTGGCGGGCGACGCTGATGGCCAGCCGGGCGGCCTGTTTTTCAGCGAATTTCGGGTTGTTCGCCGGGGCGTTTGCCCGGGCTTTCTCCAGCTGGGCCTGCCGTGCCTTCGCCGCCCCGCCTAACCGATCTGACAAGCTCGGTTCATGCCTCTTCATCTCACTCTACCTCTATCGCGGTGTTCAAATTATCGGGTTGCAAACAAAATCTCAGTACGGATAACTCAGTGCGGATAGCACGGCCATGGTTTTTTTGGAAGTGGGCGATTGCCATTTGATCCGGCACCGGCCTGTCGCATATGTATTTCCAGGCGGTTTGGCAGTCTAGCATATGTTTCGCTATGGTTCGAGCGGCGTTGGCGGCGCGCCTATGGCCAACGCCGTCACCGGGCGCCCATTTTCAGTAGATAGGGAGTTTAATGGCTATGGACATTGATAAAATCCGGGCCGAGACGCCGGGCGTATCGCGGGTCGTGCATTTGAACAATTGCGGCGCCGGGCTGATGCCGCAACCGGTGCTGGACGCGGTAATCGAGCATCTGCGCCAAGAGGCTGAGATTGGCGGTTACGAGGCGGAAGACGCCGCCGCCGGCGCCCTGGCCAATACCTATGGCGCCCTGTCCCGGCTGTTGAACTGCCGGCCCGCTGAAATCGCCGTGGTGGAAAACGCCACCGTCGCCTGGGACATGGCCTTTTACGGCCTGCCCCTGGCGCCGGGCGATGTGGTGCTGACGGCGGTCTCGGAATATGCCTCCAACTATATTGCCTATTTGCAACGGGCCAAGCGGGACGGCATTGAAATCCGCGTGGTGCCCAACGATGCCCATGGCCAGACCGACGTGGCCGCCCTGGCCGAAATGATTGATGCCCGGGTCAAGTTGATCTCGATCACCCATGCGCCCACCAATGGCGGCCTGATCAACCCGGCCGCCGCTATTGGCCGGGTGGCCCGCGCGGCGGGGGTGCCCTATCTGCTGGACGCCTGCCAGTCCGCCGGTCAGCTGCCGCTGGATGTAGAGGCCATCGGTTGCGACATGCTGACCGCCACGGGCCGCAAATTCCTGCGCGGCCCCCGGGGTACCGGTTTCCTTTATGTCCGGGCCTCCATGCTGGAACGGCTGGAGCCGCCCTTTCTGGATCTGCATGCCGCCGTGTGGCAGTCGCCGGAACATTACGAAATGCGGCCCGATGCGCGGCGGTTCGAGAATTGGGAGAATTATGTGGCCGGTAAAATCGGCCTCGGCGTCGCCGTGGATTACGCCCTGGATATCGGCCTGGAGGCCATCGCGGCACGGGTGCAGGGGCTGGCCGGGGATTTGCGCGCCCGCATGGCGGCATTGCCCGGCGTGACGGTGCAGGATCTGGGCCAGGAAAAATCCGGTATCATCAGTTTCTCGGCCGGCACTGCGCCGCCGGCTCAGGTGAAGGCGGCAATGGCGGCGGCGGGCATCAACATCTCCACCTCCAGCGCGCATTCAACCATGCAGGACATGCACCACCGCGGCATCACGATGATGAACCGCATGGGCTTGCATTATTACAATACCGAGGCCGAACTGGAGCGTTTCATGGACTGTCTGCGGACCATTCCCGTCTGACGCTATTTGACCATATACCCCATGCTCTTGAGCTTGGCATTGGCGGCGGCGGCCACGGCGGCGCCGTTTTCCTGCCCCCAGGCCGCACCGGCCCGGCGGCTAAGTTCCAGGATCACCGGTGTCGCGGCGCGGAGTTTTTGTCCCAGAGGCGAGGCGTGGAAGGCCAGCAGCGCATCCACTTCCGCCGCCGTGAAGGTCTTGGCATAGATATCCACGATCAGATCCAAAAACTGGCCCTGGCGTGCCGCCAGTTCGCTGGCAAAGGCGTCCACATAGGCATCGGCGGCTTTCTTGGCGATGCCGGGATGGCCGGCCAGAAAACTTTGCCGCACCACGGGGCGCTGGCGGTCGATCACCGCATCGGCCACCGCCGCGGCGCCGTCCATTGCGATCAATTGGTGGATCTTGGCCCGCGTAGCCTGCTCCGCCTGCGCCGGCACAACAAACAACACAAGGATGAGGGACAACAGGGCAGTGGCGAAACGATGCGGATGCATGGGGGATCCTCGCGGGTTTGAATTGGGTGATGTAGTCTCTTGGGCAATTTCTTGAGCAATTTCCTGGGGGTGATACCCAGCGGCCCCTAAGAATCACACCGCCCCCGGCAACGTCAAGGGCGCATGCCGCCCACATCACGCTGCACACCATGCCGCACGCCACGCCGCAAACCAACAGCGTTAGCGACCGGCGCTTTACCGCCGCCCCGTCTCCGGTCATATTGCGGCATGTCAATTTTAAAAATTGCCCGTATGGGCCATCCCGTTCTCCGCCGCCGCGCCGCAGATGTGGCCGACCCGGGCGCGCCCGAAATACACGCCCTGGTGGCTGATATGTTGGAGACCATGCTGGATGCGCCGGGCACCGGACTGGCCGCGCCACAGGTCTATGCCTCGTTGCGTCTGGTGATCTTTCGCGTGCCCCTGACGGACATTGAGGAAATGGCGGGCGGCGAGCCGACCTTAACCGTGCTGATCAATCCCATATTAGAACCCCTGGATGACGAGATGCTGACGGAGTGGGAGGGCTGTTTGTCCCTGCCGGGCCTGCGCGGCCTGGTGCCCCGGCATGCCAATCTGCGTTATCGCGGCGTGGATCTGGCGGGCGCGCCCATCGACCGGACGGTGAAGGGGTTTCACGCCCGCGTGGTGCAACATGAATGCGACCATCTGGATGGCATCCTGTATCCCCAACGCATGACCGACTTGAGCGATCTGATTTTCGAGACTGAAATGCGCCACCGCATTGCCGAGTCCCGGGCCCAGGAACGCGCCGGGGAGCGCGCCCAGAAACGCGCCCAGAAACGCGCCCAGGAACCTGCCCAGGCACCCGCCCAAGAAGGGGCCGCTAAAGAGCCGGCCGGCAAAAAACCCCCGCCAGGGGCGGCAACATGAGCGGGGTACGGGATGAGGCGCGGGATGTGGCCCGGCGGGCTGTTCTGAAAGCGGCCCTCCGCGCCGTCCCCTTTGATGGTTGGTCGGCGCATATGTTGGCCGGGGCGGTCAAGGCGGCCATTGCCGCCGGCATCGAACCCGTCCAGGCAGAACAGGCCTTTCCCGGCGGGCCCGGGCAGTTGCTGAGCTTTTTCATGGCCGAGGCCGACCGTGAAATGACGGCGGCGGCCGCCGCGCGGGGCCTGGCGGACGGCCCGGTTCGGGCCCGGATTGGCGGCATCATCCGTCTGCGCCTGGAAGCGCTGGCGCCCCATCGCGAAGCCATTCGCCGGGCCATTGCCTTGCAATTGCTGCCGGGTCACGGCCCCGGCGCCCTGCGGAATTTGTATCGCACCGTCGATGCCATCTGGCGGGCCGCCGGCGATACCAGCACGGATTTCAATTATTACAGCAAACGGGCCCTGCTGGCGGCGGTCTATACCACCACCCTGTTGCGCTGGCTGGACGACCAATCCGACGAATGCGCCGAGACCTGGGCCTTCATGGACCGCCGCATCGCCGATACCCTGCGCATCGGCAAGCTGCGGCGCCGGGCCGAAAAACTGCTGGCCCGCCTGCCATCGCCCCTGCCCACCCTGACCCGCCTGCGCCACGGCCGGGCGCCCCGTCAGGCAATGTAATTCATAGCCGCGCGGCTCCACTAAAACAGGATGGACAGGGCCGGGCGGGCCTGTCATGGATAAAACCGGCAATTATCGCTGGGCTGGCCTTGGGGATATATGTTGGGGAAACATAGCGCGGCCCGCAAACCTATCAACCGGCACGGCTCTCAAGCCGCGGCAGAAAAATGGATTGAAAACCATGAATACGCACAAAGGCAAAATTGACCGGATCGCCGAATGGCAGTCCGACCTGACCGAAATCCGGCGTGATATTCACGCCCATCCGGAACTGGGCTTCGAGGAGAACCGCACCTCGGACATCGTGGCGGAAAAACTGGCCAGCTATGGCTGTGAGGTGCACCGGGGCCTGGGCAAGACCGGCGTGGTGGGCAGCCTGCGGGTTGGCAACTCCACGCGCTCGGTCGGGCTGCGGGCGGATATGGACGCCTTGCCGATGTTAGAGGCCAACAGCTTTGCCCACCGTTCCACCCACGACGGCAAGATGCATGCCTGCGGCCATGACGGGCATACCACCATGTTGCTGGGCGCGGCCCGCTATCTGGCTGAAACCATGAATTTCGATGGCCAGGTGCATTTCATCTTTCAACCGGCCGAGGAAGGCATTGGCGGCGCCTCCGCCATGATCAAGGACGGCCTGTTCCAGCAATTTCCCTGCGATGTGATTTACGGCATGCACAATCGCCCGAACCTGGAAGTCGGCAAGTTCGCGGTGCGGCCCGGCCCGATGATGGCGGGGGGGGGCTTTTTCGATATCCACATCGAAGGCGTGGGGGCGCATGGCGCGCGGCCCGAAACCGGCGTCGATCCGGTGATCGTGGCGGCCCATATGGTCACCGCCCTGCAGACCATTGTCTCGCGCAACCTGCCGGCGCTGGATGCGGCGGTGTTGTCGATCACCCAGATCCACGCTGGCGATGCCTATAACGTGATCCCGCAAAAGGCCCATATCGCGGGCACCATGCGCACCCTGACGGATGCCTCCATGGACTTGCTCGAGGCGAATATGCGCCGCATCGCCGAGGGCGTTGCCGCCAGCTTTGGCGCCAAGGTCGAGGTTGAGTTCCGGCTGCTGTTCGCCCCCACGGTGAACACGCCCAGCGAAGCCGCCTTCGTCGCCGATGTCACGGCGGAACTGGTGGGCGAGGAAAATGTCGACCGTAACGGCCCGATGATCATGGCCTCGGAGGATTTCTCGTTCATGTTGCGCGAGGTGCCCGGCGCCTATTTCAATATTGGCAATGGCGGGACCGGCGAATTAGGCGGTTGTGAAGTGCATAATCCCAGCTATGACTTCAACGATGCCGCCCTGACCCTGGGCGCCTCGGCCTTCGTCAAATTGGTCGAAACCCGTCTCGCGAAAGAGGACTAGAGCATTTTCAGAATGAAATTGCTCAGATTTTTAGAATTAGAGCAATTTTTCCAATCACTTAGAATCGCTTCGCGATTCTCATTAATTCGGAATTGCTCTAAGGCCGAATATTCCCTGAATTGCCGGGCCGCCCGTGGCCCGGCAATTTCGATAAATGCTTACAGCTGCTTATGGGCGCCGTTGCAGAAGGCTTTGCCGTCATTCATCTTGCAGCCGCACAAGGCATAGGCCTTGGCCGTTTCGACCTGGAATTTGACCGGCGCGAAGTCAGACCCCTTGTGGCTGCCGTCGCAAAGCGGTTGTTTGGCGCTTTTGCCACAGCTGCACCAGAAATAATCCTTGCCCACCTCCAGCTCGGTCATATAGGGGGATTTTTGGGCGATTACCGGGTCTGACATCAATGTAACTCCTGTTTATGATTGTATCGTTGGTGGCACGTTAGTTCGTTGAGTACACGATGACAATCAGGCGCTTGTGAACAAAATTGTTTCTTTATGAAGACAATTCTTCCGCCAATGCCGTGATCAGGCGGTCGATATCGGCGTCGTTGTTGAAAAGGTGCGGCGTCACCCGCATGGACTGGCCGCGCACGGAGACATAGACGCCTGCCTGGCCCAGGCGGTCGGTCAAGCCATCGGGCACCGCGCCGGGGAAGCCCAGGCCCAGGAAATGCCCGGCCCGCAAGCTGGGGTCCGAGGCGCTGAGACCCAGGGGCGCGGCGCGCTCGGCAATCCTGGTGGTCATGGCCGCGAGGGTCTGCTGGATTTCGGCGACACCCCAATCCAACAATTGCTCCAACGCGGCGACGGCCATGGGCAAGGCGATGAAATTGGCCCCTTCGCCCATATCGAAGCGCCTGGCGCCGGGCTGAAATTCAAATTTATAGTCGACCAGGCCGGCAAAATCCTGGCTGCCCTGCCGGGCGATCCAGTTGTGTTCCAGGGGCCGGCCGTCCCGGTGTTTCGGCGCCACGTATAAAAAGCCCAGGGTATAGGGCCCCATCATCCATTTATAACCGGCGGCCACGGCAAAATCCGGCTGGATGGTTGTGACATCGAAGGGCAGGGCGCCGATGGACTGGGTCAGATCAACCACCAGGGCGGCGCCAACCTGGCGGCATTGCCGGCCCACGGCGTCCAGATCGATCAGGCTGCCATCGGTCCAGTGACAATGCGGCAGGGCGACGATGGCGGTATTTTCGTTGATGGCGTCCAGGATACGCGGCGTCCAGCCATCGTTGCCGCCGCGGGGAATGGTGACGACCTCGGCCTCGCGGTCCGCCGCCAGTTCCCGCCAGGGATAGACGTTGGAGGGGAATTGATCCTGCAGCACCACCATGGTTTGCCCCTTGGCCACGGGCAGGTTCTGCGCGGCGGTGGCGGTGCCATAGCTGCACGCCGGCACCATGGCGATATCGTCGGCCTGGGCATTGATCAAACGGGCGAACAATTCGCGGGCCCGCTCGGGCGTGGAAAAGAAATCCGGCGGGCTGATCTGCCAGGGTTGCGCCTTGAGGGTCACGGCCTGTTGCCCCGCCGCCACCACCTTGTGCATCAGGGGGGACATATAGGCGCAGTTGAAATAGGCGATGTGATCGGGAATATCAAACAGCTGGCGCTGACAAGGAATCATCATGAAACTCCGCAAGTTGTGACTGGCGCCCGCATGTGAAACCGGCTACCAGTGGAAGTCAAATGCGACCTTATGTTGCAGTGCGGTGAAACAAGGTTGACAGGGCAGGATGGGTAAGTAACAAAGCCCGCTTCCATACCATGCCGATAGCTTTTGTTGTTTCGTTTTGCGCCCATTGTACAAGGATCTGGCGCCATGCAGCCAAACCATAAGCCTGCCATGCCTAATTTTTCGTCCGGGCCCTGCGCCAAGCGGCCCGGCTGGACGCCGGCCGCCCTGGCCAATGCCTCCCTGGGCCGTTCGCACCGCTCCGCCGAGGGCAAGGCGCGGCTGCTGGCGGCCATCGAGGGTACCCGCGAGGTTTTACAGGTGCCCGACGATTATCGCATCGCCATCGTGCCCGCCTCGGATACCGGCGCGGTGGAGATGGCCTTGTGGTCTTTGTTGGGCGCGCGCGGCGTGGACGTGCTGGCCTGGGAAAGCTTTGGCGCCGGCTGGGCTTCTGATATCACGAAACAGTTGAAATTGCCCGATACCCGGCTGTTGGAGGCGGATTACGGCCTGCTGCCGGATTTGGCCGAGGTGGATTTCGGGCACGACGTCGTATTCTGCTGGAATGGCACCACTTCCGGGGTGCGTCTGCCCCATGGCGACTGGATCCCCGATGACCGCGCCGGTTTGACCATCTGCGATGCCACCTCCGCCGCTTTTGCCATGGAACTGCCCTGGGACAAGCTGGATGTGGTGACCTTCAGTTGGCAAAAGGTACTGGGGGGCGAGGCCGCCCACGGCATGCTGGTGCTGGGTCCGCGCGCCGTGGAACGCCTGGAAAGTCACACACCACCCTGGCCCCTGCCGAAAATTTTCCGCCTGACCAAGGGCGGCAAGCTGGCCGAAGGGCCGTTCAAGGGTGAAACCATCAACACCCCGTCCATGTTGTGTGTCGAGGATTATTTGGACGCGCTTGCCTGGGCCCGTTCGGTCGGCGGCTTGTCCGGCTTGGTCAACCGGGTGAAGGGCAATGCCAACCTGTTGGCCGGCTGGGTGGCTGAAACGCCCTGGATTGACTATGTGGCCAGGGCGCAGGCCAACCGTTCGACCACATCCGTCTGCCTGTCCATCGTTGATGACTGGTTTACCGGCCTCTCGCCCAGCGACGGCAATGCGGTGGCCAAGCAACTCGTGACGCTGTTGGAGGCGGAGGGGGCGGCTTATGATATCGGCGGTCACCGCGATGCCCCGACGGGCCTGCGCATCTGGTGCGGCGCGACGGTGGAACAAAGCGACCTGAAAGCCTTGTTGCCATGGCTGGATTGGGCCTATGGCGAAGTGAAGGCCAGTTTTATTCCGGCCGCGTGAAGGCCGATAAGCGAACAGCGGTAGGGATAACCTCGAGATATGGTCAAAGTACTGATTTCCGACAAAATGAGCCCGCGCGCGGCCGAAGTGTTTCGTGACCGTGGTGTCGAGGTGGATGAGAAACCCGGCCTGACACCGGAAGGCCTGGCCGATATTATCGATCAATACGATGGCCTGGCGATCCGTTCGTCCACCACGGTAACGGCGGAAATCCTGGAAGCGGCCAAGGGCCGGCTAAAGGTGATCGGCCGGGCCGGTATTGGCGTCGATAACATCGATCAGGTGGCGGCGACGGCCAAGGGCGTCTGTGTCATGAATACGCCATTCGGCAATTCCATCACCACCGCCGAGCATGCCATTGCCATGATGATGGCGCTGGCCCGGCAAATTCCCGCCGCCGACCGCTCCACCCACGAAGGTAAATGGGAAAAGAACCGCTTCATGGGTGTAGAGCTGTACGGCAAGGTCCTGGGTGTGATCGGTTGTGGCAACATCGGTGCAATCGTTTGTGACCGCGCCATTGGTCTGAAAATGCATGTCGTCGCCTACGACCCTTATTTGTCGGAAGAGCGCGCGCGCGACCTGGGTGTGGAGCGGGTGGAACTGGATGCCCTGTTGGCCAGGGCCGATTTTATCACTTTGCACACCCCTTTGAACGATGCCACGCGCGGCATCATCAACGCCGACAACATCGCCAGGATGAAGCCCGGCGTGCGTATCATCAACTGCGCCCGTGGCGGTTTGCTGGTCGAGGAGGATGTGCGTGCCGCGATCCAGACCGGCCAGGTGGCGGGTGTGGCGTTGGATGTGTTTTCGTCCGAACCGGCGAACAAGAATCCCCTGTTCGGCATGGAAGAGGTGGTCGCGACGCCCCATCTGGGCGCTTCCACCAGCGAGGCACAGGTCAATGTGGCGGTGCAGGTAGCCGAACAGATGTCCGACTATCTGTTGACCGGCGCCATCAACAACGCCTTGAACATGGCCTCTGTCTCGGCTGAGGAAGCCCCCCGTTTGAGCCCCTATTTCAACCTGGCGCGAGAGCTGGGCAGCTTTGCCGGTCAGTTGACCATGAATGCGCTGGCATCGGTGCATATTGAATACCAAGGGCATGTGGCCGGCCTAAACACCCGGCCCCTGACCGCCATCGTGCTGGAAGGTTTGCTGCGCCCCCTGATGGCGAACGTCAACATGATCAACGCCCCGGTCATTGCCAAGCAGCGCGGCATCGAAGTGCGCGAAACCCGCGACGAAAGCACCGGCGATTACCAAACCATGATCCGCGTCACGGTCACCACGGAAAAGCAAAGCCGCGATGTCGCCGGTACCTTGTTTGCCGACAACCAGCCCCGCATTGTCCAGGTAAAGGGGATTAAGCTGGAGGCAGAATTGGCCAAACATATGCTGTATGTCAGCAACGCGGACAAGCCGGGCCTGATTGGCGCCCTGGGCACGCTGTTGGGTGACAGCGGGGTGAATGTCGCGACCTTCCATCTGGGCCGTGCCGACGCCGGTGGTGATGCCATTGCGCTGATTGGCGTGGACCAGCCTATTGACGAAACGGTATTGACGGCGGTCCGTGCCTTGCCCCATGTAGGGCGGGCACAGGCGCTCAATTTCTAGGGTTGCTATTTCTTTATCACGCGATCCATTCCGACCATGGGTTAGACGTTTGCGATCATGACTGATTACGCTGAACAGGCTCTGCTACCCGAAGGTCTGCACGATGACTTGCCGCCCTTTGCCGGGCATGAATCGCGTTCCATCGAGCGTCTGGTGGCGCAGTTCGAGGCGCATGGCTATGAGCGGGTGAAACCGCCCTTGATCGAGTTCGAGGCAAGCCTGCTGGCCGGCCCCGGCGCCGGCATCGCGCGGCATATGTTCCGCCTGATGGACCCGATTTCCCAGCGTATGATGGGTCTGCGCGCGGATATGACCACACAGGTCGCCCGTATTGCCGCGAGCCGGCTGAAGGATGCGCCCCGGCCCCTGCGTCTGTGTTACGCGGGCCAGGTCTTGCGGGTACGTGGCAGCCAGTTGCGGCCCGAACGGCAATTCGCCCAGGCCGGGGTGGAATTGATCGGCGCCGATGGCGTTGCCGGTGATGCCGAGCTGGTATTGCTGGCGGCCGAGGCGCTACAGGCCCTGGGTGTTCAGGGGCTGTCGGTTGATCTGACCGTGCCCTCACTGGTCCCATTATTGACCCAGGCGCTGGGTCTGGGCGGTGCCGAGGCCGAGGCCGCACGGCAGGCCCTGGATGCCCGTGATGGGGCCGCGATCGAGACCTTGGCGCCCCCCATACGGAAACAGCTGGCTGATCTGATGCGCGCCGCCGGCCCGGCGGCAAGCGCCCTCGAACGTCTGGCCGGCCTTGATCTGCCGGCGCCGGCCCGCGCCTTGTGCGATCATCTGGCGGCCCTGGTGCAATGGCTGGATCAGGCCAATGGTGGTTTGACCCTGACGATCGACCCAGGCGAAAGCCGCGGCTTTGAATATCAGACAGGGGTGAGTTTCAGCCTGTTCGCGCAAGGCGTGCGCGGTGAATTGGGCCGGGGCGGGCGCTATCCCCTGGCCAGTGGCGAAACCGCCATTGGATTTACCCTGTATCTGGATAGCCTGATGCGGGCCGTGCCCGAACCGGCCGCGCCGGACCGCCTGTACCTGCCTTTTGGCACGAGAGGAGAGCGGGCGCGGCAATTGCGGGCCGAGGGCTGGTGTACCCTGCAGGGGCTGGACGCCGGCGCCGACCCCGAAGAAGAAGCCCGGCGCCTGGCCTGCAATCATATTCTGCGCGGCGATCAGGCGAAGGCGCTGCCCTGATCGCGGCGCGGCGATAGCAGCAATTTCAAGTTTGGCGATTTTCAGTTTGGAACGGTAGAAAAATGGCGAATGTAGCGGTAGTGGGCGCCCAGTGGGGCGACGAGGGCAAGGGCAAGATCGTCGATTGGCTGTCCGAGCGGGCCTCGGTCGTGGTGCGTTTTCAGGGCGGCCACAACGCCGGTCATACTCTGGTCATTGATGGCGAGGTCTATAAGTTGAGCCTGCTGCCCTCGGGCATCGTGCGCAAGGGCAAGTTGTCGATCATCGGCAATGGCGTGGTGGTCGACCCCTGGGCCCTGTTGGCGGAGATAGAGCGTTTGATGGAGCAAGGCGTGGAGATTTCGCCCAGTTCATTGCGCCTGGCCTTCAACGCCGCGCTGATCCTGCCGTTGCACAGTGAACTGGATGCGATCCGCGAGGATGCCAATACCGGCCGCCGCATCGGCACCACGCGCCGGGGTATTGGCCCCGCCTATGAGGACAAGGTTGGCCGCCGGGCTATACGGGTCTGCGATCTATCCGATCTCGACAGCCTGCCGGAAAAGATCGACCTGTTGTTGCTGCATCACAATGCCTTGCGCCGCGGCCTGGGCCATGCGGAGGTCGATGCCGCCGCTCTGGTTGATATCCTGCGCGAGGTGGCGCCGAAGGTTCTGCCCTTCGCTTCCAATGTTTGGCGCGACCTGGATGAGGCGCGCCGGGCCGGCCACCGCATCCTGTTCGAAGGCGCCCAGGCGGCCATGCTGGATATCGACCATGGCACCTACCCTTATGTTACCTCGTCCAATACCCTGGCCGGTCAGGTCGGGGCGGGCGCCGGCATCGGCATCGATGCCATCGACTATGTGCTGGGCATCACCAAGGCCTATACCACCCGCGTGGGCGAGGGGCCGTTTCCCACCGAATTGCTGGACGATGTGGGCCGGGGCCTGGGCGAGCGGGGCAAGGAATTCGGCACCGTGACCGCGCGCCCGCGCCGCTGCGGCTGGTTCGACGCGGTGATGGTGCGTCAGGCCGTCAAGGTTGGCGGCATCACCGGCATTGCTCTGACCAAACTGGATGTGCTGGATGGCATGGCGCAGATCAAGGTCTGCACCCGTTATCGGATCGATGGCATGGAGGTCGATTATCTGCCGGCCGAGATGAGCCGCCAGGCCCGCATCGAACCGGTTTATGAAGTCTTTGAAGGCTGGTCGGAAAGCACCCAGGGCGCGCGTAGTTATGCCGATCTGCCGGCCACGGCGATTAAATACATCGTCCGCATCGAAGAATTAATCGGGGCGCCGGTGGCCATGGTGTCCACCAGCCCGGAACGGGAAGACACCATTCTGGTCAAGGACCCCTTCGCTGATTAGTTTGCTGATGAGGAGCCGTCATGTCCGATAGCGAAAAACCAACCTATCGTCTGCTGACCGGGGTCGATGACCACGCGTTCTGTGTCCGAGTTTCCGAGGCCCTGGCCGACGGCTATGTCCTCTACGGCTCGCCGTCCTGCACCTATGACCCCGATCAAGGCCGCATGCTGGTGGCCCAGGCGGTGATCCGCCCATAGGCTCGATAATGCTATTATGGGGGCTATTATGGGGACACAATACTTAATTCAATTGAATTAAGTATTGTGTCCCCATAATAGCAGGCCGTCATTCGAGCCTGAATTTATAGAAAGCTGTACGGGTCCACATCGATCGCCACGCGGACTTGCTGCGGGTAGTCGACCTGTCCGACCCAGGCTTTGGCCAGGGCGGAGGCGTTCACGCCGCGCTGGGTTTTCAGCAACAGGCGCTGGCGAAAGCGACCACGCAGCAGGCTGAGGGGCGCGGGCGCAGGGCCGAGGATTTCCACATCCCGTTGCCGTGGCGCGGCCCGGCCCAGGTCGCGGGCGGTCTGTGTCACCTGGGCTTCATCCCGGCCCGATACGATCAACGCCACCAGGCGGCCAAAGGGCGGCAGCCCCTGGGCCCGGCGGGCTTCGCGCTCCTGCGCCATGAATTTATCCCGCTCGCCGGAAATCAGGGCCTGCATTACCGGATGTTCGGGCATATAGGTCTGCAACAGGGCCCGGCCCTTGTGTTTGGCCCGCCCCGAACGGCCGGCCACCTGATGCAGCATTTGATAGGTCCGCTCCGCCGCCCGCAGATCGCCGCCCTGCAAACCAAGGTCGGCGTCGATCACGCCGACCAGGGTCAGCATGGGAAAGTGATGCCCCTTGGCGATGATCTGGGTGCCGATGATCAAAGAAACCTCGCCCTCGGCAATCTGTTTGATGGCCGCCGCCGCTGCCTCGGGGCCGCGCAAGGTGTCCGAGGCAATCAACATGCAGGGCACGTCGGGGAACAGTTGGTCCACTTCCTCGCCCAGCCTTTCGACACCGGGCCCGCAGGCGACCAGACTGTCTTCCGCGGCGCATTCCGGGCAGGCCTCGGGCCGGCGCAGGGTGAAACCGCAATGGTGACATTGCAGGCGGCCATGGAAGCGGTGTTCTACCAGCCAGGCGGTGCAATTGGGGCATTGCAGACGGTGGCCGCAGGTCCGGCACAGGGTCAACGGGGCATAACCGCGCCGGTTAAGGAACAACAAAACCTGTTCGCCCGCCGCCAGGGTTTCCGTCATCGCCGTGACCAGGACCGGCGATAGCCATTGCGGTCCCGATGGCGCCTCGCCCCGCATATCGACGGCTTCGATTTGCGGCAACTCGGCGCCGCCGATGCGGTTCGGTAGATGCAGGCTGTCATAGCGGCCCAACTCCACATTGACCTGGCTTTCAAGACTGGGAGTGGCGGATGCCAGGACGATGGGAATTTCCCCCAACGAGGCGCGCAACACGGCCATGTCCCGGGCGTGGTAGATTACCCCTTCTTCCTGTTTGAAGGCGCCGTCGTGCTCTTCATCCACCACGATCAGGCCCAGATCCGTATAGGGCAAAAACAACGCCGACCGCGCGCCGACCACCACTCTGGCGCGGCCCTGGGCCACCGCCCGCCAGGTCAGCCGCCGCCGCGCCGTGCCCAGGTCGGAGTGCCAGGACAGGGGCGCGGCGCCAAAGCGTTTCTCGAATCGCTCCAGCCATTGCGCGGTCAGGCCAATTTCCGGCACCAGAACCAGCACCTGGCGGCCCTGGGCCAGGGTGGCGGCGATGGCTTCAAGATAGACTTCCGTCTTGCCGGCGCCGGTGACGCCGTCCAGCAAGGTGGTGGAATAGCCTCCCGCCGCGATCTTCGCCCGTAGAGCCGCCGCCGCCGTCTGCTGCTCGGCGCTCAAAGTCTCGCCGGTTTTTTGCCAATCAGGCTCCGGCACCAGCATTTCCGCCGGCAGTTGCACCTCCTGCAAGGTGCCCTGTCTGACCAAGCCCCTGACGACCCCGCTGCTGACCGCCGCCAGTTCCGCGATGGCAGGGCCGGGCAGGGAGATGCCATCAGCCAGAACGTCCAGGACCCGTTGCCGGGCCCCGGTCATGCGGCTGGGGGGCGGGCCGGCCAAGGCATAGGCCAGGCGCGGGCGCGGCGGCTCCAAGGCTGCCGGTACCGACATGGTCATGCGCAGCACCGCGCCGGGCGAGGCGCAGGTATAATCCGCCAGCCATTCGACGAAGCGCCGGGTCACCTCCTCCATTCCCGGTGCGGGTATTCGGTGTGCGATGGGGCGCAGCCGGTTATGACCCACGCCGCCATCCGGATCGGCGGATCCTTCGCCCCAGACCACGCCAACCACGGTGCGCCGGCCCAGGGGAACGGCGACGAAATCGCCGGCTTCGATCAACTCTCCCTGGGGCACCAGATAGTCATAGGCGCTGGCCAGGGGTAAAGGCAGCAAGACATGCACCCGGCGCGGCGGTGCCATGCCGTCGAAATTGGGTTCAGCTTTACTGGTATGGGGCGCGGCCATCGGCTAGACTCTGCCTGTCCCCGCCGGTGCCGACAAGTCATGATGATAGCGGCGATCGTTTAGAGCGGGCATTTGGTGAATTGGAATGATGAGGCCGATGAATATGGTAGTTGGAATGCAGGCGCCATGAAATTTTTTGTAGATACCGCCGACGTCGCTGAAATTCGCGATCTGGCTGCCACCGGGCTGCTGGACGGGGTGACCACGAACCCATCCCTGATCGCAAAGTCGGGACGCGATTTTTTTGATGTGGTGGCGGAAATTTGCGAATTGGTGGACGGCCCGGTCAGCGCCGAAGTGGCGGCGACGGAGGCCGACGCAATGGTGGCGGAAGGCCGCGCCCTGGCCAGGATCGCCGATAACGTCGCGGTCAAGGTGCCCTTGACCTGGGATGGCCTGAAAGCCTGCCACACCCTGAGGCAGGATGGCACCCAGGTTAATGTCACCCTTTGTTTTTCGGCTAATCAGGCCCTGCTGGCAGCCAAGGCCGGGGCCAGTTTCATTTCACCCTTCGTGGGCCGCTTGGACGATATCGGCCATGACGGCATGCAATTGATCGCCGAGATCCTGGAAATTTATGGCAATTATGACAGCTTCCAAACCGAAGTTCTGGTCGCCTCGATCCGCTCGCCAATGCATGTGCTGCACGCTGCCCGCCTGGGCGCCGATGTCTGTACCATTCCCCCGGACGTAATACGGCAGCTGACCAAACATGTCCTGACGGACAAGGGATTGGATGCATTCCTGGCCGATTGGCAGAAAACCGGACAATCCATTCTGGATCGTGACGATCAGGGTAAGCGGGCCTAGGCATGACCGGCGAGCGCAGATCACCCAGACCGCGCGGCGAGGCGTCTGCAAGGACGGCCGCCAGACCGCCGGGGGCAGAGGCCGTGCGTGATTATTTGGTGGAAAACCCCAATTTTCTGGCCGACAACCTGGATCTGTTGCCCCTGCTGCGTCCCCAGGCCCTTTATAGCGGCGAAAACGTCCTGGATATGGGGCAGATCGTGGCGCGGCGCCTGTCCGATGAAGTGACCCGGCTGCAGGCGCAGCATGAAGACCTGCTGGCCAATGGCCGGGCCAACCAGGCGGCGCAGAAACAGGTTCATGCCGCCGCCCTGGCCATGCTGGAAGCGCGTAATTTTGAGCATCTGATCCATGTCATTACCCGTGACTTGGCGGAAATTCTTGGCATCGACGCGGTAACCCTGTGTATCGAGGCGGCCGATGATGGCCCGACACAGGCGCCTCCGGGCGGTGTCTATGTGCTGCCGGCGGGACAGGTCGACCGGGTGCTGGGCCCTGGGGCCGCCTCGCGGTTGGAAGGGGTGCCATGTGGCGACCGTGCGGTCTTTGGCCCCGCCGCCGAACTGGTGCGCAGCCAGGCCCTGGTTCGCTTGTCGGCCTCGCCCGGTTCGCCGCCCGGCCTGCTGGCCCTGGGCAGCCGCGACGGGGATAAGTATCATCCCGGCCAAGGCACGGAATTGCTGCAATTTCTAAGCCGGTTGATGGAGCGGTTGTTTCGGGCATGGCTGGATCTGTCCACCTAATTCCCCATTATGCGCGGGACGTGGCCGATGCGGTCGCGCGCTGGCGGACATGGCTGCACTCAGAGCGCCGTTATTCAGAACATACCCTGACCGGCTATGACCGGGATTTGACCGGCTTTCTTGATTTTGTCGCACAACATAAGGGGCAGGCGCCCGGACTGGATGATCTGGGTGCTTTGCGCGCCATGGATTTCCGCGCCTATCTTGCGCGCCGCCGTGGCGATGGCCTGGGCCCGGCCTCGTTGGCCCGGGCTCTGTCAGCGGTGCGGAGTTTCTTCCGTTTTTGCGAACGCCAGGATCTAGCCGCCAACGCCGCTATTCACGGTCTGCGGACGCCAAAGCAACCCCACGGCGTGCCCAAACCCTTGACGGTGAACGAGGCCGCGGCGGCGGTGGAAGACGTGGCCATTTTGTCGGACGAACCATGGGTGCAGGCCCGCGACGTGGCCGTGTTGACCCTGTTGTACGGCTGCGGCCTGCGTATTGCCGAGGCGTTGGCCTTGAACCGCGGCCAGGCGCCCCTGGAAGACAGCCTGATGGTCAGGGGCAAGGGCGGCAAGGACCGCCTGGTCCCGGTTCTGTCAGTGGTGCGCCGGGCGGTGGACGCTTATCTTGCCCTGTGCCCCTATGTGCTGGGGCCCCAGGAGCCGCTGTTCCTGGGCGTGCGGGGCAAACGTTTGAACCAGCGCATTGTACGCGCCCGCATGCAGCAATTGCGTGTCACCATGGGGCTACCGCCGACGGCCACGCCGCATGCCCTGCGCCATTCGTTCGCGACCCATCTTTTGGCGGGGGGCGGGGACTTGCGTACGATCCAGGAATTGCTGGGCCATGCCAGCCTGTCGACCACCCAACGCTATACGGAGGTCAGCTCGGAACATCTGCTGGACGTCTATCGCAAAGCCCAGGCCGTGGCGGAAAAACGCAGGCAGACAACTTCAAATACCCATGCCGAAAAAGAGAAAGGCGGCCGGTAAAAACAAACCAGGCCGCCTTTCGGTGAATTGGGCCGTACGAACGTCCCGATCACTTACGTTGGTATCAGGTCAAGACAGAGAGGCTTTCCCTTTGTCCACCAATAATACCCCGGCCGATCGTTACGGCGCGCATTTCACTAGACATTAGACCACCTCCTTTCGATTGTTGTTGCCAAGTACGCAGTATGTCTCAAGTTATGTCTAATGCAAGCTCCCCTTTGCCAAAAAGGGCCGGATCATTTCCTCGTTACGGGCCCAGCTATTTCTCCATGAACAAACTCAATGGATCCGGTTGGTATTCGCCAAACGGACCGCGCTCGACGTAGCCGATTCGTTTGTGCAGGCTGGCCGCGTGGGCGGACGCCTCCATCAAGAAGACGGACACATCGTCCCTAGATGGTGAAATCACGTGCACTTCCATTGTTCTACCTATGATCCGCTCTGTCCTAATTATTTTCCAGCCGAATCTCCGTCGACGGGTTGCGTTGGCGTCGATTTGACTCTCGCGCGCAAAGGCGAAAAGCTACTCTCAAATTATAGGAGGGAACGATGAAATTTACCTGGTTCAATCTAATGCCCTGGCCGCATCTGCCGGAAGATTTTCGCGAGCAGCACCACTCCGTCTGGGTTGATATACCGTCCAGCCTGTATGATCCCAAAAAAGGTCACGAGGTTTACAACACCTATCTGGACCAACTGGAATATGCCGAAAGCCTGGGCTTTGACGGCATCGGCGTCAATGAACATCACGCCAACGCCTATGGGCTGATGCCGTCGCCCAACCTGATGGCCGCCGCCCTGGCTCGCCGTACCTCCAAGGCGGCCCTGGTGGTGCTGGGCAATTCCATTGCCCTGTATAACCCGCCGATCCGGGTGGCCGAGGAATTCGCCATGCTGGACGTTATTTCCGGCGGCCGGCTGGTCGCGGGCTTTCCGGTCGGCACCTCCATGGACACCAATTACGCCTATGGACAGATCCCGGCGCTGACCCGCGAAAAATACGCCGAGGCCCATGAATTGATCGTGCGGGCCTGGAAAGAAGACAAGCCCTTCAGCTTCAATGGCCGTTTTACCCAGTTGCGCTATGCCAATTGCTGGCCCAAACCCATCCAGTCGCCGCGCCCGCCGGTTTTCATTCCCGGTGGCGGCTCGGTCGAGACCTATGATTTCTGTATCGAAAATGATTATGCCTACAGTTATCTAAGCTTTACCGGCTACAAGCGGGCGCAGTTGCTGATGGACGGTTTCTGGGAACGGGTTGACGAAATGGGCGCCGATAAATCGCCCTATCGGGCCGGCTTTGCCCAAACCATCTGCGTCGCGGAGACCGACGAGGAGGCCAAGGAATTGTATGCCGAGCACGTCAATTATTTCTTCAACAGGTGCCTGCATGTCTATCCCGGTTTTGCCGATGCGCCCGGTTACCGTACCGTCAAAACCATCAAGAAAGGCGCCCTGTCGCAATTCACCCGGGCCAGCCTGGGCGCGTTGGGCAAGTTGACCTGGGAAGAACTGGTGGCCGACGGTCATATCATTGCCGGCAGCCCGGAAACCGTGGTCCGGCAGATGAAGGAATTGATCACCGGCCTGAAGGTGGGCAACATCTTCTGTCTGCTGCATATCGGCAATATGCCGGATGAAAAAACCCGCCTGTCTTCCCGCCTGTTCGCCGAGGAAGTGATGCCCAAATTGCAGAATATGTGGCCGGAATGGGAGCATGACGAGCGCTTTTGGATCCACCCGTTGGAAACACCGGTTGAAACATCGGTTCCCCTGGCGGCAATGGGGGGGGCCGAGTGATGACCGCGCAAACAACGGAAATCCGCATGCTGGAGATCGGCAATAACCGCCCCGCAGTCGAACTCTGGGAAGCCGGGCAGGGCGACGCCGTGGTCTTTCTGCACGGGGCCGGCGGCTTGATGCCCGACGACCGTTTCTTTCAGGCCCTGGCCGCGAAATTCCACGTCTATGCCCCGCTTTTGCCCGGCTATGGCAACAGCCAGGGGGAAGACGGGCTGCACGACATGCTGGATGCAACCCTGCACACGGGCGATGTGATCGAGGCGCTGGGCCTGGTCAAACCGGCACTGGTGGGCCATTCCATGGGCGGTATGCTGGCCGCCGAGTTGGCGTCGTTGGCGCCAAACGACGTTGAGCGCCTGGCCCTGATCGCCCCGGCGGGCCTGTGGCTGGACGCTCATCCCATCGAGGATCTGTTCGCCAAACTGCCGTTCGAGCTGCCGGAATTGCTGTTCCATGACGTGGCCCTGGGGGAAAAGCTGATGACGTCGGGGCTGGATCTGGATGACCCGGCGTTTCTATCGGCGTTTCTGGTCATCAACGCCCGGCGGCTGGGCATGGCCGGCAAACTGCTGTTTCCCATACCGGACCGGGGTTTGAGCCGCCGTCTGCACCGGATCAAGGCAAAAACCCTAATCCTGTGGGGCGAAAGCGACCGCCTGATCAAGCCGGTCTATGGCAAAGGCTTTGCCGCGGCCATCGCCAACAGCCAATTGCAGACCCTGCCCGAAGCCGGCCATCTGGTGACCCACGAAAAGCCCGAACAGGTGGTCGATGCCATCGCCGCGCTGATCAACGCCTGATCGGCACTTAATCAATGTGGCAATTTAAAATCAGCTGGCGCTGACGGTAACTTGTTGAGACCGCCGGAATAGGCCGCGGCGGCGGCCCGGCGCACCGGCGCCGCCCCAGTGGAGCCGTGCGCCAGAGGCGCACTGGCGTGAACGAAAATAGCTAGGCTTGTTTCGACGCAAATCGAAACGGACCTATCGGCCCATGCTGTAGAATTCGTCGTTCGGGCGCATGGCGGTAAGGTTGGCCAGGCGGTTGCTGAGGCCGAAAAATGCGGTGATGCTGCCAATGTCGCGGATTTCTTCGTCGGAAAAGCCGTGGCCGTGTAAAGTCTCGAAATCGGTGTCGTTGATGGCTTTGGAATCGTTTGAGACCTTGATGGCGAAATCCAACATCGCCATTTGCCGGGGCGTGATGTCGGCCTTGCGGTAGTTAACCGCCACCTGATCGGCGAGCAGTGGGTTTTTAGACCTGATCCGCAGAATGGCCCCGTGGGCGGCGACGCAATACTGGCAGCTGTTATCGGCCGAGGTGGCGACCACGATCATCTCTCTGTCCGCCTTGCTCAGGCCGCCTTCCTTTTCCATCAGGGCATCGTAAAGAGTGAAGAAGCCACGGAATTCATCCGGGCGCTGGGCCAGCACAAGAAAAACGTTGGGCACGAAGCCGGATTTTTCCTGCACCGCCAGGACGGCTTCCTTGATGTCCTCAGGCATGTCGTTGATCTGGGGAACTGGGAAACGGCTGATAGGCGTGCTCATGAGATCTTCCTTCGTAACTTTCTACAGATGAACCAATTATTTCGCCCATTCACCCCTGCCGTTATTTCCTGCCCGGTCTTCCTATTTGGCGTATTTGCCGGTCAACTGGGGTGTGTGGGGGCCGTCCAGGCCTTTTTCGGCGTGTTCAAGGCGGGTATCCCGGGACCAGGTGCGTTTCAGGTCGTCGCGGATATTGATCGACAGACAGCCCAGCCCTTGCGTTTCCAACTCTACCCGGTCGCCATCCTGGAAAGAGCTCAATCCCCGATGATTGGTGCCGGTGGCCAGAATATCGCCAGGCTCCAGGGTATGAATGGAGGAGGTCCATTCTATACACCGCGCGATGTTGTGAGCCATGTCGGAAGTATTGAAATCCTGCATGACAGTGCCGTTGACGCTCAGGCGGACAGGCAAATTCTGCGGCTCGGGGATCTCATCCGCCGTTACCAGATACGGCCCGATAGGCGCGAAGGTGTCGCGGGATTTCATCTGGAAAAACACATTACCCGTGGGCGGCAGGCCGCGGGCCGAACCGTCGATGAAATTGGTATAACCGAACACATAGTCCATGGCCTGGGCCGCCGAGACGTTGCAGGCCTGCTTGCCGATGATGACCGCCACTTCCGCCTCGCCCTCGAAGACGGTGGCGGGAACATCACCCAGAACCATCGTGTCGCCCGGACCAATGATGGCGCTTTGGGATTTATGGAAGGCGTTGATGGGCGCCGGCTCCGTGCGGGTGCCGTCTTCCATATAATTGACCGCCATGCAGTCGATATTGCGGGGTAGAGGTATGGGCGGGCGCAGGGTTATGCTGGAAAGGGGCTGCGCATCCTCGCGTGCCACCAGTTCCACCAGCCGCTCGCGATAGTCATCGAACCGCTCGATCAGGCCGGTGATCAAGGTGCGGCGGTCAATATGCGGGATGCCATCGACGGCGGCCGTTACGTCCACAACCCCATCGCCCTTCAGGATGCCCAGGCGGTAATCGTCGAAATATAGAATTTTCATGTCAGCCCCCGTTTTGTTCCATGCCGTTCTATTACGTTCTATTTCGTCGCTACACTACTCTAGCCCTAGCTGCTGCCGCCATCCAGTTCTTCGCGCCGCATTTCCAGGGTCAGCCAGTCGTCTTCCGCCCTGGCCAATTTTTTTGTGACCACGGTCAGGCGGGCGGAGGCGGCATCGAATGCCAATGGGTCGCGGCCATAGAAAGCCGGATCGGCCAGGGCTTGTTCAAGATCGCCGATCTCCGCCTGTAGCGTTTCCATGCGGCCGGGCAGGGTTTCCAGGGCGTGTTTATCCTTGAAGGACAGTTTGCGGCCATTGTTCGATTTGGCCTTCGCGGTGGCTTTTCGTTTGGCCGCAGCCGGGGCCGCCGCCGGGGCCGCATCCTGAGACAGCAGGCCCCGTTGGACCAGCATGTCGCTATAGCCGCCGGCGTATTCCAGCCACCGTCCCCCGCCCCCATCGTGGCCCTCATAGGTGATGGTCGAGGTGACGACCCGGTCCAGGAAATCCCGGTCATGGCTGACCAGCAATACCGTGCCCGGATAATCCGCCAGCATCTCCTGCAACAGGTCCAGGGTTTCCAGATCCAGATCATTGGTCGGCTCGTCCAGCAGCAACAGATTGGACGGTTTTGCCAGGGCCCGGGCCAGCATCAGGCGGCCCCGCTCTCCCCCCGACAGGGCCGACACGACGGTGCCGATCTGTTCCGGCTGGAACAGGAAATCCTTCATATAGCTAATCACATGTTTGTTCTGGCCCGCCACGCTGACCCGGTCGCCGCTGCCACCCGTCAGGGCCTCGGACAGGGTAATATTGGGGTCCAGGCTTTCCCGCCGTTGATCCAGACTGGCGATGGATAGATTGGCGCCCAGGCGGATTTCGCCCGTATCCGGCGCCAGAACACCGGTCAGCATGTTCAACAAAGTGGTTTTGCCGGCGCCGTTGGGTCCGACAATGCCGATCCGGTCGCCGCGTTGAATGCGGGTGGAGAATTCCGCTACGATCGTGGTGCCGTCATAGGCCTTGGTGATGCCCTTGGCCTCCACCACCAGCTTGCCGGACAAGCCGCCTTCGGTCACCGTCATTTTAACATCACCCGTGGGGCGGCGCTGTTCCCGCCGCGCCTGCCGCATGGCATGCAGGTCGCCCAGGCGGCGTTGGTTACGCTTGCGCCGGGCCGTCACGCCATAGGTCAGCCAATGTTCCTCGCGCACGATTTTGCGGTCCAGCTTGTGGCGCTCGTCCTCTGCCTGTTGCAGAATATCATCGCGCCAGGCTTCGAATTCGGCGAAACCCCGGTTTAATTGCCGCGTCTCGCCTTGATCCAGCCAGACCGTTGCGCGGGTCAGGTTGGACAGGAAGCGCCGGTCATGGCTGACCATGACGATGGCCGAACGAATGCCGCGCAATTCCGCCTCCAGCCACTCGATGGCAGGCAGATCCAGATGGTTGGTAGGCTCATCCAACAGCAGAATGTCGGGCTCCGGCGCCAATACCCTGGCCAGGGCGGCGCGCCGGCTTTCGCCGCCGGACAGATGCGCCGGTGCTTCATCGCCTTGCAGGCCAAGTTGGTGCAGCAGATAGGTCGCCCGGTGCGGATCATCGCCCGGCGCCAGGCCCGCCAGCACATAGGCCATGACATCCGCATAGCCGGACAGATCGGGTTCCTGGGGCAGATAACGTACCGTGACGCCCGGTTGGACAAACCGCTCGCCACTATCCGCCTGGATCAGGCCGGCGGCGATCTTCAACAAGGTGGATTTGCCGGAGCCGTTGCGCCCCACCAGACAGGGCCGCTCGCCAGGCGAAACGGACAGGGCCGCCCCCTGCAACAGCGGCGTGCCGCCGAAACTGAGATCGATGTCGCGTAAGATAAGGATGGGTGGAGCCATGGTTGCGCTTTATAATGGCCCACTCCGCCGTGGCAAGGTGTGAATATAGGGAAAGCTTAAATGAAAATAGATGACGTAACCCTGACCCTGTTTGCCTGGGATGACATTCCCGCCACGCGCTATGGCAATCATACCGGCCAGTTCAGCGGTTCCAGCCAGCTTGGCCTGCTGACCATCCGCACCGACGACGGCCTCGAAGGCCATGCTTTCCTAGGCTCCGCCTCGTTCAGCGCCGATCAGGATGGTTTGGGACTGATCAAAAACCTTAAACCCCTGATTATGGGCGAGGACCCGCGGGACCGGGAAAAACTGTATCGCCGCCTGTGGAGCAAGAACCGTTACTGCACCCTGCGCGCCATCGGCGCGGTGGATGTGGCGCTGTGGGATCTTGGCGCCAAGGCCGCGAACATGCCGTTATACAAGATGCTGGGTGCCTACCGCGACAAGGTGCCGGCCTATGCGTCCTCCGCCGTGCTGAGCGACCCCGCCGCCTATGCGGAACAGGCGGTGCAATTTCGCGATCAGGGCTGGGCGGCCTACAAGATCCATCCACCAACGCAATGGCAGACTGATATCAAGGTTTGCGAGGCCGTGCGTGCCGCCGTGGGCGATGATTACAAGATCATGCTGGATAGTACCTGGTCCTATAATTACGAGGAAGCGATCAAGGTTGGCCGGGCAATCGAGGGCCTGGGATTTCATTGGTACGAAGATCCCCTGGCCGATGACGATATGTACAATTGCATCAAGCTGCGGGAGAAGCTGGATATTCCCCTGATGGCCACGGAATATTCACCGGGGGGCTTCACCAGCTACGTGCCCTGGCTATTGAACCGGGCCACGGACTATCTGCGCGGCGATGTGGCGGTCAAGGGCGGCATTACATCCATTCTGAAGACGGCCCATCTGGCCCAGGCCTTCGCGATGAATTACGAGGTCCATCACGGCGGCAATTCCCTGAACAATTACGCCAATCTGCACGTCATCCTGGCCATTGCCAATTGCCAGTTTTTCGAAGTTCTGTTGCCGTCCGAGGCGCAGAAATATGGCATCATTGATGACCTGACGCCCGATAGCGACGGCTTTATTCACGCGCCCACCGGGCCGGGCCTGGGGGCCAATATCGATTTCGATTTGATAGAACGAAAAAAACTTACAGTACTGACATAGGAGGAAAGACAGCATGGGTAGTTTGACGGGAAAACGGGCCATCGTGACCGGCGCGGGCAGCGGCATTGGGCGGGCCAGCGCACGGCGCTTCGCCGAGGAAGGCGCCAGGGTGGTGGCGGTTGACGTCAACGCCGAAGGTCTGGCCGAGACCCTGGCCATGATCACCGATGCCGGCGGCACCGCAATGGCGGTGACGGGGGATGTCGGCGACGAGGATGCCGTGGCCGGTTTCATTGACGCCTGTGTCAAGGAATACGGCGGTTTAGAGGTGATCTACGCCAATGCCGGCATCTCGGGCGGCGCGGTGCCCCTGTTGGAACAATCCGTGGAACAATGGCAAAGCGTCCTGCGGGTTAATTTGCTGGGGCCGTTCCTGTGCATCAAGCATGCGGCTCCGGTCATGCTGGCGGCGGGCACGGGCTCCATCATCTGCACGGCCTCGGTTGCCGGGCTACGCGCCAACGCGGGGGGAACGCCCTACAGCGCCTCGAAAGCCGGGGTGATCTCGCTGGTGCAAACGGCGGCCAATGAATTCTTCGCCTCCGGTGTGCGGGTCAATGCCATTTGTCCGGGCCTGATCCAGACCGGCATTACCAAGTCCACCTTCGACAGAGCGATAGCGCGGGGCACGGAAGGTAAAATCGGCCAACTGAACCCCACCCGCCGCCCTGGCCAGCCCAACGAGATCGCCAATATGGCGCTGTTCCTGGCCTCGGACGAGGCGTCCTACGTCAACGGCCAGGCATTCGCGGTCGATGGCGGCCTGTCCAGCACGCATCCCTTCGTACCGAAGGGATAGAGCAATTCCGAATTACAGCGGAATGGACCTGTCCCGCCCTACTCAGGCCCTACACCAATTTGATGACCTTGCCTTCCCTATGAGAACGCTCCATGGCATCAATCAGCGCATGCCGGCCAACAGCCGCGTTAAAATCAGGCGCGTCTGTTGTTCCCGATTGCCCTGATTTCATGACATTGGCAAAGCGGGCGTAAGCCTGCCCAACGTTTCTTCCTGGGCCGGCGGCCATATCCGCTGGAATAAGCCGGTAGCTGTCAGGCGGGGTTATCTCCGCCATTTTCTCATTGCCGATGGCGAGGTGGAGCTGGCTAGGACCAATGTTGACGGACTTGGAGGTCAGCACCAGGGTCCCTTTGCGGCCATAAATCTCCATGCGGGTGCCGCTCGCATTGTAAGGCACGCTGGCCACTTGGTAGGAGACTTCCGCGCCGCTTTTGAGCACGCCCGCGGCGGTGACGGTGTCCGGCGCATCCACGGGAAAGTCTGCCCCCGTTACTGCGTGCTTCCACATATCGATGCGCGTTGTTACCCGTGCGCTGACCTCGGCGAACTCTCCCAGGATATAACACAGGGCATCTATGGAGTGTCCGCCCGGGATGGTCATGGGGTTGGCGCCATTCGCGCGAATCCCCTGCCAGATGCGGCCATCCCCGCGCTCGGTGATCGCACCAACCATCACGCTTAAGTTAACGGTTACGATTTCACCGATTTCGTCGTTGGCAACCAGGTCGCGGGCATACATCACGGCTGGGTCACTTTGCGCCTGTAACCCAACCAAAGTCGGTAACCCGGCCGCCGTGGCGCCGTCAGCCATTGCCACCGCGTCAGCCAGATGGGCCCCCAGGGGCCACTCGCAGCACACAGGCTTGTTAGCCGCGATAGCGGCCATTACCAGCTGTTGGTGCAACGGTACGCGCACAACAACAGTGATGAGGTCAACATCCGCGTGCGCGACCATCTCATACATGTCGTGAAAGGCCAGCTCGGCACCGAACGCCTCGGCCGAGGCTCTCGCGGTCTCCGCGTGGGCGGTACAAACGGCCTTTAGTTCATAGTCAGGCAACGCTTGTAATGCCGGCACATGGGCGTTAGCGCCCCAGCCACTCCCGCCTGGTGTAACGGTTGCACCAACAATTCCGACCCTAATTTTGTCTGCCACGATTGTTTCCCTTGCCTGTGATAACGATTAAGCGCCGCCTGATGGCCGAGCATAGCACGCTTCGGCCCGCTTACAGACTGCGCAATGACCAAACCCTACGGGCCAATATCGCGATAGAGATTTAATGCCTTGGCACCTCTCGAGCATCAACCGGCGTCAGGCTGATGCTCGCTTATCCACTAGCTTCGAGCGTAATATTAGATAATTCCAACGGGGTGCTATTGACCCCAAGCGGGCTTCGTCACAGTTTTTCCCGATGCTTACTTCCTGGGCCTTCGGTCTGGCGGCGAAGAGCTCGATAAGAAGCTCAGCCTTGATTGCGGCTTCCGACCAGGTCTCTGTCGGGTCGTCGGACATTGTCTTCTGCCATTCTTCCGGTCGCCGTTTCGGTGCCGGCCTTCATGACCTTGGCGACAAAGGGCGAGGTCATGGCACGGAGCAGGGCGCTGTAGTTGAGTTGGAACGCAATCTCGGCACCGATCGGTTGGGGACAACGGTCGGAATCCAGGACGAGGTGGTCGCTGCTGGCCCCCAGGATCTCCATTCCGGGTGGCGGATACAGGCCGCACGGATCAGTATCCTGGCGCCCGATGGCAAGGATGGTCTGTGAGATGGGGCCTCTATCCATGGTGGGTGGCGTCTCGCCGAACGCGGCCTGCGCAATCTCGCCCCATGGCTGTGATGGCTTGACTTTCGCCTCGATTACTTCGGCGATGAGCGTGATGGCATCGGTGTGTAGGCCGTCGATCGGTTGGCGATGGAGTGGCCCACAACCGAGCAGGATTGATTCGCCCAAGCGGAGATTGTTGATCCGCCCCGTGTCTGCGCCGCTGAGCGCCCACTCAAGGCTGGCGGAATTGCCGCCGGAGACAATGTCGAGCATGGACCCGAAGATCGCGTCGATCGAATTCGCCAGCACCGAAAGCTCGGCCATGTTCCTGGCATCGGGCGAAACGCCGCTGCGGCAGGCAAGGTTGGTGCCGATGCCTTTGAGCGCGATATTCGGGAAGCGAAGCGTCTCCCGCACGGTATTCTCGAGGTCGCCTGGCATGATGCCTTCACGCAGGTCGCCAAGCTCGACCATGAGCACGATCCCGTGCGTCCGCCCCGCCTTCCGCGCAGCCGATGAGAGCTTGCTGATGACGTCGAGCTCGGTGTTGAAGCTCAGGTCGGCGTGCGCGACAACCTGGTCCGCCTGACTAAGCATCGGAGAGCGGATGAGTGTCATCGGCGCCGGTACCTTCGCAAGGCACATTGCCTCGATGTTTTCGATGCGGGAGTCGCCGAGCGCACTTACTCCCGCCTGGAGCAACGCGCCGGCGATCTCGGGTGAGCCGAGCGCCGCCTTCGTGACGCCCGTGACCGAGATATCACGATCCGCTAGTTGTCCAACCAGTGTGCGGGCGTTATGGCGGATCTTGCCGAGGTCGATTTCCAATCGCGGCGCGGTCATTGTGCGCCGGCGGCCGCCTTCTTCTCGATTTCCGGAAACGCGGAAACCACCATCTCCACCAGGCGCTCGGGTGACCGGGTCAGCGCATCGGTGGTGGGGATGCCAAGTTCGCATTCATACGCCGTTATGGCTGCGTCGACCTCGGCGCGGGTCATGTTCTCGTGGTTTAATGTGAGGCCTATGACCTTGGTGTCGGCGAAGGTCTGGATGAGGTTGATTTCGCTGGCCGGCGTTGGCATGGGCATCTGCGCGAAGTCGCAGCGGCTGGCCCTTCCCGGCGCGTGTTGCAGCACGACGGCATCGGGGCGACTGCCCCGGAGGATGAAGGATGAGGTCGAGTAGGCGGGATGACTCAGTGCGCCTTGCCCTTCGATAATGATCACGTCGGGGTTCTCGCCCTTGAAGGCATCGACGATCGTGGCTTCCAACTCGCCCGCGCAGAACTGCGACGGGACGGCGTCCAGTGCGATGCCGTAGCGGGCGCCTTGGATCAAGCCGGTCTGGCCGGTGCCAACCATCACGGTTTTCACGCCGCGGTCATTGAGGGCGCGGGCCAGGACGGTGGCCGTGGTACGCTTGCCGATGGCACAGTCGGTACCGAGCACGGCGATACGCGGGCACGTGACCTCATCGATGCGACCGCTGAACGTCCGCAGGCCCTTGGTGGAGGGCGGCCTTCGGATGTCGATAATCTCCACATTCATCGCCGCGCTTGCAGCTGCAAACTCCGGGTCGTCGTTCAAGAACTCATGGAGACCGTTCACGACGTTCATCCCGTGACTTATCGCCTTCAGCACGATGCCGCGTTCCCGCAGCGACAGCATGCCACTTGACGGTGCCATCCCGTAAATGAAGTAGTCAGGCACATCCCCAGAGTGCGCCAGCGCGTCGGCGAGATCGCGATAGATGGGGATTGCGTTCGGCATCTCGCCGAGCGCCACGCCGGCATCGAGACCTGCCTTCTCGCTATCGATAACCGAGAGGATCTCGTATTTCTCCGAGTGACGGACCAGTCCGTTGGCGGTCTTGCCGTCGATGGCACCGAAGTTCGCTTCGCAATAGACGACGGCGGTCGCGCCTGATATTTTTTTGCCTCGGCTACGTGGCCGCGCGGACATTGCGGTATAGTTCCAGACGACCGGGTGCCCTTCTGCGTTAAGTGCATTCAGTGGTGTGCTGAGCGGGGCGGTAAACATTATGTCTCCTCGAATTGGGTTCTGAACGGAAAAGTTGATCATTTGGGGATCGTGCCGGCCGGATCGGCCTAAGACTTATGAATGTGCTGCTGGCGTGCTTCAATCAATTTCCGAGCCACCATGACATGGCGCTTGCCGCGTTCGACCGGGTCGGTCGTTGGTCATGGTATGGGCGTAGGAACAACAGCAGGCCAGCACCTGCACTTCCTCTCGAAATCAAGGCAGCCCACAACGCCAAGTCGCGATGTAAGCCAGCCAATGCGGAGCAGTGGCGACAATCTCGACAAGAGCATCTGAGTTAGTTTGAGTCCGGCTGACAGGTCCAGGGTTCAGGACAGCTGAGCACTAGATTGAAGGTCCATTAAATGGTCATCCAGCTTCCCAGAATAACCATGCGGACTGACTAGAGCTGGGGCGCCAGTTTTTCCGCGCATGCCCTCGCGACGCCACTGCTCGGATCGCTTGAGCCCGGCATCGTGGCCCAACCAGCTTTCAAAAGAATATCACCACGATTGTAGTATGCCGCTTTATTCATTAGGGCGAGGGTGCCGACAACCTGTGGGTCTTTTTTGGACTGTTCCATGCAAATCGGCACTAGAGCGGCAACGACTTCAAGATGCGCCTGTCTGGATGCCATTTCTGCTGCTTTGCCGCCGGTCACCCATCCACCCCATGAGAAGCCGCCGATCGCGAGCACAACGGCGCCAACCGCTGCGCCATAGAGCCCGGGTTTAAGCCATTCGGGAGTATTCATTTATTTGTCTCCAAAATTAAATATAATATTATGGTATAGCAATAAAAGACATCATATACGAAAATATAATTATTCATAATTAAATATAATTTTAGAAATTTATTTCCTTTATTTTTCATTCATCTCGTTGATTATATTGCCTTTTTTTAATATAATTTAATTTATATTTTTAATAATTTAGGAATTATTTGAGTTTACTTTAATGAATTAGCCATCGGCGCTACCAAAAACTCTTTGTTTGGCGTTATTTCTATAACTCGGCGAATGCCAACCGCCGTCATATCTGTTTGATGCTGTGGACACCCCCCACCTGCCGCCATCCAGGTGCCATGTATTGAAAACCCTTAAGAGTATGCAATTGCCACTCTCCGTGCATAAGCCCGCGTCAGGCTGATGTCCGCTTGCCGCTTAATCTCTTGGCTTCGAGCATAATATTAATTTCGCCTAATGAATGATTTTTGATTCAAAGCGAGATTTACCCGCGGCCACTGGGTAAGAAACCGCCCCGCAAGGGGCATTAGCGGGCCGATAGGGGGTCGACCACAGGGCCATAAAAAGGCACCCTGTAAAAAACGCCGGGTTGGCCATCCGAGTGCTGTCCCCAGCGCCGGCAGCCCCGCTCTGATATGAACAACACGATATAAACAACACTGGAGGTATGACTATGCGACCGAACAAGATCAAGCAGATGTGGCATGACGGAAAATGCGTGACCCTGGGTTGGCTCTCGGTGTCCCATGGGTTCACGGCCGAGGTCATGGCACGTCAGGCCTTCGATGCCCTGTGCGTCGACTTGCAGCACGGCACCGCGGAAATGAGTGACGTCTGGCCCATGCTGCAGGCGATATCGCAGACCGACACGGTGCCAGTCGTACGCGTCGCATGGAACGAGCCGGCGACTATTATGAAGGCTTTGGATCTGGGCGCCTACGGCATCATCGTGCCGCTGGTCAATACGGCCGCGGAAGCGGCGATGGCGGTGGCAGCGTGCCGCTACCCGCCTGTCGGCATGCGCTCGTCGGGGCCCGTGCGCGCCGTGCATTACGGCGGCGCCGACTACCAGGCCCAGGCGAATGACGAGATCGTCGTCATGGCCATGATCGAGACGAAGGAGGGCCTCGCCAACCTCGAAGCCATCTGCGCCACGCCCGGCCTTGACGCCGTTTACATCGGGCCGGCCGACCTGTCCTTCGCGTTGGGTCTGGAACCGCGCGGCGATAATCCTGACCCGATCCATCTCGCCACCTGCGACAAGATCCTCGAGACCGCGCATAGACATGGCATAAAAGCCGTCATGCATTGTGCCGGCGCGGCGTTTGCAGCGGGCGCCGTGAAGCGCGGCTTCGACATGGTGATGCTGACGTCCGATCTCGCTTGCATGATCGCCGGCGCACGGCAGCAGCTCGAAGAGCTCAAGGCCAAGACTGCCTGAAAATTGCTCTAATTCTGTCTGCGATGCCCATGCGGTCTGCAATATTGCATGACATAAGGCATATCTTTGTTTGCCTGCCGGACAGTCCTAAATTGGCATAATCGACGATTTTGATATTGAAGGTGGAATAGGCGTATGGGAATAAGAGAGCTTGCCGAACAGGCGCAGACCGAAATCAAGTCGATGACGGTGAGAGAGACATTGCCAAGATACGGTGATGACGACCTCGTCTTCGTCGATGTGCGGGATATCCGTGAGATGGAAAAAGACGGCACGATCAAAGGCGCCCAGCATGCACCACGCGGCATGATTGAATTCTGGTTTGACCCCGACAGTCCCTATCATCGCGATATCTATGGCGATGCCGATAAGACCTACGTCCTGTTCTGCAACGCCGAATGGCGCTCGGCACTCTGCGCCAAATCGCTTCAGGATATGGGTATCAAGAATGTAGTCCAATTATTTGGCGGACTTCCGGCATGGCGGGAGGCCGGCGGGCCGACGGAGGAGAAGAAGCGGAAATAATTGCCGCTTTGCACCTGCCGGCCATCAGCGCCAAAGGGTACGCACCCAGAGCATTTTCATTCTGGAAATGCTCAGATCTTTAGAATTAGAGCAATTTTTCCAATCACTTAAAATCGCTTCGCGATTCTCATTAATTCGGAATTGCTCTAACGAGACGGAGTAGACAGATGGCAGGACCCCTCGATGGTGTTCGGATATTGGATGTGACCACGGTTGGTTATGGGCCCTACGCCGGACAAATTCTTGGCGACTACGGTGCCGATGTGGTGAAGGTCGAGTCGCGGGAAGGCGATATCACCCGCGGTATTTTCCCCTTCCGCAATGAGGGAATGGGGCACTTCTTTTTGATGGCCAATCGGAACAAACGCAGCATCGTTCTCGATTTGAAGACCGCGCGGGGCCGGGAGGCTTTCTTGAAATTGGTCGAAACCATGGATGTGGTCATCTGTTCCATTCGCCCCGCGGCGATGGATCGTTTGGGACTTGGCTATGACGATTGCCGAAAGGTGAACCCAAAGATTATCTATGTTGCCTTGGTGGGGTTTGGCCAATCGGGGCCTTACGCTCAACGCCCCGCCTATGACGATGTCATACAGGGCGTGTCCGGCATGGCCGATATGCAGGGCGGCCGCGACGGGCCGCCAAAATTCATAAACGCTTCAATCTGCGATAAAATATGCTCGCAAGTGGCGGCGCATTCCACATTAGCCGCGTTATTCAGTCGGGAACGTAGCGGCAAGGGGCAACTGGTAGAGGTGCCGATGTTCGAGGCCATGGTTGGATTTAACCTGATCGAGCATCACTCCGGCCAAACCTTCGATCCGCCGCTGGGCCCTGCTGGTTACGAGCGGGCCATGGTCGAATACCGCCGGCCCTATGCCACGGTTGACGGCTATGTCTGTGCCCTGCCGTACAATACGAAACAATGGCGGGCCTTTTTCTCGGTCATGAAACGAACAGACATGCTGGATGATCCACGTGTTGTTGACCCAAAAACCCGAAGCGAAAAGATCGGTGAACTTTACGAATTGGTTGCGCAACTGGTGCAGGATTGGAAGACCGCAGACCTGCTGGCCGCGCTCAAGGAAGCTGATATTCCGCACGGTGAGGCGACAAGGCTCGACGATTTGGCGGATGATCCGCACCTGCAGGCGGTCGAATTTTTCCAAACCTTCGATCACCCCAGCGAAGGTGGCATCAAGCTGACGGCGCCACCGATGAAGTTTTCCGAGACACCGCCGGATATCCGTCGACTGCCAGCGTCGCTGGGCGAGCACAGTGTTGAAGTGTTAATCGAGGCCGGTTATTCGGAAGCGCAAATTTCCGAGCTGCTGAATGAAGGCGTCTGCGTCGATGGGCGCACCGGCAGTTCTTAATCGACCACGAAAAGCTTGGCGCCCATGGAGGTTGAGGAGCGATGGGGTTCGGCGTTGTCCGCAACTTGATAACTCATGCCCGGCTTAAGAATAAACGTTCGACCGTCCTTAAGTTCGGTGTGCAACTCGCCCTCGAAGCAGAAAAGAATATGGCCTTTGACGCACCAGTGGTCAGCCAAATAGCCGGGCGTGTATTCAAGCATACGGACACGGATATCGCCGAAATTAGCGGTTTTCCAATAGGCAAAACCTGTTTCACCTTGATGTTCCGTGCGCTCGACCGAAGACCAGTCGATGGTTCCAAACGGCATGTTATTCATCTGCATATGACACCTGAAATGCTCTAGTTGGGGCCGGGCATGGCCTGGCGGATCAGGGGGACGATGGTGATCATTTTGCCGATGGGGCCATCGATGAATAGCGTCAGGGCGGCCCGCATGTCCGCTTGAACGACGGCGTCGGGCATGGCGTCCGCCACGGCCAGGCCGTCCGTAATCTGTGCGGCGCGGCTGCGGCCTTCGGCGATGACGCCCATGATCAACGGCTCCAACCGGCCCGCGGCGTCAAACGGCGCGATCAGGGTATGCACCAGGGCCAGGTAAGCGGGCCAATTGGCCAGATGACGGTACATGCTGGCCAGAATCTGGTCGCGCCGGCCAATCCGGTTTAGCTCTTCCACCAGGCTGCGGACATCGGGCGGCATGGCATCCAGAGTCAATAGCGTGGGCATTTCACCGTCTATAGGTGTCTCATTCCGCACTGGCGGCGCGGCTTGGCCGTTCGTTGGCGGCTGCCCTTCCAATCGGGCCAACAGGGCGCCCAGGGCAATGATGTTCATGGCATTGCTGCGCTCATAGCTGCGCAGGATCATGGTAATCTGGACCAGGTCAGCTTGCCCCAGACCGGCGGCGCCCAGGGCCGGCCCGCTTAACCCTGCCAGGGCCGGCACCGCAAGGCCCGAGCGCAAGGCCGCCGCCTGTGCCGTGACGGCGCCGCTGGCATAAAGCGGCTTCAGGGACTGCCAGGCCCAGGGCAGGGCGCCTGGAAAAACCGCTAGATGCCGCCAAATCAGATTAACCACGGGCACCCCAAGGGTGGCGCGGATATCGGCGTAAAGATCCGCTACCTGGCCGGTGGCTTCGGCCTCGGTAATGGTTGCTACTGGGTCGCCCGAGGCATCGGCCATATCAGGGTATCAGGACGATTTTGCCATAGGCGCCGGGCCGTAACACCGCATGGTGGGCCTCGATGGCCTGCGCCAGGGGTAATTCCTTGCCGATCACCGGGTTCAGGCTGCCATCCGCCAGGCCCTTGCCGAGGGCGGCATGGATTGCGGCCATGTCGTCGGCCGAGGTGTTGGGCAGGGCGATGCCAATGATGTCCAGATCCTTCATCATGGCCTCCCGGGCATTGATCTCTACCGGGCCGCGGTTGCCGATGACCACGATACGGCCGTATTTGGCGGCGATCTCCATATCCTTGACCAGGTTAACATTGGCCAGCATTTCCAAAATAATGTCCGGGCCCTTGCCGCCCGTCAGGTCCGCCACCGCGTCCAGATAGCCCGCCTTTGTGTGATCCAGCGCATGGCCCGCGCCATGTTCGCGGATTAGATCAAGGCCCCGTTCGCTGCCGGCGGTGCCGATCACCGCAATGCCCTTGCTGGCCGCTATTTGCAGGGCGGCGGTGCCCACCGCGCCGCTGGCCCCATGCACCAGCACCGTCTCTCCCGCCTTCGCCGCGCCGCGCTGCATCAGGGCGCGATAGGCGGTGCCATAGGGGATGCCCATGGCGGCACCCTGGGCAAAGCTGACATTATCGGGCAGGGGGCAGAGTTGTTCGGCCCGCCGTAGCAATTGTTCGGCGTAACAATCGCCCCACGCATCGCCCAACGAACCGGCGGCATAAACCCGGTCACCGGTCTTGAAGCCGCTGACGCCATCGCCCACCGCCAAAACCGTGCCGGCGGCATCGCTGCCCGGGATGAAAGGCAGGGCCGGCCTGATCAGATGCACGCCGGCGCGGATATAGGTGTCGACCGGATTGACCCCAATGGCTGCAACCTTGATCACCACCTGGCCGGGGCCCGCGGTTGGGTCGGGCACGTCCCCGTATCGCAGAACGTCCGCATCGCCGAACTCATGGACCTGAATGGCTTTCATAGCCTGTCTCCTTTCTTTCGAGGCAGCCTGCCTAGAGCGCATTCGAAGAAAATGTGCTCAGACTCTTAAAAATAGAGCAATTGAACCAATCACTTAAGTCGCGAGAGCGACTCCAATTAATTGAAAATTGCTCTAGTCGGCGCCTTCAATGACAAACGCGCTGCCCGTGGAGGCGGCCTGACGCAGACCGACGATGGCCTGATAGGCGTCGGAATTGTACCATTCCTTGGCTTTTTCATAGCTGGGGAATTCGATCAACACGACCCGTGGCCCCGGTGCCGCGCCTTCCAGACTTTCCCATTGCCCGGCCCGGACAATAAACTTGCCGCCGAACGGGGCAACGGTGCCGGGGGTTTGGGCTGTGTACTTGGCATAGGTTTCGGCGTCATGCACATCAATCTGGGCGATCAGATAGCCTTTTGCCATTGCGTGTCTCCTAATCTATCTCAACGCATGTCTTCGGGTTCGACGTTCTGAATATTTTTGCCGCCACGGATCAGTTTTTCCGCTGTCAGTTCCAACAAAGTCAGATTAGCCATGGGGATGGCGGTGTACTGCGACAATGGTACGTCGTTGACGTAACAGATCAAGGTGCGCAGCACGCCGCCATGGACGGCCAGAAATACTTTTTCCCCCGGCTCTATGCCGGCGACGACATCGGATATCCCGGCGACCACGCGCGCCTGCAGGTCTTCCAGGCTTTCCCCGCCCCAGGGCGCACCCTCCCAGGGCGTTTCCTGCCAGGTGCGGACAGCATCGGCGTCCCGTTCGGCGACTTCCGTCGCCAACAGACCTTCAAACCAGCCCAGGCCAATCTCTATACAGCGGGGCTCGATCGCATCGGGGGGCCGGCCAAATAGACAATCCACGGTTTGCCGGCAGCGCAGGGCGGGGGAGGAGACGATGCGGTCGGGCTGATAGGGCATACGCTTGCCCAGCGCCAAAGCCTCGTCGCGGCCGCTTTTGGAAAGGGAGCTGTCCATTTGACCCTGAAAACGCAGGGGCGGGCCGTTCCAAACCGTATGGCCGTGGCGGATCAGGTAAAGTCGTTTTTCTGTCATTTAAAAGAACCGCCGTTGCTGGTGCCCAATCATTCCATGCTTCACCCCGCCTGGACAGGGAAACCTTGGCAGGGCAACATACCCCCTCCAGAGCAGTTTTCAATTCATTGGAGTCGCTAAGGCGATCGAAATGATTGGTTTAATTGCTCTTTCTTAACGAATCCGAGCACATTTGGGTCAAAAGTGCTCTGGGGAGGTGACCAATGGTTCAGATCGGTAAACAGGACGGCGCAACCACTCTTGTCCTAAATCGCCCCACGCAGCGCAATGCGCTGGACGCCGACGTGATAGACGGCTTGATCCAGGCCATCGAGGAGGCGGAAGCCGACAGCGCCACCCGCTGTCTGGTCATCCGCGGCGCGGGCGGGCATTTTTGCGCCGGGCGAGATTTGACGCAATCGCCGGACCGCAGCCTGGCCGCCGCCCTTGCCGCCGACGAGACCTGGACCAAGGTCAATCGCCTGCTCCACCGCATGAGCAAGCCGACCGTGGCGGTGGTCGAAGGTTATGCGGTGGCGGGGGGCTTTACCCTGGCGATGATCTGCGATTTCGTATTGGCGGAAAAAGGCGCACAATTTGGCGCGTTGGAGATGCGTCGGGGCTTCCCCGCCGCGATTAATACCCCGGTGTTGAGCCAGTTGATCGGCCCGCGCATGGCCTTGGAATTTCTGCTGTTCGGTGATCTGGTGCCGGCCCAGCGGCTGTATGAAGTGGGCCTGATCAACCGCCTGGTCGAGGGCGCCGAGGCCCTTAACCAGGTGGCGCATCAATTCGTTGGTGCTCTGGTCGCCCTTGATCCCGATGCCGTGCGCATGACCAAGGACAGCCACCGCGCCGCCCGCAATATGCCGCTGATCGATGCTTTGGAGATGGGCAAGCTGGGCAACGCCCTGATCGCCGCCTCGGGCCGCATGGACGAGGCCATGCAGGGCTATGCGGACGGTAAGGCGGATGGCAAAAAATAATCCGGCCAGATGCGCGGTTCAATGAATATTGGAAAAACCTAATCGATAATTGGCGCGTCGCCGACCCGGGGCCGTGGCCGTGGACCGTCGGACACGGCCATGCACAGCACGATTTCATCCGCCCGGGGGGCATCGGCGACCATCACGGTGATGGTGTCGAAATTATCGAACGACCAGGCCTCGTCCTTATGTCCCAACGGTATGTCCATTGCCGCGCCAATTGCCGCCACCTTGGCATTCGATGGGATCAGCGCCTTGCCGCCGCCAACGGCCGCCCGCATGGGCTTGCCCAGTTTCGGGTGGATCATCGCGCCGCCGTGTTCCAAATCGCCTCCAACGCCAACGATGGCTGCCTTGCCATAGCTGACGGGCGGACCCGCCAGCATTTCCACGGCCTGGCCCATGAGCCGCTCGCCAAGCTGGCCGCCTAGATCGAACAGCGGCGACAAATCCTCGACAAAACCGCCCGCGAATGGGTTTTGCACCACGGCCATGGCGACGACCCGGGTTATCGGGCCGCAGGCTTTGCCGTTTTCATCCGTCTCGATGCTTTCCTTGATGATTACGGTCTTGCGAAGTTTCATGACAACCGCTCCCCAGTGACTAGAGCGCATTCGAAGAAAATGCGCTCGGACTCTTGAAAATAGAGCAATTGAACCAATTGCTTTTGTCGCGAAGGCGACTCCAATTAATTGAAAATTGCTCTAAGCCGCCTAAAATACCCGTTGCAGGAACGCCGTGCCCAGATCCAGGCCATCCTGGGCGATGGTATGGCCGGCGCCTTGGCTGACATGCCATTCCACGCTGAAATCCGCCGCGCCCAGGGCCTGCACCGCTTCGTGCAGGTTTTGTACCGGCAGCATTTCGTCGGCATCGCCATGGATCAACAGGATGGGTGGCTTCGATATGGCCTCGTCCGCCAATAATTCAGGCCCGGCCAGTAGACCGGAAAAACCCAGAATACCAGCCACCGCACGGGGCCGTCGCGGGGCCACATGCAGGGCCATCATGGTGCCTTGGCTAAACCCGATCAGGATCAGGTTTTCCTCGCCCAGGCCGTGGCGGGCCAGCTCCGCATCGATGAACTGGTCCAGAACCGGTGCCGCTCCTTGGGTGCCGGTCAGGCGGCTGGCCGGGTCAAACTGGCTGATGGGGAACCATTGATAGCCAGTGGGTGACATCTCGCAGCGCTCTGGCGCATGCGGGGCGACAAAATAGGCGCCGGGCAAGGCGCGGGCGAAATAGGGCGCCAGACCGATCAGGTCATCGCCGTCCGCGCCATAGCCGTGCAGCAGGATAACCAATTGTTCAGCCTGACCGCCCTGGGCCGGCGGCTGGCGCGGCCCGTCGATGCTAGATACGTTCATTTCGATTATATTCCCTGACGTTTGTAGGTTCCGTTGACAGTTTTGCGGCTATCATCGGACAATGTCGAGGGACATTGTAAAGGAGTTACCCGGTAATGCTTTCCATCGAAGATAACGAGCTGTTGACCCGCACCGGCGCGGATACGCCCATGGGGCAGTATTTTCGCCGTTTCTGGCAGCCGGTGGCGTTGGTGGAGGAATTGCCGGCGCCTGACGGCCCACCCCTGCGCGTTACGGTGATGGGCGAGGCGTTGGTGGCCTTTCGCGATACCAAGGGCCAGATCGGCCTGCTTGATGCCCGTTGTCCCCATCGCGGCGCTGATCTTTTTTTTGGCCGTAACGAGGAATGCGGCCTGCGCTGTGTCTATCACGGCTGGAAGTTCGATGTGGCCGGCAAGGCGGTGGATCTGCCCAATATCCCGCCGGGCGCGCGCCATCACGAAACGGTCTCGGTCAAGGCCTACCCGACGCGGGAGTGGGGCGGCATCCTGTGGGCCTATCTGGGCCCCAAGGCCGAGGTTTTGCCAGATAACCGTCTGCCCGAATTGCCGCAATTCGAATTCGGCCTGATGGCGCCCGAGGGCCGCTATGTCACGAAACAGTTTGTCGACTGCAACTGGGCCCAGATCATGGAGGGCGATCTGGATACCTCGCATTTTTCCTTTCTGCATATGCCCGCTCCCAGCGTGGCATCGAATGAAAACCCGGACGCGCCCGCCGACGAACAACGCCTGCGCTGGATTCGCAATGACCCGATGCCGCAATTTTCCATTCTGCAGCACGATGCGGGCTTTGTGGTGGGCGGTATGCGGGCGGCGGACGATGGCCGGAACTATTGGCGCATTACGCAATTTACCGTGCCGGCGAATGGCACCGGGCCCTCGACTTTCCCGGGCGAGACTTATTTTGGCTTCACAATGGTGCCGGTGACCGATCAGACCTGCTGGATGTATTGTTATGCCTGGAACCCCGATCGTCCCATCGGGGATGAAGAGCGGGCCAAGCTGCAACAGGGCCATGGTATTATCGCCGCCACGGGGGCCGACTATTTACCCCTAGGCAATCGGAGCAACGATTATCTGATTGACCGGGAGCTGCAGCGCAACGTCAGCTACACCGGCGTCAAGGGTCTGGCGGAACAGGATCTGATGATCCAGGGTAGCCAGGGACCTATTGTTGACCGCAGCCAGGAAATTCTAACCGCCACCGATGCCGCCGTGGTGCGTTTCCGCCGGACCCTGCTGGAGGGCGCCAAGGCGCTGGCCACAACGGGCAGCGAACCTGGCGCGCCCTGGCAGCCCGACGCCTACCGCGTCCGTCCCGGCAGCTGGATCGCCGAGCAGGACGCCAGCTTTGAAGAGGTTATGCTGCAACGTTTCAACGATCCGCTGGGGCGGGCACACGAATGATGGCTATGCCGCCTTTCAGACAGGTGCGACCCAAATCACCGCGGCCAGACCCGCGGCTGCCAATATAAGCGCTGTCAGGAACCGGAAAATGGAAGGTTCCGCCGCATCTGTTTCGGGATCGTCCCCAGGGTCGTTTTTGGGCACCCGCTTGTTTCCTGTCCACATGGCCCGGACCAGGTTCTCGCGGCCCAGCAGGCTATCGGCCAGGACACCGAGGACGTGCAGCCCGACCAGGAACATGAGCAGACCAAACAGCGTTTCGTGAACTTCGGACATGGCATCGGCAATATCCGGGTTCACAAGTATGGCATAGGGGCCGATTTCATCATCATCGCCGGCGAACAGGCCGGTTACCACGGTCAGGGCCAGCACCGCCAGCAGCGTCAGGATCATCCAGCCGCCCAGGGGATTGTGGCCCACATGGCGGGACGGCTT
>JADHTB010000003.1 GCA_016776605.1 Alphaproteobacteria bacterium | reverse complement strand
ATTATCGAAAAATGGCATTCAGAACGCCGCTAACGCGTCAAAATCGGAGGTGTCGAGCGATTGGAGGAAACAACTCTTTGAGAAATGGTGTTATTTTGTATACTCATGCTGAGTTTGAAGATTACTTGGGAAATGTCGGATAATACCTTGAGGCTTGGCAATAGTTCACACGCCCGGTCGGCCAATTCCTCTCCGCCCATACCACCCGGCAATATGATATCGGCGAGCAGCAGATTGATCTCTCGATTTTGCGCAATCTTTTCCAGCGCGGCGTCCGCCCTGCCGGCTTCAAGCACTTCATAACCTAGCTGGCTCAAAAAGCCGACGGCGACGGCGCGCACCTCGGCATCATCCTCAACCACCATGATAATCTCGCCATGCGCCCCCGTATCGGTGGCGTCTGTATCGGCAGCGGGATGCGCGCTGGTTCCAGGCGCGGCCCCTTGGCCGCTGATGAACCGGGGCAGATGAATTTTCACCGTTGTTCCCGCGCCGACCTCGCTGCAAATCCGCGCGTGACCGCCGGACTGCTTGACAAAGCCATAGACCATGCTGAGACCAAGACCGCTTCCCTTGCCCACCCCCTTGGTGGTGAAGAAGGGATTGAAGGCCTGCGCGATGATCTCCGGCGCCATGCCGGACCCGGTATCGCTGACCGTTAAAAGCACATACTCGCCGGCCTCCACATCATCTTGCGCGGCGGCATAAGTATCGTCGATAACGGTGTTCGAGGTTTCAATGGTCAGTCTGCCGCCGCGCGGCATGGCATCACGGGCATTAATCGATAGATTAAGAAGGGCGTTTTCAAGTTGTCCTGGATCGACTTCGCATGGCCAAAGGCCGGCGCCGGAAATTAGCTTGATCTCAATGGCTTCGCCAAGGGTGCGCACCAGCAGATCCTCCATACCCTTTACCAGCTGATCGGCGCCGACGGAAACCGGGCGCAAGGGCTGCATGCGCGAAAAGGCGAGCAGACGGTGGGTCAGGTCGGCACCGCGCTGCGTGGCCGCCAAAGCTTTCGCCGCGAAGCCGGTGATTTCGTTGTCGCCCGTGCCTCGTGCGATCAAAAGCTCCAGGTTGCCCATGATGATGGCCAGCAGGTTATTGAAATCGTGGGCCACGCCGCCGGTAAGCTGGCCTATCGCCTCCATCTTCTGCGACTGGACCAGACGTTCCTCGGTCCTTTTCCGCTCCGTTATGTCCTGGATGATAGCGAAGAAGACCGGCGGGGTCTCCGATTGTGATAGTTGGAGATGAACATGAACGTCGTAAGTGGATCCGTCTTTTCGGGCGTGGACCGTTTCGAATTCAAGAGCATCCCGCGATCCATCCCGTAGCGGTTCGACCAAATGGGAAAATTCGTCGCTGGTGAACGCGGGCTTGATATCGGCGGGCGTCATTTCCTGTAGCTCGGCCATTGTGCAGCCAAGGTTTTCGCGGGCGCCGCGGTTGACCAGGATGAAATGAAATGTCTCGCTGTCGAAGACATAGATCTCGTTGACTGAATCCTCGATGATCCGGCCGAAACGGGTGTTGAGTTCCTCCGCGCGTCTGCGGCTGGTGATATCGCGAACCGTTCCTTCAACGCCCATAAAGTTGCCATCGTCATCATGCAGATAGCGGGCGTTAGTCTCGACGAAGACAGGACTGCCGTCTTTATGCCGAAGCGGCGCGACATAGCCCTGAGCACGTCCACTGTTTTCCTTCAGAAATTTGAGAAATAATTCGCGGTCAGCGGGCCGATAGTAGAGGCCGGCGAGAGGCATGCCGATCAATTCATCCATTGAATAGCCGAGCAAATCAGAGGCCGAAGGCGAGGCGAGAATTATTAATCCATTGGCATTGGTCCGATAAAATGTATCGGCCATGTTGTCCAGGATGCCGCGATAGGTGGTTTCACTCTCGCTCAGCGCGGCCTCCGCTTTCCGCCTCGCAATAAAGATCGGGCCAATCATGGCGACGCCCAGTAGCATCAACCCTGAAATCAACAAGGCGACGAGTTCGGCGGTTAGATTGGGCGGTTGCAAGACGTCGGCGGTAACGGTGTGATAAAACGTGATCGCCCGGCGTGCGCCCATGAGCAGCAGGGCAGAGGTGATGAGTAGCCAGGCGGAGATCCAGCCGGTCGTCCGCGCAAGCCGCAGAGCCATTGCCGCCGCCGCCAGTTGCAGCAGAATAGACAGGCCTAAAACGAATAACGGGGCCAACTCGCATTTCTCCTATATCTGGATCTCGGCAAAACCAAAGGCAGGCCTTCCTGTAGGTCCAGAGCACATTTAGGCTAAATATGCTTAAATTCGCTTAAACAGTGATTGAATAAATTACTTAAGTCGCTTTAACGACCCAAATTAATTGCGCATTGCTCCAGAAGGACGGATTAAAAATGGCAAGCCCAGAGGAATTTTTGCGCTATCGGTCCGATGACCTGATCAACAGCACAACGCAGTTGTTCACGTGCGCCGGCCTGGACAGTTCAATCGCCAGCGCGGTGGCGGAAATACTGGTGGAAGCGGACTTGCTTGGTTACGACACCCATGGCTTGCAGTTCGTGCCGGCCTATTTAGCGGATGTCGAGGCCGGGCGCACCACCCGGAATGGCGAGCCGGAAATCCTGAATGACAGCGGCGGCAGCCTGCTTTTGGACGCCCGGTTATTGCCAGGGCAATGGGTGGTGGTGCGCGCCCTGGCCCTGGCCCGCGAGCGGATTGGCGAACATCCGGTGGTTTCCATCGCCATGCGCGGCAGCCAAAACATTTCCTGTCTCGCCACCTATGTCAAACGGGCGGCCGACGGCGGTCACATGGCCCTACTGACCACGTCTTCGCCCACCAATGCGGTTGTGGCGCCCCATGGCGGGCGCTCGCCGCGCCTGTCCACCAACCCGATCGCCATTGGCATTCCAACCGATGGCGCGCCAATCCTGATCGACACCAGCGCATCAGCCACGACCAATCGGCGCATTGAGCGGGCGCGGCGGACGGGTGAACGGCTGCCCCAGACATGGCTGGTGGATAACGCGGGTCATCCCAGTGACGACCCGGAGGTGATCTATACCGATCCACCGGGCGCCATTCTGCCGGCGGGCGGTCTTGATATGGGGCACAAGGGTTTCGCCCTGGCATTGTTTGTCGAGGCCCTGACCTCTGCCCTTGTCGGGCGCGGGCGGGCTGCCGCGGAGGATGGGAAAGCGGGCGCTGGCCCGGTTCTGGGCAGCAACGTCTTCCTGCAATTGATTGATCCGGCGGCATTCGGCGGCAGCGATGCGTTTCGCCACGAAACCGGCTTTCTGGCCCAGATTTGCCGCGCGGCGATGCCCCTGGCCGATGGCCCGGCGGTGCGTGTGCCGGGCGACCGGGCCCATGAAGCCCTGTCGGAACAGCGCAAAAATGGCGTCGCCCTGCATCCCGAAATCATGCAACGGATGCGTCCCTGCCTGGAAAAATACGGCATTGCCCCACCCGAACCCCTGGCCTGAAATCATCGGCACTTCACGGCTGCCGCTCTATCGCAGGTGGCAGGATACCATGTGACCAGGGCCGTAGGCTTTCAGCGGTGGTTCTTCGATTTTGCAGCGTTCCTCGGCATAGGGGCAACGGGTATGGAAATGACAGCCAGGGGGGGGCGTGATCGGGCTGGGTACGTCGCCTTGCAGGATGGTTTTTTTGCGCCTGATCGTCGGGTCTGGAATGGGGACCGCGGAAAGAAGCGCTTCGGTGTAGGGGTGCTGGGGATTGGTGAACAGCGTTTTCTTGTCGGTATATTCGACGATCTTGCCCAGATACATCACCGCGATGCGGTGGCTGATATGTTCGACCACCGCCAGATCATGGGCGATGAACAGATAGGATAAGTTGAACTCCGCCTGCAGGTCCATCAACAGATTGATGACTTGCGCCTGGATCGAGACATCAAGCGCGGATACCGGCTCGTCGCCGATGATTACCTTCGGGTTCAAAGCCAGGGCCCGGGCGATGCCGATGCGTTGGCGCTGCCCGCCGGAAAACTCATGCGGGAAACTGTTCATTTGCGCCTTGCGCAGGCCGACGCGGTCAAACAATCCGGCGACCCGCTTCTTGCGCTCGGCGGCCGTGCCGATGCCATGGACGCTCAACATTTCCTCGACAATATCTCCCGCCGACATGCGCGGGTTCAGCGAGGAGTAGGGATCCTGAAAGATAATCTGCATCTCGCGGCGGACCGGCCGCATCTCGGTCTTGCTCAGGTGGGTGATATCGCGGCCATTGAGCCTGATACTGCCCGCGGTGGGATCGAGCAGCCGGAGCACGGTTCTGCCCACGGTCGATTTGCCGCAGCCGCTTTCGCCCACCAGGCCCAGGGTCTCTCCCTGGTTGATGTGAAAACTGATGCCATCAACCGCAAAAACCTTGCCGCTGCCGCGCGACAGCAGCCCTTTTTTGATCGGGAAATGCTTCTTTAGATCAACGACCTCCAACAGCGGTATTTCCGGGCTGTCAGCCACGGTTGGGGTTGGGGTTGTGATGGTGGCCGGGTCAGTCATTCTGATCTCCATATAGACGATCCGAATGCCAGCAGGCGGCCCAATGTCCGGGCCGTTTTTCCTCGTAGACCGGATATTCCAACCCGCAACGGTCATCGGCGAATTGACAGCGCGGCGCAAAGGCGCAGCCCGGCGGCAAATCGTTCAGGGGCGGCACGATACCGGGAATTTCCTCCAACCGTGCGGTGGCGGCATGCTCCTCGCCCTTGATAATGTCCAGGTGCGGCACCGAGGCCATCAGGCCACGGGTGTAAGGATGCATGGGCTTGGCGAACAGCGGCACGACATCGGCTTCCTCGACCTTTCGTCCGGCATACATGACAATAACCCGCTGGGCCGTTTCCGCAATGACGCCCAGGTCGTGGGTGATCAGTATCACGGCCGTTCCCAGTTTTTCCTGAAGTTGCAGGATCAGATCTAGAATTTGCGCCTGAATGGTGACATCCAGCGCCGTCGTCGGTTCGTCGGCGATCAGCACCTTGGGATTGCACGCCAGCGCCATGGCAATCATGACGCGCTGGCGCATGCCGCCCGATAGCTGGTGGGGATATTCCTTGGCCCGCTGCGCCGGCTCGGGAATTTTCACCAGTTCCAGCATCTCCACCGCCCGTTCCAGGGCCTGGGCCTTGGATAAATTCTGATGCAGGACCACGGCCTCGGCAATCTGAAAGCCAATGGTCAGAACCGGGTTCAGCGAGGTCATCGGCTCCTGGAAAATCATCGAGATATCATTGCCGCGGATTTTTCGCATCTCGGACTCATCGAGATCGAGAAGGTTCCTGCCATCCAGGGCGACTCGACCGCCGACGGTACGGCCAGGCGGGTCGGGTATCAGACGCATGATAGAGAGGGCGGTGATGCTTTTGCCGCAACCAGATTCGCCGACGATGCCAAGGGTTTCGCCCCTACGCAAATTGAACGAGACACCGTCCACCGCCTTGACGATGCCCTGGCGGGTGTAAAAATAGGTTTGCAGCCCAGCGACCTCCAAAGCCAGCTCTTGGCTTTGCGGCACCGAATTTGCCAAAGCGTCTTGGTTACTATCCACAGTCTCGACCATTCATCCCGCGTCCAAGGTTGGTTATTGGGTATTGGTTGCTACGGCTCAGTTGCGCTGTCTTGGGTCGAGAATATCGCGCAGGGCGTCGCCGAAAAGATTGGTTCCGAATACCGCCAGACTGATGGCTAGGCCGGGAAAAACCACCAGCCAGGGCGCCACGCGCATGTACTCAGCCGCCGATTCCGACAGCATGCGACCCCATGAAGGGTGCGGTTCCGGCACGCCCAGGCCGAGAAAGGAGAGCGAGGCTTCGACCAGAATAGCCGCACCAAGCTGGGCCGTGAACAGGACGATCAGCGGCGCCAGAATATTCGGCAGAACGTGGCGCAGGGCGACACGAAGTTCGCTCATGCCGGCCGCCCTGGCTGCCTCGACAAACGGCATCTCGCGCAGCGACAGGGTGGACGAACGCACCACGCGCGCCACGTTCGGTACCAGCGGGATTGATATGGCGATGATCGTGTTTTCCAGCGAGGGCCCCAGCGAGGCGGCCATCACCAGCGCCAGCACCAGCAGCGGCAGCGCCTGCATGATATCAATCAGACGCTGCATCAGAAGGTCGAACCAACCCAGCAGATAGCCCGACATCAAGCCGATGAAAACGCCGATGCTGCCGCCCAGCAGGATCGAGGCGACACCCACGGTCAGGGAAATGCGCGCGCCGTGGATAATACGGCTCAACATATCGCGCCCCATCATGTCGGCGCCCAGCATAAAATCCGCGCCGGGCGCATGCAGCGAGGCCGAGGCCAGGGTTTGCAATGGATCATTAGGCGCGAGCACATCGGCAAAGACGGCGGAAAATACAAAAATGATCATGATCACCGCGCCGATGGCGCCCAGGGGATAACGGCGAGCGTAGTGCCGCACTTTGCTCCATCGTCCCGTGATATGGGCGCCGGCTTTGACGAGTTCGGCTTGATGGTCAATATCAACCATTGTACCGACCCTTTGTTGGAGCGGATGATCCCGCCAATATGGAAAATGCTCTACTCGGCATATTTAATCCTCGGGTCCAGTACGGCGTACAACAGATCGACGGCGAAATTGATCACCACGGTGACGACCGCGATCAGCATGACCAGGTTCTGCACGATCGGGTAATCCCGCATCAGGATTGCCTCGACCAGGAAATGCGCCACGCCGGGAATATTGAAAACGGTTTCGGTAATAATCAGGCCGCCGATCAGGAAGGCCGCCTCGATCCCGATGATCGTGGTCACCGGCAGGACCGCGTTTTTCAAGGCATGGCGATAGTTGATGGAGTTTTCCGACGCGCCCTTGGAGCGCGCTGTACGGATATAGTCCTGGCGCATGACCTCCAGCATGGAGGAACGGGTCAACCGCATGATCAGGGCGGAGGAGCGGAAACCCACCGCCGCCGCAGGTATGGAATACAGCACCAGTTCGTCCCAAAGGTTATCCGGCGGATCCATATAGATTGGGATGGTGCCAAAAGTCGAAACGAAAAACATCAAGATCAGCAGCGCCAGCCAAAAAGACGGCAGCGACAGGCCGCTGAGCGAGACGACACGCATGATGTAATCCAGCGCGGTATCCTGTTTCACGGCGCTGATAACGCCCAGGGGCAGGCCGAACAGAACCGAAAAGAACAGCGCCAGACCCGCTAGTTTCGCGGTAATGGGTATGCGTGGGCCCAATTCGTCGACCGCCGGCATTTCCGAAACATAGGAAAAACCCAGGTCCCAGACCAGCAGGCCCCTGACCCAGTGAAAATACTGCACCGGGATCGGCAGATCCAGACCAAGTTCCTTTTCAATCTGGGCCTTTTCCGCCGGATCCACGAAGCCGGCGGAATCGAACATGATATCGGCAATGTTGCCGGGCATCAGCCGCAACAAGACAAAGATTATGATCGATATCCCGATCAACGTCAGCAGCATCAACAGAAAACGTTTCACTATATAAGTGCCCAACGCCTGCTTCCCTTCACCAAGCTACGTCCGCTATGGAAATGTCTTAACGGCGGAATTGATCCGAAAATTTGGGTTGGCTGGGACGCCCAGATGAGGCGCCCCAGCCATTGGCCCAATCGCCACTGGACTATTTGTCCAGCCAGACGTCTTCCAGGCGCCAGTTATTGTAAACGCTATTCACATGGGTCACGAAGCCGTGCACATAGGGCTGAAAACAAGTCGCCCCCAAGCCGTGATAAATTATCGGCCGGGCCGCGTCTTCCTGCAGCTTTTTGTCGATTTCCCAAACCAGCTTCTTACGCGCCACCTGATCGGTCATCATGGATTGCTGTTCGAACAGTTTCTCCATTTCCGGTTTGCAATAGCCCGTATAGTTGCGCTGCGAGCCGCAGGAATAGTTCTCGTAGAGACCGGCATCGGGATCATCAACGCCGATACCCGTCAGATTGAGGCCGACCATGTAATCCTTGCGGGCCACCTTGGCGTGCCAATTGGAGGTCTCGACCGTATCCAATGTGGCGTCCATATAGATTTCCTTCATGTGATCAATCAGGATCACCGCCGGATCCCGATAGATCGCGATATTCCGGGTCGAGACCTTAACCTTGAGCCGGTTATTCGGGCCATAACCCAGACCTTCCATGATCTTGCGGGCCTGGGCACGGTTGCCCGCGATGTCAGGATTAAAGCCGGCCACGTTTTTCAGGAATTCCGGCGGCATGCCCCAGACACCATTGGGCGGCGGCATCATCGCGCCACCCTGGATGTTCTTGCCTTCACTGATAATGTCGATAAAGGCCTTGCGGTCGATCGCCAACACCATGGCCTTGCGGACCTGGGCATTGTCGAATGGCGGCTTGAACTGATTGACGATCAGGTTGGTGCTGACATTGGTCGTCACCATTTCGCAAATCGCGTCCGGCGCCTGGGAATTCACTTCCTTCATCAGGGGAACGGTCACGTCCACATTGAAGGTCATGTCGAATTTGCCCGCGATGAAGGCCAGGACCCGTGTCGCCCGGCTTTTGATGATGGTCCATTCGACGCCATCAAGGTAGGGGCGGTCTTTTTTCCAGTAGTTTTGGTTCTTGGTGAATTTCACATGTTCGTTCTGTTTCAGGCTGACGAACTTGAAGGGTCCGGTGCCAATGGGATGGGTCCGCATTTTCTTTGGTGACACGTGGCAGGGGTAAACCGGTGAATAACCGCCAGCCAGCAACGCGGGGAACGCCGGTTGCTTGCGCTTCAGATTAAAGGTCGCCTCGAAATCGCCGTTGGTGGTGACGCTGTCCAGATTTTTGTACCAGGACTTGCGCGGGTTCTTGCGCAGCTTGGCCTTGCCTTTGCCCTGTACCAGGTCCCAGGTGCACTTCACGTCTTTCGAAGTGAAGGGTTTGCCGTCATGCCACTTCACGCCCTGGCGCAATTTGAACGTCAGCTTTGTGCCGTCGCCATTCCATGACCAGCTTTTGGCCAGATCCGGAATGATCGTATCTATGCTTTCCTTCGCCACATCCTGGCGATACATGATCAGGTTATTGAAGACGCCCATGTAGGGGGACACGGTGGAGTTCGTCGCTTCCTCGTGGATTGAACCACTGGGCGGTGTGCCCCGGTGATAGGCCTTTAGGACGCCGCCGCTTTTCGCAGCCAATGCGCCTTCCGCGCAAAACATAAGCCCAATGAGCGAGGCCGCTGACGCAATTGTAAAAACTTTACGCTTCATTATACCCTCCCTGGATAAATTTTTATTTGGTTCGAGGATGATTATGGGCAAATGCAATGGTTATGCCAAGCATTCCTTCGCGGGGTGCGATGCGCCCTGGCAGTGTGAGGATTATCGTTGCGCGGATATGTCCTATCGCTAAATTGGCCTTGGTTGGATAGAAGGATGGCCAAATGCCATCCGCGCGTGTTTTTTCGGGCAGGCGTGCGGCTTTCGTAGGCGTAATTTTATTGTGAGGTTATCGGTATGGATTTCGAAACCCTGGTTCGCGAACGCAGAAGTATCCGTGGCTATAAACCTGACCCGGTGCCGAAAGACGTCATTCAGGAAATCATCGAAATCGCCAAAGGCGCACCGTCTTCGATGAATACGCAGCCCTGGTTTTTCCATGTCATTACGGGCGAACCGCTGGAACGTATTCGCCAGGGCAATACCGAACGGATGCTGGCCGGTGCCGAAGCTCAGCGCGAGATCCCCGTGCATGGCAGCTATGAAGGTATCCACCGCCAGCGTCAGATTGAAGTCGCCGTCCAGCTTTTCGAAGCGATGGGCATCGCGCGGGATGACAAGGAAAGGCGCCAGGATTGGGTGATGCGCGGTTTTCGCCAGTTCGATGCGCCGGTGTCCATTGTCATGACCTATGACAAAAGCCTTGAACCCGCGACCATCAGCCATTTCGATCTAGGTGCGGTGACCTATGGCCTGGTTCTGGCCGCCTGGACCAGGGGCCTGGGCACGGTGATCAACGGCCAAGGCATCATGCAATCCGCCGTGGTGCGGGAGCATGCGAAGATTCCGGAATGGCAGACCATCATGACCTGTATCGCCATGGGCTATCCGAACGATGAATTTTCCGCCAACGCGGTGAAATCCAAACGCACACCGAACGATGATATCGTGACCTTCACCGGCTTTGACGGGGACTGATATTCAGGCCGGCGCAAGTTGGAATGACCCTATAAAATCCGCCCTTCCATCCAGCGGCAATGGGCCAGCAGGTGTTCGTCCCGGCCCAGGGCGCCGACGGCCTGCACCCCAACCGGCAGTCCATTGCCCCCCTTGTGTCCCGGTAGATTGACACACGGATTGCCCAAAAAAGTCCAGATGCGGTTGAATACGGGATCGCCCGTGGCCTGCAGTCCCTTTGGCGCCTCTCCCGGCGCACTGGGGCAGAGCAGGACATCCACCTCCGCAAACACGCCCTCCATCAGCCTCCGGCCCGCCACCGCCGCCGACAGGGCGTCCTGGTAGGCGGCGAAATCCACCGCCCTGCCCTGTTCAATCAAGCCGATGATATGGGAACTCAGACGGTCGCGCCGTTGATTGTATTCAAAGGCCAGATCACGGGCGGCGTTTTGCGCCATTACCAGCTTTTGCTTCTCCACCAGCTCGGCGAAGGGCGGAGCAAGATCTATATCCACCACCTCTGCCCCGGCGGCTTCCAGGCTTTTGGCGGCGGTCAGAACAGCGGTCTGGCTGTCATGATCCGCCTGCGCCCACTCATGGGTTCGGCACAAGCCTATTTTGGGCGCGCGATCAGGGGCAGCGGCGTCGATTGGGGCGCCGACCAGGGCGGCCCGCATCAGGTGAATGTCGGCCACTTCGCGGCAAAAAAAGCCCAGGGTATCCAGATCATGGGACAGCGCCTTGACGCCATACAGGGGCAGGGCGCCATACGAGGCCTTATAGCCGACAACGCCGCAAAAGGCGGCCGGGCGGATAACCGAACCGCCTGTCTGGGTGCCAAAAGCAAACGGTACCATGCAATCGGCCACCGCCGCGGCCGAGCCCGAGGAGGAACCCCCGGGCGTGTGGGCCGGATTATGGGGATTGGCGGTCTTGCCCGGTTGAAAATAGGCAAATTCCGTACTGACCGTCTTGCCCAGCACGATGCCCCCCGCCGCCCGCACCAGGGCGACACAGGCGGCATCACTTTCGGGGCGGTGGTCGGTATAGGCGGCGCTGCCATAGGTCGTGGGCATGTCGGCGGTATCGATAATATCCTTGACGCCCACGGGCAGGCCGGACAGGGGCAGACCGGAAGGGGCGCCATCATCGCCACCGCGCTCGTCCAGGCTTCTGGCCAGGGCCAGAGCCAGATCATCGGCTAAATGACACCAGGCACCGACAATGTTTTCCCGTTCCGAAATGCGGGCCAGACAGGCCGCGAGCAGTTCTTTCGCGCTGATCCGGCCCTGGTCCAGGGCCTCTCGGGCCTGGCTGGCGGTTAGCTCATTGGCTGGTATCATCTCAATCTTCTCCCCATTCGGACCTATAACGCCGCCATTGCAGCACGATTAGTCCGGCTCGTCAGCCCCGAAAGCAATAAATTATGTCCGCCACGAAAAGCCGATTTTACGGTGCGGGCCACAAGGTCTTGGTACGGCCTTTCAGCCAATAGGCCAGCAAACCGAAATATTCGTGTGTGGCCCTTTTTACGTTGAGCATGCCAATGCCCAGGTTAAAGCGCAGACGGAAAGTACCGCGCGCGCCCAAAGTGGTCGGCGGCGGCGCGGCCACGACCGGCCAATTCAAGGCACGGAAGGTCGCCATGGCGCGGGGCATATGCCAGGCCGAGGTGATCAAAAGCCACCGGTCCATCGCTTTTGGCTTGGCCAGGGCGCTTCCCAGCATGGCGTTTTCGTAGGTATCGCGCGACGCGGCTTCGACCAGAAGGCGTTCCCGCGCGATGCCCCGGCTAACCAAATAATCGGCGATCAATGGCGCCTCCCGGTCCCAGCGCTCGTCCTGAACGCCGCCTGCCTTACCACTGCCGCCGCAAATCAGCAGCCGTGCTTCCGGATAGTCCCGCGCCAGGCGGATAAATTCGACCAGCCGGTCGGCCGCGCTGCCGGGGGTCGCATGGCCGACCTGGCGGGAACGATTGAGGTTCACGGCGCTGCCCGCCAACAGCACGATGCCGGTCACGGGGCCTTCGGCGCCAACGAATGGCGGGAATTGTCTTTCCAGAGGCGCCAGCAGCCAGCCGCCAATGGGCAGAACCGCCAGCGCCAGAAGTCCAACTGTCAGCGCACTGGCCAGCCAGATGCCCTGCCGCCGCCAGCGTGTCCACGACAACAGGGTCGTCGCCGACAACAGGATCAGCATCAAATTCAGTGGCTTGGCAAGAAACCAGAAGATTTTGGCGGCCAAAAAAAACATCGCATATATTCCCTGAAGTATTTATGCCGTGGCGGCATTGTGATCGCGAAACTATCACAAAATTTAACTGCGCCGGCAGCGGCAAATTGGCTATGATCGCCATTCGCTAATCCTCTCGGTGCGCCTCATCAGGGCAATTGCCGGATAGACAGAAAGAATGATCCAGCATGGCCGTTGACGTCACCATGGCGGCGGGCGAATCCCGCTACGCCTATGTCCGTCTGGCCGCCTCCCTAACCTTGATGACCATGGGCACTGTTGGCATGTATGCCATCGTCGTTGCCCTGAAGCCGATCGCCCTGGAATTTGGCGCCAGCCGTTCATCCGCCTCCCTTGCCTATGCCGCCACCATGGTCGGTTTTGGCCTTGGCGGCATCATGATGGGCCGCTGGTCCGACCGGGTCGGGGTGATGTGGCCCTGCCTGGCGGGAACGGTTTTCCTGGCCCTGGGCTTCTTGCTGGCCGCCCAGGCCACCGCGCTCTGGCAATTATATATTGCCCAGGGCCTGCTGATCGGCTTGCTGGGCAACGCGGCCGTGTTCGCGCCGCTGGTGGCTGATACCACCCTGTGGTTTCACCGGCGCCGTGGTATCGCGGTGGCCATCGTGGCCAGCGGCAACTATCTGGCCGGGGTGGTCTGGCCACCCATTGTACAATATTACATCGATGCCTCGGACTGGCGCGCCACCTATACCGGCATCGGCATTTTCTGTTTGCTTGCCATGCCGCCCCTTTGCCTGATCTTGCGCCGCCGGCCAGTGGCGGTCTTGGCAATGGACGCGGGGGAAACCGTGGCCGCCACCCGGCCCCTAAGTCTGGCGCCGAATGGCCTGCAGGGTCTGTTATGCGTCGCCGGCGTGGCCTGTTGCGTCGCCATGGCCGTGCCCCAGGTCCATATTGTCGCCTATGCTTCGGACCTTGGCCTTACAGCGCAGCGCGGGGCCGAGATGTTGGCCCTGATGCTGGCTACGGGGATCGTCAGCCGTTTGGTTTTCGGCTGGATATCCGACAGCATCGGCGGTCTGTCGACATTGCTGGTGGGCAGCAGTCTACAGGCATTGACGCTGTTTCTATTCATGTTTGTCGACACCCTGACCGGCCTTTATCTTATGTCGGCCCTGTTCGGTTTAAGCCAGGGCGGCATCGTGCCTTCCTATGCCATCATCGTGCGGCGCTATCTCCCGCCGGGCCAGACCGGCTGGCGCGTTGCCATGGTGCTGTCGATGACCCTTTTGGGCATGGCCTTGGGCGGCTGGCTGGCGGGGTTGCTATATGATCTGACCGGCTCCTACCGGCTGGCCTTCATCAATGCCGTTGCCTTTAACGTGCTCAATATGGTGATCGCCGGCATTCTGTTGCGGCGCTCGCGCCAGGAGCTATGATAGCCTGCCAGAAGCTATGATAGCCTGATTATCCACAGGGAGGATGCACCATGACGACGGCGGCCGGAGTACAAAAACTGGTTCTGGACCAGGTGGCGGTGGAACAAGTCGGCGCGGGAATGCAGCGGCGGCTTGTCTGTGGTCAGCAGATGATGATGGCGCGCATCAGTCTGGCAGCCGGCGTCTCGGTGCCGCGACACCAGCACGGGAACGAACAGATCACCTATCTGTTGGCCGGTGAAATGGAATTTCGTTTTGGCGAGGACGGCGCGGATCTACGCCATATCGGTGCTGGCGAAATATTGGTCATTCCAGGCGATATGCCCCATTCGGCGGAAGTCCTGGTGGATGCCGAAGTTATCGAATTATTCGCCCCGCCCCGCCAGGATTGGATCGACGGCACCGATAGCTATCTGCGGGCGGCGGAGAAATAGCCGCACCTGCAAATTAAGGGGACGGGGAAATGATCAAACCACAGCTTACCCATGTTGGCATCTATGTCAGGGACATGGCCAAGATGCGGCAATTTTATACCGAGGTCTTTGGCCTGACCGTCACCGATGCGGGCGCGCCACCCAGTTTTCATCTGGACATGGCCTTTATGTCCGCCAATCCGGACGAGCATCACCAGATGGTGCTGATCGGCGGCCGCCCGGATGAGGCGACGGCCAACGTCGCACAACAGATTTCGTTCCTGGTAAAATCCTTGGACGAGTTGCGGACCATGCGGGACAGGGTTGTTGCTGCCGGCATGCAAGTCCGGCGCACGATTACCCATGGCAATGCCTGGTCGATTTATTTCACCGACCCTGAGGAGAACACAATCGAGGTCTATGTGCATTCGCCCTGGCACATCCCCCAGCCCATGGGGGAGCCCTTTGATCTGGACCATTCAAATGACCAGATCATGGCCGAGACCGAGGCCCTGTGCCGGAGCAAGGAAGGTTTCGCGACCGGCGCCGCGCGCCGGGCAACCATGCGGCAAATGATAGGCGGTTAATTTTACGGCTTATTCGATGGGGGAATTGAATGATGGCGACTGTACTTACGGATTTAGGCGAATTCACCGTGACGACCGGAGCAGGGGACGGCCTGTGGCTGACCCCGGACCAGGCGGCGGCGGCAACGGGGTGGTCATTGCGCCCCGAAGGGCTTTGCCGGGGCGATGTTTGTGTGCCGGTGCCGAAGGGCCGGGAGGCGGCCTTCGTGGCCGATGACAGGGTCAATCTTGCAGCCTTCTGGGCGCATCTGGGTATGCCGGCAGCCCACAGCGGGGACGGCGATGTCTGGGTCTTGGGCGAAGCCGCCGATGACCGGGCCGCCAGTCTGCGGTCCCTGGAAGCCCCGGATTTCACCTTGCCGGATTTGCACGGCACGGCCCATAGCCTGTCGGATTATCGCGGCAAAAAGGTTCTGCTCGCCACCTGGGCATCCTGGTGAGGCTGTCGTAACGATTTGTCCGTGTGGCAAAAACTCTACGACGAATTACAAGACCGGAACTTCATCATCATCGCCGTCGCCATGGACAGCCGGGCAGACGCGGCCCGGCCCTGGATCGAGGCTGCCGCGCCAAGCTATCCGGCGTTGATCGACCGGGACCATCGCCTGGCGGAATTATACAACATGGTCAATGTGCCTCAGGCGGTCTGGATCGACGAAGGTGGCCGCATCGTGCGGCCGGCAGAAAACGCCGGTGCATACGAGGCCTTTCGTTCCCTGGACCGGAAAACCATGACCGTGCCGGAAGACAAAATGGCCACTGCGGCCCAGGCCAAGGCCACTTATGTCAACGCGGTCCGCGACTGGGCGTTGTTGGGCCCGGCAAGCAGCCATGTTTTCGCCGCCGATCAGGCCCGCGCCCAAACGGTGACGCCAAACGCTGAAATTTCTCAGGCGCATTGCCACTTCCGCCTGGGCCAGTTTCTGTTACGCCAGGACCGGGCGGCCGAGGGCCGGGAACATCTGGCCGAAGCCGCGCGCCTGCATCCAACCTCGTGGAATATCTGGCGCCAGGGAGCGGAACCCAACGAAACCGGTCTGGCGGCCGGACCCGAATTTTGGCAACGCGTGGATGCCCTGGGGGATGATTATTACTATCCGCCGGTGGACATGGCGGGCATGCCGACGTAGCGGCCCGCGGCCCTTACCGGCCTTCGCGCCGCCAGGCCAGCATGGTCAGTCCAAGGAACAGGATCAGCACCAATAGGCCGGGCAACAGGGGCGTCTGTTCCACGCCGCTGACCGTGTATTCACCGCTGGCGCGCAGGCCCAGCCAGCCGCGCCCGTGGCTGATGCGGTCCGGCTTCACCGCCCGGATGTCGGGCATGCCGTCGACCAGCCAGAAGGCGCCGCCGCCGCTTTGTTGCAACAGGGGCTGCAAGGGGGCGGACGAGGTGCGCATGTCGGCATATTCCAGGGGGTTGATGTCACCGGCCGCCGCGATTGCCGTGTGGGCGCCGTCATGCAATCGGTAAAGACCCGGCTCGGCCACCGCCAAGGTGCCGGCCTCTACGCCCCGGCCATTGTCTTTTAGGGTGATGCCGCGGACCTCGCCGGACGGCGTGGTGATCTGGACCGGGCCGCTGGCCGGCGTCAGGCTGCGCCGTTGGATCAACAATTGATTGCCATGGGCGCGGGCCCGCAGATCCTCTTCCTCCAGGTCCGGCTCCTGCATCAGCCAATGGGCGATGCGGCGCAACAATTCCGCCTGCGGTCCACCGCCTTCGAAACCACGGGTCCACAGCCAGGCATGATCCGACAACAATTGCGCCACCCGGCCGTTCTCAACCCGCGCGGTGATCAGCAGCGGACCGTTGGCGGCGCCGCGCAACAGCACATCGCCCTTGACCCCGGTGACATCGATTTGGCGGAACCAGCGGCCCCAGGCGGGTACCTCTCCGATATCGCCAATCCCGGTCAACGTGGCCGTGACCGGATGGCGCCGGCCCTTGGCGGTGGGTAGGGGGCGAAAGCCGATCTCTTGCACATTGCCCGTGGGCCGGCTGGGCAGGATCGCCCCCAGTGCCGTGCGCGCCAGACTTATGGGCGTGGCGAAATCAGGCCCCACGGCGGTCAATACCGCGCCGCCCCGACGGACATATTGCGCGACATTCTGCAGATAGATACCTGGTAGTACGCCCCGCTGGCGGTAGCGGTCAAAGATGATCAGATCAAAATCGTCCAGCTTGTCCCGAAACAGTTCGCGAGTGGGAAAGGCGATCAGGGAAAGCTCGTTGATCGGCGTGCCGTCCTGTTTATGGGGCGGCCTGAGAATGGTGAAATGCACCAGATCGACGGATGGATCGGATTTTAAAATGTTGCGCCAGGTCCGCTCGCCGGCATGGGGTTCGCCCGAAACCAGCAACACCCGCAAGCGTTCCCGCACGCCGTTGATGATCAGTACGGCCCGGTTGTTCTTCAATGTCAGCTCGTCCGGGCCGGGATCAATTTCCAGCTCCAACACCGTGGCCCCACCATGGCTGAGGCGGAAGGGAAAGCTGCGGGTGACGCCAATGGGCATGCTAAGGCCATCCGTCGCACCGCCATCGCGCCGCAGCCGCAGCCGGGTGCGGCCGCCGCTGTCATTGCGATCCTTGGCGCCCCTGACGCCTATGTCATCGGCGCTGTCTTCTACCCGCAGGCTCAGATGCAGGGTTTCGCCCACGATGCCATAGCTGGGCGCTTTTACCACCACCAGACGGCGGTCGCGCTCGTTCCGCTGGCCGCTCAACAACAGATGGACCGGGCCGCCCAGATCATCGCCGGCTGCCGGTTTGGGCAGGTCATGCACCTGGCCGTCGCTGATGATGATCGTACCGGCCACCCGGCGGCTGGGCACGTCGCGCAAGGCCCGGCGGATGGCGCCGAACAAATGGGTGCCGTCGGGCAGCAGTTCATCGCCGCCAAGGCCCTGGCCGGCCCGCACCACCCGCATTTCCAGATCGGACCGGCCGCGCAGCTTTTCCTCGATCCGTTGCAGGGCGGCCTCGGTCCGTTCCCCGCGCCCGGCGATACGCTGAGAGAGGGATTGATCCACCACCACCAGGGCGACATCGGGGATGGGATTGCGTTGTTCCCGCACCAGCGACGGATTGGCCAGTGCCAGCAGCGCCGCCGCCAGGGCCAACAGGCGCCATGTGGTGCCGCCAGAACGGCGCCAGAAAGCAGCCGCCAATATAATGGCGGCGGCGGCGGCGACGGCGGCCAGCAGCCACCAGGGCAGGGCGGGGTCAAAACTGATGCGGGCAAACATGATCGTGGCAGCCATGACGAATTACTGCCCCAACCGTTCCAGGATGGCGGGAATATGCACCTGATCAGACTTATAATTGCCGGTCAGGGCATACATCACCAGATTGACGCCAAAGCGAAAGGCCATCTCGCGCTGCCGGGAACCGCCGGGTGTGGGCAGCACCAGGGGCCGGCGCTGTTCGTCCGTGGCCCAGGCGGCGGCCCAGTCGTTGCCACCGATGATCAGGGCGGAAACGCCATCATTGATAACGCCGCGCCGCCCCTCGACCCAGACCGGGCCACCCACATAGCGGCCGGGAAAGTCCTGCAATAGATAAAACGATTTGGTCAGCACGTGACCCTGGGGCACCGGCGCCAGTGGCGGAAGATCCAGCCGCGACAACAGGCGCCGCAGACGCCCGCTGTTCGAGGCATCGTCAGCCAGGCCTAGACGTTGGCGCAGGGCCGGCAGGCTGTTGCCGCCATCACGGGTATCAAACAGCACCGTTCCCCCCGTGCGCATGAATTGCGATATCCGGGCAATGGCCTGGTCGCTCAAGGTCTTTTGCGAGGCGGTGATGGGCCAATACAAAATTGGGAACAGCATCAGGGGATCGCGCTCCACATTCACCGCCATGGGGGCTTGCGGCTCGATCGAGGTGCGCAGGCGCAGGATATCGCTCAAACCGGCCAGGCCAGCCCGGCTCATCTCATCAACCCGGGCGTCGCCGGTCAGCACATAGGCCAGGCGGGTGTCCAGGGATGCAGCCATGGCAAAGCGTTCGGCGGCGGGGAACTGTTGCGCCCCGGCCGGGCCGTCCGGCAGCAGCAACAGCGCGCCCAGCAACAATGCCCCCAATCGGCTCGTCGGGCGGCTCGTCAGGCGGCCCTGGGAACGCAGCAAGCCGCGCAGGGCCAATACCGCCAGCAGATCCACCAGGGCCAGCAGCACCGCCGCCAGCAATAACCATGGTTTCAGATCGACCTCCCTGGTCTGCTGATAATCGGCTTTGCGCACCGGCACCGACAGATCGGTAATGGCCCGCAGGGCTTGCCAGTTCTGGCTTAAATTCAAGGCGCGGCGGTCATCCTCCCGGCCATAATAACCCGGCGGGCTTTTCGGGCCAGCTTGGGTTTGATCGATGGCGTCGGCGGCAACGGGCTCGGCCCCCGGAGCCGGGGGCCCCAGGTGGCCAAATCCATCCAGGTTGGCCACGGGCGGCAGTTCGCGCCGGGCCGCCGTCTCCGCTGCCGCCGTCACGCCACGGGACATGGCCGTCAGACGGCGCAACATATTCACGAACAGACCCGATAGGGGCAGGTTGGACCAGGATGCATTGGCGGTAACGTGAAACAGCACCAGCCAGCCCTGGCCCCGTGGCGCCGCCGTTACCAGGGGTGTGCCATCGGCCAGGCTGGCCCAGGTGCGCTGAGCCAGATCCTGTGACGGTTGCGCCAGGACCTGGCGATTGACCAGAACATCACCGGGCACCACCAGGCCCTGAAAGGGACTATGTGGGGGAAAAGCGGCCAGGCCTGCCGGCTCTGACCAGGACAGGGCACCGCCCAAGGCCCGGCCACCCTGGCGCAGGGGGGTCGGGATCAGCTTGTCGGCCGCTTGCGCCAGATGCGGTCCGGCAAAGCGGATCAGCATGCCGCCATCAATCAGCCATTGCGTCAGGCGCTGCTGCTGATCGCCGGACAGGCGGCCAATATCGGCCAGGATCAGCACCGCCAAAGGCCGCTGCAACAGCGCCGCGATCTCGCCCCGGCGAAGTTCCGCATAGGGCTGCAAGGCCCGTTCCAGAAAATACAAGTTCGACAACAAGGGCTGGGCGCGTTCTTCCACCCCGCCCCCCGATACCAGGCCCACGGGCCGGCGCCGCCAACGTTCGTCCAGCAGAATGCTTGCCGCGGCCGAACCGGCGCCCGCCAGTTGCAGCCGCAAGGCGCGGTTACGCAGCTCACCGGGCAGTTGAATTTCCGCCACGGCGCGATCCTCGTTGCCGGTAAATTGTGCCATTGCCTGGCCCAGCACCCGGCCCCGGTCGCCGATTGCCCGCACCGCTATCCCACCCAATTCTTCGCGGATGGGGCCCTCTCCGCCAAGGTCTTCTCCGCTGGCGCCTGCACCGATCGGCCGCAGGACGGTGGCGGCAAAACCCTGGCGCGTCAGCACGGGGGGCAACAGGGCCATGGCGCGCTGGCCGACGGGTTGTTGCAATAGCCGCAGCGGGCCAAGGGTGGCGAGCGCGCTGTCCAGTTCGCGGCGTTCCGGACTGTCGATGCCGTCGCTCAACCAATAGATTGTCGGCTGCGCCTGGAAGGGCAGGTCCCGTACGGCGGCGGCGGCGGCGGCGCGGTTGGTCGACCAGGGCTTGGGCTGCAAGGCGCGGATGATCGGTTCCGCCTCTACCGCCTGTAACAGGCCGCTGGACTGGATCGGACCGCCGGCCGCGGGTGGCGCCGTGGTCAATACCAGCACCGGGCGCTGCCGCCGCTTGGCCCGCTCCACAATGGTCAGGGCGGTTTGCTGGCGCAGAGACCAATTGGGCGCCGCCGCCCAACCATCATCGATCACCAGCATTACCGGCCCGTCGCCCGACAGATCGGCATTCGGATGCAACAAGGGGTGGGCCAGAGCCAGTACCGCCAGGGCGCCCAGCAACAGACGCAACAGCGCCAGCCATAACGGTGTTGCCGCCGGGGTTTCTTCCTCGCCGGCCAGGCCCAGCAAAATGCGCACGGGGGGAAAGCGTACGCGCCGGGGCATCGGCGGCGTGATCCGCAGCAGCCACCAAATCAGGGGCAGGGCAGCTAGACCCAGCAACATCCAGGGCGCGGTCAGGGCAATGGCTCCCAGGGACAACATGGCTTAGCTTCCCGCCCCGCCATCCGGGTTATTGTCCAGAATTTGGGCCAGGCTGTTATCCAGTTCATTGCCCAGGGCGTTGTACAGACCCAGCAGGGCGGTTTGCGGCTGCCGGTCCGTACGGTGCTGGGTAAAGCCCCAACCAACCCGGCGGCAGATGTCAATCAGGCCAAGCCGGCGGTCCGCCATACGGCGCAGATAGACATCGCGCAGACTTTCCACCCGGCCGATCAGGATCGTGCCCTCGCCTTCCAGGCCCTCGAACTCGGTGCGGCCCTGAAACGGCAGGTCTTCTTCCGCGGGATCCAGGATCTGCAACAGATGGCCGTGTGCGCCCTGATCGGCGAAACCTTTGACCATAACTTCGATCTGCGCCAGCGGCGCCAGGAAATCGCCGAACAACACCAATTGGGCAAAGCGCGGCAGCCGTCCCGGTTCGGGTAATCCGGTCTGGCTGGTCGGGGTGGCCGGGGTGTTTTGGGCGGCGCCATCCGGGCCATTTTGCAACCGCGCGGCCAGCCGGGTCAGGGTAGCGCGGCCGCCCGTGGCGTTGCTGTCCCGGCCGTAAAGCCCGACATGCTCGCCCCCGCGCAACAACAACGAAGCCAGGGCCAGCAACAACAGATCGGCCCGGTCCTGCTTGCGTTCTGCCCCGGCCCCGGAGCTATAATCCATCGAGGCCGAGCCGTCCCGCCACAGCCAGACGCTTTGCGCCGCTTCCCATTCATTTTCCCGAACGAAAATCTTTTGGCTCTTAGCCGATTGCCGCCAGTCAACAGCCGTGGCGCTGTCGCCGCTCTGATAGCGGCGGTATTGCCAGAATGTCTCGCCGCTGCCGACCCGGCGGCGGCCGTGCACACCCTGCACCACGGTGGAGGCGACCCGTTCGGCGGCCACCAGCAGCGGTGGCAATGTGGCGGCCAACTGCTCCGCCGCATGACCGGCTTTGTGTGGCGCGGCCGCAACCATGCTGTATCAGGCCAGGGGTTCGGACAGGCGGTCGATGACCCCGGCCAAGGTGATGCCATCGGCCCGCGCGGCAAACGTCAAGGCCATGCGGTGGCGCAGGACAGGGCGGGCCAGGGCCAGGACGTCATCGATCGAAGGCGCCAGCCGGCCATCCAGCAGGGCCCGCGCCTTGGCCGCCAGCATCAACGCCTGGCTGGCCCGGGGTCCGGGCCCCCAGGCCACCTGTTCACGGATGCCCGGCAGGGGACTGTCTTCGGGGCGGCCATTACGCACCAGGGTCAAAATTGCCTCGATCACGCTTTCTCCCATGGGAATATGGCGGATCAGCCGTTGCGTAGCCAGCAGTTGTTCGCCGTCCATGACGGCCGTGATAGAGGCTTCGGCGGCGCCCGTGGTGGCCATCAACATGCGCCGTTCCGCCTCACGGTCGGGATAATCCACGTCGATCTGCAACAGGAAGCGATCCAACTGGGCCTCGGGCAAGGGATATGTGCCCTCTTGTTCCAACGGGTTCTGGGTCGCCAGCACGTGGAATGGCCCCGGCAGGGGGTGATGCTGCCCGGCAATGGTCACGGCCTTTTCCTGCATCGCCTGCAACAGGGCGGACTGGGTGCGCGGGCTGGCCCTATTGACCTCGTCCGCCATCAACAACTGGCAGAACACCGGGCCGGGGATGAAGCGGAACGAACGCCGGCCGCTCTCGGCCTCCTCCAACACCTCGGAACCCAGAATATCGGCGGGCATCAAATCGGGCGTGAACTGCACCCGTTTGTCGTCCAGTCCCAAGACCGTACCCAGAGTTTCCACCAGCCGGGTTTTGGCCAGACCGGGCACACCGATCAACAGGGCGTGGCCGCCCGCCAACAGGGTGACCAGGGTTTCATCGATTACCGCTTCCTGACCAAAGATGACCCGCCCGATCATTTGCCGTACCTTGGCAATGCGTTCGACGGCCACTTCGATCTCGGCGATCAATTGTTTGTCGGCTTCACTGGCGGATGGCATGTTGTCCACTATATTAATGAGTCCCCGGCTTTGAACCAATTGGCAGGGTAACGTTTACGCGCGCCAAGTGCCAGCCGAACAAAGCCGAACACCGGGAATATCGCGCCGACGTGAACAGGATGTGATATGAAAAAACAAATGCCGGATCCCAAGACGGCTGGGACGATTGAGGCGATCGCGGCGCAATTGCCCAAGGGCAAGATACCGCCGGTGGAAACCTGGCAACCTGATTTTTCCGGCAACATGGATATGCGCATTGCCCGCGACGGTACCTGGTTTTATCTGGGGTCACCGATCAAGCGCCAGAAAATGGTGCAGCTGTTCGCCTCGATTCTGCGGCATGATCAGGATGGGACCTATTACCTGGTAACCCCGGTAGAGAAGTTTGCCATTACCGTTGACGATGCGCCCTTTCAGGCGGTGGCCATGGATATCCATGGCCAGGGGCGTGAACAGGTCCTTACCTTTCGCACCAACGTCGATGACGAGGTGATGGCGAGCCCCGAACATCCCATTCGGGTGGAGATTGACCCGGTCAGCGAAGAACCGTCCCCGTATGTGCATGTGCGCGCGGGCTTGGAAGCGTTGATCAGCCGTGCCATCTTCTATGATCTGGTCGAATTGGCGGTGGAAGAAGACCGGAATGGCAAAACCCAGTTCGGTATTTGGAGCGCGGGTGTCTTTTTCCCGATTGGTTCGCTACCCTGAAGCCAGAACATTAGACCAGGACAACAGATAGGAGCCGCTGTTGCGAGACCGCATTATTTCCAAACTTCGCCCCATGGCGGATTCCCGGGCCCATGATGATCTGCGTCCCGGCACGGGTGATCATGATCTGAACCCGTTCATGAAGGAATGGGTCGATGCCGCAGAGCGTCTGAAACCGGCAGCGGTGCTGGTGCCCCTGGTCGAACATAATACCGGGCTGACCGTATTGCTGACCAAGCGCACGGACCATCTGCACCATCACGCCGGGCAGGTCAGCTTTCCTGGCGGCCGGGTGGAAGCGGATGACCTGGACGTGGTCGATACCGCTTTGCGCGAGACCGAGGAAGAGATCGGCCTGGACCGCGGCTTTGTGGAAGTGGCGGGCTATCTGGATGATTACGAAACCGGAACGGGTTTTCACGTAACCCCGGTGGTGGGCTTCGTGCGCCTGGGCTTCGATTTGACCGTAGACGATTTCGAGGTGGCGGATGTGTTCGAGGTACCCCTGGAATTTCTGTTCGACCCGAAAAATCATCAGCGCCACAGCCGCGAGTACAACGGCCGGAAACGGCAATATTACGCCATGCCCTACGGCGAATTTTACATCTGGGGCGCCACGGCGGGCATGTTGATGAACCTGTACCGCCGCGTCCACGATCTGCTCTAATCCGGGAACTAAATATGCTCAGTAAAATACTCTATCACCTCGTCCCCTTTCTACTGCCCTTCATCGCCTATGCTCTGTTTCTGTTCGCCACCCGCCGGGCCCGGGAAAAGGGCCAGGCCTTTGATGAAGCGCCCTGGCTTTGGCTGTTCGCCACCGGTTTGGTGTTAATGGTGGCCTCGTTGATTGCCGTCTGGGCCTTTACCGGCGATCCGGCGGGGGGCCAATATGTGGCGCCGCATGTGCAGGATGGCAAAATGGTGCCCGGTCAGTTCTACAAAGCAAATTAGGTTCCGGCGGAATGCAGCCCCTTATGCAGCAACCCTGGTTGACGGCGGCGGCCAGCCGCGCGGTGCTTGCCGCCCTGGGATCTGAGGAGGCGACGCCGCGTTTTGTCGGCGGCTGCGTGCGCGATGGACTATTGGGCCGGAACAGCAGCGATCTTGATATCGCCATCGATCAAATACCTGAAGATAGCATGCGCCTGCTGCAAGATGGCGGCATCAAGGTAATTCCCACCGGCCTGAAACATGGCACCATTACCGCGATCAACGATGGTCAGCATTTCGAAATCACCGCCCTGCGCGTGGACGTGGAAAATTTTGGCCGCCATGCCAAGGTCGCCTTCACGGACGATTGGCGTCTGGATGCGGCGCGCCGTGATTTTACCATCAATGCCATCTATGCCGATGGCGATGGGCAGCTCTACGATCCGGTCGGCGGCAGGGCCGATCTGGCGGCTGGCCGGGTGCGGTTCGTCGGCGCTGCCGCGCAGCGGATCGCCGAGGATAAATTGCGTATCCTGCGTTTTTTCCGCTTTCAGGCGCTGTTCGGACGGGCTGCGCCGGATCCGGACGCCCTGGCCGCCTGCGCCGCCGCCGCGCCGGGCATCGGCGGCCTTAGCGGCGAACGGCTGCGGGACGAGATATTCAAACTATTGGCCGCGCCTGACCCGCTACCCTGCCTGGAACTGATGCTGCGGACTGGCGTGCTGCAACATATTCTGCCCGAGGGTTCCCGCCTCGAAAATCTTGCCCGCCTGGCCGGGACCGACGATGACCCCTTGCGCCGGCTTTCCGCCATCGCCATGGGTGGCGCCCCGGCGGCCCAGGCCATTGGCCAGCGCCTTCGCCTTTCGGCCCGGCAAGGGCAACGCCTGGGCTTTCTGATGGCGCCGCCCGTGCAATTGACCGCCGTGATCGCGCGCGCCAGCCTGCGGCAATTGCTTTATGACCATGGCGCCGAACAAATTGGCGATCTGGCGCTGCAACAAGGTGTCCCGGAACTCCTCCCCCCTATCCAGGCGGCCGCACCGCCCCCCTTCCCCTTGTCCGGCCGGGATGCCCTGGCGCTAGGCATGCACCCCGGCCCAGGCGTAGGCAAGGCCCTGCGGGCGCTGGAGACCGAATGGCGGGAAAGCGATTTTGCCGCCGGCCGGGACGAACTGCTGGCCACGCTGGCCGAACGCCACGGCGCCAAGTAGCGATCTTCCCACCACAAGAAAAAACCCTTCCGCGAGGAACGCGGAAGGGCAGTGAAATGCTTGGTATCATTGGTCTTGTATCAATGGTCGGAGTGAGAGGATTCGAACCTCCGACCCCCGCCTCCCGAAGACGGTGCTCTACCAGGCTGAGCTACACTCCGGCAATGTTGGCCCGCCATAAAATGTGGCGGACCGCGTGCTTATAGCGCCCACGGACGGTTGCGGCAAGACCAGAGCATGTTTTGTTAAAACATGCGCAAATTCTTTAAGAGCAGAGCAATTGAAGCAATTATTTACGTCGCGGGAGCGATGCCGATTAATTGAAAATTGCTCTAGTAGACCCGTTCGATACAGAAATTGATCACATCGGTCAGCGCCCGTTTGGCCTGGCCGTCAGGGAAGATACCCAGGCCGTCCCGGGCCATGGCGCCATAGTGGCGCGCGCGCTCGATGGAATCGCGCGGGGCGTCGTGGCGCTGCAATAATTCGATGGCCTTTTCCAGATCGCCATCGCCTTGCTCGCCATCGGAAATACAACGGCGCCAGAAGGCGCGCTCGTCCTCGTCACCCCGGCGAAAGGCCAGCAATACCGGCAGCGTCACCTTGCACTCGCGGAAATCATCGCCCACGGCCTTGCCCAAGGTGGCCTGATGGACGGAATAATCCAGGGTGTCGTCAACCAATTGAAAGGCAATGCCCAGATTGCGGCCAAAATTTTCCAGGGCGTCCTCTTCCACCGTGCCGCGGCCGGCGATGACGGCGCCAATTCGGCAGGCGGCGGCGAACAGGGCGGCGGTTTTGGCGGCGACAACCTCGAGATATTTCTCTTCCGGAATTTCAACGTTATTCAGGGTTTCCAACTGCATCACCTCGCCTTCCGAGATGATCGCCGAGGCATTGGCCAGGACCCGCAGCACTTCCAGGCTGCCGTCCTGGACCATGATCTGAAAGGCGCGGGAAAACAGAAAATCGCCGACCAGGACACTGGGTTGATTGCCCCACAATACATTCGCGGTGGCATCGCCACGGCGCAGATCGCTTTCATCCACCACATCGTCATGCAGTAACGAGGCGGTATGGATGAATTCAACGGCCGCGGCCAAACCTATTTGGCGCTCTCCCACATAGCCGCACAGGCGCGTGGATGCCAGGGTCAACATGGGCCGCAAACGCTTGCCGCCCGAGGCGATGATGTGCCCGGCCAGTTGCGGGATCAGTGGTGCCCGGCTGTCCATGCGGTCAAGAATTGTGTGGTTGACCTTGATCAGGTCGTCGCCAACCAACTGCATCAGCGGCTCCAATGTGGCCCGCCGGGGCGCCGAATTTTCCAATTGTATAACGTCCGCCACCCAGCATTCCTCTGGTTACTCGCGACTCCCTGCCGCAGGGTCTATAGACTGCATTACGTGGTCATAATGCAAGACCACAATGACGAAACTGGGCGACGGGAACCGGTGATGATCGAATTACTGCGCAGCAATGACCTGGTCCTGCTGTCCTGGGTGGAGGCTTATTTGCGTGACGCTGGCATCGAAAACATGCTGTTGGATCGCCATATGTCCGTCACCGAGGGCTCCATCGGTGCTTTTAACCGGCGTTTGATGGTGCTGGACGAGGATTTGGACGAGGCCCGCGCTTTGTTGGCGGAAGCCGGGATTGAAACGGGGACTTAGGGCAATGGACGCGGAGACGGACGTGGAGATGGCGGGCGATGTTACCCAGGACGGCCTGTTGGACCGGCGCATTTTGCTGACCCAGCCGCGCCAGGGCTACCGCGCCGGCTCGGACGCCATTCTGTTGGCGGCGGCGGTGACGGCGCGTCCGGGCCAGACGGTGCTGGATGCGGGTGCTGGTGTCGGGGCGGTAGCCTTGTGTCTGGCCTTGCGCTGCCCCGATCTGGTTATTCGCGGCCTGGAAATACAGCCCGAACTGGCCGCCCTGGGGGCCGGCAACATCGCCGCGAACCACATGTCGGCGCGGGTTGGCATCGTGGCCGGGGATATTCGCCAACCACCCCCCGACATTGGCCAAACTATATTCGATCACACGGTCTGCAATCCGCCGTTTTATGCGCGCGGCAAGGGCTCCCCGCCACCGGATCCGGGCAAGGCCCTGGCCCATGGCGAGGGCGAAACGCCGCTGCAAGACTGGCTGGCCTTTTGTTTGCGGCGCACCGCATCGGGCGGCACCATCACCGTAATCCATCGCAGCGAGCGGCTGGCATCGTTGCTGTCGGGCCTGGAGAAAGGGGCCGGCGACATGGTGATTTTCCCCCTTTGGGCACAACCGGGCACCCCGGCCAAGCGGGTCATCGTCCAGGCCAGGGTGCAGGGCAAAGGCCCCACCATCCTGCATCCCGGTTTGTGCCTGCACCAGGCTGACGGCAGTGATACGGAACAGGCCCATGCGGTGCTGCGCCAAGGCGCACCGCTGGATTTATCTAGCGCTTTTTAAGATGCTCTAGCTAACCGTAATAATGGAGCTAACCGTAATAATGGGCTCGCCTGGGTGGCAATGGCCAATGATCGCGGCGGCGTCAAAACCACGGGCATGAAAGAGGGCCAGGACCTCGTCCGCCGCGCCTGGATCACAGGCGACCAGCAAAGGGCCGGCGGTCTGGGGGTCGTACAGCATATTATTCTGCCAATCGGGCAGATCGCCGGGCAGGGCCACGCCAGCGCTGAATTCCGCGCGGTTGCGACCGGTCGCCCCGGTATTCACGCCCGCCTGGGCCAGTTCACGGCCCGCCGACAGCATTGGCACGGCGCCCAGGTCTAGCCGCGCCGCCACATGGGAGCCCTGGCAAACCTCGCTCAAATGCCCCAACAGGCCAAAACCGGTGATATCGGTCATGGCATGGATATCGGCCCGTTCCCCAAGTTCGGCGCCAATGTCATTCAGGCGCGTGGTGCAATCGATCATTTCGCGGTAGCCGTCCGGCGACAGGGTTCCCGCCTTCATGGCCGAGGCAAGAAAGCCCGTGCCAATAGCTTTGCCCAGGATCAGCGCATCGCCGGGCCGGGCGCCGATGTTGCGCTTGATGTTCTTTATATCCACCATGCCGATGACCGCCAGGCCATAGATCGGCTCCAATGTATCGATGGAATGGCCGCCCGCAATGGGCACGCCCGCCGCTTTGCAGACAGCGGCGCCGCCGGCCAATACCTGTTGAATGGTTGCGGTCGAAACCTTGTCGACGGGCATGCCGACGATGGCCAGGGCCAGCACCGGACGTCCCCCCACGGCATAGACGTCCGAGAGGGCGTTGGTGGCGGAAATGCGGCCAAAGTCGAAGGGATCGTCGACCAGGGGCATGAAAAAGTCCGTCGTCGCCACCATCGCGCGGGTCTCGTCGATGCGATAGACGGCGGCGTCATCACCGGTTTCATGGCCGACCAGCAGATCAGCGTTATGGTCAGGCTTTGGCAGGTTCGCAAGCAGCTCCCGCAGCACGGCGGGAGCAATCTTGGAGCCTCAACCGCCGCCGTGGGCCAGGGCGGTCAGGCGAAGCGGTTCAGCCGCGCCATTATCCTTGCTCATCTTTTCCTCGTTCATACTTGAAAGATCACGCTAGGCGTTGACGTCGATCACCGTGCGGCCGCGCACCTGGCCTTTCAGGATGGCGGCGGTGATGGCGGGCACCTCGGCCATGGGCTTAACATTGGTCATGGCATCCAGCTTGTCCAGGGGCAGGTCGGTGGCCAGACGGGCCCAGGTTTGCGCCCGCCGCGCGGCCGGACAAAAGACGGAATCGATACCCCAGATCCGCACCCCCCGCAGGATGAACGGCAACACGGTTCCCGGCAGATCAGGGCCCGCGGCCAAACCGCAGACGGCAACCGTGCCCAATGATTTGGTGCAGGCCAGTACGTTCACCAGGATATGGCTGCCCACCGTATCTATGCCGCCGGCCCAGGTTTCCCGGCCAATGGGCCGCCCCGGCTCGCTCAATTCCGATCGCGGCACAATGGATGCAGCGCCCAGTCCCCGCAGATAGTCATGTTCGCTCTCCCGGCCCGTGGAGGCGGCAACGCTGTAACCCAGATTGGCCAGCACGGCGACGGCGACAGAGCCGACGCCGCCCGCGGCGCCCGTCACGATGACATCGCCATCACCGGGCTTCACGCCGGCGTCTTCCAGGGCCAGGACGCTCATCATGGCGGTAAAACCGGCGGTGCCGATGGCCATGCATTGTTGCAGCGTCAAGCCGTCCGGCTTTTTCACCAGCCAGTCCGCCTTGGCCCGGGCCCGCTGGGACAGCCCGCCCGAGACGGTCTCGCCCACGCCCCAGCCGGTCAACACCACTTCGTCGCCAATGCTGTAATCCGGGCTGTCGGATGCCTCCACCACGCCGGCATAGTCGATGCCCGGCGCCATGGGCAGGGACCGCATGATCTTGCTTTTGTTGCCCTGAACAGCCATGCCGTCTTTGTAATTGACGGTGGAATATTTCACCGCCACCGTGACCTCGTTGGCCGGTAGGTCGGCGTCGGCCACGTCGCACAGTTCCACATTCACCTTGCCATCGACGTCAGTGGCCCACCAGGCCTTGAAGGTACCGCTCATCACCATTTCCAATCACATTGAACCGCAAAAAAATAAAACGTCCTGGCGAATAATAGCGCCTGTTAGCGGCCCGGCAAGGTCTCGCCAAACCGCAGGGGCCGGCCGTCGGCTTTTGCCGCCAGGTCACCCTCGCGCATGACAATCCGGCCGCGAATGATGGTGGCCATGGGCCAGCCCGTAACCTGGCGGTCATGGAACGGCGTCCAGCCCGACAGATTGGCCATGTCCTGATCCAGAATGCGCCGTTTCGCCTGCAAATCCACCAGGGTGAAATCGCCATCATTGCCAACCGCGATCCGGCCCTTACCGGCGATGCCGAACAGCCGCGCCGGCCCGGCCGACGTCAGGTCCATCAGGCGCAACAGGCTTAACCGCCCGGCTGCCACATGATCCAGCATGATCGGCAACAGGGTCTGTACCCCCGGCATGCCCGACGGGCTGGCCGGATAGGTCTCGGCCTTTTCCGCCAGGGTGTGCGGCGCATGGTCCGAGCCAATGACGTCCACCACGCCCTGATCAAGGCCCCACCACAAGCCATCCCGGTGGCTTACCTCGCGGATCGGCGGGTTCATCTGCGCCCGGGTGCCCATTTCAGCATAACAATCGGGCGCCGCCAGGGTCAGATGCTGTGGCGTCACTTCGACCGAGGCAATATCCTTGTGTTGGGCCAAAAAGCGTATTTCCTCGGCCGTGGTGATATGCAGCACATGCACGCGGGCGCCGGTCTCCCGGGCAATGGCGATCAGGCGTTTGGTTGCGCGCAGGGCGGTTTCGGGGTCCCGCCACAGCGGATGCGCGGACGGATCGGCGGCCTCCATTGCCAGATGCTGGCGTTCCTTCAGGCGCGGTTCGTCCTCGGCATGCACGGCGCAACGGCGCCGAATGGCGCCCAGAATCCGACGCAAGGTGGGGTCGTCCTCGGTCAGCAGATTGCCGGTGGATGAGCCCATGAATATCTTCACCCCGCAGCAGCCCGGCAGCCGTTCCAGTTCCGCCAGTTGTTCTGCATTCTCGCCCGTACCGCCCATATAAAAGGCATGTTCGCACCACATCCGGTCCTTGGCCCTGGATAGTTTGTCGGCCAGCGCCTCTGGAGTGGTGGTCAGGGGTGCCGTATTGGGCATCTCGAACACCGCCGTGACCCCGCCCAGAACCGCGCCGCGGGAACCGGCCTCCAAGTCTTCCTTATGCCCGCTGCCCGGTTCGCGGAAATGGACCTGGGTGTCGATTACGCCGGGCAGGATATGCAGCCCCTGGGCGTCCACCACTTCGCCGGCCGAAGCCGTGGCCAGATCACCCAACGCTACCGTGCGCCCGTCACGGACGCCAATATCGCCCAGGCCGATCCCATTATGGGTGACCAGGGTGCCGCCACGCAGCAACAGATCAAAGGTTTCAGCCATGGTTTTCTCCTAAATGCGGCGTCGTCAGATTCCCGGATACTAACAGGACACCAGCCCGTTTTCGATGTTCATCAAGGCGCCGAGCCGACCGCTCCCCCTCCCGGCCACCCTACGGGATTCACACATCTTGAACCTGCTGTGCGATGCGGATGCCGGCCAGCATTGAGGCGAGTTCTTTCCAGCCGATGGCCATTGTTTTTAGTCCTGGTGGTTTGTAATAGCAATTCCAACCTCCGAGCCGCGCCACGATCCAGGCGAGCCATGATAGGCCGCCTTCATCGTACGGGTTTTGTTGTCGCTTGGTTTTGCCTTCAAGGGTTTTAGCGATCAGAGCCGCCGGCTTCACGAGGTCTTTGTCCAGGGCGTCACTGGCCGGCCTTGAACTGCCATCACGGGCATCGGTCAATTGCAGTATCCGTGTCGCCACCCGACGATCATGGGCCGAACGGATGACCAGATCCCGGCGGCCTTTATCCCGGCCGGAGAAGTTGACCTCCGTCGTGTCTTGCACCGCGATAATGCGCCGGCCTTCACAGGCCTGCGAGGTCCGCGCCGCAAGGCTATCCACAATCCCGCACGCATTGACCCGTTCATTGTCCAGAAAACGGTGATCAATGCGAACATCTCCAAAACTCGACAGCAAAATCTCCCGAATCAAATCATCCTCGCCAACAGTCTGAACTGTGACCTATGTCTCCGGTCGGTCAGGGGGGCAAGTCAATCTCGAAAATAGCCTAATCCGATCAGTGGCCGCTCAAATCCTTAATACGCGGCGTCTCGCCGCATAGGGGACAGGCCGGGTCGGGCTTGACCCGGACGGTGCGGAATTCACCGGCCAGGCCGTCGTGGATCAACAACCGGCCCGAATAGCCGCGGCCAATTTCCAAAATCTCTTTCAAGACCTCCGTCGCCTGCATGGTACCCATGATGCCGGCCATGGCGCCCAGCACGCCGCCTTGGGCGCAGGACGGAATGGCGCCAGCGGGCGGTGGCTCGGGAAAAATACAGCGATAGCAGGGATGCGGCGCGCCCAGGTGGGCTTTGTAGGTGGAAAGCTGGCCGTCAAAGCGCAGCACAGCCGCCGACACCAGGGTCTTTTTGGCCAGAAAGCAGGCATCGTTAAGCAAAAACCGGGTTTCGAAATTGTCCGAACCATCGGCGATGATGTCGTAATCCGCCAACAGTTGCATGACATTGTCCCGGTTCAGGCGCATCCGATGGGGCACCAGCGTAGCATCGGGGTTCAGCGCGGCGGCGCGGTCCCTGGCGCTGTCCACCTTGGCCCGGCCGATGTCCGGTGTGCCATGGGCGATCTGCCGATGCAGGTTGGAAAGCGAGACCACATCGTCATCCACCACGCCGATGGTACCGACCCCGGCGGCGGCAAGATACAGCAGCAGGGGCGAACCAAGGCCGCCGGCGCCGACCACCAGAACCTTTGCCGCCAGCAGCTTTGCCTGGCCAACGCCGCCCACTTCCTGCATCACGATATGGCGGGCGTAGCGCTCGATCTGGCTCTCCTGCAAATCGGTCATGCCAGCCCCTCGAACAGCGCCGTGGACAGATAGCGTTCGGCGAAGGAGGGCACGATGACCACAATGGTCTTGCCGGCGCTCTCCGGCCGTTCGGCCACTTCCAAGGCCGCCGCCAGCGCCGCGCCCGAGGAAATGCCGACAGGCAACCCCTCCAGCGCGGCGACGCGCCGGGCGGTCTCGAATGCGGTTTCATTGCCGATGGTCAAAATTTCATCCACCACATCCAGGTTCAAGACAGCCGGAATAATGCCCGCCCCGATGCCCTGAATTTTGTGCGGGCCGGGCGCACCGCCCGATAGAACCGGGCTGTCCTCGGGCTCTACCGCCACCATTCTGAGGCCCGGTTTGCGGCTTTTCAAGGTTTCACCAATGCCTGTAATCGTGCCCCCGGTGCCAACCCCCGCGACAACGATATCCACCGCGCCGCCGGTATCGTTCCAGATTTCCTGGGCCGTGGTGTTGCGGTGAATATCGGGATTGGCGGGATGTTCAAACTGCTGTGGCATGGCCGCATCGGGCATTGCCGCGACCAGTTCTTCGGCCCGTCTGATGGCGCCACTGATACCTTCCGCCGCCGGGGTCAGGACCAATTCCGCGCCCAGCAGGGACAGCATGCGGCGGCGTTCAATAGACATGGATTCCGGCATGGTCAGGATAATGCGATAACCCTTGGCGGCGGCGACAAAGGCCAGGGCGATGCCTGTGTTGCCCGAGGTCGGCTCGACCAGCACGGTTTCGGGGCCGATGACGCCGGCCCGCTCCATGGCCTCGATCATCGCGACCCCGATGCGGTCCTTGACCGAGGCCAGGGGGTTAAAGAATTCCAGCTTGGCTAGAATTTCAGCCTTTACGCCCGCGTCCCGCTGTAGCCGCGAGAGGCGAACCAGCGGCGTATTGCCGATGGTATCGATGATCGAGTCGTAGACCCGGCCCCGCCCTTCGGTCCGCCGTTCGGTGCTGCTAGTGGGTTCTGTCATAGTTGTTCAAATGCCCGGAACTGCTCTAGATATCAAAGTTGGCGCCTGGTTCCGCGGGGTTGGCCGCGGCGGCGGCGCCTGATTGGCTGGCCTGACGGAACAGGTCTTCCACGCTGACCGCCTCCAGGCGGCGCATCATATCGTCGTGCAATTCCTGCCACAGGGGCTGAACCACGGCCCGGCCCAGGGGCGAGCCGGCCATCGCGGCCATATCCTCGTCATGGCCGTCCAGACCTTCCATCAAACGGACGATTTCGGCCACGGTGATACGCCGGCGTTCCCTGGCCAGACGATAGCCGCCCCTGGGGCCACGCACGCCGCGCAAAATGCCGGCCCGCACCAGATGCTGCATGGCGCCCTCCAGATAGCGCTGTGGGATGCCTTGACGTTCGGCGATATCCTTGGACTGCACGGGATCAGGACGGGCATTGCAGGCAATGTCCAGGACCGCTTCCAGCACGTACAGGGTTCTTTTCGACAGCCGTAACATAATTACGTCACCGATCCGGTGGAGCCAAAGCCACCCTTTCCGCGCTGACTGGCCGACAGGCTTTCGACCTCGCTTAGGGTGGCATCGGCCAGGGCCGCGATGATCATTTGGGCAATGCGTTCGCCACGCCGTACCGTAAAGGGGGTTTCGCCATGATTGATCAAAATAACGCCAACCTCGCCCCGGTAATCCGCATCTATCGTGCCGGGGCTGTTCAACACGGTCACCCCATGTTTCAAGGCCAACCCGGAACGTGGCCGCACCTGCGCTTCATAACCAGCGGGCAGGGCCAGCGCGATGCCCGTCGGGATCAAGGCCCGGCCACCGGGGGCTAGAGTAACCTCGGCCTCGACCGCCGCCAGCAGGTCCATGCCGGCGCTATCCGCCGTGGCCCGGGCCGGCAAGGCCAGTCCGGCTCCATGCGCCAATCGTTGTACGGGGATGGCGATCATAATGCTATCCGACCGCGAAATGATCGGCGATGCGCCTGGCCAAAGCATCCGCGACCGCGTCTTTGCTCATGGTCGGCCAATCTTCGACGCCCTGGGAGGTAATCAGGTGAACCGTATTCTCATCACCACCCATGACCCCGGTGCCGGGGCCCACGTCATTGGCCACGATCCAGTCGCAGCCCTTGCGCCTACGCTTGCCCTGCCCATGATCGACGACTTTTTCTGTTTCCGCGGCAAAGCCCACGACCAGGCTTGGCCGGCCGCCGTTCAACTGGCTAAGGGTCGCTAAAATATCGGGATTTTCCACCAATGCTAAAGCGGGAGGCTGACCGCTGCCGTCTTTTTTCATTTTCTGTTCCGCCTCGCCCGCAACCCGCCAATCGGCCACCGCCGCCGCGCAAACAACGATATCGGCGGGCAGGGCGGCTTCGCAAGCCGCCAGCATCTGTACAGCCGATTCTATGTCCCGCACGGCAACCCCTGGAGGGCTAGGCTGATTGTTGGGCCCCGCGACCAACACCACATCCGCGCCCAACCTGGCCAGGGCGGCGGCAATGGCGTGGCCCTGTTTGCCCGATGAGCGATTGGCCAAAAAGCGTACAGGATCAATGGCCTCGTATGTGGGGCCAGAGGTGACGATGGCCCGGCGGCCTTGTAGCGGCGCCGCGGTCACCTGCCCAATCAGGATGCTTTCTATAGCGGCGACAATCTGCAACGGTTCCGACATGCGCCCGGCGCCAACCTCGCCACAGGCCAGATCACCCTGGCCCGGCCCGATCGCCGTCACGCCATCATCCTGCAGCGTGCGCATATTTCGCTGGGTCGCGGGATGCTCCCACATCTTTGTGTTCATTGCGGGCGCGATCAGCACCGGCTTGTCCGTCGCCAGCATAATGGTCGAGGCCAGATCATCGGCCAGACCGGCGGCCATTTTAGCCATCAAATCAGCGCTGGCCGGCGCCACCACCAGCAAGTCCGCCTCGCGGGAGAGGCGGATATGGCCCATCTCGCTTTCATCCTTCAACGAAAATAAATCCTGAAAGACCGCATCCTCGGACAGCGCCGCCACGGACAAAGGCGTGACGAATTGCGCGCCGCCGGCGGTCAGAACGCAACGCACCCCGGCGCCGCGCTCCTTCAGGCGGCGGATCAGGTCCAAGGACTTATAGGCGGCGATGCCGCCACTGATGATCAACAGGATGTGTTTACCGGTCAGCATGCCATTCACTATATTACGTGGTAAATGTGTAAATACCCCATGACCACAATTTGAGCAATAGTCGGGCGACGGCTAGATTTTCAGTCTGTGGAAAGGCCGGCTTCCGCGAAAAATTCTTCGTTATGTTGGCCCAGTGCGGGAACCCAGGGCCGTGCGCCGACATTTGTGCCGGCAAAATGCGACGGACAATTGGCCACCTTGTAGGAATCGTTAACGCCGGCGATTTCCACGGCCGCGCCACGGGCGATGATTTGCGGCTCCACCATGGCCTGGCCAATTCGTAGATAGCGGGTGCACGGGCAACCAGCCGCCTGGATTGTCCCTTCGCAGGCATCCGTGGTCTGGGTCAGGGACCATTGTTCAATCTCCGCCAACAACAGATCCCAGTTCCGCACGCGGACCGTTACGCCATCGAAACGGGGATCATCGATCAATTCCGGGCGCCCGGCGGCGTTCGCCAGGGCAGCGAAATTGGCCGGACTGACCGGCGCCACCATGACAAAACCGTCAGCGGTGCGGATCGGCGAGAAAACAATGGGACGGTCCGGGTTCTCTATCTGGGCGGCCTGATATTCAAAGCCAAGCAGGTTATGCATGGCGTCCATCATCGCCACGTCGATATATTGGCCCCGGCCCGTCCGCAGACGCTGCACCAGGGCGGCGTTGATGGCGCCGAAGGCATGGGTGGCGCCCAATATGTCCGCCACGGTGGAACGCACGGACGGCGGCTTGTCTCCGATTTTCTGGTAATCCATCATGATCAGATCGTAGCCGGAAGCAGCGTGGATGATCGGCGCGAAGGCGGGCAGCAGGGCGCCCGGCCCGGTTTGCCCATAGCCCGAGATCGAGCAATAGACCAGACCGGGGCGCAATGCCGAAAGGGTGTCATAGTCCAGGCCCAGGCGCGCCATGACGCCGGGGCGAAAATTTTCCAGAACCACATCGACCGTTGGCATCAGGCGGCGCACCAACTCACGGCCCAGATCGTCTTTCATATCCAGTTCCAGACTTTTCTTGCCGCAATTGATTTGCCCGAAATAGGCGCTTTTCCCGTCGCGGAAGGGTGGCGACTGGCGCAGAAAGTCACCGCCCGGCGGCTCGACCTTGATGATTTCCGCCCCCATGTCCGCCATCAGCCGGGTACAATATGGCCCGGCCAGGAACATGGAAAAATCCAATACCCGAATGCCGTCCAACGGCCCCGGCGCCAACCCGCCCGCCTGATCATGCATGCAACTACACCTTCATTTCGGCCCCGCCAACCGCCATCATAGCGCTTGGTCATCAAGGGCGCCATCAACCACAAAATGCCGAAGGGCCCATACAACCGGCACGCAGAATCCGGCCGGTGTCTAAAACCCGCGGTGCCATACATCTCGTCGTACGAAATACGGGTAAGCAATGTAAGGAATTTATCGCATTAAATACAAAAATATTACTCCCTGTGATCTATTGGTTCTACATCCTATTACATGCCTATGTGCTAATTGCTTATCATTTTTTTAATAATAGATCGGTACAAAGTTCACTAAATAGGGAACTGCGGACTTATCCTAAATTACAAGAGCAATAAGAGCGCGCGTAGTTTTTTAAATACGCACCTAACCAGTACTCGTATCCAATATGCCGATGCTAAAAAAAACTGGGCCGGCTTTCGAGATTGAGGATATCAAGAATGAGCAAGCTAAGCGCGATTAACTCCCTTAGTATAGGCAAGAAATTGACCCTGGCGGTGCTGCTGCCGGTCATCGGCCTATCGGTTTATTCCAGTCTTCTGGTTTTCGAACGCTATCAACAGATGGTTGATATAGCCCGGGTCCATAAGCTGTCCGAGTTTGCCCCCAGCGTCAGCGCCCTGGTCCATGAACTGCAAAAGGAACGCGGACGGTCGGCTGGTTTCATCGGCAGCAAGGGCAAGAAATTTGCCCAGACGCTGCCTGCTCAACGAACCGATACGGATGCTAAGCGGACCGCCTTCGAGGCGGCCTACAATGCCTTTGCCTTCTCGGACTACGATGCGCAGTTGGCGGCGCAGGCGAAAACGGCCGTAACACAACTGCAACAATTGCAAAAAATGCGCGGCCAGATAGACGGCCTGAACATCACGGTCCCGGGAATGGCAAAATACTATACGGGCACCATTGCCGGACTGTTGGATGTCGTCGCGCAAACTCTACGCAACAGCAGTGACGACAAGGTCAGCAAATCGATTGGCGGTTACATCGCCTATCTGCAAGCCAAGGAGCGGGCCGGTCAGGAGCGCGCCATGGGTGCCGGCGGCTTCGGCGCCGGAAAGTTCAGCCCCAAGATTTATAACCGCTTTGTGGAATTAATTTCCTTGGAGAAGAACTATTTCAACAGCTTCCGTATGTATGCCGAACCCGCGCTGTGGGATTTCCACAAAGCCACGGTCACCGGTACGGCCGTCGCGGAAGTTGACCGTATGCGTCAGATCGCTGTCACATCGCCACAGACCGGCAATACCGGTGGCACCGCAGGCGGCCATTGGTTTGGCGAAATCACCAAGAAAATTAACCTGATGAAACAGGTCGAGGACCGCATTTCGGGTAACCTGATTGCCCTCGCCCACGGACTGGAAGATAGCGCGTTCAGGAGCGTGATAAGCTTCGCGCTGGTCAGCCTGATCCTGGTGATTGCCGGCTGCGGCCTGTTGTTCGTGGTTGTGCGCGATGTTCTGCGCGCCGTCGGGGGCCTCACGGAAATAATGCACAGCCTGGCGCATGGCGACAAGACGGTTGAAATCACCGGCCTTGATCGTGGTGACGAAGTGGGTCAAATGGCCGCGGCGGTACAGGTCTTTAAGGAAAACATGATCCGCAACGGCGAACTGACCGCGGAACAGGATCAGGAGCACGCCGCGCGCGAGGAAAGAGCCAACAGGGTGGCGCAACTGGCCAGCGAATTCGATGCCGTGGTCAGCGATATATTGAACGGTGTCTCGGAAGCCGCGACCGAGATGAATTCGACGGCAACGGCAATGTCGAAAACGGCGGAAAAAATGGTGGAACAAACGGTTTCGGTGGCCGCGGCGTCCGAGGAAGCCAGCGTCAACGTGCAAACGGTGGCATCGGCATCCGAGGAAATGTCCGCCTCAATCCGCGAGATAACCCGGCAGGTGACGGAATCCGCGAAGATCACCGGCGAAGCGGTGGAACGGACTGAAAATACCAACAACGCCATGACGAGCCTGAATGAGGCGGCGCAAAAGATCGGCGATGTGGTCAGTCTGATCAATGACATCGCCAGTCAGACCAATCTGCTTGCCTTGAACGCAACAATCGAGGCGGCGCGCGCCGGCGAAGCGGGCAAGGGATTTGCCGTCGTGGCCTCGGAGGTAAAGAACCTGGCGACGCAAACCGCCCACGCAACCGAGGAAATCGGGGCCCAGATTACCGGTATGCAAACCGAGACCTCCGGCGCCTTGGAGGCATTGACCGGGATCAGTCAGACTATCGAACGGGTGAATGAAATCGCGGCCACGATCTCGGCGGCGGTTGAGCAGCAGGCTGCAACCACCCAGGAAATCAGTCGAAACGTGGATCAAGCCGCCCAAGGAACACAAGACGTGAGCCAGAGCATCGCGTCCGTCAATCTGGCTACGACGGAAACCGGCGCGGCGGCGGCGCAGGTGATGTCGGCCTCCGACAAACTGACACAGCAGGCCAGCACGCTCAAAGCCACGGTTGAAACATTCCTCGACAACGTTAAAGCAGCCTAGTACACGCCAGGCCCGTCGCCGCACGGCCCACATGAAGGGCATCCATATAAAGGGCGGAGTGGCTTGCTTTACGATTTATTAGGTATAGGTTTCTATGGTAAATATTCGCGCTAAATCTGGGTCGCGATGGCCCTGGAACCTGGGAAAGAGGTGCTAATCATGAAAAACAGGTTCTTGGGGACAACGGCCATGGTCGCGGGGGCGATGTTGCTTGCCGCGGGCACCGCGCAGGGTGCGGAAAAAATCCATCTTGGCTTGGGCGGTTATTTCAAGGCCTTTGTGGTTGGCGCCAATCAGAATGACGGTCCGGCCATCAGCGCACGCAATCACGGAATTGCCCAGGAATCCGAGATCCACTTCAAAGGTGAAACGAAACTTGATAATGGCATTACCTTCGGTGTCAGTGTTGAACTGGAGGGCGAGACCAGCACTGATCAGATCGACCGAACCTACATCTATGCCGTGGGCGCCTTTGGCAAAGTAATGTTTGGCCAGCATAAAACGGCTCCGGATCAAATGGCTTACGGCTCTCCCTGGGCGATCAGTGGCGTGGGCCTGGCCTCGCCGGACCTTGTCTTTGCCACGTTGGGTAACGCGGTGGGCTCGCCTGCCGTGATCAGCAACATTTCCGGCGAGGCCGAGAAGCTTACCTATTTCACGCCGCGCATGCGCGGCGTTCAATTGGGCCTGTCCTATTCCCCGGACAATTGTGAGGCACCGGCTACGGCATGCACCAGCGCTGGCACCGGCCTGCAAAGCAAGCTCGACACCGGGCAGCAGTCGGAAGCCATTGAAATCGGCGCGAATTATATGCGCCAGATCAACGGCCTGGATTTGGCGCTGTATGCGGGTATGGCCACGGGTAACGTGGAAGGTACCGCCGCCGGGGCCGAGGATCAGGACCAATGGGGTCTTGGCCTATCGCTTGGCTATAAAGGCCTAACCCTCGGGGCAGATTACCGCAAAGACGATCTGGGCACCTCTGCCGCCAGCACCGACCGTACGGATTATTCCGTTGGCTTGAGCTATGCAATTGGCGAATTGACCGCTGGCGTGGCCTATGCCCATGGCGAGGTTGAGGCCGGCGCCGGCCTGGGCCAGGACGAAACCGATGGCTATCAAGTCGGCGCGACCTACGGCTTGGGGCCGGGCGTCGTGTTAACCGGCGGCATCACCTATTGGGACGTGCAAGACAATCTGAATGCAGCGGCGATAGAGAACGCCGCAACGGTATTCGTCATCGGAACCGTGCTGTCGTTTTAGAGCAATTTTCAATTAATTAGAGTCGCTTTCGCGGCATCCCCGCGTAGGCGGGCATGATGTGGATTCTGTGATTTTGTGGTTTGGGGCGGTCCCCGCCCGATGGTTTTTCCGAAGCGAACCGACGGCGCCATGGCGATGGCCGTCAGCCAGCAGAAAAGCGGCCGTCATTCCAATATGATGTCTTCCATCAAATGGCGGCCCTCCCGGTCCTCGATCTCCAGCACCCAAAGGTCGGGGTCCATGTTCAACTGCCGCGCGATATAGGCATCGGCCTCCGCGTCCGGCACCAGCGCCTCGCCAATGGCCCGCCGCCATTGCCGCCCGCCGTCCAGGCTGTTGGTTGGCGCCAGGACCATGCAGCCCGAGCCTAGGTGATTGACCTTGATGAAAATGGCGCCGGCGGTGCTATCACCGCGCCGGACCACCATGGCCGGGATGGCATGGACGTTGCATTTGCGGATATGCGCCTTGACCCATAGTTCCGCCGTGACCCGTGGTTGTATCAAACCTGACCATATCGGTGGCAATCGACCACATGGTCGTTGATCATGCCCACCGCCTCCATGAAGGCGTAACAGATGGTCGGCCCGCAGAATTTAAAGCCGCGCTTTTTCAGGTCCCTGGACATGGCCCGGCTGGCGCCATCTTCGGTAATAATTTCACCACCCCGGCGCGCCTTATCGACCACCTGGCCATCGACAAAAGACCATAGATAATCAGCGAAGGCGCCTTCGCCTGCTGCCATGATATCCAGCCAGCCCTTGGCATTGCCGATGGTGGCGATGATCTTCGCCCGGTTGCGCACGATGCCCGCGTCGGCCATCAAGGCCTCGACTTTGGCATCATCATACCGGGCGATGACGGCGGGGTCGAAGCCGTCGAAGGCGGTACGGAAATTGTCCCGTTTGTGTAGAATGGTGATCCAGGACAGGCCAGCCTGAAAGCCGTCCAAAATCAGTTTTTCAAACAGGGCCTGATCATCCCATTCGGGCACGCCCCATTCCTGGTCATGATAGGCCATGTAAAACGGATCTACGCCGCACCATGCGCAGCGCACCAGGCCATCGTCATGGCGGCTGCTCATACCTTCAGTTCCGGTAATTCGAAATCAGCCCAATCGGGCATAAGGAGCGTCACGGTTGCCGCGCCGGCGGTCAGATTTCGGCCCAGTCCACCGGCCTCGGCCAGACGGTCGATCCGAACCAGGGCCAGTCCGCGGTCCCGCTCGCCGGAACGCATCACGGCGATCTCCTGCTCCCCTGCCAGCAACGGCGTGCCGGGATCGGGCAGCGGGCCATCGATACGGACCGGCAACAAGCGTTTGCGCACCAGGGCGCGGTACTTCGTGCGCGCCGTCAATTCCTGGCCGACGAAACAGCCTTTGTCGAAATCAACGCCATGCAGGCGCTCCAAATTGCTTTCCAGCATCAGGGATTTATCGACCACCAAATCCCGGCCGCTATCCGGCAGGGCCAGGCCCAGGCGAAAATAGTCGTAATCCGCGGCCGCGACAGGGTTGAAGCCCGCCGCCGCCAACATTGCGCCCGCCTGACCCGTCGGCGCCATGACCCGTGCCCCGGCCTCTGTCAGTCGCGGGTCAAGGAATGCGATACCATCGCCATACGCCTTGGCGGCGCCGGCCCCGTCCGTCAGGCCGAGGGCCGCTTCCGTGCCCGCGCCAAAGGCGGCATAAACCTCCCATTCGGCAGGCGTCTCCTCTATCGTCACATCGGCGCGCAGGCGATACATGTTTAACCGCTTGGTCAATGCCTCCAGGCGCGCGGCCTCTCCGTCCAGCAGCAGTTCGTCGCCATGCCGCGCCAGGAAAAAGTCGAACAGATATTTGCCCTGGGGCGTCAGCAGCGCGCCATAGACCGCCCGCTCGGGCGCCAGGCTGTCAAGATTGCGGGTAACCAGCGCTTGCAGGAAGGGCAAAACATCCGCCCCCGACAAACGTAAAACGCCCCGCCCCGGCAATAGACAATAATTCGCTTCCATCATTCGCACCCCACTGAGTATACATGCACCCAGTGATAAGGCCTTGGCAAGAGCCATTGGTCGCCCCTTAACCCAGGCTAACCGCCGCCCAACAGGGACCCGCCGGAACGGCGATGAAAATCCTGTTTATCAGTCATAACCGCCTGGGCGATGCCGTCCTTTCAACCGGGCTGTTGCAGTATCTGGTGCGCCGTCACCCCGGCGCCCGGCTGACCATTGCCTGTGGCCCGGTACCGGCGCCCCTGTTGGCCCTTGCACCCAACGTAGAGCGTGTGCTGGTGATGGAAAAAGCCCCCCTGGCCGGGCATTGGCGGCAGTTGTGGCGGCAAACGGCCGGGCAGCGCTGGGATCTGGTGGTGGATTTGCGCGCCTCGTTGCTGGCCTGGCTGTTGTGGGCCGAACAACGCCGGGTGCTGCGGTCAAATGGCAGTGATCTGCACCGGGTGCGCCATGCCGCGGCGGTCTTGCGATTGTCCGAGCCGCCTGATCCGAAATTATGGCTGCGCCCGGAACATGAACAGACCGCATTGACCCATCTGCCGCCTGGCGGCCCGATTCTGGCCTTGGGGCCGACGGCCAATTGGGGCGGCAAACAATGGCCGATCGAACGTTTCACCGAGCTCGCCCGCCGTTTGATCGCCCCCGACGGGCTGTTTCCCGGCGCCCGCGTGGCCGTGTTTGGCACCGCCAATGAACGGCTCGCCGCCCAGCCCCTGCTGGATGGATTGCCCGGCGAACAGTTGGTCGACCTGATCGGCCGCGTCGGCCTGCCCGAAGTGCTGGCCTGCCTGCGGCGCAGCGACTTCTTTATCGGCAATGATTCGGGTTTGATGCACATGGCCGCCGCCGCCGCGATCCCCACCCTGGGCTTGTTCGGTCCCAGCCGCGAGGAATTATACGGTCCTTGGGGCAAGGGGTCGGCGTCGGTACGAACCGATCGTGACTTTGACGACATCTGCAACGATCCGGCATACGATTACCGCAAACAGGATAGCTGGATGACTACATTGTCGGTTGATAAGGTTGAAGCGGCGGTGCGGGCCCTGCAGATCAGGATTACGGAGATGGCGGGATGAGCGCGCCGGTCCTCTCGGTGCTGGTGGTTGCCCATAACGAGGCGGCGCAATTAGCCGATTGTCTGGAAACCCTGGATTTTGCCGACGAACTGGTGGTGGTACTGGATAAATGTACCGACGGCAGCAAGGCCATCGCCGAACGGTTCGCCGCCCGGTTGGTGGAAGGTGCCTGGGAGATAGAGGGGCACCGGCGCAACATCGGGATCGAGGCCTGCCAGGGCCGCTGGATACTGGAAGTGGACGCGGACGAGCGGGCCGACATGGCGCTGGGCCGGGAAATCAGGGCCGCGATCAACGAACTGAATGACGGTTATTTTCTGTTGCCGTTCGATAACTATATCGGGGGGCGCCTGGTTCGCCACGGCTGGGGCGGTTCGTGGGGGGTATCGGCCGCACCCCGTCTGTTCGCCAAGGGGGCCAAGCGCTGGGGCGATCAACGTATCCATCCATCCTTGAGCCTGAGCGGGCCGCGGCGCTGGCTGTCCACGCCGATCCGACATAATGTAGACCGCGATATTTCCGATATGTTGCAGCGCCTGGACCGATACAGCACGGCCAGGGCGGCCGATTTGCGCGCCGCTGGTGATATTGGCAATCTGGCCAACAACATCCGGCGCATGTTTTCCCGTTTCGGCAAATGCTACATCTCGCGCAAGGGCTATCGCGAGGGGGCCTATGGTTTCCTGATCGCCTTGATGGCCGGACTATATCCTATCCTGTCTCACCTAAAAGCCCGGTTGGAGGAAGACTAGGTTATGCGGGTGATGCAATGCATGGCGGGGGCCAAACACGGCGGGGCGGAGGCGTTTTTTACCCGCATGGTGCTGGCCCTGCATCGCGCCGGATTGGATCAACGGGTCGTGCTGCGACGGGATCCCGCACGCGAAAAACTGTTGGCCGATGGCGGCGTCGCAGCCTTACCCCTGGCTTTCGGCGGCAAGCTGGATTTTTCCACGCGCCGTGGTTTACGCCGGGAACTGGCCCGTTTCAAGCCGGATGTGGTGTTAAGTTGGATGAGCCGCGCCGCCGATTTTTGTCCTAAACCCATGGGCCAGTTCATTCATTGCGGCCGCCTGGGTGGCTACTATGACCTGAAATATTATCGCACATGCGATCATTTGATTGGCAATACCGAAGGCATCGTCAGCTATCTGATCGAACAGGGCTGGCCGGCGGAGCGGGCCCATTACCTGCCCAATTTCGTCTCTGCGGCCGCGGCTGCGCCGGCGGAGCGGCGCGCGTTGTCTACCCCGGCCGACGCCACCGTAGTTCTGGCCCTGGGACGGTTGCATCAGAATAAAGCCTTCGATGTATTGATCCAAGCCATGCGCCGCTTGCCCGATGTTTATTTGTGGCTGGCTGGCGAGGGGCCATTGGAGGCAGAGCTGCGACAGCAGGCGGTGCATCTTGGGGTGGCGCCGCGCATCCGCTTTCTGGGCTGGCACGAGGATCCGGGAGCGCTTTATGCGGGCGCCGATCTGGTCGTTTGCCCCTCGCGTATCGAGCCTTTGGGCAACGTGGTGTTAGAGGCCTGGGCCCGGCGCAAACCCATCGTCGCCGCCGCCGCCGACGGGCCGAAGTCGCTGATCCGCGATGGCGAAAATGGCCTGTTGGTACCGGTTGATGACGTGGATGCGTTAGCCACCGGGATCAATCGTGTCCTCAGCAACCGGGACCTGGCCCTGACCTTGACCCAAGCGGCGCATGCGGATTTTTTGGCCGATTACAGCGAGCCGGTTGTGGTACAACGTTATCTGGAGTTTTTTGACAAAGTGGCCAATGCTAGAGCAATTCCGGGATCCGTAACATAATGTGCGGCATTGCGGGAATCATGACAGCGGACGGCACGGCCCCGGAGCAGTCCGCCCTGGATGCCATGCAGGCTGCCTTGCGCCACCGCGGCCCCGACGGTGTCGGGCAATATGACAGTGCCGGTATCGGCATGGTTCATACCCGGCTGGCCATCATCGATCTGGAAACCGGCGACCAACCCATAATTAGCCCCGAAGGCACCGCCCTGATCGCCAATGCCGAGATTTACAACTATCTGGAATTGCGCGAAACCCTGGGCGAAGCCCTTATGAAAACCAAGTCCGATTGCGAACCGGCGTTGTTTTTGTACCGCCGGGATGGCATCGACTTTGCCAATCAGCTTCGCGGCATGTACGCCATCGCCATTTACGATCCGGACGAGGGGCAGTTGCTGCTGGCCCGCGATCCCTTCGGCATAAAGCCGATTTATTATGTCGAAGGTTCGTTTGGTTTTGCCTTCGCGTCCGAACCGACCGCCTTGATAAAGGCCGGTTTGGTGCCGCCTGGGCTGGTTGAACAGCCGCTGCACGAAATGCTGCAAATGCAGTTCACCACCGGCCGGGGCAGCATCCATGCAAACATCTACCGGGTACTGCCGGGCGAAACCCTGGTGATCGCACAGGGCCGGATCGTCGACCGCCGGCGCCGTGGCGCCCTGCCGCTGGCGCCCCCCCGGCACCAGAATGAAACCGCTGCCCTGGCCAAACTGGAACAGGTTCTGCTGGATAGTGTCGATGTGCACCAGCGTTCCGATGTGCCCTATGGCATGTTCCTGTCGGGCGGCATCGACAGCTCCGCGCTGTTGACCCTGATGGCCCGTTTGAACGAGCAGCCCGTGCGCGCCTTCACCGCCGGCTTCGAAGGCACAAAGGCCCATGACGAGCGGGCCCAGGCCCGCGCCCTGGCCCGCCATCTGGGCGCCGAGCACCACGAAGTCAACTTTGATGAAAGTGATTTCTGGTCCCTGTTGCCCCTGGTCGCCGCCGAGATTGATGATCCGGCGGCGGACTATGCGATGTTGCCGACATACAAATTAGCGGCAGCGGCGCGGGAAGCGGGCCTGAAGGTGGTGCTGTCCGGTGAAGGCGGGGATGAATTGTTCGCCGGCTATGGCCGGTACCGCGATGCCCAGCGGCCCTGGTGGGTGGGCGGGCCGCGCACCATGCGCCGGACCGGCCGCTTCGACCGCCTGAGAGTCTTGCGCGAGTCCTCGGATAGCTGGCGGGATGGCATCCGTGCCGCCGAAAGCACTCTGGGCGCCGCCGATCTGAGCCGCTTGCAGCTGGCCCAGGCCATCGACTGCGCGGCCTGGCTGCCGAATGATCTGCTGATCAAGCTGGACCGTTGCCTGATGGCCCACGGGGTGGAAGGACGGACGCCATTTCTGGACCCGAAGGTGGCGGATTTTGCCTATCGCCTGCCGGATGTATTGAAATTGCGCGACGGCCAGGGCAAGTATCTGTTGCGCCGCTGGCTTGCCAACGCGAACCCGGTGGCCAAACCATTTGACCGCAAACATGGCTTCACGGTACCGGTGGCGGAATGGATTCGCGGTCGGGGCTCTGAACTGGGCCCCCTGGTCGCCGCACAGCCTGGAATCGAGGCCATCGCCAAACCCGACCGGGTCGCCGCGTTGTTTCAAAAGGGCGGCAAGCGCGAGGGTTTCGCCGCCTGGACCTTGCTGTTCTATGCCCTATGGCACCGCCGTCATGTTTTAGGCGCGGCACCGCAAGGCGATGTCTTTGAAACCCTGGCCACCACTGCTTAGACCATTTTCGAGATTGACTTCCCCGCCCGCTCCCCTTCCCGGCCACGCCAAGGGGCATTTGGGATCATAATCCCGTGGGTGGCCGGGAGGGGGAGGGGCGGTCAGTTTGGCGATTCGATGAATATCGAAAATTGTCTAGGGTAGGCGTGCCAGGCGTTCGCACAGCAGATCAAAGAAACCATCCGCGTCGATCTTGTCCAAAACCAGGGCGTTGCCCTTGCCGCCATCGGGGATCTCCCTGACCACGCTTTGCCCAATCCGTTCAGGGTCGTCGATTTCGATATCAACCCAGGCTTTTCGCCCGGAAAACAGCGTTGGCGCCAGCAGGTAGGCAATGACGCAGGGATCGTGCATGGCGGTGTCCCCCCGACAATAGAACGTCAGCATTGCATGCGCCGCCTGTCCCGCCTTGTTGCCCAAGGCGGCGATCTGATCCAGACGGGCGGGGGTTATCGGCACCTGCCGGGTTAGATCCAAGCCGATCATGACCAGTTCCGCGCCCGATTGGAAAACCAGGCGGGCGGCATGGGGATCAACGAAGAAATTAAATTCCGCATAGCCGGTGACATTGCCCCCCGCCGCGGCGCCACCCATCATTACCACCCGCCGGGCCAAATTGGGCGCGTCCTTGTTTTGGCCGATCGCCAGACCCAGATTGGTCAAGGGGCCCAGGCAGCACAAGGTAATCTTGCCGGACCGGGCCGCCAGGGTGTCGCACAAATAGCTCACCGCGTTCACCGAAGCCAAGGGCGCGGCGGGTTCCGGCAGGGCGGCGCCGCCCACCCCGTCGTCGCCATGCACGTCAGCGGTCCGCAGGTCAACGAGCATGGGCCCAGCCGCGCCCGCATGCACCGGCACCTCCGCCCGGCCGGCCAGGGCCAAGATGCGTTGCGCGTTATACCGGGTCTTGGCCAGGGCGGCATTGCCGGCGACCACGCTGATGCCCAGCAGGTCCAATTCGTCGGCGCTGGCCAAGGCCAGCAACAAGGCCAGGGCGTCATCGACGCCGGGATCGCAATCAATAATGATGGCTTGCCGGGCCACGGGTGGCGCTTAGGCGGGCAGCAGGGATTCGTCGATGATGCGGTCGGGGGGCTTGTGGCCGTCGACAAAGGTGCGGATATTAATCAACACCTTTTCCCCCATATTGATCCGGCCCTCTATGGTGGCCGAGCCCATGTGAGGCAATAGCACGACATTGGGCATTTCCAGCAGTTTCTTATTGACCGCCGGTTCATGCTCGAAGACATCCAGGCCGGCGCCGGCAATCCGCCCCTCTTGCAACAGGCGCACCATGGCATCTTCGTCAATCACCTCGCCCCGGGCCGTATTGACGATATAGCATTGGGGGGGCAGCAACTGCAGGCGCCGGGCCGAAAGCAGGTGATAGGTGGCCGGCGTATGCGGACAATTGACCGAGATGATGTCCATGCGGGACAGCATCTGATCCAGGCTTTCCCAATAGGTCGCCTCCAATTCCGCTTCCGTCCCGGGAGTCACCCGGTGGCGGTTATGATAGTGGATCGACAGGCCGAAAGCGCGGGCGCGGCGGGCTACGGCGGTGCCGATCCGGCCCATGCCGATAATGCCAAGACGTTTGCCCCCGATGCGATGGCCCAGCATCCAGGTGGGGCCCCAGCCCTGCCATTCGCCGGCCCGCAGCACCCGCTCGCCCTCGGTCAGGCGCCGGGGCACGGCCAGCATCAGGGCCATAGTCATATCCGCTGTATCTTCGGTCAGAACACCGGGGGTGTTGGTGACGATAATGCCGCGCTCGCGGGCGGCGTTATGGTCGATATGATCCCAGCCAGTGCCGAACGAGGCGATCAGACGCAGACGTTCCCCGGCATTGGCAATCACATCGGCGTCGATCTTGTCGGTGACCGTGGGCACCAGCACATCCGCGATCTTGACCGCCGCGATCAGGTCCGCATGGCTCATGGGATCGTCGGTCACGTTTAAACGGGTGTCGAACAGCTCCATCATCCGCGTTTCGATTGCGTCCGGCAGTTTGCGGGTAATGATGACCAGGGGTTTGTTTTGCGTCATGGAAATATCTCACGCAGGCATGGTTAGGGCCGGAAACGGCCGGAACGGGTCTTGCCATCAAATCTCTAGCAGACTGTGCGCGTCCCGACAAATCAACTGGCGCCGAATGTCTGCTTGACCTGCCGCCGCCCGCGTTGGCATAAGGTTGAAGTGAAGCTGATTTTTCGCATTTTCCCAGTCCTGGCATTGGCCGCAGCAGCGGCCATCATCGTCGCCCCTGTGTCGCGCGCCGGCCAGGCCGCAACGGCGCCGCAATCCAAGGCCAAGGCGGCAAAAGGCGCCGTGCGAAGCCATCCCGGCGCATCCGGGTTGCCGGTACCGCGCTTCGTCTCGCTATCGTCTGATACGGTCAATATGCGGGCCGGGCCGGGGGTGCGATATCCCATTACCTGGGTCTATCGGCGCAAAGGCATCCCGTTGATGGTCATGGCGGAGTTCGAATATTGGCGCAAGGTGCGCGATGCCGAGGGAACGGAAGGCTGGATGCACCGCAGCCTGTTGAGCGGCCGGCGCACCGCCCTGCTGCGTGGCGAAATCAATGAATTGCACCAGTCGCCGAAGGCCGGGGCGCCCGTGACCTTGCGGGCCAAAGCCGGGGTAATCGGCCAATTGGTCACTTGCCAGGGCAACTGGTGCCAGATCATTCTGAACGACATGCGGGCCTGGCTGCCCAGACCGGAATTTTTCGGCACCCTGCCCAACGAGAAATTCTAGGGCAGCTCCGGAAATGCTCTAGCCGTCGGCCAAATCGATCATGGTGGCGGCCAGCACGTTCACGCCCAGCTCAAAATCTTGCAAATCCATGCTCTCGCGCGGATTGTGGCTGCCTTCGCCATTGCGAACCAACAGCACCGCGGCCGGGATGCCGGCGCGGGCGAAGATCGAGGCGTCATGGCCCACCGTGGCGAATTCCAGGCAAGGTATGGACAAGCGCCTGGCGCTGGCGCTTAGTTTGGCCCGCAGGTTCGGGTCAAGCGGGGTTGGCGGCGAGCCCACCGGATCACCCAAGGCAAAACGCACCCGGCGGCGCGCGGCGATCTCCGCCGTCAGGGAGGCGACGGCGGTGGCCAGGCGTTCCAGGGTGCGCGGCTCCGTGCTGCCAAAATTGAGGCTGAAATGGCATTCGCCCGGCACCTTGGTCAGGGCATGCTGCTCTGGATCGGTAAACAGCTTGCCCACGGTGAACACCGCCGAGGGATCGTCGTTATCCTCGATCTCGTGCCACAGCGCCTCCAACCGTTGCAGCAATTCCGTGACCGCGAGCACCGCATCCTGACGCAGGCGGCGCGGCGCGGCGGCGGAATGCTGATAGGCGCCGTAACAAACCCCATCGCCATAACGTAAGTTACCGCGCACGGCGGTGGCCACGGCTAGGGACGTGGCCTGTTCGATCAGCAAGGGCCCTTGTTCAATATGCAGTTCCAGAAAAGCCTTGGTGTTGGCGGCGCTGATTTCCGGGCCGTCACGGCGCCAGATATCGTCGGCCACGACACCCACTTCCGCCATATGCGCGGCAAGGGAACGGCCGCTGTCGAGGCGCCGCAGGGCATCGAATTCCGCCCGCTCCATGGCCCCCACGGACAGGCGGGCACCAATATAGGCAATGCCAAACCAGACGCTTTCCTCGCAGCGGATGCCCATGGCGGTCAGTTCGCAGCCCGGCACAATGCCCGCCCGGCGCAATGCGGCCAGAGCGATGACCCCGGCGACGGCGCCCGCCAGACCATCGAAGTTGCCGCCGCGGGCAACCGAGTCCAGGTGCGAGCCGGTCAGAATTGCAGGTGCGTTGGTATTTCGGCCTTTCAGGCTGGCATAGGTATTGCCGATCTGATCGGTGCGGGTTGTCAGGTCCTGCGCCCGCGCGGCCCGCAGCAGAATGTCGCCCGCCGCCTGGTCCTCGGCGCTCCAGGCTGGCCGGGTCACGCCGTCCCGGTCCTGGCTCACCATTCTGACTTCCGAAAAGATTTCCGCCGCCAGCGGCATCATTTCCCCGATGGCTTCGCGCAATGCCTTTTGCTGCCCTGGTGTCATGACCGTCCCCTGACGCTAGAGCAATTCTGAATTAATGAGAATCGCGAAGCGATTCTAAGTGATTGGAAAAATCGCTCTAATTCTAAAGATCTGAGCATTTTCAGAATGAAAATGCTCTAGCCGGTTCTCCATTCAGGCACATCGCCCTCTCCCAGATCCCAAAACAACCCGGTCATGATTTGCAATCCTTCGCGCAGCACCGGCGCAAGGGCATGTTCATTGGGGGCGTGCTGCGAACAGGCGGCATAGGAATGGGGCACCCAGATGGTGGGCAGCCCCAGGGTCTCGGCAAATACGTCATTGGGCAGCGAGCCACCCAGGTTGGGCAGGATGGCCGGTTCCGCCCCGGTTGTCTGGCGCAGCGAGCGCCGGGCCCATTGCACCCAGGGGTGATCGGGCAACAGACGCGAGGCCCGCATCATAAAGCCATCATGTTTCTGTCCGACCGCAACATCATGAAAGCCCCTGGCGTCCAGATGGGCGCGGATGGCTGGCAGGAAGGTGTCCGGGTCGCGGTCCACGGTAAAGCGGATCTGGCACCAGGCGGTGGCCTTGGGGGGAATGGCGTTGGCTACCTGCTCTGGATTGCCGGCCTTGATCGCCAGCACCTCGAAGGCATTCCAGGCGAACACCCGTTCGGCTGGCGTCAGGCCCGGTTGGCCCCAATCCTCTTCCACGGCCGGGCCGGCTGTTCCGCTCTGCATTTTGATGCTGGACAAAACCTGCCGCACCGACGGCGGGATCGCCTCCGGGCGCAGTTCCGGCAGCAGAATTTCGCCTTTCGGCCCGACCAACACGGCCAAGGCGTTGGCCAGGCGGGTGCCGGCATTAGAGATAAGGCCGCCCCAGTTGCCCGAATGGTGGGCCCCTTCGCGCAAATCGACGCTCAATTCGAAATTCAGGGCGCCCCGGCTACCCATGAAAAGGGTCGGCTTATCGGGCGCCAGACGAGGCCCATCCGAGGCCAGCAACAGATCCGCCCGCAGGGCCTGGCGATGTTCCACCGCGAAGGCCGCCAGACCGACCGAGCCAACCTCTTCCGACATCTCCAGCAAAATCTTGCAATTGAAGCCCAGGCGCCCACGCACCGCCAGCACAGCGGCCAAGGCCGCCAGGTTGACCGAATGTTGACCCTTATTGTCCGCCGTGCCCCGGCCGTACCAGCGCTCGCCATCCACGACCATGGTCCAGGGATCGCGGTCTTCGCGCCAATCCCCTTCAAAGCCGCGCACCACGTCGCCATGGCCATAACTAAACAAGGTCGGCAGATTTGGGTTTTCCAGACGCTCGGCCAACAGAAACGGGCCGCCGCGCGTATCAGGATTGGGATGTATCGCGACCGTAAAGCCAAGGCTTTCCAGTGTCGGGGTCATTTCCTCCACCAGGTAGCGGTCCAGCTCCGGGCGCAATTCGGGCACCTGGGCGGTCGAACGAATGCTAACCCGGCGGGCCAGGTCCTGGAAAAAGGCGCCGTTATCAAAATGTTCCGTCGCCCGGTCAATGGCAGCGTCGCGGGTCATCGTATGCCTTCTTCCCTTCCGCTCGTGGACAGTCTGTTGCCTCGGAGCAAGCCTTCATAGGGTCCGTCTATAGCGCGCCTTATAGGACGCGGGCAATGGCGTTGGCAGGTACCCCGACCCAACCAAATCGTCGTTCAGGCCATAAGCATCAAAGCGTTCATGCCGTGAACGCCGTGATTTCATAACCTGATTTCACAAAAGGCGCCGCACCACATGCAGCTCGCTACAGACAAAGCCTATTGTTTTCCGGCAAGATGGCCACGGCAAGAAAAATTGTAGCTGCGGGGCTGGATCATGGTCGAAATAAATGGCGAACGATTGTTGGCGGATTTGCGCACGCTGCGAGCCATGGGGGCGACGGGCACGGGGGTGGTGCGCCCAGCATTCTCCGAGATGGACATGCGGGCGCGGCATTGGTTGGCGGCGCGCTACCAGGAGGCCGGGCTGGCGGCCCAAATCGACGGCGTCGGCAATGTCATGGGCCGCTCGCCCAACCCAGGCCCGGCGCTTTTGCTGGGCTCCCATTCCGATACCCAGCCCACGGGCGGCTGGCTGGATGGCGCCTTGGGCGTGATCTATGCCCTGGAAGTGGTGCGCGCCCTGGCCGAGGACCCGGCGACCAAGGATCAGGCCGTGGATGCCATATCCTGGCAGGACGAGGAATCCCGTTTTTATGGCTGTCTGGGCAGCCGCTCTTTCTGCGGTGATTTTTCCGCCGAGGCGGAGGCCGGCCTGGCGGACAAGGACGGCGTTGCCTTTTCGGATGCCCTGGCCCAGGCCGGATTGGCCAATGTGCCGCGCCTCAGGGCAACGGATCACGACTACATCGGCTTTCTGGAAGCGCATATCGAACAGGGGCCGCATCTGGAGGCCGACGGCCTGCGCATTGGCATCGTCGACACGATTGTCGGCCTGGGCGGCATGGTCTTTAGCTTCACCGGGCAGCAGAACCATGCCGGCACCACCATGATGGCGGGACGCAAGGACGCGGCCACCGCGCTTTATGCCCTGGCCCATGCCATCAACGAAGAATTTCCCAAAGTGGCCGGCGCGCGGTCGGTCTGGACCATGGGCCGGGCCGTGCTGCGACCGGGCGCACCGTCCATTGTGCCCGGATCCGCCGAATTGGAATTGCAATACCGGGATGCGGACAGCGCCGTTCTGGACAAGTTCGAGGCGGTCGCCCATCGTCTGGTGGCCGAGGTTAACAGCCGGGGCGGCGCGGCGGTAGAAGCAAAACCCTCGCGGGTACGCATCGCGCCGGCACATATGGACCAGGGCTTTCAAAAACATCTGTCCCAGGCAGCGGCATTGCATAGCGGGGGCAACTGGACCAGCATGCCATCAGGCGCCTTCCACGATGCCGGCGTCGTTTGCAAGGTGATGCCCTGCGCTATGTTGTTTATTCCGTCCATCGGCGGCGTTAGTCACGATTTCGCGGAAGACAGCCACGATGCGGACATCATTTTGGGTTGTCAGGTTCTGGCAACCGGCGCTGCCTCCATATTAGCGGCTGCGGCAAATTAAAAAGATAGGCTAGAATAAGCGCCATGACTGAACCAGTGACAATATCCCGAGCCAGCGGTGCGCGTCTGCTGTTTTTGAACGTGGGCCATACCGTTGATCATCTTTGCATGTTGTTGTTCCCCACGGTGGTTCTGGCCCTGGAACATAGTTGGCAATTGAGCTACGAAGAATTGATCTGGGTCTCCACGGTCGGGTTCGTGACATTTGCGGGCGGCGCCATACCGGCCGGCTGGCTGGGCGACAGATGGCACCGGGAAGGCATGATGCTGGTCTTTTTCCTTGGTATCGGCAGTGCCTGCTTTCTAACCGGATTTGCCCAGAATACCTGGCAGATCGCCATCGGCCTCGGCGCCATCGGCTTGTTCGCCTCGATCTATCATCCCGTCGGCATCGCCCTGGTGGTTTCTGGCCAGGAACGCATGGGCCGTGTACTGGGCGTTAACGGAGTTTGGGGCAACATGGGCGTGGCGGCGGCAGCCCTGACCGCGGGTATCCTGACCGACAGCATCCATTGGCGCGCCGCCTTTATGATTCCCGGCGCCTTCTGCATTGCCATCGGCGTCGCTTACGGTTTCTACCTGCGCCGGGCCGGCGTCATGACCATCGCCCAAAAAATTAAACGGGACGGCAGCCAGTCCGATTACCGCGCCGCGCAGATCCGGGTTTTCATCGTGGTCCTGATCGCCACGGCCTGCGGCGGCCTGATTTTCGGCTCCACCACCCTGATCATGCCGAAAGCCCTGGAAGATGGCCTGGGCGCCCTGGCTGGAAATACCGCCGCCGTCGGCGGCTACGCCGCGTTGGTTTTCGCGGTCGCCTCCCTGGCCCAGTTGGTCAGCGGCCGTCTGGTCGACAGCAAGGAGGCCAAGCCCTTGTTATTTATCATCGCCGCCGGTCAGGCGGTTTTGCTGGGCCTGTTGGCCCTGGGGGTGACCGGCCTGCCCATGCTGGCCGTGGCCATCGGCGCCATGTTGTTTGTGTTCGGCCAGATCCCATTGAATGACACCTTGATCGCCCGCTATACGGATGACCATTGGCGCGCGCGCATCTTCTCGATCAAATACCTGATCACCTTGTCGGTCGCCGCCCTGGCCGCCCCCATCGTCGCGATTTTGCGGGGGATGAGCGGCGATTTCATCTCGCTGTTCGTCATCCTTGCCGTCCTCGCCCTGGTCATCACCCTGGCCGCGCTGCTGCTGCCCATGATGGCGACAGCGGGACGCCCGCATGCGGCGGGCGAGGCCGAGGCCGAGACATAATGGACAAGGTCTAATTCCAATGGAAAGCATTACAGGGTTGTGGGCCGAGGTCGTGACGGTCTGGCAGACGGCGGTGTTTGGCGTCGGGGTTGGCCAGGTGCTGTTGGCGCTGGCGACGTTTGCCTTGTTTTTGCTGTTGCGCCGGGTTTTTACCCGCATCGTGCTGGCGAGTTTAGGCGGCATCACGCGGCGCACTGAAACGAGCTTTGATGACGAGCTGATTGCCGCTCTGGAAGCGCCCTTGCGGTTCGTCTTTATCATCATCGGGCTGTACGCCGCGACACAGGTGGTGTCGTTTCCTGATCAGATAGAAATATTGTTGACCCGGCTGGTCCGCTCGTTCATCGCCTTCGCAATTTTCTGGACCCTGTACCGCTGTGTCGACCCGTTATCCTTTCTGATCGACAGGGCCTTCGGCGCCCTTGGCCATTCCGCCCTGGGAGATAGTCTGAAGGAATTCGTTGCCAAGCTAGCCCGCTTTGTGATCGCCGCCGTTGGCGTCGTGGCGATCCTGGAAGAATGGCAGTTCAATGTGGGCGCGGTGCTGGGCGGCCTTGGCCTGGTCGGCATGGCGGTGGCCTTTGGCGCACAGAGTTTGATGGCCAATCTGTTTGCCGGGGTGACCATATTCCTGGATAAAATTTTCGTAAACGGCGACTGGATCAAGGGCGCGGGCGTCGAAGGTACGGTCGAGGACATCGGTTTTCGCACCACCAAAATCCGTCAGTTCGATAAGGCCCTGATCACCATTCCAAACGACAAGCTGGCGGGAGATGCGGTCATCAATTATTCCCGCATGACGAACCGGCGCATCTATTGGAAAATCGGCGTTACCTACAGCGCCACCGAGGGTCAGTTGCGACAGATCGTCAACGGTATCAAGGAGCATGTCTTCGACAACGACGATTTTGAAGTGGACCCTGCCAAGGTGACCACCTTGATCCATGTGGACAGCTTCAATGACTCGTCCATCGACATCATATTATATTGCTTTACCGCCACCACGCAGTGGACGGAATGGATGCGGGTGAAGGAAGACCTGGCCTTTGCCCTCAAACGTATCGTGGAAGAAGCGGGCAGCAGTTTCGCCTTCCCCTCGACCTCGATCTACCTGGAATCCATCCCCTTCGGCACCCCGGAACTATTCCCGGCGGCCCAGGAATAGAGATCAGGCAACAGATAAAGGCAGGCGGTGACCAAGCCTACGGCGACCGGAACTGCTCTAGAGCAATTTTCAATTAATTGGAGTCGCTTTCGCGACTTAAGTGATTGGTTCAATTGCTCTATTTTTAAGAGTCTGAACGCATTTTCTTCGAATGCGCTCTAGCGCGTGGGAACCGGCGTATCGCCGTGGTAGTCATAGAAGCCGCGGTCCGTCTTGCGGCCCAGCCAACCGGCCTCGACATATTTGACCAACAGCGGGCAGGGCCGGTATTTGGTGTCGGCCAAGCCTTCGTACAGAGTCTGCATGATGGCCAGGCAGGTATCCAGACCAATGAAATCGGCCAGTTGCAGCGGCCCCATGCGATGATGGGCGCCCAGGCGCATGGAGGTGTCGATGCCTTCCACGGTGCCGACACCTTCATACAGGGTATAAACCGCCTCGTTGACCATGGGCATCAGGATGCGGTTGACGATAAAGGCGGGAAAATCTTCGGCATTGGCGGGAATTTTGCCGGTTTTCAGCACGACCTCGCGCACCGCGGTAAAGGTTGGCTCGTCCGTGGCTATGCCCCGGATCAATTCGACCAACTCCATCACCGGCACCGGGTTCATGAAATGCATGCCCATGAATTTTTCCGGCCGGCCCGAGACGGCCGCCAGACGAGTGATGGAAATGGACGAGGTATTGGTGGCGATCAAGCCTTCCGGCTTCAAAATTGGTCCCAGGTCTGTCAGAATCTGCCGCTTGATGTCTTCATCCTCGGCCGCCGCCTCGATCACCAGATCCGCGTCGGCCAATTCGGGCAGGCCGGCAACGATCTTGATCCGGCCCAGCGCCGCCAGCATATTCGCCTGATCCAGCCGGCCCCGGCCAACCTGACGCTCTAAATTGCCTTCAATCAGCTTTAATGCCTTCTGCATCTGGGCATTGGAGGCATCGGTCAGCAGCACGTCATAGCCGGCGAGGGACAGGACATGGGCAATTCCATTGCCCATCTGCCCGGCACCAATAATGCCAATGGTCTGGATCATCGTTTATCTTTCTGCCGGCAAACGTCACCGGCGCTTCGCTGGAGCAATTTTAAACCAGTTGGAGATGCTAACGCCATTCCATGTGATCAAAAGTTTGCTCTAGAGCAATTCCGAATTAATGAGAATCGCGAAGCGGTTCTAAGTGATTGGAAAAATTGCTCTAATTCTAAAGATCTGAGCATTTTCAGAATGAAAATGCTCTAGGCTGGCGGCAGCTTCTTCAACTCTTCTTCCAACTCGGGCACCGCCTTGAACAAATCGGCGACCAGGCCGTAATCGGCAACCTGGAAGATCGGCGCCTCTTCATCCTTGTTGATAGCGACGATCACCTTGCTGTCCTTCATACCGGCCAGATGCTGGATGGCGCCCGAGATACCGACGGCGATATACAATTCCGGGGCCACCACCTTGCCTGTCTGGCCGACCTGATAGTCGTTCGGCACGAAACCGGCGTCGACCGCCGCCCTGCTGGCACCGACCGCCGCGCCAAGCTGATCCGCGACCGCCTCGATAATCGGGAAGTTATCGCCCGACTGCATGCCCCGGCCACCGGAGATGATGATCTTGGCCGCCGTCAGTTCCGGCCGCTCGGATTTCGACAGTTCCTCGCCCACGAAACTGGCCAGGCCAGGATCGCCGGCCGAGGCGATGTTTTCTACCACTGCCGAGCCGCCCTCGGGCGCGGCCTTCTCAAAGCCCGTGGGACGCACGGTAATAATTTTGATGGCATCGGACGATTGCACCGTGGCCATGGCGTTGCCGGCATAGATGGGCCGGATAAAAGTATCGGGATCGACGATGGCCGATATCTCTGAAATCTGGGAAACATCCAACAGCGCGGCAACCCGGGGCATGAAATTCTTGCCGACCGTATTCGCCACCGCCATGACGGCGGCATAATTCCGTGCCAGAGGGACCACCAGATCGGCCATGGATTCGGCCAGCATATGAGCATATTCCGGCGCATCCGCGACCAGAACTTTGGTCACGCCGGCAACTTTCGCCGCCGCGGCCCCGACAGAGGCACAGCCGCCGCCGGCCACCAGGATATCCACATCGCCGCCCAGGGCGGTGGCGGCGGTCACCACGGCCAGGGTCGCCGGCTTCAATTCGGCATTATCGTGTTCGGCAATTACCAGGACGGACATCAGATTACCCCTGCTTCATTACGCAACTTATCGACCAATTCGGCGACATTTTCGACGATCACGCCAGCTTGCCGCTGCGGCGGCGACGCCACCTTCAGAGTGGTCAGGCGCGGCGCCGTATCAACGCCCAGATCTTGCGGCGTTTTTTCGTCAATGGGCTTTTTCTTTGCCTTCATGATGTTCGGCAATGAGGCATAGCGTGGCTCGTTCAGGCGCAGATCCGTGGTGACGATCATGGGCAGCTTCAGGGTCAAGGTCTGCAGACCGCCATCCACTTCCCGGGTCACGTTGGCCTTGCCGTCAGCCAATTCGATCTTGGAGGCAAAGGTGCCTTGCGGCCAGCCCAACAGGGCGGCCAGCATCTGGCCGGTTTGATTGCAATCATCGTCGATTGCCTGTTTGCCCAAGATCACCAGGCCCGGCTGTTCTTCATCCACCACGGCTTTCAGTAGCTTGGCCACGTGCAGGGGCTCCAAGGCATCGTCGGTCTTGACCAGGATGCCGCGATCGGCGCCCATGGCCAGGGCGGTGCGGATGGTTTCCTGACACTGCTGCACACCGATCGAGACGGCGATAATCTCGTCCGCCAATCCGGCCTCCTTGATGCGCAGGGCCTCTTCGACGGCGATTTCGTCGAACGGGTTCATGGACATTTTGACGTTGGCGAGATCAACCCCGGTTTCATCGGCTTTGACCCGGATCTTGACGTTGTAGTCAACCACGCGTTTGACGGCGACGATAACTTTCATCGGTGGCCTCTTCTCAAGGGAATGGTCTTCCGGCAGCGCGGGATCCCGTTACCCACGCGCCGGGCGGACGGATTATCGCGCCCACTGGCTAATGCTGCGCTGCAAAATAGTGAAGCGCGAAAGGCGAGTCAACGCGTGGCGGCACTTATCGCGGCAAAAGGTCGCGATTGGCTTATCACTCCGTGAACAATGGCTCGATAGGTTCCGCCGTCGAGAGAAATTCCAGCAAATTGCCGTCCGGATCGCGGAAATAGACCGATTGGCCCCAGACTCCATCCGCCGCCCAGCGCGGCACCGGCCCTTCGATGACGGCCACCCCGGCCTGGCTCAGATAGGCTTCCGCCTCGGCGATGGTGCCGTCCCAGCGGAAACAAACATCGACCGTACCCGATTCCAGCCTATTCGCGACGATATAGGCCGGTTCCTCCAGGCGTTGCAGATTGACCACCGCGCCGCCCAGAAAGATCGGCAGACTGGACAGCCGGCCATCCCGAAAGCGCTGTAAATAACGGGCCTTGCCGCCCAGAACATCGCAATAAAATGCGATCGATCTTTCCATATCGGCGGCCATGACGACCACATGATCGATGGTGCGAATGGGAATGGTCATGCTGTTTCTCCTTTCCAATAGCGATCTACCGCTTGACTGAGGGGCGCGGGTCCAGATGATGGCCCTAAGGAACGCGCATCACATTGGAGCAAAGCATGTCCGAGATCGAGTATTTCTATTCCGCCCATTCCGCCTACGCTTATCTCGGCTCGGCCCGGTTCATGGAAATTGCCAAGGCCGCCGGCCGGACCATTGTGCACAAGCCGGTCGATCTGAACCAGGTGGTGCCGGCGGCGGGATCATCGCCGTTCGGCCAGCGCAGCCCAAAACACCGCGCCTATTACTTTCGCCGGGAGATCGACCGCTGGGCGGAGGAACGCAACGCCCCGGTGCTGGATGGCTACCCCGCCTTCCATCAAAATCCGACGACACTGTGCAACGGCATGTTGATTGCCGGTATCGTTCAGGGGCGGAATGTGGATCAGTTGGCCCATGCCATGTTGCAGTCCCATTGGCGGGATGATGCGGATCTGGCCGACCGGGACACCCTGGCCAGGATCGCCGAAAGCGTTGGCCTGGCGCCGGAACCATTGCTGGACGCCGCCCTCTCGGACGAAGTGCAGGCGATTTATCAGGCCAATACGGACGAGGCCATCGAACGTTCGGTGTTCGGCTCACCCACCTATTTCATCGATGGCGATATGTTTTACGGCCAGGACCGGCTGGAAATGGTCGAACGCGCCCTGCGCCAACCCTATGCTCCGTCCTCGTGACCTAACTCGTTCATTTCGATATCGAAATCGATCAACGGTTAATGCCCGGCTGCCACAGGACGTCTGTCTTGCCGTCGTCGTTGGCGTGGCGGGCCAGTTGGAACAGATGGTCGGACAGGCGGTTCAGATAACGCAGGGCGGCCGGGTTGATGTTTTCCCGTCCGGCCAGGGTGATGGCCAGGCGTTCCGCCCGTCGGGCCACGGTGCGGGCCAGATGCAACTGGGCCGCCAACGGCGTGCCGCCGGGCAGGACGAAAGAGTTCAGAGCCGATAAAACCTCGCCCAGGGCATCAATCTCCCGCTCCAGGCGGTCCACCTGACTATCCAGAATGCGCAGGGGGGGATGTTTTGGCGCCGCGACGATGGGGGTGGACAGATCGGCGCCAAGGTCGAACAGATCGTGCTGGATACGGGCCAGCATCGCATCGGCGGCATCGGCGGCACCGCCGGTATACAGGCGCGCCAGACCAATAACAGCGTTCAATTCATCCACATCGCCATAGGCCGCAACCCGCAAATCGTCCTTGGCGACCCGGCTGCCGTCACTCAGGCTGGTTTCGCCGCCGTCGCCGCCACGGGTATAGATTTTTGTCAGCTTTACCATAGGATTTTCCCCAGATGCGATCCTGTTCGCTCTGCCCATTAACTCTGATTAACGTAAAACAACAGGAACATAATGCCGACCGCTCCTAATTGCAGCGCAATGCGCCAGCGCATCAGCAAATTGCCGTATTTGCGGTTGAACTCACCACCACGCCCCATGCTATAGACGCCCAACAGCAATACGCCCAGGACGGCGGCCAGGGCCAGGCCCAATAAGACTGTCAGCAGGCTGGACATCGCCGCACCTCAAAGATTGTTGCTGTGGTCGCTCATAGGCGAATTATCCGCTATCGTCGACCCGCAGGATCGCCGAATATGTTTTAGTCCTAGCATGATTTTGCGGGCATCGGCGCGCAAAATTCGAACCCCATTGCGTTGGTGGCGGTGTTTGAAAAGGATTACGGATGGGGACGGATTTCGCGGATAGGCGGCGCGGCTGGGCTTTGGCGTTGCTGGCGTTTTGCGAGGTGGCGGCCCTGGGCCTGTGGTTTTCCGCTTCCGCCGTGGTGCCCTCGCTGATTATCGAATATGGCCTTTCGCCCCGTCAGGCCTCGATGATGACCTCCGCTGTACAAATAGGCTTTGTCGCCGGCACAGTGGTTTCCGCCCTGTTCAGCCTGGCCGACCGCCTGGACCTGCGCCGGTTTTTCATGGCCAGCGCCCTGGTGGCGGCCCTGGCCAACGCCCTGTTGTTAACGGTGGAGCCGACCTCGCCCCTGGTTATTCTGTTGCGCTTTATCACCGGCGTCTGCATGGCGGGGATCTATCCCGTTGGCATGAAGATGGCGGTCAGTTGGGCCCGTGGCGATGTGGGTTTGCTGATCGGCCTGTTGGTCGGGGCCTTGACCCTGGGTTCGGCGGCGCCGCATCTGTTCAATGCCTTTGGCGGCGTCGATTGGCGTTTCACCATTCTGGCCGCCTCCGCCCTGGCATTACTGTCGGCGCTGATGGTCAATCTGGTGCGACTGGGGCCAAACCTGGCGCCCGCGCCGCCATTCACCCCCGGTGCCGCCCTGCAAGCCTTTCGCCAACCAGCCCTGCGCTGGGCGAATTTCGGTTATCTGGGCCATATGTGGGAGCTATATGCCATGTGGGCCTGGCTGGTGGTGTTCCTGGATGCGTCGTTTCGCCAGGTCATGGCGGTTGACGCGGCGGCCTGGTGGTCCCGTTGGGCGACCTTTGGGGCCATGGGCATCGGTGGCGCCATAGGCTGTTTAGCGGGTGGCGCGCTGGCTGATCGTTATGGCCGCACCACCCTGACCATGGGCGCCATGACCGCCTCGGGCCTGTGCGCCCTTAGCATTGGTTTTCTGTTCGGCGGCGCGCCTTGGCTGCTGACCCTGGTGGCGGTGATCTGGGGGGTCACGGTCGTCGCGGATTCGGCGCAATTTTCAGCCTCCATCGCCGAACTTTCACCGCCCGAATTTGTCGGTACCATGCTGACCGTGCAAACCTGTGTCGGATTTTTGTTGACCCTGTTCACGGTGCATCTGGTGCCGCCCCTGGCCGCCGCCTGGGGCTGGCACTATGCCTTCGCCGTGCTGGCAATCGGGCCGTTTCTGGGTGTTTTTGCCATGTCCCGCCTGCGCGCCCAGCCCGACGCCGTCCGCCTGGCCGGCGGCCGCAAATAATACCAACCGGCGCTGATAGGAACCTACTGAGATCATCTCCGGTTGGTATGAGGCTGCAACAATGCTTGCCATTCGCGCCTCGCTGGTTTTACATGCGCAGGCAAAATAAGAATCATCGATTGGGGGGGGCAGCAGCATGAAATTATATAATTCCCGAGGTCCAAACCCTCGTGTGGTCCGTATGTTCATGGCGGAAAAGGGTATCGAACTGCCCACGGAAGAGGTCGATATCGTGGCCGGCGTCAATCGCCAGGCCGACTATCTAAAACTTAATCCGGCGGGGCAAAGCCCGGCCCTGGAACTGGATGACGGCAGCATTCTGGCCGAAATTACCGTGATCTGTGAATATCTGGAGGATCGCTTTCCCGAACCGCCGCTGATCGGCACGACGGCGGAAGAAAAAGCCGAGACCCGTATGTGGACCCGCCGCATTGATCTGAATATTTGCGAGCCCATGGGCAATGGCTTCCGTTTCTCTACCGGCCTGAAGATGTTTCAGGGCCGCATGCGTTGCATACCCCAAGCTGCCGACGAGTTGAAAGCGGCGGCCCAGGACAAGCTGCAATGGCTGGACGGTCAGATGGCTGGTAAGACATTTGTGGTGGGCGAGCGCCTGACCCTGGCGGATATTCTGCTGTACGGCTTTCTCGATTTTTTTGCCGGCGTGGATCAGCCCATCGATCAAAATTTGCAGAATATTGCCGCCTGGCATAAACGCATGCAGGCACGGCCCAGCGCGCAGGCCTAAGAATCCCGACTATTTGCAATAATTATTTATCGTGAAGGAAACCACCATGGACGACGACGCAAAAAAAACAGCACTACGTATGATCCCTTATGGCATTTACGTCATGACGGCGGAAAATGATGGCGAGGTCGCCGCCGCGACCGTTAACTGGGTGACGCAGACCTCTTTCGCGCCGCCCCTGGTGGTGGTTGGCGTCAAGGCGGACTCGGGCGCCTATGCCGTCGCCAAGGCAGCCGGCCATTTTGCCCTGAATATGCTGGGCAAGGGGCAACAGGGCATGGCCTTTGGCTTTTTCAAGCCAGCGACACGGGACGGCAATACGGTCAGTGGCGAAGCTTTCCACATTGGTAGCACCGGCGCGCCCATCCTGGACAACGCCACCGCCAGCGTGGAATGCAAGATCGTCGAAATCGTCGAACGGGGTGATCACCACATCATGGCTGGTGAAGTGGTCGACGCCAATGTCGCCAAGGCGCCGCAGGGCCGGGCGGACGAAGCCATTCTGGAAATGAAGGAACTGGGCGACAACGTCTTCTACGGCGGCTAGAGCAATTCCGAATTAAAGAGAATCGCGAAGCGATTCTAAGTGATTGGAAAAATAGCTCTAATTCTAAAGATCTGAGCATTTTCAGAATGAAAATGCTCTAGCCCGCTTCAGGATTGGTTCAGGGTTGTCGGATCCGCTTTCCGGGAACCGGCGACCCTGCACAACCATGTAGATTGGCCTGGAATTTTACGATTTCTGGTCGAATAGATGAAAATTCAATCCCGTTTGTGATGCCCATCACTTGGTTAACGCCGCATTAGCCATAAACCTTGCGTTCCGACACGCCGCGATGCTTGCGCGCGGGGGGTGTCGTCCGGAGGGGTTGAATGGTAACGGCGAAGGTTTTGGATACGGGCGCCGACGCGGCGTTGCAGCAGGCGCTGGGCTATTGGCAGCGCGTGCGCGGCCAACGGCCCATGCCGGCGCGCAAGGATCTGAACCCCGCCGATATTCCCCGCCTATTGCCCAAATTAATGCTGGCCGACGTGGGCGGCCAAGCCACGGACACGCAGGCGCCACAGATCAGCTTTCGCCTGGTGGGCACCGAGGTCATCGCGCGCTTTGGCTGCGAGTTGACCGGGTGTCGTTTATCGGAAATCGACTATGGCGCCCAGACGGACGAGGTTGCCGACCTGTATCGCCGGGCGGTGGATCGTGGCGAGCCGCAATATGCCTGCATCGAATTTCGCCAGAGCCGCGTTCGCCTTTTTCAGATGCAGCATTTGTTGTTACCGTTGTCGGATGATGGCGCCAAGGTGAATATGATTTTGGCGGTGGTCCACTGCCAATAGGCCAGACCGTGGCATGAGCCGTGGCATGGGCCGCGCGGATGGCGTAAACTCCCGCGGCCACGCTGGAATATGATGGATTTATGCCTATGCCCATGCCTACGCCCGTCGTTGCATATTTTCTTGCGCCGAAATGGATTTCCTGGCGGGCTGTTGTCTTACTTGCCCTTGTGACGCTTTTTATTGCCAACCCCCGCGCCCATGCCGGCCACGGCCTTCGTAACGATGCCGTCGCCGGCGCCAGCCAGGCGGTCCTTCTCGGTTCAGCGGAACGAGCCGGCGAGGCGCTGGAATTTTTACGCCAACGGGGCAAACAGGATGTTGTCGCCGGTCTTATTCTGGCCCTGCAGTTTTCCAATAATGACGAAGCGCCCATTCTGGCCACCTTGAAGGCCCTGACCGGGCACGAGGCAAAAGACTGGTTCGAATGGATGTTGTGGCAGGAGGCCAACCCAAAGCTGCGTCCCCATCCCAGTTTTGCCGCCCTGATGGTCGATACGCTGCGCCGGGTCGATCCTAAATTCGACCTCTTCTTTCGCGCCGGATGGCAAAACGGGGACGGCATGCGGGTGCGTATGGAGGAGATTGTCTGGGGCGGCGTGGCGGCCATGACCGGCATTCCGTCCCTGGATTATCCCCATATGATCGCGGCGGCGGCAGCGGATTATCTGACCGGGGATGATCTGGTATTCGCCGTTGAAATCGCCGGCGACGCGCGGGCCTATCCCTTGCGCATCATGGGCTGGCACGAGATGTTGAACGACACCATCGGCGGTGTTCCCGTGGCCCTGGCCTATTGCACTCTGTGCGGCTCCGGCATTCTGTACGAGACCCTATTGCGGGGCCGGGCCGAGCTGCCGGGCCGGGGCCAGCCGTTTGTTTTTGGTTCCTCCGGACTGCTCTACCGCTCCAATAAACTGATGTTTGATTGGGAAACCTTGAGCCTGTGGAACCAGTTCACCGGCGAGCCCGTGGCCGGCCCCCTGGCGAAAAGTGGCATTCGCCTGAAAATCCGCCCCGTCGCCATCACCACCTGGAGGCAGTGGCGCCAGGATCACCCGGAAACCACGGTGCTGGCGGCGGAAACCGGCTACCGGCGCGACTACAGCTCCGACGTGGTCTACAAGGACTATTTCGCCTCGCCGGACCTGATGTTTCCGTCCCTGGTCCGGCCCGGCTCCCCTTTGCAACAGAAAGCTTATGTTTTCGGCATCCGGACCTTTGGCGCGGCCAAGGCCTGGCCCCTGGCGGCTTTCAAGGGCGGCGCCGTGATCAATGACGCCCTGGCCGGGCGTAATCTGGTCCTGCTGGGTGATAGTGCTTCACGCACCGTGCGCGCCTATGAACGGGGAGAGCATACCTTCGCGGCGCATGATCAGATTGGAAAGCTGCAGGCAGCGAACGGCCCCTGGACGGTAACCGAGGCCGCATTGATTGGCCCCGGCGGCGCCCGCCTGCCACGGGTGGCCGGTCATATCGCCTATTGGTTCGCCTGGGACAATTATCTTGGCGTCGAAAGCCAGCTTTACACGGTATCCGCCGCGCCGAAACCCAAGCCAGACAAGGCAGAATAGCCCGCATCGGCGCGCCATTTGGGTCATTGTGCTAACCGCGATTTTGTCATAGTGCTAGAGCACATTCATTTTTGAATGTGCTCTGACTCTTAAGATTGGAGCAATTGAACCAATCGCTTGGGTCGCGTCAGCGACTCAAACTAATGGCAGATTGCTCCAGCTTGTTTCGCTGTTGGGAAAATTAATCCGGGAAGCCCGGTTTAAGGAAGGTTCGTTGCGTTGCCCGGACGGTGTTTTATCTCTTGTACGATTACTGCGGCGGTATTTGCCGCCATTCTCGTCCTTGCCGCGGCCGGGCCGGGCGCGGGGCGGGCGCAGGCGCAATCCAAGGCCAGGATCGTCGCCGTCGAAGCCGTGACTTTGGCATCAGAATCCCTGGTGGAGTCGGTGCTCTCGATTGGCGATTTCGTCGCCAACGAGGCCATAACCATCCGTCCGGAAGTGGACGGCCGCATTATCGAGATCTCCTTCCAGGAAGGCCAGCCGGTGACGCGCGGCCAACTACTGTTCCGGCTTGATGCCACGATCTATCAGGCGCAACTGCGGCAAGCCGAGGCGCGGCTGAACCTAAGCCGGCACAACTATGACCGCGCCGTGAAAATGAACCAGAAGGGCCACAGCAGCGGTGAAATCCTGGACCGGGCCTTGTCCGAGAAGCGTATCGACGAGGCCAACGTGGAGGTGAACAAGGCGCGGCTGCAAAAGATGCGGATCGTCGCCCCCTTTGCCGGAACCATCGGCCTGCGCCAGGTTAGTCTGGGCGAGTTCGTCGAGGCGAAGAACGGCCTGGTTACGCTGGTCAGCCTGGATCCGCTCAAGGTCGAGTTCCGCCTGCCCGAGCGTTACTACCGCATCATTCGCAATGGTGGCACCATCAGCGCGGAGCCGGATGCGCTGCCAGGCGAAATCTTCGAGGGACAAATCTACGCGATCTCGCCAGTGATCGATATCAACGGCCGCAGCATAGCGGTCAAGGCCAAGGTGGCGAACCCAGAGCGGCGGCTTCGCCCCGGCATGTTCACCCGCATCTTGCTGCTGGTCGACCAGCGCAACGACGCTCTGGTGGTGCCGGAATCGGCGATCATGCAGCGCGGCGATGGTCAGTTCGTCTACCGCATCCAGGACGACAAGGCAGTGCTGACCAAGGTCAGCCTGGGTCTGCGCCAGACCGGGCGGGTCGAGGTGGTGGCCGGCTTGAGCAAAGGCGATACGGTGATCACGGCGGGGCAAATCAAATTGCGGCCGGGTTACCGAGTCAAGGTGGTTGATTACGCCGCCCCCGGTCCTGGGAAGCAATAGGCGGGTCGACAGCATGCGGCTCTCCGACATCTGCATCAGCCGGCCGGTCTTCGCGACAGTATTGAGCCTGGTGTTGGTTCTGCTCGGCATCGTCGCCTACCAGCGGCTCGCCATCCGCGAGTATCCAAATATCGACGCCGCCGTGGTCACGGTTGCGACGACTTACCGCGGCGCCGACGCCCAGATTGTTGAATCGCAAGTGACCAAGGTGCTGGAAGACTCGCTGGCCGGGATCGAGGGCATCGATTTCATCACCTCGGTCACCCGGCCCGAGAGCAGTCAGATTACGGTTACCTTCGTGCTGGGCCGCGAGCCCGACGGCGCCGCCGCGGATGTCCGCGATCGCGTCGGGCGGGTGCGTGGCAAGCTGCCGAACGAGATTGAGGAGCCGGTGATCCGCAAGGCCGAGGCCGATGCTCAGGCCATCATGTACCTGGCCTTCACCAGTGATCGCCACACGCCGTCGGAAATCACTGACTATGCCGATCGCTATGTCAGGGACAGCTTACAAGTGCTGCCCGGCGTGGCCCAGGCGCGGATCTTCGGCGAGCGGCGTTACTCGATGCGGATCTCGCTCAACCCGGACCGGTTGGCGGCATACAAATTGACGCCGCAGGATGTAATCGAGGCTTTGCGTCGGCAGAACGCCGATATTCCGGCCGGGCGCATCGAGAGTACGGATCGCGAGTTTTCGGTATTGTATGAGACCGATCTCAAGACGCCGGAAGACTTCAATAATATGGTGGTTAAGCGGGTGGAGGGCTTTCTGGTGCGGCTTGCCGATGTCGGCCATGCCCGCATTGGGGCACAGGACGAACGCCGCACCGTGCGCTACGGCGGCGATACGGCGATCGCCCTTGGAATTATCAAGCAGGCGACGGCCAATCCGTTGGACGTCTCGAAGGCGGTGCACGCTGCCGTGCCGAAGATCAGTGCCAGCCTGCCCAAGGGTATGCAGGTGCGTGTCGCCTACGATACCACGGTCTTCATCAACGCCTCGATCGACAACGTTTACCAGACCATCATCGAGGCGGTGGTGCTGGTCGTTCTGATGATTTTCTTTTTCCTGCGCTCTTTCCGCGCCGTGCTGGTGCCGATCGTCACCATCCCGGTCTCGTTGATCGGCGCCTGCGTCGTCATGTATCTCTTCGGCTTCTCAATCAATACGCTGACCCTGCTTTCGATGGTGCTGGCCATCGGGTTGGTGGTCGACGATTCCATTGTCATGCTGGAAAATATTCACCGCCACATCGAGGCCGGGCTATCGCCGATCCGCGCGGCGCTGCGGGGTAGCCGCGAGATCGGCTTCGCCATCGTCGCGATGACTTTGACGCTGGTTGCGGTCTACGTGCCGGTTGGGTTCATGAGCGGAACCACCGGCAAGCTCTTTACCGAGTTCGCCTGGACCCTGGCCGGCGCCGTGCTGGTCTCGGGCTTTGTCGCGCTGACCCTGTCTCCAATGATGTGCTCACGCTTCCTGCGCCATCACGACGCGGAGACGCAGAATTTTTTCTACCGCATCATTGAGAATTTCCTCAACGGCTTGACCCGCGGTTATCGCCGGTGCCTCGGCTTGGCGCTTCGGGTTCGGCCACTGGTGCTCCTCGTCGGTCTCGTCGTTGCCGGCGCCAGCTATCCACTGTTCACCAGCCTGAAGTCGGAGCTGGCGCCCTATGAGGACCAGGGCCTGATCCGGCTGTTCTTCCAGGCGCCGGAGGGTGCCACGATCGATTATACCGACAAATATGCGGCCCGCTTCGAGCCGATCGTCGAGGCGGTGCCCGAGGTCGCGCACTTTTTCGTGGTCGCCGGCTATCCGGTGGTCTCGCAGGGCATCACCTTTCTGAATTTAAAGAACTGGCGGGAGCGAAAGCGCTCGGCGGCCGAGATCGCCAACGAACTCCGCCCGAAGGTTGGCGCCAACCCCGGCCTCAAGGCCTTTGCCATACTGCCGCCGCCCTTGGGGCAGTCACGCAGCGCCAAGCCAATCGAACTGGTGATCCAGACGGTGCAGTCTTACGAGACGCTTTCTCATTGGGTCGAGGCTATTGTTGAAAAGGCCGAAGCGAATGAGGGTTTGAGCAACCTGAATACCAACCTGCGGCTAAACACGCCACAGCTCAAGGTTCAGATTAACCGCGACAAAGTCGAGACCATGAATATCGATCTGGCGGCAGCGGGGCGTACATTGGAGACATTGCTGGGCGGCCGCGAGGTGACGCGCTTCAAACGGGACGGCGAGCAATACGACGTCATCGTCCAGATTGCCGATGTCGACCGCACCAACCCGGACGCCCTGCGCCGCATCTTTGTGCGCACGGCGACCGGCGAGATGGTGCAGCTCTCGAACCTGATCTCGATCACCGAGACGGTAACGCCCAAGGAACTCAATCATTTTAATCAGCTGCGCGCGGCCAAGATTTCGGCCAGCCTGACGCCGGGCTACAGCCTGGAGGAGGGCCTGAGATTCCTCGAGGAAACGGCGCGAAGCGTTATTCCCCAGACCGCGCAGATCGACTATTCCGGCCCCTCGCGCGAGTTCAAGAAAACCAGCGCCGACATCTACATTACCTTCCTGCTGGCGCTGCTTTTTATCTACCTTGTGCTGTCGGCGCAGTTCGAAAGCTTCGTTGATCCCTTCATCATCATGCTGACCGTGCCGTTGTCGATTGCCGGCGCCCTGGCGGCGCTCAGCTTTAGCGGCGGCACACTGAACATATACAGCCAGGTCGGACTGGTTACCCTGATCGGCCTGATCACCAAACATGGCATCCTGATCGTGGAGTTCGCCAATCAGATCCGCCGACGCGGCAAGAGCGCGCACGAGGCGGTACTGGAATCGGCGATGCTGCGGCTGCGGCCGATCCTGATGACCACTGGCGCCATGGTTTTGGGGGCGCTGCCTCTGGCCACCGCAACCGGTGCCGGCGCCGAAAGCCGTCAGGACATCGGCTGGGTTATCGTCGGCGGCCTCTTGGTCGGCACTCTTTTCACCCTTTTCGTCATCCCCGTGGTCTACACCTACCTGGCGCGGGGCAGCCACCGGATCGTCGAGATTGATGACATGCTTGATACGGCGGAAGATTTGCGGCCGGTGGCGGAATAGGCGGCCGGCGCATTATGCCAAGTCGAAAGCGCTGACCCCACCTTCCGGCCTTTCGGGCTGGTTACCTTCACCTAATGATCCTATTCTGGCGTCTGTGCTGGAGCAATTTTCAATTAATTGGGGTCGCTTTCGCGATTCTCATTAATTCGGAATTGCTCTAGGTGATTGGTTCGATTGCTCTATTTTTGAGAGTTTGAGCGCATTTTCTTCGAATGCGCTCTTGGTGCGGGAGGAAAACCATGCTGGAAAATGCCATTGCCGGACAGATCAAGGACGCGGTCGACGCCGGCTTCGAGGAACAGGTGGACTTTACCGCCGAACTGGTCAAATTCCCCTCGCGCCGGGGCCGGGAACATACCGCCCAGGACTTCATGGCCGTGGCCATGCGCGAACAGGGTCTGGCGGTTGATCGCTGGCAAATCGATGTGGATCAGATCAGCCATCTGCCGGGTTTCTCGCCAGTCTATACGGACTATGACAACGCCTTCAACGTGGTTGGCGGCCACCGCGCCGAAAACCCCAAGGGCCGCTCGCTGATCCTGAACGGCCATATTGATGTGGTGCCCGAGGGACCGCACGAGATGTGGACATCGCCGCCCTATCAGCCGCGCATCGATGGCGGCTGGATGTATGGCCGCGGCGCCGGCGATATGAAGGCCGGCCTGGTGGGCGCCATGTACGCTTTGCGGTCGCTGCAAAACCTGGGCCTGCGGCCGGCGGCGGATGTCTTCCTACAATCCGTGGTGGAGGAGGAATGCACCGGCAACGGCGCCCTGGCCTGTCTGGCGCGGGGCTATCGGGCCGAGGCGGCGTTGATCCCGGAGCCCATGGGTGACAGTTTGGTGCGGGCCCAAATCGGCGTGATCTGGCTACAAATCAAGGTTCAGGGCATCCCCGTTCATGTCGCCTATGCGGGCACCGGCTCGAACGCCATCGATGCGGCTTTCGTTTTGATCCAGGGTCTGAAGGAGCTGGAGAAAAAGTGGAACGCCGAACGGGTCGATCAACCCCATTACGCCGACCATGATCACCCGATCAACTTTAACGTTGGCAAAATAGAGGGCGGCGATTGGGCCTCGTCCGTACCGTCCTGGTGCGTCTTTGATCTTCGCGTGGCGATCTATCCCGGCGACGATCTGGGGACCCGCAAGGCGGAACTGGAAGACTGTATCCGTCAGGCTGCCTCGCAGGACGCCTTTCTGCGCAACGCGCCGCCGCAAATTACCTATAACGGCTTTCTGGCCGAAGGCTACGTCTTGCAAGACGCCGATGAGGCCGAGGCGGCCCTGGGCTGGGCCCACCAGGAGGCCTATGGCAAACCATTAGAAGCGCATGCCACCACGGCGACTACGGACGCGCGCTTTTTTGGTCTGTATGCGGATATTCCGGGCCTGGTCTACGGCCCTTTGTCCGATGCGATCCATGGTTTTGACGAACGCGTCAATTTGGAATCCGTACGGCAAAATACCCAGGCCATGGCGTTGTTCATCGCCGAATGGTGTGGCCTGCAAAAGATCTAACAAGGGAACCCAAGAACATGCAGCCAGATATTGAAATCGCCCGTCAGGCCAGCGCCCTGCCCATCGAGCAGATTGGCGAAAAACTGAACATCCCTGCCCAGCATCTGTACCGCTATGGCCCTGACAAGGCCAAGGTGGACCTGGGCTATCTGGCCTCTCTGGGGGATCGGCCCAGCGGCAAGCTGATCCTGGTTACCGCCATCACGCCGACACCAGCCGGCGAGGGCAAGACGACGACCACCGTCGGCCTGGGCGATGCCATGAACCGGATCGGCAAGCGGACCGCGATATGTCTGCGGGAACCCAGCCTGGGCCCGTGTTTTGGCACCAAGGGCGGGGCGGCGGGCGGCGGTTACGCCCAGGTTGTGCCGATGGAAGATATCAATCTGCATTTCACCGGCGATTTTCACGCCATCGGTGCGGCCAACAACCTGCTGGCGGCCATGCTGGACAACCATATTTATTGGGGCAACAAACTGGGCATCGATGCCCGGCGGATATCCTGGCGCCGGGTGGTCGATATGAACGACCGGGCATTGCGTTCCATCGTCGCCAATCTGGGCGGCGTGGCGAATGGTTTTCCACGCCAGGACGGCTTTGACATTACCGTGGCCTCGGAAGTGATGGCGGTGTTCTGTCTGGCCTCGGACAGCGACGATCTGCACCGCCGCCTGGGCAACATGGTGGTAGCGCAAAATGGTGCCCGCGAAGTGGTCACGGCGCGGGAGCTAAGCGCCGACGGCGCCATGGCGGCGTTGTTGAAAGATGCGATCCAGCCCAATCTGGCGCAAACCCTGGAAAACAATCCGGCCTTCATTCATGGCGGCCCCTTCGCCAACATCGCCCATGGCTGCAATTCCGTCGTCGCCACCAAGGCAGCTTTGAAAATGGCCGACTTTGTCGTGACCGAAGCCGGCTTCGGCGCTGACCTGGGGGCGGAGAAGTTCTTCAATATCAAATGCCGCAAAGCCGACCTGCGCCCCGATGCGGTGGTGCTGGTGGCCACGGTCCGGGCATTGAAGATGCATGGCGGGGTGGCCCGGGGCGATCTGGGCAAGGAGGACGTCGCCGCCTTGCAACGGGGATTGGAAAATCTGGGCCGGCATCTGGAAAACCTGGCCCAGTTTGGCGTCCAAGCGGTGGTTGCGATCAATCGTTTTGATGCCGATACAAAAAGAGAAATGGCAGCGATCGGCGAATATTGCAAGGGTTTCGGCGTCGAAGCTCATGTTTGCAGCCATTGGGCGGATGGCGGCGCAGGTGCGGAAAGTCTGGCCCACAAAGTGGCGGCGCTGGCGCAATCGGGCACCTCGGATTTCAAGACGCTCTATGAAGACAAGATGCCGTTGTGGGAGAAAATGCGCACCGTGGCCCAGCGCATCTATGGCGCCGATGATATCAGCGCCGACCGCGTGGTCAGCGAACGTTTCCAACAATTGCAGGAGCAAGGTTACGGCCATCTGCCGATCTGCGTGGCCAAGACCCAATACAGCTTTTCCACCGATCCGAACCGCAAGGGCGCGCCCTCGGGCCACGCAATTTCGATCCGTGAAATCCGTCTGGCGGCGGGCGCCGAATTCCTGGTCGTGGTCTGTGGCGATATCATGACCATGCCCGGCCTGCCCTCGCGCCCGGCGGCGGAAACCATCGGCCTGGACGAAAACGGCCAGATCACCGGCTTGTTCTAAGTCAATCGAGAATTCAGGCGAATCATAACGGAGGAAACACACTATGAGCGGCGACTACAAAGACATCCTGTTCGAGATCAAGGATTACGTCTGCACGATCACCATCAATCGGCCAAAGGCGCTAAACTCTTTTACCGGCGATACCATTCTCGAATTGGAGGACGCCGTGCTGCGCACCTATGACGACCGAAATATCGGCGTCGTGGTGCTGACCGGCGCCGGGGAGCGTTCCTTCAGCGCCGGCGGTGATGTCAACTGGGAGGCGGATGGCGGTCTCGAGGACACCGAATGGCGGCTGGGGCGTTACATTGTCGATTGCCCCAAACCGGTCATCGCCCGGGTGCCGGGCTATGCCATCGGCGGCGGCAATCACCTGGCCTATCTATGTGACTTCACCATTGCCGCCGAGCATGCCCGCTTTGGCCAGACCGGGCCCCGCGTCGGCTCGCCGGCCAGCGGTTATCCGGTCTCGCATTCGGCCAACATTCTGGGCCACAAGCGGGCCCGTGAGATGTGGATGCTGACCCGCCAATACACCGCCCAACAGATGCTGGATTGGGGTCTGGTCAACGCCGTCGTGCCGATGGAGAAACTGGATGACGAGGTCGCCGATTGGTGCCAGCAACTCCTCGCCTTGAGCCCCTCGTGCCTGAAAGTGCTAAAGGCCAGCTTCCGCATTCATATGGAACCGATCATGGGCGACAGAATGGCCGATATCGTGGACCGGGTGGTGCCGGGCTATCACAAATCCGGCGAGCAGCAGGAAGGCGCCGCCGCCTTTCTGGAAAAACGCCCGCCCGATTTCAGCCCCTGGCGCTAACCGCGCCGCAGTTTAGCTTTTCCAAGTTAAGCTTGGTTTGGCGCAGTATCCTATCAGACAGGCGCTTATTGGAGCCTTTGGTTGCTCTCGAGAGGGCCATTGCCCCGACGATCATCGTCAACGCCGCGATCGCTTCCTCCTGGACCGGCGTCGATACATCGGACTGACTTGAAAGGTTATCCTCCAGGTTGGCCAGATACCTATCCACGCCCAGTGAAAATGTTTCCTGAACACCGTCGCATTGCCGGTGGACGTCTGTTGCAAAAGCAGCCATCGGGCAGCCACCACGACTGTCGTCCCGATGCCGGGTGGAGAGATAATTGGTAAAATATTCCGCCAGACCCCCACCCCGACCGCCACTGGCGGATTTGGCCGATGCAAGCCATTCATTCGCATGCTCAAACGATTTCTCACAGGCCTCGGCGGCCAGGGCATTTTTTGAGCCAAAACTCTTGTAGAATCCGCCATGGGTTAAACCGGCCGCCTTTGTGATTTCTGGAATGCTAACGCCCTCGAAACCACGTTCCCGAAACAAACGCTCTGCGGCATCGACGATTGCCGCGCGATTTTCCGCTGCCTGTTTCCTTGAGACTTTCATTATTCGCCGTCCTTTTCGCTGCCGAGAAATTAATGATTGCAATCATAATCAAAAAGAGTATTGATTACGATCATAATTATTATATTTTCCGTGATTTTTGTTTATTCGCCAGTCCGAAGCCTCCACAAGCTTGCGGAGAACGAAAATCAGCCAGCAGCTGAAAGGACAGAAATATGCAGGGTTGGTTCATACGTACCGGAATTGGTTTGTGGTCGCGTACCACTCCTTTGGCGGCGGCGAATTGGCTGGCCGGCCAATTCTTTCGCGTACGGAACGCAAAACCGAAGGACTGGGAAATGGGAATCCCCGAAGCCGACGAAGTTCTTGTGACGACTTTCGGCATGGGGCTCCGCCGTTGGGGCAAGGGTCCCAAGGTGATGCTGGTGCATGGTTGGGAAGGGCGCTTCAGTCAATTCGCGATCCTGGTCCCTCTGCTCGTGGATGCTGGCTTTGAAGTCATTTCGCTCGATCCTCCCGGGCATGGACTATCAGATGGGCAAAATTCAAATCCGGTAAAGTTCGGCGAGGCAATCCATGCCACCGCTGAAGCTTTAGGGCCTTTTTTCGCAATCATCGGACATTCCATGGGTGCGGTCGGCACGGTTCTCGCGCTCTGCCATGGCACCAGTATGCAGCGGGTCGCGCTTGTTTCCATGCCGGCGTCATTGGAGTTCATGCTTCGCGCGGTCTGTCGCAACGTCGGTTTCGGCGCGTCGGCCACGGAGGCATTCCTGAGGAAAATTGACAAAACCGTCGGCGTCCCGGCGTTGCAATTGGATGCCCGCCGCCTCGCGGCGCAAAGGACCGAACCGGTGCTGATAATCCACGACCGAAACGATCCGCAAGTTCCATTCTCCCAAGCCGAAGAGGTTGCGGCGGCCTGGCCGGGTGCCAGGTCTATTTTCTCTGATCGCCTCGGGCACACGCGCATCCTTGCCAACACGCAAATCTGCAATGGGCTCATTGGGTTCCTGAAAGAACAGCCCGATGGCAAGACACCGTCGGCACGGATCATCCCGGCCCGACCCGATGCGCAAAGCCACGCGCTAACGCAAGTTTGAGATGCCTTATATGTTCTCCGCGCCGTAGTACAGCATCACCTTGTGCTGGGCTTCGGCGAAGAATAGCCAGCGTTCGACGACGACGCCGAAGCTGACGGACACCGCCGCCAGGGCCGCTGCCGCCATACTTAGCGGGCCGGGGGCGGTCGCCTGGATGACGATCAGGATCAGGGGCACCAGGAAGGCCAGCAAATGGGTCAGGCGGTGCAGCTTGGCGGCGTGCTTGCGGGCGATGGCGAAACCCATTTCCTTCAGCAGGTAATTGTCCTGCACGTGCGGCGGGTCCAGGGGGCGGACCGAACCCAGGCCGCTCAGTCCCGTCGCCGTGGCGGTGCTGCTCTCGCCCGTGGCGCCGTCAATCGCCCGCCAATAGGCGATTTTTAACAACCAGGCGGCGGCCACGGCGGCAAAGCAGATGGCCTGCAACAGGGCATGGCCACCATTGTTACTGGCGAATGGCGCCAGCACGGCGTTCAGCCACAGGGCGCCGGTAGACAGCGCCAGTATCAGATAAACCGGCGCCACCAGGGGGTGATGCCAACGGGGAATAGCGGCCAGGGAGCGATAAATCATCGCCGTGCTGTAGACAGTGGCGACGGACAATACCGCCGCCGCCAGGCCGGCCAGGGGCCAAAGGCCGTCGTTGCGTTGTAGGACCAGCCAGGCAAAGGCGAACAGCGCTGCCGGGCCATAACCGGCCATGGCCAAAACCCCTTCCCGGGACAGCCAGGATGAACGCCATTGGCTGAAGGCCCGCCAGGCCCGCTCCGGCCGGCCCAGATGGGCCGCCGAGGCCAACAGCCCGGCTGTGATCAGGGTCAGCGCCAGGCCCAGGGCGAACAGGCCAAAGGCGCGTTCATCAGGCAGGCTGCCCATGGCGCGCAGCACACCCAACAGGGCCAACAGGCCGTAGCCGGCGCCGGTGGCGGTGGTCAGGAAAATAACGGAATAGGCTGGTTGCATGCTCTAATCTCTACGCTTTACGCCACAACTAACGCGACAATACTTGATCGATCCAGCCCAGGAAGCCGCCGGCGGCGGGGGCATCCTGCAGGCTGGCGCCATCGCCCACGGTGGCGCTGGGCCGGGGCGGCAGATAACGGTTCGTCGGCTTCAGGCCCATTTCCGGCAGCAGCTCGACCCCGCCACGGGCGGCGGTCAGCGTGGAAACATTTGAATCCGGATCGTTGAAATCGCCGAAATGCCGGGCCTTAGCCGGACAGGCGTTGACACAGGCCGGCTGCCGCTCAACCTCTTCCAGATTTTCGTTATAGATGCGGTCGATGCACAGGGTGCATTTTTTCATCACGCCGCCGTCCGTATCGAATTCCCGGGCGCCATAGGGACAGGCCCAGGAACACAGCTTGCAACCGATGCATTTGTCTTCCTCGACCAGGACGATGCCATCTTCCGTGCGTTTATAGGATGCCCCGGTCGGGCAGACGGTGACACAGGGCGCCTCTTCGCAATGCAGGCAGGAGCGGGGGAAATAGACCGTTCGCCCCGCTTTTCCTGAATCCAGTCCCGCCGCCGGGCCGGTTTCATAGCCATGCACGCGGTTTAACCAGACTCCGTCCACATCCTTGCCATAGGGATCGCTATCGGGCAGGGGCGCGTGATAACCGGTGGTGTTCCATTCCTTGCAATTCACCGCGCAGGCATGACAGCCGACACAGGTATCCAGGTCGATCACCAGACCAAGGCGTTTTGCCGGCGCTTGCTTCGGTAACGAGGTCATGATTTGCCGCCCCCGGGCTTCGTGTTCCTGGATTTGGCGCCATAGCGCAGCATGTCCGGCCGGGCTGCCACACCGGGCGGCAACGGCAAGGCCGTAAAGGCGGGCTCTGACGCTTCCGCACCCGCCGGCGCCTTTGATATACGGACCCGCAAATCGAACCAGGCGGCCTGGCCGGTGATGGGATCGGCGTTGGGCATTCGTTCGCCATTTTGGTCGGGGGGCAACAGATCCTCGATCAGATGGTTCAACAGAAATCCCTTTTCGGACTCCGGTGCATCCGCCGCCAGGTTCCAGGCGCCGGAGCGCTTGCCGATGGCGTTCCAGGTCCAGACCGTGTGCTCGTTGACCCCGGCCATGATCCGCACCTGGGCCTTGATGCGGCCATGGCGGCTTTCGAGATAGGCCCAGCCGTCGTCCTCGATACCCTTTTCGCGGGCCACAGCCTCGGAAATATACAGGCGATTGGCCGTATGGATCTGCCGCAACCAAGCATTCTGCGAGCCCCAGGAATGATACATGGCCGCCGGCCGCTGGCTAATCGCGTGCAGGGGATAATCCTCCGCCACTGCGCCGTCCACGGCGCTGGGTGGATACCAGATGGGCAGGGGATCGAAAAACCTCTCGATCCGCTTGCGGTGTCCCTCGGGCGGTTGCTGGTCGCCCACGCCGCGCGCGGCCAGGCGAAAGCGTTGCAGCGACTCGGTATATAATTGCAAGACCACCGGTTGCGCCGCGCCGATGAAACCCATCTTTACGGCATATTCCAGATAATCCTTGTTGGCATGTTTGAAATAGCGCTGACCGGGGGCCAGTTCATCGCGCCAGAAACATTCATTTTCCACATAACGGTCAAGCTGGTTCGGATTGGCCGCGCCCTTGCCATGACTGTCGCCGTCGATGCCGCGCCAGCCCGCCAGCGAACCAACGCCGGGGCTGCGTTCGTGATTGGCCAGATAGTCCGGATAGCCGCCGGGATAGCGGGCCGCGCCGGCCTCGTCCAGCAATCCGGGCAGGCCCAGGCGTACGCCCAGGTCCAACAGCACATCCTGAAACGGGCGAACGTCGCGGTCGGGGGTCAGGACCGGCTGGCGGATTGCGTCCGCGGGCCCATCAGCGTTGGAGATCGGGCGGTCCAGCATGGAGACACAGTCCCAGCGCTCCAAATAAGTGGTGTCGGGCAGGATCAGATCCGCATAAGCCACGGTCTCGGAATAATAGGCGTCGGAATAGATGATATGCGGGATCTTGTATTCACCGCTGTCGGGGTCCTTGTCCGTCAGCATGGTCATGACATCTGTGGTGTTCATGGACGAATTCCAGGCCATGTTGGCCATGTACATGAACAAAGTATCGATGGGATAGGGATCGCCGCGCCAGGCGTTGGCGATCACCGTATGCATCATGCCGTGGGCCGACATGGGCGCGTCCCAGGAAAATGCATGATCGATACGGCAGGGGGTGCCATCGGCTTCCACCAACAGATCATCCGGCCCTTGGGGAAAGCCCAGGGGTGGCCCGCCCAGGGGCTGACCCGGCACCACATCGCCTGGCTTGCCGGCGGGCTTCAGGCCAGGCGGCGCAGGTTTGGGAAAGGGCGGTTTATAGCGAAAGCCCCCCGGCACATCAATGCTGCCCAACAGCATTTGCAACAGATGCAGGGCGCGGCAGGTCTGAAAACCGTTGGCGTGGGCCGAAATGCCGCGCATGGCATGAATGGCCACGGGGCGGCCGATCATCTGTTCGTGCCGGCGCCCGGTCCAATCGGTCCAGGGCACGTCCAGCACCACTTCCTCGGCGAAGGCGGCATGGGCCATTTCGCCGGCGATCCGGCGAATATCATCCGCCGAAATGCCGGTCTGGTCGGCCACCGCGTCGGGGCCGTATTGCGCATCCAGATAACGCTCCGCCAACAGATGGAACACCGGCACCGCCTTGCGGCCATCGGGCAGGGTGACGCGGTCTTTCAGGCTGGGGGAAATGCCCGTATCCATTGCGCTGACGGCGGCGTTTTGGGCGCTATCCCAACACAAAGGCTGGCCGTCCTCATCGCGGGCGAACAAGCCGTCATCATCGGCGCCTGGAGCTTCGATCACCAGCCAGGGCGCGTTGGTGTAGCGGGCCAGATAATCCAGATCGACCTTGCCGCCGCGCAGCAATTCATGCACCAGAGCCAGGACAAGCAGACCATCACTGCCCGGCGTAACGGCCAGCCATTCATCGGCGATAGCGGCATAGCCCGTGCGCACCGGGTTGACGGCGACGTATTTCGCGCCGCGTCCCTTCAGGTTCGCCAGGCCGGTCTTGATAGGATTGGAATCGTGGTCTTCCGCTACCCCGAACATCATGAAATAGCGGCAATGGTCCCAGTCGGGCTCGCCAAACTCCCAGAACGAGCCGCCGATGGAATATAATCCCGCCGCCGCCATATTGACCGAGCAAAAACCGCCGTGGGCCGCGTGATTTGGCGTGCCGAACTGGCTGGCCCACCAACCCGTCAATGCCTGGCTTTGATCCCGGCCGGTGAAAAAGGCCAGTTTGCGCGGGTCCTGCTTGCGGATCGGGTCCAACCAGGATGTGGCCAGCGCCATCGCCTCGTCCCAGCCAATGGCGCGGAATTCACCGCTGCCCCGTTCGCCCACCCGCAACAGGGGCTGTGACAACCGCGCCGGCGAATGATGCTGCATGATCCCGGCCGAGCCCTTGGCGCAGAGCACGCCGCGATTGACCGGATGGTTGCGGTTGCCCTCGATATAGCGCAATTCGCCATCGCGCAGATGCACCTTGATGCCGCAGCGGCAGGCGCACATGTAGCAGGTAGTGTATTTGATTTCGTCGGATACTCTTGGCGACAGATCGACCCGCGCAGCGTCTTGGGCCGCAGCCTCATTTACAATCGTCATTCAGGTTGGCTCTCCAGCGCCGCGACGGGGCGGCATACAGTTACGGCAATATAAATGGCCTGGGCCGAGAGCACAAATCGATACCATCGGCGCCTGCGGTTTTGGCGCTATCGGCGGCGCAAGTGCGGCCAGATCAGGCCGGCCAGAACCAGTGCGGTCAACCCCTCGCAGGCCATGATGCTGACCGCCGTGGCGCCGCCGAAGCGATCAGCCAACAGACCCAATTGCAGGACACCCAATGGGTTGACCCCGATGCAGACCGCCAGCACACCCATCAGCCGGCTGCGCATTTCCGGCGGGGCGGCGGTGAAGACGATGGTGCTTTGCATGGCGGCAAAGCCGGAAACGCCCAGGCCGGCCAGAAACAAAAAGCCCAGAGACATGGGATACCACCGCGACAGGGAAAAGGCCAAAATGCCGCACAGAAAGATGATGGAGCCATAGAAATAAATCCGCGTGAAATGACGGGGCCGGGCAAAATTGGCGATCATCACGGCGCCCAGCAATGCCCCCGTGGCATCAGCCGACAGCAACAGGCCCGTGGCGACCGCTTCTTGGCCCAAAAACTGCGCGCCGATCACCGGCACCATGGCGCCGTAGGGAAAGCCGAAAAGGTTGACCACCATGGTAATAAACAGCGTCCCCATTACCCGTTGGTTGGAGCGGATATAGCGCAGTCCCTCGACAATCTGTGCCAATATCCGCGGCGCGGTGCCGGTGCGCGCCGTGAACTCATAGCGGGCGCCCCAGACAAACCAAAAACCCAGGGTGAACAAAATAGTGCCCAGAACATAGACCCCCGGCAGGCCAAAGGACTGCAAAACCAGACCGCCCAGGATGGGACCCACCAGGCGCATGCAATGGTTGGTGGCGCTGTCCAGGGTCATGGCGACGCCGGCGCCCCCCGTGCCGGCCTTGTTGCCGGCGATAATGCCCAGCATGGTGCGCCGAACCGGAAATTCCAGCGTGCCGTATAGACCGGAGGCAAAAGCGCCCAGGGCCACGTGCCATAATTCGATCCGCCCGGTCAGGGCCAGAAAGGCCAAAACGCTCGAGATCACGGCCAGCATGCCCAGGCCGCACAACAGCATCAGACGCCGGTCGAAACGATCGGCGATGGCGCCGGTAAAGGCGCTGAACAACAACATCGGCAGCGACCGTGCCATGGTGACCAGGGCGACCATCAAGGCCGAACCCGTAACCTCGAATGTGAAGATGCCGACGGCCAGCATTTCCAGCCAGCGCATCATCCAGCCCAGGCCGCCTGCCAGCCAGATGCGGCGGAAATCCCTGTCGCGGATCAGAACGCGGGGTGTAATCCTGGGGTGGGGGCCCGTGCCGGCCGCCGCCCCAGCCGCCGCGTCGCTTTCTGGTGCGGGCAAAATCCCCGCTTAGCCGCCCGCCGCCGCTTCAGCCAGCCGGCGGTCTTCTTCCCGCTGGTAGCGCACGGTGGTGTCGCGGGGCTGGCGCACATCGTCGGCGGATTGGTCCGCGGCGGCGGCTTTCCAGGCATCGCCCTCGGGCCAGGTTTCGGACAGGGCAACGATCTCGCCAGGGCTTTGGATGCTCTCGAATGCCGCCATGGCCTGCCGCGCGATGGCCAGTTGCTGCGCTGGATTAAAGGCCGGGCCGCCGCCGTGGCCCAGAGGAAAGTCCATAAACACGGCCCGTGGCGGCCAGCCGAATTTGACGATATCCAGGGCCGTCCCCATGACCATGGTCGGAATGCCGCGCTCTTCCAGGTAACGTGCGATCAGACACACGGTCTGATGACATACCGGTCACAACGGTACCAGATAGGCGATATCCACGCCCTCCGCCGCGAAAGCGGCATACATGGCCGGGGCCAGTTCTTCCTCAACCCGCCGCTTGGAATAGACCGCGCCCATGCAGGAGAAAAAATTGTCCGCCACGCCGCCGATCACGCCTTCGGCGGCCAGTGCCCGCAACGGCTCTATCGGGAAGGCGCAATTCGCGTCCCGCCGGGCATCAGGCAGATAGTTTTCGGTCAGATGGGAAAAGCGCAAATTCTCTACAGGCGTGTCCGACGGAATGACCCGGTGCGAGGCATCGTCCTTGTAGAAATAAGCCACCTGCCCGGCGACATAGGTGCCGGCGGTGGACAGCATGCCGAGGCGGCATTCCGACAGCGGCTTGGCCAGCGGCGTCCAGGGCGGCGCGTCCGTCGCCTCGTGCCAGCCATAGGGCGCATAGCCCAGCTTGCTATACTTCTCCCGAATGGTCTTCATATATTCAACAGTCATGGCGCCCATGCTCCTTTTCCAGCCGTGTCATCAGATACTAAGCCAGCCCGCCGCGCCGCTCAACCACGGGCGGATGCGCAGACGATGGCCTGGCCTTGTGGCAACGACTGGGTTGCCGCGCAAAGCGCTCGTCGACGCAATCTGCTTCGGCGCTATTTCACGCTTGCGGGCTTTCGGGATTTCTATTATCCGAGGGTCATGGCAATTGGCATCAATGGCATGGGGCGGATCGGGCGGTTATCGCTGCGGGCCGCGTTGGGCGGGGTTTTCCGCGAAGACAGCGATCCGCGAAAAGCCAACCGGCTGCAGGTGACGCACGTCAACGAAATCAAGGGCGGTGCCGCCACCGCCGCGCACCTGCTGGAATTCGACAGCACCCATGGCCGCTGGCGCGCCTCTTTCGCCGTGGAGGACGACACCGCGATCGCCATCGACGGCCAGCGCATAGGGTTCAGCGCCCAGGCCGAACCGGGCGATGTTCCGTGGGGTGATCTTGGCTGCGACGTAGTGCTGGAATGCACCGGAAAATTCCTGACGCCAGAGCAGTTGCAGGGTTATTTCGAACGCGGTGTGCAGCGTGTTATCGTCGCCGCGCCGGTCAAGGACGACCGGGCCCTCAATATCGTCGTGGGGATTAATGACCAGCTCTATGATCCGGCCCGTCACCGCCTTTTGACGGCAGCCTCTTGTACAACGAACTGTCTGGCGCCGGTGGTCAAGGTTATCCATGAGGCGATCGGCATCCGTCATGGTCAAATCACCACCATCCATGACCCGACCAACACCAACGTCGTGGTGGACGCGCCGCACAAAGACCTTCGCCGGGCGCGCTCGGCGATGCATTCGTTGCAGCCGACAACCACGGGCAGCGCCACGGCAATCGCCCTGATCTATCCCGAACTAAAGGGCAAATTGAATGGCCACGCGGTGCGCGCGCCGGTCTTGAACGCCAGCCTGACCGATTGCGTGTTCGAATTGAAACGGGAGACCACGGAGGGCGAGGTCAACGCGCTGTTCGAGGCCGCGGCGCAGGGCCTCCTTGCCGGCATTCTGGGTATCGAACAGCGGCCGTTGGTCTCCGCCGACTACGCCAACGACACGCGCAGCGCGATCATCGATGCGCCATGCACGATGGTGACCGATGGCACGCTTTTAAAGGTCTACGCCTGGTACGACAACGAAATGGGCTATGCCTGCCGCATGGTTGATCTGGCGAATATCGTGCTTGAAGCCGGCGCGTGATGTCGCCGACCCGGCACTATCTGGTGGTCACGGCGTCATATTGGGGTTTCACCCTGACCGATGGCGCCTTGCGGATGCTGGTGCTGTTGCATTTTTTTCGCCTGGGCTACTCACCCTTCACGCTGGCGTTGCTGTTTTTGCTTTACGAGGCGGCGGGCATCTTCGCCAACCTGGGCGGCGGTTGGCTGGTCTCGCGGTTTGGCATATCACGCATGCTGACGGTGGGACTGGGACTACAGGTTCTTGCCCTGCTGCTGTTGTCCTTGCTCGATCCCATGTGGAGTGCCGCTGGCTCGGTGGCGTGGGTGGTCATGGCGCAAGGCATCGCCGGCATCGCGAAAGACCTTACCAAGACGGCTTCGAAATCGGCCATCAAGGTTACGGCGGCGGCAGGCAACGGCCAATTGTTCCGTTGGGTCGCATGGTTCACCGGCTCGAAAAATGCCATGAAGGGCCTGGGCTTCTTTGTCGGCGGCCTGCTGCTCGATACGGTGGGATTCCAACCGGCTTTGTGGCTGATGACGGCCCTGCTGGGCCTCATCCTGATCGCCGCCGTTGTCTTGCTTCCCGGCCAGCTCGGCCGCGCCGGATCTTCGAAAAACATGCGGGAGTTTTTCGCCAAGTCAGCCGGCGTGAACGTGCTTGCCGCGGCGCGGGTCTTCATGTTTGGCGCCCGCGATGTCTGGTTCGTGGTCGGACTGCCGGTGTTTCTCTACACCCAGGGCTGGAGTTTTTGGCAGGTCGGCGGTTTTCTCGCCGCCTGGACCATCGCCTATGGCGCCATCCAGGCCATGGCGCCCGCGCTGGTCAGACACAGCGCCGATGGTTCAGAATATCCCGGAACTGCTCTAAGCCGGGAAGTGATCGCGGCCCGGCTTTGGGCCATCGTGCTTACGGCCATTCCGGCCGTGCTGGCACTGACCGCCGCATCGCAAGAGTTTTTGCGGATCGATATTGTCATGGTGGTGGTTGCCGGTTTGGCGCTGTTCGGCGTGCCGTTCGCGGTAAACTCGTCATTGCACTCCTATTTGATCCTCGCCTATGCGGGTTCACGGAAGGCCGCCGAAGACGTCGGTTTCTATTACGCGGCCAATGCGACGGGGCGGCTGATTGGCACGCTGTTGTCCGGCCTGCTTTATCAGGTTGGCGGTTTGACGGCCTGCCTTGTGGGCTCGACGGTGATGCTTGGCATCTGTTCCGCGATCACATTTCTGCTGCCGGCGCAGGTGCGGCAACAAGAGGGCGCGGAGGCGCCGCTCAAGCGCGCGCCAGGGCGCGGGAAATAACCAGTTTCTGGATGTCGTTGGTGCCTTCGTAAATGCGGTAGACGCGCACGTCGCGGAGGATCTTGGCGACCGGGTAATCTTCCAGATAACCATTGCCGCCAAAGATCTGTAACGCGTCCGAGGCCACCTTTTCCGCCATATCCGTGGCGAACAGCTTGGCCATGGAGGCCTCCTTCAGGCTTTCCGCACCGCTGACCAGAACTTGCGCCGCGTGCAGATACATCCGACGCCCGGCTTCGATCCGGGTGGCCATATCGGCCAGACGAAAAGCCACCGCCTGATGTTCAAAGATCGGTTTGCCAAAAGCCTCACGCTCCTGGGCATAGGCCAGGGCCGCTTCATAGGCCGCCCGCGCCCCGCCCACCGCCTGGGCCGCCACGCCGATGCGTCCGACGGAAAGGTTGGCCAGGGCAATACCCAGGCCCCGGCCCTCTTCGCCCAGCATATCGGAAGCCGGCACCACCATATCTTCCAGTCCGATGGCGCAGGTATCGTTGGTGCGGTGGCCCAGCTTGGCCTCTTCCCGCAGCACCTTGTATCCGGGGTTGTCCGTTGGTGTCAGGAAGGCCGAGATACCGCGCTTGCCCGCGCCTGGGTCGGTGACGGCGATGATCATGGCGACGCCTGCCCGCCGCCCGGCCGTGATGAACTGTTTCTGGCCGTTCAGCACGAAGTTATCACCCCCGGACGTGGCGCGGGTGGCCCGGGTCAGGATCGCCGAAGCGTCAGAACCCGTGTGGGGTTCGGTCAACAGGAACGTCCCGATCATCTCGCCCCTGGTCATCGCCGGGAAAAACCGCTGCTTCTGCGCCTCAGTGCCGTGATCGCGCAGGGCGGCCATGACCGGAGAATTGTTGGCCGCCATCAGATTGGCGATACCGCCATCGGCGGCTGAAATCTCCTCCATGGCAACGACGTAGGAGACGAAATCGGCACCGGCGCCGCCCCATTCAGGGCCGACGCAAATGCCCATCAGGCCGGCCTGGCCCAGCTTAAGCATCAGCTCAGGGGGGGCGCCGGTCTTTTCCCATTGCTTGATGTTGGGCAGAATTTCGGTCTGGGCAAAGCGGCGTGCCGTATCCTGGATCAACCGCTGTTCTTCGTTTAATTGCATGGGTACACCGTCCTAGCGCAGTTCCGGGTTATTTCGGTGACCATTTGGTAACGGGCCGCGCCATCTTCTCGCCGGCGACGAAAACCGCCTCGACCCGCTCGTCGAAGAAACACAGATAATCCTGGATGCGGGCCGCCTCGGCAACCGGCGTGGGGTAGCTCCAGACCAGATCCTCGAAACATTCCGCGCCCAGGTTCAGATGCCAATAATCCGCTGTACCCTTATAGGGACAGCCCGTGTGCCGCGCGGACGGCTGCAACAGATCCATCCGCACGTCGTCTTTCGGCAGATAATAGCGGGTCGGCAGACCGGTTTCGAACAGCATCCGGGCCCGGCTGCTTTCCGCCACCGTTTGGCCCGCCACGGTGACGCGCACCGGGCGGGAAGACTCCAGGATATCCAGGCGCACACGGGGGTCTCTGACGTGGACGAAAACCTCCTCGTCCTCCTCATACCAATGATCCATGCGGTCCCAGTAAAAGGCCACGTAACCCAGCAGCTCGGCGGTTTCCGGATAAGGGTTGGGATAACCCCAGACCGCGTTCTCCGCCGTCCTGTCGCCCACCTTCACCGTCCAATAAGCGGCGTCGCCCTTAAACGGGCAGTGGGTCGAATGCGCGGTCGCCTGCAACAGATCCTGACGCACATCGTCAAAGGGAACGTAGTAAACCGGAATATGATTGCTTTCGCACAGGTATTGCGCGCGCGTGGTATCTACCAGGGTCTCGCCATTGAAGACCACCCGCAGGCGCTTCTGGCAGGCCTCGAAATGCACATCATAGCCTGGATGTTTGTCGTACAGTGATGGCCGTTGGCTGGTGTCTGTCATGGTTTCTCTCCCCGGAGGCATCATCGCCCTGTTGGCGTCTTCGTGCAACGCCATCTATTGTTACCGCCAGCGGTGACAAGGAATGCATGAAAATGGAAACAGCAGAAATTCTGCAGGATATCTGCGCCTCGGTCGGGCTGCCGGCGGACGGCCTGAATGAACTGGAACTTACCGGCCGGGACCCGGTTCTACCCTCGTCGTTCAGGGTCGGGACAGTGGCCCAGGCGGCGGTTGCCGCCTCGGCCCTGGCCGCGGCCGAGGTCTGGTATCAGCGCAGCGGCCAGCGCCAGCGCATCAAAGTGGACATGCGCCACGCCGCCATTGAATTTCGCAGCGACCGCTATATCAGGATTGACGGCGGCCCCCCGCCCGAACTGTGGGACAAGATCGCCGGCACCTATCAAACCGGCGATGGCCGCTGGGTCCGCCTGCATACCAACTTCCCCCACCATCGGGACGGCATTCTGGATCTGTTGGGCGCGGCCTATGAGCGCGATGCGGTCGCCACCGCACTTGGCGAATGGACCGGGCAGGATTTCGAGGACGCGGTCGCCGAACGGGGCCTGGTCGCCACCATGATGCGGACGCCGGGGGAGTGGGATGCGCATCCCCAGGCCCAGGCCCTGGATCAACAACCCCTGATCGGGATTAAGCGGATCGGCGATGCCCCGCCCCAGCCCCTAACCGCCGCCGCACGCCCGCTGGCAGGCGTCCGGGTTCTGGATCTGACACGGATTATCGCCGGCCCGGTTTGCGGGCGCACCCTGGCCGCCCATGGGGCCGATGTCATGCGGGTGACCGCGCCGCATCTGCCATCCGTCGCCGCCCTGGTCACCGATGCCGGGCGCGGCAAGCTTTCCACCCACCTGGATTTCGCTGCCGAGGACAATAGGGAGAGCCTGCGGAAATTGATCGCCGAAGCGGATATTTTCGTCCAGGGTTATCGGCCCGGCGGCATTGACCGCTGGGGGTTTTCGCCGGAAGAGGTCGCCAAAATCCGCCCCGGCATCATCTACGTCTCGCTGTCCGCTTATGGCCATCTTGGCCCCTGGTCCCAGCGGCGGGGTTACGACTCGCTGATCCAGACCGCCAGCGGCATTAATCATGCCGAGGCCGAAGCCTGCGGCCAGGACGGACCAAAAGCCCTGCCATGCCAGGCCCTGGACCATGCCTCTGGCTACTTCATGGCCGCCGCCGCGATGGCGGCTTTGGCGCGGCGGGCCGAACAGGGCGGCAGCTGGCACATCCGCGTATCGCTCGCCCGCACCGGACGCTGGATACAAAGCCTTGGGCAGATTGGCAACGGCTTCGACATTGCCGATCCAAGCCTGGATGAAATCCATGATCTGGTGGAAGACAGCGCCTCGGGCTTCGGTCAATTGACGGCGGTTCGCCATGCGGCGCAATTGGCCGGGACGCCCACCCACTGGGCCCGGCCTTCGATGCCTCTGGGCAGCCACCCGCCGGTCTGGCCCGATTGAGGGCGCCCGGAACAGCGGACGCCAACAATTGCAAGAATTTCAACAGTTGCAACAGGGGAAAACGCCAATGATCAAACGAATTTCGCTTCTGACCCGCAGGCCTGAATTGAGCCATGACGAGTTCGTCCGCCATTGGCTGGAGGTGCATGGCCCGCTGGCGCGCGTGGTCCCCGGTATCCGCCGTTACGTGCAAAGCCACATACAGGGCGAGAGCGTTCGCGCCGATATCCCGGCGCCGGACATGGAAATCGACGGCATTGCCGAGCTCTGGTACGACGATATTGAAGCGATGGAACGTTCAAGCGCCACGCCCGAGGCGCAGGCATTATATGCGGACGGGGCCTTGATCATTGGCCAGATCAAGTCATTCGTCATAGAGGAAAAAATCATCATAGAATAAGCGCCGCCGCCGCCAACTTATACCAACCGGCGCCGATAGGGAGTCCAGCATGGCCATCGTTTTATTCACCGTCCGGGCCACAATTTCCGCCGAACAGGAAGAGGCCTATAACCAATGGTATCACAAGGAACATTGCCCGCAGTTGCTACGTTTTCCCGGCGCCGTCAGCGCCCGGCGCTATAAGACCATCCTCGGTGACGACGATTTTCAATACATGGCGGTTTATGAGTTCGAAAGCGAAGAGACCTTTGACCGCTTTCAGGCCTCCGACCATTTCAAGGAATTATTGGCCGAATACGATGCCAAATTCGGCAATGTCTCGACCCGCCGGCGCGATGCCTATGTTCAGGTCTGGCCCTAACGCATGCGCGTTGCTACAAGGTGGGCGAAGCACCAAAATAATAGGATTGCACACAAATGCCACCATCCGCCGCCACGCCTCTAACCGCGCCCCTTGCCGAGCGCCTGATTGTCGCCCTGGACGTGCCAAGCGTCGCCGAGGCCCGGACCGTTGTCGACGAGATTGGCGATGCGGTCTGCTTCTATAAAATCGGCATGCAACTGCAATTCGCCAACGGGCTGCAATTGGCGGAACAACTGGTTGCCGAGGGCAAAAAGGTTTTTCTGGACGCGAAATTGTTTGATATCGACGCGACCATCGAAAAGGCGGTGGCCTCGGTTGCCAAGATGGGCGCCAGTTTCCTGACCGTGCACGGCAATGAGCCCACAATTCGGGCCGCCGTCCGTGGCCGTGGCGACGCCGATCTGAAAATCCTCTCCGTCACCGTGCTGACCAGTCTTGATCACCACGACATCCAAGCGCTGGGTTTTCCCTGCGATGTTCGCGAATTGACCCTGCACCGGGCGAAAAAGGCCGCTGAAGCCGGTGCCGATGGGGTGATTGCCTCGGGCCTGGAAGTCGCTGAAATCAAGCAGCTACAGGATCAGGATCTATTGATCGTGACGCCGGGCATCCGCTCCGCCGGGGTTTCCAGCGATGATCAAAAGCGGGTGGTAACGCCGGAAATGGCCATCATGGCCGGTGCCGACTATCTGGTGGTGGGCCGGCAGATCGTCGCCGCCACGGACCGCAGGGCCGCCGCCCTTGCGGCCATGGCCGAAATGCGCGCCGCCTTTGAGCGGCGGGACGCATAGGCGCGTCTTCCAGTGGAATTTAGTTAATCCATCAATCCGTAATGGCGGCAATGGTTTGGGCGATGAGCGGATCCAGGGCCTCGCCGGCCAGCCAGCGGGCCACCAGCACCAGATCGTGGGCCGGGTCCACCAGGATTGTATTGCCACCCGCCCCGACCGCCGCCGCCGCCTGGGCGGACGCCGCCGGATGGCGGGCCCGGTCCGTATTCAGCCACCACAGATAACCATATTCGGGATTAATGGCGCAGGGCGTCAGCATGGCATCGATCCAGCTTTTCGGCAGCAATTGTTGGCCGTTCCAGGCGCCGCGCTGTAAAATCAATTGCCCCAGTTTGGCCTGATCCTGGGCGCCAATCCATAGCCCGCCGCCCCAATGGGAGCCGCCCGGTACCGATGGCATGCTGACCCCGTCGATGCTGACCTGGGCGTTGCGGTAGGCGTTCCACGACCAATCGCCGGAGGCCCCGATGGGCCTCATGATCCGTTCGGCCAGCACCTCGGCCAAGGGCCGGCGGAACAGTTGCAGCAGCGACAGGCTCAGGCGATTGACCCGCACATCGTTATATTCCCAGAAATCGCCGGGCCGGCTCAGATCCCGGTGCTGGCCCTTGCGGGAATTGTCGGCATCCGCGCCCAGTTGCCGGTTGCGGTCAATCAGGTCCGGCTTGTCCCACAACGTGCCTTCCCATTCCGAGGTCTGCTGCAATAGATGCTGCCAGGTAATATCCCGGTTCTGGGTGGAGCTGAATTGATCATCCAGGGCGCTTTCGGCCACGCGTTCGTGCACATCGCCGATCAGGCCATCCATCACCGCCAGCCCCGCCAGGACGGCAAGGTAACTTTTCGCCACGGAAAAGGTCATGTCCGTACGCATGATATCACCCCAGGCCGCGGCCAGCCGGCCCCGGCGCAGAATCACGCCCGCCGGGCCGCCGCGTGGCTTGGTCGGGCCCAGTATTTCGTTCCAGGGCGGCGGTTCAAACTCGCCGTCGCCCAACTGATCGTCAATGTTGCGGGACCAGCCGATTTCATGGTTTTCGGCGAAGGCCACCGCCTCGGCCAGACGGGATGGCGAGAAACCGGCGCTATTTGGATCGATATCTATTGTTTCCGACATGCGGGCAGTGTAGCACGGCGGCAGCAAGTTAAAATCGTTTGTCGAGATGCAAAGGAGGCGCCCATGGCCTTACCCAAAGAAATGAAGCCTGTTTCAGGTTGGCGCCGGGGTGCGCGGTGAAAGCATCTTATTGGATCGCCGCCGCGGGCTTGTTGGCCGCCGCGGCCCTGGCCTTGATACCCATCGACGGCCTGGCGACGGAAACCGCGCGGACCGGCGCCCTGGCCCTGGCCACGGTGGTCTTGTTCGCCACCGGCGCCCTGCCGGAATTCATTACGGCCATTCTGTTTTTCGCCATTGCCATGCTGTTTGCCCTGGCGCCCGCGGACGTGGTCTTTTCGGGCTTTCATTCGGCCGGCTTCTGGATGGTCTTTGGCGGTCTGGTGATCGGCGTCGGGGTGCGCAGCACGGGCCTGGCGGAACGCCTGGCCCATGGGGTCAGCCGGCGCTTTGGCAGCCATTATGCGGGCATCATCGCCGGTACCGTGGTGATGGGCGTAGGGATGGCGTTTTTGATGCCTTCGACCCTGGGCCGGGTGCTGATCCTGTTACCCATCATTCTGGCCATGGCCGATGGCTTTGGCTACGGCCCAGGCAGCAATGGCCGTACCGGCATGGTTCTGGCGGTTTCCTTTGGCACCATGTTGCCCGGGTTCGCCATCATGTCGGCCACGGTGCCGGCCATGGTTGTCATTGGTTCCAGCGAGACCCTGTATCATGTCCGGCCGCTCTACGGCACTTGGTTGATGCTGCATTTCCCGATCCTGGGCGCCTTGAAGGCGGTGGTTATCGGCGCCTTGATCGTCTGGCTGTTTCCCCAGGGTGCGGCAAAGGCGGCAGCGGGACAGACCGAGGCGCCGTCCGCCATGGCGCGGCGGGAGCGACTGATGGCCCTGATGCTGCTGCTGGCCCTGGCCTTGTGGATGACTGATTTCCTGCATCATATTTCGCCGGCTTGGATCGCCTTGGGGGCGGCCAGCATCATCGTCCTGCCCTTTGTCGGCATTGTCAGCCCCCAGGCCTTTGATGAAAAGGTCAGGTTCGGCTCATTATTCTATGTTGCCGGCGTGCTGGGCCTGGGCGCAATCGTGGCCCATGGCGGGGTTGGTGATCTGTTGGCGGAATCCGCCCTGCCCCTGCTTAATCTGCAGCCGGGCCAAAATGCCTGGAACTTTGCCGCCGTGGCCGGCCTATCCAGCTTTCTGGCCATGTTCGCGACGCAGCCGGGGGTGCCGGCAATCCTGGTGCCGCTGGCCGGTCATATGGCCGAAGCCGCCGACCTGTCGGTGGAGGCGATGTTGATGCTGACCGTGGTCGGCTACACAACGGTGATTCTGCCCTATCAGACCCCGCCTTTGGTCGTTGCCATGCAGTTGGGCGGCGTGCCCATGCGCCAAGGCAATAAATTATGCCTTTGGCTACTTGCCGTTACCGTATTGCTGCTGTTGCCCCTGGATTATCTTTGGTGGCGCCTGCTAGGCTGGCTGCCATGACCGTACATATCGTTAAACTTTGTGTTGGCGTCGAATCTATTGAGCATCTGACCCAATTCCAAGCCGCCCGCCGGGCCCAGTTGCGGGCCATCGGCGCGCCGGCGGAGAATGTGCACCGCACCCGCAACCGGCCACGGCGTGACGACGAAATTCTGGATGGCGGCTCGATCTATTGGATCATCAAGGGCTTCATCCGGGTGCGTCAGGTCATCGCGCGCCTGGATGTACTGCACGATGACGAGGGCGGCAAGCGTTGTGGCCTGGTGCTGGACCCGGCCCTGGTGCGCACGGAACTGCACGCCCGCCGCCCACATCAGGGCTGGCGCTATCTGGAGGCCAAGGACACGGCCCCGGACCTGCCCGCGCACATGCAGACCGGCCATTGGGACCCGGAAATCCACGACGGCCCCCCCCCAGAAATGGCCGCCGAACTCCGCGCCCTGGGCCTGCTGTAGAGCAATTCCGAATTAATGAGAATCGCGAAGCGATTCTAAGTGATTGGAAAAGTTGCTCTAATTCTAAAGATCTGAGCATTTTCAGAATAAAATTCTCTAACGGGTGGCGGCTTATTCCACCGCAGCGCTGCGCTGGCAAAAGTATCGCTGCCGAGAAGTCGTCATAGCAAGAAGACGGCTTATATGGTAGGAATACTCAATTATAGCTAGTGGCAATCGTCTTCTTTTGAGTTGTAAATAATGAATAGTCCGGGTTTCGAATTTCCAGAAGACTGTGATCCCAGCATCTTGCAGCTTTATCAATACTGGCTGGAAAAGAAAAACAACCGAATTTGTCCCTCGCGGGCCGATATTGATCAACTCGATATTCCACGGTTGTTTCCCAACATGACATTGATAAATGTCTTGCCCGAGCCGCCCCGATTTGTCTTCCGGCTCGTGGGCACCCAGGTCGTCTGGATGTTCAAGGACGATGCCACGGGCCAGGAGGTTGGCTTGGGGCTTAAGCCATCCGAACGCGACGAGGTCATTGGCCGCCATGCATTTGTCGCGGACAATTGCTGCTCGGTCTTTCATCGGCGGCGGCTGCAAAGAGAGAAGAACGACTACACGATGGTCGAGCGGCTGATGTTGCCGCTGTCTTCCAATGGCAGCGATGTCGACATGATCATGGTCTTGGTCATGCGCGTGGCTGAAGGGCTAAGCGAGATTCAAATTAGCCAGTCGGGACGGGGATAGAGCAGTTCCGGGATATTCTGGTCCACTTGATGGCGTCCCTGCAAATCCGCTCTGCCAATGTCAGGCGAGGGCGGATTCACAGGGTCTATAGCTCTAGAGCTCTAGCGCAATTTTTCCAATCACTTAGAATCGCTTTGTGATTCTCATTAATTCGCAATTGCTCTAAGCCGCGATGCGCGCCGTCCGCTTGCCGCGTTGCGGGTTACGGCGGCCGTGGCTGGGCCGCCTCGTCTGTTGGGGGCCGCGCTTGCCCGAGTCGGGAGCGTTGGCGATCTCGGCCGAATGATAGGGGTGGTCCTCGATCACCGGCACGCTCTGACGGATGATTTTCTCGATGTCGCGCAGATAGCCGCGCTCTTCATGGTCGCAGAACGAGATGGCGATGCCGGCCGCCCCGGCCCGTGCCGTGCGGCCGATACGGTGCACATAGCTTTCAGGTTCATTGGGCAGCTCGAAGTTGATGACGTGGGTCACGCCATCGACGTCGATGCCGCGCGCGGCGATATCGGTTGCCACCAGCGCCCGGATACTACCGGAACGAAAGCCATCAAGGGCCCGTTGCCGGGCATTCTGTGCCTTGTTGCCGTGGATGGCGTCCGAGTGGACGCCGTTTTCCTGCAGGTGCCGGGCAACGCGGTTGGCGCCGTGCTTGGTGCGGGTAAAGATAAGCACCCGTTCTATATCTTTGTCTTTCAGTAATTCGCTGAGCAACGCCCGCTTTTTTTCCTTGGGCACGAAAAAGATCTTTTGCGTCACTTTCTCGGCGGTGGTTGCCGCGGGCGCGGCCTCGACCCGGACCGGATCGTTCAGCAGCCCACTGGCCAGACTTTGCACCGAACTTGGCATCGTGGCCGAGAACAGGGCCGTCTGACGGCGCGCGGGCACGGCGGCGACAATCTTCTTCACGTCGCGGACAAAGCCCATATCGAGCATGCGGTCAGCCTCGTCCAGGATGAAAACCTCGACCGCGTCCAGCCGCACCTTGCCCTGGTTCATCAGGTCGAGGAGCCGGCCCGGTGTGGCGACCAGCACGTGGATACCACGGGTCAGCGCCTGAATTTGGGGGCGGGCGGAAACGCCGCCAAAGATTACCGCCGTACGCAGATCCAGATGGCGGCTATAGCTGCGCAGACTGTCGTTGATCTGGCCCGCCAGTTCACGGGTCGGCGCCAGGATCAGCGCGCGCGGCTTGTTGGGCTGTAGTTTGCCGGCGGCATTACCGGCGTCTCCCGCAAGGCGGTGTAGCAGGGGCAGGGCAAAGGCGGCCGTTTTACCGGTGCCGGTCTGGGCCACGCCCAATAGGTCACGTCCCTCCAGCAGCGGCGGGATGGACTTGATCTGGATGGGGGTAGGGATCGTATAACCTTCGTCCGTGATGGCGCGAAGGATGGGCTGGGCCAATTTTAGGCCCGCGAAATCAGTCATGTATTGTTTTTCTTTCTTGATCAATTTTCAGCAACCCTACGCCCCAAAAGCGGGGCGGCGAGGGTGCCTGAGCACATATGATCTAAATGTGTTCAGATTCTTTATATAGAGCAATCAAACCAAACACATTAAGTCGCATCAGCGACGCCAAATTAATTGGAAATTGCTCTAGCACGGTGTCAACAGTAGTACGGTGTCAACAGTGCCGACGCAGCGTACCATGGCAGAGGCCCGTCTATCGAAACGCCCAGAATTGTCGGAAAGAAACGTGGCCGGTCCACGTATGCGCCAAACGTATGCGCCAAGTGGACTAGTCGGCAAAAGCCTCGGGTTAGGAGGCGCTTTGTCCGACCGGCAAGCGATCGAAATTCGACCTTGAAGGGAGTGCCGCTGGCGGCTTATAGCGCTTATAGCCCCGCAAAGTCAAGGCAATTCGTCTCTTGCCGCCAATGCCGCGAAATTTGAAACAGCTTTAAACCCGGGCAATGGAGTCGATTTTGGCGCGGCGTTGGCCAGAACGCTGGGCGATTTCGTTGTCCTGATCCTCGATGGCGGTGCGGGCCAAATCGTCGATGGCGTCGCCGAATGATTGATCCAGCAGGTCGTTAGACACTCGCCGGTTCGAGCTCACGGTACCATCCTGGTAGGTCACGTTGAACATTATGTATGCGGCACTTTTGCCCTTGGGTTTCTTGCGAGCCATCTTGGCCTCCATCTGATCGGAACACGCGCCTGGGCAAACGCCCGGGCGCATGTCTTATTAGCAATCGGGGACGGAAATAGACCCCCGACACGCGGATTATAATTCAATTAAATTCGCCCGACCGCCCCGGGTCGCAGGGGTTTTTCCCACCATTTCCCACGGGAATGTACCAGGCGAATATGATGTCTGTTATGGCCACATACCAGAGCGTCGGCCTAAATTCAATGAATCAGCGCTCATGCATGCCCGCGCAATGCGTTTTGAGGCTCGATCATCCGAATTTGTCCCAGATATCACAGGACTGCATCACCCACCAGAAAACGCTCGGCTTCAGATAACGTGCGGGATGGGTAGTTGCCTAAAAGGCGCGGGAATTTTTGTCATCGTAGCAACTCAATCGGACCAACCGTCGGCAAGATGCCGCGGCGTTGTTCGCTCAATTCGACCCGGCTGGGGCGCAGAGCCTCCTTCAGGGTCGCGGCCGCACGCTCCGGCTCCGCATCGCCGCACATAAAAATGTCGAAGGCGGCAAAGCCATGTTCGGGCCAGGTATGAACGCTGATATGGCTTTCCGCTAACACTGCAACCCCGGAAACCCCGCCATAGGGCGAAAAATGGTGTAGGTGTATGTGCAGTAATGTCGCATCCGCCGCCTTGATCGCAGCCTCCATGGCGCGGCGCAGTCGGTCCGGGTCATCCAAATGCTCGGCACCCCACATGTCCAATAGTAAGTGGGTGCCGGCAAATCGGACGCCATCTTGGGTTTTAAAATGGTCGTTCGGGACCAGATCATTATGCCCAACGTCCAGCGCTGATATTCGAGGCTGATTGACCGCCATTGGCGCCCCTCTAAAACTGTCAAAATAATGCCGCCGAATGGCATGAACCGGCCCAGTCTCCAGGTTCGGAGCGGTCGCAAGATAGGATATATTTTCATCTATGCAAGAGGCAATTTCACTGTCTTGTCACGCCTCGGCCGCGGCATCCCCTCCGGGGGGAACCCGGCGGCTTCTGGGCGCCGCGACGGTGTGACGGCTTGCCACACCTGGGTGCTTTGGATGATGATGGACGGGCGTTAGAAATTTAGGGGAATGAACTCATGCCGACTGAGTTGCGAAAGATCATCTTTTCTCATCGCGAGTTGATTGAAGCGTTCGATCTGCGCCCCCATAACCTTCCCGGCAATACTGAACTGGTGCCGCTGGGCGCCGTGCACGGCGTGCATGTTTTTCAGAAATATGGCGGCGGCGTAAAAGTCCTCTTGGATATCGAGGACGCCAAGGAAGGACGCCTGAAACGCTTCAATCTGAACGCGGAGTTTATTTCAGAAGTTTTGCTTCATTATTGCAGTAGTTTGAACATTCCGGTGGCGCGGGGAGCGGATAAATATCTCGAGGTTATTGGCGACAATCTGGCCTTAAGTCAAAAGATCAGAGCACAGGAAATATTTGCCGAACAAGCTCAGGAGCCGCCGCTGCACAATTAGCCGGGTCCGCTTCGCTGGCTTATCTGGGCATGCCGGCGTTGTCGAAAGCGTTTTATCAAACGCAGGCTCCACCAATAACCCAGGAAAGCCGACGCGATCGACCAGGGTACGCAACCCAGCAGCATAGGCACGCCCCATGCCTCGAATATGCCGGCCGCATAAATCCACAGGGACTCCAGGAAGGTGGCATCCGTGCGCAGCAACTGGGCCAGTCGATCCGCGAACATGGCGTAACCGCCCGCTTCGCCCCAACGGCCCAGCATCCCCTCGCCGGTCAGCAGGAATAAATAATAAATCGGCGGCATGGTGAAGATGTTGGTCAACCAAGTCCACAGCATGGCGATCACGACGTTGAAATCCCAGACCGGGCGCAGCACGCGCACCACGGCCCAAATGCCCACCACGATCATCATTTGAATGCCTACCGTTGGCGTCATCGCCACCAACAGGCCGACGAAGACGCCGCGCGCCGTATAATCCGCCGCGGCGGGAGAACGTAGTACCGGGATCACCAACCGCAGGCGCAGCAGACGCCGAAACCGCTGCCAGCGGTTATGTTTTTTTAGTCTGCTCATGCGGCCTTAGCCATTATTCAGGGCACCGCGCTTGCCGACCCGCTTCATCACCGCGCTGCAAACGAACAGCGTGTTATCGCCCACATGAATATGACCCCGGACAAAAGCCATGCTGCCCGTGCGCCGGATCAATTCGCCGCGCGCCTCGACCAAATCGCCAGCATGGCCGGCGGCGATGAATTCGGAATTGAAGGACACGGTGACATAGGCATCATCGGGCTCTGCCTTGGCCGTAACCGCCATGGTCAGATCCGCCATGGTCATCATCAGGCCGCCGTGAATGACCCCATAAGCATTGGCATGGCGCGGTTCGCTGCGCAGGACAAAGTGATGACTGCCATCTTCCAGCAGACGCCAGAAGAAAGGCCCGGCCTGATTCTCGAACGGATCGACGGGATCGTAGATGATGTAGCCATCAAGGGGCGGAGGCAGCATAGGCTTTGACATAGTATCGATCTAGCATTTGCCGCCGGTCATGGCGAGGGGCAATGCGGTAAGACGCTAAATGGAAGATTGGGCCCGGCCTTGGGATGTTTTGAATTGTTCCTTGCCGATGTTGGCGGCGCGTTCCACGGCCGGGCGGGCGCCAACCCGTTTGAACCAGGCCCGCAAATGCTCGAATTGCTTCAGATCGATGCCATAGGCCTTGTAGCCGCGAATCCAAGGCCAGCATGCCATGTCGGCAATGGAATAGGCGCCGGCCAAAAAGTCGCGGTCCGCCAGCCGCGTATTCATCACGCCATACAGCCGGATCACCTCGTTGGTATAGCGGTCGATGGCATAGGTGATCTTGTCCGCCTTGTAGTTGCGGAAATGCGCCGCCTGACCGGCCATGGGCCCCAGGCCGGCCATTTGCCAGAACAACCATTGCTCCACTTCACTGCGTTGGCGCTGCTCGTCCGGGTAAAACTTGCCCGTCTTGTTGCTCAGATATTGCAGGATGGCCCCCGATTCAAAAATCGAAATCGGCGCCCCGTCCGGCCCGTCCGGATCGACAATAGCCGGCATCCGCCCGTTCGGCGAAATTTCCTGAAACGCCGGCGTGAACTGCGCCCGCTGGGACAGATCGACCAGCCTGATTTCATAGGGCAGGCCGCATTCTTCCAGCATGATGGTAATTTTCCAGCCATTCGGCGTCGGCCAGAAATAGAGATCGATGGGGACCATGTTTATCTGTCCTGATGTTTTGCCGTTCGGGCGATGGTCATTAAGCGGACCGCACTATCAAAGCAACGTTAGAATAGAGCAATTTTCAATTTATTGCAGTCGCGAAAGCAGCCCAAGTGATTGGCACAATTGCTCTTCTTTGAAAAATCAGAGCGCATTTAAATTAAATGCGCTTTAGTGTTGCCGCCAATCCGCACGTCAACCGCAAGCGGGTGGGGCCGCCCTATGAAAAACTCAGTAACCATGGCCATAGCCATATCGACAGCCGTTTCACGCCAAGGCACCATCGCCCTGGCGGTGAATGGTAGGCGGTAGAACATCTGATGGCACAAAATCCGGGCCTGGGCGCCCTGTTGGCGGTTCCAGCCTTCCGCAAGGTGTGGCTGGTTGGTGCTTTGGGTGGCGTGGTGCGCTGGATCGATACGCTGGCCTTTGCGGTCTATGTTTTCGAAATTTCCCATTCACCGTTTCTGGTTGCCCTTGTGTCCCTGGTGCGGATGCTACCCCTGGCCTTTTTTGGTGCCGTCGTGGGCGCCATGGCCGATCGGATCGATCGCCAGAAAATCGTTCTGGTCGGCCTGATCCTGTTGTTTTTCGTGGCTTTGCTTTTGGCCTGGCTGGCCCATTCCGGACGCTTGGAGATATGGCATCTGCTGCTTGCTTCCCTGGTCAACGGCTTCAATTGGTCCACTGATATGCCGGCCCGACGCACCCTGTTGGGCGCCATCGCGGGTACGGAACGCACCGCGCCGGCCATGGCCCTGGATGCCTCGACCAACAGTTTGACCCGCGCCATAGGCCCGGCCACGGGAGGGTTACTGGTCGCCTTCACCGGCCTGCCGGGCGCGCTGTTGCTGGGTGCCGGCCTGTATGCCGTGGCCATCTTGATGATGTTGTCCCTGCCCCGGCAGGATGGAGGCCGGATTCCGCCGACGCTTGGCCTGTGGCGCACCCTGACGGAGGGGTTGTCCTATGCCGTCAAGGACCGGAACGTTTTGGGCATCATGATCGTGACCTTGATCTTCAACATTTGGGTCTTTCCCTACACCTCGATGATTGCGGTGATTGGCCGGGAAGACCTGGGCCTGGGACCCTTCGATGTGGGCCTGTTGATGAGCACGGAAGGCGCCGGCGCTTTTATCGGCGCCATCGCGGTCGCCTTCCTGGGCCGCCCGTCCGACTATGGCCGGATCTATTTGTACGGCGCGGCAATTGCCGCAATCTGCCTGATGCTGTTTGCCATTTCACCGCATCCCCTGCTTTCGGGCCTGATGTTGCTGCTGGCCGGCATCGGGGCGGGCTGTTTTTCCTCCATGCAAGCCACCCTGATGCTGTTGGTGGCGCCACCGGAAATCCGCAGCCGTCTGATGGGGGTACTGTCGGTTTGTATCGGCCTTGGCCCCTTGGGATTTGCCCATCTGGGCCTGATGGCGAACTGGCTGGGCGCCACACAGGCGGTGACGATCATGGGCCTGGAGGGGCTATGCGCTTTTATCCTGGCATGGTTGTTCTGGCCTGAAATCCGCTGAGACCGTAATATGCGGACGATATAATTATAACGACGTAGTCTGGGAGGACAGAATGGATCTTGGCCTAAACTTGCCGCAGGATCGCATCGATGCTTTTGTGAAGGCTGGTGTCTGGATTGATCGAACGATATTCGATTACCTGGATGCCGCCCTGGCCGGCGGGGCAGACCGCCCGGCGATCACTTCATATAATGGAGAGACGGGGCAGAAAACCGCACTCAGCTACGGCGAGTTGGACCGGCTGTCACGGCGTCTCGCCCTGGCCCTGATCGATCTGGGCGTAGCGCCGGGCGATGTGGTCTCGCTGCAACTGCCGAACTGGTGGCAGTTTAATGCCATGCACCTGGCTTGCGCCCGCATCGGCGCCATCACCAACCCATTGATGCCAATTTTTCGCGGGCGGGAGTTGAGCTACATGTTGGGTTTTGCCGAGAGCAAGGTGGTGATCGCACCCCACAGCTTTCGCGGCTTCGCCTATAAACCGATGATCGAGGCGATCCGTGGTGATCTGCCGAACCTGGCGCATGCCTTTTACATTGATGGCGAAGGCGCGGATGATTTCGCCACGGCTCTTTTGAGCGAGCCGCGGGAAGAGCGTGCCGATGCGGACGCGGTGCTGGCGGCGCTGCGGCCGGGGCCCAATACGGTGAACGAGGTGATCTATACCTCCGGCACCACCGGGCAGCCCAAAGGCGTGATGCATACCGCCAACAGCACCCTCGGTCATTTGAGTTCCTGGATAAAGCTGCTTGGCTTGAGTGGCGAGGACAAGGTTTTCATGGCCTCGCCCCTGGCCCATCAGACCGGCTTTCTATACGCCATTCTGCAACCCATAATGCTGGGGGCCGAAGTTGTGCTGCTGGATCGCTGGGATGCCCCCGTGGGCGTGGAATTGGTACAAAAGCACGGCTGCACCTTCACCATGGGCGCGACGCCGTTTCTCAGCGACATCGTTGAAATGCCCAACGTGGAGAATTTTGATCTGTCAAAGCTGCGCATCTTCGCCTCCGCCGGGGCGCCAATCCCGCCGGCCCTGGTGCAAAAGGCCGCCGCCAACTTCTCCTTCAAGGTGCTTTCGGGTTGGGGCATGACGGAATGCGCCTGTTCCACCATCTGCCGCCTTGATGACCCGGCTGAAAAGGCCTGGACTTCCGACGGCTATCCCCTGCCGCATACGGAAGTCACGGTCCACCGGCTCGACGGCAGCCCGGCGCCCCAGGGCGAGGAAGGGGTGTTAAAGGTCCGCGGCCAACCCATGTTCGTGGGTTATCTGAAAAAGCCGGAATTGCACGGCAGGGATGCCGATGACTGGTTTGATACCGGCGATCAGGCCTTTATCCATCCCGATGGCTATATCCGCATTACCGGCCGGGCCAAGGATATCATCATACGGGGCGGTGAAAACGTGCCGGTGGTGGAGGTCGAGGACGTGATCTATCGCCATCCCTTGGTGGCCGAGGTCGCCGTGGTCGGGATTCCCGATGATCGGCTGGGCGAGCGGGGCTGTGCATTTGTCACCCTGCAACCGGGCGGCAACTTGGATCTGGCGGCGTTAATCCGCTATCTCGATGAACTTGGCACGGCGAAGCAATACTGGCCCGAGCATCTGGAAGTGGTCGACGAGATGCCGCGCACCCCCAGCGGCAAGATCCAGAAATTCAAGCTGCGGGAGATGGCGAAAGCGTTTAGCCGCTAGCCAGGACGCAAAGCATGAATGACAACGAAGCTGCCAGACAGCAACGGGAGACCCGCGATAACTGGTCTCTGCGGGCCGGCGAGTGGAATCAACAGGCCGATCACATGGCCAGGTTGGCCAAGGGCCTGAACGAACCGTTGATCGCGGCGGCGGGCGTTGCGCCGGGCCATCAGGTTTTGGACATAGCCTCTGGCGTGGGTGAGCCGGCCCTATCCATGGCCAAGTTGGTCGGCCCGGATGGCCGCGTCACCGCGACCGATCTGGTGGCCAATATGCTGGCGGGGGCAGAGCGCCGGGCCAGGGAACAGGGCCTGACCAACATGCGCTTTCAGGTCACGCCCATGGAAGACTTGCCCTTTGCCGACGACAGCTTCGATGCCGTGACCTGCCGCCTTGGGCTGATGTACACCCCGTCGCCGGAAACGGCAGCGGCCCAGGCCAGGCGGGTTCTGCGAACCGGCGGCCGCGCCGCATTTCTGGTCTGGGGTCCCAAGGCGGACAATAGTCAATTCATCATCGTCGACCGGGTGCTGGCCGAGGTTGCGGGCATCGACCCACACGAGGGCGCCTTTACGCCGACCCGCCTGGGTGAGGATGGCGCCTTGAACCAGGTCTTGCAGGCCGGCGGCTTCAGCGCCTGGGAGGAGCAGAGCCTGCGTTTCAGTCCACGGGTAGATCCGGACAGCAATTTCTGGCGGCCGCAATTGGCGCTGCGTCTGGGCGACCGTCTCGGGGCCATGGATGATGGCGAGCGCCAACGTCTGGACGACGCCATGCGCCAAGCCTACGAAGATCTGCGCGATGGAGACCGTGCGCAATTGCAGGTCCACGCCCGGATCGGCATTGGCACGGCATAGATGGCCGCCCATGCCGCGGGCTAAAAGCCATACCTTGGAAATGCCGGCTTTGATCGGGGCCGGTAGAGGGGAAAACATCAGGTAATTTCATATGTTGGCACTATATGCCGTGACCTTGGGCGTGGGCGCCTTTTTGTTGTTTTGGGTGCAGCCCATGTTCTCCAAGATGGTGCTGCCCCTGCTGGGCGGATCGACGGCGGTGTGGAGTGTTGCCATGGTGTTTTTCCAGGCGGCCCTGCTGGCTGGCTATCTGTACGCTCATTTGGGTCACCGATATTTGCGGCCCAAACCGCAGGCGATGGTGCATCTGGTTCTGCTGATTCTGGCCTTCACCGCGCTACCGATTGCGGTTGCCGGCGGGCTGCAACCGCCCCGGGACGGCCATCCGGTTTTCTGGCTGCTGGTGCTGTTGACCTTGTCCGTGGGTCTGCCCTTTTTCGTGGTGGCGGCAACGGCGCCTATGCTGCAAAGCTGGTTCGCCTATACCGGACACCGGGATGCCGCCAATCCATACATCCTGTATGCCGTCAGCAATTTCGGCTCGATCCTGGCCCTGTTGGCTTATCCCGTACTGCTGGAGCCGATTCTGACCCTGCGGCAGCAAAGTCTTGCCTGGGCTATTGGCTTTACCCTGCTGGCGCTTCTGATCGGCGCCTGCGGTTGGATCCTGATGCGGTATTATCAAACGCATGGCGCTGACCAAAGGGCGCGGGACGAGGCTGGCTTGTCGGACCAGGTTGACTGGACCCGGCGTCTACATTGGCTGGCCCTGGCCTTTGTGCCGTCGTCTTTGTTGCTGGGGGTGACCCAGCACATCAGCACCGATATCGCCGCGGCGCCCCTGCTATGGGTGGTCCCCCTAATTCTCTATCTGGGCACTTATGTCATCGTCTTTGCCCGCCGGCCGGCGATCCCGCATCCCATGGCGTTGTTCATACAGGTGCCCGCCGTGCTGATCCTGGCCCTGTTGTTTTACTGGCAAATTCGTTACTTGCGCCTGATTCTGCCCCTGCATCTGACGGTGTTTTTCTTCGTGGCTCTGGTTTGCCACGGCGAATTAGCCAAGTGGCGTCCGGCGCCCAGCCGGCTGACTGAATTTTATCTGTGGATGTCTCTGGGTGGTGTGCTGGGTGGCGCCTTTACGGCGCTGGTGGCGCCGAATATTTTTGATACCGTCATGGAATATCCCCTTGCCCTGGTCGCGGCCTGCTTCTTGCGGCCACGTCTGGATCAGGGGCCCATGACGGTGCTCAAGGCACTGCCTCTCGCGATCCTGGTGACATTGTTGTTTGTGCCCCGCATCATTGGCTATGATCAGGACAATTTCACCCTGCCTTGGTTGTTGCTGTATCTGATACCGTTGGCTTTGCTGGCCTATGGCTGCCGTGGCCGTCCTTTGTTATTCGGGCTGGCGATCGCAGCGATCCTGCTAAGGGGGGCCTATGATGACCGTGCGGAAGAGATTGCCGTCGAGCGCGGTTTCTTCGGCGTCAATCGGGTCCTCGCCCAGGGCAGCGGCGATGACAAAGTATTGGTCTTCAAGCACGGTACGACCAAGCACGGCGTGCAGTATGCCGACCCGGCGCGCCGGCGCATGCCGCTTGCCTATTACCACCCAAAGGGTCCTCTGGGGCAGGTTTTTCAGGCCATGGATGCCCGCCTCGATCGGGTTGCCGGGGTTGGCTTGGGGATCGGCACCGCAGCCTGCTACGAGAGGCCTGGCCGGCATTGGACGTTTTACGAGATCGACCCCCTGGTGGTTTCCCTGGCCCGGGATCAGGGCTATTTCCATTATCTATCCGATTGTGCGCCCAAGGCCCGCATCGTGATAGGCGATGGTCGCCTGTCTCTCGCGGCGGAGGTTAAGGCGGATGTAGCGGCGCTTGAATTCGATTTGCTAATCCTGGATGCTTTTTCCTCCGATGCCATCCCGCTGCATCTGGTCACCCGCGAGGCCATGGCGGTCTACCTGTCACGTCTGGCGAATGGGGGCTTGCTGATGTTTCACATCTCGAACCAGCACATCAACCTGCGTCCGGTTTTGGCCGATTTGGCCGCCGATGCAGGGGTGCAGGCTTATGTTCAGCGCAACCATCCCAGGGGCCGGGACAAACAGCACTACGGCTCGTCCTGGGTCGCCATGGCGCGGACAACAGCGGATCTGGCGCCTATTCTGGCGTCCGCTCCGGATGATAGCCCGTGGCAGCCGCTTGTGGCTCGGCCCGGCCGGCGGGTCTGGACCGATGACTATGGTAATTTGATCACCATCACGCGCATCTGGCTCCGTTGGCAAGGGGACCAGTCGGCGGATTGATTTTCTTCGCCATTGGTGGAGATTGCCGCCACTATTTCTTGCGTGATTTCCCAAGCATCAGCGCCGGCAGCAGGGCACAGACGAACACCACTGCGATTATCATGAAACCGTCCTTGAATCCCATCGTATCGGCCTGCGCCTCGATCACCCGGCCAAGAAAGTGAAGCGAGCCCGGCCGCAGCAGCACGTCCGGCAGGCCACCTTGCGAGAGGAGATCGGAAATGCGGCCCATGATTTCCCGGCTGGCGGCGTTATCCGGTGTTTGTGTCGCGGTCAGGACGGACGAATAGAACTCGGTCCGCTGTTCGATGAAGACCACCAGAAGGTTCACGCCAAACGCCCCGCCCATCAGGCGGACGAAATTGATCGTGCCCGATCCGTTATTGAGCTTGTCCGGCGGCAGCGCGCTGAGCGCCGAGACGTTGATCGCCGGCAACATGATGCTTTGACCGACGCGTCCGATGATCACGTAGAAGACCAAAGTATAGAAGGCGGTGTTAACGTCGGTCAGATGCAAGAGAGCCGCACCGAGCGCGAAGAGCAGGAGGCCGACCATCGCCAGGTAATGTGGCGGAAAAGCATCGACCATGCGGCCGGCGATCGGAAAGAACAACATCACGATGATGCCGGCCGGCGCCGACACCAAGCCGGCGTCTGTCGGGGTAAAGTTCTGCACCGTCTGAACGAACACCGGGATGATATAGACAGAGGCGAAATTACCGGCGCCGAAGACGAAGCCGAGCGCCGCCGCCGCCGCGAATTGGCGGTAGCGGAAGACCGCGAAATCAAGAATCGGCGCCGTGGCGCGCAGCTGCGAAATGACAAAGGCGACGGAAAAGCCGATAGCGGCCGATCCCAACAGCACGATCTTGTCTGACGCCCAACCGTCGCGCTGGCCGTTGGCGATTGCGGTCATGGCGCAGATGATGGCGAGGACGACCAACCCGTATCCCAGCCAATTGAATGGCAGGGGAGCGGTGTCCTTGTCGCGCGTCGGCATAAACATGGTACCGAGCAGGACGGAAAAACCGGCGATCGGCAAGGGAATGAAAAACAAATATCGCCAACTCGTGGCGTCGATCGTGATCCCTCCCACCACCGGTCCCATGATCGGCGCCAACATGATGCCCATGCCATAGATGCTGAGCGCCAGGCCGCGTTGTTGGGTTGGAAAGGCGCGGAAAATAGTCACCATGACGATCGGCTGCACGACACCGGCGGCCAGGCCCTGCAGCGTCCGCGCGAGGATCAGGATATCGATATTTGGCGCCCAGGCGCCAATCAGGGATCCGACGAAAAACAGCGCCACCGCGCCGAGGTATCCGCCGCGCGGCCCGAGCACCGAAATGACCCAGGCGCCAAGCAGCTGGCTTGCCGTCATCGCGGCCAGGAAGGCCGTCGACATCCACTGCGCTTCACTCTGCCCAACGCCAAAGGTCCCCATGATGGTGGGCACGGCCACATTCACCATGGTCGACGACAAAATCATCGTCATGGCGGCGGTCATCCCCGTCAGGGTGACAATCCAACGATACGCGGGACCATAGCGCGCGAACAGCGTTTCGATGTTCTCCGTCGCCAATCCGACCCTTACTTTCAATTCATGGGCAGATCCATCAACGCCCACTCTCAGCTTTAATCCGCTGAAATCAGATTAACACGACACCTGGATCAGAGGAATTGAATACGGTTTGCCGCGCCAGGCTGCGGCTATCGACCGTGTTTGGGCCGGGATTCACGGCAAGCCTGCAAAAATCGGCGCGCTGGCGAGCTGGCCAAATTTCCGCCGAAATCAGCATGCACCTGGTTTAGATGTGCCCTGAAGTTTTTAAATATAGCAATTGGATCAAAATGTTAGGTCGCGTTTGGATGAATTTTAGTGGACAATTTTTCTGGCTTGGATTTGGACAGCCTCGGCGCGAAAACAGGCAATTGACCGAGGATGTGCGGTGTTAGTGTATTGCTCATACATTCTTTGATATAAGCGCCCGATGCATCTCAGAAATTGGCAACAAAATCTCATCGACGACTTCCCGTCGATCATAAACCAACATCGCCGGTTTATCTTAAAAGCGCCCACCGGCGCCGGTAAGACCGTGCTCGCGAGCGAGATCGTCGAGCGGTTCTACAAGGATAAGAAAATTATCGTGCTGTGCCACCGGCTCGTGCTGCTGGAACAGCTCGAAAAGGCGCTGGGCAAGAAGCACACTGTCCGCAAGTTGGCGGTTTCCGACACCGGGCCTGCTTTCGAGGGTTACGATATTCTGCTCTCGACAAATATGCGGGCAAAGGAAGTGTTGGCGGATGCCGTGCCCAAGGCTGATCTCATCATTGTCGACGAGGCGCACCGGGTATCACCGAATGGCAGAGGCTATAAACGGATCATCGACGATTTCAACGAGCACGGTAAGGCGGAGGCGCAATTCATAGGGCTGACGGCCTCGCCAGAGCGTCGTACCGGCGATCAACGTGATCAACTCAATCTTGCCTTCGACGCCATAATTGACTGCGCAAATATCGAAGACTTAATCAAAGAAGGCACTTTGGTGCAGCCGGTCTACCGGCCGCATTTCGTGCACGACCTTAATCTGAACAGCATCGACATCAGTTCGGGCGACTTTCCGGTCGCGAAACTGGCCCCCGCGATCATTAAATCATCGATGATCGACTATGCGATGTGGAGCTATAACGAAGAGCGCCTGAAGCTTGCGGCGAAACCTGTTTCGGCCTGGTTCTGCGCCGATATCAGCGTCGCGGAAGCAACCTTGCAAAGCATCCAACAGTTCGGCATCGAAGCCGCCATTGTCACCGCCGCGACGCCGATCAAGGAGCGGATGAAACTTCTGGCGCGTCACGAGAGTGGCGAAATCGAGGCGATGGTGTCGGTGGGCGTACTTGCCGAGGGTTGGGACAATCCGCACTGTAACATCATCGTCCATCTTCGCCCGACCTTGTCGAAGGTGCTGTGGGGCCAGTCGGTGGGCCGTGGTCTGCGCTCGGCACCGGGCAAGGAGAAATGCATCGTCATCGATGTCAGTTCCAATTGGAGCACATTCGGTCCGGTGGAAAAGCTGGAATGGAGTCTTTGGAGCCATCCACGTTCATATATGAAGTTCATGAACCGGTTCAATTGGATCGGCGAACAGCAGGATGGCGAGGACGGCAGCGATATCTATCTGCTCTGCAAAAATGAATTGCCGAATAGAACACGCTGTTCGCACATTTATAAGAAAAACGCCTATGAAGATGACACCTGTCCTGTCTGCGGCACCTACGCCGCTGTCGATATCCATAAGGAACAGAAGCTTGATAGCTCGCTAAGTGAAAACGGGCTGCACCGATTGTTCTTTGCGCGGGTGCCGAAGATTTATGAAGAGATGGATCTGACCGTTTGGAACCGGCTTGGCGGCACGGCATGGAAATCGGCAAACGAAAATGAGCAGGTGTTCCTCGCCTTCTGCAAGGCTTTCGTCGAGGTCTCGGGCGAAGTGACACAAGGGGAATCGGATTATTGGGACGCGGCCCTGGCGGCGGAAGCGAGCATCCGCGCCTATCTGGTGGAAAATAACATCCAGATTGTAAAACAGCGTGATTTTGACCTCTCGCTCATCGCCGACGGCATGCTGGCCGGCAGAAAAGTGCGGACGCTACAGGCCCATTACGGCATATCACTCTGCGGCACCGTGTTCCAAACGCATACCCTCGCGGAAAGTGAACGCAAATACCAAAAGGCAATTAAAATCGCCGAAAGGTTGGCGACGCTAGGCTGCTCTTCCCAGGATAACCTGCCCTATTTCAACGCCGCCAAGTACCTGGCCGCCTGATCCGTCTCTGTTGAATACAGGCGAAACAGGGCGGCGCGGCGATTCGATGAATATCGAAAATGGTCTAAAATTTCGAGCGCCGGTGTTCGACATTCGCATGGACATCGATCAGCACGGTCGTGCCGCTGGCGTTGAGGCGTTGTGCCTCCTGTAAGGCGGGCGCGATCTCGGTGATTTTGGTCACCGTTATGCCAACAGCGCCCATGCCTTCGGCGATCTTGGCATAATCGCCCTGCATGCTGGAAACGCCGTAACGTTCACGCGCCTCCGCGCCGATGGCGCCTTGTGTTGGACCGGAATAGGTCGCCATGGCGCTGTTGTTGAGAAGCACCGTGGTAATGGCGGCTTTGGACCGGACCGCCGTTTCAATGTCGGTCCCAGACATGCCAAAGGCGCCGTCCCCCATCAAATTCAGGCAGAATTTATCGGGTTCGGCCATCTTCGCGCCGATCATCAGCGGAATGCCGAAACCAAGATGGGTGGTCTTGCCCCAACCGATAAAACTATGCGGCGTGGTCGCGGTGTAGAAGGGCACGATTGAATCGCGCGGCGCGCCGGCGTCGTGGGTAACGATACTATTTTCCAGATCAAGGTTCTGGTTGATCTCATGGATGACGCGGTAATAGCTCAACGGTTCTTCATCGGAGTTCAGCACCGGCGTCCATTCCGCCATCCACTCGGCCTTGATCGCCGCGATCTCAGCCTCGATTTGACCTCTATCACCGACACCCTGGCCGCCCGTCTGGGCCTTGATCTCCTCGATCAGGGCTTGAATGGTCAGACAAGTATCGCCGACCAGTCCGATGTCCGCCGCCTCGTCCTTGTTGATGTCATCCGGGTTTATGGTGTTGTGAATGATCATTTTGCCGGGCTGGACCGGTTGACCGTAGGGGGAGCGGGTCAAGCTTGAGCCAAGTGCCAGCAGCACATCGCAATCGGTAAGCCAACGATGCGCCGGCAAGGTCGTGGCGCCGCTTCCCGCGCCCAGGGCGAGGGGGTGGCGTTCATCAAAGGCTGACTTGCCCGGCATGGTGCAGAACACAGGCGTGGCGGTCAGTTCGGCCAACGCCCGCAAGGCGCCCGTGGCGCCCGAAAAAAGCACCCCGGCGCCGGCCCAAATCATCGGTTTCTTGGCTGCGATCAATGCCTTGGCCGCGGCGCTGATATCGCTGCCTTCGGGTGCCTGGCGTGTCAGCTTGGGCGCGCGATAGGTCCGCGCTGCTTCGGGGACTTCCTGGCTGCAAACATCGCCCGTCAATTCGACCACCACCGGACCGGGGGTACCGTTGCGCAAGGCATGAAAGGCCCGGCGCATGACATCGCCAACCTGGGACGGCGTGTAGATCGCTTCGATCTGCTTGACCCATCCCTGGTATTTCTGCACGGCGCTGAAATTGGGCCGCACGGAAATGTTATCCAGGTTGTTGCCGCCCAGCAGGACCAGTATGGGAACATTGTCGGCATAGGCCTGGGACAACCCGCCCATGACGTTTTCCGCCCCGGCCTGGGCTTGCACCGCGACCACGCCGAACCGCTGACGGTCGCTGATGCGGCTATAGCCATCGGCCGCCATGACCGCGCCACGTTCGTGGCGAAAGGCGATGGGGCGGATGCCTTCCCTGGCGGCCGCCGAAATTATCGGATTGCTGGGGAAACAGGACAACCATTCGACCCCTTCCTGTTTCAATATTTGGGTGATGTAGTCAATTCCGTTCATTACCTCAGCTCCCCTCATTAGAGCATTTTCATTCTGAAAATGCTCAGACCTTTAGAATTAGAGCAATTTTTCCAATCACTTAGAATCGCTTTGCGATTCTCATTGATTCGGAATTGCTCTAGCGGCGTCGTTTTCCGCGGCAATCATGTTCTCTCTTGGTGTATCAACCACGTTTCCTCCGCCCATATCAACCCGGCGCGGGCACGCATCTAAATGCCATCGATTAAGCCTCGTCGAACTGGCCATGCCGGCCGGCGCCACTGGCGAAACGGGCGGCGCCGCTCTGGGCCTCGACCGCCTTGGCGGCCAGCGAGAGCTCCTTTTCCACTTTAACGGCTTCCTCCAGGGTGCGGCCGACCTGCATATAGGCGGAGCGGCGATCGGAGCGCATGGCGATCTGAGGAAATTCGGCGATCTGGCGGGCCAGTTCCTCGGCCACCTGGCGGGTCCCACCCGTGGGCGCGCGGCGGGTGGCCAGGCCCCAGGCCATGGCCTCGTCCGCATCCACGCCCCGGCCCGTGATCAACATGTCCAGGGCGCGGGCGGATCCGATCAGGCGGGGCAGGCGTACTGTCGTGCCGTCGCTCATGGGGACGCCCCAGCGGCGGCAAAAGACGCCAAATACAGTGGTGTCATCGATTATCCGGATATCACACCACAGCGCCAATCCGAGGCCGCCGGCAACGGCATGGCCCGCAACCGCCGCAATGACGGGTTTTGACAACGTTGGATTGGTGGGTCCTTCCGCATCACCGGCCCAGGCGACATAGTCGGCGCTGCCGGCCACTTGTTTTAAATCGGCGCCGGCGCAAAAAGCCCCGCCGGCGCCAGTCAAAACGGCAACCAGTTGGCTGTCATCGGCATCAAAATCCCGCATCGCCTGGCCCAGGCCGCGGGCGGCGGCATTGTCCAAGGCGTTGCGTACCGCTGGTCGGTTGATGATGACCGTGGTTACCGGGCCATTGGTTTCCAGCAAAATTTTGCCATCCGCATAACGCTTCATTCGTTCGGTCCTTGCTTGTTCAGGTCAAATGTTCCGGGGTCGGCGCTGGGTCGGCGCTGGCCGGTAGCGGGCCGAGCCAGGGCGACCAATATGCTGACAATCGCCAGAGCCAGATAGCCCAGAAAGCCAAGGGCCATGGTTTCCATGGCCACGCCCCGGTCAATCAACCAGCCCAGAGTGAACGGCGACAAGGCGGAGGCGCCGACGCTCATGGACATGACCAGGGCGCGGATCGCGCCCAGATGCAGGACACCATAAAATTCCGGCCAGGCGGCCCCAACCAGAGTTTGTCCGCCGCCGCTGGTCAGGCCCAGCAGCAGGGTCAGCGCCACGGCTGCCATCGGATGATCGAACAGGACGATGGTCAGGCAGGCAAGCACCAGGGGATAGAGATAATAGGGCAGCAACCGACGTGCGCCATAGTGGTCGATCAACGGCCCAAAGGCCAGATTGGCGCTAATGGCGCCAACCGTATAGGCGATGAAGGCAGAGGCCATCCAGGCCAGGCTCCAACCCTTGGAGAAGGCCAGCTGGGCCTGGTGAAAAAATAACCCGGTCACGATGAACGACGGCGCGGTGATGGAAAAACACAACAGATAAAAGCGCAGATCGCGGACCACTTCGGCCCGCGTCCACTGCCGCCGCCGGGTGGTTTCCGCCGTCTTTTCCGGGGCATTTTGTGGGCCGGTCCGAGCCGTATCGGTTTGGCCTGTCTCGGTCTCGGTCCGAGCCAGAAAATAGTGGTGCCGGGCACCATGGCCCCGCAATAGCCAAAGGGCAACAGGGATCAAGAACAGCGCCAGGCTGGCCGCGATAGCGGCCCAGGCCATGCGCCAGCCCAGCATGGAGCTCAACCACACCGCCAGACCGGGAAACACCGCGACGCCCATGGGAAAGCCCAAAATGGCGATCGAAACGGCGCGCCCGCGCTCCGCCTCGAAATAACGTCCCATGCTGGTCATCGCGGTGTGACTCATCAGGCCCTGGCCGGATAAACGCAGGGCGAACAGGGCCGGCACCAAAGCCCAGGCGGCGGGAACCATTGCCATGTTGGCGCAGGCCAGGACCAAGGCGCCGCATACAAAAGCCGTGACCCAACGCAGATCGAACCGGTCAATCAGCTTGCCGGCCCAGATCAGGCAAATGCCACTAGCCGCCGTACCTATGGCGTAGTAGCCGCCAAAACCACCATGGCTTAAACCGAACTCGGCCCGAATGTCGGGGCCAAAAACGGCGATAAAAAAGGTCTGCCCGAAAGCCGAAAAAAAGGCGATGAACAGGCCAAAGCCCAAAAACCGGCGGTTATTGAACAGGAATTGCAGATACGCCATGAAAGATCGGCCCGCCGCTCAACGCCGGCCGCGGCTGGCGCAGTTGATGCAGGTGGCCACTGCCGGGTCCAGCTTCAGGCGGGCCGGTGCAATCGCCTCGTCGCAGCTGACGCAAAAGCCAAAGTCGCCGCCCGTCAGGCGTTGCAGGGCGGCTTCGATCCGCTGCAACTCGCCCAGGCGGCGGCGCTCCGATTCCTGGGCCATGGCCTGATCCTGCATGGCGTCCATGCGTGACAGGCGGCCCACCTTGCTCTGATCCAATTCCACCGGCTTGCGGCTGTCGCGGGCCCCGTCCGATAGGGCGCGCAGTTCCGCCTGCCGCGTCCGCAAGCGTTCCGACAGGCCGGCGAATTCGCCATCCTTTTCCCCTGCACTCATGCCCGATTCATAGCAGCCCTGAGCCGCCCTGCCCAGCCGCGCGGGCGGCTCAGCGATTCGATAAATATCGAAAATGGGTTAGTAATTCACGGAATTGGCGGAACCGCCGTCCACGGCAATGGATTGACCGGTCACGATGTCGGCCATGGGCGAGCAGAAGAACAATGCGGCGGCGGCAATATCCTGAGGCAGGATCAGGCGGCCCATTGGAATAGTTGCAATTTGTCTGGCTTCAATCTCATCCACATTGACATCGGCGTCCCGGGCCTGGCGATCAAAGCTCTGCAACATCCGGTCGGTCGCCGTGGTGCCGGGGTGAACGCAATTGACGGTAATGTTGTGGGTCGCGACATGGCCGGCGAATTGCTTGGTGAAGTTAGCGACACCGGCGTTGACGATGCCGTTGGTCACCCGCAGGGGCGCCGCGATCCGCGCCGTCATGCCGCCAATATTGACGATACGGCCGCCGCCCTGAAGCTTCATATGCGGCAGCACCTCGCGGGCGTGGCGTATGTATGCCATCAGCTTGACGTCGATGTGATAGCGCCAATGTTCGTCGGTCTGTTCATCGAACGGCGCACTCATTGACGTCACGGCGTTGTTGATCAGAATATCCACCTGCCCGGCAGCCCCCGCCGCCGCGCTTACGAAGTTCTGGATATCCTCAAGCCGGCTGACATCGGCAACGATGGGCCAGGCTTGCACGCCCAATGCCCGGATCTCGTCAGCCACCTGCGCCAGGGTTTCCGATGTCCGTCCGCACAGGGCGATGTGCACGCCCTGCTCCGCCAGCGCCAGGGAAATTGCCCTGCCGATGCCCCGGCTGCCGCCCGTCACCAGGGCAACCTTGTCCTGCAAATTGAATTTCATTGTGGCGTTTAGGCGAGCTCGTATGGGGTTCGCTTGACCGTTGTCACATTCACGCCTTCGATCCGAATAAGCCGCGTCTCCCCCGTACGTTTGGGGGAATGCACCTGCCCGGCCTCGTACGCGACGGCCATGCCCGGCTTTAATTCGTAGGACTTGAAAGCCTCTACTTTACCCGGCTTGCCATCTTCCGAGGCCTCTACCACGCGGTATTCCGTCATTTCCGTCGTGCCCCCAGCCTGACCGTAAATCGCCCAGGTCGGGCCGTGATCGTGCGCCGGCGATTCGTTCGCCCCCTTGAACACATGCGCCAGAATGCAGAACTTCAGTTCCGGATCCTCATAGATGATCTTGCGTGGCGCATCTGCGTCCGGCCCCAAATGCGCCGCCAGAAATTCCGCATCCACCAGAACCTGCTCCAGGCCCTGGCGCACCAGCTCCAAACCCTCCGGCCCAGGCTTCTGCTTCAGTATATCGTGACACTGGCCGCCAAATTGCTCGATTGTCTGTACCATTCGCATCTCTCCATTAGCCCTTTAGAATTTTAGCCAGGGCCGGGCGCCCCAAACAGCGGCCCAACCATTCGGTCAGATTGGGGAAGGCCCCAAGGTCAATCCGTGCCAATTTAACCCAACTTAGCACGGATGCCACATTCAAGTCCGCCACGGTGAAACGATCAGCCGCCAGCCATTGCCGGTTCGCCAGGGCCTCATTCAGGATACCCAGGGGTTTTTGCAGGCTGGCCTCGCCTTTATCCGCGGCGGCGGCGTCCCGTTCGTCTTCGGGCAGCAGGGCCCGATTGAACAACACGGTCAGCGCCGCGCCTTCTACTTCCGTCATGGCCCAAAAGGTCCATTGCAAAATGACCGCTTCTTCCGCCAAATCCCGGGGCGCCAAATCGCCGCCATGCTTTTTCACCAGATACATGTTGATGGCCATGGATTCGGTTAGCACCAAGCCGTTGTCATCAATGGCCGGCACCTTGCCACTGGGATTGATGGACAGATAGTCCAAGCCCGCCTCGTCCTTCAGGCGGTGGTCGTAGTCCAGCTCCAGTTCGTCAGCCAGCCACAAGGCCCGCATGGTCCGCGACCGGGCCGCACCAAAAATTTGTAGTTTGCTCATAAACCAATCCCCTGCGAGCGCGCCTTTAAGTATGCGCCATGGCGCCGCCCTCGCTTATATGACCCAGGCGGGCGTCGAAATTACGAAAATGTTCCTCGAACCATTTTTTTAAACGTCCAGACAGCAGATCGGGAATCTCGCCAAAATGGCCCTTGTGATGATCGTCCATGATATCGCGTATGGCGTCCAGTAATTGTTCGTGGTCTTGTTTGTGGAGCCGATATTCGTCATAGGCGGTGTCGCGCATGATTTTTTCTTCCAGCGCGAAGTGGGCCGATATATTGGCAAAAACCTCGCCTAGAAACGCCTCTATGGCGCCGCCATCCGGGTCGCGGTCAAGCTCATCGTAAAGCTGATTTAGCAGCTCCACCATTTCCCGATGTTCAAAATCAATCGATTGGATTCCGGTCTCGAACTCGGCCTGCCAGGCAATAAAGGTCATTGTAATGGCTCCCTTTCCATATTGCTTTCACACCGCTTGCATGCTGCGGATCCGTCCTTGCCAGGCTTACCAGCGGAACAGAAAACCGCCCATTTCCTGGCGAAAATCGATGGCCACGCTTTGCTGGGCGGCCAATTCGATCTCGGCTGTTGTTTCATAGTCAAAGCCTTCGCTACGATCACTGTCGCGCAGGCGGGCAACGATGGCATGCTTGCCCGGGCTGACCGCGAAACGTTGATAGATGCGGCTGGGACCATCTCCCGACAGGCCCGTGGGCGGCACCGCGGCGCTATAGCGGGTCTTGCCGTCGATCACGAACTCCACCACGACGGGCAGGCGCTGGCGCGGGCAATCCAGGGGGCGGCGCATGTTTGGCGCCATTTCCTGCAGTTCCGCCCGGGTAAAACGCCGGCAGCCCCCCACGCGCTTGGCGCCATGGGCCAGGCTGAGTTTGATCAGCGCCTGATCAGGCGGGAAGTGGGTGTATTTAGGCGCCGAGGCGAAGTAACCCAGAAAGGCCGCGAACAGCAGATAAACCAGGGCTTGGCCGGCATATCGTCCAGCAGGGCGGAAAAATGTTTTCATACCGTCTCTGCCTCCCGTGTCCTGGGGCTTTCCGGTTCCGGGGGCCGTTGCGGCAGGCCGGCCTGAAAAGCGCGGACCGCCGTGGCGAGATGTTTCCCGGACCGGGCCCCGGCCTGGAGCTGGCCAAGGCGCTCTCGCGGGACGCGGGCGCGCAAGTGCGGGTCGCGTTGCCCCGTCAATCGTTGCGCGGTCCAGCGCAGACCGAAGCGGCTATAACATTCGCCGCCCTTGCATCCCGCCAGGAATACCCCGTCGGCCAAATCGCGGCTGAGAACGTAATCGATGAAGGCCGGGGGCAAGGCACCGATGCAGGGCAGTTGAACCGCCGCCACGTTGTCCGCTACCGCTTTGCCGGTCCCGATGCCGTGCGCACAACCCAGCAGCAAAACCCTGCGGTCGCCAGTCAAATTCGCCGTGCCGTCGTGTATCCGCTGACGCAGGTCACTCAGGGGCTGGTCGGTGAGGTCGATGCCCGGCACAAAGGCGGAGGCCCGGCGAAACGGGGTTGATGTGGGGCAGGCGCCGGCGCAAATGCCGCAACTGGTGCACAATTCGGGGTCGACCATTGCCTCTCGTTCAAACGGGCGGCCGTCGCTGCGGGGGATCATGGTGATGGCGGCAAACGGGCAGTCTTCCTGGCAGCGGGTACAGCCGTTGCAATTAGCCAGATCGACCTGCGCCACTGACCGTTTCCGCAGGGGCGGCAGCCAGGGCAGCACCGCGATCAGCATGCTGCCGCCGAACGCCAGCGCCCAGGCTGGTCCAGCGCCCCATATTTCGACCACCGGATAGGCGATCAGATAGAACCAGTCCAGCCCCACCACCGCCGGCACCCGGCTCAGATCAGCGGGCCCTTGGCTCAACGCCGGCCAGAACAGGGACAGGCCCAACAACATGGCAAAGCTGCCGATGGCCAGACCGCGTGCGGGGAAAATTTCCGGTTTCGTCACCCGTTGCAGATGGATCCACAGCACCAATAAAAGGATCAACGGCACGGCGATGTGCAGGAATACCATCAAGGTAAAAAAACGATCATCCAGGAAATAAGGCGCCAGGAAGTTGCGCGCCACCGACTCGCCGAATATCGGCAGCCAGTCCAACCATTCGGTGGTGGCGGTGGCGACATACTGGGCCAGGGTATCCCAGACCAGCCAATAGCCCGTGATGCCACAAATCACCACCAGCCACAGGATCGGCACACCCGTGAACCAGGTAAACCAGCGGCTGCCGCGATGACGGTCCAGCGAGAACTCGCGGACCAAATGCAACATCATCATCGCCACCATGCCGTCGGAGGCATAACGATGCAAAGACCGCATGACGCCGGCCAGATACCATTGCTCATGGGTCATATACTCGACTGAATCGTAGGCTTCCGAGATGCCGGTATCAAAGAAGATATAGATATAAATGCCGCTGACCGCGACGACCCAGAAATAGAAAAAGCCCAATGCGCCCAGATGGTACAAAGGGTTCCAATCCGGCCCGAATGGCCTATCGAGCCAGCCTTCCAGAACATTGAAGACGGCCTGCAATGGACGTTGCAAGGCTTGCACGAAGTTCCCCTTTCCCCTTTTAGTGTCTTGTTTTCCGGCCTGATCAGTGCCTGATCGAGAGTTGCAGATCGTGGCGGCGGCGCCAAAGATTGCGCACCAAAATGCTGCCGACCGTTGTTAGCGCCGCCAGACCAATGAAAAAGCCGATGAAGACGGAATAGTCGAAGCGGTAGCGCTGGGCCGCCGGATCGTAAAGGGTACAGAACAAACGCAAGCGGTTGATCAGGCCCGTGATCGAAGTTGCATCGGCGTTGCGGCCAAAGACCAGATCCTTCAAAGGTTCCACAAGAAACGGGCTGGCAAAATTTTCCCCATAGATCTGGCTGTACAAACGCCCCTGACTATCCAGCACGCTGACCTGGGATAAATGCTGAAAGCCCTGGGTAGAGGCGTAATAGACAAAACCCAACTGTTCGGCAAATTTCTCGATGGTCCGGCCGTCGCTGGATAGAAAGCGCCAGTTCGGCAGATCAATGCCCTGAGTTTTGGCGAAGGACGCCATGCGGTCTGGTGTATCGGAGCCGGCCTCGAAACCAACGGTAATGACGTTGAAGCTGTCTTCGTCGAACGCGCCCTGAGCATCGGTCACGGCGTCCGCCAGGGTCTGCACGATCACCGGGCAGCTACGGATGCAGGCGGTATAGATCAGGTTGATCACCAGCGGTTTGCCGCGAAAATCGCTGAGGCGGGCCGTGTTGCCACTGCTGTCGACAAACCTGTGGTCGTCAATCTGGCGCCCCAGAGCCGCCTGGCTGATCGCCAGGGCTCCCTTTTCATCCGGCACCAGGGGCGCGGCCGCCGACAGCGCGGCGGGCAGCATCGCCACCATTGCCATGATGGTTCCCCATTTCACCCCATTCGTCATACCAGCCCCATCACCCATGGGTCGGCGATGGCAACGGCCAACAGCAGGGTCAGCTGGATCAGCGAGGCGAAAAAGGTCTTCATGGCCAGCACCGGACCGGGATCGCGCACCAATTCAATGGCGCGCCAGACGAAGTAAGCACCGCCAATCAGGGCTCCGGCCAAATAAAGCCAGCCCATGCCAAAAGCGAACGGCAACAGGGACAAAGCGACCAGGGCCACCGTATGGGCCAGGATCACCCGCGCCGCCGGGCCGTCGCCAATGACCACCGGCAACATCGGCACCTTGGCCGCCGCATAGTCTTTGTGCAGGGCCATGGCCAAGCTCCAAAAATGCGGCGGCGTCCACAGGAATAACACCACCGCCAGCAAGACCGGCGCCGTGGCCAGGTCGGGATCGGCGGCCGCCACGCCGGCCAGCACCGCGAAACTGCCCGACAGGCCGCCCACCACGATGTTCATCCAACTGCGCCGCTTTAGCCAGACGGTGTAGACCACGCCATAGAAAAAGGCGCCTAGAAACACATACACCGCCGTTGCAAAATTCAGTACGGACCAGGCCAGGACGAATGCGCCGGCCATCAACAGGATTATGGCGCAAAGCCATTTCGGCCCGGCCTGATAGAAACCGGTCACGAAGGGCCGGTTCGCGGTCCGCGCCATGGTTCCGTCCAGGTCCCGTTCAAGATACTGGTTGAGGGCGCCAGCGGCGGCGGCGGAGACCAGTACAGCCAGGGCCAGGGCAGCAATTTCGGGAATTGATAAATGGGCGCCAGGGGTCATTGCCAGACCGGCCAGCGCCGTCAGCATGATGGCAAAGCCGATGCGCAGCTTGAAGACGTTGTGTAATTGGCTGAACTGCGATCGACTGAAGGCGGTAGCCATATTCCTGTCTCCCCTGGACGGTTTCCTAAACAAGGTGGAAAATTGGGAGCGGGCCAGTTGGACCAAATCCAGTTGGGCCAAAAGTGCCCGGCTCCCTATTTCGTGCCGGACCCCTAGCTCAGGGGCCAGACCTCGGACAAGTACTTCCAATTGACGTAGTAGTAGAGGACGAACGCCACGAAGAAGACGCTGACCAGAACCACGGTGCCCGGCAGTTTCGGATGTGCTTCGCTGCCATAGGTGGTGACTGTCGCGGCACCACCGGTTTTGGGCAAGGTTGGGAATGCGGCAATGGATTCCGGCGTCCGGGCTTTACCGAAAAATACCGAACAAACAATCACCAACACGTACATCAACCCGCCCAGGGCGGCGCAAAGAGCGGCGATGCCGTTCAGGCCCATCATCAGGAAGGCGGTGGCCGGATAGTCAAAGCTCATGGCCGCATCGGAGAAGCCCATATCCCAATGCCGCCGGGCCACGCCGAGGGTACCCGCGCCCATCATGAACAACGAGATACCCGCGACGCCCGCGCCAAAGACGTAGGGCTGCCATTGGGCAATCTTCTTGAACATGATTTCCTTGCGGAAAATCAGCGGTACCAACAGATAGGAGACCGCCATGAAGGCCAAGGTCGTACCACCCACCACGGTGGCATGGAAATGTCCCGGCACGTACAAGGTATTGTGCATGATCAGGTTCAATTGTTCGGTGCCCATGACGACGCCGCTGATGCCGCCCAGGAAACCAAAAATCACAATTGACAGCATGGTGCCGGAAAAGGCCGGGTTACTCCAAGGGGCCTTGCGCAGCCACTCGAAGATACCGTTGTTGAAGCCATTGCGCCGTTGCGCCGCCTCCATGGCGCCCGGAATGCTCATGCCATGGATCATGCTGCCCAGGACGGCGAGATACAGGGCGTAGGACGTATTGAAGATCTTCCATTCGGAACTGACGCCCGGCTCCACCAACAGATGATGGGCGGATGCCAGTTGCAGGAACAGAATATACATCAGGAAAGCCATGCGGCTGACCTTCTCCGACAACGGCTTGGCGCCCAGCAGCATGGCCGCCACGGCGTACCAGATCGCCACCTGGGCAGAGACATTGATCTGTTGCGATGCATGCCCCATGCCCCACCAGATCACCTTGTACATCAGCGGATCGATGTGGCTGATATAACCGATCGACCAAAGGAATGTGGGGATCAGGATGATCGCGCCCGAGGCGATGGTGAAGACGGCGATGATCGCCGCCGTGATAGCGCCAAAGGTGACGAGCGGGACCGAGCCTTCATAACTGCCTTCCTCCTTGGCAATCACCAGGGTGCCGAAAAAGCAGAAAACGGCGATCAATGTGCCGACGGCGAAGACGATCAGACCCAGATAGAAATGGGGCGCCGCCTGCATGGGAACGTAAGAAGTGAACATGACGCTGGATTCGCCCTGTAACACGGCGACGTTAGCGAGAACCGCGCCAACCACCATCAGGACAAAGGCCAGCCAGGCGAATTTTGGCGCCGCCAGCCGGCAGTTCAAAATTATCGCCGAGGCGAAGTATAAAACCGCCACTTCGAAAAAAATCACCCAGAACAACAGAACATCGGCGCCATGGGCGGTCAGCAGCAGATAGAACCAATCCGCCGGCAGTAAATGCACCGCCGGCCACCGGGTCAACGCCACCATCAGGCCAAAAAAGCCGCCGACAGCCAGGAAAACCACCGCAACCACGGCATTTACCTTGATCAAGGCCTCGGCCTGGGAACAGACCTTAAGACCGGTTTCCGGGCAGGTTCGATAGCTTGCGCCGATGAACCCGCGGGATGGTGCTTGTGTATCAACAGCCATGTTCAGCCCCTATTTATTATCGATGACATGGATTTTACCGACCATCGTGTGATGACCGATGCCGCAGAATTCGTTACAGACAACCGCATATTCACCGCTCTTGTCCGGCGTGATAGTCAGGACCATTTCATAACCAGGATGAACCTGGAGGTTGATGTTCTGTGGTTGCAGTGAAAAGCCGTGCTGCCAATCCATGGATGACAGGTGCAGGCGGTATTTCTGGTCTTTCTCCAGTTCCAACACCGGGTACCATTCCCATAGCCGTCCCAGCATGTAGATGTCGGTTCCCGGCGCCGGATGGACCACGGGTATCCCCGTATCGCCCTCTTCGCGGACCTGGTAACGCTCCACCATGGCCTCGACCTTTTCACCAAAGGCGTTGGGGTTGATGCGGTAGGTCTCGTTCGACAGGTTTTGCTTGCCCACGAAATGCCAGCCAACCATGGTGCCGAACATAACAAGGCCCCACACAAATGCGACACCGATCCAGGTGATTTCTATGCCCGATAGCGGTTCTTTCCACCAGAGACGGTTTTGCGGCGGGAAAATTGCCATTCTGTGTTCCTCCCTGAATATCCGTTACGGCGCCAGAGGGATCTGGGACAATTCCATCACCCCCCAAAGCAAATACAGCGCGGCGGGTGTGGCCACGCCCATGAAGAGTAAAAGAAATGGATTATCGAGCAGCCGCTGCATGGCGGGCACCCGCTCCTCCGGCGCGCCGCCGGAACCTGTATTTTGATCACTCATCGCCGTCCCTTTCAGAGGGTTGCATCAAATATCAACGCCTGTTCGAGTTACGGGAGAATGTTATGCCGCTTGGCCAGGGGTTTAATTGACCGACGTCAAGCGCCGAATCGATTGTTGCTGTTATAAAATTTTTGCTGCGGGCTGGGTCCTGCGCCACAATCAACCAATATGTTATACAAAACATCACAATCATGTGTTCGGCAATACTGCGGATAAATAATAAATAGGCGTATTCAGATTTTTCCGCCTAGTTCTGCACAATAATTCATTCGTATGGCATATATTTTGATTGTCATTGTGGGCATGTACCCGGAATTGTTCTGTAATTTAGAGCACTGTATCTGATTTTATACTATTGAGAGACCATAATGGTTAATCATAACGGCGGGCAAAGTGCAGGTGACGGCGTCACCTACCGTCATGAACAGTCCAGGCAATTCGCGGCATATATGCTGAATTTGCCGCGTCAGAATTTTCGTCCGCTGCGAAGTGCATTTGATCCGGGCAAAATCACAAATCTGCTGCCGCGCATTGTATTGCGCAACCTGGCGCCCGACGGCAGCTATCGTTACCGTCTCGTAGGCACCGAATTAGAGGCCTATTTCGGTCAGGATATAACGGGCAAGACGTTCACGGCGGGGGTCGGCGAGCGGGCCGCCGGACAGTTGGAAAAAACTTTTGACCGCATGATGGCGCAACCCTGCGGCCTGCGTTGCGTCATGGATATGACCGATCATTCCGCGCGCGTGGCTCTGTTCGAAAATGTCGTCTTCCCTTTCGCGGGGGTCTCGCCGCCACAGCAGATTGCCCACATCGCCATACTGGAACGTCCGACGTATCTGGCTGTTGCCAAGGCCACGACATCTGGGAAAATGTGCGAAATGGAAGGCATTGATCTTGGCGCCGGCGTGGCCGATTTTTCGGATATTTCATGGTAGCCATTGCCCGGTAGCTACGGGCGGGGTCACAACGCAGCCGGATAAATTTACTTTGGTGCTTCCAATATCCTGATCGGCTGTCCGTTCAGCCAGGCGGCGATGTCTTCCACGGTTTCGGCATGGAATTGCCGTAGGTTTTCCTGCGTCACATAGGCCATGTGCGGCGACAGAACGGTGTTCTCCAGGGCCAGCAGGGGATGATCCCTGGGCAGGGGTTCGACATCATAGACATCCAGGGCCGCGCCGGCGATGCGGCCTTCGCGCAATACCTCCAACAGGGCCGCCTCGTCGACAATGGGGCCGCGGGCGGTGTTGACCAGATAGGCATCCGGTTTCATCAAGGCCAGGTCAGCGGCCCCGATCAGGCCACGGCTGCGCTTGGACAGGATCAGATGGATCGAGACGATATCGGATTGTTTGAACAATTCCGCTTTCGACACCAGCTCGGCGCCGCATTCCCGGGCCCGGTCAGCGGTCAAATTCTCGCTCCAGGCAATGACCCGCATATCGAATAAATTCGCTATTGCCGCGGTGTGGGCGCCCAGGCGGCCCAGGCCGACCAGGCCCAGGGTACGCCCGGCCAACGTCTTGCCCACGCTGGTTTGCCAATGACCGGCGCGGGTAGCCCGGTCCTCCTGGGGTAGATTGCGCACCACCGCCTGGATCAGGGCCCAGATCATTTCCACCGTGGCCGCCGACTGCCCGCCGGTGCCACAGACGGTTACGCCGTGATCCGCCGCGGCCCGAAGATCAATGGCGCCGTTGCGCATGCCCGTGGTGACCAACAATTTCAAATTCGGCAGCTTCGCGAACAGGTCCCGGGGAAACGGCGTGCGCTCGCGCATGGCGGCCAGCACCTCGAACGGGGCCAGACGGGCGGCCACCGCGTCCAGGTCGGCCAGATTGTCATCGAACACGGTAATATCCACCTCTCCCGGCAGATTGGTCCAATCAGCCATCTCCAGGGCCACGCGCTGATAATCGTCCAGAATTGCCAGTTTGGTTGCCATCTTCAGGCCTCCTTCTTCGCCCGGTATTTTTGCGAGGCGGGGATCAACAACAGATTGGCAAAGGTCTTCATGAAGCTGTCATCCGCCGTCTCCGCCAACTTGTCTATGATCGGCCACAAGGCATACAGCGCCTTGCCGGCGGCCGTGTCGCCATAGAACCAGTTGTTCATTTCCTTACCCGTGTTATGGCCCGGCTGCGCCCCGGCGGCTTCCCGGTAAAAGGCCTTCAGGTCTTCCACGGCGAATTTCAGGCTTTGCCCCAGGCTCTGGTTTTCGTTGGGGTTGTCCGGCATCTCTCCGTCCAGGAAGGCACAGATAAAGTCGGTGATTTCATGGATCGTCATGCCGCTGAGGCCCATGGTGGTGCGGCCCCGCTGCCGCAAGGCGATATCATACCAGGTGGTCAGGCCGCCGATCTCCGCTTCTATTGCCGCCTTGAAGCCGCCGCCCGCCGCCAAATCCGCAGGCGGGGGCGGCAGATTGATGGGACAGAACCAGCCCTCGCCGTCCTCTGCCGCCGCGACTGCCGGCGCGTCCTCGGGGAAGTCGTCCAGGATTACCGGGCCGTCGTCCCGTTCCAGCAAGGCCAGAACGGCGCGCAGAACTTTTGTTTGGAAGGCCGGATCATTAGGTGCGCCCAGGGGACGGCCCAATTCAAACGGCACCCACAGGGCCCGTGGCGGGCGTGTGTTCTCGGTCTGCGGGCGGATCAAACTAATCTGTGTTGTCGCCAGGCCTTCGTCTTCCAGAAAATGTGCCAGCCCGCCCACGGCGCGCGTACACAACGGTCAAACAGGTAAAAGAAGGCAGCAGTCGACGCCGTCCGCTTTTAACAGCCCGGCCATGGTTCGGGCCGCATCTTCCATCTGCACGGGGTCGGTGGAACCCATGAAGGCGTAGTGAAAGCGCGCGACCGAGCCGATTTCCCCCGCCTCGGCCATTTCATGCAGGCGGTCCAGGGGCAGGACCACGTTCAGGTCCTGCTCAAAACCAGAGCGGTCAAAATTGGTGGAGACATGGCTCATCACCAGATCCTTGGCCGGGGTATCGTCGGCGATGACCCGATAATCGCCGGCGCCTATCATAAAGGGCGTGTCGTCGCGATGTTGCAGGGCGGCGGTGGAAATCACCGCGATCCGCCGTTCTTTCAAGGGCGGGCCGCTGACCCAGGGCTCGGTATCAAAACGAGGGCAGGGTATGTTGCCCAGGTGCGAGCGCTCGGGCTCGTCAAGATCAGCCAATCTAACCAAAATTTTCTCCTCACTTGGATTGCGGGCCCAGAATCGGGCCTAAAAACCGGACCTAAAATTCGGCCTAAAAATCGGCGCCCAAGGCCCCCCGGACGCGTAAATCGTCGATGCCGGCCGCGTCGTAGCCGGCTTCGGCCAGAATCTCCAATGTATGTTCGCCTAGTTCGGGCGCGGGCCGTGGGGCCTGTTTGGCCGCGCCTTCGATCCACAAAGGGCTGTCGACGGTCAATTCGGCGCCGAAGGCCGCACCGGCGGCGGGTACGGTGATCCCTGCCGCGCGGGCCTGTGCGCTATGCAGAATATCTTCGGTCTTAGCCACTTCCCCGACCGTGATCCGGTTAGCGCCGAAAGCCTTACGCCAATAATCCAAGTCCTGCCGCGCGAATATTTCATCCATTATGGCCACCAGCGCGCTGGCATTTTCCTGCCGCGCCTGTTGGCTGACAAAGCGCGGATCCGTGCTTAATTCCGGATGGCCGATGGCGTCGGGAAACCGGGTCCATTCCTTTTCCTCGTTGGCGGCGGTCAGAATGAACCAGCGTTGATCCTTGGTGCGGTAATGGTTCGACAATGCATTGGTCGCGGCCTCCCGCCGGGGCCGTTGCGGCACCTCCGCCCCGCACAGGGCGGCCTGCGCCATGAAGACATTTGACCAGATACCGTTGGCCAATAACGAGGTATGGGCCATGCCGCCGCGTCCCGTGCGCTCGCGCCGATAAAGCGCCAGCAGGATCGCCGAAAGCAGCGCGACGCCGGTGGGGTGGTCGCCCATGCCAGGCATGGAGCGGGCGGGATCGCCACTTGGATCGGGGCGCACCAAATCCATCAGGCCGCTGCGGGCCCAATAGGCGGTCGTGTCGAAACCGGTCTGTCCCGCCTCTGGTCCCGTCTCGCCATAGGCGGACATGGAACCATAGATCAGGCGGCTGTTCAGGGGTGCCAGATCTTCATAGCGCAGGCCCAGTTTTTCCCGCACGCCCGGCATGAAATTGGTGACGAAAACATCCGCCTCGGCGACCAGCCGGTACAACACCTCGCGCCCGGCTTCACTGGTCAGGTCCAGATGCAAACCCCGCTTGGAACGGTTATCGACCTGCCAATGGTAATGTTCCTCGGCCTGTGGCATGCCGGCCAGGGTGGACAGTTTTCGATAGCCATCGCCCATGGGCGGTTCCACCTTGATCACATCGGCGCCGAAATCGGCCATGATCGTGGTTGCTACCGGCCCGGCAATAAAGCTGGCCGCATCCAGCACCTTGATGCCCGCAAGGATCATGGCATCGTCATTCATATGGTCGTTCCTTCATGCGTACGGGTACCCCCACTTACCATCCATCCCCGGTACTGCCCTAGTAGAATGTCCGGCCGCCATCCACCGCCATGGCCGTGCCGGTGATGTAGGAGGCGTCGGCGCTGCTTAGAAATAGAATGGCGGCGGCGATCTCGGAGGCTTCGCCAAAGCGGCCCAATAAATAGCGTTGCTGGATCATGGCCTTTTCCGCCGCTGGGTCGGGGGCGTTCTGGTAAGAGCCGGCCAGCATGGGCGTATCGATGGCGCCGGGGCAGACCGCATTGACGCGGATGCCGCTGTCGGCGACTTCCATGGCCAGGGCCTTAGAAAACATCACCAGGCCCGCCTTGGCGGCGCAATAGGCCGTGCGGTCGGGCAGGGGAAACAGGCCGGCGCCAGAGGCAACATTGACAATACTGCCCGTTCCCGCCGCCCGCAGGTTGGGAATGGTGGCGCGGCAGACATTGGCGCTGCCGGTCAAATTGATATTGATAATCTCCGCCCAGGCTTCGGGCGAAACCTCGGTCAGGCGGCCGAGCATGTCCTTGCCGGCGCAATTGACCACGCCGTCCAGGCCGCCCAGTCCCGCCACCGCCGCGGCGACCGCCGCCCCGACCGCCGCCACGTCCGTGACATCCGCGGGGCAGGCAATGGCATCGAAATCCGACAGGCCATGGTCATTGCGGTCCAACAGAGCCAGGGCCGCGCCTTCACGGCTGAATAGTTCGGCGCAGGCCCGCCCGATGCCCGATGCCGCGCCGGTAATCAGAATACGCCGGCCCGTCAGCCGCATAGCCTAACCCGCCTTGTTAATCTTGAAGCGGAAATCGCAATGCGAGGCGCCGCCCATGATGGTCTGGGTTCGGGTCAGGGTCACATCCGAATTATAGCCTTCGCAAAGCGAGCCGTCCCGGCCGCAGGAGAGAATGGAGCCAATGTGCGAGAGGCCCATTTCCGCGTATGTCTCGGCATAGCGGCAGCGGGTGACGTTGAAATCAAGCTGATCCTTGCTGGAATGCAGTTCCTCCTTTGTCAGGGAATCGCCCGCGGACCAGCGGCCCATCAGCGTGGTGAAGGTTTCCAGATTGTTTGGCAGATCGGTGCTGGCCGCCAGTTCGGCGCCCTGGCGCACCGCATCCTTGTTGATGGCCGTGGTCAAGATTTCCCGGGCCCGTTCCTCGCCTAATTCAGCCACCATCTGTTCGTAAATGGGCTTGATGATATTGGCTTCGATTTGGCGGACTTGTAGGATTGGCAGGTCATCCATGATGAAAATTCCTCCAGGAATACGGTGCGACTCAGCCAGCTTAGCAGATTGCGGCATACTGGTTCATTAATGATTTGGTAACGATTTGGGGACCAAGCTGGACGCCTTAGGTGTGGAAACGTGAACACACGTCCACGAAAGGGCAAACCGCCGGCGACGGCGGGACGCAAAGCCACCGGCCTATCCCGAGAGCAATTTTCAATCGCATGAAATCGCGTGAGCGGTCCAGGTGATTGGTTCAATTGCGCTATCTTTTGGGATCAGAGCGTATCAGTAACTGATCCGCTCGAGGGACAGGCAGCGGGGCTACCGAAGGAGAAATGCAATGCTATCAAGTGCCAGCTTTATGTTCGGTACCTACTGGCTTCTATGGACCACTCTGTTTCCATCCATCCCATTCTGGAGCCCCCATGGCGCCGTGATGACCCTGATCCTCGCTGCCGCGCTATTTGTTCTGATTGTAAAATACTTCTGGAAAATATTGCGCCGGACTTAGCGCTGTTTCCTGTACTGCGGGTTATGCCACCGCCGGGGCCGACGGGATAAGTTGGCCGCCACGGTCGCCATGCTTGCCATGGCGCCACACCATGAAGCTGACCAAAACCAGGTTCACCAGGTTGAAGCAGATGCCGGTCAGGAAGGCCAGGCGGTAGGTCGCCGTTTGGTCAAAAATAAAGCCGCCCAGATAGCCGCCTATGGCCATGCCGGTGGTGCCGAACAGGAAGATCACGCCGATGCGCCAACCGGCCTGGGAACCGGGAAACAGTTGCCGGATGATGATGGCGTACATGGGCACGATGCCGCCATAACCCAGGCCATAGAAGATCGAGACCAGATACAGCCCTTCCAGCGTATCCACATACATAAAACAGGCCAGGCCCAGAAGTTGCAGGGACGAACCCAGCAGCAGTGTCTTCAAGCCGCCAATGCGGTCGGCCAGCCAGCCATAGGCGAGGCGCGAAAGGAAGGCGCTGAACAACAGGATCGACAACATCTCGGCCCCGCGGGCGGCGGAGAAGCCAAGATCGGAGCAATAAGCGACGATGTGAACCATGGGCATGGACATGGCCACACAGCAGCCGATGATCGCCATGCACAACATGGAAAAGGCTGTATTGGGCTGCAAACCCAACACCAGATCCTGTCTTTGCCCCACCTGCGCCGCCCGGGTCGCCTTGTCCGCCGCCGCGCCGCCTCTGATCATCCGCGGGCTGGGCCGCCGCATGACCAGGGACAGCGGGATCAGAGCGGCAAGACAGAACAGGCCGTATGCAAACATGGTTTCCCGCCAGCCATATTGCGCCATCGCATAGCGGAAAATCGGCGGCCAGATGGCGCCGGCCAGACTTTGCCCACCAGAGACCACGGCCACGGCAATACCCATGCGGCGGTCGAACCAGTGGGTGACGTTGGTCAGCAGGGGTGAAAACATGGCGCCGTTGCCCAGTATGCCCAGGATCAACAGATGCGCGCCCAGAAAGGTAACCACCGAATTGCTTTGCGAAATCGCCATCAGACCCAAACCGACAAAGATGGCGCCGGTCAGGGACGGCCCGGACATGCCCCGGCGGTCGGACCACAGGCCCATGAGAATGCCGCCAATCCCGGCCCCAAACAGGGCGGCGGAATAGCCGGCCGAAGGGATTTGCCGGGGCCAGCCGAATTCGGCCGCGATGGGTTTCAGGCCCACGACGACAAGGTAGGTGGAACCGAAGGCGACCGTAATCATCAGGGTGGAGGCAATGGCCACCCACCAGCCGTATCTGGATTCAATAGAGTCTTTTCGGAGCATGCTCATTGTGAACCACAGATGCAAAAAAACGGCATCAGCGGGGCGCCGATGCCAGGCTGTTTGGTATAACTGAAGCAGTCCTTCTGGAACAGAACAAACCCCGCGTTGCCTGCCGCGCCGCTTTGACTTATGGCTAGGCTGTTTTCGATCGTCATCGAATTGCGGGTCGCCCGAGCCTGTTACCGCTGGCAGTCCACGGCAATCGCCGGCCCGCAGGACAGGAGTTGAGATATGACCGACGCTAATCGCGACCAGGGCCAGTTTCACGGCATTTATCCCATGCTGTACGCCTTCTATGACCGCAATGGCGATTTGGACCGGCAGGCCATGCGGGCCCAGGTCAAAGGCGCCCTGGCCCAGGGCGTGCACGGCATCGCGGTCGGCGGACTGGCGACCGAGACCAACAAACTATCTACCGAAGAGCGGCGCTGCCTGATGCAATGGGCAGCCGAGGACGTGGATGGCCAGGTGCCGCTATCCGTTACCATCGCCGAAAGCAACGTGGCCGGCCAGACCGCCATGGCCAGGCTGGCCGGCGAACTGGGCGCGGCCTGGGTGGTGCTGCAACCACCTCCCGTGCGCGGCGCCTCCGAGGCCGGGTTGATCCGCTTTTACGGCGCCGTGGCCGATGCTTCGCCCCTGCCCGTGGGCATTCAGAACGCACCGGAATATATCGGCATCGGCGTCTCCAATGCCGGCTTCGCGGAATTGAACCGCCAGCATCCCAATATTTCGATCCTGAAGGCGGAAGGCCCCGCCACCTATATTGCCGCCCTGCGCGAAGATACCAATGGCGCCTTCACCCTGTTCAATGGCCGCAATGGCATGGAGCTGGTGGACAGCCTGCGGGCGGGCTGCCACGGCATGATCCCCGGCGTTGATGCCTGCGACCGCCAGGTGGCGATTTATAACGCCATGCTGGCGGGGGATGAAGCGGAGGCCGACCGCGCCTTCGCCGAAATTCTGCCCTTGTTGTCCTTTCTGATGGGCTCCATCGAACATCTGCTCTGTTACGGCAAACGCCTGACCGCCCGCCGCCTGGGCCTGGGCGAAGTCTTCGACCGGGTGCCGGCGCAACAGCCAACGCCGTTCGGGCTGGAGATCATGGCCCGCTGGTCAAAGGATCTGGGCACTTTTTAGGGCGGCTTGCCAGTTCGTCCCGTTGCGCGCATCCTTGCCGGCCAATGAAGCAACGGGAAGGTCGCCAGGCATATGCGCATCCATAATCTGTACGAAGACGACGACGGCCAATCGCACTTTCGCGATATCGAGGTTGAATGGGTTGAAGAAGGCCGGGGCGGCCAGCTGTCCGCGCGGCTGCCGGCCACGGGCATCATCTTTCGCAAGGTGCCCCCGACCTACGAACTTGATTGGCACAGCGCCCCGCGCCGCCAGTACATCATCAATCTGGACGCCGGCGTGCAAATTACTGCCTCCGACGGCGAAAGCCGCATCATCGCCGCCGGCGAAGTCATCCTGGTCGAAGACATCTCCGGCAAGGGCCATCTATCAAAAGCCATCGACAGCCAGATCCGCCACTGCATTTTCGTGCCCATCGATTGAGCGCGTTTCCGCTTAACTAAAAATATAGTCGTCCGGGTTTGGGGCCTTGGTGCGGGTCCAGAAATCCAGCAGGGTGAAGGGCCAGTTTTGTGTTACCCGGCCCTGGCTGTTTTTGTACCAGCTGGTTACCTTGTCCGAACCCCAGGCCATGGCCTGGTTGCCCGCGTCGATCTCGCGGTTATAGGCGTCGTGGACCTCCCGTTTGCAATCCAGGCTGCCGTGGTTGCCGCGCAGCAGCATCGCCAGACAGCCGAGCACATAGCGTACCTCGCATTCGGAAAAAAAGATGATGCTGCCGTTGACCACGATGTTGGTGTTGGGGCCATACAGGCAGAAGAAATTTGGGAAGCCGGGCATGGTCATGCCCAGATAGGCGCGGGGGTCTTCGCCCCAATGGTCATGCAGATCAACGCCGCCCATGCCGGTAATTTTCATCGGGCTCAAAAAGCGGTTGGCCTGATAGCCGGTGCCATAGATCAAGGTTTCGACCTTGTAATCCGTGCCGTCCCTGGTGCGCACGCCGGCCGGGCTGATGGCCTCGATCGGATCGGTGATGACGTGCACATTGTCGCGCTTCAAGGCACGGATCCAATTACCGTTGTCGCGCAATATGCGCTTGCCGCCGACCGGATAATCGGGAATGGCCTTGGCCAGCAATTCCTTGTCATCACCCACCAGTTGTTTGATGTATTCCGTCAACATCAGGCGCAGGCCGTCATTCTCGGCGCTGATGGAACGCTCCGAGCCATCCCAGTCCGGATCGGCCTTGACGGCGGAGAGCAGACCTTCGGACGAGGCCCAAAACATCCAGAAACGAAACCATTTGTCATAGAACGGCACGTTGTTCAAAAGCCAGTGCGTCTCGGCCGCCACATCGTCGTGATAGTCCGGCGTCGGGATCATCCAGGGCGGGGTGCGCTGAAAGACAAAGACCTCCCGGGCCTGCTTGGCGATCTCCGGCACGAATTGAAAGGCCGAGGCCCCGGTGCCCACCACCGCCACCCGATTGCCTGTCAGGTTATGGGCGTGGTTCCACCGGGCGGAATGAAACGAGGCGCCGAAGAACCCGTCGCGGCCCGGCAGGTCCGGAAATTTGGGTCGGTTCAATTGGCCCACGGCGGCGATCACCGCGTTCGCGGTGATAACCTCCGTGCCGCCATCCGCCCCGCCCACCTCTAACTGCCAGGTGTTGGTTGTTTCGTCATAACGGGCCGTCGTGACCTCGGTGTTGAAGCGGGTGTTGCCGCGGATGCCATGTTCCGTGGCGCAGTCGTCAAAATACTGCAACAGGGTTTTCTGATTGGAATAGGGCTGTGGCCAATCTTTGGGCGCAAAGGAATAACTATAGGTGTGGTTGGAACTGTCGACCCGGCAGCCGGGATAGGTGTTTTGCAGCCAGGTCCCGCCTACATCCTTGTTCTTTTCCATGATGACATAGGGGATGCCGGCCTGCCGCAGGCGGATCGCCGCCAATATGCCGGACATGCCGGCGCCGATGATCACCACCTGAAACTGTTCCCTGGCCTGGCTGGGAATATCGTCCAGACCTGGGTGCCCGTAAGGGTCGGCGCCGTCCAGGGACAGCTCCGTCAGCAGAAAGTCCACGTAGGCCGCGGGCACCTCCCGGCCGATAACAAAATTGACCATCTCGTGGACCCGGGCCGGGCCGGGGGCAGGCGGCAACTGGCCGTCGCCATCGCGGTAGGCCTTCAACACAGCAAGCGCCCGCGCGCGCACCGTGGCCTGGTCGGCCTTTGAAATGCCGCCCTGGAGATCGCGGAAAATGGAATGGCTGGGCCGGATCGGTCCGCGCAGAATGTCGCCACTACCGGTGATATGCACCATTGCCGCCATCAAGGCCGGCGTGCTGGCCTTTTCCAGGGCGGCGCGAATGGTGGCATCATCGTCGGCAAATCGGGAACGTGCGCCCGGCGCCTGGGTCATCTTCAATACTCTCTTGCTGTGCAAACCTGTTCTAATAGTGCGGTGGCGGTTCATTATCGGGCTGGGCGGGTTCCATTTCCCCCTCCATGCGCAGCAGACGCCCGCGCAATTGCTCCATCTCCCGCCGCAGGGCCTCGATCTCCGTCCATTGCGTGTTCACCATGTCATGCAAATCCTCGAGGGTGCCGTCCTGGTGGGCAATGTGGCTTTCCAACGCCACCAGGCGCTGCTCCAAATCCTGGGTGTTGTTCATAGGCCAACCTTCGTGGTTAGGCCGCCATCCACGGGGAGGATGGCGCCGGTGATATAGGCGCCCGCGTCGGAGGCCAAAAACAGGGCGGCGTTGGCGGCGTCCCAGGCATCGCCCATGCGGCCCAGGCGGGGCAGTGCGTCGCGCTGGCCGCGGATCTCCTGCATGGGATCACCGCTGCTGCGGTGATACATCGCCAAGGCTGTTGGTGTGTCCATGAGGCCCAGCATCAAAATGTTGCAACGGATGCCATGCGGGCCGTTCTCGTAGGCCAGCCAGCGGCAGAATTCATTCAGCGCCGCCTTTGCCACCTTGTAGGCGATCAGAGGATAGGCGGCGACCGATGCGATGGAGCTGGTATGGATGATACAGCCGGATTTCTGGTCCCGCATAATGGGCAGGGCATGTTTCGAGAGCAGCATGGCGCCGGTCAGATTACGGTCCAGGCTGGCCTGCCAGTCGGCCAGATCAATCTGCGTCGTGTCGCCCTCGACAATACCCGCGCCCACATTGTTGTGCAGGATATCCAGCCGGCCAAAAGCGTCCGCCGTGGCCGCCATCAGATTGCGGCAATCCGCTTCATCGGTAATATCCGCCAACATGGTTTCGACCGCATAGCCTTCCGCCCGGACCTGCCGCGCGGTTTCCTCCAGGGACGGGCCGGAACGGTTGGCCAGCATCAGCCTTGCCCCTTCGCGGGCAAATGTCAGCGCCGTGGCCCGGCCATTGCCCATGCCATCCGGCTCGGTCTGACCAGCGCCGGCGATAATGGCGACCTTGTCCTTCAGACGCATCGTCAGCCTCTTCGATTGCTACAGCCCCTGTCTGCTTGGTACTAGATCAAACGGCCTAAAAACGGAATCGTTTTTAGGCTGATAATTTGATCTAATCTAGAGCATTAGAGCAGCCAGCGTTCGAATGAACGCCGACCGCTCTAATGGATAGACGATTGAGCGCAACAAAAAAGGCACGATGTCATGACCACGGCAGGCAAGATCCTTTCGCAAAAGCAGCGTGAACAGTTTTGGCGCGATGGCTATCTGGTGGTGGACGGTGCCGTGGATGGCGGCACGCTGGCACGCCTGCGTCGGCAAATGGATGACTGGACGGCGGAAAGCCGGGGCCACAACCAACCCTATGGCGAACCCACCGTGGACGGCCGGCCGCGCTTTGATCTTGAGGAGAGCCATTCGGCGGCACAGCCCGCCCTGCGGCGGATCAACAATCCAGCTGAAATATCCGCGGACTTCCACACCGTCATGACCGATGCGCCGATGGTCGACATGGTCGCCGATCTGATCGGACCGAACGTCAAGTATCACCATTGCAAGATCAACTCCAAACTGCCCGGCAGCACAATGGTCGTGCGCTATCACCAGGATTTTTGTTACACCCCGCATACCAATGACGATGTTATCACGGCGTTGCTGTTGCTGGACGATGTGGATGAGGACAATGGCTGCCTGATGGTGGTGCCGGGCACCCATCGCGGGACCATTGACAGCCTGTTCCAGGACGGCGTTTTCACCGGCATGGTCGCGCCGGCGTTGGAACAAGACTATCTGGCCCGCCAGGTTCCTATTGAAGGCAAGGCCGGCGCCGTCTGTCTGATGCACACCCGCCTGCAACACGGCAGCGAGCCGAACCTATCGGCCGGGCGCCGCCGCGCCATCTACCTTTGCGTATACAGCGCCGCCGACGCGGTGCCCGTGGCCCGCAATCCCATGCCATCGACCCTGGAAGGTACCATTGTGCGTGGCCAGGCCAGCCCGGTGGCGCGCATGGTGCCATTGGAGGTGGAATTACCGCAGCAGCCCAAATCCGCTTCATTCTTTACGGTCATCGGGCAGAAATCCGCCGGCACGGAGATTTAAAGCTTCTGAAAAACCTGGGTGCGGGCGGTAATCTTGTCGGTAAACTGATACCAACCGCGCATCTCCATGAATTCCGGCGTGTCCAAGGCCTCCGGGCCGCTCAGTTCATAGACCGCCATATAGGTCTTGGCGGATGATTGGGATTTTTCGCCATCCCTGGTCAGGCTGGCGTCACCAGCCGAGACATAGCGGCTACCGCGCAAGACGCCGGGACAGGCCAGGGCCTGAGGTAAATGCTCTTCATCATACCATTGGTTCCAGGCGGCTTCGACCGCCCCGTCGATCTCGGCACTGACGATTAACAAATATTGCGGAAACGCAGTCATTCCTAGCTAGCTCCTATGATCGGGGCGGCGCCGGCGGTGTGGTATCAGGTAACCAGTTCCGGAATTTTGTCGTCGCTGGGGGCTTCCGGATCGGCCGGGCCTTTGCTGCCGCCATCGCCTTTCTTGCCGCGCTTTGGCTTTTTCTCAAGGGCCTTGAATTCAAAGTTTAATCTGCCGTCAGCCACATCAACCGTGACCTGGCCACCCTTGGCCAGTTTGCCGAACAGCAATTCATCGGCCAGAGGTTTCTTCACCTTGTCCTGGATAATCCGGCTCAGGGGGCGGGCACCATAAAGCTTGTCATAGCCTTTTTCCGCCAACCAATCGCGGGCTGCATCACTGATGCTGATGGAAACCTTGCGCTCGCCCAGTTGGGCGCTCAGCTCGCCGATAAATTTATCAACCACCTTGGAAATCACCTCCGGCGGCAGTGCCGAAAAACTGATAGTGGCGTCCAGACGATTGCGGAACTCCGGCGTGAATAGTCGATTGATGGCCTCTTCATCGGCGCCAACCTGCATATCCCGGCCGAAGCCGATGGCCATCTTTGACATCTCCGCCGCACCGGCATTGGTGGTCATAATCAGGACCACATTGCGGAAGTCCACATGCTTGCCGTTGTGATCGGTCAGTTTGCCGTAGTCCATAATCTGCAACAGAATGTTGAACAGATCGGGATGGGCCTTTTCAATCTCGTCCAACAGCAGGACTGCATGGGGGTTCTGATCGATGGCGTCGGTCAACATGCCGCCCTGATCAAAGCCTACGTAGCCGGGCGGTGCGCCGATCAGACGGCTGATGGTGTGCCGCTCCATATATTCCGACATATCGAAGCGGACCATTTCCATGCCCATGATATTGGCCAACTGCCGCGCCACCTCGGTCTTGCCGACACCGGTGGGGCCGGAAAACAGATAGCTGCCAATTGGTTTTTCCGGTTCACGCAGACCGGCCCGCGACATCTTCAGAGCTGTTGCCAGCGCTTCGATGGCCTGGTCCTGGCCGAACACGACATTTTTCAGTTCGCCGTCCAGATTGGCCAGACTGGCCCGGTCGTCCTTGGAAACGGTCTTCGGCGGGATGCGGGCGATTTTGGCCACCACGGTCTCGATATCCTTGACCGAGATAGTCTTTTTGCGCCGGCTTTCAGGCAGCAGCATCTGCGCCGCACCCACTTCATCGATGACATCGATCGCCTTGTCCGGCAGTTTGCGGTCATTGATATATTTCGCCGACAGCTCAACCGCCGCCTTGATCGCATCGCCGGTGTAGCGGATGTTGTGGTAATCCTCGAAATAAGGTTTCAATCCCTGCAGGATCTTTACCGCATCCGACACACTTGGCTCGTTGATGTCGATCTTCTGAAAGCGCCGCAACAGGGCCCGGTCTTTTTCGATATAACCGCGGTATTCCTTGTAGGTGGTGGAGCCCATGCAACGGATGGTGCCGCTAGCCAAGGCCGGCTTTAACATGTTGGACGCATCCATGGCGCCGCCGGAGGTGGCGCCGGCGCCAATCACCGTATGAATTTCGTCTATGAACAGAATGGCGTCCGCGTGGTTTTCCAGTTCCTGAATAACCGCCTTCAGACGCTCTTCAAAATCGCCCCGATAACGGGTGCCAGCCAGCAGTGCGCCCATGTCCAGGGAATATATCGTGGTATCGCGTAGAACTTCCGGCACTTCACCCAGCACCACGCGGCGGGCCAGACCTTCGGCTATGGCGGTTTTGCCGACACCGGGGTCGCCGACCAGCAGCGGGTTGTTCTTTTGCCGCCGGCAGAGGATCTGGATTGTTCGTTCCAATTCCTCTTCCCGGCCGATAACCGGATCGATGCGGCCGCTACGGGCTTTTTCATTCAGATCGACGCAATAGGCCGCCAGGGCCTCGTCGCCGGATTTGACGCCGCTTTCTTCCTGGTCCTTTTCTTCCGTGCCGTGCACGGTCCGTTCGGTACTCATGCCCGGCGCCTTAGCCACGCCGTGGGCAATATAACTGACCGCATCCAGCCGCGTCATGTCCTGTTCCTGCAGGAAGAACACCGCGTGGCTCTCGCGCTCGGCAAAGACGGCGACCAGAACATTGGCGCCCGTCACCTCGTCCCGGCCCGAAGATTGCACGTGATAGACGGCGCGCTGGATGACCCGTTGGAAGCCAGCCGTGGGCTTTGCCTCCTCTTCCTCCTCAACCGTCAACGAGGCCAGGTCTTCGTCCAGATAGTTGGTCAATTGCAGGCGCAACTGGTCAATGTCCACATTGCAGGCGCGCAATACAGAGCGGGCATCATTGTCATCGCACAAGGCCAATAACAGATGTTCCAGGGTTGCGAATTCATGCCGGTGATCGTTGGCGCTACGTAACGCGCGATGCAGGCTTTGTTCCAATTCTGTCGCGAATGATGCCACTAGACTTTTTCCATTGTGCATTGCAGCGGATGCTGGTTCTTGCGGGCGAGGTCGGTCACCTGCATCACCTTAGTCTCCGCTATTTCAAATGGGAAGACGCCGCAGACACCAATCCCCTTCTGGTGCACATGCAGCATGATTTGGGTCGCTTCCTGTTGGTCCTTGCTAAAGTAGCGCTCCAACACATGGATGACAAACTCCATCGGCGTGTAATCGTCGTTTAACAATAGCACACGGTACATGGACGGCTTTTTCGTCTTCGGCTTGGTTTTGGTGACCACATCGGTACCGCTGCCGCCATTCTGGCCGCCGTCATCCTCGGTACCGTTATTGCCGTTCAGTTCACTCATGCCAATTGGAACCCCTGCATACGGCTCAACCCCCCCACCCAAGCCAAACCGAAGTATGCCACGTTCTTATCATATCGGCCATTTCCATCATATTGGAAGAGGTGATCGACAGGATAGTAGCTTGTAGTTATTTACAAAGAGCAAAAATAAGCGGCCCGGCGGCGGGCCGGACCCTGAAAAAAGGCACAAAAAAGGGTCCGGTGGGAGGAACCGGACCCTTCTCTGCGGCGCCCCTCCCAATGGGAAGGGCTGCCATACGGCGATTACGCCGCGTTCTTGTGCCATTTCTCCACCGTTGCGGTGAGCTGGGCGTTGATGGGTTCGGCCGCATCCTGGGCCACCTTGGTCGCCAGTTCACCAATCTTGGTGCTCTGGGCCATCAGACCGTCGAAGCTGCCGCGCATAAATTCAGATTGCAGATCCATCACTTCGTTCAGAGACTTGGCGCCTAGGATGGCCTTCGTCGCCTGCACGTTAGTGTCCATCATCTTTTTGGCGAAGTTCATCCATTCCCCGCCGATGGCTTCCACGCCCTTGCCATAGGCCGTGCCGGCCGCGCTAAGGATTTCCATGTTTTCCTTGCCGGTGGCGGCTATTTCATCATAGCCCTGGACCAGATCCCCGGCCTTGCCGCGGATGCCGGTGAAGGCGTTTTCATAGCTTTCGGTGCTGGCTTTGGCGAAGTTGCGAAGGGCCTCCTGGCCGACCGCAACCATGGTCTCGGCCGCTGTGGTGGCGCTGTCGGTGACTTTGTCCTGCTTGGTGGTTTTAGCGGTCATGATCAAATCTCTCTGTTTGTTGGCATCATCTGGTTGTTGGCGTCATCTGAATCTCGCCGACCGGTGCAATCCGCTGCCAAAGAGGCCCGTGGGATCGCGGCCCCGGTAACGCCGAAACCCATTTCAACTAGTCAAAATTCGCTTCTGCTGCAATGCAACATAGCCATAAAATAGGGAGTAAAAGTCGCATGTCAAGAAGAAATTGTGCACTGCACCATATTTTTATTTTGCGCCGCAGCATGATCGACTGGGGCGATGTAAGGCAAGCGGCCCGCCGTACGGTGCCGCCAAATGGCGATGGTTTCAAAGTGAAGTGAAACATGTGAGCAAAACACGCTGCCACGGAGACCAGGCAGGTCACATACCAAACACGGATGCCATTAGCGATTAACGGAAAACCCAGCCAGTGACGGTCGAAGTGATCCGTCGCATGGGCCAGTCATGGAATGGCGGCGGCATAGCCCGCGAAGTATATTCCCCCGATCCAGCCTGCTTCCGTTGCGCTGAGGCGCCCAGCCATGGACAGCCCTGGCACTACAGCCGGTATTGGCGCAACAGGCAGTTATTCCAGGTGCAGGCCCAGCTCATCTCGAAAAACGCGCCGGCCCTTAGGGGTAACCATGACTGCGCGCGTATCATCAATGCGACGTATCCAGTCATTTTTGAGACTGTGCGCGCATAACGCCGCCCCCACTGCACCCGATAGATGCGGTCGCCGCTCGCTCCAATCAAGACACGGCCGACACAGGACACGTTTAGACCGTTTGCCGCCACGGGCCAGGAGAGCATCCATATCGATCCCGATCCCGCCTAAAAAGGCAACACCATCGTTTGTCACCAAACCGGCGTCATCCGTTAATTCAATATAACCATCCGCCACCAATGAGGCCGCTAGCGCAACGCCCAAACGACCGGCAAGATGGTCATAGCAGGTTCGTCCGGCCCGCAGAGATTTGTCGCGCGGCCCAACGGTGAGTTGAGGTCGCGTCGGCTCCGAAGCCGACGCCACTTGCATAATGCTTTCCATCATCTGCGCCACCACCGGGGAAGCAAGCCGATGGTAGCGATGCCGGCCCTGTTTTACGACGCTAAGAAGTCCCGCGGCGACCATGCGAGCCAAATGGTCGCTCGCCGTCTGTGGTGTAATGCCGGCTGCGCGTGCCATTTCGGACGCAGTCAGAGCGCGCCCGTCCATCAACGCATGGAGCATTGCAGCACGGCTGGGATCGCCCGCAAGGGCCGCAATTTCCGAAAATTTAGCATTGCTCGCCATCGTCGAACTCCTTGGGAGGATGTCGGAATTTTACGCTTATTGTCGCTTCAATGCTTCGGTCGTCACCGTAACATTCCCTGCCGTATCTGAGTAGATTCTCAGGATGCAGAAACCAAAACAAACAACACCCGTCGCCATCTAAGCCCGCCCCGGCGCTTACATGTTCAATGCTCCTGGCGCTCAACACGGCGGAATTTCCATCGATTTGACCATCTTCATCCACTGTTGCAGCGGTGAACCAGACTATATCGTATCGATCGACCTGATCGATTTCGAACCGATAAAGGAGCTGTAGCGTCTATGCGCTGGTTTTCCTGCCTGTTCTTTTTCCCCTTGAGACAGCCGATGCTTTCAGGAGGACGGAAAATGTTGAAATTAGATGCAACAACGAAGCGGTTGATTGAAGATAAGTTTGGCAAAAATTAGCGAAAAAGATTAATGACCTTGGATAAAAGACAATCCACTATGTCATATCGGGACAGTAATAAAATTGCGAGATCGGAAAAGACCGTTGCGGAGAAGTGGTATGTTTACCTATTATTCATGATGATTCGTTTTACTTGATTATAGAGTTCTTAAGTATTGGACAGCCTGTGCCACCTTCGCCCGCTATTTCTGCCATCACGTTTTTCGACGCGGTTACATGACCGACCGCAATCGCATCAATAGCGGGGCCGTGGCGACATGGATGTTGTCGATAGCCGGCGTCTTGTTGTTGTCGGCATCCCTGGCGGCGCCCGCGGCAGCGGGACGGTCACGCTATGCCGAACTGGTCGTGGATGGCGATAACGGTCGAGTTCTAGCCGAACGCAACGCCGATGCCCGCAAATATCCTGCCTCGCTAACCAAAATCATGACCTTGTACATGGTGTTCGAGGCGCTGGAAAAGGGCACGCTACGCTTGGAGCAGAAATTGAAAACGTCTCGGCGGGCGGCGGGACAGCCGGCTTCCAAGCTGGGCCTGAAAAGGGGCCAGATCATTACCGTACGCCAGGCGATCATGGCTCTGGTAACGAAATCGGCCAATGATGCCGCCACTGTGGTGGCCGAGGCGATCGGCGGCAGCGAATTCAAGTTCGCCCTGAAGATGACCCGACGGGCCCGGGATCTGGGAATGAGCCGAACCACGTTCCGCAACGCCTCCGGCCTGCCAAACCGCCGCCAGCTATCAACGGCGCGGGATATGGCCCGGCTGGCTTTGGCCATACGGCGTGATTTTCCGCAGCATTTTGACTATTTCTCCAAACCCTCGTTCGCCTACGGGGGTAAAGTGTATCACAACCACAACAATTTGGTTGGCAGCGTCCAGGGTGTGGACGGCATCAAGACCGGTTACATCCGCGCCTCGGGCTTTAATCTGGTGGCCTCGGCCAGCCGCGATGAAGGGCGTTTGGTAGGGGTGTTGTTCGGTGGCCGCTCCGCCAACAGCCGGGACCAGCGCATGCGTAAACTTCTGGCAAACGGTTTCAGACGTTTGCAACGCGGCGACGAGCCGGGGCTACCCAGTCGATTCGTCCGCCCACGGGGCCGCATGGATGGCTTTAGCCACGTTCCTCTGCCCCGGCAGAAACCCAGTCGCAGAGCCGTCAAAGCCGCCGAAAATTTCGACAAATCCCGTTTTGACATAGCATGGTCGGTACAAATAGGCGCATTTAATCAGGTGGCCTCGGCCCGCCGGCATCTACGCAAACTGACCGGCGCATTGCCCGGCCTGTTGTCCGAGGCCAACATGTCCATCGATACCATCGAAAGCGGACGGGCGGTATCTTACCGGGCCCGGGTGCATGGCATGAACGAGCGCCAGGCCCACGAAATGTGCAGCCGCATCAGAAATGCCAATTTCGATTGTCTGACCGTTGCGCCCACGGAAGCGCTCCTGGCGACAGAAAATTATCACGGCTGAACTAATCGAGAAAATTATAAGACAAGCAGTTTTCGATTAATTCGGAGTCGCTGAAGCTTAAGCGATTCGGTCGATTGTTCCCCTTAGAGAGTCCGGGCTAGACCCTCGACGGTTTCGGCCGGGGCAAATTTTAGCAGTGACTTCAGGGTAATGGATTGCATGGTGGCGCGGGCCAGATCGTCGATTTCCGCCCGCACTCTATACAGGGCCCTGGCGATGGGGGTGTCGTAGCCTGCTTCGCCGTCGCCGGGTGCCTCGGGCTCGAACAGTTCGATGATGTCCCACAATGTGACCCGTTTGACATTGCCGCTGAAACGATAACCACCACCCACGCCGCGCACGGATTGGATCAGCCCGGCGCGCACCAGTTGCCGCATGACCTTGGCCAGATGATGGGCCGAGATGCCGTAACGGACGGCGATATCGGCGGTAGACATCTGCCGGCCCGGATCAGCAGCCAGTTCCAGGACCGCATACAGGGCAAACTCGGTTGATTTTTGCAGGCGCATATTCTCAGGTTTCGTTCATACTGGTTCGACGCTTTTCTCCAGCTCGATATAGGGGCCCGCCGTCATGCCCTGACTGCGGAAAAAGGCCAAATTAAGGGGATCGTTGCGCGAGATCATGGTGCGGACCGTCCCCACACCGCAATCACGAAAGCGCGCGCAAATGGCGTCCAGCAGGCCGCTGCCGATGCCCCCTTCCCGGCAATCCGGGGAAACATTGACGGCGAAGACCCAGCCACAGGGCGGCGAGCCAAACTCCCAGGTGCGGATTTCGCCGACGATGAAACCGGCCACCTCGCCCGCCGCCTCGGCGATCAGGAAGAAGCGCCCGAAATGCGCGGCGGTCACATAGGCGGCGAACATCTCGCGCCAGTAATCCGGCTTGGCCAGGCCGGTGTGGATTTCGTCCAGCCGGATTACCGTCTGGATATCCCCGGCAGCCGCGTCACGAATGGTAACTTCTGAATGTTGCATCAACCCTGCCCCCCGCCCTGGCATTCCTTCATAGGGACTCCGGCGGGTCCATGTCCTCATCCCAATCCGGTTCCGGTTCCGGATAGCGTTGCAGCCAGTCCAGGACCAGAAATACATGGTCGGCCTCCTCGCTGGCGAATTCAGCCGCCAATGTACGGATATCCGCGTTGGGCGATTGCGCCGCCGCTGCTTCATAGAAGGCGTGCGCCCGGCGCTCCGCCGCCAGGGCCAGGGTCAGGGCCTGATAGGGTTGCAGCAAATAATGCATGTCTCCAAACGGAATTGCTTCGGGCGATTCCAAGCCGGACCACATGTAGTCCGCCGCCGCCATCGGTGTGCTGGCAGCGCCATGTTCAAGGCTGAGTTCCGCGGCATGCTTGCCTTCGATCTCCGCCAGCTTGGCAAACAGGTCGGCGACTTCGTCATTGCCGCAGCTATACATTTGTTCGGCCAGGGCCTGGTAGCGTTCGGCCGCCTCCAGCTCGATGGCATAGGCATGCGCCAACAGCGTTTCGCGGTCGGCGAAGACGACAGATGAGTGGTCGTATGGGCTGGCGGTGTTCATGGCAGGAAGTCCGCATCAAAGTCGGCGCCTTCGACCTCAACCGGATGAAAGGCCGGCTGATAGGGCTCCCGGTCGCCGCGATACAGAATGCCCGTATTGAAACCGTCGTCGGTCAGGACCCGGCGCGCGGCCTGGGCCCGGTCGCCGGTTTCCGCCACCGCCGCCGGGTGGACCTGTTTCGCCCAATCCCGCTCTTCCGGGCGAAAGGTAACGCAGGGGCTGAGAATTTCGATCAGGGAAAAACCCGGATGCCGGATCGCATCGACAATGATTTGCGCCGTACCGTTGGCGTCGCCCGAGAACGAGCGGGCGACGAAGTTGGCTCCCGCCGCCAGGGCGATGACCAGGGGATGGAAGGGGCGCAAACCGGTACCACCCGGCACCAGGGCGCTGTCCCATTCGGGCGGCGTGGTGGGCGATGGCTGCCCCTTGGTCATGCCATAGACCTGATTGTCCATAACGATGTAGGTCAGATCCACGTTGCGCCGGCAGGCGTGCAGGAAGTGATTGCCACCAATGGAATAGCCGTCCCCATCGCCGCCCGCGGCGAGCACCAGCAAATCGGGCCGGCTCAATTTCAGGCCGGTGGCCAACGGCAGGGCCCGGCCATGAACCCCATGAAAGCCATAGCAATTGGTATAGGCCGGCACCCGCGAGGAACAGCCGATACCGGATATCACGGCGACTTCCTCGGGCGGGCGGCCAATCTGGGCCATGGCCATGGTGATCGACATCAGGATGGAGAAGTCACCGCAGCCCGGACACCAGACCGGCTTCAGATCGGACTTGTAATCCCGCGCGGTCAGCGCACAGGCAGTATCTGGGGTGGTGGGGGTCATGATAGCCACTCCTCTAACTTGGCGGCGATCTCCGCCACCCGAAACGGTTGCGGCCCCGGCCGGGCGTATAGACCGGCCATTGGGGGCAGATCGAATTGCGCCTTCAGATGGCCAAAGAACTGCGCCATCTGGCTTTGTTCGACGACCAGGATTTGGCCGCAACCCGTCAAGGCCTGAGCCAGGCGCGCCGGTTGGGCCGGGCTGATCAAACGCAGAGAGATCAGGCGCAGGCGCGTGCCGTCGGGATCAACCCGCCGCATGGCCTGACGCACCGGCCCGGTGGCGGAGCCCCAGGTGATGATGGCGGCGGGTCCGTCGCCTTCAATCTGGGCCCAGTGATCGCCGTAATCAAATTCCACCACCTTGCGCAAGCGCTTCTCCAACTGCCTATTATGATCATTAACGGCGGAGGAGGGCGTGCCGCTTTCGCTGTGTTCCAGACCATCGGCGGTGTATTGCCCACCGGGCGTGCCGGGCAGGGCCATGGGTGAGACGCCGGAAGCGGTCACGGCATAGCGTTGATAGTCCTGCGCCGGCGCCTCGGCCACCGCCCGGTGGGTGGCAAAGGCCAGCGCCGCTGGCTTTTCCACGATGCCCAGGGCCTGGCCGAAAGATTGGTCGGACAGCATGATGGCCGGGACTTGCATGGCTTCCGCCAGATGGGTGGACCATTGCGCCGTGAACAGACAGTCGGAAATGGAATTCGGTGCCGTCACCACGTGGGGGGCATCCCCGTGCAAGCCGTAAACGGCAATGTTCAAGTCGGATTGTTCCGATTTCGTGGGGATGCCCGTGGACGGCCCGCCGCGCATGACATTAATCACCAGCAGGGGTATTTCCGCCGCCACGGCAAGGCCGATGGACTCGCTCATTAATGCCAGCCCAGGGCCGGAGGTCGCGGTCAGCACGGCCGCGCCACCGAACGAGCCGCCGATGATCATGTTGATGGAGGCCAACTCATCCTCTGCCTGCACCAGCAAGCCACCGATCTTTTGCAGACGCGGGGCCAGCCATTCCAGGATTTCCGTGGCCGGGGTGATGGGATAGGCGGCGGCAAAGCGGACCCCGCCCCGTATAGCGCCATAACCCGCCGCCTGATTGCCGGAAATGATCCAGCGCGCGCTGTCCCCCAACGGCGGCGCCAGTTTGGCCACGGCGAAATTTGCCGCCTCGTCATAACCCAGATCGACGGCGGTCAAACCCTGGGTCATGGCCGCTTCGCCTTTTTTACCCAGGCGTTCGGCAATTAACTCCGCTATCGCATGCCGCGGCAAACCGATGGCGCCCCCCACCGTGCCCAGTGCAACCATGTTGGGCCGGACGCCTTTGTGGGACCGGGTCAGGGTTTTCAGGTTGACCTCGCCCAGACGGGGCCGTGGCCCGGTCACGATGTCGGGCAGCGCGGCGCCCACGTCGCCGGAAATTACCAATGTGTCCGGGCCTAATTGCAGTTCGCCGGCAAATCGTTCGGCGTTTTTCCAATCGATGGCGAACAGCAAGTCGATCTGATCGGCCTGGGTTTCCACCGGCCGGGTTGACAGGGTGACGAAGGCGGCGGCCTCGCCCCCGCGAATTTGCGGTCCGAAGGTTTTCGTCATCAAGCCGAAATAGCCCGCCCGCGCGGCGGCCCGCAGCAGAATTTCCGCCGCCGTCATGACGCCGGACCCACCACTGCCCAACATGGCAATGGCGATGCTAGGCGTTTCCGCCGCCGCCATAGTCGCCGTGATCGCAGCGGGCACCGAAGCGCGGCTTTGCGTCTCTACCTGTGTCATCGATTGTCCCTTCATACGTTTGGTCATTCGTTTTGCCACTTGACGACTAAAACCGCATTATGGTACTTGATTACCATAATAGCTTGATCAGACAGATTTCGTCAATGCTTTTGGGGTGTTTTTTTGGCGGCGGCGGCAAGCAAGTCCAGGATGATCAGTAGCGATTGAACTTTTAGGGGAACGGCGAAGTCAGGGGAAGACGACGAGGTTATGGCTACTATTCGGGAGCAAAACCAAGATGACCGTGCAAGAAATTGTCGACCGCTGCCAGGCTCTGTTCGACGACCTGGATTTCAACGCCGTCAAGGATTGGAAGGCGGCTGAGCCGGGGCGCAAGGCGATCGGTTATTTACCGATCTATGTGCCGCGCGAGATCATCCATGCCGCCGGCATGCTGCCGGTGGGTATTTTCGGCGGCGGCGATCAGTTGGAAGTGATCCACGGCGACGCTTACTATCAAAGTTATATTTGCCGCATCCCCCGCTCCACCATCGAATTGGGTCTGACGGGCCGCCTGGACAGCCTGGACGGCATGCTGTTTCCCAGTATCTGCGATGTCATTCGAAACCTGTCCGGCATGTGGCAACTGCTGTTCAAGGACAAGTACGTGCGCTACTTCGATGTGCCGCAGACCTATCGCGACGATATCGCCGGCACCTTTTATATCCATGAACTGCAATCCCTGCGCGATGATCTGGGCGAACTGGTGGGCCGCCCTATCAGCGATGACGATCTGCGCCAGTCCATCGCCGTCTATAACGACAACCGCAAGGCAATCGCGGCGCTTTACCAATATCGCGCCGAGCGACCCTGGCAAGCGCCGACATCCGAGCTTTATTTGCTGTTGCGCGCCGGCATGGTCCTGCCGGTGGAGGAACACAGCCAATTGCTGCGCGACTATGTCGCCGCCGCGGCAGAGGAAGAGCGGCCACGGCGGGACAATTGCCGGGTCGTGGTCAACGGCGTGTTCTGCGAGCAACCGCCCCTGGGCCTGATCAAATCCCTGGAATTGGCGGGTTGCTATGTGGTGGACGATGATTTCCTGTTGATTACCCGCTGGCTGCTGGATGACGTGCCCACGGCCGGCGACCCGCTGGAAAACCTGTCGAAGGCCTTTCTGCATCATTCCGCCGCCACCTCGGCCAAGTTCGAGCCGGACAAAGCGGACAAGGGCAAATTCCTGATCGAACAGGTGCGCAGCAGCGGTGCCGAAGGGGTGATCTTCGCGGCGCCGAGCTTTTGCGACCCGGCCCTGTTGGACCGGCCCATGTTGCAGGAGGCCTTGAACAAGGTCGATATCCCCTTCACCGCCTTCAAGTATGCCGAAAACACCGGACAACTACAGGCCATCCGCGAGCAGGCGGGCACCTTCGCCGATTCAATCAAACTTTGGAGTGCATGATGAGCAACGCAGCCCCACAGGATGTGATCAAAGAACCTTCCATGCTGAAGCAGAAGGAAATGATCGATACCAACTTCAAATCCCTGTCCACGGCGAACGAAGAGGGCCGCAAGGTCTGTTCAACCTTCGTGCCGGGCAACCTGAACGAATTGCTGATGTGCTTTGATCTGGTCCGCAATTTTCCCGAGATCAACGCCCTGCAAAACGGCATGCGCAAAAAAACCGGCCGCCTGATCATGGAGGCGGAGCGCAACGGCCAGTCCGAGGACGTCTGCACCTACGTCAAATCCGACCTCGGCATGATGCTGCAGGGTAATATCGGCCCCACGGGGGACAAGCTGCCGGACCCGGATGTGCTGCTGCTTTCCTACACCGGCTGTTTCACCTTCATGAAATGGTTCGAGCTGGTGCGCGAACATTATGACTGCGAAACCATCATGTTGCATGTGCCCTATCAGGCCGACGGCAAAATCACCCAGAACATGCGCGACTATGTGGTCAAGCAGTTGAAGGAGGATGTCATTCCGACCCTGGAGCGGGTCAGCGGCGTCAAGTTCGACATGGACCGGCTGCGGCAATATATGCGGGAATCGGCCAAGGCCGAGGATGATCTGGTCTGGATCCTGCAATCGGCCAAGAACAAGCCATCGCCCATTGATGCCTTTTTCGGCGGCGTCTATTACATCGGCCCGATCTTCACCGCGTTTCGCGGCACCGAGGCCGCAACGGAATATTACCGCACCCTGCGGGGCGAAATCGAACAGCGTCTGGCGAACGGCCAGGGCCCGGTCACGCCGGAAGGTGATTTCGGCAAGGAACGCTTCCGCCTGGTCGTTGAAGGCACGCCGAATTACACCAACTTCCGCGAATTCTGGAAGATGTTCTATGACGAAGGCGCCGTGGTCGTCGCCTCGACCTACACCAAGGTCGGCGGCGTCTATGATTTCGGCTTTCGCCACGACCCGGATCACCCCATCGAATCCCTGGCCGATTATTGTTTGGGTTGTTACACCAATCTAAGCCTGCCGGCGCGGATCAGAATGCTGTGCAACTACATGGAGGATTATCAGGCGGACGGCCTGGTGATCAATTCCGTGAAAAGCTGCAACAGCTTTTCCGCCGGCCAGTTATTGATGCTGCGCGAGATCGAAAAACGCACTGGCAAGCCCGCCGCCTTCATCGAAACCGATCTGGTCGATCCGCGCTATTTCTCGGCCGCCAACGTTAAGAACCGGTTGGAAAGCTATTTCCAGATGCTGCAACAAAAGGGCGCCATTCAGGCCGCCTAGATCAAACAGCCTAAAAACGGAAGCGTTTTTCGGCTGATAATTTGATCTAGTTCTAAGAGTTCGAGCAACTTATCTGCGTTCAAATGAACGCAGGTTGCTCTAGGAGGATCTAGTCATGCAATGCTTTGTCGGGATCGATCTAGGCTCCACCACCACCAAGGCGGTGGTCATGAACGAAGACCTGCAGGTTATAGGCCGGGGCATTACCAATTCCCGCTCCAACTATGATGTGGCGGCCGAGGTCGCAAAGCAGGAGGCGTTGTTGAACGCCCGCTTCTATTTGTTCCGCCATAGCCTGGATGGGGTGAGGGCCCTGGACGGCCGCCTGGATAGTTTTCTGGATCAGCTGGTTCGGGATTTCCGTCTGGAACAATTTTTGGAGCAGCTGGCGGACCTGGAACAGACCTGCACCGCCAACGCCGCGCCTGACCGCTTTGGCGCCGATACGGCGGCGCTGCACGAAGCCCTGGCAGAGATTTTTCGCCGCCTGAACAGGGAGGCGCCGGCGCAATTCGCGGCCGGCGCTAACCGCAAGTCGGACTTCTTCCGTGATATCGCCGGTTCGCGCTACCTGGCGGTGGGCGAGGAGGTGGCCGGGGAATGCAAACTGCCCTTTGACTACGTATTGAATGTTTATGACCGTTCCATCATCGATGTGGAGAACCGTATTTCCGATGAAAGCCTGTCCGATAAGCTGATGCGGGCACTGGACCGTACCTTTATCGCCTTCGATGACTTGTCGGCGGCATCCGATGCGGTGCGCGCGCCGGTCAAGGCCGCACTGGATATGACGTTGGAGGAAACCTACGTCATCGGCACCGGCTATGGCCGGGCCCGGCTGCCGTTTTCCAAGGAACATATTCGTTCGGAAATTCTCTGCCACGGCCTGGGCGCCCATGTGATGTATCCCGATACCGCGACGGTGTTGGACATCGGCGGTCAGGATACCAAGGCAATCCAGGTCGATCCCGCCGGCATCGTCGAAAATTTTCAAATGAACGACCGCTGCGCCGCCGGCTGTGGCCGCTATCTGGGCTATATCGCCGACGAGATGAATTTGGGCCTGCACGAATTGGGGCCCCTGGCCCTGAAATCAACCCGCAACGTCCGCATTAATTCCACCTGCACCGTGTTCGCCGGTGCCGAATTGCGTGACCGGTTGTCGTTGGGCGAGGCGCGGGAGGATATTCTGGCCGGCCTGCACCGGGCCATCATCCTGCGCGCCATGTCGATCCTGTCCCGTTCAGGGGGCATTCGCGATCAATTCACCTTCACCGGCGGGGTTGCCAATAACGGCGCCGCCGTGAAGGCCCTGAAGCAATTGATCAAGGAAAACTACGGCGATCTGACCATCAACATCGATCCGGACTCCATCTACACCGGCGCCCTGGGCGCGGCGACCTTCGCGCGCCGGGCCATAGAAGCGGACGCAGCACAAGCAGGAGGGCATTGATATGCAGACCACGGCAGGTATCGACGTCGGCAGCGGCGCCATCAAGGGCGTGCTGTTTCAGAGCCAGGGCGGCGAAAAGCCTGAATGGCTGAGCAAACGGGTGGAACGTATTCGCCGCCGCGACCCCATGGAGCTGGCGCGTCAATGTTTTGATGAAATGCTGGCCGAGGCGGGCCTGATGGAGGACGACATCGACTATGTGTCAACCACCGGTGAAGGCGAGAATATTGAATTTCGCACCGGGCACTTCTACTCCATGACCACCCATGCCCGTGGCGCCATTTATCTACAGCCCGAAACCCGCGCGGCCATGGATGTGGGCGCCCTGCATGGCCGGGCCATCCGGGTGGACGAACGGGGCAAGGTTCTGACCTACAAGATGACCAGTCAGTGCGCCTCGGGCTCCGGGCAGTTCCTGGAAAATATCGCCCGCTATCTGGGCGTCGCCCTGGACGAGGTTGGTGCATTGTCGCAACAGGCCGATGACCCGGAGGCCGTCAGTTCCATCTGCGCCGTATTGGCGGAAACCGATGTGATCAACATGGTCAGCCGGGGCATTTCGACCCAGAACATCCTGAAGGGCATTCACACCTCCATGGCCGACAGGCTGGTGAAGCTGCTGAAATCCACCCGCGTTGACGAGGGCGTGGTACTGGTAACCGGCGGTCTGGCCAACGACAGCGGTCTGGTGGCGACCATGGCGGAACGCATGGTGGCGCAAAAGATGAATTTGACCCTGCAAAGCCACCCCGATTCCATTTACGCCGGCGCCATTGGCGCGGCTTTGTGGGGCGCCTTTCGGCATCAGAAACTGGCCGATTTGGACGCGCTGCCGAAAGCATCCTGAGTTTATCCGAGGAAGGAGCCGATCATGGCACTGTTGATCAACGAAACCTGCACCGCCTGCGATGCCTGCGAGCCCGTCTGCCCCAACGACGCAATTTCGGCTGGCGACCCGTTCTATACCATCGATGCCTTCAAATGCACCGAGTGCGTCGGCCACGAGGACGAACCCCAATGCCGTCTGGTCTGCCCGGTGGTCGACTGCATTGAGCAGCACCCGGATTTTGTTGAAAGCCAAGACGAACTGATGGACAAATTCGAAGCCTTGGGCAACTAAAGCAGCCTATTTCGCCAAGCGCGGCAAGGCCGGCATCCGTGGCGTTTCTTGCATTTTCCAGATGAAATTTTATGCTGGAAGCGGCTGCCGGGCGCGGGGTTCGGGAGCGGCGGAGATCATCAATCCCATGGCGTCTGATTTGGTATCGCACGGTCAATCGTTTGATTTCGTCATTATCGGCGCCGGCATGGCCGGTGCCTCGGCCGCTTATTTTCTATCCACCGAGGGCAGTGTGCTGATGCTGGAAATGGAAGCCCAGCCCGGCTATCACACCACTGGCCGCTCCGCCGCGCTGTATTCGGAATCCTATGGCAACGCCCCGATCCGCGCGTTAACCAGCGGCGGGCGTTCTTTCTTAATCGACCCGCCCGATGGCTTCACCGACACAGTAATCCTGACACCGCGCGGCGCCCTGTTTGTCGGGCGTGAAGACCAGATGGCGTCCCTGGATGCGGCCTATGACGCGGGTACCAAACATCTTGATGGCATGCAGCGCCTGACGGGGGCGGAGGCCCGGGAACTGGTGCCGGTGCTGCGCCAGGGTTACATCGCGGCTGGGGTGTTGGAAGCGGACGCCATGGACATGGACGTCAATGCCTTGCATCAGGGCTTTTTGCGCGGCGCCCGCAAGCGCGGCGTCCAGCTTCGCCAGGACGCCAGGGTTACCGGCCTCGAACGCCGAGGAGACAGCTGGCATGTTCATGCAGGAGGCGAGGATATTTTCGCCAAGGTGATCATCAACGCAGCCGGCGCCTGGTGCGATGAAGTCGCCGATATAGCAGGCGCAAAGCGTGTGGGGCTGATGCCGAAACGCCGTACCGCCATTCTGTTCGATGGCCCCGGCGATATGGACTTTGCCGCCTGGCCCGCATTTATCGACGCGGACGAAGAATTCTACGCCCGCCCCGAAAGCGGCGCGCTGATGGGCTCGCCGGCGGATGAAACGCCGATGGCACCCTGTGATGTTCAGCCGGAGGAGCTGGATATCGCCATTGCCGTGGACCGCCTGCAAACGGCGACCACACTGGAAATTGGCCGCATTATCCGCAGTTGGGCCGGGTTGCGCTCGTTCGTTGCCGACAAGACGCCGGTCGTGGGGTTCGACCCAAAGGTGCCGGGCTTCTTCTGGCTGGCCGGACAGGGCGGTTACGGCATTCAAACATCGCCATCCATGGGGCGGGTCGCGGCGGCCTTGGCAGTGGGCAACGATGTTCCCGCGGATCTGAAACAATTCGGTGTCATCGCTGCTGATCTGTCGCCGGCGCGGTTTAGTCCGGGTTCGATAAATTAGCTTCACGTGCTATTCAATCGACGCCATTGTAGTATTTTGCCTGTTGTCTGGCGAATTGTGGCTTTTCATATTGCACCGAACATCTGAGAGGGTGCCCCATCAAGGTTTTGACCGTATTCGGCACCAGGCCTGAAGCCATCAAGCTGGCCCCGGTCGTCAAGGCGTTGGCGGCGGCGGAGGGCATTGAGTCCTTGGTCTGCGTCACCGCCCAGCACCGGGAGATGCTGGATCAGGTGCTGGCCTTGTTCCATATTACGCCCGACTATGATCTGGATATCATGCAGGCGGGCCAGGGCCTGAGTTACATTACCTCGGCCGCGCTTTCCGGTGTCCAGGGGGTAATCCAGGACTGCCGGCCCGACCGGGTCCTGGTTCAGGGCGATACCACCACGACATTTGCCGCCGCCCTGGCCGCTTATTATGAAAAAACCCCGGTGGGTCATATCGAGGCGGGCTTGCGCACGGGCAATATATATTCCCCCTGGCCCGAGGAAATGAACCGCAAGATGACCTCGGTCATCGCCGATCTGCATTTTCCCCCCACCGAGACTTCGCGGCAAAACCTGCTGGCCGAGGGTATCGAGGACGGGCGCATCCTGGTCACCGGCAACACGGTGATCGATGCCCTTTTGCAGGCGATCGGGATCATTGACGGATCACCCGGGCTGCAGTCGCAATTGCAAAAGCAATTTGATTTTATCGACCCGGCCAAGCGCCTGGTTTTGACGACCGGCCACCGCCGGGAGAATTTTGACGGCGGTCTGGAACGGGTCTGCCGTGCCCTGGCGACCTTGGCCATGCGCGATGATGTGGTCGTGGTCTACCCGGTGCATCTGAATCCAAATGTGCAAAAAGCGGCCAACGACGTGCTAAGCGGCCACGACAATGTGCATTTAATCCCGCCCCTGGATTATCTGCCGTTTCTTTATCTGATGCGCCGCGCCGAATTGATCGTCACGGATTCAGGCGGCGTCCAGGAAGAAGCGCCCTCGCTGGGCAAGCCGGTGCTGGTCACCCGCGACACCACCGAACGGCCCGAGGCAGTGGATGCCGGAACGGTAGAGCTGGTCGGCACCGATACCGATAGACTATTGGAGCGTTTGGGCGTTCTTTTGGATGATAATGACGCCTACCAGGCTATGTCACGGGCCCATAACCCGTACGGCGACGGCCGGGCCAGCGAACGGATTGTGGAGAGACTGCGCCATGAACAGCTTTAATAAAATCAGCGTTGTCGGTCTGGGTTATATCGGTCTGCCCACGGCGGCGGTGTTTGCCAATCACGGGGTGCAGATCCTCGGCACGGATACCAGCCAAAACGTAGTCGACAGCATCAGCGCCGGCAAACCGCATTTCGGCGAGCCCGACCTGGATGCCCTGGTGCGCCGGGTGGTGGAAAATGGCAAATTGTCCGTCAGCACAGCGGTGCAGGCCGCCGACGCCTTTCTGGTTGCCGTACCCACGCCGCTGCGGGAGGGCGATGACACGGGCCATGGCGCCAGCCTCGGCGCGGACCTCAATTATGTACAAGCGGCGGCCGAGGCCATCGCGCCGGTTTTAGTAAAAGGCAATCTGGTAATCCTGGAATCCACTTCGCCCGTGGGTACGACAGAAAAGATGGCGCGCTGGATGGCGACCTTGCGGCCCGACCTCAGTTTCCCCCATGACAAGGGCGAGATGGCGGATATCAACGTCGCCCATTGCCCTGAACGGGTGCTGCCGGGGCGGATTATCGAAGAGGTGGTGAATAACGCCCGGGTGATTGGCGGCATGACCCGCAAATGCGCCCAGCGGGCCTTGTCCCTGTATCGCATCGTGGTACAGGGCGAATGCAAGGTGACCAATGCGCGCACGGCGGAAATGTCCAAGCTGACCGAAAACGCCTACCGGGACGTGAACATCGCCTTCGCCAACGAATTGTCGGTCATTTGCGACCGGCACAAAATCAGCGTCTGGGAATTGATCCAGATGGCCAACCTGCACCCCCGGGTCAATATCCTGTCGCCCGGCCCCGGCGTCGGCGGCCATTGTATTGCGGTCGATCCGTGGTTCATCGTCGAGGGTGCGCCGGAAGACGCCAGGATTATCCGCATGGCGCGGCAGATCAATGACGCCATGCCGGGCATCGTCTGCGCCAAGGTGGTGGCGCGGGCACAGTCCCTGGTGGATCCCGTGGTCGCCTGTCTGGGCCTGTCCTACAAGGCGGATGTGGATGATCTGCGGGAAAGCCCGGCAGTCGAGATCGTAGCCCAGCTTGCCGACAGTAAAGTCGCGAAATTATTGGTGGTCGAACCCCATATTTCCGCCCTGCCCAAGGCGTTGAGCGATCGCGGCCTGGAATTGGCCGATTTCGATATGGCCATTGAACAGGCCAACGTCATTCTGCTGTTGGTGGATCACTTCGCCTTCATGCATGTCGGCCGCGATCTGATCAAGGACAAGTTCGTGATCGACACCCGTGGCGCCTGGTAGATGCCATGTCTTGTCGCCATGCCGCGGTATCCGGCGCATTGTCATCCGAGGCATGGATAAAATCATTTTGGAACGAGGTTGAGTATGAGTAACCGGGCAGGCCTGCCCTTGGCGGGGATCAAGGTGTTGGAATTCAGCCATGCGGTGATGGGGCCGTCGGCGGGCATGATCCTGGCCGACCTGGGCGCGCAGGTAACCAAGATCGAACCGGTGCCCGACGGCGACCGGACGCGGCACTTGCAAGGTGTCGGCATTAGCTTTTTTCCCTTGTTCTGCCGCAACAAGCAAAGCCTGGCCATCGACCTGAAGGCGCCCGGTAGCCGGCCCGCGGTGGAGGCCCTGGTACGGCGTTCGGATGTCTTGCTGGAAAATTTTGCCCTGGGCACCATGGACCGGCTGGGCCTGGGCTATGAGGCGCTAAAGACCCTGAATCCCGGTTTGATCTATCTGCAATTGAAAGGCTTCCTGTCCGGTCCCTACGAAGAACGCCGGGCCTTGGACGAGATCGTACAGATGATGAGCGGCCTAGCCTATATGACCGGGCCGCCGGGCCAGCCCCTGCGGGCGGGCGCATCGGTGGTGGATATCATGGGCGGTATGGCTGGCGTGATCGGCGTGCTGGCCGCCTTGCGCGAGCGCGACGCACCCGGTGCGGTGGGCACTGCGGGCACTGCGGGCATGGGGCAATTGGTCAAGGCCGCGTTATTCGAAACAGCCGTCTTCGCGGTGGGCCAGCATATGGTGCAGCATGGCATGAATGGCAAGCCGTTGGTGCCTATGTCGGTGCCAATCCGGGCCTGGGGCATTTACGACACTTTTGAAAGCGCCGAGGGCAAGGCGATTTTTATTGGCGTGGTGACGGATACCCAATGGCTGCGATTTTGTGATGTTTTTGAACGACCCGATTTCTTGGCGGACGAACGCCTGCAAAGCAACGGCGGCCGGGTGGCGCAACGGGATTGGCTGGTTGGCGCCATTGCAGAGATGTGCAAAGGCATTTCAACGGATGCGCTGCTGGCCCTGTGCGATACGGCGCAACTGGCATTCGGCCCGGTCAACAAGCCCGAGGATCTACTGGATGACCCTCACCTGAATGCAGGCGGTCAGTTGCGCAAGATGAATGTGCCCGGCGGCGGCCAGGTCAAGACCCCGCGCCTGCCCCTCGAGATGGACGGCCGCAGTTTTTCGGTCCGCGAAGACCCCCCTGCAATTGGCCAGCATAGCCGCCAGATCCTGGCCGATGCCGGCCTGCCCGAGGCCGAAATAGAGGCATTGTTCGCCGCCGGCCATGTGCTGGAGACTTAGAGTATCCGCTTTAGGCAAGGCCTAGAGCATTTTCATTCTGAAAATGCTCAGATCTTTAGAATTAGAGCAATTTTTCCAATCACTTAGAATCGCTTCGCGATTCTCTTTAATTCGGAATTGCTCTAGAGCAGCTCGATTGTCGCCATGCCCGCCGACGCGGGCAGTTGAAATAAAATCGCGTCTTAACCCTGTGTTTACCAGCCGAATATAAGATGCCTACCAGAATTGACGTATTGATCAGTAGAGAAATAGAGACCTTTTATGGGCAAGAGTAGCAGCAAAGCTGCCGATCTATTGGCTGTCAGGGCGGACGAGCATGAAATCATTGCCGCGCCAAACAAATTGCAGGTAAAAGTCGGCGCCAATATCCGCTCCGAAAAGAACCCGGTGCCGATGGCCGAATTTGTCCTGGAGAAGGACAAGCCGAATTTCGAGCCCCGCTTCGAAGCCGATATGCGCGCCCTAATAGCCTTGTTCCAGAAGATGCAGGATACTTCGGAATATGACCTGTCCCTGCTGATCGTGAAAACCCACGAAATCCGGGGCGAGGCGGGCACCTTTGGCTACAATCTGGTCACGGAAATCGGCCGGATGTTGTGTGAATTCCTCCCCACCGTCGACCGGGTTGGCACCACCGAACAGCTGGCCATCGCCGCCCACCTACAGGCCATGCAGACCGTCGTGTCCGATAAAGTCAAAGGCCAGGGGCCGGAAGTTGCCAGGCAGATCATCGCCGGCCTCAAGATGATCATAGGCAAAAGCGAGGCTTAATATTGAGCCGCGCCGATAGGGATGCGCACGTTGACAATTTAAAATTTTTACCCCCTCGCACTTGCCAGTCTGGCTGTTTAGTTGGATCATCCCGACACCCGCCTTCGGCCCGATGACATAGCGAGGATGAGCCATGACGCTAACGGCAGTCTCTCTTGACGATAAATATCAAAGCGAGGAAGGCCGGATTTACCTGACCGGCAGTCAAGCCCTCGTACGCGTCGCCATGTTGCAATACCTGCGGGACAAGGCCGCCGGCCTAAACACCGCCAGCTTTATTTCCGGCTATCGCGGCTCGCCCATGCATAATATCGACAAGGAATTATGGCGCGCCAACCGGTTTCTGGCGGATAGGGCCATTCATTTCGTTCCCGGAATTAATGAAGACCTGGCGGCGACGTCTTGCCTGGGTAGCCAGCAATCCTCCATGTTCGGCGACAGCACCCATGATGGTGTTTTCGCCATGTGGTATGGCAAGGGGCCGGGCCTGGACCGTTCCATCGACGCCATACGTCACGCCAACATGATCGGCACCTCGCAACATGGTGGCGTTCTGGCCGTGGTGGGCGACGATCACGCCATGAAATCCACCGATGTGCCGGCAGCATCAGAAACCATGTTCGCCGATTTGCAGATGCCCATGCTGTATCCCGCCACGGTGCAGGAAATTGTCGATTACGGCCTTTACGGCTGGGCCATGTCCCGCTTCAGCGGCGCCTGGACCGGTTTCAAGGTCACGGCGGATACGGTCGATGCCGCCGCGCCCATAGACGGCGACCCGTCCCGTTTAAAAATCATCCTGCCCGAATTCACCTTCCCCGAAGATGGCGTCAATATTCGGGCCGGCGACAGTTGGACCTTGCAGGAAACACGGCTGCGCCAATTCAAACTGCCCGCCGCGATGGCCTTTGCCCGCGCCAACAACCTGAACAAAGTCGTGATGGAAAGTCCCCGGCCCCGGATCGGCATCATTTCCAGCGGCAAGGCGGCGACCGATGTGCGTCAGGCCTTGATGGAACTGGGCATCAATGCCGCCCAGGCCGCCGACCTTGGCATCGTAATGTTGAAAATGGGCATGCCCTTCCCCTTCGATGCCGAGACCGTGCGCAATTTCGCCACCGGCCTGGAAGAAGTAGTGGTGGTGGAGGAAAAACGCCGCTTCATGGAAAGCAAGGTGCGTGACGCCCTTTATGATCTGCCCGAGGGGCGGCGGCCCCGGGTGGTTGGGCGCCATGACGGCGAGGGCAACGAGATGTTGCCCGGGTGCGGCGAATTCGGGGCCGAGGAAATCGCCCGCGCCCTGGCCGGCCGGATCAAACATTTCCATACCAGCGACCGGATTGAGGCGCGTCTCGCCTTCCTGGCGGCGAAAGAGGCCCGTGCCGCGCAACGCCAACAGATGACGGTAACGCGCATTCCTTATTTCTGTTCCGGCTGCCCCCATAACACCTCGACCAAGGTACCGGACGGCAGCCGTGGACAGGGTGGCGTTGGCTGTCATTTCATGGCCACCTATATGGATCGCAACATCGACGCCCATACCCACATGGGCGGTGAAGGGGCAAACTGGATTGGGCATTTCCCATTTTCCAAGGCCGGCCATGTCTTTCAAAATCTTGGCGATGGCACCTATTTCCATTCCGGTTTGCTGGCGATCCGCGCCTGCATCGCGGCCAAGGTCAACATCACCTACAAGATCCTGTTCAATGACGCCGTGGCCATGACCGGCGGCCAGCCCATCGACGGCGAATTGAGCCCCATGGCAATCTCGCGTCAGGTCCATGCTGAAGGGGTAAAGAAGATCGTCGTCGTCAGCGATCAGCCTGACAAGTATCCCACCAGCGCCGATTTTGCGCCCGGCACCACATTCGAACATCGCCGCTCGTTAGACCGGGTGCAACGGGAATTGCGCGAGGTCGAAGGGGTCTCGGTACTGATTTACGACCAGACCTGTGCCGCCGAGAAACGGCGCCGGCGCAAGCGCGGCGACATGGAAGACCCGGCCCGGCGCCTGTTCGTCAACCACCTGGTCTGCGAAGGCTGCGGTGATTGCTCCACCACGTCCAACTGCATGTCCGTGCTGCCATTGCAGACGGATTTCGGCCGCAAAAGGCGGATTGATCAATCCTCCTGCAACAAGGATTATTCCTGCGCCGAAGGCTTCTGCCCCAGCTTTGTCTCGGTTGTTGGCGGTATTCCGCGCAAGGCGGGCGCGGTGGCGGATGTACCGGAAAGCGTACGCCTGTTGCCCGAACCCAAGCGCCCGGCGCTGCTCGAGGGCGAAGCCTACAGCATCCTGATCACCGGCATTGGCGGCACCGGCGTTGTAACCATTTCCGCCCTGTTGACCATGGCCGCGCATATGGAGGGCAAGGCGTTTTCCACCATCGATCAGTTCGGCATGGCGCAAAAAGGCGGTGCGGTTTCCTCGCACGTCCGTCTGGCGGTTAGTCAGGACGATATTCAATCGGCCCGCCTGTCCGCCGGCACCGCCGATCTGATCCTGGGCTGTGACAGTCTGGTCACGGCCAGTGAATTATCCCTGGCGGCCATAGATTCTGGCCGCAGCCACGTCCTGGTCAACAATAACCAGGCGATCACCGGGCAATTCGCCATGGATTCGAGCCTGGAATTCCCCGCCGACGATGTGGAGATACGAATCCAGGCCGAGACCGGGCCAGGCAAGGCCACCTTCCTAAACGCCACCCGCCTGGCCACCGCCCTGCTGGGGGATGCCATCGGCGCCAATTTGTTCATGCTGGGCCATGCCTATCAGCAAGGCCTGATCCCAGTATCGGCCGAGGCGATCGAGCAGGCCATCGAAATGAATGGCGTCGCCATAGAGATGAATAAATCAGCCTTCCTGTGGGGGCGGCGGGCTGCCGTCGACCTGGAAGCGGTGATCGGGCAGGCCGATCGGGGCGCAAGCCCGGATGTCGCGGAGGATGATTTGCCGGCTCTGGTGGCGCGGCGCGAGGGGGAACTGACCGCCTATCAAAACCGCCGCCTGGCCCGCCGCTATGGCGCCCTGGTGGAAAAGGTAAAAGCGCGGGAGGCTGAAATCTCGCCTGACAGCCAGGCCCTGGCCATGGCCGTGGCCCGCAATTTGTACAAACTGATGGCCTACAAGGACGAATATGAGGTGGCCCGGCTGTATAGCGATGGCCGTTTCAAGGCGGCGTTAGAGCAGCAGTTCGAGGGCGATTACACCCTGGCCTTTCATTTGGCGCCGCCGATCTGGAGCAAAACCAATCCGGAAACCGGCCTGCCTGTAAAACGGGATATCGGCCCCTGGATCGGTACCGCCATGACCTGGCTGGCGCGCTTTAAATTTCTGCGCGGCGGCCCGCTGGACATCTTTGGCCGGACCGAGGAACGGCGAACGGAGCGCCGCCTGATTGGTGAATATGAAGCCATGATCGGGGAACTGCTGACCGGCCTGAAAGCCGGCAATCTGGGTCTTGCCGTGCGTCTGGCCCAGGTGCCGGAGCTAATCAGTGGTTACGGCCATATCAAGGCACGGCATCTGGAAGACGCAAAGGCGCTGCAGGATAACTTGCTGGCGGAATGGCGCGTTCCGGGCAGCACCATGCCGGCAGCGGCGGAATAACCGCGCGGCAACGTCGTGCCGCCATGACGGCGATGAAGGCGGCATTTTTCAGCAGCCTGCTACAGCAGGAAAACCAGGACCAGGAGCAGGGCCACCGCCATATTGGGAAAATCCGCGAGTGTTGGCATAATTTGTACGCCTTGTCTGACCAGCCCTCAGCTATCGATATTGGTGCTATTCCCCGGCGCCACAGTGACAGCGGTCACTGGAATGGCCATAACAGGGATTGCCGCATGGTATCAGCCGTGTTTCTGACTATTGGCGAAGCGGCGATAGGTACGCATCGCCAGGCCCGAGATACCGTCTGGCATGAAATAAATCACCAGCAGAACCGCGAAGCCAAAGGGCGGCACCGCTACGGACGCCGACAGATTGCCGGCGGCGGCGGGTAGGTACACAACCAGCAGGCTGCCAATCAGCGCGCCCCAGACCGATCGAAACCCCGCCGTCACGGCACCGATCAACAAAAGAATGGAAAAGAACAGGCCATAGGAATCCGGCGCCACGAAATCCGCCAACAGGCCGGTCAAGGCGCCGCCAATGCCGGCGTACATGGCGGAAATACCAAAAACAGTGGTTTTAAACATGGCCACGTTGATACCCATGGGGGCGGCGGCAATCTCGTTATCGCGGATGGCGGCCAGGGCCCGGCCCGAACGGCTGTTGATCAGATTGCCGGCGATCCAGAAAAACAAAACCATGATGGCCAGGGTAATGAAGTACCAATATTGATCGTCGTTCAGCCCCAGCCACGCAGGCGGATCGGGACGGTCCAGATAAACGCCGCTGACGCCGCCGGTCCAGTCCTGAAAAACCTCATGCTTCAAGACCTGTGGCAGCACCAGCGAGAAACCCCAGGTCAGCAATATCAAATGCATCAGGCCAAGGCGCAGGGCCGGCCAGCCAAACAGAAAACCACTGACAAACGAGACCACGGCGGCCACGGGCAGGGCGCTATAAGCAGAGAGCCCGCCATGGTTCATGGCGATGGCGGTGCTATAGGCGCCGATGGCGAAAAAGGCGCCATGACCAATGGAAAACTGCCCGCTTAACCCGGTCAGCAGATTGACCCCTAAAATAGCCATGGCCAGCGCCCCAACCAGGGCCAGGGTGTAAATGGTGTAGTTCTCCAGAACGAACGGCAGCACCAGGGCCAGCAGCAGAAACAGCGCAAAGGCGGCCCGCTGCCAGGCACCGGGAACGGCGCCTGGATTTTTCCAGGCGCGGACAACCGCGACGCCCGCCGGTAAAGAAGATAACGTCACGTTGACCCCAATAAGCCGCCTACAAGAACGCGTTTCTTATAGCGGCGCGCGATGGCGAAGTCACCCAGGATGCGTCTATTCCGCCGCGTCGGAGGCTTTCGTCAGCAGGGCGCGGTATTCGGGAGTGTAGTCGCCGCGATTTTCGCTCAACGCGGCATCGCGCATTTGGAAGCCGTTGCCGGCGTGTGCCGTCATCTGCGCCACCGGCGTTGGCCTGGTCACCTCCGGCCAATGGCCCGGCTGCGGCCCGGCCCCCTCGGCCACGATGTCCAGGGGCTGGTCGTCGGCCACGGCGGGGGGCTGGGTGATCTTCATGATATCCCAGCTGATCTCCAACGGGATATTGTTGGGATCAAAGAAGTATATGGACCACATGGTACCGTGATCCACGGCGCCCGAAACCTCGAAGCCGGCGGCGTCCAACCTGTCCTTGGCGGCGAACAGGTCTTCCCGGCTTTCACAAGTCATGGAAACATGATCAAATCCAAGCGGTTCCCGGGTTGGCGAACCGTGGGATTTGGGCCGCATGGGCTGGGCGCCGGCATAGGCGAAAAAGGCGATTTGCGCCTCGCCGGCCCGAAAGAAATAATGGCGATAGCCGTCATGGCCGACGCCGGCCTCCAGCGTCATGCCGAGTAGGTCGCGGTAAAAGCGGATGGTGGCTTCCAGGTCGTGGGTGATGAACGCTAGATGATTGATCCCCGTTAAGGCCATGATGAATTCCGATCCCCAAAGATGATGCCTCGATTATTGCGGATTATAGCATAACCGTGGCTTGCCGACTTTATGTGGGTGGTTCGGCCGCTGGGGCAAGCGGCATTTGTGGAAACAATCTGTTGCCGATAATGTGTCTGCTCCTACCAAGAGACCTATACACAAATAGGATATTCTGGATCAGATATGAACATTGAAGCACATACCCGCACCGTCGTGAATTTTTACGATACCCACCCGATCAACGAACAACAGATCCTGGAAAAACTGGCGTTGGACGGTATCGAGCTGTCCACGTTGAACGAGGATATCCTGCAGAATTACGACATGGACCATTACGATGGCGTCGGGGCTATTGATATTTTGGCGCAAACGGCGGGTATTACGGCCACCAGCCATGTCCTGGATGTGGCCAGCGGCATGGGCGGCCCGGCGCGTTATCTGGCCCACAATTATGGTTGTCGGGTGACCGGCATCGATCTGACCGAAAGCCGGGTCGAGGGCGCCAAACGTTTGACCGAACTGGCCGGATTGTCGGGTCTAGTGACCTTCCAAACCGCCAACGCACTGGAAAACCCTTTTCCCGACCGCACCTTCGACGTGGTCATCGGCCAGGAAGCCTGGTGTCATATTCCAGACAAAAAACGCTTGATCGCCGAAGTTGCCCGGGTGACCAAAGCTGGCGGGCGCATCGCCTTTACCGACATATTGGAAGGCAGCGGCCTGAACGCCCATGACCGTGACAAAATGAGCCAGGGCATGGGCTATGTGGATCTCGCCACCCTGGCCGGCTATCGGGACCTGTTGGCAGCGGCGGGTTGCGAGGTGGTGGAGGCCGTGGATTTGAGCGCCCGTTGGGCGGAAATCCTGGCGGCGCGGCTGGCGATGTACCGCGGCCTGAAGGCACAAACCGTTGCTGGTTTTGGCGAGGCGGTCTACCGCAGGTGGGACGACATCTACACGCTGTTCGTGGGTTCAATCGAAAAGGGCCAGTTAGGCGGCGGCCGCTTTCTGGCCCGGCGTCACCAATAATCCACCATGATTTCCCCAGAGCATTTTCATTCTGAAAATGCTCAGATCTTTAGAATTAGAGCATTTTTTCCAATCACTTAGAATCGCTTCGCGATTCTCTTTAATTCGGAATTGCTCTGGCCCAGTCCGGTTCCCTGATCCCGCCTCTGGGGGTAACCTCGATGCGCATGGGATCAATACGTCGCCCGGCCGCCGGACAGATCGAACACACCGCCGGTGGAGAAGCTGCAATCTTCCGAGGACAACCAGGCCACCAGGGCGGCGGCCTCGTCGGTCCGGCCCAGACGGCCCATGGGAATGCGCGAGAGCATGTAATCCACGTGCTCCTGGGTGAGCTGGTCAAAGATCGCGGTGCGGATCGCCGCCGGGGTGATGCAATTGATCAACACGCCCGCCTCGGCCGTTTCCTTGGACAGGGATTTGGTCAAGCCGATCACCCCGGCCTTGGCGGCGGAATAGGCGCAGGCGTTCGGATTGCCTTCCTTGCCGGCGATGGAGGCGATGTTGACGATGCGGCCATAACCATTGTCCATCATGTGCGGGATCAGACTTTGACAGCACAGAAAGACCGCGTCCAGATCCAGGCTGACGACAGACCGCCATTCGGCATAGCTGTATTCCCAGCTTTTCTTGGCCGGGCCGGCGATGCCTGCGTTGCAGACCAGAATATCAATCTTGCCATGGGCCGCCAGGGCGCTATCGCGGGCGGCGGCAACCTGATCCGGGTCGGTCACGTCAACCTTGCTCCCTTGCAGGCGGTCGCCAACATTATTCGCCGCCAACATGGCGTCCAGATTATCCTGTCTGATATCCCACATAATGACCGAGGCGCCCGACGCCAGGAACCGTTCGCTAATGGCCCGGCCAATGCCGTCCGCGCCACCCGTGACAATGGCCGTGCGGCCGTCCAGATCGATTTTATTCATAATTGTTCTCCTGCGCTTGTTCAGCGCTTATCGCGCAGAAACGGGAATACCTCGGTTATATCGGCACCGGGCTCGGCGGCGGCAAAACGCTGCCAGATGGGCAGCAGGTTGCTGCTTATGGTATCAACCGTACCGGCGGCCGCGACATTTTCCACATACAGGCTGATATCCTTGAGATACATGGTGTTGAGAAATTCCGCGTTATAGAGTTCCGTCAGCACCCGGTTGGGAAATTTGTCGGACGTGGCGGTGTTCTGCCCCGAAGAAACATTCAACACATCCAGCATGGTGGACATTTCCAGGCCCTGGGTCAGGCCAAAGGAAATAGCCTCGGAGGTCGCGGTCATGGCCAGGCCGGAGAGGAAGTTGTTCAACAGTTTCATGGCCTGAGCCTGGCCCGCCTCTGTCCCGACATGGAAGGGATTTTTCGACATCGCCTGCATAAGGGGCAGGAGTGTTGTGAATTTTTCGTCCGAGCCGGCGAACATCAGGGCCAGGCTGCCAGCCGCCGCACCGGCGATACCGCCCGACACGGGCGCGTCCATATAGGCCAATTCGGAACCAGCCAGACGGCTATGTACGGACTTGGCCGCGGCCACACCGATGGTGGAAGTATCGATGATGGTCGAGACCGTGCGCTGGTTGGTCTCGATAATTTCTTCCGCGACCGAGGCCGAGACCGCGCCGTTGGGCAGGCTGAGAATAATGATCTCGGCCGCGGCGGCGACCGCGCCCACGGATGCGGCAATCGCCGCGCCCTCGGGCGCACGGTCCTTGGTTCCCGCCACATCGAAGCAGATCATGGGAAAACCGGCGGCGGCAACATTGGCCGCCATGCGGCTGCCCATGGCGCCAAGGCCGATGAAACCTATCAATGGGTTTTGCTCGGATGCCATGCTCAGGCTCCTTCCTGTTGTTCGTCAAGTATCCCGCGGGCGATGCGGAAAGCCTCCACGCCGGCCGGGGCGCCGCAATAGACGGCGATCTGTTCCAGAACGGCGCGCAATTCATCCAAGGTGCAGCCGTTCTTTAAGGCGCCGCGAAAATGCAGTTCGAACTCCTGGGGCCGGTTCAGAGCGGCCAGCATGGCCAGGTTCAGCATGCTGCGGGTCTTTTTCTCGAGGGCGTCCGAGCCCCAGATGCCGCCCCAGGCATATTCCGTGATCATTTCCTGGAAATGCCGGTTGAAATCCGTGGCGTTATTGATTGCCCGGTCCACGTATTCCTCGCCCAGAACTTCTTTCCTGATGCCCAGGCCTTTTTCGTAAAGCGCCTTATCCATATCCGCCTCGCTGGTACTCGTTGCAAAATTATTGCCGCATCTTACGCGCAGGGCATTTGATCTGGCCAGCGCTCTGCTTCATTCTGTGCCCAGAAATAAAAATATAATGGGAGGGATGGAGATGGGACGGGTAGCGGACAAGGTCGCCTTGATTACGGGGGGGGCCTCTGGCATCGGACTGGCGACAGGACAATTGATGGCCCGCGAAGGCGCCACGGTGGTGTTGACCGATCTGCAGGATGGCGCCGGCGACGAGGCCGTGGCGGCTATTATCGCCGCGGGCGGCACGGCGCAATATCACCATCACGACGTCACCGACGAGGCCGACTGGAAAAAGATCATCGCCGCCGTTTTGGCCGATCATGGCCGATTGGACATTCTGGTCAACAACGCCGGCGTGGGGGGTAACGGCCTGCCGGTCGAGGAAACGCCCCTGGAACTTTGGCGGGCCACCATGTCGGTCAATCTGGATGGCGTCTTTCTGGGCGTGAAGCACGGCGTTGGTGCCATGAAAGAAAATGGCGGCGCTATCATCAATACCTCGTCCATCCTGGGCATGATCGGCCTGCCCTTGTCCGCCGCCTATACAGCCTCGAAAGGCGGCGTTCGCCTGTTGACCAAGGCCGTCGCCATTGAATGCGCGGCGCGCGGCCTCAATATCCGGGTCAATTCGGTGCATCCGGGCTTTATCGATACGCCCATGGTTGGCGGTGCCATCCAACGCGGTGGACCGGCGCGCCGGGAAGCGATCCTGCAGTCCCAGCCTACCGGGCAAATGGGTGAACCGGCGGATATCGCGGAGGGTATTCTTTATCTGGCCTCCGATGCCGCGAAATTCGTTACCGGCAGCGAACTGGTGATAGACGGCGGCTATCTGGCCCGCTGATCAGCAATAAGAAGAGGAAACGAAATTATGAGCGAACCGGAAATCCACGAAGTCTTCGCCATCCGCTATGGCAGCGTGAAGGAGCGGCTGCGGCGCGACAATTTCATCATAGCGCCGCATCCCGATACCGATCCCCACGATGGCCCGATGCCCCTGGATTACTTCGTCTGGGCCATCGTCAACGAAAACCGCACCATCGTGGTGGATACGGGCTTTGAGCGTGGCGAAGGGGACAAGCGGGGGCGGGTCATCACCCGGCTGCCCCGCGAAGGCTTGGAAATCATCGGCATCGATGCGGCCAAGGTCAAGGACGTGATCATCACCCATCTGCATTATGACCACGCCGGCACCCTGGATGATTTTCCCGCCGCCCGCTTCCATCTGCAGGAACGCGAGATGAACTATGCCACGGGCAAGCATATGTGCCATGAACCGTTTGGCCATGCCTATGCCCCTGATCACGTTTGCACCATGGTGCGGCGGATCTTTGACGGCCGGGTTTGCTTTCACGATGGCGATGGGGCGGTGGCGCCGGGGATCTCGGTGCATTGGATCGGCGGCCATACCGCCGGTGTGCAATGTGTCCGTGTGCTGACCAAGCGCGGCTGGGTCGTCCTGGCCTCGGACGCCTCGCATTTTTATGAAAATATGGAGGGGGTCGCCCCGTTCCCTATCGTTTATTCGGCAGCCGATATGGTGCAGGGCTATACCACCATGCGCAATCTGGCGGACTCCGGGAAGCATATCATTCCGGGCCATGACCCGTTGGTGATGGTGCGCTATCCCCTGGTCCGCGACGGCCAGGAAGACGTTATTCGGCTGGATGTGCCGCCAACTGGCTAGAGCATTTTCATTCTGAAAATGCTCAGATCTTTGGAATTAGGGCAATTTTCAATTAATTGGAGTCGCTTTCGCGGCGACCCTGATAGCACCGTTGCGCTTGGTTACGGCTTGCCATTCATCGCGCGCCACAGGCGTTCAGGGGTGGCGGGCATGTCAATGTCGGTGATGCCCAGGGGTTTCAAGGCATCCAGGATGGCGGAGATAATGGTTTGCGGCGCGGCGATGCAGCCCGCCTGGCCGGAGCCCTTGACCCCCAAGGGGTTTGCCGCCGTCGGGGTTTGCCGGAAGTGAACCGCGAAGGACGGCAGGTGGGTGGCGCGGGGCAGGGTGTAGTCCATTAATGTGCCGCTCAACAATTGCGCCGTGTCTGGGTCGTAGACAAGGTTTTCCAACAGGGCCTGGCCGATCCCCTGGGTCACGCCGCCGTGCACCTGGCCCTCGGTCAGGCGCGGATTGATCATGGCGCCGTAGTCATCGACCATAAGATAGCTTTCCAGGCGCAGGGCGCCGGTCTGCCGGTCGATCTCGACCTCCGCCACATGGCAGCCGCTGGGGAAGGTAAAGGGCGCATCTTCCCGCCGCGCGTAACTGTCCAGACCGTTGGCGCCGACCTCTCCCGCCAGCTTCGGGTCCCGCGCCGCCGCCGCGACGTCGAGCAGGCGAACCGAACGGTCGCTGCCGGCGACACCGAAGGCGCCGTCTTCGAAGGCCAGCGCCGTTTCGTCGGCCTGCAGCATCTGCGCCGCGATCGGGCGGGCCTTGTCCAGCACCGCCGCCATCGCGGCCACCAAGGCACTGCCGCCCATATGCATGGAACGGGCGCCGCCATGGCCATTACCGGCGCGCACCTCTGCCGTGTCGGCCTGAATATAATGGAAGGCATCCAGCGGCAGGCCGAAGGTGGCGGCGGCGATTTGGCTGAAGGCGGTCTCGTGGCCCTGGCCGTTGGCCTCCGTACCCAGACGCAGCTCAACCCCGCCATCGGCCCGGAACCGAACCTCGGCCCCCTCGGCATTGGCGCCGCGGGCGGTTTCCAGGAAGCAGCCAACCCCCATGCCGCGCAGGCGGCCGGCTTCGGCGGCCGCTTTGCGCCGGCCTGCAAAGCCGGCGCGGTCGGCCAGGCGGAGGGCGCTTTCGATATTGCCCTTGAAATCGCCGGTATCAATCTCGATCCCCAGGGCGGAGCGGTAGGGGAAGCGGTCGATGGCGTTCAACAGACGCAGTTCGATCGGGTCGACGCCGATACGCGGCGCGGCGGCCTCGATCAGGCGCTCGATGATGTAGTTGGCTTCCGGTTTGCCGGCGCCGCGATAGGCATCGACGGGCAACGTGTTGGTAAAGGCGCCGCGCACCGCCATGAAGACGCTGGGAATATCGTAGATACCGCCCATCGCCGTCGAGGCGGCGTTGGTCGAAACACCTGGCCCGAACGAAGAAAGATAGGCGCCCATGTTCGCGGTCAAGGCGGCGGAAAGGGCCAGGAAGCGGCCATCCCCATCCAGGGCCAGACGGGCCGTTGCATGGATATCGCGGCCTTGGGTGCTGCTCATGAATTCTTCGTTGCGCTCGGCCACCCATTTAACCGGCCGCCCCAGGCGCCGCGCCGCCCAGAGCAGCAACACCCATTCCGGATAGACGAAATTCTTCAGGCCAAAACCGCCTCCCACATCGGGCGCGGAGACGTGCAGCTGTTCCGGCCGCACTTTGAAAATCGCGCCGGCCAACTGGTCACGGATAGCGTGTACGCCCTGGCCGGTCAGCAGCAAATGCAGCGTATCCGTGGCCGGGTCATGGCGGCCGATGGCGGCGCGGGGTTCGCTGGGCGCAGGCGAGACTCGGTTGTTGGCGATTTCGAGCTCGACCACATGGGCCGCCCCCGCGAAAGCGCTATCAACCGCCGCCTGATCGCCTTTTTCAAACAAATAGCAGAGATTGCCGGCGGCTTCGGGCCAGATTTCCGGCGCGCCGGGCGCCAAGGCCCCCCGGCTGTCGACCAATGCCGGCAGGGGATCGTAGTCGACCTCGATCAGTTCCAACGCGTCGAGTGCCATATTAAGGCTTTCCGCCACCACGAAAGCCACCGGATCGCCCACATGGCGCACCCGGCCTCGCGCCAGGGCATAACGCGGCGGCACGATGATGGGGGCAACCGTGGCAACCACCTGCGCCGCGGCGCAGGGCAATGGCCCAATCCCATCGGCTTCCAGGTCCGCCCCGGTATAGACGCCGGCCACGCCGGGCAACGCCGCTGCCGCGCTGGTATCGATGGTATTGATGACCGCGTGGGCGTGGGGCGAGCGCAGAACGGCGCCATACAATTGCCCTTCCTCGTTCAAATCGGCGGTGAATTTTGCCGCCCCGGTCAGAAAGCGGCGGTCTTCCCGACGTTGCACGGATTGACCAAGAATGGCGTCACTCACAATTGCGTCCCCTTACCTGAGATTAACCGGAATATTTTGAGATCTTATCAAGCTTCGTGTGCGGGACCCAGGGGATAGTAGCGCACACCGGGGCGCAACTTGGTGTAACGGCAATCAGCCGGATTAGCGATATAGCCACCCGGCGCGATAGCGGCAAAGGTGGTTTCGGAGATGGGATCGAAATGGGCCCGATAGTGACAGGTGCTTTTCAAAACGATGATGGACTGATCCTGCAGCACCAAGCCCAGATGTTCGAAGACACTGCGATCAAGCGCCTGAACGCGGCGGCTGCTGACCGCCACCTTGACCCCACCGATGGACAACAACGCGGACGGACCCACATTGTAAGGCTTGCCCTGGGATACCGGTCCCGTGGTGTCATAGCGGCCATCGTTAATGACCTCCACCGTGAAGCGGCCATGAAAGGGTTCGACGCCGGACAAATCCGTGCGGCCGCCCAAATCCAGCGTCAATTCCGCACCGACGCCGGCGGCATGGGCGGCCGCGGCGGCCAATTCGTCCCGCACCACCCCGAACAGGGCGCCCTGGGCATCATGGGCCACCAGGGCCGCCAGCATGCCCACCGTATCTCCACTGCCACCACAGCCAGGATTGTCCTGGGTATCCGCCACCACGATGGGCTTTTGGGCCGTCGCGGCCAGGCGCATGGCTTCTCGCACCGCGTCGTCAGGCAACAGCAGGGGTGCGGCGAATTCCGCCTCTTTCAAGGCGATCATCTGGGTGATCTCGTCTACTGCAGCGTCGGCGGCTTGCTGGCTGTAGGCATGAGCACTGACAGAAGGGCCGCAGGCCGCCAGATCCGATGGTGGGAAACCCGCCAGATAGGCCAGGGACAGCATCTCATCGGTCTGCCGCGCCACCACCGCCTCGACAATGCCCTTCGATGGCTGCACCAGGGTGCATTGAAAATTCAACGGCAGCAGAAACGGCAACTGCCGCAGCGCCCGCCCGGCGGGGCGGCCTTCGATCAGCAGGCGTTTCATGGCGGCCGAGGCGCGCTGGCCCGTGTCGTATTGATCGACGTGAGGATAGGTGTGATAGGGCAGAATGGCGTCCGCATGGGCGACCATGGCCGGGGAAACATTGGCGTGATAGTCCAGGGTGATGACAATGGGTACCTCTTCACCAACCACGGCGCGGACCCGGCGCAGCAGTTCACCTTCGCCATCTTCATGCTGGGCCGAAACCATGGCCCCATGCAAATCCAGATAGACGCCATCAACCGGCAAGGAGTCCGACAGCCGGCCGATGATTTCACCGGCAATGCGCTCATAGGCATGCGCCGTGACCGTGCCGCCCGGCGTGGTGGAGGTCCACAACAGGGCCGCCAGTTCATGATTGCCATCGTTGCCGGCGATAAAGCCGGCGGTGGAGGCGCCGCTGACCGCGAATTCGGTCAAGACCTCCTCGCCGCGCAGGATACCAGGGCGGTCCGCCGGCCTGGCGAAATGTTCATAGTCCGTCTGCTCGGGCACGAAACAATTGGTCTCGTGCATAAACCCGCCGATCGCGATACGCGCCATGGTCAGATACCTCCATCCAAATCAGGTGCGATCAATTCGCGGCAATCGGCGGCAAAGGTCAGGGGCGCATCGGTAACGGCGGCCAGTTCGTCATGCCGCAGGCCGGGAATAATTTCCCGCACCACAAGCTGGCCCTGTTCGATATCCAAAACCGCCAGATCCGTATAGACCCGGTTGACCCTGCCGCGCACCGTCAATGGATAGCTGCATGCGGTAACCAGGCGGGCCTCGCCCTCGCGGGTGGTGTGGCGCATGATGATATGCACCGCCTTGGCGCCCATGGACAGGTCCATGGCGCCGCCGATCAAGGGTCCCTTTTCGGCCGAAAGAGCATCCCAATTGGCCAGATCACCGTTGGCAGCCACCTGAAAGGCGCCCAGGATGGTAATGTCCAGGTGACCGCCACGGATCATGGCGAACGAGGCGACAGAATCGAAAACGCTGGCGCCATCCCGCAAAGTGACCAACTGGCTGCCCGCATCGACCAATTCGGGATCTCCCTGTCCAGGCAGGGCCACCGGGCCAACACCCAGAATGCCGTTTTCTGAATGATAAAAGATCTCCCGTTCGGCCGGCGCATAGTTGGCGGCCAGTACCGGCATGCCCAGCCCCAGGTTGACATAGGCCCCATCGGCCAGATCCTGGGCCGCGCGCCAGGCCATTTGATTGCGGGTTAGTGGTGTGCCCAGGGGGGGCGTGCTTAGGGGGGGCGTGCTCATGCAATCTGGTCCTGCCGGGGCGCCTGCAGCACCCGTTGCACATAAATGCCAGGCAAATGGATTTCTTCCGGACGCAGGCCGGTTTCGGAAATCTCTGCCACTTCCACGATGGTTGTTCGCGCCGCCGTGGCCATGGCAGAGCCGAAATTAGCCTGGGTGCCGCGAAAAAACAGATTGCCGTGACGATCCGCCTTTTGCGCCCGCAGCAGGGCAAAGTCGGCGGTCAGGGCCTCTTCCAGCACATAGGTCTGGCCGTTGAAGTCGCGCTGCTCCCGCCCCTCGACCAAACTCGTACCCACCGCGGTAGGCGAAAAGAAGGCGGGAATACCCGCACCGCCCGCACGAATACGCTCGGCAAAGGTGCCTTGGGGAAGAATTTCGAGGCTCAACTCGCCGCGCTTCCATTGTTGTTCAAAGTTGGCTGGCGCCGCCTCCGGGCCACGAAAGGCCGTGGTGATGACGTGATCGACCCGGCGGTCGTTGAACAGCGATGCATCACACTCATCGATGCGGCGCGCGGCATTCATGATCAAGGTCAGCCCGGTCAGGTTCATGGCACCCAACGCGCGCACCAGCGTGGTCGGTACGCCGGCATTGCTGAAGCCGCTGATCATAATCGAGGCGTCCGATTGGATGCCGGCCATGGCCGCGGCAAGATCACCGACCACTTTATTTATCATGGCTATCGATCAAGATTATAACCCTTCATGCCACTATGCCCGCGGCTGGTTTAGTCGATCACGATAACAGTCTAAAGGGTCAGGGCACCAGGCGATAGCCGCCAGGCTCGGTGACCAGAATTTCCGCGCTGGAGGGATCCGTCTCGATCTTTTGCCGCAGACGGTAGATATGGGTCTCCAATGTATGGGTCGTCACGCCGGCGTTATAACCCCAAACCTCATCCAGCAGCACATCCCGGCTGACGGCCTTGTCGCCGGCCCGAAACAGATATTTCAGGATCGAGGTTTCCTTTTCCGTCAAGCGGACCTTTTGATTGCCGTCATTTTCCAGCAACAGCTTGGCCGATGGCCGGAATGTGTAGGGCCCGATGGTGAAAACCGCGTCTTCGCTTTGTTCATGTTGACGAAGATGTGAACGGATGCGGGCCAGCAGAACGGCAAACTTGAACGGTTTGACGACGTAATCGTTGGCGCCGGATTCCAGGCCCAGGATGGTATCGGCATCGCTGTCAGCCGCCGTCAGCATGATGATCGGACTTTTCACCCCAGCCTTGCGCAGCATCTTGCAGACTTCCCGGCCATCCAGATCGCCCAGGCCGACGTCCAGCAGCAGCAGGTCGAAATGGTTGCTTTTGGCGATATTCAGCGCCTCAGCGCCGGAACCCGCCTGGGTGGTGGTGAATTCATCGTGCAAATCCAGTTGCTCTGACAAGGCGCCGCGCAGATGATCTTCGTCATCCACCAACAGAATTTTCTTCGCCGTCATCGCACACCCCAGGCTTGCTGTATGATTCGGATATTCCGTGCCACTAGATATAGGCAACGGGCGCTAATCCAGCAAGCACATGCGGAACAGAGCGGCGCGGTCCTTAGGACGCTGACCGGGACCAAGGAACCGCCAAAAACATCGCCAACCGGCTGTTGTCCGTATATTGTCGGCGGCGATCATGACTATTACCAACGCCAATGTAATCGCCGTCGACCGCGCCATCGCCGAATTCCGGTGGGGCCGGCCTGTCCTTGTGGAAGCGGACAACGGAAATATCGCCCTGGCCCTGGCGGCCGAGCAATCCAGTCCCGATAGTCTGCGCGACCTGTGCGCCTGGAGCGACGGGGGGAGCAATGGCGGGGGCGATGGGGCGGGCGATGGAGGGAGCGGGGGCGAAAGCGCCGTGCTGGTGCTGACCGAAAGCCGGGCCCAGGCCCTGCATATCAAGCCAACCGGGCAGGGAGTGGTGCTGTTGCCCGTCGATCAAAACACCGATGCCGGCCTTGTACAGACCCTGGCCGACGGCAGCACCGATCTGGCCCAGCCCATGCGCGGACCCTTTCCACGAGAGCGCCGAACCCCGCATGCCACCGAAATCGCCGCCGTGCAGCTGGCCAAGGCGGCCCGATTGCTGCCGTCCGCCATCGTCCTGCAAATCACGGATGAAACCGATATTCGTACCGCCGAGGCGCAATATTTGCGTGTGACCACGGCGCAGATCGCGGCTTATGAGCAGGAGACAGCGTTGACCCTGCGTCAGGTGGCCGAGGCCCCTATCCCACTGGCTGGGGCTGAAAACTGCCGTATGATCGCCTTTCGTCCAGCCGATGGCGGGGTTGAGCATCTGGCCATAATCGTTGGTGATCCGGATCGCCATTCCCCGGTCCTGACCCGGTTGCATTCCGAATGCTTTACCGGCGATTTGCTGGCCTCATTGAAATGTGATTGCGGCGAGCAATTGCGCGGCGCCATCGTCTTGATGGCGGAACAGGGCAGCGGTGTGCTGTTGTATCTGGCTCAGGAAGGCCGGGGTATCGGTCTGATGAATAAATTACGCGCCTACAGCTTGCAGGCGGACGGCTTTGATACGGTCGAGGCCAATCTGCGCCTGGGCTTCGATGCGGACGAACGGGTCTTTCTGCCGGCAGCCGAGATGCTGCGCCTGTTGGGCTTTTCCCAGGTCCGCCTGTTGACCAACAACCCGGACAAAGTGGCCGGGCTGGAGGCTTGCGGCATCACGGTCAGCGAACGGGTGGCCCATGCCTTTCCCTCCAACGTGCATAACGACTTTTATTTGCGCACCAAAAAGAGTCGTTCAGGCCATCTGTTGTAGGGGCGGGGAAGCGGCTGGCACAGCCAATCCCGAAAAAATAAGTTAATCGCGCGGCAGGCGGCGCACATCCTGCATTTCGAATGAATCCGTAAGGATATCGCGCAGGGCGGCGCCAGCCAAAAAGGCCCGTTTTTTCGCCGTCTGCACCATCGGCGGATAACCGCACAGATAGACCCGCCAGCCCGACAAATCGGGATGGTCGGCAAAGGCTGCGGCATCGGCCCGGCCCCGCTGTACGCCCGGTTCCGGCCCCGCCTCGTCAACGGTGCCAGACAGGCAGGGGAGGTAATGGAAATGCCTGTATTCCCGTGCCAGCGCCTGCAATTCATCGCCGTAATAAAGGCCTTTGGCGGTCCGGCTGCCATGATACAGATGGATTGGCCCGGCATGCCCATCCGCCAGCGCATCCCGGAGGATGCCGTAAAGCGGCGCCAGACCGGAGCCATTGCCGATCAACAGCAACGGCCGGTCTGGTTCCCCGCCGATATAGTAACAATCCCCGTTCGGGCCGTGGATATCCAGCGCTTCGCCGACAGCCAGGTCGTTGTAAATCCAGTTGCTCATTTTGCCCCCGCCCAGGCGTTTGACATGCAATTCAAGAATATCTTCAAGGCGCGGCACGCTGGCCAGGGAATAAGACCGCACCAGCCCGTCCCCGCGGCGCAGGTTGATAAATTGCCCGGCATGATAAAACAGCGGCGTCGCCGTTCGCAGACGAAGGCGGCAGATGCTGGCGGACAGATGGGTAATTTCGCTGACCATGGCGCGGCCGAACAATTCCGCGTCCGCCGGCGCCTCAATCTCCAGGTCAGCGTCGGGGCGGCAGACGCAGGGCAGGAAATAGCCTTGCTGTTTTTGGCCTTCCCGCAGGCCGGCCTGGGCGGCTTCGGGCAAGGTGCCGGCCCGCACCCGCATCATACAGGTCAGACAGGCCCCGTTGCGGCAGGAAAACGGCAGCGCGTGCGCCGTGCGCTCCAGACACTCCAAAACCGTCTCGTCAGGCGCCAGAGCATGTCTTTCGCCGGCAAAATTTATCTCCGTCATGACCGCCTATCTGTTCAGCACATCGTCCCGGGTACTGCCGGCAATGGCCATGACCTCGGCGATGGATGCTTCATCAACTTTCAGTTCTTCCAAGGTCGCCTGCAAATGCCCGGCAACCCGGTCGAAATGGCTGTCATTCAGGCCATCCAGGACCAATGGCGCGTGGGCGATTCGTAAATCCATGCCGGTATATTCGTGCGGCCCGCCAAACGCCATGGTCAGAAAGGATATTTGCTTGGCCCGCTGGCCGTCCATATCCGTGGTATCGAAAAAATGCATGACGTGTGGATCCGTCAAAACCTTGCGGTAAAAGACGTCTACCGCCGCGTCCACCGCCGCGGCCCCGCCAATCCGCTGGAATAAACTTTCAGACATACCAACCCCTTTAAATTTGCCGTCGAAACCTCAACGTGTCACGAATAGATGACATTCTTCTTAATTTTACCGATCCAAGGGCCATTTATATTGCGTATGCAGGTAACCGCCGACGGCTGGCTGTATCTTGGCGAACGGCGTTACCGTTGTGCGCTGGGCCGGGGCGGCGTCCGTCTTGCCAAGCGGGAAGGCGACGGCGCCACACCCGCCGGCCTGTATGCCCTGCGGCAACTGTTGTATCGGGCCGACCGGCTGGCCCGGCCGGACAGCGGACTGCCCATGGCAAAAATCCAAGGCACCGACGGCTGGTGTGATGATCCCGGTGACGCCGCCTATAACAGAGCGGTCACTTTACCCTATGGCGCCAGCGCCGAGTCCCTGTGGCGGGCAGACGGGCTGTACGATCTTGTGGTGATTACCGGGCATAATGACGACCCGGTGGTGCCGGGCCGGGGCAGCGCCATCTTCATCCATCTGGCCAGCCCCGATTACGGCCCGACTGAAGGCTGTATCGCGCTATCGCGCCCTGACCTGCTGGCCATACTGCCCCTTTTGGCGGGCGACAGCGAAATTCAGATCGATCCTTAGGGGTATGGCCGGCCTTAGGGGTATAGCCTACGGGCACCAAAGATCGCCGTACCCACCCGGACCAAGGTGGCGCCGAACTGTATTGCCACTTCGTAATCCGCGCTCATGCCCATGGATAGTTCATGCAGGCCATTGCGCCGGGCAATTTCCCGCAACAGGGCGAAATGCAGGCTGCATTCCTCATCCACCGGGGGAATGCACATCAAGCCGCGCACGGAAAGGCCCAGCTCGTCCCGGACCAGGGCAACGAAATCATCCACCGCGTCCGGCCAGACCCCGGCTTTTTGCGCCTCTTCCCCGGTATTGACCTGAATGAAACAATCCAGCCGCCGGCCCTGTTTCTCCATTTCCCGTGCCAGGGCGCGGGCCAGCTTAGGGCGATCCACGGTTTCGATGACATCGAACAGGGCAACCGCGTCCCGCACCTTGTTGGTTTGCAGCGGCCCGATCAAGTGGAGGCGCAGATCTTCATGGCCCGCTTTCAGAGCCGGCCACTTGCTTTGCGCTTCCTGTACCCGGTTTTCGCCAAAGCGGCGCTGGCCAGCCTGGATAGCCAGCAAAATAGCCTCCGCCGGTTGCGTTTTCGACACCGCTACCAGGGCGGCGTCTTCAGGTGCGCGGCCAGCGGCGACCGCAGCCGCCGCGATGGCAGCCAGAACGTCCGCCAAATTGGTGGCGACATCTACCGGTTCGGCGGCCGGTTCCGTGGCTGGTTCCTCGGGCGGGCTCATGGCATGCTTATCCTTATGTCCACCGCAAGCCTAACAAAACTGTCCCTCCGCCTCAATCGCGGTTCGGGATATTTCGGCCGACTACCCGGCGTCATCCTGTTGACGGATGCAACACGCCTGGCGGACCCGTTGCCGGCCGCGGCTGCCTTGCCCAAAGGTAGCGCCATCATCCTGCGTCATTATGCTGTAGCGGGGCGCGAAGCCCTGGGCCGGGAACTAATGGCACTTTGCCGCCGGCGCGGCCTGTCCCTGCTGATTGCCGGTGATTGGCGCCTGGCCTGGAAACTGGGCGCCCATGGCGTACACCTGCCGGAATGGCAGGCAGGCAGGCCCCCTGTCCTACCCCGCAAACCAGGTTGGCTAATCACCGCCGCGGCCCATTCCCGGCCGGCCCTGTTGCGAGCGGCGCGCCTGGGCGTTAACGCTGCGCTGTTATCACCGGTTTTCCCAACCTCCAGCCATCCTGGCGCCGCCGCACTGGGCGTCCTGCGTTTCGCGGCATTGGCCCTGCATTGCCCGTTGCCCATCTATGCCCTGGGCGGCATCGCAGCAGGCAATGCCACCCGGTTGGCCAGCAGCGGCGCGGCCGGCATCGCGGCGATTTCGGGCCTGGCGAACCCAGGCGTATCCACGTCTGATGATTTTTAGCGTGGCTCGCCGCCGTCGCTTACTTCAAGGTAGCCGCGCTGTTTCAGATGGTTGATGATTTCATCCGCCGCCTGTTCCGCCGATAGTGCCACGGTATCAATTCTGATTTCGGCCCGCTCCGGTTCTTCATAGGGCGAATCGTAACCGGTAAAGTTTTTGATTTCCCCGGCCCGGGCTTTCTCGTAAAGACCCTTGGGATCGCGCTGTTCACAGACCTCCAGCGGCGCATCGATATAGATTTCCAGGAATTCACCCTCCGCCATCAAATCCCGCACCATGCGGCGTTCCGCCCTGAATGGCGAGATGAAGGCGGTCTGAACCATCAGGCCCGCATCAACCATGAGCCTGGCGACTTCACCAATACGGCGGATGTTCTCCACCCGGTCGGCATCGGTAAATCCAAGATCACGGTTCAGGCCATGGCGCACATTATCACCATCCAGCAAATAGGTGTGCCGGTTCATGGCATGTAATTTCTGTTCAACGATGTTGGCGATGGTGGACTTACCGGAGCCCGACAGGCCGGTAAACCACAACACACTGGGGCGCTGCTGTTTTTGTTCGGCGCGGACCTGCTTGTCCACGGCCACGGACTGCCAGTGAATATTGGTGGCCCGCCGCAGCCCGAAATCGATCATGCCTACGGCGACCACGTGATTGGTCAGACGGTCGATTAGGATGAAACTGCCCAACGCGCGGCCCTTGCCGTTGGCTTCAAACACAATGGGCGCGCTTAACGAGATGTTGCAAACACCAATTTCGTCACGCGCCAGCACTTTGGCCGCTTCGTGGTCCTGATTAACGAAGTTGATCTTGTATTTCAGGTCCGAGATAGAGGCAGGCGAGGTCTGGCCGGCCATTTTCAAAAGGTAGGACCGTCCCGGTAGCAGCGGTTCGTCGTGCATCCAGACCAGGCGGACCTGAAACTGGTTGGAGGTTTCCGGGCGTCCCTCGACACTGGCAATCACATTGCCGCGCGAGACATCAATGTCTTCGGCCAGAGTCAACATCACCGTATCGCCGGCCACCGCTTCTTCAAGGTCGCCGGCCTGAACCATAATACGTTCGATGCGCGACGTCCTGGCCGCCGGCAGGACGACAATCTCGTCACCTGGCCGCAGGCGGCCGCTGGTCAAAGTACCGCCATAGCCGCGGAAGTCCGGATCGGAGCGGTCGACCCCCTGCACGGGAAGGCGCGCGGGACCGTCGGCCTGGCCGGCGTCGATATCCGCATCTTCCAACGCAGCCATCAGGGTTTTGCCCTTGTACCATGGCATGGCGGTACCGGCGGCCAGGACATTGTCGCCATTCAGGGCGGAAATCGGAATGGCGATGACGCTTTCCAGGCCAACCGTTTCGGCGAACGTCAAATAATCCGCGGCAATGGCGTCGAAGGCGTCTTCCCCATAATCAACAAGGTCCATCTTATTCACCGCCAAGACCACCTGCCTAACACCCAGCAAGGCAACGATATGGCTGTGGCGCCTGGTTTGCGTGATGACGCCCTTGCGTGCATCGACCAAAATAACGGCAAGATCGGCCGTGGAGGCGCCCGTCGCCATGTTGAGGCTGTCGTGTTCGCGGCCTGGAATGTCAGCGGCGATGAATTCACGTTTGTCGGTGGCAAAAACCCGGTACGCTATGTCAATGGTGGCGTCTGGTTCCGGCTCCGCCCTTGGTCCGTCCGCCGACAGGCATCCAATCAGCGTGCTTTTGCCATCTTCGACGCCACCGCAGACGAGGGCGCGCAACAGCCCCTCTTTAGCTCGTTCGGCAAGATAAGCAGCGGCCACGACCTGTGGATTATCATTATTCAGGGTATCAGGCATCGGAAAGACCCTTGTTGTTGCTTTTGCGCCATTTTGGGATCGAATGCCTTCATGAGCTCGATTTCTCGTATTCTTTGCGCCGCGAATGGCGGCAAATCGGCCCTTTCCTATCAGGGACCGGCACCACAAACAAACCTGAATTGCATGTATCCATGAATTTTCAGTCTTCCTGTTACGGAATTTCTTGTTCCCTCGAAATTTGCATGGGAACACTGCATACCTGGGGCAAATGGACCGGAAAGAGCCGCCTCGGCCACGGACGCGTTGTCAGACCTCTAAGCGGCGGCTAGAGCAGTTCCGGGATATTCTGGTCCATTTGATGGCGCCCCTAAGCTATTCGGGTAGGCGCGTTGCGCGGCGCGATGTGATGCATCGGGCAAGCGGCGCAACGCACCCGAACAGCTTAGGGGCGCCACCGAAGGCCGCTCACCAAGTCCCCGTGGCTGCGTTGCGATTCTTGGACGATGTACCACATCGACCTGCAAACCGCGCCTACCCACGGGGACTTGGTGAGCGGTCAAATGGTTCACAATATCCCGGATCTGCTCTAGACTAAGCTGAGGAGCCTATAAACGAACGTAAGTGGTTGGATGCGCCTTAATCTCGGTTGCGGCTTTGACAAAAAGGCCGATTGGATCAACGTCGATAAGATCCCGCTCGCCGAACCGGATGAGCTGGTGGACCTGGAGGCCATACCTTGGCCCTGGGCGGATGATAGTGTCCAGGAAATACAGATGCGCCATGTATTGGAACATCTGGGCGCGACGTCAGACGGCTATTTGGCGATCATCAAGGAGCTGTGGCGGGTTTGCCGGCCCGGCGCCCTTGTGCGCATCGTCGTGCCCCACCCGCGCCATGATCATTACCTGAACGATCCCACCCACGTGCGGCCGATAACCGTGCAGGGCTTGGAGATGTTTTCGCAAAAGCGCAACCGGGAATGGCAGAAAAAAGGCATTCCCAATACACCGCTGGGACTTTATCTGGGCGTGGACTTCGAGATCGTCTCGTTTGACGTTTTGCCCGATGAACCCTGGCGCGGCCGCCTGCAACGCGGTGAATTGCAGCCGGCGGCATTGCAGGAAGCCATGCGTATGTATGCCAACGTGATTATGGAGACCACCATTGTCATGCGGGCGGTAAAAAGCGGCGCCCGAACCGGTGCATGAATAGATGGACCGCCCCTGCGCTGTTGCAGCTTTGCCACAGTGTTCGATTATCGACACAGTTCCGCCCATGATAACTTGCCTTTACCCAAGGCGATGTGCTCAATATCACAGAGTTGAGGATGCTTCACCGGTCCGTAACGCCTGTTACAGTTTTGCTAAAGTAGCGCGCGTTGCCATGGCCACCAAGCAAGAGAGAGAAAAGGTAAAAGCAATGAAAAACATACTTTATGGAACGACAGCCCTTGTCGCCGTTAGCCTTCTGGCTGGCACGGCGGGTGCTGCTGAGAAAATTAAGCTGGGCCTAGGCGGCTATTGGCGTGGTGTTATCCAAATAGGTGACAACGAGTCCGATGCCAGCCCGGCAACATTGGATAATCGTGGCCATGGTTTAGGCCAAGAGTCTGAAATCTACTTCAGCGGCAAGACCACGTTGGACAACGGTATCAAGTTCGGCGTGATGGTGCAGCTCGAAGGCGAGACATCTGGTGACCAGATCGATAACACCTATATCTGGGCTGACGGCTCCTTTGGCCGCGTTGAATTCGGCGAGACCTGGGGCGTCAGCTTGCTGATGTCTGCCGGCTCGATCGGTGAGCTGATTGACGGTCATGGCGACTTTGGCTCGCAGGGTTCTGTTACCACCCTGAACGGCCTGGGCCTCAACTCTTATGGTGGCGATGCCGGTATCCTGCAAACGCCGGATCAGAAGATTCAATATTTCACCCCGCGCATGAGTGGCTTCCAGTTGGGCGTCAGCTATATGCCTGAGAACAATACCGGCAACAACTCCACCGGTAGCGGTCTCAATTCACAGCTTGACGGCACCGTTGGCAACGAGTTGCTCGACGTCGCCGCCAACTACGTTGGCAAGATGGGTGGAACTGACGTCCGTGTGTTTGGTAGCCGCTTCGTCTCCGATACGGAGGCAACCGCTGTTGGCGCCGCTGCCGGTACGGACGTGGACGGCTACTCGGCCGGCGGTCAAATTGGCATGAGCGGCTTCCGGATTGGTGGCAGGTACACCAAGATTGACGACCGTGCGGGTGCTGCGAATACTGACCGCGTCGAATGGCGCGCCGGTGTGGATTACGCCAGTGGGCCCTATAAAGTTGGTATCGTTTACCAATTGGCCACCGGTGATGTCGCTGCGGTAGTCAGGGACGACGAGACCCGGTATGTCTCGGTTGGTGGTTCTTACAACCTCGGGCCAGGGATCAAGCTGTTTGGTGGTCTGCAGTTCTTCGATTTCGAGGACTCATCGAATACTGCTGCTACACAAGGCAGCAACACGGTTGGCGTGATCGGGACGAAATTCTCGTTCTAGTCAAGCAACATACATCGCGTATGGGAGCGTGGGGCCTTTTGGCCCCACGCTCTTTTTTTACCCTGAATTTAGGGAAGTTTGTAATTATTTAGAGCGATGAACGTGACGAAAGCGATTGGAAAAATTGCTCTAATTCTAAAGATCTGAGCAGTTCCGCCGACGCAGCAGGTCCGCGTGGATATCGGCCGCGATGCGGTCGGCCGACATTGCCGCCGCCGCCACGCAAGGCACCGGCGCCGCCACCTGAAGCCGACGAACCAGGCCCTCGTCCGGGCCGCTGACCGCCGATGGCAGACTGTCCCGCCCCACCCCCAGCGATGCCATGCAGCCGACCCGGCCATCCGCCGTCTGACGTAATTTCGCCAGACCGCAAGGCGCCTGGCAATGGGCGCTGCTGAATTGCACCTGGATGGGATATAGATTGCGGTGCCGGCCCAGCAGCAGGTCCGACGGCGCGGAAGTAAAGATTGCCGCACCCGGTCGCTGTTCCAGTTTGGACAAATGCGCCGGGCCGGAATCGGCAAATATGGCGTAGTCGAATTGCCGCATCAGCGCCAGCAAGTCGGCGACCGATCGGGTGTCTTCCACATAGTGAAGATCGGGGACAACAGCATCCAAAGCCGATCGCAGCCATTTTGACTGGCTTTGATTCGCGTTCAGAACGATTTGCACCTCCATGCCCTCCCGGCGCAGCAACTTGTTCAGGCTTAGAACAAGGACGGCGGGCAAAGTGCGCAGTGGCGAGGAAGCCAGGGCCAGAATGCCAATACATAAAGGGCCGTCCCTGGCCGGCACGGCAGCCACCGGCGTCTTGCCCGGCACCGTTAATCCGAACAATTCATATAGCGTGGCTTCCATATCCACCGGCCAGAATTCGATCTCGCGGCGTGCGGGCACATCATTCAGGTCGATAATGGCATGAAAACGCCGCAATTCATCGTGGGCGATCCAGGCCGGATACACTGCCAGGCCGGGCATCCCGGCATAAACATCCGAGGCTGAATCGCTGCCCAACAGGGCAACCTCTTTCGGCCGCGCCTGGGCCATGAAAGCTTCCAGAAATAAACGAATGGCCACGTGTTCACCGATCGCGGGGGGGGGCAACAGGAACAGCACCGACCGCCCGCGGTAGGGATAACGCCGCCAGCGCTCGACCTTTAGTGGCTTGATCTTGACATTACCCAGTTCCCGCATCATCGCCGGATGGCCGCGCACGGCCTGTCGATGGAAATTACCCGACGCGGTCACATAGGTGACGCCGCCGCGGCCTTGTTGCGGCGGCAAGGCGGTGCTGTTGGGGGTTGGGAATTGGAAATTCGCCAGGCTGGTGAATATTGGTAAAGACTTCGCCAAGTACCCTGCCCCTCCAGCGGCGCGCGTGGCCTGCCCCATTGCCAGCCTACCGTCCGCACAGGTCCGCGTGAACCGGTGAATTTCGACCACGCCATCGCCATAGCGGTTTGGCTTTTGGTAAGCAAGTTTTCTTTGTGTCGATAATGTGGATCTGGCCAGCCAATTTTGCCCGCTGCCCCGCGCCAGCCCGGTAGTATTTACCCATATAATCAGATGCTTCGGGCTAAGTGGTTGATAAAACACGGCCCGAAATTGGCCTGTTTCTTGCATTCTTTGTTGGTATGACCATTTCCACCAGCATACAGCCAGGCCGTTTCGTTACGGTGCCCGATTATCACATGCCGGGCCGCGATGATATTGAACCCGGTACGAATGCTTTGGTTACCGGCGGCAATGGCGTTGCCGGCGGCGGCATGGCTGTACCGCCGGATCAAGAGGTGGCGGATAGTAGTTTTTTCGGCGAAGATGGCATCACCTTCGGTGATTTGCTGGATATATTGAACCCATTGCAGCATATTCCGGTGATTGGCGAGCTTTACCGCGCCGTCAGTGGGGATGATATTTCCCCTGGCGCCCGCATGGCGGGTGGCACTATGTACGGTGGCGCCCTGGGGTTTGTTGGTGCCCTGGCCAATTCGGTGGTTGCGGAAGCCAGCGGTAAAGACATCGGCGGCAACGTTCTGGCCCTGTTCAACGGGGATGGCGATGCGGATAGCCATGTGCTGGTTGCCGGGGTTGCGCCGGCGGCACATGACAATGCCCTTCTGGTCAGCCTGGCCGCCAGGGCTGCCCCGGCGCCATGGGACAAAACCAATGGGGGTCCGACGGCCATGGGTGTCGCCGCGCCATCGCTGTATGGCGAATACCTGGTCGATGTGCCGTTCGCATCTAATCCGAGTCTGGCGGTGAAAAACGGCGCGGTACAGCAAACGATGTCCGCGGCATCCAGCCAGGCAGCGCCGGCATTAAGTCCGGCGGCCTTTCACACCCTATTGCGCAACATCAATGGCGCACCCAAAAGCACATCCGACAGCGCGCTGGTCCATGGGGGCCGACTGGGCCTGGCCGCTGGTGGCGAAACGCCAGGGGCCCCAAAGGGTACCATTCGCGAAGCCGGGTTAGAGATCAACCGTCTGTTGCGCCCGCACGCCGCGTTGCGGAATTAAATCCTTCATAACAATTTGCCAGTTCCTATTACGCACCGGCCCTGTACGGTGTATATAACAGGATATGGTTAGTCGTTTTTGGAGTGGTTTTATATGACCTTGACGCCGCGTCGCGGACGGATCTGGCATCGTTTGGGTGTCTATATGGCGGCAACGCTGCTTTTAGGGGCCTGTAGCTTGGCGGATACCGAGCAAAATTATCCGGAAAGAAGCGGCAATACGGCTGATGCCAGCCCGAGTGGAGAAAAGGAATCAGTGTTCGGTTCCGAAGGTTTGAATATCTTCGGTGGCAAAAAAATTGATCCCGCGAACAACGGCGGTGGCGGCATAGGTATCAACAGTTTTCTGTGGCGGGCCTCGCTCGATACGTTGTCTTTCATGCCACTCAATTCGGCCGACCCATTCGGCGGCGTCATTATTACGGATTGGTACAGCACCCCTGATACGCCCGACGAACGGTTCAAGATGACAATCTATATTGTCGATCGGCGTCTGCGGGCCGATGGCATAAAGGTCGCGGTTTTCAAGCAGACCAAGAACAGCGCACAACAATGGTTGAGCGCCAAGGTCGCGGACGATACAGCGACGCAATTGGAGAACGCCATTTTGCTCCGGGCCCGGCAATTGCGGCTGGATAATCTGGAGCAATAGGGACGGGGGAACCGGCGCGCACGATCATTGGTTTTTGAGAAATCCCCAAATAGACGCGCCCGATATGGTTTGGCGGTGCGCCATGAGAGCAATTTTCAAGTTCCAGGATACGGGCACGCGGCTTAACGAGTTGATTCAATTATCTGAATTTATAAATTCTGAGCATATTTAGGTAAAATTTGCTCTCGCACATATGATTGGCTGCTTCGCTGATGGAGCAGCCGGGGAGAATGAAGTCCATGGCGCGTTACAATGCCAAAACCACCGAGGCGAAATGGCAGGCGGCCTGGACCGCTGCGATGACCTTTCAGGCGGTGGAAAACCCGGATAAACCGAAATATTACGTCTTGGAGATGTTTCCCTATCCCTCGGGCCGCATCCATATGGGCCATGTGCGCAATTATGCCATGGGGGATGTGGTCGCGCGCTATAAACGGGCCCGTGGCTTCAACGTGCTGCATCCCATGGGCTGGGATGCCTTTGGATTGCCGGCGGAAAACGCGGCCTTGGAAAAGCAGATCCATCCCGCCAAGTGGACCTACGAAAATATCGCCAACATGCGCAGCCAATTGCAGGCCATGGGGTTGTCTCTGGATTGGTCACGGGAATTCGCCACTTGCGATGTGGAATATTATCGTCAGCAGCAAAAACTATTCCTGGATTTATTAAAGAGCGATTTGGCCTATCGCCGGGAATCCTGGGTCAATTGGGACCCGTCGGAAAATACGGTCCTGGCCAACGAACAGGTGATCGACGGCCGCGGCTGGCGCTCCGGCGTAGCGGTGGAACGGCGGCAATTATCGCAATGGTTCTTCCGCATTACCGCTTTCGAGGACGAATTGCTCGACGCCCTGGGCGATCTGGACCGTTGGCCGGACAAAGTCCGCCTGATGCAAGCCAACTGGATCGGCCGCTCTGAAGGCACCAGGTTGCGTTTTGCCGTCAAACATAACGGCGCGGAGATTGAGGTTTTCACGACCCGGCCTGACACTATTTTTGGCGCGTCTTTTCTGGCGCTGTCGCCTGATCATCCGCAGTCCGCGGCACTGGCGGCGGAGAACCCGGAAATTGCCGCCTTCGTGGCCGAGTGCCGGCGCCAGGGTACCTCGGAAGAAGCCGTTGAAAAGGCCGAAAAACTGGGCTTCGATACGGGCCTTCGGGCCCAGCATCCGTTCCTGGAGGGTGTCGAATTACCGGTTTATATCGCCAATTTTGTACTGATCGGCTACGGCACGGGCGCCATTTTCGGCTGTCCGGCCCATGATCAGCGGGATTTGGATTTTGCCCGCAAATATGACCTGAACGTATTGCCCGTAGTGATCCCCAGTGGCATTGATTCGACCGATTTTACTGTCGGTACCGAGGCCTATACGGGGCCTGGACGGCTGGAGAATTCGGAATTCCTGAACGGCATGAGCATCGATGACGCCAAGGGAGAGATCGCACGGCGGGCTGAAGCGGGTAAATTTGGCACGCGGGAGACCATGTATCGTCTGCGTGACTGGGGTGTATCCCGGCAACGTTATTGGGGTTGTCCCATCCCGGTCGTCCATTGCGATGATTGTGGCCCGGTGCCCGTGCCGGAGGCTGACCTGCCTATTACACTGCCGGATGACGTGACATTTGACCGTCCCGGCAACCCCCTGGACCGTCATCCCACCTGGGGCGCGACCAACTGTCCCGCCTGCGGCAAGGCGGCCCGGCGGGAGACCGATACCCTTGATACCTTCGTTGACTCGTCCTGGTATTTCGCACGCTTTTGCAGCCCGCGCGCGGAACAACCTTTGGATCGGGCGGCGGTGGATTACTGGTTGCCGGTGGACCAATATATTGGCGGCGTCGAACATGCCATTTTGCATTTGCTTTATGCCCGGTTTTTTACCCGTGCCATTAAAAAAAGCGGTCATTTGGGAATAACCGAGCCTTTTGCCGGGTTATTTACCCAAGGTATGGTCTGCCACGAGACTTATCGTGACGAAAGTGGTAACTGGCTGGAACCGACCGAAGTGAACCGTAACGATGCCGGCCAACTGGTCCGGATGGACAATAATGCCGCTATAACCATCGGCAGATCTGAAAAAATGTCCAAATCCCGCAAAAATGTCATCGATCCGGAGGATATCATTGAGCGCTATGGCGCGGATACGGCCCGTTGGTTCATGCTTTCCGACAGTCCGCCGGAACGCGATTTGGAATGGACCGACAGCGGTATCGAGGGGGCCTGGCGTTTTACGGGCCGAATCTGGCGTATTATTGAGGAAGCCGCCGCCGATTTGCCGCCCGCCGGGCTGGCGGGTCCGGACCATTTCAGCGCTCCGGCCCTGGCCCTGCGCCGCATCACCCATCAGGCCATTGCGGCCGTGACGGATGGCATCGAACGGTTTCAATTCAACGTTTCCGTGGCTCGGCTCTATGAGCTGGCCAACGCGCTGGGATCCTTTAAGGCGGGGGATGGGTCCGGCGAACGCTGGGCCCAGCGGGAGGCTATTGAAACCTTGGTGGTTATGGTCGGGCCCATGATGCCGCATCTGGCAGAGGAAGCCTGGCAGGCGCTGGGCCAGACCGGCTTACTCGCGGATGCGCCCTGGCCAACGCTTGATGCGGGCCTGTTGGTTGAAGACACCGTCACCATTGCCGTTCAATTGAATGGAAAAGTGCGCGATATGCTGGAAATTGCCCGCGATCAGCCCGAGAACGAGGTTCGGGAAGCTGCCCTGGCGTTGGACAAGGTCAGAGCCGCGGTTGCGGATAAAACCGTGCGCCGGGTCATCGTTGTGCCCAACCGTATCGTCAATGTTGTTGTCTAGTCGCTATTACAAGCGGCGTTTTCGACGCGCGTCGATATATGCTGCCGTGGCGGTGACAATGACAGGTTTAGTGGCAGGTTGCGATTTTCAACCATTGCATGGCAAACATTCGGGCACAGCCGCGAATGCGGGCGATATCATAAGCGACATGTCTTATGTGACGGTTGTGCCGATCGCGGACCGTGTGGGGCAATTGGTGCGCAACCAGCTGCTGGATCTGATGCACCCGCGCGGCATGGCGGATCGGCCCGTTTTTCGCTTGATTGTTACCTTGGTCGAGATCCGTGAGGGGCTGGCAATTCAGCAGGACGACAGTGCGACCCGCTATAATCTGCGGCTAGCGGCCCAATTTAGTCTAATTGATACCCGCAATGGCGTGGCGTTGCTAAGCGGCGCGGCGCGGGCCATTTCGGCCTATAATGTGGTGTCCTCGGACTACGCGAATTTGGCCAGTCAAAAGGATGCCCGCAAGCGCGCCGCCCTCAACGTGGCCGAAGGGATTCAAAACCGTATAGCGGTTTATTTTTCCCGTCGGCGCGGGTGAGATTGTGGGGCCGCGATGGTAAAGCTTGCCAACCGCGCCATTGACGTTTTTCTGGACGCACCCCAGGCCGGAATCGTGGCCGTCTTGTTGTACGGCGAAGATAATGGCCTGGTACGCGAGCGCGCCGCCCGTCTGGCCGTCGCCGTGGTGGATGATCCCAACGATCCGTTTCGCGTCGCCGAAGTCAACGCCGCCATGCTGAAGGAGGTGCCAACCCGGTTGTTCGATGAAATGGCTGCCCTGTCCTTGACCGGCGGGCGGCGCCTGGTTCGCCTGGACCGGGCCGGCAACGGCAATAGCGCGGCCATCGAGGCGGTTTTGGATGATCCGGCAATTTCTACTTCGGACAGTTTGCTGCTGGTTGAAGCGGGAGCCCTGGCGCCGCGGGATAGTCTGCGGAAATTGTTCGAAACTCGCAAAAATGCGGCGGCAATTCCCTGCTATCTTGATGATGGGCGGTCGCTGGAAGCATTGATTGGCGAAATCATGGGGCAGCACGGCCTGCAGGTCGAGCCGTCGGCGATGGCATATTTATGCGATAATTTAGGCACGGATCGTCAGATCACCCGGTCGGAGCTGGAAAAACTGGCATTATATAAAGGGCGGAACGGCGGTGCGGTCAGCCTGGACGATGCCGAGGCCAATGTTGGGGATGGCGCGCCCATGGCCCGAGATGATGTTGCCCTGGCTGCGGCCAGCGGCGATCAGGCGGGCCTGGACCGGGCCTTGATGAAGTGCCGCATTGCCGGCGAATCGCCTATTGCCATTCTGCGCGCTGTAATCCGTCACCTGCAACGACTGCACCTGCTCTCGCTGAAAGCGGCCAATGGCGCCGATATCGGCGAGTTAATCAAGTCCTTCCGGCCGCCCATATTTTTTAAACATCAACCGCAGATGCAAAGGCAATTGCGGGATTGGCGTCCGCAACGGCTGGCCCAGGCCCTTAATATTCTGACCGAGGCCGAATTGGATTGTAAAACCACCGGTCTTCCGGCCGATGCGATCTGTGGCCGGGCTCTGATCCGCATTGCCAACGCGGCCAGGCCACGTTTTAGCCGATAAGCCTAGCCAGAGCGCATTCGAAGAAAATGCGCTCAGACTCTTAAAAGCAGAACAATATTTATCAGAACGATGGTTGTTGGCTCAGACGTTTGAGAATTTCGTCGAATTGATCCAGAGAGGTGAAGGCAATGCGTACTTCGCCGCGCTCTCCCTGATGGTTGATATTCACCGTCAGGCCTAGTTTTTCCGACAATCGTTTTTCCATATCCCGGGTGTTTTGATCCTTCCCAGAGGCATGGGAAGATGCCGTCGTAGCCTTGGATTTTAGCGGTTTTTTGACCAAGTTTTCAGTCTGGCGCACATTCAGGCCTTGGCGTACGACGGCTTTGGCCAGAGTTTCGGGATCATCCGCCCCCAACAGGGCCCGACCGTGGCCTGCGGACAAGCTGCCGTCCTGCAACAAGACCTTTACCCCCTCGGGCAAACCCAGAAGGCGCATAATATTGGCCACATGGCTGCGGCTTTTTCCTACCGCGCGGGCCAAGTCTTCCTGTGTATTGGCGAACTCGTCCATCAGGCGGCGGTAACCTTCCGCCTCTTCCAATGCGGTTAGGTCCTGTCGCTGGACGTTTTCGATCAAGGCCACTTCCAAGGCCTGACGATCGTCCAATTCCTTGACGATAATCGGTACTTCGTACAATTGCGCCGCTTGGGCCGCACGCCAGCGCCTTTCACCAGCGACGATTTCGAACTTGTTGCCGTCGTCATCCATGCGGCGCACCAGGATTGGCATCAGAATGCCGTTCTCCTGGATAGACTGGGTCAGAGCCTGCAATTCTTCGGGATCGAAATAATGCCGCGGCTGATAGCGGTTCGGCACCAGGTTTTCAATGGGTACGGTCCGGCCCAAACGCAGACGGTCCAGCGCCGGCTGGTCATCGGGATCTTCCGCCAGCAGGGCCGAGAGGCCGCGGCCAAGACCTTTGCGGGGGTGCTCCTCGCTCATGCCGCCGCTTCTAGGCGCTCGCGCCGCAGCATTTCGCTGGCCAACTGCATATAGGCCAGGCTGCCGGCGCATTTGTGATCGTACAACAAGGCGGGTTTGCCATGGGACGGCGCCTCCGAGACCCGAACGTTGCGCGGGATAATGGTTTTATAAACCTTGTCACCCAGAAAGCCACGCACGTCCGCGGCCACCTGATCGGACAGATTATTGCGCTTGTCATACATCGTCAAGACAACGCCCAGAATTTCCAGTTCCGCATTGAAGCCCGTGCGGATGCGTTCGATGGTTTTAATCAGCATAGACAGGCCTTCCAAGGCAAAAAACTCGCATTGCAAGGGCACCACCACGGACTTCGCGGCGACCAGGGCATTGACCGTCAACAGGTTCAGGGATGGCGGGCTATCGATCAAGACATAATCCAGCTCCTCTCCCCCGGCCGCCAGAGCCTCGCGCAGACGATAGGCCCGGCGCGGCATGTCAATCAATTCCAGTTCGGCGCCGGTTAGATCAACCGTAGAGGGAACGATGCTTAAACCGGGAACGGCGGTCTGTACCTGAGCCTGGGCCACGGTCGCCTCGCCCATCAGGACATCATAGGAGCTGACATGCCGGTTGGTACGGTCAATGCCCAGGCCGGTGCTGGCGTTGCCTTGGGGGTCCAGATCCACCAATAGTACGCGCCGGCCAATAGCCGCCAGACCGGTACCCAGATTGATGGCCGTGGTGGTTTTGCCCACGCCGCCCTTTTGGTTGGCAATGGCGATGATGCGGGTTTGCCGTTTGGCCGCGCCAGCGCGCTCCGTTCCGGGGGCATCCACGACGGCTATATTGGAATCTTGATCTTTAGGTTGGGCAAAATCAGACACGGCATATCTCCGTCAGCTGTAAAATTGAGCCTGACTCATCCGTTACGCTTGGGATGTGTCGGATGCTCATATTCCAACATTTAGCGGCTTCGGTCAATTCAGTATCAACATCTTGTCCCTTCAGCAGAATTATTTGTCCTCCAATAATCAGATGCTCATAGGCCAGGGGCAGCAGCCGGGGCAGCGGCGCCAGAGCCCGGGCGGATATGGTATGGGCGCCCTGAGGCGGCAAAGCCTCGATTCTTTCATTATGCACAGTCACTTCCGCGCCGGTAATCCGGGCCGCCTCGCGCAGAAAGGCACACTTCCGACCGTCGCTTTCCACCAAGTGAACATTCCTAACACCGGCAATGGCTAAAACCAGGCCAGGAAAACCCGCCCCACTGCCCAGGTCCAGCCAGGGGGCGGCGGTCTCCCTAGACTCGCCAGATTTATCAAATTTACAGAGTTGGATCGAATCGAGTACGTGACGCCGCCAAACATCATCCAGACTACGCCGGCTAACCAGATTGATGCGTTGGTTCCATTTGACCAACAGGGCGGTGTAGGCCTCAAGGCGCGCCAATGTTTCACGTGAAACATCAGCCGCCTTTTGGAATTCCGCCACAGTCATCGGCGCCGGCCTCCGGGCAGACCCTAAATCAGGCGCCCTAGGCAACGGCACGGCGTTTGCCACGGCGCACATAGGCCAACAAAACGGTCAGCGCCGCCGGCGTGATGCCTGGAATCCTGCCGGCAGCCCCCAGCGTCGCCGGCCCGTGAGCCTTCAATTTTTCCCGTACTTCATTGGAGAAACCGACAACGTGGTCGTAATTCAAATCGCTGGGCAGTTCCAGCGCCTCATCTCGCCGATAAGCTTCAATGTCCGCCTGCTGACGGCCCAGGTAGCTAGCGTAATGGGCTTCGATCTCCACCTGCGCGGCAATAGGATCCGGAATAGCAGCCAACTCCGGCCAAAGCGCTGCCAAGCGCTTCATGTCCACATCTTTATAGGCCAGCAATTCCATGCCAGTCCGCCACCGGCCATCGGCATTCACCGGGATCCCCCGCGCGCTGGCTTCGTGCGGCGTTGCCTGATGACTCTCCAGGAATAGCCGCGCCTCATCAAGGGCCGCCAACTTGGTCTTAAAAGCCGCGGCCCGCAGCCTACCGACACAGCCCAGCGACAAGCCCAGGGGGGTCAACCGCTGGTCCGCGTTGTCCGACCGCAGCAGCAAGCGGTATTCGGCGCGGGAGGTGAACATACGATAGGGCTCCCGCGTACCCCGGGTGACCAGATCGTCGATCATCACACCTATATAGCCATCGGCCCGGTCCAGCACCAACGGCTCCCCGCCGCCGGCGGCAATGGCGGCGTTCAATCCGGCCATCAAGCCCTGCGCCGCCGCTTCCTCGTAACCGGTGGTACCATTGATCTGTCCGGCCAAATACAGGCCGGGCATACGGCGGGTCTCGAGGCTTGGCTGCAATTCCCTCGGATCAACGAAATCATACTCAATGGCATAACCGGGCTGGGTCATACGCGCCTGTTCCAAACCAGGGATCAATTTTAACAGCGCTGACTGCACCTCTTCCGGCAGCGAGGTGGAAATACCGTTTGGATAAACCGTATCATCGTCCAGACCCTCGGGCTCCAAAAAGATCTGATGCCGGGCTCGATCCGCGAACCGCACCACCTTGTCCTCGATTGAGGGACAATACCGTGGCCCCGTCCCCTCAATCTGCCCAGAATAAATCGGCGCGCGATCCAGATTTGCGCGGATCACATCGTGCACCGCCGGCGTGGTTCCGGTGATATGGCAATCAATCTGCGGATTCGTAATGGCTTTCGTCAGAGTCGAAAACGGATCCGGCGAGGCATCGCCGGGCTGCCGTTCCAATTCCGCCCATGCAATCGTCCGACCGTCCAGTCGCGGCGGCGTCCCGGTTTTCAGGCGCCCCATGCTCAATTGCAAATCATAGAGCCGCGCCGATAGTCCCATGGCCGGCGCTTCCCCGATCCGGCCTGCTGGCCAAGTTTTTTCGCCAATATGAATACGTCCACGCAAAAAAGTGCCGGTGGTGATGACCACGCGCCCGGCGGATATATCCTGACCATCGGCTAATTTGACACCCGCCACGGTGCCATCACGCAGCAGCAAATCCTCTACGGCACCAGCCTGAATGGTCAGGTTTTCGATTTTGGCCAGAGCCCGCTGCATGGCGGCCCGGTACAGGGCGCGATCGGCCTGGGCCCGCAAGCCCTGCACCGCCGGTCCCTTGCTTCGATTGAGCATGCGGAACTGAATGCCAGCCGCATCCGCGACCTGGCCCATCAGGCCATCCAACGCGTCGATTTCACGAACCAGATGGCCTTTGCCCAGGCCGCCAATTGCCGGATTGCACGACATCTCGCCGATCGTATCCAGGCGATGGGTCAGCAATAGGGTGCGCGCGCCCATACGCGCCGCAGCCGCAGCCGCTTCGCAGCCCGCATGGCCGCCGCCAACCACAATGACATCATAGCCGTTCATGGCCGGCAAAATAGGCAGGAGAGGTCCCGAAGTCAAAACTTCTGCACGGAAATCTTTCGATGTTTCACGTGAAACATCGAGGGGCCATGATGCCTACCTTATTTGCCTATGCAAAAGTCATTAAACACAATATCTAGAATATCTTCCACATCAACGCGGCCCGTGATGCGTCCCAGATGCCGAGCCGCCAGGCGCACATCCTCCGCCACCAGCTCTTCATCCGCCTGGGCAAGCCCCCGCAACAGGGCATCCCGGCATTCTTCCAGGCCCTGACGATGGCGCAATCGGGTCAACCCCGGTAGTCCGCCGCCAACCATCCGCAGCTTCGCCTCCGCTTCCAAACGGCGCATCAATGCCGCCAATCCCTCGCCGGTCTTGGTCGATACCGCCAGGCCATGGGCCGGCGCCGCGGCGGCCAGATCCACCTTGCTCGCCACCAAAACACCGTTGTCGCCGGCCAAAGCCCGAACCGCCGCGTCGGCTTCCGGCGCCACGGAGCAATCATAGAGCACAATTTTCAAATCGGCCCCTTGCCCCCGCACTTGGGCCCGGCGCACCCCTTCCGCCTCAACCTCATCATCGCTGACCCGCAAACCCGCGGTATCCGCCAATACCACCGGATAGCCGCCCAAATTCAAATACACCTCCACAATATCCCGCGTGGTGCCCGCCTGGGCAGAGACGATGGCCGCATCCCGTTGCGCCAAAGCGTTCAACAAGCTTGATTTCCCCACGTTTGGTGCGCCCAGAATGACCATATGACAGCCCTCCCGCAGCCGTTCCCCACGGTGATCGTCATCCAAATGGGCAGACATTTCAGCCGTCAGCCGCTCCAAAACCGGCCCTTGCCGCGCCAAAAGACCGCCGGGCAGGTCTTCATCGGGAAAGTCGATATCCGCCTCCAAATACGCCAGAGCGCCGATCAGATCCGCCCGCCAACCTTCATATAGACGGCCCAGCGCGCCTTCCATTTGCCGTTGGGCCTGACGCCGTTGCGCCTCCGTCTCGGCAGCGATCAAATCCGCCAGGCCCTCGGCCTGGGTCAAATCCATTTTACCGTTCTGAAAAGCCCGCCGGGTAAATTCCCCCGCCTCGGCCAGACGGCACCCCGGTAGCCGGCCCAAAGCCTCCAAAAGCGCGGTAATCACAGCAGGACTGCCATGCGCATGCAATTCAGCCACGTCCTCGCCGGTAAAACTATCCGGTGCGGGGAACCACAATACCAACCCGCGGTCCAGGGCCTCGCCACTAACGGGATCAATAAAAGCCGTCAAATGGGCCCGGCGCGGCGCGGGAAGGTCCCGGCCATCCATAACAGCCGCCAGGGCCACCCCCGCCCCAGGGCCCGATATACGCAGAACCGCCACGCCGGCCCGGCCAGACGCCGTTGCCAGGGCATAAATTGTATCGTCAAGGCTGCCCTGGACCGGCATTACCAGGTCTGCAAATAGTCCGCCGCATTTGGGCGTTTCTTGGTCGGCGTCGTGCTTTTCGCCGTACCAATGTGAAGGAAGCCGACCAGAACATCCTTGGGGGTCAGACCCAGGGGGGCCTTGACGTTCTCGTCGTAGCAGGGCGCACCCGTCACCAAAATGCCGGCGTAACCCTGAACATGCAGCGCATTCAGCAGGTTTTGCACCGCCGCGCCGGTCGCGACCACCTGCTCAATCGGGGGCACTTTCGGATGATCCTCGACAATATCCGCCCAAACCGCCAGGACTAGCGGCGCCCGCACCGCCTTACCCCTGGCCTTTTCAATCTCATCCGGGCTGGCCTCTGGCTCCCGCTGGGCCAAAGCGCTGGCGAAAATGTCGCCCAAATCCTGACGCCGGTCGCCACGAATGAGCAGAAACCGCCAAGGCCGCATCGCCCCATGGTCCGGCGCCCGCATGGCGGTTTCCAGCAAGGTCAGGATTTCTTCGTCACTGGGCGCCGGTTCCACCAACAACCCGGCTGGCGTCGATTGCCGTCCCATCAAACATTCCATGGCGTCCATAGCCAATCTCCCCTATCCAACAACGCGGAAAACGATTTTTGTCTAATCCTTATCTTGGCCTTGGCCCATGGCCTTGGCCCAAAAGTTTTTTTGCATGCTGCCCCAGCCCTCGATATCCGTGGGCAGTCCGGAAGGCAGCCAGGTCTTTAACAGACTTTCCATGTCCGCCCCAGCCACGGCATCCTTCATACGGCTCTGTATTTCCGCCAGCAACGCCGCCTGCAGGGGCGCAACATCGGGCAGCCCCAAAAAGGCGCGAGCTTCCTGAGGGCTGCAATCAATATCAATCTTGATTTTCATTTCTTCAATATCCCGCTTTTACCCAGGCCATCAACGTGCCAAACTTAGTCCAGGGGATCAACAGGGGCAATGGCGCCTCGATTTATCAGTATCGACACGGGGAATGCTGACATGGCGAACGAGCTTGGAGCCGAAACCTCGCCCTATTTGCTGCAACACAAAGATAACCCGGTGCATTGGCGCGCCTGGGGCGACCGCGCCCTGGCCGAGGCCCAAAAAAGCGGCAAACCAATCCTGTTATCCGTCGGCTATGCGGCCTGTCATTGGTGCCACGTCATGGCCCACGAATGTTTCGAAAACCCTTCCATCGCCCATCTGATGAACGAGCTGTTCGTCAATATCAAGGTGGATCGGGAAGAACGCCCCGATATTGACGCGGTCTATATGGCGGCACTGGGTTTGATGGGACAGCAGGGCGGCTGGCCCCTGACCATGTTCCTGACGCCCGAGGGAGAACCGTTTTGGGGCGGCACCTATTTTCCCCCGGAAGCGCGTTTCGGCCGGCCTGGTTTCCCGGATATCATGCGCCGCATCACCGAGGTTTATCACACGGATCCAGATTCCGTGCGCAAAAACACCGAGGCCGTGCTGCTATCCCTCAACCAGCTGGCCACCGGCGACCCCAACGCACCGGCCATCCAGATCGGCAGCGAAATTCTAGACCGCGTGGCGCAAACCATGAGCCAACAAGTCGACCCGATTCATGGCGGCATTGGCCAGGCGCCAAAATTCCCACAGACCTATGCCATCGAAATGATCCTGCGTGGCTGGTTGCGTCAGCCTGACGAGGCCATGATGCAGGCGGTGAACACCACCCTGACCGGCATGTGCCAGGGCGGTATCTATGACCATCTAGCTGGTGGGTTTGCACGCTATTCCACGGATGCGCAATGGTTGGCGCCACATTTCGAAAAGATGCTGTACGACAACGCCCAATTGATCGATATTCTGACGCTGGCCTGGCAGGCGAACAAATTTCCTCTTTATTCTCAACGTGTTAAAGAAACGATTGCTTGGACGCTGAATGAAATGGTGGTCGAAGGGGGTGGCTTCGCCGCCACCCTGGACGCGGACAGCGAGGGCGAGGAAGGCCGCTTCTATGTTTGGCAGGAAGCCGACATTGATGCCATCCTGGGCGATGATGCAGCCGTCTTCAATGCGGCCTATGATGTCTCTTCCACCGGCAATTGGGAAGGCAAGGTTATCCTCAACCGATCCGCCCGGCCCGAACTCGGCACCAATGACGAGGAAGCCTTTCTTCAGCGCTGCCGCGAAAAGCTGCTGCATCAACGCAGCGACCGCGTCCGGCCAGGCTGGGATGACAAAATCCTGGCCGATTGGAATGGCCTGATGATCGCCGCCATGGCCAACGCCGCCGCCGTCTTTGATCAGCCGGCCTGGGCGAATGCCGCCGTTACAGCCTTTGATTTCGTCACCGACAAGCTTTGCCCCAATGGCACCTTGATGCATGGCTATCGCCAAGGCCAGCCTAAGCATCGCGCCCTGTTGGATGATTACGCCAATATGGCCCGCGCGGCCTTGATGCTTTACGAAATCCACGGCGGCGACCGTTACCTGCAACAGGCCCGCGCCTGGGTTGCCAACGTTGAAGCGCATTTTGCCGATGCGGAACGGGGCGGTTATTATTTTTCCTCCGCTCAGGCCACCGACGTCATCGCCCGCATGCGCCACGCCAATGACAATGCGGTGCCGTCCGGCAATGGGGTCATGGTTGGGGTGCTAACCCGGCTTTGGCTGTTAACCGGTGATGACACATATGGCCAGCGGGCGGACGCCGTGGCGCGGTCGTTTTCGGCGCAATTGAGCACCCACGCCCTGGGCATGACCACATTGTTGAACAATGTTGAATTCATGTTGCAGCCGTTGCAAATCGTCATTATGGGTGAACGCCACGACGAAACGGTCAAGGACATGTTGTCGGCTATCCATAGTTTGGCCCTTCCCAACAAGGTTTTTCAAGTCCTGGCCCCGGGACAGACATTGCCCGCCGGTCATCCCGCAACCGGCATGGCAACAATTAACAGCCAGGCCACGGCCTATGTCTGTGTCGGGCAAACCTGTTCCCTGCCTCAGACCCGGCCCGCGGATCTGCTCGCCGCGCTGACCATGGCCACCACAATCATGCATCCAGGATAAGCCAAATGCCGCAACAATCCATGCACTCCCCCATTGGCGACCTGACCATCACCTGCGAAGACGGCGCCCTGGTTGCGTTGGATTGGGGCTGGGCCCGGGATCAATCATCGGGGGATCTGCTGGATCAAGCGAAAGCCCAGTTAGAGGCTTATTTTGAAGGCCAGAGGCAAACCTTTGATCTGCCACTGGCGCCGGCCGGTACTGCCTTTCAATGCCGCGTATGGCAGCTGATGCAAGCAATTCCATGCGGAGAAACAAGGAGTTACGGCGCCATGGCTAAAGACCTAAACAGTGCCGCCCGGGCCGTGGGCATGGCCTGTGGCGCCAATCCGATTCCCGTGATTATTCCCTGCCACCGGGTTCTCGCCGCTAAAGGCATGGGCGGCTATTCCGGAGACGGCGGCGTGGAAACCAAGGTCGCGCTTTTGCGTCTGGAAGGCGCCTTGTTATAGCTTTGGCAGATTTCTAACCATTTTCCTGCGTGACAAACTTTGGCCCATCGGGCTATTGTCACCTATCCATTTAATACCCACCGGTAATCCGGGCAAAAATCGCAACCAATCCACTTGGGGAAAGGCACCATAAACATGGTCAAGGCAATCCAATTTCATAAAGCAGGCGGCCCATCGGTGATGAAATGGGAAGAGGTAAAGCTCGGCAAGCCCAAAAAGGGACAGGCCCTGATCCGCCATACCGCTATCGGTCTCAACTACGTTGACACCTATCAACGTAGCGGATTGTACCCCATGCCGATGCCATCTGGTCTGGGTATGGAAGCCGCCGGCGTGGTCGAGGCCGTCGGCGCCGGTGTCAAACACGTCAAACCTGGCGACCGCGTCGCTTATGGCAGTGGCGCCCCCGGCGCTTATTCAGAGGCCCGGATCATGGACGCGGCCACTTTGGTGAAAATCCCCCGTGGTATATCGGACGAAGCCGCCGCCGCGATGATGCTCAAGGGCATGACCGTGGAATACCTGATCCGCCGTACCTATCCGGTCAGAAAAGGCCAGACGGTATTATTTCACGCGGCCGCCGGCGGCGTCGGCCTCATCGCCGGGCAGTGGCTGAACGCTCTTGGCGTCCGTGCCATCGGTACCGCTGGCAGTGCCGCCAAGGTGAAACTGGCCAAGGCGCATGGCTATGCCGAGGTTATCGACTACACCAAAAAGGATTTCGCCAAGGAAGTTGCGCGCCTGACCAAAAATGCAGGCGTGCCGGTGGTCTATGACTCGATTGGTCAGTCAACCTGGAACGGTTCCCTCGATTGTCTGCAGCCCCGCGGCTACATGGTGTCCTTTGGCAACGCGTCTGGTCCAGTCAACAGTTTCGCGCCGGGCATACTGGGTGCCAAGGGCTCCCTATATCTGACCCGGCCCAGCCTGGTTGCTTATACCGCCAGCCGGAAGGAATTGGAGGATTGCTCGAAATCTCTGTTCGCCATGGTAAAAAGCGGCAAGGTCAAGATCGAAATTAATCAAACCTATGCTCTAAAAGACGCAAAACAGGCACACAAAGATCTGGAAAGCCGCAAAACAACGGGATCCACCATTCTAATACCGTAGTTTTGAACGAAATCGCCTAAATATTGCGCGAAAACCATGAAATTAGGGCCGCGCTGTTAACAGCGCGGCCCTTTTTCAAAATAGAGCAATTAAACCAAACAGTTAAGTCGTAAAAGTGACTCTACCAATTGAGAGTTGCTCTAGGTATTCATCGAATCGAAAAATTCGGCGTTATTCTTGGTCGCCTTCAGCTTACCGAGCAGAAAGTCCATGCTGTCTATGGTACCCATGGGGTTGAGGATGCGCCGCAGCACCCACATTTTCGCCAAGGCCCCCTTGTCCACCAACAACTCCTCCTTACGGGTGCCGGATTTAATAATATCGATGGCGGGGAAGACCCGCTTGTCGGCCAATTTACGGTCTAGAACGATTTCCGAGTTGCCCGTACCCTTGAACTCCTCAAAGATCACCTCATCCATCCGGCTGCCGGTATCGATCAGGGCGGTGGAAATAATAGTCAACGAACCGCCTTCTTCAATATTCCGCGCCGCGCCGAAAAAGCGTTTCGGCCGTTGCAGGGCGTTGGCGTCCACGCCGCCGGTCAGCACCTTGCCGGATGATGGCACCACGGTATTGTAAGCCCGCGCCAGCCGGGTAATGGAATCCAACAGGATAACCACGTCACGCTTGTGTTCCACCAGACGTTTGGCCTTGTCTATTACCATCTCCGCCACCTGGACATGGCGCGAGGCGGGCTCGTCAAAGGTGGAGCTGATCACCTCGCCCTTCACCGATCGTTTCATATCGGTGACTTCCTCCGGCCGCTCGTCGATCAATAGGACGATCAGGAAGCATTCGGGATGGTTAGCCATGATGGAATGGGCAATGGATTGTAGAATCACCGTCTTACCGGTGCGCGGTTGGGCAACGATCAAAGCGCGCTGTCCCTTGCCGATCGGCGAAACCAGCTCGATCACCCTGCCGGTCTTGTCCTCTAGGGTCGGATCTTCCCGTTCCATGATCAGCCGTTCATCTGGATACAACGGCGTCAGATCATCAAAATGAACCTTGTGCTTGGCCTCTTCCGGATCACTGAAATTAATGCTGTTAACCTTCAACAAAGCGAAATAGCGCTCGCCATCCTTAGGCGCGCGGATCTCCCCTTCAATGGTATCCCCGGTGCGCAAGGAAAAACGCCTGATCTGCGACGGCGAGACATAAATATCATCCGGACCCGGTAGATAGTTGGCCTCGGGCGAGCGCAAAAACCCAAAGCCATCCTGGAGTATCTCCAGAACCCCCACGCCGGTGATTTCTTCATCATTGTCAGCGGCCAGTTTTAGAATTGCGAACAGCTGCTCTTGCCGCCGCAGCGCTGAGGCATTCTCAACCCCCTGTTCCTCGGCAAAAGCCAAAAGATCAACAGGCGACATCGCCTTTAATTCTTGCAGTTTCATTTTTTTATCGTTTGCTTGTTGGGAAGGAAAACCAGGTGTGACTGCGGGGCCCGCTAAATCATGCCGCAATGGAAGATTCAACCGACCGGAACTTGGAGAGAGAGGCTCGCCGAGAGGGGGACTCGAAACGCGGCACCGGACGGCACCGTTGGCCTTTAATTGCTATCTCCACCTAACATAGGCAGAGCCATAACGAAAGCAAGAAATTGCGGTGAGTATTTACGCACTTCTTATTCCGATAATTCCGACATGGCCTATCGGGCCGCGTAACCACCATCAATCAGCAAATCCGAACCTGTCATGAACCGCGAGTCATCACTAGCCAGATAAACCGCCGCGCGGGCGATTTCCGCCGGTTGGCCCAAGCGGCCCATGGGATGGGCCGGGCCCCATTCCCGTTCCGCCGTTTCAAGGTCGCCATATTGCTGGGCCATACGGTCCGTCGCTATACCCCCCGGCGATAATGTGTTGGCCCGAATATTCTGTTCCGCATGCTCAAGGGCAATAACCTTGGCCAACTGCAACAAAGCGCCTTTGGTGGCACAATAGGCCCCGCGCAAGGGAGTTGCGACCCGCGCCATCTGCGAGGCGGTAATGATGATAGATCCGCCGCCCGCCGAAAGCATCTGTGGAATCAAATACTTAGATGTTAGAAAAACCCCGGTTAGATTGACGGCCAAGGCTTGATCCCAATCTTCCAGAGACAAATCCACAATACTGGCGGGTCGGGTCAAGGTGGCGGCATTACACATACCCACGTTGATGGGTCCGAAAGCTGCCGCGACCGCATTAACCGCCCCCTGGATCGAGGCGGCATCACGCACATCACAATGGCAAGCCATGGCCCGGCCGCCACCCGCTACGATTGCCGCCGCCTCGGCCGCCGCCACAGCTATATCAAGATCCAACAATCCCACCGCAGCACCTTCACTGGCAAAGGCCTGGGCACTGGCCAATCCAATGCCCCGCGCCGCACCTGTAACCAAGCCCACTTTGCCTGTCAGACAACCACTCACCACGGTAAACCTCCTACGATATCTATTAAAACGGCCGCACAATCACCAAAATAACGATGATAATCATCAAAACAGTCGGAATTTCATTAATTTTTCGGTAAAAACCAGCTGTGTTGATATTGCGATCCGCGGCAAAGGCTTTTCGCCAACGCGATAGCCAGGCATGCAGACCACCAAGGCCAACAAAAGCACAAAACAGCTTAATCCAGATCCAAGAATCATCGAAATCCACCACACCTGGCGTAAACAGCAGGCAAAGACCAAAAATCATCGCTAAAATCATCGCCGGATTGATAATTGCCCGCAGCAAGCGCCGCTCCATCACCTTGAAGGTTTCAGAAAGTTCGGAGCCCACGGCGGCGTCCGCGTGATAGACAAAAAGCCGCGGCAGATACAACATGCCCGCCATCCAGGCAATCACCGCAATGATGTGCAGGGCCTTGATCCAGTCATACCATTCCAAAAGAAAATTACTCATGGGCTGCTTCCATATCCGCATGCGGTCATGCTGCCTGGACAACAGCGGCCATCATTTTCATCGCCGCAGCGTGCCCCAGGGTCAGGCCAGGTTAATGCCTTGCGGGTCATTGCTGCCAGGCCCTCTATGAAGTGCGCATGAATGCCTACCGTGGGCACCCGGACATAATCGCTTACACCAGAGGTGTCGGCCAGATAACGATAGTCAATATCCAGTTCCACCAAAGTTTCAGAATGTTCCGAGACAAAGGCCACGGGCGCCAGAACGACGGCCACGCCGTCTCCACCGGCCTTGGTAATCTCGTCCTCGGTCGCGGGACCAATCCATTCCAGGGGTCCAACCCGGCTTTGATAACAAACCCGCCAGTCCAGATCCATGAAACCACTCTCGGCTAATCCCGCGACTATAGACGCGCAGGTTTGTTCGACCTGCCACTGATAGGGGTCGCCACGAGCAATTATCTTTTTCGGCAGGCCGTGGGCCGACAATAGCAATCTGACAGGCCCCTTATCCATTGCAGCCCGCAACAGAGGCGCCAGCAGCGCGACCTGTGCAGCGACAAAGCCGGCATCCCGGGCATAGCAGCAGATCGTGCGTTCCGGTGCTCGCAGACCTGTCGATTTCGCGGCCCGGCGCCAATCATTAATCGACGAGCCAGAGGTTGTGGTCGAAAACTGCGGATATAAAGGCAGAAGAACAACCTCGTCAGGGGCAAATTCCAGCACAGCCCGCGCAACCTGATCACTGAAAGGATGCCAATAGCGCATACAGGGAAAGGCTTTGACCGTGCCCAGGTCCGCCAGCGCCACTTCCAGCGCCCTAGCCTGCTTTTCCGTTTGGGTCCGGATTGGAGAGCTGCCACCGATCTTGGCGTAAATTGCCCGGGCATGGCCCGCCCGGCGTGCGGAAATCAGACGCGCTAAAAACCAACGAACCGGCGCCGGCGCGGTAATGATCGCCGGATCACTGAACAGGTTCCGCAAAAATGGCTTGACCGCATCAAGATTATCCGGACCACCAAGATTGAATAATACGACAGCAATCCGAGGCATTTAGCCCTATTCCCCTATATTCGCCGATACAGATTATCAGCCGCGCAACATCTCCGCCAGACGGCCCACATGTTCCGGTGGCGTTTCAGGTACGATGCCGTGGCCCAGATTGAAAATGAAGGGTCCTTGTCCCAGGGTTTCCAGGATCCGCCGCACTTCGGTTTCCATGGCCGGGCCGCCAATGACCAGAAGCCGAGGATCCAGATTGCCTTGCAAGGTTACCTTGCCTTGAGAATTTGAACCCTGCAATTCGGCAGCCGCCCAATCTAACGGCACGGTCCAATCCAGGCTAACTCCATTGACGCCTGCCGTGCGGGCAAAAACCTTGTATCCGGCGCCGACGCCACGGGGAAAACCAATAATAGGAAGATCGGGATACCTTTGCCGCAATTGTTCGGTAATTTGCTGTACCGGTTCAATACACCAGCGCTTAAAAGCCGTCTCCGACAATGCCCCGGCCCAGGTATCAAACAATTGTACCGCTTCAGCGCCAGCATCCACCTGTTTAGCGAGGTATTCCACCGTGGCGGTTACCAACAATTGGATTAACTGGCCAAAACCATCCGGATCGCTATAGGCCCATTGTTTAACAATCGCATGGTCCCGGCTACCCTTGCCCTCCACCATGTATGTCGCCACTGTCCACGGCGCGCCGGCAAAACCGATTAACGCCACATTTTGCGGCAATTCCGCAGCCAATCGACGAACGGTCTCATATACCGGCGCTACCCGCTGATGCAAATCATCCATACGCAACGCCGCCAGTTCCGTGACATTGCGGATCGGCTCTAAAATAGGTCCCTCACCCTCACGATAATCCAGGGGCTGGCCCAAGCCGTGGGGTATCAATAAAATATCGGCAAATAATATGGCGGCGTCCATGCCGAACCGTCGGATCGGCTGCAGGGTGACTTCCGTAGCCAGATCAGCATTGAAACAAAGGTCCAGAAAACTGCCAGCCTGTTCCCGTGTTGCCCGGTATTCCGGCAAATAACGGCCCGCCTGCCGCATTAACCAGAAAGGCGGCCGTGCCAGCGTCTCACCCCGCAAGGCACGAATAAGCAATTTATCTTCTGTCTGCATTATTCGCGTTCCATATGCTTAGGTTCAGACCAATTTACGGTCTTTCTTCATATAATATTTTTAAAATATAGATAGTGGTAGATAGTGAATCCCTGTGTACATCGGGGATTAACGTTGGTTTCTCGATTCGTCCCGAAGATAATCCCCAACCTATCCGATTTGCTTGGCTATGGGGATAAAAGCTCTATTTCGTGGAAAATCCAAGACCTACAGTATGGGGATATTCGGGATAGAATGTGCATGATAAAAATATTCACGGTATTTCGATTCGAAACCAGAGTGGCATTAAGAGGTTCAAAAGCCGAGGTATGAATAACCTCTTAAGGTGCACAATTTTCCTTGTCAGTCTGGAAACGGCGGCTTATCCCCGTCACTAACATTTTCTGATCTGGAAATTTGACCTGAAAAAGGCTTTTAAACCGCAATGACGACATTTCATTTGCACTTGGTTTCCGATGCCACCGGCGATACCTTGCTGTCCTTGGCGGCAGCGGCGCTGGTCCAATTTGAAGGTGCCGAGCCGAACCGCCATATGTGGACAATGGTGCGCTCCAAGGCTTTGCTCTTGCCGGTTATCGCCGCGATAAAAAAATCTCCTGGTTTGGTGATGTTTACCCTGGTGGATCATAATCTACGGGAAATTCTGCGCGAGGAATGCCGTCGCCTGCAAGTTCCATGCGTGCCTGTGCTGGATCCCATTCTTGGCGCTCTGGAGAATTTTCTTGGTGCTGAAAGCCGAGAATTACCCGGACGACAGCACGTTATGGATGCTGATTATTTTGGCCGTATCGACGCTATTCAGTTCAGTTTGCATCACGATGATGGTCAGGCCGTCGACGGATTTCACCGCGCTGACGTTATCTTGGTGGGGATTTCCCGCACATCCAAAACACCTACCTGCATGTATTTGGCTAACCGTGGCCTGAAAGCCGCGAATATTCCCCTGGTGCCGGGCATACCCCTGCCGGACCAATTAATGCATTTAGATAACGTCTTGATTGTCGGCCTGACCGCATCGCCGGACAGGCTGGTCCAAATTCGCCGCAACCGCCTAAAATATTTACATCAGGATGAAGACACTGATTATGTGGATATCCAGGCTGTGAAAGAAGAAGTGATCAACGCCCGGCGCCTGTTTGATAAGAAAGGCTGGCCTAAGATTGATGTAACCCGTCGTTCCATTGAGGAAACCGCGGCTGCGATCATTGGATTACATACTCTGAGGATGGAAGAAAAGGCTGAATCCTAGAGCGCATTCGAAGAAAATATGCTCAGACTCTTAAAAATAGGGCAATTGAACCAATCACTTAAGTCGCGATAGCGACTCGAATTCATTGAAAATTGCTCTAGACCTCCGCCGGATCAGCCCATTGAAACGGAATTTCAGGTGCATTTGAATCAAGTCGAGGAAGAACCGCCGCATCCTTGATGCGCAGCCAGGGCTTCAACAGATCCCGGTCGCGGTGCTGCCGATCGCCAGCTTGCGCCGCCGCCGTGCGCTCCAGACGCAGCCGGTACAACATCGGCAACGCGCTATCGTTTAAACTCGCAGGCTGTACCCTGGTAAGGGCATAATCATTTAAATCCTGGACCCCGGCCGCCATGGCGGCTTGTTGAAAGCGATGCAATGCCGCGCCAACCGGCCGGATCAACAGGTATTGCTCAATCAAGGGCCCTTGATCCAGAATGGTTAGGCGGCAATCTTCCTGCCCAGCGACAAACACAGTAAAACGCTGGCTATGGGCGGATAACAATTGGGCCGCCATAGCTGCCGCGCTTTTGCGTCCGGCGGCGTTGGCGGAAAAGCCGAAATATTCGAAAAACTTGCCTTCCAAAGCCTCAACATAGTCTTCACCCCGTTCAAACAACCGTCGATCAATATAACCCAGTTGCTTTCCCAGCTCCTTGATCGCCGTATCGGTCAACCGCTCTAATTTCACATGCATATGGCTAAGGGTCATGCCATCGCCTTCGGCGCTTTCCTGGGCTAACAAGGCATAATCAAGGGCCAACAGCCGATTCAATAATGCTTCAAAACCTGGATCGTTTAGATGACAATGGGCCGCCTTAAAGTCGGACAGGTCAAGATCCGGGGCCAGGCGCTGAATATTGCGCCAAGTCACGCGGTTTGAAGTACGTAGACGAAAATGCTTATTCAAAGGCCGTGGCAAACTACCGTCGATCAAGAACATTAACACCGTGTTCTGATGCCGATGTTCAATCCAGCCGGGTCCAAGGTTGGGAAGCAACTGACTCGCTGTAACGAACGGATAAGGCTTGCCATCGGATATGAAGCGAAAAAAGCTGTCGATCAAACTATGGCGTAATAATTGGTTCGTCAGTCGGGCCCGGTTCTCTAAAAAACGGTCGGCCTGAACAAGACTGGGCAATGGAATGATATTGCTTTTATCCGTCATAGCAGGGGCCAATAAAAAGACGTATTTTCAATAGGTTCGTATTTATTTATCATATTAACCATTAATCCTAACAATAAACCTTTGGAAAAAATAGGAACAATTTTGTGATGCTAAGAACCGAAGCGCCCCGGCTGGTGCTTGCTTCCAACAGCGCGGCGCGGCAGGCCATGTTGCGTCAGGCGGGTCTGGAGATCACGGTTCAGCCCTCGAACGTGGATGAAGACGCGATAAAGACGCGGATGCAGGCTGACAACGCTTCTGCCGAGGCCATGGCGACCGTCCTTGCCCTGGCAAAGGCCAGGGCCGTCGCCAGAGATTATCCGGATGCCTGGATCATCGGCGCGGACCAAGTCCTGTCCTGCGAAGGTGAATTGTTTGATAAGGCTGCGGATGTTGCGGCGGCGAAAATAATATTGAGACACTTGCAGGGTCGCCAGCACACGTTGCACACGGCTGTTTGTGTGGTGCGGCAGGATGGTGCGGGGGATGCGCTTCCTTGGCAACACGTCAGTACGGCGCGGTTGTGGATGCGGCCACTATCGGATGATTTTATTACTGGATACTTAGACCAGGCGGGCCAGTCGGTGTTATGCTCGGTGGGTTGTTATCAGATCGAAGGTTTGGGTGTACAATTGTTTGAACGCATTGAAGGGGATCATTTCACGATCCTGGGACTGCCCTTGATGCCTCTGCTGCATTATTTGCGTGCGGCGGGGTTGTTGCACGGATGATCAGCGGCAGCGCCCGATTGGCCGGCGTGGCGGGCTGGCCGATTTCCCATTCCCGCTCGCCGCGGCTGCATAATTTTTGGTTGCAGGCGTATGGTATTGATGGCGCCTATCTGCCGCTTGCCATCAAACCAGAGGACTTTGAATTGGCCGTCCGGACCCTGCCCAAGCTGGGTTTTGCTGGCTGCAATGTCACCATGCCCCACAAGGAGGCGGCCCTGCGAGCGGTGGATCGGGTTGATGTGACCGCCCGCCGGATCGGTGCGGTAAATACCATTGTTGTGGCCGATGATGGCAGCCTGGATGGTTCCAATACAGACGCGTTTGGTTTCCTGCAGGCGTTGCATGAAGGCGCGCCGGCGCTGGATGTCGCGCGGGGACGGGCTGTTTTAATTGGCGCCGGCGGCGCCGCAAAGGCCATTGCCGTCGCTTTGTTGGATGCCGGCGTTTCCGACCTGGTCGTGCTCAACCGGACCGAGGCACGGGCCCATGCCCTGGTGGAGGCGCTGGAATCGGGAATAACGGTCGGCGCCTGGACAGAGCGCGCCGCTTATCTGGCCGACGCCAATTTGTTGGTCAATAGCACGACGCAAGGTATGCAAGGGCAGCCTGCCTTGGATCTGGTCCTTGATGATCTGGCCGTTGACGCCGTGGTCATGGATGCGGTTTACACGCCACTGACGACGCCCTTGTTGGCGGCGGCGCGCGCGCGGGGTAACGCAATTGTCGATGGCCTGGGCATGTTGTTGCATCAGGCCCGTCCAGGTTTTGTCGCATGGTACGGCCACGAGCCAGTTGTTGACCAAGCCTTGCGCGACCATATTCTAGCAGATTTGTAGGGGGTCTAGGGGTGTTTATCCTTGGTTTGACCGGCTCCATCGGTATGGGCAAGTCGGAAACATCCAAAATGTTCCGCCGTCTTGGCGTGCCGGTGTTCGATGCGGATGCGGCGGTGCATGAATTGTTAAAAAAGGGCGGCCGTGCCGTGCGGCTGATTGAAGCTGCCTTTCCCGGTGTTATCAAGGACGGTGCCGTTAATCGCCCCGCCCTGGGCGCCCGGGTCTTTGGCAAGCGCGGAGAGCTACGCCGTCTGGAAGCCATTCTGCACCCAATGGTCGGTCAGGCCCAACGGGCCTTTCTGGCTGATGCCCAGCGCCGGCGCCTATCCTTGGTGGTGTTGGACATACCGCTGTTGTTTGAAGGCCGGGGCGAGGATCGCTGTGACGCGACCGCGGTGGCCAGCGCGCCCTATCTCATACAGCGGCAACGGGTTCTGGCCCGGCCCAATATGACGCCTGAAAAGTTTGAAAATATCCGTCGTCAGCAGGTGCCCGATACGGTAAAGCGGCAGCGCGCCGATTTTCTGCTGCCAACCGGACTGGGCCGCCGTCATACCTTGCGCCACGTGGCGCAGCTGATTAGCGCTGTCCGCGGGCGGATCGGTCAGGCCTGGCCACCGAAAGGCCGTCCCCAGCGCCGCCCCAACTCTCATCCCAGCCGGAGGCCCGTGCATGCGCGAAATCGTATTCGACACTGAAACAACGGGACTTGACCCGGCCGCCGGACACCGGGTGGTAGAAATTGGCTGTGTGGAGCTGCTCAACCACATGCCCACGGGCGAGACCCGGCAATGGTATCTCAATCCCCAGCGTGACATGCCGGAAGAGGCCTTTCGCGTGCATGGCCTGTCCGAGGCGTTTCTGGGCGATAAGCCGCTATTCGCGGCCGTGGTGGACGAATTTCTGGATTTTGTCGGCGGCGCGGTGTTGATCGCCCATAATGCCAGTTTTGATATGCGTTTCATGAACGCCGAGCTGGCCGCGCTCGACCGCCCAAATCTGCCTCAGGAAAAGGTGCTGGATACTATTGCTTTGGCGCGCCGGAAGATACCTGGGGCGCAATATAGTCTGGATGCGCTGTGCCGCCGCTTTGATATAGACCTTTCGGCGCGGGGACATCATGGCGCCTTGCTGGATGCGGAACTGCTGGCCGAGGTTTACCTGGAACTGATCGGTGGCCGCCAACCGGGTTTGGTTCTGGCCAGCGAGGCCAAGGGCTTGACGGTCGTGCAAAGCGCTGATCGCCAGACCCGCCCCCCCCGCGTTCACGCCCCCGGCGCCGAGGAAGAGGCGGCCCACCAAGCGTTCGTGGCTAAAATGAAGGATCCGATCTGGAAAAAATAGCGGCTTTAATTTCCGGATTTAAGCCCCGGCTTTAAGCTTCGGCGCCGCCAGCGCCGCCACTGCTATCGCTGCCATTACTGCTGCCGTTGCCGCTGGAATTGCCGCCGGAATCGCCACTGGCGGCGACGGCCTGTTCCTCAGCTTTTTCCATCGATTGCCGAAAGAGCTGGACAAAATCGATGGGCTCCAGCAACAGGGGCGGAAAGCCGCCGTCGCGGGTGGCGTCGGCGACGACCCGGCGGGCAAAGGGAAACAATAGGCGCGGACATTCAATCAGGCAGACCGGTTTCAGCTGCTCCTGTTCCACGTTGTGCAAGGTGAAGACTCCGGCATAGAGCACCTCGACCACGAAGGCCTTTTGCTCTCCGAAATTTGCGTTGGCGGTAATCCGCAATTCGACTTCGAACTGATTGGTGGCTAGCCCGCGTGCGCCCACGTCGACTGAAACCTCGATTTGGGGCGCCGTGCTTTGGTTGGCCAGGTTTTGCGGCGCGCCTGGATTCTCGAACGACAGATCCTTGACGTATTGAGCATGCACCTGGACACGGGGCGCACTTTCTGCGGCGTCAATGGCGGCGGCGGGCGCTGCCGGGGCATCGGGGATTTTGGTGTCATCGGTCATGATGGATATGGTCTCACCCTGCGATTAAATGACGGCTTGGCTACCACGTCTTTGCGCCGCCAACAAGGCGGCTACTTGGTTTTTCCCTGATCGTCGCGATGGTCGTCAATGGGTGCTGGGTCGTCTGGTGTGACTTCCTCGAAATCCACATCGATTATGTCATCGTGATCAATATCATGTTGGCTTGGCCCCCGCCCGCCGGGTGGCGGCGGACGACTATGCGGTCCGGCAGGTCTGGGCCCCCCGGCGTCAAAGGAGGGGCCATGAAATTGGTTGTTGGCAACAATATGCCGCGCCACCAGACGGCCCAGGAGTTCTCGGACGGGGGGCATCAACAACAAGGCGCCGGCTAAATCCGTGACAAACCCCGGTGTCAGCAACAGCGCGCCGGCGAACAACAGGCACAGGCCGTCAAACAGCTCGCGCAGCGGCATGCGCCCTTCCGCCATTTGCAGTTGGGCCCGATGCAAGGTTGATAGGCCCTGGCGGCGCAGCATATAGGTGCCGGCCAGCGCGGTCCCAACCACGATAAACAGGGTCCACCATAGACCGATGAAACCGCCAACTTCGATGAAGACGGCAATTTCGATCAGTGGTATGGCGATGAACGCCAATAGAATAATAAATCCCATGCTTGCTCCCGGCCGCAGCCATCCCTATTTAATACTGTATGGCGAACGGCGCTAGAGTGGGTTTCCGGTTTTCATTCGCCAAGGTGAGTTCGCTGGACAGGGCGCGGTGCGGGCCGTAAGCTGTTGCTTCGTGCTGAGAGACGGGCTGTTTGGTTGCTGGTAGCAGCCAGTTGGCCGGCGGGCGGGGTGGTCTTTGGCATCTATTGTGCGAAAGTCGATCTGGCTAGATAGAAGATCGAATAGAAACAACGACCCGACAGGACATACAAATTTCATGGGCGAGGGTTACTTTCTCGATATTATTTTCCTGGCCATGGTGGCGGGATTTATATTCTTTCGTCTGCGCAATGTACTCGGACGGCGCACCGGGAATGAGCCGCCGCCGCCGGACCCACGGGTCCAAGATCGATCCGGTGATCAATCCAGTGATCAATCCGCCGACCAGGGCGCAGCAAACCAGCCGGTTGGCGATGATAATGTCGTTGCTCTGCCTGACCGCAGTCGTTTCAATCCTGCCGACAACGACGATGCGAGGCCACAGGCGGAGGCCGCGTTGTGGGCCGATGAGTCCCCAATTGGCGCGGGCCTGACAAAAATAAAACTGGCTGATCATCGTTTTGAACCCGGTGAATTTACCAATGGCGCCCGCATGGCTTACGAGATGATTGTCGATGCCTTTGCCAATGGCGACCGCGATGCGCTGAGGCCGTTGCTGAACGATCAGGTTTTTGACAATTTTGTCGGTGCTATCGATGAGCGTGAGGACAAGGGGCATACCCTTGAAACCAAGATCGTTGCCATCAAAGGAACCGAAATCATTGATGCGGAATTGAAAGACAAGATGGCCGAGGTCACTGTCAAATTCGTTTCTGAAATGGTTGCGGTGACCCGTGACGAGGCGGGCGAGTTGCTGCCTGATCAAGCGGGGGGTACCCACGAGGTCACGGATATCTGGACCTTTGCGCGCAATACCCGCAGTCGCGATCCGAATTGGCAGCTCATCGAAACCCACGGCGAGAATTAGTAGCCCGGACGGCTATGCAGGGTCGCTTAGCCGTCATATGGGCCGGACCGCTGCTGGCGGGCCTGGGGTTGTTGTTGTGGTGGGTGACCCGCCCCGGTCCACCGCCTGCCCCGGTCATTCCCTATGATCAGATGGATTACCGCCCGGCGCCGTTCACGGCCCTGGAAGGTTGGGAGCAGGATGATCACGGCGCCGCGTTGGCGGCTTTCTTGCATAGTTGCGACCGCATCGGTACCTGGCCAGCCGATCGCCGCTTGAGCGGCCGCGACGGCATCGCCGGCAGTGCGGGCGACTGGGCCGGGGTCTGCCAGGCCGCCAGGACCGCCTTGGCCGTGAAACCGGAGACGCCCGATCAGGCGCGGCGGTTTTTCGAACAACATTTTCGTGTTGTTGCCGTCCACTACGGTGGCCGGGCGGTGGGCTTGTTCACGGGTTACTACGAGCCGCTGCTGCGGGGCAGCCGGGTACGCGGCGGCGCCTATAATGTCCCTCTGTATGGACGGCCGCCGGATCTGGTCAACGTCAATCTGGGTGATTTCAGCGACAGCCTGAAAGGTCAGCGCATCGTTGGCCGCATTCAGGGCCGCCGGTTGCGCCCTTATCATGAACGACAGCGGATCGACGCGGGCGTCTTGGCCGGGAAGGGCCTGGAGATCCTTTACGTGGATGATCCGGTGGATGCCTTTTTCCTGCAGATCCAGGGTTCCGGCCGGGTACGGCTTGCCAACGGCGAAGAAATTCGGCTGGGCTATTCGGAAGGCAATGGCCGGCGCTATTTCGCCATTGGCCGGGAATTGATAGCGCGCGGCGTTCTGACCAAAGAAAATGTTTCCATGCAGAGCATCCGCGCCTGGTTGAGCGCGCATCCAACGCAGGCGCGGCGGGTCATGGACATGAACCCATCCTATATCTTTTTTCGCGAATTAAAGGGACCGGGTCCGATAGGCGCCCTGGGCGTCGCTCTCAGCCCGGGCCGTTCCATCGCAGTGGATCATCAGTTAATCCCTCTGGGCATCCCGATCTGGCTGCAAACCAGCCACCCCGCCGCCAACCCTGATCAGATGGAGGAACCCCTGCGCCGGCTGGTGCTGGCCCAGGATACCGGCGGTGCGATCAAGGGTGGGGTGCGGGGTGATCTGTTCTGGGGCCATGGTGCCCGTGCCGCCGCCATCGCCGGGCACATGAAAAATGCCGGACAATGGTTTCTGTTATTGCCCCGCGCTCTGGCCGAGCGGCTGTAATCATGTTCCGAATATGCGCTAGTGGTGCGAACCAAACAGAATAGCCCGGAACTGCTCTAGGGTGTTATAAACCCAAATGACGGACGGCTTCGCGCCGCAGGCAAAGGGTCAGGCATGATAGACAATAGCGCCAAGGCGCCAATCAACGTTGGTTTGTTCGCCACCTGTCTGGTGGATCTGTTCCGGCCCACGGTCGGCTTTGCGGCGGCACAACTGATTACGGCGGCGGGCTGTACGGTGCATGTGCCGGAACAGACCTGCTGCGGCCAGCCAGCCTATAATTCAGGCGACCGCCGGCACAGCCAGGAAATCGCCCGCCAGGTCATCGAAACATTCGCGGCTTATGATTATGTGGTTGTGCCCTCGGGCTCCTGCGGTGGCATGATCGCCGTGCATTATCCGGAGCTGTTCACGGATGATCCGGAATGGAGCCGGCGGGCCCGCGCCCTGGCCGCTAAAACTTTCGAGCTGACCGCCTTTCTGGCCGACGTCATGAAAATCGACCCTGTTGCCGCCCAATATGATGGCACGGCGACCTACCACGATGGCTGCGCCGGACTGCGGGAATTGGGCGTGCGGCAGCAGCCGCGTGAATTGCTGGCCGGTGTTGCCGGCCTGAAGCTTGAGGAAATGGCTGAAACCGAGGCCTGCTGTGGCTTTGGCGGGACCTTTTGTGTCAAGTACGGGGAAATTTCCACCGATATTGTTAGCCGAAAAACCGCCAACGTAGCCAAGACCAGCGCGGATTTGCTGTTGGCCGGTGATTTGGGCTGTCTGTTGAATATCGCCGGGCGCCTGAAACGGGAAGGCTCGTCCGTGCAGGTGCGCCACGTAGCGGAGGTTCTGGCCGGGATGACCGATCAGGCGCCGCCTATTGGCGAGAATGGTGAAGGCTAGGGCCATGGAGTTCATGAACCCCAGCATTTTTAAGGAAAACGCCCGCGCCGCCCTGGCGGACAAGGATTTGCGCAGCGCCATGGCCATGCTCAACGCCGGCATGGTGCCCAATCGCCAGGCTGCGGTGGATCGCCTGCCGGAGTTCACGCTTCTTTCACAACGGGGGCGGGAGCTGAAAGATCATGTTCTGGGCAATCTGGATTTCTATCTGGAAAGTTTCGAACGCAATTGCAAAGCCGCCGGCGGGCATGTGCATTGGTGTGCAACGCCGGCGGATGCCCAGGCCGCGGTGCTGAAAATCTGCCGTTCGGTCGACGCCAAGACCGTGACCAAGGGCAAATCCATGATCGCCGAGGAAATTCATCTGAATGAATTTCTGGAAAAGCATGGCATTGAACCGGTGGAAACAGACCTGGGCGAATATATTATTCAGCTGGCACAGGAGCCGCCCTCGCACATCATTGGCCCGGCCATCCACAAAACCAAGGATCAGGTCTCTGATCTGTTTTTGAAACATCATGCCAAACTGGGCCGAACCGAGCGTCAGACCGAGCCGCCAAAGATGGTCAACGAAGCCCGCGAGATCCTGCGGCAAAAATATTTTGACGCGGATGTGGGCATCACCGGCGCCAACTATCTGATCGCGGAAACCGGCAGTTCCATCATTGTCACCAACGAGGGCAACGGCGATCTGACACAGACGTTGCCGAAAATTCATATTGTCGTCACCTCGCTGGAAAAGGTGGTTCCAACCTTGGAGGACGCCACCACATTTCTGCGCATCCTGGCGCGCTCGGCCACGGGTCAGGAATTTTCAGCCTACACCACGATCTCAACCGGGCCCCGGCGCCCGGACGATCTGGATGGGCCGGGGGAATACCACGTTATCCTGCTGGATAATGGCCGCTCCACCATGCTGGGCAGCGAGGTGCAGGACATGTTGCGCTGTATTCGTTGCGGCGCCTGTATGAACCATTGCCCGGTCTATCAATCGGTGGGGGGCCATACCTACGGTACGGTCTATGTCGGGCCCATGGGCGCGGTGCTGTCGCCGGCCTTGCTGGGGGTGTCGGAGACCCAGCATCTACCCTGCGCCTCGACCTTGTGCGGGCGCTGCGAGGAAGTCTGTCCGGTCGCTATCCCCCTGCCACGCCTGTTGCGGCAATGGCGGGAAAGATCATTCGAGGCGGGCAAGGTGCCGGGCCTGGAACGCTGGGGCCTGTCCGTCTGGGCTTTTTTCGCGCGGCGGCCCTGGCTGTATGGATTGGCGGCCCGCCTGGCCGTGCGCGGCCTGCGCTATCTGGGCCGGCGGCAAGGACGGCTACGCACTCTGTGGTTCGCGGGCGGCTGGACCGATGGCCGCGACCTGCCGGCGCCCGAGGGCCAGACCTTTCAGGAACGCTGGCGCCGCCAGCAGGCTGAGCGGCAACGCGGGGGGGCGGCGCGATGACTGAACCGGTCGCAAAATCTGGGCGCGAGGCCATTCTGGGCGCCATCAGGCAATCCCTGGGCCGTCCCGCCCTGAGCGCCGATGCCCGCCACGAACTGAACGAGCACATTGACAAACACCGGGCCAATCTGGTGCCGGCGCGGGGTAAGGGCGATCATGCGGCCCAGGTGGAACGTTTTCAGGAAATGGTCCGGGCCGCGGCCTGTACGGTTGCCGTTGTCGCCAGCGAGGCAGCGGTGCCCGGCGCCGTTGCCGACTATCTGCGCGCCAACAATTTACCGACCCAGGTGACCCTGGCCCCGGACGAATGGCTGTGCGGACTGGACTGGGATAGCCAAAGTCTGCTGGAAACCCGGCAGGGCACCGCCGGTATCGACGACCTAGTCTCGGTCACGCCGGCCTTCGCGGGGGTGGCGGAAACCGGCACATTGGTTGCTCTTTCCGGCAAGGACCATCCAACGACCCTGAATTTCGTACCCGACTATCATGTTGTCGCCCTACGAGCCAGCCAGGTGGTGGGGGCCTATGAAGAGGTTTGGGCCCGCCTGCGCAAGGCCAACAAACAGGGCCGTGGTTTTACCATGCCGCGGACCGTCAACATGATCACCGGTCCCTCGCGCACCGCCGACATTGCCCTGACCATAGAGCTTGGCGCGCACGGACCGCGCAGCTTGCATATTGTTCTGATCGATGACCAAACCGGGAAAGACTAAAAGCCCGATCGAAGGCGATGCGCTGTTCGAGGCGGCTATGGGTGATGCCCGGCCGCTGAAGCGGCGGTCGCCTCGTCCACCGCAGGGTGCGGCAAAAACCGCCAAGACAGCGGACAAGACCAGCACGGCGGCGCGGCCGACCACAAAAAGCCAGGCTCGGCCGGCGCCCAAGCCGGTTCCCCGGCGGCCTGCCCCGGCGATGACGGTGGCCGCGAATGCACATGGCGGTCTGGACAAGCGCAGCGCGGAAAGGTTGCGCCGGGGGCAAACCGCGATCGAGGCGCGGCTGGATTTGCACGGACATACCCAGGCCGATGCCCATCGTGCGCTGAACGCCTTTATTGCCGGCAGTTATCGGGCGGGCCGGCGCTGCGTCCTGGTTATCACCGGCAAGGGCGGTCCGCGCGATGATGTGGACAGCGGTTTCATGCCGGATCGGGACAGCGGCGTGCTGCGCCGTAATCTGCCGCGCTGGCTGGGGGAAGGGGCGGTGCGGCAAATGGTCTTGCGTATAGAGACCGCCCGACCGCAACATGGCGGTGAAGGCGCCTACTATGTTTTGCTGCGGCGCAAACGTTAGGAATGGGTGGCGGCTATGGGAGGATCCAAGATGCTTTTGCAAGGTTCGTGTCATTGCGGCGCCCTGGGTGGAATCCATAGAGGCATGGCACCGGCGCCACGGCCTTTGGTTGGACTAGTTGGCGCATGGCAGTTGGTTTGACACCCTTTGGCGCCAGGATCCGCGAATTGCGCCGGCAACAGGCCGTTAGCCAAAAACAGATGGCCGCCGACTTGCAGATTTCGGCGGCGTATCTGTCGGCTTTGGAACGAGGCCGGCGGGGCCGGCCCTCGCCGGTATTGGTGGATCAGATCTGCGGCTATTTCAATATCATTTGGGATGAGGCGGATGCCATGCGCCGTCTGGCGAAACTCAGCCATCCACGGGTTGTCATAGATACCGCGCAAACGGGACCGGAAGCCACGGAACTGGCGAACCGCCTGGCAGAAGGGATCAACGATCTGGCGGTGGCCAAGGTCAAACAAATGCTGGCCGTCATGGCGGCGGACAATTAGGGAGACGGTGGTGAGTGAAAAAATCTTCGGGGTTTATGATCAGGCCGGGTTGGATGCGGAATATGATAACCGCGCCAAGGTGTCCGGCTCTGCGGACTTCATACGAAAGTTTGCCGAGGATAGCCAGGAATGGCGCCAGCAACTAACCGGCCAACTGAATATACCGTTTGGCCCCGGTGCGGATGAGGTGTTGGATCTGTTTCCCGGCCCAGGCGGGGGGAACGGTCCGGCCCCGATCCAGGTATTCATACACGGCGGCTATTGGAAAGCGCTTAGCAAGGATGAATTCTCCTATGTCGCCCGCGCGTTCACGCCCAAGGGATGCGCGACCGCGGTGATCAATTATGGTCTGATCCCGAATATTAGTATGGACGAACTGGTGCGCCAATGCCGGGCCGCCCTGGCCTGGCTCTATCGCAACGCTGCTGGTTTCGGTGCTGATCCGGCGCGCATTTTTATTTCCGGCCATTCCGCGGGCGGCCATCTGGTGGCGATGATGATGGCCACCGACTGGCCCGCCTTCGATGGCGGCTCGCCCGCGCTGCCAAGGGATTTGGTCAAGGGCGGCTGTGGCATTTCCGGGCTGTATGATCTGGAGCCGATCCGCCTGTGCTTCCTTAACGATGACCTGAAACTCAGCCTGCAGGAAACCATCCGTAACAGCCCCCTGCGCCTAACCCCCACCGCCACAAGTCCGCTGTTATTGGCGGTGGGTGGGGACGAAGGACCGGAATATCTGCGTCAAAGCGAGGTCCTGGCGGCGGCCTGGAGCCGTCATGGGATTGCTGTCGAGGTGGCCGTATTGCCCGGACAAGATCATTTTACCATAGTCGATCAGCTAGCCGACCCGGAGGCTGACCTCAGCCGTCTCATTCAGCGCCAAATGGGACTGTAGGCAAAACCAGCCGGCCCTCTTGATATAATTGTTTACAATGCCAACGTATTAGACGTAATATTATCATGCTGACATATATCGGACTGTAATAAGATAAATCGAATTACAGGGATTTGAGACGAACGGGTGGAAGTGTGACTTTGTTTGATTGAGGTGAAAGTGCGGCAGTCATGTCCGAAAATAGTGATTTTCTAGTTCGCTTTTGGGGCGTTCGGGGGAGTATTTCGATCTCCGATCCCAACTCGGTCCGCTATGGCGGCAACACCTCCTGCTTGGAGATTCGTTGCGGCGAGCGGCTGTTAATTTTCGATGCGGGGTCCGGTTTCCGTTACCTAGGCAATAAATTGCTGGAAACCGAAGGGACCATTGATGCGGATATCTTTCTCACCCATACCCACTACGACCACATCTGTGGCGTGCCATTCTTTAAACCATTCTTCAGTCCAAATAATCAGTTCCGCCTTTCGGCCGGCCATCTGTTGCCGGAAACCAATCTGCGCCAAGTGCTGTGCGATCTGATGATGACGCCGTTGTTCCCGGTGCCGTTGGAAATTTTCCAATCGAAAATTGAATTCCAGGATTTCTCGGCCGGTGATGCATTGACCGCTGGCGCCGATGTCGTCATTCGTACCGCGCCCCTAAACCATCCCAACGGCGCCACGGGTTATCGTATCGAATTTGATGGCAAGGCAATCTGCTATCTGACAGATACGGAACATCGACCGGGTGAATTGGATCAGAATATTCTGGGCCTGATCGACGGCGCCGATATAGTGATTTATGATTCCATGTACACAGAGGATGAATATCAGAACTGTGTCGGCTGGGGTCATTCCACATGGGAGGCCGGTGCCGATCTGTGCGATGCGGCTGGGGTTTCCCAATTTGTGATCTTCCACCATGACCCTGATCACGATGACGCCTTCATGGATCAAATCGCCGACGCGGCTGAAAAGCGGCGCCCCGGTACTGTCGTGGCCCAGGAAGGCATGGTATTACGCCCCTAGTGGTGCGAACCAAACAGAAGAGTCCTTCGGTTTGGTGCCTTGCGCACCACGATTATTCAGAGTCGGGTGTCCTGACATTGAATGATCCAGATGCCAGCGTTCTACCGCAAGGGCGACATTCGAGATTGCCGGAAGCAACCGCTTCCCTGGGGTAGAGGACGGAGTTTATGCACAGGCGCAGTATGCGGTTGGGGCTGTTGACGGTGCTGGGTCTGGCCCGGCGCGGCTTTTTCATTCCCTATCGTTACGCCGATACCCTGCCCGATCCCGGCTGCAACCCAAGCTATCCATCCCTGGCGGCGCTGATGCTGGCGGCCGAACCCAGCTTCGCCGCCCTGCTGCAGGATATTGATCGACACGAAGCAACCTTGCAGGCGATGGGCGACGAACCGCCCCCCGCCCCCCGCTGGGCGCAGGATTGGTTTCCAACCCTGGATGCCGCCGCCGCCTATGCCATGGTGCGGGCCTGGGCGCCGAAGCGGATTATCGAGGTCGGCTCGGGCCATTCGACGCGCTTTATGAAACGGGCGGTGGATGACGGTGGCCTTGCAACCCATATCACTGCCATCGATCCAGCTCCCAACCGTTTCGTGGATCACCTGGATATCGAGTTTATAAAGGGCACGCTGGGTACCGTGGGCCTGGATGTTTTCGCCGATCTGGCGGCGGGCGATATTTTATTCATTGATTCTTCCCATATCCTCATGCCCGGCAGTGATGTGGACGATCTATTCAATCGGGTGATGCCAATCCTGCCCGCCGGCGCGCTGGTGCACATTCACGATATTTTTCTGCCCGACGACTATCCGATGCCTTGGGCTTGGCGTGGCTACAACGAACAATTGGCGGTGGCGCCCATACTGGCGGGCGGTGCCTACGACATTCTGTTCGCCTCGCATTACGTAGCCACCCGCATGGCGGCGCAAGTCGCGGCGTCGGCCGTGGCGCGGCTACCGGGCAAAGCGGACAGCCTGCCGGCCAGCCTGTGGCTGCGAAAATGTTAGGCCGAATCTTTCCCAAAATCGGCTGGGGCCGGCACAACGACGGCGATCTGCCGCCACGGGTGGTGGCGGCGATCCGCGGGCATCAATTGCAAAGCGAAATTCTGATCGCCTGGGCCCAATTACTGGTCGGCGCCACCTGGGCCGGCCTGTATGCCCTGGCGCCGAAAACGGCGGGCGCCACGTCCATGATCGAACCCGTGCCGTTTGCCCTGTGCCTGTATCTGGCGTTCTCCATCCTGCGCCTGATCCTGGCTTATCGCGGTTTTGCCGCCACCTGGTTCCTGACCCTGTCCGTGCTGGTGGACATGACCATCCTGATGGCCCTGATCTGGAGCTTTCATATCCAGTACGAGCAACCGGCCGCCTTTTATCTGAAGGCGCCGACCTTGCTTTATGTCTTTATATTTATTGCCTTGCGGGCATTGCGCTTCTCCGCCGGCTTTGTTCTGCTGGCCGGGGCGGCGGCGGCCACGGGCTGGCTTTTGATGTTGTACTACGCGCTGGCAACCTCGACGGCGCAAAACATGGGCGTGACCCGCGACTACGTTGCCTACATGACCTCGAACCAAATTTTGATCGGAGCGGAATTTGACAAGGTCATCGCCATTCTGCTGTCCACGGCTATCCTGGCCATTGCCCTGTGGCGGGCCCGCCGGCTGCTGGTGCAATCGGTGGTCGAAAGCCATGCGCATCAGGATTTGGGGCGGTTTTTCGCGCCCGAGATCGCGCATCAGATCGTCAGCGCGGAACAGCGGGTTGAGGCAGGCCAGGGCGAAATACGTCAGGCCGCCGTATTGTTCTGTGATATTCGCGGTTTTACGCCCATGGCCATGGGCATGGATCCGGGCGACCTGATGGCGCTGCTGGCCGATTATCAAAGCCGCATGGTGGGGGTCATTCAGGCCCACGGCGGTAGTATCGACAAGTTCATGGGCGACGGCATCATGGCCACTTTTGGGGCCGCCCTGCCGACGGAAACCTATGCCGCCGACGCCCTGCGCTGTATCGAGGCCTTGGGCGCGGCGGCGGCCGATTGGTATGAGTTGCGCAAACGGAATGGCGATGCAGCCCTGGCCATTGGCTTCGCGGTCAGCGCCGGCCCATTGATATTTGGTGCGGTCGGCGATGGCGAGCGCCTCGAATTCACCGTGATCGGCGAACCGGTCAATCTGGCCGCCAAACTGGAAACCGCCAACAAGGCAGAGGCAGTGACAGCTCTGACCACGGCAGAAACCCTGGCCTTGGCCGTCGCTCAGGGTTATGCGCCGCAAACGCCGCTACAGCAACGCCCGGCCCGCACGGTGGCAGGCGCCGGCGCGCCGCTTGATCTGGTGGTGCTGTTGGCTTAGGCCATTTTCGAGATTGACTTACCCGCCCGCTCCCCCGCCCGGCCACCCACGGGATTATGATCAATGGGTGGCCGGGCGGGGGAGCGGGCGGTTCGGCGATTCGATGAATATCGAAAATGGCTTAGGCGCTGGAACCCCAGGCCGCGACAGCGGCCCGGGACACCAGCGTGAACGAAATTTAATCCAGCTCGAAACCGTCCATGCCGGAATTCTTCCGAACCTGGCCGCACATCTCGCGAATTCTCGAGCCTAATGCCTCCGGATCCGCCATCTGCTCTATCTCCGCGCCCCGGCGCCAGCCTTCACAAACCGCCACTTGGCCAGCGCCGGCCTGAATGACCCGGCCGGTAATATCATGGGCCGCCTCGCTGGCAAGATAGACCACTGTCGGCGATACCCAGCGCGGGTCCCGTATCTCGATCTCCTCTTCGGTGTATTCCCGCAGGCTGTCGGTCATCCGCGTATAGGCGGTGGGCGAGATGGCATTCACGGTAACCCCGATCCGGCGCAGCTCCCGCGCCGCGATGATGGTGAATGCGGCAATACCGGCCTTGGCCGCGCCATAATTGGTCTGCCCGACATTGCCGTAAATGCCGGAAGTCGAGGAGGTGTTGATGATCCGCCCGTTGACCGGGCCGTCCGTCTCCTTGGACCGGACACGCCAATAGGCGGCGGCATGGCGGGCCGGGGCAAAGGTACCTTTCAGATGCACCTGAATAACCGAATCCCATTCCTCTTCAGTCATATTGACCAGCATGCGGTCGCGCAGAATGCCCGCATTGTTGACCAGAATGTCCAGTTTGCCGAAGGTATCAACGGCCTGATCGATCATGTTCTTGGCGCCGTTCCAGCTGCTGACGTCATCGCCGTTGACGACGGCCTCGCCGCCGGCGGCGATGATTTCTTCGGCCACCAGTTGGGCCTGCGACTTGTCGGCGCCGGTCCCATCGACGGCGCCGCCCAGATCGTTCACCACAATCTTGGCGCCATGCTTGGCCAGTAACAGCGCATGCTCGCGCCCAACCCCGCGCGCCGCGCCGGTAACGATTGCAACTCGATCTTCACATAGACGTGCCATGGACAACTCTCCCTTTGAACAATTGATTTCTGCTGGATGAAGGCTAACCCATATGGCGGAACGCAAGCAAGGATTGGCGCCGGGCGAAGGCTAATATACAGCGGCGTTGAATTTGTGGGCCCTACTTATATGGATCAGCGGCATCCCTGAGGCCGTCGCCGAAGAAGTTAAAGGCCAGGACGATCAGCACCACCGGCAGCATGGGGAAGATCAGCCAGGGATAGGTGGCCACCGCGTTGATGTTCTGCGCTTCGTTCAACAATACGCCCCAGGATGTGATCGGCGGTCGCAGGCCCAGGCCCAGGAACGACAGGGCGGTTTCCGCCAGAATCATGGAAGGGATGGACAGGGTGAGCGAGGCGATCAAATGGCTCATGAAATTGGGCAGCAGATGCCGGGCGATAACCCGGGCCGGGCTGGCGCCCATCAAGGTGGCGGCGGTGGCGAAGTCTTCCTCTCGCAGGGCCAGTAGTTTCGAACGGACGGCGCGGGCCAGGCCGGGCCAATCCAGCAAACCCAGGATGATGGTGATGCCGAAGAACACGCCGATCGGGCTCCAGGTCACGGGCAGGGCGGCGGACAGGGCCATCCAAAGGGGCAATTCCGGGAACGAACGCAACATCTCGATCAAGCGTTGCACCACGTTGTCCACCCAGCCGCCGTAATAGCCGGCCAGGCCGCCCAGGGTCAGGCCGATCAGGAAGCTGATGGAGATGCCGATCAAGCCCACGGTCAGGGATATCCGCGCGCCATAGACAATGCGGGAAAACATATCCCGTCCCAGGCGGTCGGTGCCGAACAGGAACAGGGTGCCGCGCACGGTCTTGTTGCCGACTTTTTCTTTCGAGGGGCAGAAAAAGTGGAACTTCATGCGCCACTGGCCCCAGAATTTGTAGGGCGCGCCCTGGCAGAAAAACCGGATTGGCTGCACCTGGCTCTCGTCCAGGGTATAAACCCGCTTCATCTTCTTGATATCCCGGGTCACCTTGTAGCCATAGACGAAGGGACCGACGAATTTACCGTCATCGAACAGATGCACGACCTGCGGCGGGGCGTAGATGAATTTGGCGTGCCGTTTGGCCAAGGGATAGGGCGCCACCCATTCCACCATCAGAATAGAGATATAGATGACCAGCAGGAATATCATCGAGGCAACGGCCAGTGGATGGCGGCGCAACTTCCACCACATCAGGGTCCATTGCGAAGCCATGAAGAAGCGCTCCTGCTCCTTCGTCAGCCGCTCGATGGTGTGCGGTTCGAACGGCGCGTCCGAAACCCAATGCCGTTGTTGATCGTCGTTGGCGGTCATTTCGACGCCTCCGATCCAAGGCGGATCCGCGGATCAAGGGCGGCCAGGGCCAGGTCGGACACGAACATGCCGATCACCGTCAGGGCAGCCAGGAACAACAGGAACGAGCCGGCCAGATATTGATCCTGGCTTTGCAGGGCGTTGACCAGCATGGGCCCCGAGGTCGGCAGGCTCATCACCACGGCAACAATGGCGGAGCCCGAAATCATCTGCGGCAACAGGTTGCCGATATCCGCCACGAAAGGGTTCAGCGCCATGCGCAGGGGATATTTCAACAATAATTTGTAGTTCTTCAGGCCCTTGGCCCTGGCCGTTGTGACGTACTGTTTTTGTAATTCATCCAGCAGATTGGCGCGCAGGCGGCGGATCATGCCGGCGGTGCCGGACGTGCCAATGACGATCACCGGCACCACCATATGTTCGCAGATCGACAGGAATTTGCCCCAGGACATGTCCGCGCCGATAAATTCCTCGTCCATCAGGCCGCCCATGGAAACGCCAAAATATTTTTTGCCCAGATACAATAGGATCAGCGCCAAAAGAAAGTTGGGTGTCGCCAATCCAATATAACCGACAAAGGTCATGGCATGGTCGCCGAAGCTGTATTGCCGGACCGCCGTATAGACCCCGATGGGAAAGGACACGGCATAGACGAACAATATGGTAGTAAAATTCAGCAGCAGGGACAGGTACAGCCGGTCGCCGACGACTTCGCTCACGGGCAGGTTATATTCAAATGACCAGCCTAAGTTTCCTTGCAGGATGCCGGAAAAACCGTTGTTGCCGGGCCAAATACCAAGCCAGACGCCATATTGCTCCAACATCGGTTTATCCAGTCCGAATTCCTGGCGCAGAAAAGCCAGATTTTCCATCGCCGCGCGGTCGCCGCTGGAAAGCATTTCCGCCATCTGGTTGGAGAGATAATCACCGGGGGGCAATTGGATGATGATGAAGGTGATGACGGAAATCACCAACAAGGTTGGGATCATCACCAAAACCCGATGTGCGAAATAGGTGAACATGCCTGTAGGCTTCCCCTACCGATCGAACCAAAACGTGTCGGGCCGGTAGATACCAAAATGGGCTCCCGGATCCCAGTTATAGATGCCTTGCCTGGGAACGTTTCTCAGGCCGTGCTTGACCACTACGGGTTGCTGCACCCCGGAGATGACGCCAATCGAGTAAATTTGTTCAGCGTGGATGGATAGCATGCGGTGCCAGATTTCCGTGCGCCGCTTTTGCCCCTTCACATGCTTCCATTCCGTTGCCAGCGCCGCCAGTTCCTGTGCCTCCGGTAAATCGGGGGCTTCGCCAGACGCGCCCGAGGTGTCAAAATACTGACCCCACTTTGGCCACATCAACTGCTGCTGCGAGGTTGGGGCCAGTTCCTCCGGGTTGGTGGCGGCGGCGGCGACGCCGTTTTCCAGACCGCTCCAGATTGACATTTGAGCCAGACCCGCAAAGACCCGGTTGCGGAAGACCTCGCGCTGGGACGGCTTGATGAATAATTTAACGCCAACCTCGGCCCAGCTTTCCGCGATCAGTTCCAGGGCATCGACCTGTTCCGTATCCTCCCCCGCGGTCTCGACGATGATCTCCAGGGGACGGCCATCGGGCAACAGCCGGATATCGTTGTCGTTGTATTCGTTCAGGCCAAGCTCGTTCAACAATGCGCCGGCCAGATCCGGATCATATTCGGCCCATTGCTTTTGATATTTTTCGCGAAACAACGGGCTGTCGGGCAATAGGGTGTTGTTGCCCTCCAGGGCCAAACCGAAAAACAGCGATTCGTTGATGGCTTCGCGGTCAACCGCCAGGCTCAAGGCGCGGCGAAAACGCACATCGCGCATCAATTTCGACCAGACGGGATCAGCTACATTCAGGTTTGGGAACAGCGCGATATGGGCGCCCTTGGCGATGCGCCATAGATAGGTTTCGAACTCACCGTCCGTCTCGTTCTCGCGCAAAAAGGTCAGATTGCTAAAGCTCAGGCTGCGGGCCTGCAAATCAACCTCGCCGGTCCCGGCCTTGGCGGCGATCAGCTTGCCATCGGAGACGATCATTATGAATTTGTCGATATAGGGCAGCTGGCGGCCCTTTTCGTCGACCCGGTGATAGTAGGGGTTGCGCTCGCCGATAAAGCGGGTCGCGGGCGGACGGGTCCGATTGACCCAGGGCTGTAGGGTTGGCAGGTTCGGATTATCGAACCGGTACATGTTGTCGTAGCGGTTATGCAGCGAGGCCCAACCGCGGGTGCGGTATTTTTTTAATAGTTTTTGCAGTTTTTCGGGGTCGGCGTAGCGTTTATGAAATTGCTTCAGATAATGGGCCGGGCGGTAGATGAACAGCGGCGAGGCGCCGGCCAGACGGGGCAGGAAGAAGGGATTGGCCGTGGGCCAGGTAAAGCGCACAGTGGATTCGTCCAGCACCTGGAATATGGGCGGCTGACCATCGGACAGCATCAGGCGTGGCGGTCCGGCCGGCGAAACTTCCAGATTATTGGCGACATCCTCCCACCAATAGCGAAAATCCTCCGCCGTGAAGGGCTGGCCGTCAGACCATTTATGGCCGCGCCGCAGGTTGAGGGTGAACTGGCGGTCTTCCTTGACCTCGACCGATTGTAAAATATCGGGCACGAGTTCGAATTTCTCATTGTAGCCAACCAGCCGGGCATAACCATAGACCACCAGCAGGCGCACGTCCTTGGCCCGGCCGATCAAGGTGCGAAGCTCGCCGCCCTGATGGCCGATTTTCCGATTGCCGGTAAAATGCACGACCGACGGCTCGTCAGGCAGCCGCGCCGCCACCCCCGCCAGCTCGCCGGCCGTGACCTTGTCCGCGAACATCGGCGTCTCGACATAGTTCATCGCCATAGCGGTGGTTATCGGCCCGGCCACGGCCAAACCCACCAAGACGGCGGCAACGCAACGGGCTCTCGGCTTCATCACAACTCCCTCGGCAATTGGGCGCCAACGGCGGCGCGGACAAAATGCCCGCCGCCTGCATCGATCATATCCGCCGCTATGCCGTCGTCCAGTGTAAAGGGCGCGGGCCAGGCGCTGGGCACCGATGCCTTACCCTCCATCAACGCGGTCAGGTCCAGTTTGGCGCCGGGATCGGCCTTGGGCACGGCCGCCAGCAGGGCCTGGGTATAGGGGTGCAGGGGATTGCGGAACAAGGTTTCCCGTGGCGCCGTCTCGACAATCCGGCCGGCGCACATGACGGCGATCCGGTCGGCGACATAATCGACCACCGCCAGATTATGCGAGATGAACAGATAGGTCAGGCCCAGCTCTTCCTGCAGATCCTTCAACAGGTTCAACACCTGGGCCTGGACCGAGACGTCCAGGGCCGAAACCGGTTCGTCGCAAATCAACAGGTCCGGTTGCAGGGCCAATGCCCGTGCGATGCCGATCCGTTGCCGCTGGCCGCCCGAAAAGCTGTGCGGGTAACGGCGCAAAAAGCGTACGTCGAGGCCGACCAGGGTCATCAATTCCCGCACACGCTCGTCGCGCTCGTCGCGATCACCAACCTTGTGGATATTCAACGGCTCGGAAATTATGTCGAACACGGTCATGCGCGGGTTCAACGAGGAAAATGGATCCTGGAAGATGAACTGTACATTGCGCCGGAAAGCGAACAGCTCTGCATCGCGCAGGCTCAACACATCAACGATTTTGCCTTGGTCGTTGAAGGACAAACTTCCCGAATCGGGGGATATGGCCCGCATGATCATTTTTGATGTCGTGGTTTTGCCGCAACCGCTTTCACCGACCAGGCCCAGGCATTCGCCTGGATTGACGTGGAAAGACACATCATCCACCGCCAGCATACCGCCGCCCGGCTTGCCACCGAACAAGCCGCGCTTGCGGGTCCCGAAAAATTTGCTCAAATGGCTGACATCCAGCAAAGGCCCGGCGGCGCGCGCGGTTTCCGGCCATGGCTTTTTCTGGCGCAACAGGGTACCAGCCGCGGGGTTGATTTCACGCAGAGGCACCAAACGCTCGCCGGGCTTCATACCAAAGCGGGGCACGGCCAGCATCAAGGCTTTTAGATAGGGATGTTCCGGCTGCTTGTAGATATCCGCTACCGGGCCCCTTTCCATGATCTTACCGTGGTACATCACCACCACTTCATCCGCGACATTGGCGACCACGCCTAGATCATGTGTGATCATCAACACAGCCATGTTCAGTTCCGACTGTAAATCCGAAATCAATTTCAGGATCTGTGCCTGAATGGTGACATCCAGGGCCGTGGTTGGTTCATCGGCGATCAGCAGGGCAGGCCGGCAGACCAGGGCCATGGCGATCATCGCCCGTTGCCGCAGACCCCCAGACAGTTCGAATGGATACTTGAATATCGCCTGATCCGGTTCCGGGAAGCCGACCATCCGCAGCATTTCCACGGTCATTTCGATCGCCAGTTTATTTGCAACATCGCGGTGCAGCGACAAGGCTTCTGAAATTTGGTTGCCGATGGTGTGCAGCGGCGATAACGAGGTCATGGGCTCCTGAAAAATAATCGAGATACGGTCACCCCGCACGGCCCGCATTTCTTTTGAGTCCGACCGTAGACGGGTCAGATCGGCGAAGCTGCCCGGCTTGTCGGGATCCAGGAACAATATTTCGCCGCCGGCGATCTTGGCGCTGTCGGGCAGGATGCGCATAATGGCCTGGCTAACAACGCTTTTGCCGGAACCCGATTCACCTACCAAGGCGACCGTCTTGCCTTCGGGCACGGAAAAAGAGATGCCATCGACCGCCCGTATCAAACCTTCCGCCGCTTGAAACTCGACGACCAGATCACGTACGCGCAGAACATTTGTCATGATGGCGATTTTTCTTGCGTCGATGCCAGCCCCGGGTCGGCGCTGGTCAGACCAAGGGATGACAAGTTGGCTGCCGTGGTGGGGTCAAGGGCCAGGCCGTTGTTTTGCGTCGCCGCATGGGCCTGGCGAACAATGTCGTCAAAGCCAGGCAAATGGGAATCCATGCGGATAACGCCGCGATTTTCCCCGCCACGCAGTATCAATTGCATCCAGCCCCCGGTGCGGTCGCGCTGGGTGGAATAATAGCGGAGGCGGAAATCCCGCATTTCCGCCCAGCCTATCTCGCGGTCTAAAAATCCTCCCACAAGGCCCTCCTGGCGAACACCGTTTCCATCAACGGTCAAAACCGTACCATGACGCCACGCCGTGCGCAGACCATAGCCCGCGAATAACAAGATCAAGGCGCCCATACTGTAGAAGACAACCGGTATCAGATTAGTAAAGAGCATCAAAGCCGCCGGCAGCAGGACGCCAAATGCGGACCGCATATAATCGGCGGCTAACGCCTTCATTGGATAGCGATGACTGTTCATTGCGGCAGCCTAAAGACTTCATCTATGGTTAACCAGTGAGCGTTGTCACATTCTTTGGTGCGGGTGAACAATTCCGCTAAAAAATCCCACCCGGCCTGCTCCATGACGTTATGATGGGTCAAAATGCCGCTGCATTCGTCCCGATCCAGGATGCCGTTGCGCCGTCCTTGCAAGTGGGCAATCAGTTTATCCAGGGCCTCGGCTTCACCGACGAAGCCGCGCCCGCCGTGCCATTCGATCAGATCCAGATGGCAATTGCACTCCAGCAGACCCGCTGCCGGATGCGCCGCCGCGCGCGGGCCAAAGCGGGACAGGCCCTGCAATCGGGCCAGAGGCAGGCGGGACACAAGATCCGCGTCAATCCGGTTCCACGGCGGGACGAAAATTGGCAAAGCCAGCCGGGGAAAGCGGCCAGCTAGATTTTCCCAGGCAATGGCGGCATCGCCCAGCATTTCGTAGACCGGCCGATGGCTGCCGAATTCCGCTTTTTTCTGATCGGCCGGGGCGCGGTTCTGATGCGTCAGCCCGTGCACCAGCATTTTTACCCCGGTCAGATCCGCCAACACTTCGCCCAAAGCGTCTTCCGCCAGCCCCGGAATGACGGCCAGGGCCGGGGCGACGCCGGATGTTCGCGACAATTCGGTCAGTTGGCGCAGCCGTGGGCCGGGGGCGATGGCATCGTCGTCGCGCCACCACAGGCCCGGCTGCTGGCCCGCCGCCGCCCAGCGCTTTAACTCTTCAATCAGATCGCGCCAGCCTGCCATCCCGCTACCAATACTCCCCTACCAATTCAACGCCCCGGCCCAGGCGGCAATCTGGCGCGCACCATCCGCCGCGCCATCGGTGCGGACGCCCGCCGTCCCGGCATCTGCCGCTGGCGTGGCCGCCAGTGCCTGGCTAATGGCGGCGGTGATCGCGGCCGGGGACAAATTGGTCTCCTCGACCACGGTTACGACGCCGCGTCGGGCCAGCAATTCCGCCCGCAGGGTTTGTTCCGTCTCCAGCCCGCCGGCGTAAGGTACGACAATACTGCGGCAGCCGGCATGCATGCATTCCATCAAGGTATTGTAACCACCCTGGCTGATGGATAAGACGCAGTTCATCAACAGCGTGGGGAAGTCGCCGCGGGCCCGCTCGACCACGATGCCCCCCTCTCCACCGACGCCGGTGACCTCTGCCGCCAAGTCTATCAATGCTTGAAAATCGTCCTCCGGCACCTTGACCCCGACCAGCACCCGCCAGCGCCGGTCCGCCAGGGTGCTTTCGGCTCGGGCACGGATAGCGGTGCGCAACAAGGCATCGCCCACCGCCCCGCCGCCGGCCGAAACCAGCACCTCATCCCAGCCGGGGCTACCCGGCCCACCCCGCCGGCCCGTCCTGTCCACCACATAGCCTGTGTAGTGCATCTTGTCGGCAATCTGCGCCGCATGGGGGAAGGTCGTATCGAACGGGATCAAATCCGGGTCGCCATGGACCAGCACATGATCAAAATAATGCCCCACCCGATCCAGCATTTCGACCAGGCGCTCCGGCTTCGGCGGCGCCACCAGAATATCACGGACCGAGGAGACGATGACCGGACGCCGTGGGCTGGCCAGGGCCGCGTCCAACAGGGGCAGCAATTCAAACCCCATCTGCCGGCGCCCAAAGGGGTACAATTCCAACACGATCACATGCGGTTGGATCCTGTGCCAGACTTCCAGCAAGGCATCGCGCCGCCGCGCCCGCCAGGCCTCATCAATGGGTCGGTCATTGTCGTCAACCAGCTTCTTGAAATACAGATCGACGGCCCGCACCGGGGGCAACTGCACCAGTTCGGCGCCGCCTAAATTCAGGTTTGGGATGCCGTGCCCGCCCGAGACATAGGTGACGGACAAACCCGCCGCCTGCATGGCCCGGGTCAGCGTAGCGCCCCGGCGTTGATGGCCGATGCCCAGCAGATGCTGAACATAGAACAAGACGCGCCTGCCACCATTCATGTTCCTATTCATAGGGTGACTTCCCGGTCCGCCGCTTCATCGGTCCGCCGCAGGGGCACATTCATGCGCCATGGCCGCAATCCCCCCGTGCGATCCACCTCGAATAAATGGGCCTGATCCCACCGCAGTTTGACCGGCGGCCGGCCTAACATATTCCAGTCATAGGCGGCGGCGAAAATCGCCCGAATGACCGATTTGTGCGCCACGGCAATATGCCGGCCGCCGGCCTGGCCCAGTTCCGCCAGAAAAGGCCGCAGCCGTTGTTGCACCATACGCGGGCTTTCGCCGCCCGGGGGTAGGAAATCCAGGCCGCGGTGTTCGTTCTCCACCATGCCTGCATTGGGATCGGCGCGTAATTCTTCCAAGGTGCGGCCTTCGTACGCGCCGAAGTCCATTTCAATCAGGCGTTCTTCGATACGCAACTCTGTGTTGCTCAATATGGCCGCCGTCTGCCGGGCCCGGATCAAGGGGCTGACATGCCAGGTGGCGCCATCTAGCGCCGCCGGCGGACGTAAACCAGCCAGGGCCAGCCGGCCCTCGTCGGTCAGGGGAATATCGGCCCGCCCGGTCATTCGGCCATCGCCGTTCCAGGCGGTGCGGCCATGTCTGATCATGCCCAGCAGGGTCATGGCATTATCTCTCCCAGCGCGTCCCCGATGCTTTGCGCGGCCGCCGCCACCGTCCGCTCCCCGCGGACGAAAGCGCGCGCGCCACTGGATAGCTTATGCCGCAGGTCGGTATTATCCAGCAACTGCCGCGTGGCGGCGGCAAAAGCGGCGTCGTCCCCCGGCGCGGTCAACAGGCCGGTCTCTGCATGGCGCACCACGTCGGGAACCCCCCGTTCATTGCCGGCGACGACCGGCAGGCCGGCCGCCTGTGCCTCCAAATAGGCCATGCCATAGGCCTCGCCCACGCCGGGCCATAGGTAAAGATCACAGGCCGCATAGATTTCCGGTAGCTGTGCCAGGGGTAGACTGCCGGCCAGGATCAAATTGCTGTCGGAATTTTGCCGGATGGGCGCCAGGGCCGCCACGGCCTGATCCCGCGCCGGGCCGTCGCCGACCACCAACAATTGCCAATCGTTCCCGCCCAGGCAGCCCAGGGCGGCACCCAGCCGTTGATAGGACCGCAGCTTGTCCCCGGGCCGCATCATGGCCACCGTCAACAACCAGCGCCGTTCCGGATCCAGGCCGAACCGCCGCGCTATTTCGGCCCGGCCGTACCGGATGTTCCGCTCCGCCTGGGCCGGCTCTGTCTGGATCCGCGTAAACGGCTGCGAGTCCAGAAAGGGCGGCAAAAAGCGCAACTGATGCGCCGTGGATATCAGGGGACGGACACAGGCCATATCCAACCGGGTCAGGCAGAATACACAATCCGCCGCCGTGATCGCCCGGGCCGTGGCGCAATGGCCCAAATCCCAACGCCCGCCGGCCTGCTTCGGCGCGAACGAAGCCTCGGCAACCAGATAGGGGATTTTCAGGGCCTTCGCCACCTTTGGGCCGATCCAGTCCGGCGCCTTGTGGTACAGGTGATAGGTGAACCAGGCTGTTGGCCGGGCGCCATCCGCCAGGGCGCGGTATTGGCCAATTAATCTATCCGCCACGATACCGCCTTCCGTCCGCAGCGCCGTTTGCCGCGCGGCGTCCCCCTGCCCGTCATAGGATCGAAAGTCCGATGCCAGCTCTACCTGGGCGCCGGCAGTTTCCAGGGCCCTGATCAATAACCGCGCCATACGCCGGTCGCCTGACGGCGTCGGGTGGGTCGGCGCCTTCAATGGTGCATAAAAGGCGATGCGCCGGGCGGCCATCAGGCGTTCCTGAGGACACAGTCGGGGCCGGTGGCCGCGTCTGCATCTGTTTCAGGTAGGGCAAACTTGCGGGCCAGCCGTTCGATCCAAAAATCATGGGAAAATTTGTCCCTGACCCGCGCCTGACCAGCCTGACCCAATTGCCGGCGCCGCGCTGGGGCGGCAATCAAACCGGCCAGGGCCTGGCTCAGTTCCGCCCTATCGCGGCCTTCGACCAGAATTCCGGTCTCTCCATGGCTGATCAGCTCTGGTATCGCCGATACCGCGGTGGCGATACAGGCCAGGCCTTGGCTTTGCGCCTCCATCAAGACATTGGGCAGGCCGTCCCGGTCGCCGTTCCCCGCGATCCGGCTGGCCAGGACAAAAATGTCGGCGTCCCGATAGGCCGCCAGGACCGCTTCCTGCGGCAGCGCCCCGCGCCAGGTGATCCGGTCCGCGATGCCCGCCTGTTGGGCCTGTTCTTGCAATTTATCCAATAGATTGCCGCCGCCGATATGAACCAGGCGCCAATGCAGGGATGGGGGCAGGTCCGCCAGGGCGGCGATCAGGTCGTCATAGCCTTTCTTGCTGACCGCCCGGCCGACCGACAAAATCCGCACCGGATCAGCTTCGTTGCCGCCGTCACGCGCGGCGCCGGCTATTGCCGGTGGTGCGAACTGGGCCAGATCGATGCCGTGATAAATGAGTTCCACCGTGGCCTGGGTATCATCGTGGCCATTCTTCTGGGGCGCCAATGCCGCCAGATGGTCATGGGCTGCCTGACTGCATGTTACCAGCCAGTCCAATTCGGCCAGTTTTTCCCGCTTCTCCCAGGCAGGGGTGGTCCAGATATCCTTGGCATGGGCTGAACAGCTCCAGCTCCGCGCCGTCAGGTGGGCCGTGTAACGGGTAACAGAGGCAGGGGTGTGCAGAAAATGGGCATGCAGATGGCGAACCTCTCCACCCAATTCCGCGGCCAATACCAGGGCCTGGCCAAAGCGGCGGATCCGGTTGGGACTGCGGTCGCGCAGCAGATCTTCCAGCCACAGGCGTCGGGCCGCGCGATAGCCTGGCCAACAGCGGACCAATTTCCAGGCCCGCCAGACGCGGAGTGGTTCCTGGTACAGATATTCCGGCAAATAACTGACTGGTGCCTTGATCCGCCGGTGCACCGGATGCACGGCCTGATCCGTCGGATGCCGTAACGAGATGATGCGAATATCCAGGCCGCGCCGCTCCAGCGCCTCTATCTCCTGCGCGATGAAGGTTTCCGATAGACGGGGATAGCCCTTCAAAATAAAGGCAACCGGTTTCGTTGTTATGTTGGGCATCATGGCAAAGGAAACGCCGTCCTATTCCGCTGGAGGGCGTTAATCTCCTGACGATACCTTGGCCTGCTCGGTCGCCGCCATGTTTGCCGCCGTCGCGTTCGGGGCCATGGCCGGATCGGACAGCCATGGCGCCACCAGGCGGTTGACGTTGTCCAGACCTTCCAGCAGGCCGGGCACGATGACATCCCGGGGCCGGTTCTGATAGGGCAACTCGCGCAGGGCTTTGCCCATGACTTCCGCGTCCCGCTTGCCGTCGTCTTCCAGCATGCGGACCAGACCCAGTTCCTGCGCCCGGCTGGCGCGAATAAATTGTTCCATGCGGGGCCGGGTGCGCGGGATGATCAGGGCCCGTTTGTTGAAGCTGAGGATTTCGCAAAAGGTGTTGTAGCCACCCATGGCCACGACGCCGACGGCATTATCTTCCAATTCCTCCAACTTCGCGTCGAAGGTAATGGCCTGCACCCGGTTCAACCGATTGGCCCGATCAATGAATTCCGCCTGGGCCTCGGGCTGCATGAACGGGCCCAGAACAATCAGCGCCGGATACAGCGTGCGGCTGTCTGCTTCGTAGGCGCGCAGCACCCAATCGATCAGCCCTTCGCCATCGCCGCCGCCCCCCGTGGTCACCAGCAAATAGGGTTCGGAGACGATTTCCGGCAGCGGCCGGGTCGATGGCGCGGTCGGCGCGCGCCGCTCCAAATAGCCCGTATAGACCATTCGCCGGCGCACCTGGCGCGGCACCTGCAGACCCTGTAGGGGATCGCAAATTTGCGGCAGGCCATAGACCCAGATTTCATCGTATAGATCGCGCAAGGCGGGCATGGCGTTCTTGCGCCGCCATTCAGGCGCCAGCATCAGGGGATCATCCATGATATCGCGCAGGCCCAACACCAGTCTGGTGCCCCGCGCCTTCAACATACGCAGTGTTTCCTCCACTTCGCCACGCAGGCCCAGAGGTTCCTTGTCCACGATCACCATGTCCGGGGCGAAGATATCCGCCGTATGTTTGATGATCGCCGCCCGCATATGGATGGTCTGTTCGAAATCGATGCCCAGGTTCAACGATGTGTATTCGCCGTTGCGCAGTTTGATCACACCGGGAATACGCACGAAATCAACGCGGGAGCGAAAATCGAAACTGCCAATGATCGGCGAGCCCGAGAGTATCAGGACCGACAAATCGGGATATTGGCGCACCAGGGAATGGGCGATGGTGCTGCATCGCCGCAAATGACCCAAACCCATGGTGTCGTGGCTATAGATTAGAATGCGGAAACCCCGCATTCCTTCTAGCGTGCCTTTAGGCATGCCACATCTCTCCTCTGAGGCGCTTCCGCTTCTCGAATTTTGGCGACTATCGCACGCGCGGACGACGACAAAAAGCAACTTTTTGATTTAATAAGTATTTTTGCCACAAGTCAAAATGTAGCCTGTTGCCGGAATTGGCAATCATTTACCCCTGGGGCGCCGTGCGCTAATCTATAAGCGCCGTCGATTCGAGGACTTTTTAGTCTATTGTTCAATCGTTTTGCAGGGAGTGGGCGCGGCGCATGGAAAAGACTATTTTCGGTTATGTCTGGCGGTTTTCACGGCAGCAGCAAATCAACATGACGTTGCTGTCCGCAGCTTCCCTGCCGTTTTTATATCTGTTTTATGAAGTCCCCAAAACCATCATCAACGAGGCTATTCAGGGCATCCACGTCCAATACCCTCTTAATCTCGCCGAAAAACTGACGGTTTCCCTCTTTGGCGTTGACATCCCCCTGCTGGGCCCCTTTGACTTGGTCGTCAACCAGACCCCTTATTTATATATTCTGTGTGGTGTGTTCCTGGTCCTAGTGGGCATCAATCAAGGCTTTAAATTCGTCATCAACGTCTACAAAGGTTTGACGGGCGAACGGATGTTGCGCCGCCTGCGCTTTGAACTGTATGCCCGCGTGCTGCGTTTTCCCCTGCCGACCTTCCGCAAAATGAGCCAGGGCGAAATTATTCCCATGATCACGGCTGAAGTGGAACCCCTGGGCGGGTTCATCGGCGATGCGTTTTCCCTGCCGGCCTTTCAAGGCGGTTATCTGGCGACCATTCTGGCCTTTTTGTTCTTGCAGGACTGGCGCATGGCGGCAGCGGCGGTGTCGCTCTATCCCCTGCAACTGTGGTTGATCCCGAAACTGCAGCGCCGGGTAAACCTGCTGGGCAAGGAACGCGTGGCCCGCGTGCGCCGGCTATCGGATAAAATAGGCGAGACCGTGCAGGGCGTGCAGGAGACGCATGCCAACGATACCTCCAACTTCGTGCTGATGGATTTCTCCAACCAGCTGTTCTGGATCTATGGGGTGCGCGAGCGGATCTACCGGCAGAAGTTCGTTATCAAATTTCTCAACAATTCGATCCAACAGCTGGGCCCGTTCGCCTTCTATTCCATCGGCGGCTATTTTGTCATTACCGGCGACTTGGAAATTGGCACCCTGGTCGCCGCCATCGCCGCCCACAAGGATCTGGCCGCGCCCTGGAAAGAGCTGTTGGCCTATTACCAGATGCAGGCGGACGCCACGATCAAATATGATCAGGTGGTCAGCCAGTTTGGGCCCGCTGGCATGCGCGGGCCAGACTATCAGATGGTTGAACCTGACGAACCGGGCCCCCTGACGGGTGAATTGACGGCCGCGAACCTGACCCTGAACGACGATCAGGAAGCGCCGGTGGTCGATGGCGTTTCCATGCGCCTGCCTTTGGACAAACGTTACGCCATTGTCGGGTCGGGCGGCAGCGGCAAGGACGAATTGACCTTGTTGCTGGCCCGATTGCTGGACCCGGACAATGGCAACATAAGTCTGGGTGGCGGCGATGCCGCCTTGCTGCCAGAGACGGTGACGGGCCGGCGCATGGCGCATGTGGGTGCGGCCGCCTTTGTCTTTGCCGGTACGATTGCCAACAACTTGTTTCTAGGATTGAAGCATCGACCCCTGCGGTCGGCTGAATATACCGGTGCCGCGGCCAAACATCGCGCGCTCTACGTTAGTGAGGCCCGGCGCTCCGGCAATATTGACTTTGATCCCGATGCCGACTGGATAGATTACGCGGCGGCGGGGGTCGAGGATGCCGACGCATTGCGCCAGGCGGGCCTGGCCGTCCTGGCGCAATGCGGCATGGGCGAAGAAGTCTATCAATTCGGCCTGCGCGGCACTATTGATCCGCAGGCGCGGCCAGACCTGGCGGCGGCCATATTGCGGGCCCGCGCGGGTTTGCGCCAACACATGGCCGCCGATCCGGCCTTGCTGGTGCTGGTCGAAGGATTCGACGCAGACGCGTACAATCTGAATGCGTCGGTGGGCGAAAATCTGATGTTCGGCAATCCGGTCGGTGATGTCTTTGACGTGGAGCATCTGGCCGAGCATCCTTATGTGCTGGATGTGCTGGCTCAGGTTGGCCTGACGGAGCAATTCCTCTCGGTCGGCTACCAGGTTGCCTCGACGATGGTCGAATTGTTCGCCGATTTGCCGCCCGATCACGAACTATTCCAGCAATTCAGCTTTATTTCGGCCGACGACCTGCCTGATATCCAGTCCCTGCTGCAACGCAGCGACCGGGCCAATCTGGCGGCCCTGCCGGACGAGGATCGCGGCCGACTGATGTCGCTGCCGTTCAAAATTATTCCCGCCCGTCATCGCCTCGGGCTGGTGGACGATGATCTGCAAGGCAAGGTGCTTGAGGCGCGGCGCTATTTTGCCGCCAATCTGCCGGACGAACTGCGTAGCGCGGTAGAGTTCTTCGATGTGACGGAATATAACGCCGCGGCGAATATCCAGGACAATATCCTGTTCGGTAAGGTGGCTTATGGGCAGGCCCAGGCGGTTGATCGGGTCGGCGCGCTGATTTCCGAAGTCATCATGGAGCTGGATCTGCATGAGGTCGTGGCCGAGGTTGGGCTGAACTTTGAAGTCGGCATTGCCGGTTCCCGCCTGTCAACGGCGCAGCGGCAAAAGCTGGCCCTGGCGCGGGCACTCATGAAGCGCCCCGATATTTTGATTTTATCGGAACCCACTGCGTCCCTGGACTCCGCCACCCAGGCCGGGATCATGGCAGCCTTGTTGGCTGAATACGAAGGGCGCTGCCTGATCTGGTCTGTGCAACGGGCCAGCATGGCGGCAGGTTTCGACGAAATCCTGGTGATGCGTCAGGGGCGCCTGATGGAACGCGGCAGCTATGCCGATTTGAGCCAGAATAACGAGTGTGTCAGGGAATTGTTGGCGTCCGAGTAAGGCGTGTGAGTAAGATAGGGCAATATTCAGTTATTTAGGGTCGCTAACGCGACTTAAGTGATTGGTTTAATTGCTCTAATTCTAAAGATCCGAGCGTTTTCAGAATGAAAATGCTCTAGTAGTATTGCAAATTGGGGGCGGAGGTCGGCCATGAGCCTGAATGAAGAAGTTGAACTGCTACGCAGTATCCCTTTGTTTGCCAATATCGAACCTTCCAAGCTGAAGCTGTTGGCCTTCACCTCGGAACGCCTGGCCTTCCAGGAAGGGCAAAGCCTGTTTCATCAGGGCGATATGGGTGATGCCGCCTATTTGGTGGTGGACGGCACCGCCGATGTGGTGATCGAGGGGCCCGACGGCGCCAAGCTGACCGTGGCCCAGATTAGCCGCAACGCCTTTGTCGGTGAAATAGCCATATTGTGCGATGTGCCCCGCACCGCCACGATTACCGCCACCACGAAACTGGACACCCTGCGCATCAGCAAGGACCTGTTTTTTCGCCTGGTGAATGAGTTTCCCACCATGGCAGTGGAAATCATGCGCGAGCTGGCGCGGCGGCAAGAACAATCCAACCTGCAGCTGACCGAAGCCAATCGCCGGCTGCGGGAATTGGAGGCGGCTGGCGCTTGAGCCGCCTGGACAGCGCCATTCGCCGCCTGCAGGCACAGCGGGCCTGTCTGGACTGGGCCGTCGGCGAGATTGCCGGGCAGCCGGGTCCGGTGTTGGAATTGGGCCTGGGAAATGGCCGCAGCTATGATCATCTGCGGGCGCGCCTGCCAGGGCGCGAGATCTTTGTTTTCGAGCGCAAGGTCGCGGCCCATCCTGATTGCGTGCCCGATGACCAGCATTTGTTGCTGGGTGATTTCAACGACAGTTTACCCGGCGCCCTGGCGCGCATTGGGGCGCGGGCGGTGTTCGCGCACTGCGATATCGGCAGCGGTGATGCCGTGCTGACCGCCGCCCTTGCCGCCTTTGTCGGGCCGGCATTGGCGCCGCTGCTGGCGCCGGGCGCCGTGGTGGCCGCCGATCAGGCCTTGGATATTCCCGGCTGTCGCGAAGTTGCCCTGCCCGCGGATGTAGGGCTGGGCCGCTACCACCTCTATCGCAACAGCTCGCATTAAAAGACCGCTAAAAAAGACCGCTAAAAATGACCGCTAAAAAAGACCGCCAAAAAAAGACCGCCAAAAAAAGACCGAAAGAACCCTAAACCATGCACCAGATGACCAGCGAACAGGCCATCGCACGCCTAGGCAAACGGCCACCCGTGGCGGCCTCGAAGCTGTTGGGTTCAGAACCCCTGGAGATCGATGCCGCCCGTAGCTTTGCCCGCATGGCCTTTCTCGGCAAAGCGGAATTCTGCACCGCCCAGGGCGTCCTGCATGGCGGCTTTCTCTCGGCCATGATGGACGAGGCCATGGCCATTGCCGCCACGGCGGCGAAGAATTTCGATTATGTCGTGCCAACTCTCGAGATGAAGACCTCCTATTTGGCGCCGGTGCCGCCGGGCCGCCTGATCGCCGAGGGCCAGGTCGTCAAAGCCGGCCAGCGGGTGGTCTACCTGGAAGGCAAATTGTTCAACACAGAGGGCGCGCTGGCTGCGACCGCCACCGCCACCGCCCATTTCCGCAAGGCGCTCTGGAAATGACGGCGCCTCTGTCCGGGCCCGCCGCCCTGCTGCGGCGGCAGCAACAGCATGACCGTGGCCCCGCCGCCCGCCTGCTCGGCCACCAGCTAACGGCCATGGATACGGCGTTAGGTACGGTGGAGGTGGAATTTCTGGCCGCGCCGCATCTGTTCAATCCCCTGGGCATGATGCAGGGCGGCTTTACCGCCGCCATGCTGGATCAGGCTATGGTCGATGCGGTCACCGCCCTGACTGATTTGCAATATCATGTGGTGATGCAGGCGATGCAGTGCAATTTCCTTGCCGCCATTGGCCCTGGACGCTTGCTGTGCCGGGCCAGTATGCTGCGCCAGGGCCGCTCCACGGCCTTTGTCGAGGCCCGCCTGTTTGAAAGCGCCGGCGAACTGGCGGCGACGGCGACGGCCGTCACGGCGTTGCAGCCAGCCATCCCGCATTAGGCAATTTTGGTCATTCGGTGTCCTGGCGCTGGACAGCTAATTTAATTTCCACTATGAAGCCCAACATCTCCGGGCGTTTGCCGCCCGCCGGGCCGCTTGCCCCGGATGCCCAGGTAGCTCAGTTGGTAGAGCAGCGGACTGAAAATCCGCGTGTCGGTGGTTCAAATCCGCCCCTGGGCACCACTTTTCTCGCAATAAATTCAAAAGCCACGGATTTGCCCCCGCAAAAGCCTTTCCTGTTACCGAATGCGAAAATTTACGCTTCGGGCGTATCCTTGGGCTCGGTTTCTTGCATGGCGGGGCGCTGGCTAAAAGCATCGTACCAGCGGCTTAGATTTGGCCGGCCGGGCCTGAAATCCCATAGCCAATCGCGCCAATCCTGGTAGCCGCAGGCGATGGCGGTGGTGATCTGCGCCAGATTGGGCGGGGTATCGTCCCCAGCGGTCAATTCGCCGGTCAATTCCCCGGTCAATTCTGCGGCTCGTTGCTCGCACGCATCAAAGCAACGGGCGATGCGGTCCCGTTGTTTTTGCAAAAAACCGTCGGAGCGGAATGCATTCGGGCGCAACATTTCCGCCCGCATGGCGACTTGCGCCTCAAGCAAACCATCGGCGATGGCGTATAATGACCACATGGGCCACCGGCTGTCATCCGCTGGGATGATCGTGACGCCCGCCGCCTGCCGGTGTGCCCGGTCATTCAAATATTGGCAAATCAGGGTTGAATCCCCCAACGCCACGCCGTCATCCGTAATCAGTGTGGGAATTCTGGCAACCGGGTTGGCCTCCGCCAGGCCAGGGGTGAAAGGCACTGTGGCGTAACCCCATTCCAGCGGCCAGGTCGTCGGCCTAACCTTAATTTCCGCCCACAGGCCAAGCTCCTTGGCGGCGATGACAACCTTGCGCGTGAAGGGTGATGCTGGTGTCCAAAATAATTGCAAGCTGGCGTCTCCGGTAATGTTATGGCCAAATTGGGCGCAGACATGGAAAAGGAGCAGCAACAATGGCACTGACGCTGGAAGAAGCCAACCGCATCGCACGGGGCGCCTTGGCGAAAGCCGGGGAGCTCAATATCAAAATCAATGTGGCGGTCTGCGATGTTGGCGGCCGTTTGCTGGTTTTTCAACGCATGGATAATGCCATGTGGGCCGGTGCCTATGGCAGCCAGGGCAAGGCCATCGCCTCCGCCTCGTTCGGCCGCCCCAGTGGCGAGCTTGCCGAACGGGCCGACCATCCAACCTTTCGCGGCATCGTCGCCGCGGAAGGCGGCCACATGATCATGGGCCAGGGGGCCGTGCCGGTGATCCGCGACGGGGTGCTCGAAGGCGCCTGTGGTGTTGGCGGCGGCACCGGGCAACAAGACGAGGACTGCGCCCGCGCTGGCGTCGAAGGGCTTTAGAGCATATTCGGTATTCATCGAATCACCGAGCTGACCGCCCCACGACTCGGTAGACTCGGGAACCGTGGGGGGCCTATCATGCCGGCAAACATGATCGCAGATCGTTGGAGGTGAATGGCAATGGCAACGGAACTGGAATCGAACAGCAACCAGTGGGACGTCAGGCGTCTTGCCGGCGCGCTTGGCGCGGAAGTGCGTGGGATCAAGCTGGCGGATGCGGACGCGTTCGACATCGCCACCATCAAGCAGCTGTTGAACGAGCACATGGTGCTGTTCTTTCCCGAACAACATATGAGCATGGACGAACATGTAGCGCTTGGCCGCCCGTTCGGGCCGCTTGAGGGCCACCCGAACCTCAAGGACAGGAATTCCGTCCAGCATCCTGAAATATTTGCGTTGACCGCGAGCCAGGGCGGCATCGCCGATGAATGGCATACGGACCTTACCTTTCAGGCCGAACCTGCCTTGATGTCGATCCTCAACATGGTGAAATGCCCCGATACCGGGGGCGACACCATGTGGAGCAATCTGTGCGCGGCGTTCGACGCGCTGTCGCCGCCGCTGCAGGAAATGTGCACCGGACTGACCGCGTTGCACGATGCCCACCCGCATGACCGGGCGGACAAAATGGCGATCCACCCGGTGGTCCGCATCCACCCGGAAACCGGCCGCAAGGCGCTGTATGTCAGCGAGCACTTCACCCGGCGCATTGTGGAAATGAGCGCGCCCGAGAGCGGCGCCCTGCTGGGTTTCCTGACAAATTGGGTGCAGAATCCCCGGTTCACGGTCCGCTATCACTGGAGCGAAGGGACCATCGGGATGTGGGATAACCGATGCACCCAGCACTCCGTCCTGAACGACTTCACCGGAGAGCGGATCATTCAACGGGTCACCGTCATGGGTGACCGGCCCGAAGGGGCAGGCGCGCGTTGGCAGCCGTGGACAAAGAATGCCGGCCGCTCCGCCATGAGCCGCCACGACCGCCAGCTTGGCGGCTTCCTCAAGGCCCAGACTGCAAACGCCCAGGAGGCTGAAAACACCGCAAACGCCGTGGACGCCGCCGAATAGCACGCCCCCCGTAAGGTACAAATATTGGTGAGCATGAGCGCCGTCGTCGTCCTGCAAATTTTCTATGCCCTGGTTGGGACGGCTTACAATGCGGTCAGTATCGCGCGGCTTAAACGCGGCCGCGCGCCCTTGTCGGCGACCAATCCCGTAAAAGGCCTGGTCATCATGGCCGTGGTTGCCGGGGTTACCTTGACGCAGCCATATTTCCAGGGCGCCATCTATCTTATCGGCTGGTCGATGTTGCTCTGGTATCTGGGCCGAGGCGCGGTTGCCGCGCATTTCAAGGCGATCCGCCACCACCAAAACCTGCATCTGTACGCCTCTCTGCCGGCGGCGTATCTGGCCTTTTTAATCAATGGCTTTGGTCTGCTGATGGGCGCTATCGGTATCCTGCTGACGCTTGCCGGACTGCTGGGCGATTAGTCTCGTTTCAATATCATCGTGCTCTAGAGCAATTTTCAATTAATTAGAGTCGCTTTCGCGACTTAAGTGATTGGTTCAATTGCTCTATATTTAGGAGTCCGGGCGCATTTTCTTTGAATGCGCTCTAGGAAAAAACTGGTTTTCCGGCCTTGGCAGACCAAGGTTCTCGCGCAGTGTCGTGCCCTCGTATTCGCGGCGGAACAGGCCACGGCGTTGTAATTCGGGCACCACATGATCGACAAAATCATCCAGTCCGCCTGGCAAATACGGGAACATGACGTTGAAGCCGTCACAGCCATCCCGCATCAGCCATTCTTGCATCTGATCGGCAATCATCGCTGGCGTGCCCACCATGGCCAGGCCGGAATATCCGCCCAGGCGTCCCGCCAGCTGCCGGACGGTCAGGTTCTCCCGCGCCGCCAACGCCAGAACTCTCTCGCGGCCGCTTTTCGAGGCATTGCTTTCCGGGATCTCGGGCAGCGGACCATCCGGGTCGAAACCCGAGGCATCGTGCCCCAAGGCAATGGAAAGGGACGCAATACCGCTGTCATAATGCACCAGACTGTCCAGCAGTGCCCGCTTTTCCTGCGCCTCGGCCAGGGTTTCCCCAACCACGACGAAGGCGCCGGGCAGGATTTTCAAATGCTCCCGCGGCCGCCCCAGTTGGTCCATCCGGCCCTTTACATCGGCGTAGAAACGCTGGCCCTCCGCCAGGGTGCTTTGGGCCGCAAAAATAACCTCGGCCGTCTCCGCCGCCAGTTGGCGTCCGGCATCCGAGGCGCCCGCCTGGACGATCACGGGCCAGCCCTGGACGGGGCGGGCGATATTCAGCGGCCCACGCACCGAAAGATATTCGCCCTTGTGGTCCAGCACATGCAGCTTATCGGGATCGAAATAAACCCCGCCGTCAACATCCCGAATAAAGGCGTCATCGGCCCAGCTGTCCCACAAGCCGGTGACCACATCGAAAAACTCACGGGCGCGGCGGTAGCGTTCACCGTGCTCCATATGCTCTTCCAGGCCGAAATTCAGCGCCGCGTCCGGGTTGGAAGTGGTCACCAAATTCCAGCCGGCCCGGCCCCCGCTAATATGGTCCAGGGAGGCAAAGCGCCGGGCAATGACATAGGGCGGCTCGAAGGTGGTTGAGGCGGTGGCGATCAGACCCAAGTGCTCGGTCACCATGGCGAGGGCCGGCAGCAGGGTCAGCGGATCGAACGATGTCACCGTGGCGCTTCGCTTGAGCGCCTCCATGGGCATGTTCAGCACCGCCAGATGATCCGCCATGAAGAAAGCATCGAAGCGCCCCCGTTCAAGGGTCTGGGCAAAGTGGGTGATGGCCTTGAGATTGAAATTGCCGTCCGGCATACCGCCGGGATAGCGCCACGACGCCGTGTGAATACTGACCGGGCGCATGAAGGCGCCCAGCCGCAATTGACGTTGTTCGGTCATTTGCCGCCTCACTTTTGCCGTTCGATTTCTTCTTCCACGTCCGCCAGACGGTCTTTGCCGAAAAACACCTCGTCGCCGACATAGAACGTGGGACTGCCGAATGTACCCCGTTCCACCGACGCGATGGTATTGTTCAGCAACTCGTCCTTTACTGTTTGCGCCTGGATGCCCGCCAGGATCTCGGCGCCATCGAAGCCGGATTGATCGAGGGCGGCGGCGATGACCTCCGCCTCGTCCATCTTTTTCGGCTCTTCCCACATGTGCGCGTAGACGGCATCTACATATTCATCCAGCCGCCCAAAGTGTTGGGCCACGACGGCGCCGCGCATGATTTGCACGGTATTGACGGGAAAATATGGGTTGCGCTGGTATTTGGTCAGGCCATGTTTGCGGATAAATCGTGCCATTTCCAGACTGCCGTATTCGCTTTTGTTTTTGATGCCTTGGAACTGTTCCATTGGCGACTTATTGTTGGTGAGTTTAAAAACCCCACCAAGCAATACGGGTACGTAGACACAGGCTGTACCTGTGCGCGCGACCACGGCCGGCAAAACTTTATGAGCAAGATAGGCATTGGGACTGCCAAAATCGAAATGGAATTCAAACGTGGGCAAGATGTGTATTCCCATCAGACAAATATTTTCCGGTCATGGCTGCCGGCGCGGCTCGTGCGTTCGAGCGGGATCGAGGGCCGATTATCCGCCGCAACAGGGCATTTTTCCAAATGATATTTAGCCTGCATTCGGCCTAGGCCATGAATCCAGCAGCCCATCCAGCTATGCATCAAGCCATGCATTTGTCGGAAACTTCGCTGTGGCGCGATTATCGCGCCATGTCCTTTGTCATCTGGCTGTCCATTGCACAGACTGTATCCTGGGGCATCATGTTCTACGGCTTCGCGGTCTTCATCCGGCCCCTGACGGCGGAATTCGATTGGAGCAAGGCGGAAATCACCGGCGCCTTTACCCTGTCTCTTTTGGTGGTTGGCCTGTTATCGGTCAGCGCGGGCAGTGTTCTGGACCGCTTTGGCGGACGTTGGTTGATGACGGGTGCCTCTGCCCTGGGCGCGGGATTATTGTTCATGGCGGCGCAAATCGAGACGTTGACCGCCTATTACGCGGTCTGGTTCGGTCTGGGCCTGGCCATGGCGACAACCTTGTATCCATCCGGTTTCGCGGTGGTGGTCGCCACCTTGGGCACGCGGGCGCGCCAGGGCGTCACCTTGATGACCCTGATCGCCGGTTTCGCCAGCACGGTGTTTATTCCCCTGATCAGCTTGCTGATCGATGTAGTCGACTGGCGCGATAGTTTTACCCTGCTTGGCGTGATTCTGCTGGCTGTATGCGTGCCGATCCATGCCTACGTCCTGCGCCTGGAACGAGTACCGGGGATGGGGCAAACAGGGCGGCCCAGAATATTTTCCATCGACCTTAAGTCCGGCCCCGTCGCCGATGCCCTGCGCAACCCGGTGCTGTGGTGGATCGCCGTCTGTTTTACGGCGAACTCCTTCGTCATGGCCGGTATCACCGTGCATATTATCCCCCTGATGCTGGAACGGGGCTTCGCCATGGTGACGATCGTTGCGACTATTGCCATGATCGGCCCCATGCAGGTGGCCGGACGGGTCGTGGTGACCATATTCGAAAAATGGCTGAATTTCCGGATGGCCGGCCTTATTTCGGGCGTCTTTCTTCTGCTTGGCTTTGCCGTACTCTCGATCGCCCGGCCCGAGAACAATCTGAACTATCTGTTTCCGATCTTTTATGGCGGCTCTCTTGGCATCATTACCATCGTCCGCGCTCTTGCCGTGCCCGAGCTGATCGGCCCGGCAGCCTATGGCGCTCTCAACGGATTGTTGGGCCTGGTTTCGGCCCTGGCACTGGCGGCCACGCCGGTCTTGATTTCCTGGGTCTGGCTGATCAGCCAATCCTACACGGCGCCCCTGCTGCTGCTTTCCGCCGTTGCCCTGGGCTCGCTGCTTAGTTTCATAGCTGCAGTACGGCGATGAAGAAGGTTCGTCGATAAATAGGCGTGGACCAATTTAATCTGCCCATCCGATTGCCATCGGTCCGTGTGGATGTTAACGAAAAGTTAGATTCTATTATGTCAAAATTCATATCCGATATGGCATATTAGAATAGGTTATAACATTGGACCCGTTGCGAAAGCGCCTGTTGCCACCCGTGGCGTTGACTGTCGTTGGCCTCCTGGTGTTCGTGCTGGGCGCCTCTGGGTTGAGCTTCGTCCATATCGGCGCGTCTCTGTATCAGATGGAAGAGACGATGGCGGAACGCAACGCCGCCTTGGGCCGGGCAATGACCTACATGCTGGCCCCGAACATCGAGAGTTTGCTGGCGCAGGCGCAGAATGCCGGTCTGGGTGATCGGCTCGCGGATGCGGAATTTAGTCAGAACAAAAAGACCATTCGGCAAGTGACGGCCGAGCTGATGGCCCTGCACCCAAGCATCTTTAAGTTGGCGATCATCGACCCCATCGGCCGTACGGTTTTCGCCACCGATGACACGCAATTCGCCGCGGATAAAGGCGACGACGAAGGTTTTAAATCAGCCATGGCGGGCCGGGTGGGACCCAGCGTCACATTCAGGGAACAACTTGCAGGGACGGAAAATGGGCAAGCCGGGCGCGACGTATTGCTCAGCTATCTACCGCTGACGGTAGCCTCGGCGGATCGCCCCGCGAATACGGTTTTGGGCGTCTATGAAATTCAGGCGGATATAACTGTCGAAAAATCCCGGATTCACAAGACGCTGCTGTTGGAACTGGGGATCATGCTGGTGTCGTTCGCGGTGATATTCCTGCTGTTGCTGGCCATCGTTCGCGTCAGCAACCTTCGGCTGATCAACAATTACCGCCAACAAAAGCGCCTGGCCCACGGTGTGAAAAGGGCCGAGAAAGCAGACAGCGCAAAATCGGCATTCCTGGCCGATATCAGCCACCAATTGCGAACACCCCTAAACGCCATCATCGGCTTTTCCGAAATCCTGAAGGACGAGACCTTCGGCCCTCTGGGCAGCCAACAATATCAATCCTATGCCGAGGATATTCATCATAGCGGACGCCGCCTGTTGGCCATCATCGGCGATCTTCTTGACCTCACCCAAATTCAATCGGGGCAAGCCGAATTACGCGAGGAAGCCCTATCCTTGGGCGAATGTCTGGAAACCACCACGCGCATGTTGTCTTGCCAGCCCGAAGCCATGGCCCTTGCGTTCCATAGCAAACAGGATCCAAGCCTGCCGCAGCTTTTTGCCGATCCAACCGCCATACAGCACATTCTGCAAAACCTGCTGTCAAACGCCATTAAGCATACCCTGGAAGGCTCCATCACGGTGACGGCCTGTTTGCGGCGCGACCGGTCGCTGGAATTCAGTGTCGCCGATACAGGCATCGGCATGTCGGAAGACGAACTGGAGCAAGTCAATCAACGCTTCAATCAGATTGAGGTTTCCTGGAAACGCGATTTTGAGAGCGCGGGGCTGGGCCTGCCGCTGGTCAAAGCATTGATGACCCAGCACGAAGGGGATGTATCGATCACCAGCGAGGTGGGCGTGGGCACCACCGTGGTCTGCCATTTTCCGCCCCGCCGCACACTGGATCTATCGCGGAAAAGCGGTTACGCGGCCTGAGCTTGCCGAATTGCCAAGCGTCCGCCTTCCCCGCCAGCAGGTCCCTATCAGCATCGGTTGGCATTAGAGCATTTCCATTCTGAAAATGCTCAGATCTTTAGAATTAGAGCAATTTTTCCAATCACTTAGAATCGCTTCGCGATTCTCTTTAATTCGGATTTGCTCTAGTGCGCACGGTATTCATCCGGCAGAAACATCAGGCTATCCTGTTCCTCGGCCACCGACATGTGGCATTCGTAACAGAACTGCATTTTCGCCGAGCCGGCGCCGTTGGTGGTGCCAAAGACCTGGCCGCTGGGCAACACCATGGTGTAACGCCAGTTGCCGGAATCCTTGTTGAAGCCGGCCGCCATCTTTTCCATCAGGAACAGGGGCCCCGCCGCCAACTTGCCGTTGCCCTTGGCGACAAAGCTGTCCTTGGCCAGCATTGCGCCGACCGGCATGCGGCCCGCCTCTTCAAACCTGCCGTAGCTGGCCGCCAGGGAATTGCCATAATTATTGACATAACGGCCGCCATGGGTGTCGGAGACATAGGGCTGATTGGCGAAATTTTTCCACCCCCTATAATGGCCCGCCACCGGCAGGCCGGATTTGGCATAACCGGCGGCCAGGTCCTTGATCAGGCAATCATACCCGTTGCGCGCCTCGGCCGCCGTCAATTCCGCCACGGCGCCAGCGCCACATGGATTGCAAGGATTGCAAGGATTGCAGGGGCCGCAGGGGCTGGAAGCTTTTTTGGCGGCGCAGGGATTGCACGGGCTGCAGGCCTTCTTGGCGGCGCAGGGATTGCATGGACTGCAGGCCTTCTTGGCAGCGCACGGATTGCAGGCAGCGGCTGTGATCAACCGCGGAATGGCGCATTTTAACGAGGCGGCAGCTCCGGCCCCGCCACATGGATTACAGGGATTGCTAGCACCGCAAGGATTCTTGGCGGCGCAGGGATTGCACGGGCTGCAGGCCTTTTTGGCGGCACAGGGGTTACAGGCGCCGCAGCCCTTCTTCCTGGCGGCACAGGGGTTGCAAGCGGCCAATTGCAGCGGGGTATTGCGCTCTGGTGCGGCGGGCGCATTGGGCTGCTGGCCTCTGGCCACGGCAACCGGATTGACGCCGCCGCTAGCGCTGCTGCTGCTGGGGACCGCCGCAAATGCCATATCCGCCAACGGGATTGCGGACCCGGCCGCCATGGCTGCGCCCATGACCAGATGCAATACCGATGCCGTGAAAATCTTGTTCTTGGTAAAATACATGCTTCAGCCTCCAGGGTTTAGTTTGTTCGTCGGTGATAAATGCCCGCGCAAAACCAAATCGGCGCCCCATGAATTTGGGCCGGCTACTCTGAATAGGCTATTCAATTCCCGTCAAACTTCCGTGATAGGCACTAGAATTCTGATCCGACCGTCTATAATTCCCCCACCAGAAACCAACCCAACGCAAGGATGGTCATGACGTTCGTACAGGCATTGCTGGCCCTGCTGACCAGTCTCGTCTCCAATGCCTCCATCGCGGTGGCGGCGGGGCAGGACGCAGTGCCGGCAACCATCGCCATCCCGGCTGGAGACTTCATCGCCGGCTCCGACCAGGCCGAACGCGATGCCGCCTATAATCTGGATCAGGCGGCCTATGGCCATGACCGTACCCGAAAGTGGGGCTGGTATGATGACGAGCGGCCCCGGGGCATCCGCCATTTGCCCACCTTCGCGATCACCCGAACCAGCATTACCAACCGCCAATACGCCGCCTTTATCGCGGCGACCTCTTACCCGGCCCCGGATGTAAGCCAGGACGTCTGGCGCGGCTATGGTCTGATCCACCCCTACCAATCGACCCGGCGCCATGCCTGGCGGGACCGCCGCCCGCCGCCCGGCAGGGACGACCATCCGGCGGTTCTGGTCTCGCACCACGACGCCGTGGCCTATGCCGCCTGGTTGTCTGGCCAGGGCGCGGGCACCTGGCGCCTGCCAGAGGAGCTGGAGTGGGAAAAGGCGGCACGCGGCAACCATGGCCAGCGCTTTCCCTGGGGTAATGACTACAATGCCAGGTATCTCAATAGCCACGACGCCGGCCCCTTCGATACCCTGCCGGTGGGGCGCTTCACCGACGGGGCCAGCCCCTTTGGCCTCATGGACGCGGCGGGCCAGGTCTTTGAATGGACCGCCACGCCGGGCAAGACAAAAACCGGTGGCGCGGGGCGCTATCTGGTCAAGGGCGGATCCTGGGATGACAAGGGCTGCGGCATCTGCCGGCCCGCCGCGCGGCATGGCCGCCCCGCGGCGTTAAAGCATATTCTGATCGGCTTTCGGCTGATCAGGGAATAGTGCAGGATGTTTAATACCAGCAGAAAGAGGATGGTGTTGTGAGTCTGTTCGATAGTCTGTCGCGTGAACGATTGGAAAAAATGGCCGCCGCCGGGCGCGAGGTCATGGAATGCTATCGGGTCCTGGAAAAGACTTCGGCAAATGTCGTGGGTCAGGTTATAGAGCACCAGGGCACCTTTTATGAATGGGATCATTATCCCGACGGTGACGTCTTTGATCACGAAACCTACGCGCAATATTATTATCATTCCCATCGCCCGGAAGAGGGCGAGCATGGCCATTTCCATCTGTTTATGCGACGCGATGGCATTCCCGGCGAAATGCAACCGGCGCCTTTCGCCGGGACCGGGGAATGGCCCACGGGCGATGATATCATCTGTCATCTGATCGCCATCGCCATGGAGCCCAAGGGCTATCCCACCCACCTGTTCACCACCAACCGCTGGGTCACCGGCGAATGCTGGTACAAGGCCGCTGACGTGACCGGACTGCTGGACCGTTTCGATATTGATCATACCTATCCGTCTTGGGCCGTAAACCGCTGGATTACGGCGATGGTGGCCTTGTACCATCCGCAAATCGCCCAGTTGCTGATCGAGCGTGATGCGGTCATCCAGGCTTGGTCGGAAAGCCATGCCGGCGACGTGTTGGAAGACCGGGATCTGGAGCTAACCTCGAAAATCGCCCTGGACATCAAGCATCAGATAAAGCAAATCAATAAGGCGCTAAAGAAGGCCCAGTGAACAGGAAAGGGGACGGGGATGGATAAGATCAGCAAGACAGAGGCCGAATGGCGGGCCCAGCTAAGTGACGAGGAATTCCATGTCGCCCGCGGCAAGGGTACCGAACGGCCCTTTGGCCCCGGCTACAACAATTGCCATGATGCCGGCACCTACACTTGTGTATGCTGCGGGTTGGAGCTGTTCTCGTCCGAGGCAAAGTTCGAATCCGGGACCGGCTGGCCTAGTTTTCATACCCCCGTGGTGGCGGACCACATCGCGCAGGAAGAAGACAATTCCCTCTTCATGCAGCGCACGGAAGTCATGTGCGCCCGCTGCGATGCCCACCTGGGTCATTTGTTTCCCGATGGCCCGGCGCCCACGGGTCTGCGCTATTGCCTGAACTCGGCGTCGCTGCGCCTGGTCAAAGAAGACGAATAGGAAGCATTACCGTATGCGTAAACCAAGTTCCGAGACCAACCCTATCCAGGCCGTGTTATGGGATTTTGGCGGGGTCTTCACCACTTCACCGTTCGCGGCCTTTGCCGCTTTTGAAGCGGAACGCGGCCTGCCCAAGGATTTCATCCGCGGCATCAACGCCGCCAATGCCGACAGCAATGCCTGGGCCAGGATGGAGCGTAACGAAGTCAGCACGGAAGAATTCGGTGATCTGTTCGAGGCGGAATCCCGGGCCGCCGGCCACGCCATCAATGGCAGTGAAATCCTGCCCCTGCTATCGGGCCGCCTACAGCCGGAGATGGTCACCGCCCTGCGTATCGTCGCCAAGACATACAAGACTGCCTGCCTGACCAACAACATGCGCACGGGACACGGCCCCTCCATGACCAGAGATGCGGGCAAGGCGGCCGAGATTGCCCAGGTGATGGAAATCTTTGGACAAGTGGTGGAATCCAGCCAGGTTGGCATCCGCAAGCCGGAGCCGGCGTTTTATCGGATTGCCTGCGAAATGCTGGCGGTGGAACCGGCCCAGGCGGTCTTTCTGGATGACCTGGGCGTCAACCTGAAACCGGCCAAGGCCATGGGTATGACCACCATCAAGGTCTTCTCCGCCAACCAGGCCCTGGACGACCTGGAAGCGGTCCTGGGTATTTCCCTGCGCTAGACCACATTTATAAAACATCGATCCGTTTGATGGTCTCCACGCGCCACCGAAGGCCGTGCATCCCAGCCCCGTGGCGTCGTTGAAGGTTTTGCCCGTAGTCCCACTACGCGCGGCAACCTTCGCCTAGCCACGAAGCTGGGATGCACGGTCAAACGGGTCTATGTTTTATAAACGTGGTCTAGAGCCGTTCCGGGATATTCTGAATGACAAGCTGCTACGTTCGGAAGTGGCGCGGCGGGTCCGATATGCGCTATGGGATCAGGCCAGAAATGGACGGATTACACGGCAACAGGGGCCGGGGCAGTATATGTTGTGGCCGACGAAGAGATAGCTCCTGCATATCGCTATCTCATACTTAATTTGGTGTTGGCCTATTTGCAAGTTGCCCGGCAATTCAACGAGTGTTGAATATGGGTTGGGCCGGGCGGCTTCTTGTTCGGCGGTCCTGTTGGTTTCGTTCGGCCAGGGCAGCCGGTATCATCTGGTCCATCACCCGAAAGGAATTTCGGCAGGCCTTGTGCAAATTTTGTTCAAAATCATCACTCGCGGATTCGCTTGATGAGTCCGACAAGGCGCGGATCACAGCAAAGGGCAAGCCATTGAGATGGCAGGTATAGCCGAATGCCGCGCCCTCCATCTCGGCTGCAAGTGCCGCGAACTCCCGTTGCAGCCAACGTAGCATTTCGGTGTCCTCGACGAATTGATCACCCGATGCGATGGTTCCAAGCATCAGGCTCGCTTCGCCACCGCCCTCGTCAAACGCGGCATCGAAGGCCGCCGTCGCCTTGCCCACAAGATCGGGATCGCATTCAATCAGGCGATCGCGGCCCGGCGTCTCGCCATGGCGGCGGCCAAAGGCCGTCAAATCCATATCATACTGCACCACGTGCGAGGCCACGATGATGTCGCCCGCCCGCATATTCGGCAGCAAGCCGCCGGCGACGCCACTGAACACAAGTTTTTCCGGCTTGTAGATATCTATCAACATCTGCGTACAGATGGTGGCGTTCACCTTGCCAATACCCGATTGTGCCAAGGCAATGTCCGTGCCCTTGTAATTTCCCCGGGTAACCGTGATTTCGGCGTGAACAGCTTCCTTCGCATCGGTCAGTTCGCTCAACAACAGCTGGACTTCCTCGCTCATGGCGCCAATGACACCCAGCATGACGGTCTCCTCTCCGGGGCTAAGACGGCAATCGTAACATATTAGAAAAAGCCAAATCGTTAACAGGACCAAATATGGCTGGCCGCTCCGGCCCGCAAGCTCCGGGTATTACCCTGGGCCGGGCCTGTTCACACCGTCAGGTGCCGAACGATGCCATTTGGCTGACGCAGCCAGGCTTGTTGACCGCCGCCCTGGCGTAGCAGATCGGCGGCCCGTTCGGGGGATGACAGATATAATGCGGTGGACAGGGCATCGGCGGCGGTGGCCGTGCGGGCCAGCACGCTGACCGAGCTGTAGCGGCCAGCACTGCGCCCGGTGCGCGGCTGCAACAGATGATGCGGCCCGCTCGGCCCGGCGAAGGGGCTGCCCGCCCCGGCCGAGGTGGCAAGGGCGGCATCGGTCAGTGCCACGCTGGGGCCATCGCCGGTCAATCTGACCGACCAGGCCCGGCCCGGCAGGGCCCGGATCTCGCCCAGGTTCAGCAACACATCGGACCAGCCCTTGGCCCGCAGCAGATCCGCCACCCGGTCGGTGATGTAGCCCTGGGCGATACCATTCAAGGTCAGGGACATGCCGGGATCGAGGCGAATGTCCGCCGCGCCAATGGCAATGCGGCGGTAATCTATCCGCCGCTGCGCGGCCCTGATGGCATCCGGCGGTGGGCCGGCCTTGCTATCGGGGTGGTTGGCAAAATGCGCGGCATATAATTGCCACAGCGGCTGTACGCTGGGATCAAAAGCCCCCTGGCTCAGTTCGCCGTATTGGCGGCACAGATGTAACAGGCGGCGCATGTCGTGGGACGGGTTGGCCAGTTGACCGGCGGCATTCAATTGCCCCAGGGCGGAGTTGGGCCGATACAGGCTGAATTGACTTTCCAGGCGGGAAATCTCGTCCAGACAGGCGGTGATCGCCGCCTCGGCCGCGCCTGCGTCGGGATGATACAGCACGATCTTCGCCTGAGCGCCCAGGGCGCTGCCCTGCCATTCAAACCGCCGTGGCCGGGCCGTGGCGCCACCTGGCAGAAACAGCCCCGTGGCGGCAATCGTAATAAAGCGACGCCGGGTCAAGCTAGGGAGAGGGCCTATTTTCATCGGCTTGCCTTCTCTAGATAGGCGGCCTGTTTTTCGGCCCGCTCGTCCCGCCGCTTGCGCTTGGCGACCAGGGGCGGGCAGACCCGCTCGTCATAATAATTTGCCTGACAGGCCAGGCAATAGATGCATTCATTGGGATTGATCGAGCCGTTGGGATGGATCGCCTGGACGGTACAGCGGACCGCGCAAAGCTTGCATTCATGGCCGCACTGAAAGCGCCGCTTCAGCCATTCAAACATGCGCAGCCGGGCCGGGATAGCCAGGGCTGCGCCCAGGGGGCAAAGATAGCGGCAGAAGAAGCGCTCGATAAACAGGCCCAAAAACAATAGGCCGCCGACATAGGCGACGAATGGCCAGTGGCGTATGAAGTGCATGGAGATAGCCGTTTTGAACGGCTCCACTTCCGAACCGGCAATCGCCAGAAGCGTCGAGTGCAGGGACACGGCGAAGAGGCCGAGAAAAATAATGTGCTTGATGGGCCATAGGCGTTCGTGCAGGGCGAAGGGGACACTGATCTGCGGAATACGCAACAGGCGCGCCGCTTCATTCAACAATTCCTGCAAGGCGCCAAAAGGACATAACCAGCCGCAAAATACCCCGCGTCCCCAAAACAGCAGGGTGACGGCGACATAGCTCCAGAGAATAAAAATCAGCGGGTCGAGCAGGAAGAATTCCCAATGAAAGCCGCTCAACAAGGACTGGGCAAAAGTCAGTACATTGATAACGGATAGCTGAGCGCCCGCATACCAGCCGATCCAAACCACGGTCACGGCCAGATAGATCAGCCGGACCGGGCGATAAAGCTCATAATGGCGCACCAGGTTATCCTGAAAAACTAAAATGGCGCTCAAAATCAACAACAGCCCGACCAAAATACTGATCCGGCCAGCCCGGTCACGCCAATTGCGCAACCAAAGGGCCGGTTCACCGTCGTTCAGTTGCTGCTGCAAATAGGCCAGCACCCGATCCAACTGGCCGGCTTGCTCCAAGCTCGCCACGGGGGCCTGGCCGATGCGGTAAAACGCCGGCAGAACATAGGGCAAGGGGAAATCCAAAAGCACCCGTCCGCCCTGTCTGGTCTCCCGGCTTACCAGCAATTCCAGACGCCAATCGGCCAAGGCATCGAAACCCGTATCGGCGGGAATGACGAAAACGCCAATTTCGCGAAGCTGTGGCGCCGCCGCAATCTTTAAATCACTGACAAGATGATAATGCCGCTTCACCAAACGAATTATCTTATCGCCCTGCACGATCTGGATACGGTCGAACAGGCCGGAACGGCGATAGCGCGTGCCCTTAAAGGAATAGAGGCCATTGCCGGCGATCAGGATGGCCTGATCATCGGGTCCCATTTCCCCCAGCAGGCGATTAAAGGCCTGTGGGCCCAGCAGGTTCTGCCCGATCCGCGGCGGCGTGATCAGGCCGGTATAGAGCTCGGAATACAATTCTTCCGGTGACCGGTTACCCAGAAACTCCGCACCGGGAATAGCCACCCGGTCGCGATAAGCCTGTTCAACCTTGCCCTGGTTTAACGCCAGATAGGCGATGGAGCCATCCGCGCGCAGCTCCGACCAGTCCGCCGGCTGGTAATTTTCCCGGTCAAGGCGCAACTTGGCCTGCGCTGTCTTTAACAGCCCACGGCTGCGGGCCACGGTGCGGGCGGCGCGAATGATGGAATCGCCGATCACCGCGCTTGAAATAGTCGCGCCCGAAATGACGTCCGGCAGCGCGCCAAATGTTTCGCCTTCGCGCACGCGGCCAGGGTGATGGATGTCGATGTTGGCAAAACCATCGACAAATTGCCGCAGTGCCTGATCGGGAATACCGATCACCAGGATCGGCTCATTATGGCTACGCAGCTTGGCGCCACTGATCACACCCTCAATGGTAAGGCCGACCAGAATGTCGATGGGTTTGCCGGAAAACCCGACCGAGGCGACGACATCCTGCGTGGAAAAAATATAGCCAAGTCTGGCGCCGCCCTTAAAAACCGATGCGGCCAGCGGGTTGCCTGACAAGGAACCGGCCCGTTCGGCGTCTGGGAACACCTGCGCCAGGGTTTCCGGGCCGATCCGTTCGCCCTGTTTTGTCCAGGCCGGCGGGGCGATAAGGGACAGGCAAAGCACCAACAGGACGCACAACAACGGGACCGGCGGATTACACCGCCCCCCATGGTTTTGCCTGCGGCAGCGACTTCCCGACATGGACTCCCCACTTCCTAGGACTACGGGCGCCCAAAATGCCTGTGGATTTCGTCGCCCGACATGATCTTGGTCAAGGCCGACCGTCGATGACCATGGGAAAGGTATGTCACCCATCCACATTCTCGGGAGCAAACGAGATGTCATTGTCCATTGTAAAACTATCGACCGGCGCGCTGGTTGCAGCTGCACTAGCCTTTGGTCCCATATCCGGCTTGGCGGCAGACGCGCCGGCCAAGACGGATTTAAAGAAGCATCAAACAACACCGGGCGCTCAGTACACGCCTAAGCTGGACGTGTTGCGCGATCAAAAAGTCGAGCAGCCCGGCCGTAAAGCTGGCGTCCCTAATCTTTCGGCGGCTGATTACCAGAAGACTAATCAAATCTACTTCGAACGTTGCGCCGGCTGCCATGGCGTTTTGCGCAAAGGCGCCACGGGTAAGCCGCTGACGACCAAATTAACCCGCAAAAACGGTTTCGAGTATTTGCGGGACTTCATCACCTATGGTTCCCCGGCCGGGATGCCGAACTGGGGCGATGGGGGCGGCCTGACTAAAGTCGAGATCGACAACATGGCCGCTTATCTGCTGATGGAACCGTCCCAACCGCCGGAATTCGGCATGGCCGCCATCAAGGCGTCGTGGAAGGTTTTCGTGCCCGTGGCCGAGCGTCCGAAAAAGCAGATGAACAAATTTGATCTGGACAATCTGTTCTCGGTCACCCTGCGCGATACCGGTCAGATTGCTTTGATCGAAGGTGCTTCAAAGAAGATCGTCGACGTGATCGATACCGGTTATGCGGTGCATATCTCCCGCGTTTCCGCCTCTGGCCGCTATCTGTTCGTGATCGGCCGGGATGCCAAGGTCAGCCTGATCGACATGTATATGGACCCGCCAAACGTGGTGGCGGAGATCAAGGTCGGCAGCGAGGCCCGTTCGGTCGAGACATCGAAGATGAAGGGCTGGGAAGACAGATATGCCGTGGCGGGCGCCTACTGGCCGCCGCAGTATGTGATCATGGACGGCGATACCCTGAAGCCACGCAAGGTGGTTTCTACCCGTGGCATGACCGTCGATACCCAGGAATATCACCCTGAACCACGGGTCGCGGCGATCGTCGCCTCTCACTACCATCCGGATTTCATCATCAACGTGAAGGAAACCGGCAAGGTTCTGATGGTCGATTATTCCAACCTGAAGGCCTTGAGCGTGACCAGCATCGATGCCGAACGGTTCCTGCATGACGGCGGTTTCGATTCTACCGGACGTTATTTCCTGGTCGCGGCCAACGCGCGCAACAAGGTGGTGATCATCGACACCAAGCTGCGCAAACTGGTCAAGATCGTGGAAACCGGTAACAAACCGCATCCGGGACGCGGCGCCAACTTCATCCATCCGAAGTACGGGCCGGTCTGGGCCACCTCCCACCTGGGCGACGAAACCATCGCCTTGATCGGCACGGATCCCAAGATGCATCCGCAATATGCCTGGAAGGTGGTGCAGAAATTGGAAGGTCAGGGCGGCGGCGCGCTGTTCGTCAAGACCCATCCAAAGTCCAAGAACTTCTATGTGGACACACCTCTGAACCCGGAGGCTGAAGTCGCCTCCTCGATCGCGGTATTCGATCTGAACGATCTGACCAAGGAGTATGAAGTGCTGCCGATCGGCGAATGGTCCGGCATTACCGAAGGTGTCCGCCGGGTCGTGCAAGGTGAATACAACAAGGCGGGCGACGAAGTCTGGTTCTCGGTTTGGAACTCGGCCTCTCAAGAATCCGCTATTGTCATCATCGACGATAAAACCAGGAAGTTGAAGCATGTCATCCGTGACAAACGGCTTGTCACACCGACCGGCAAGTTCAACTTATACAACACACGAGCCGACATCTATTGAGACTTATGGCGGGGCCGGAAAGGGGAAACTCTTTGCGGTCCCGTCAACCATTTCGACCCGAGACGCTACCCGTGAACGTTGGGGGAACGCTCTAAATGACCACAGTAACAAAAGTATTTCTTGTCGGTGCCGGCCCGGGGGATCCCGAATTGCTGACCGTAAAGGCGCACCGACTGCTGCAGAACGCTGACGTGGTGGTCTATGACCGCCTGGTTTCGGCGGAAATCATGGCCCTGATCCCGGCCGGCACAATGCGCATCAGCGTTGGCAAGCAGCCTAAAAGTCACCCCATCCCCCAGCACGAAATCAACCGGTTGCTGGTTCGCTTGGCGAAGGCCGGCCATAACGTCGTGCGTCTGAAAGGCGGCGATCCCTTTGTCTTCGGCCGCGGCTCGGAAGAAGCTCTGGAGCTGGTGGCGAGCGGCGTGGCCTTTGAAGTGGTGCCAGGCATCACATCCGCCTCCGCCTGCGCGACGGCCGTGGGCATGCCCTTAACCCACCGTGGCATGGCCACCGGGGTCCGCTATCTGACCGGCCATTGCCGGGAAGACAGCGAATTGGATTTTGATTGGCAGGGCCTGACTGATCCGGCCACCACCCTGGTGATTTATATGGGTATGGCCAATATGGCGGAGATCGCGGCCAAGCTGATCGCACATGGCGCCGATCCAAAGCTGCCCGCGGCCGCGATCAACAACGGCAGCACGCCGGCGCAACGACACATTATTTCGACGCTGGACAGCCTTGCCGCGGATGCCAAGGCCGCCGTTTTCATCGGCCCGGTACTGTTCGTGATCGGTCAGGTCGTGACCTTGCGGGCTCTGCTGGGCGCGACGCCCGATCAAGTGCAGAATCAGGCGCAGGACAATGAACAGCCGAATGCAGCCGTTGGCAGCTAAGGTTGTTCTGGTGCTGGCCTTGATCGCCGGCCTGGCGAAACCGGCAAATGCCGAGGCAGCGATTTCCCCGCAGCGGCAACAGGAGCTATTGTATCTGCTGCAACAGGATTGCGGCTCGTGCCATGGACTGACCCTGAAGGGCGGTCTGGGCTCGCCCCTGTTACCGATCAATCTGGTTGATAAATCCGATGCCGCCTTGGTAGAGGTTATCATGCAGGGTCTGCCGGGCACGCCCATGCCGCCCTGGCGCTTCCTGCTCAAGGAAAAGGAAGCCGTCTGGTTGGTGCGCGCCCTGAAAGCGGGCCAGACAATGCAGGTTGGAGAACAGAAGGTATCACCATGAAATTTTTCCGCCTGATCGCCTTCACTCTGTTGGCTATCCCGGCCCTGGCTGCAAATCAAACCTTGGCCCAGACAACCCCGACCGCGATGCGCGGTACCGGCGATCTGGGCCTGGTGATAGAGCGCGCCGGCGGCAGCCTGCAGGTGATCGAAACCTCGCACCGCACGGCCCTGGGGCGGGTTGAGGGTCTGGGCGATCTCAGCCATGCCTCCGCCGTCTATTCGCGGGACGGGCGCTATGCCTTTATTTTTGGACGCGATGGCGGCTTGAGCAAGGTCGACATGCTGACGCGGCGTCTGGTCAAGCGGATCGTGCAGTCGGGCAACAGCATTGGCGGCGCGATCTCTCAGGATGGCCGCCTGGTGGCCGTCTCCAACTACAAGCCGGGCGGGGTCAAGGTGTTTGACGCGGACAGTCTCGAACTGGTGGCCGATATTCCGGCCCAGGCCAGCGACGGCAGCGGTTTGTCCAAAGTGGTCGGTTTGGCCGATGCCCCGGGGCAGCGCTTTATCTTCTCGCTCTATGATGCGGGCGAGATTTGGCTGGCGGATTTCTCCGACAGGGCCAATTTCAAGCTCCAAAAATACCCGAATATCGGTGAACTGCCCTATGACGGCCTGATAACCGACGATGGCCGCTACTACATCGCCGGCCTGTTCGGCGAGGATGGCATGGCCATGCTGGATCTATGGCGGCCTGATCTGGGCGTGCGCCGTATTCTAGACGGCTATGGCCGGGGCGAAGAGAAGCTGCCGGTTTACAAGATGCCCCATCTGGAAGGCTGGGCCCGGGCCGGCGAGGTTATTTTCCTGCCTGCCGTGGGCCGCCATGAAGTGTTGATCGTGGAGCCGGGCAGTTGGCGCGAAGTCGGGCGCATCCCGGTGCATGGGCAACCAATTTTTGCCGTCGCCCGGCCCGATGGCCGGCAGGTTTGGGTCAACTTCGCCCATCCGCTCAACGATACGGTGCAGGTCATCGATGTTCCCAGCCAGAAGATCATTCACGAATTCAAGCCGGGCAAGGCGGTCCTGCATCTGGAATTTACCCCGCGCGGGGAACAGGTCTGGATTTCCGTACGCGACGCCGACCGAGTCGATGTCTATGACACGGAAACCTTCCAAAGGCTGACCAGCCTGCCGGCGAAAAAACCATCGGGTATTTTTCTGACGGCCCGCGCCAATCGGATCGGACTGTAGCGCCATGGCTCGCCCGCAATCTCTGTCGCGGCGGGAAACGGACCTGTTGAACCGCTATCAACGGGACTTCCCCCTGCAACCGCGCCCTTATGCGGCCATGGCCGAGGCGATGGACATGGCCGAGGACGATGTGCTGGCCATGCTGGCTGATTTGCAGGGGCGCGGCGTGTTGGGCCGGGTCGGCGCCACGGTGCAGCCCAATAGCGCCGGCGCCTCAACTCTGGCCGCGCTTGCAGTGCCCCCCGCGCGGTTGGAGGCAGTGGCGGATCAAGTCAGCGCCTTTGACGAGGTAAATCACAACTACGCCCGCGAACACGAATATAATTTGTGGTTTGTGCTGACCGCGGCCGACGATGCCGCGCTTGATCAGGCGCTGGCGAAGATTGAGGCCTCGACCGGTCTGTCTCCCATCAAGTTGCCATTGGAAGCGGAATATCACATCGACCTGGGGTTTCCCCTGTGATCGAGATTGACGACAAGGATCATCAATTATTGGCGCGTCTGGCCGATGGCCTGCCCCTGGTGTCACAGCCCTATGCCGAGATCGGCGCAGCGTTGGGACTGTCCGAGGCAGACGTAATCGCCCGCCTGCGCCACTTGCTAACAATGGGTGTCATTCGCCGTTTGGGCCTGATCGTGCGGCATCATGAATTGGGCTATCGGGCCAACGCCATGACGGTCTGGGATGCGCCCGACGATGAAGCCGACGCCCTGGGCGCGAAACTGGCTGCCTACCCCTTTGTTACCCTGTGCTATCGCCGGCGCCGCCAATTGCCGCACTGGCCCTACAATTTATTCGCCATGGTGCATGGCAAAGCCCGCGCCCAGGTACTGACACAGATCGATCAATTGAACGATCAGGTTGGCTTGCGCCGTCTGCCCCATCGGGTGTTGTTCTCCAACAAACGCTATAAGCAGGACGCGGCCCGGTTTGGCACCGGCTTGGCAAATGCCCGATGATGGCCCGCATGGACGAGGTTGACCGCCGCATCATCAACGCCCTGCAAGGGGGTTTTCCCATTTGCCCGGCCCCCTATGCCGCCGCCGCCAGGACCATCGGCATCGACCAGGATGATTTGCTGCAACGGCTGCGGCGATTGCGCGCGGATGGCTTGTTGAGCCGATTTGGGCCCATGTATCACGCCGAAAAACTGGGCGGGGCGTTGACCCTGGCCGCCATGGCGGTGCCCGAGGGACGTTTCGATGCGGTGGCCGAACAGGTCAACGCCCATCGGGAGGTGGCCCACAATTATGCCCGGGAGCATCATTTGAACATGTGGTTTGTTCTGGCTACCGAACAGGCCACACGGATCGGCGAGGTCATTGCGGAAATCGAGGCGGAAACCGGGTTGGCGGTTTTTAACATGCCGAAACAGGAAGAATTTTTCATCGGCCTGCGGTTCGAGGCATGAACGCGCCCGATGACATCGATCGGCGCATCATCGTCGCCACCCAGGGCGGGCTGCCCCTGGTGCCCGAGCCTTATCAGGCGGTTGCCGATGAACTGGGCCTTGCGGCGGAGGACGTCATGGCGCGCATGCAGGCGATGCTGGACGGCGGCCTGATCCGCCGGATCGGCGCTGTGCCCAACCACTATGCCTTGGGCTACCGCGCCAACGGCATGTCGGTCTGGGACGTGCCCGATGCCGCCATCACCGAACTGGGCAAAAAAATAGGCGCCCTGGATTTTGTTTCCCATTGCTATCATCGGCCCCGGCATTTGCCCCATTGGCCCTATAACCTGTTCGCCATGGTGCATGGCCGCGACCGGGACGAAGTAGGGGAAAAAGTTAACCGTATCGCGGAGTTGATGGGGGTCAAGGACCGCGGACATCAGGTTCTCTACAGTCACCGTATCCTGAAGAAGACAGGAATGCGTTTTACAGGCTGAGGCGGTCTGATGAACCGCCCGGAAAATGGGGATAATCTATGTTTCGTATTAGCCAATTTATGCGCGAAATCAACGCGCCCACGCCCCTCCCGAAATCTGGCGCGGCAAAACGCGGACCCAGCGGGCCGGTGGTAATCTGGAACCTGATCCGGCGCTGCAACCTGAATTGCAAACATTGTTACTCGATCTCCGCCGATACGGACTTTGCCGGCGAATTGAGTAAGGACGAGGTTTTTACGGTCATGGCGGATCTATCGGCCTTTGGGGTGCCGGTGTTAATCCTGTCGGGGGGCGAGCCGTTACTGCGGCCGGATATATTCGAGATCTCGGCCAAGGCCAAGCAAATGGGCTTTTACGTGGGTCTGTCCAGTAATGGCACATTGATCGACGAACGAAATATCGATGCCATTCGGGCCGCGGACTATAATTATGTGGGCATTTCCCTGGATGGCATTGGCGCCACCCATGATGCCTTTCGCCGCCACGAAGGCGCCTATGCCGCCTCGGTTAAAGGCGTCCGGCTATGTCTGGACGCCGGCATCAAGGTCGGCCTGCGGTTTACCATGACCTTGGACAATGCCCATGAACTGCCCAACCTGCTGGCCATGGTGGAAGACGAGAAGATCGACAAGTTCTATCTATCGCACCTGAACTACGCCGGGCGGGGCAACCGCAACCGGGCTGACGATGCCCAGCACGCCACCACGCGCCAAGCCATGGATCTGTTGTTCGATACCGCCTGGGATCATGCCCAGCGAGGCCTGGAAACGGAATTCGTCAGCGGCAACAATGACGCCGACGGGGTCTATCTGTTGTTCTGGCTGCAACAACGCTTCCCCGACCGACCGGAATTATTCGCGCATATAAAGGCCAAGTTGGTGCAATGGGGCGGTAATTCCTCCGGCGTCAATGTCGCCAACATTGATAATCTGGGCAATGTACACCCCGATACCATGTGGTGGCATTACGACCTGGGCAATGTACGCCAGCGCCCCTTCTCGGAAATTTGGCCCGACACCACGGACCCAATCATGGCCGGCCTGAAACAAAGCCCGCGCCAGATCAAGGGCCGTTGCGGCGGCTGCCAATATTTCTCTATCTGCGGCGGCAACACGCGGGTCCGCGCCCTGCAATTGACCGGCGACCCGTGGGCGGAGGATCCGGCCTGCTACCTGACCGATCAGGAAATCGGCATCGCGGCGGGCGGTGAACGGCTGACCGTGACCCCCTACACACGGGAGACGCAACGTGCGCTGGGCCTGTAAAATCGTCTTGCCATTGGTCTTGGCCCTAACGCCGGTCTTTGCCGCAATAGCGGGAGATGCAACAGCGCTCTACGCCAAGCATTGCGCCAGTTGTCATGGCATCGATCGCCTGGGGCAAAGTGGACCGGCGCTGTTGCCGGAGAGTTTACAGCGGTTACGCCAGCCCAAGGCGGTCAAGGTGATTTCCGCGGGCCGCATCGCCACCCAAATGTCGGGCTTTGGCGATATTCTGAAGCCTGATGAAATAGCCGCCCTGGTAAAATTGATCTATACCCCCTTGCCGGAGCAACCGATCTGGCTTGCGCCCCAGATCGAGGCGAGCCGGGTGCTGGACCGCGTTGCCCTGAAGCTGCCGGACAAATTGGTCTTTCAGGCCGACCCGTTGAACCTGTTCGTGGTGGTGGAAGCGGGCGATCATCATGTCAGCATTCTGGATGGCGATAAATTCGAGGTTTTGCACCGCTTTAAAAGCCGCTTTGCCCTGCACGGCGGGCCGAAATTTTCACCGGATGGCCGCTTTGTCTATTTCGGCTCCCGCGATGGCTGGATCTCCAAGTACGATCTGCATACTTTCCGCATGGTGGCTGAGATTCGTGCCGGCATCAACATGCGCAACATCGCCATATCCGCCGACGGCAAGTATCTGGCCGCGGCGAATTATCTGCCGCATTCCATCGTCCTGTTCGACGCCTATGATCTTACCCTGCTGAAAGTGATACGGGCGGTTGATTGGCGCAAGAAGAAATCTTCCCGTGTCTCGGCCATTTATCAGGCCCGGCCGCGCAATTCCTTCATTGCTGCCCTGAAGGACGTGCCAGAGATCTGGGAGATTTCCACCGATCCCAATGCGCCGGCCATCGTCGCCGGTCTGGCCCATAGTAACGAAGAAGGCCACGAGGAAAGCTTGAGCGACAATAAGGGCCTGTTCGCCCTGCGCCGGATCATGGTGGATGAACCCCTGGATGATTTCTTTTTCGATCCCGAATACCGCAACCTGATGGGCTCGTCCCGGGACGGCACCAGCGGCGTGGTCGTGAACCTGAATGTTGGCCGGCCGATCCGTACGGTCGGTCTGCCCGGTCTGCCGCATCTTGGTTCCGGCATCACCTGGCAATGGCAGGGCCGGCCCGTCATGGCGACACCGCATCTGCGGGGCGGCCGGGTTTCCGTGATCGACATGCAAGAATGGAAGGTGATCAAAAGCATCAAAACCAAAGGCCCCGGCTTTTTCATGCGCAGTCATGAAAACAGCCCCTATGCCTGGGTTGACGTATTTTTTGGTCCGCACCGCGATTTGATACATATTATTGACAAGCGCAGCCTGGAGATCGTCAAAACCCTGCGTCCGGCGCCGGGCAAGACCGCCGCCCATGTGGAGTTTACCCGCAATGGCAGTCATGCGCTGGTATCGATTTGGGATATGGAGGGAGCCTTGGTCGTCTATGATGCTAAAACTTTGCAGGAAGTGAAGCGCATCCCCATGGTGAAGCCGTCTGGCAAGTACAATGTCTACAATAAGATCACTTTTTCCGCCGGAACCTCCCATTAAGGGCACCCACAGCAGTGGGCACGCGTCGCTGGCTGAAAGCCTGTTGATCGTCGTAGGGCATGGCACGGGTAGCCAGGCGGGTGATGTGCCCCTGCACCGTTTTGTCGCGGAACTGGCGGAGCAGGGCATCTTTGCCGACGTCAAGGCGGCCGTGCTGCACGGCAGGCCCAGTTTGGCCGACGCCGCCCGTGCGGCCCAGGGGGCCAACGGGGGATCGATCCGCCTGCTGCCGTTCTTGATGAGTGGCGGCGTGACCTTTCGCAAGCGCCTGGCCGTGGCCTTGGCGGAAATCCCCTGGATCGAGCGGCCATTGTTGTACCCGCCGCTTGGCTACAGTCCGGAGCTGGCGGATCTGCTTGCCAAGCGTGGCGAGGACGCCGCCAAGACAGCATCCTGGCCGGTCGCGGACAGCCATCTGTTGTTGATCGGCCACGGCTCCCTGCGGGATACGGACTCGGCCCAGACGACCCGCTTGCACCAAAGCCGGATCGCCGCCCAGAAAAAATTCGCCAGTGTCGAGGTTGCGTTCCTGGATCAGCCGCCTCGTTTGCATGCGGTCCTGGCCTCTCACCCTGGGCCATTGCTTGGCGTCGGCCTATTTGCCGGCGAGGGCCAACATGGCGCCCGGGACATGGCCCAGGCCTTTGCACAGGCCGCCTGCCCGGCCTGCTATTGTGGCGCCATAGGCGGAGATAAAGGCCTCGCCTTCGTAGCCCTGCGCCATTTGGAGCGAGAGCCCTGGCTGGTAGGTTAGGCCGGCGGGCCCATGCCCGTATCTTTGACGCTGGTCAAGGCGCCACCCCGCGTCACCAACTACCTTCAATACGCATTAGGGAGGTGTCGGTTTTGGCGGCGGATCCAAGAACATCAAGATTGCGCAAGCGTGAGCCGTTGTCTCTGGAATTAATTCCCGAGAACCTTTTGCGCGAACCCATTGAGTATATCTTCGCTGATCACTACAGACTGCGTCAGGTTGTCGCCGCAATGGACCGTCTTTTGATCGAGGGGCTTTTCGTATCGCCACTTGCCGAGGACAATGGCTCCGACGTGGCGGTCGTCCGCACCTATCTGGTTGACGAATTACCGATACATATTGCCGACGAGGAAGAGGATCTGTTCCCCTGTCTCGAACAGCGCTGTCCGGGAGACGGCGAAACGGGGCAGATTCTCGCCACTCTGCGCCAGGAGCATGTGGAAGATTTCGCACTGTTGCCGCCTGTTACGGCGGGCCTTGATAATTTATTGGCGGGCGGCGCGGTGCGTGAAGGCGAGCTTTTCGAAGCCTCCGCTGCCCGTTTCGTGGAAACCCAACGGCGGCACATTATCTGGGAAAACAATATAGTCCTGCCCCTGGCCCGGCGTTATTTTACCGTCGATGACATGGCGAATATGGGCCACAATATGGCGGCCCGCCGCAATATCGAATACCCCGCCTAGAGCAATTCCGAACTAATGAGAATCGCAAAGCGATTCTAAGTGATTGGAAAAAATTGCTCTAATTCTAAAGATCTGAGCAATTTTCAATTAATTGGAGCAGCTCTAGCGGAGCCTCACTTGAGTATATAGCGGCGAATGGCGTCGGCCATGAATTCCGGCTTGGTGCCATGGGGAAACATGGTCACGAAACTTCCGTTCGGGGCCATCAAAAAGGTCAATGACGAGTGGCTGGCCATATAATCTTGCGGTGGGGCGTCATCAACCATCACCTTGCTACGGTGAACCCGGTAGGCTTTCGCCACGCGGCTGATCTGCGCCTCGGATCCGCCCAAACCAATCAGGCGCGGATGGAATTTAAAGACATATCCCTGCAAAACCGCCGGTTTATCCCGGGCCGGATCGATCGTGATGAAAAGCGGCTGAACCCGTTCGCCAGCCTGTTCCAGCATGTCCAGGGCCGCGGCCAGGGTCGATAGATCAAGGGGGCAGATATCGGGACAGCGGGTGTAGCCGAAATTGATAAGCAGAAATTTACCCGGAAAATCCTTATCCGTCCGCGGCCTGCCGGAATGGTCCATCAACGAGAACGGCCCGCCGAACAGAGCGGACAAACCGGCTGGTGGTGGGCTTTCGGACGCTAGAGCATTTCCGGGATAGTCTGGTCCATTTGATGGCGCCCCTAAGCCATTCTGGTGCGTTGCGCCGCTTGCCCGATGCATGACATCGCGCTGCGCAATGCGCCTACCCACGGGGCCTTGGTGAGCGGTCAAATGGTTCAGAATACCCCGGAAATGCTCTAGCCCATGGGCATCCGATGGCGCGGATATTGCCAAGGCCGCCAAAACCACGATAGCGGCAAGTGTTCGTCCCGCCACCGCGCCCCCGACGATGTTGCCGTACAAGCGCATTATTCCTTGCTGGGTTTAAGGCCGGGGATGCCGAAAACGCCGTTGGCGGCAATCTCGTTCTTGATGCGGGCGTCATGTCGGAACCATTGCGAGCCTTCTTTGCCACCGTTGGAACTTGACCATTCCGTGGTGAACTTATTGGCGCGGCGCCACTTCCCATCCGGCGCCAGGCGGCTAAATTGTAATGCGAACAGGGGCATTTTCGCGGTCTTGATCAATAGCCCATCGGCGACGATCCGCTGGCCGCAAAACCCAAGAAGGTCGACGGTGCCGCCGGCGAAAATATCGAAATTCTTGGCCACCAGCAAAAGCCTCCCATCATCGCGAAGCAGGCCGAGCTGACGCTTGCCGCCACCACAATTGGCTGGGCAATTGCCGGATAGTTCGCATGCGATGTCCACAACCTTGGCCTCGAAGCGGGCCTTTTTCTCACCGTCGATCCCCCATTCCTCGGCCGCGAAGGCCGCCGGGGCGAATGCCATGACGGCAAGCGCGAAGATAATTGCAATGGTTTTCATGGTCATTCTCCAAACGGCTGAATGCCATTTTCGGCATGGGTCAGATTGACGACGCCCTTGTCATCGGCCACCTGGGTGACAAACAAATATTTGACACCGTCGCGCTCGAAAAGATCGCCGTTGACGGTGACCCTGTGGGTCTGGATTTTAAGGATCGCGGGATTGGCCACGTTGGTGCCGTCGTCTTCGAGTTTGAGGACGACATAGACCTTGCCGTCATCGCCTAGGATACTGACCGGAATTCCACCCGCCGCACACCAAACGGCGCATTGATGGTGTGCGGTACCCAGGGCGTACATAATCTCGGTCACATAGCACCAGGTATCAACGATTTCGCCGGTTACGTTGATACGCTTCGCCGTCATCCCGGACGTCGCGGCGGCGGCATGCGCCGTTGCGGCAAGACAGAATAACCCGGCCATCAAGGCCATCATCATCGTTCGCTTCATTGTCATGGATCCTGATTTTGCAAATCCGAAGCATCAACCTTGAACGATTTCAAGGTTGCGCGGTAATGACATTCTCGCGATCACGTCGTGTGCTGCTGGAAATATCAAATGAGGCCAGGTCCATTTTGTCTATACGTCGTCTATACGGATGCGCTCAGGCTTTCAGGACGGCATCGAGCATGGTCAACAATTCCTGGCGCCGGTAGGGTTTGGCGAGAACATTGTCAGCCCCCAACGCAGCGGCCATGCCAAGATAACTCAGGTTGCCGGAGCGGTCGCCGCCGGAGATCGCGATGACCTTGATGTCGGCATCCGCCTGGCGCAGTTCCTGGATTGTTTCCAAGCCTTCCTTTTCAGGCATCAGAATATCGGTGATCACCAGATCGATGTTGCCGGCTGCAAACTTCCGCAGGCCCTCGTTTCCATTCTGCGCCTCGATCACATGGTAGCCCGCCGTCGTGAGCGTGCGGGAAAGCGTGGCGCGCACCAGATCATCGTCGTCAATGATCAGAATCCGCGCTTTCATTTGTCCGCCGCCCCTAGAGCAGTTCCGGGATATTCTGATCCCTCAAATTTGGCCATCCAGGACCTCCCGTACCCGTTGCGCCAGGGCCTGGGTCTGATAGGGCTTGTTCATGAGCACGACGCCTTGTTCGAGCTGGCCGCGGCGATTGAGGATCTCCCGCGTGTAGCCCGATGAATAAATCACGCCGGCCGCCGGAAAGCGCTCGCGGAAGGCGATGGCGACATCGCGCCCGTTCATTCCCCCTGGCAGAATCACATCGGTCAACAATAGATGGATCGCATCGGTAGCCGCCATGACCTCCAACGCCATCGGTCCGTTCACCGCCTCCAGGACGGTATAGCCGAGCCGGCTGAGCACGATTACCAGATAATCACGGACAGCCTTGTCGTCCTCGACCACAAGGACCGTTTCGTCGCCCGTTGGCCGGTCCTTGAGCGATCGAGCGATGGGGCTTTTGGCGCTCGTCGGATCATCGGCCCTGGGCAGATAAATCCTGACCGTCGTGCCCTCTTCCTCCTTGCTGTAAATTGAAACGTGGCCCCCCGATTGCTTGGCGAAGCCAAAGACCATGCTCAAGCCCAGACCGGTGCCCTTGCCGACGTCCTTGGTCGTAAAAAAGGGCTCGAACACACGCTCCCGCACTTCCGCCGGCATCCCGGTGCCGTTGTCGCTGATGGCGATCATCACATAATCGCCGGGCACCAGATCCTCGTTCCCTGCCGTGTCAGCAGGCGCCAGAACCCGGTTGGCAGTTTCAATGGTCAACCGGCCACCATCGGGCATGGCGTCGCGGGCGTTTATGGCAAGGTTCAGAAGGGCGTTTTCCAACTGCCCGACATCGACCATGGTCGGCCATAAATCGGCCGCCAGATTCATCTCGATGGCGATATCCGCGCCAATGGTACGCTGGGCCAGTTGGCGAAACTGCGGCAGCATCTTGTTGATCTCGGTCGTCTTGGCGTCCAGTTCCTGTTGCCGCGAGAAGGCCAGCAGGCGATGGGTTAGCTCTGCGCCTCTAAGTGCGGCCCGGAGGGCGGTGGCGATACTTTCCCTGTCAAACTCATCCGTAATGCTGCTCTCTTCTATCAGATCAAGATTGCCGATGATGGCGGCCAGTAAATTGTTGAAGTCATGGGCCACGCCGCCCGTAAGCTGGCCGACCGCCTCCATCTTCTGGGCTTGGCGCAACTGTTGCTCTGCCTGCTTCATTTCCGTGATATTGCTGGTCATGCTACAAACGCCGGTGATCTTGCCATCTTTGTTCCGAAGCGGAAATTTTGCATTCAGCAAATAGCGCACGGCGCCATTGACCTCTTCGGCGACCTCCCGTTGCGTCGGCTCACCGGTCTCGACCACCCTGCGGTCGGCTTTCATGTTTTCTTCCGCGATGTCGCTGGACAGGAAATCGGCGCTGGTACGGCCGATAAAATCTTCTCTTTCCAAACCATGGACGTCCGCCACACTGCGGCTGACAGCGAGGATTCGCCCTTCGGCGTCCTTTAGGATGATCTCGGTCAGTGAATTTTCCAGGATCGCACGCAACCAGTCGTCACGGATCCGTACCGCTTCCTCCGTTTGTACACGCTCGGTAATGTCCTGCACGGTGCCGTGCGACCGCAGCGGCTTGCCATCCGCATCGAAGTCCATCTCGTAGCGCGCCTGCACCCATTTGATGCGGCCGTCCTTCATTAGGAAGCGGTGGGTAATCTCATAGGGTGAGTGGCTGGAGAGGGAGGCCGTATAGGCCTGCTCGACCATTTCCCGGTCATCGGGGTGGACGGCGTCCTGGAAGGCCTTGTTCGAGGCGGTAAAATGCGCCGAATCGACTTCGAAAAGCCGGTAGATCTGGTCCGACCAGGTGAGGATATCGTCCGTTAGATCAAACTGCCACGATCCGATCCGGGCGATCCGTTGGGCTTCGACAAGCCGCTCCTCCCGGTCGCGCAAGGCATCCTCGGCCCGCCTACGCGCGGTGATGTCGCGAATGGTTCCTTCGATACCGGCAACATTGCCGCCTTCATTCCGCCAATACTGGCCGTTGCTCGAAACCAGGACCTCATTGCCGTCCTTACGCCGCAAGGCCAATTCGAATTGCCCAACCTTTTCATTGTTTTCCGCAAGTTGCCGCAGAAAGTCTTCATGTCTGGTTGGATCGACATAAAGATCGGCGAATTTTCTGCCGATCAGCTCGGGTATATCGTAGCCCAAAAGAGCGGATGCGGCGGGCGAGGCCATCACGACTAGGCCGTCCATATCGACCCGATAGTAGGTATCCTGCATATTGTCTAAAATTCGCCGATACCTTTGCTCGCTCTCCTTCAAGGCGAGGTCAATACGGGCGCGTTCCTCGATTTCTTCCCGCAATTTCGTGGAAATTGCCGTTTCCACTCTTAGGCGCTTCAGCAGGTTTTCCTTGTTTCTATTGATAAGGAAAACGATGACCGACGCCGCAAGAACGCCGTATATAAATGCCGGCATAACCGTTACGGCAGTGACGTTCCTGAAGCCGAAGAACCAGCCTTGCACGACGATCGCCATCGCGCTGACAAATATGCCGCAGGCCAATATGATAATTAGCAGGCGGGCATATCGCATAATGGCGAAGTATGGTTTTTCTGGCATTTTCACAGGCTGTTTTTAGATCTTTGCCGAGGGTAGCCTAATCTCGCCGTGATTGAAATAATCACAGCCCCCACGCGGTCCGGCGGCCCTATCCTGGAAATTCGCCGGCTCATCCCCGGCTCACCCCAGGGCCCGGCGCAATAATTGCACCATATGTACCGCATCGCGCCCGCTGCCATGTTTGATCTGCTGGCGGCAGGAGGTGCCGTTGGCGATGATCGTGGTTACGGGTGCCGCCGCCCGCACCGCAGGTAACAGCGCCGCCTCGCCCATGGCGATGGAGGTGTCGTAGGTATCGGCGCCGTAGCCGAAGGCGCCAGCCATGCCACAGCAACTGGAAGCCACGGTTTCCACATCCACATCCGGTAACAGGCCCAGGGTCGTGGTCATGGCCGTCATGGTCTGGTGCGCCTTTTGGTGGCAATGGCCATGCATCAGCACCTTGCCCTTTTCTCCCCCATCCAACTTCAAATCCAGACGGCCCGCAAGATGTTCCCCCGCCAGATATTCTTCCAACAACATGGCGTTTTTCGCCACGTCCTCCGACTCTCTGCCCGGCAGCACAGCCAGCAGTTCGTCGCGCAGGGTCAACAGGCAGGATGGCTCCAATCCCAACACGGGCAGGCCACGGGCAACAAAGGGAGCGAGGGCGGCAACCGTGCGGGCCAATTCTTCCCGCGCCTGATCCACCAGACCGGCGGAGAGAAAGGTGCGGCCGCAACAAAGCCGCCGGCCGCCATTCGGCGCCTGGGCGATATGAACGCGCCGGCCCGCGGCCGTCAGGACGGCAATGGCGGCGTGCAGGTTCTCGGCCTCGAAGGCGGTATTAAAGGTATCGGCGAACAGCACGACTTCCGGCCCGTCCGATGGCCCGAACGCGTTTTCCGCCGGCTGGAAGGTATCGCCGCGCCATTTCGGCAAGGCCCGCTTCGCGGTGAAGCCAAACAGTTTTTCGCTCAACCAGGCCAGACCGGGCAATTGGTCGCGCAGGTTCAGCAGCGGCGCCAGACGCGCGGCCCAGGGGGCATAGCGCGGCAGGTAGGCCACCAGACGGTCATGCCAGGAAAGCCCAGAGCGTTTGGCGCGCTGGTATTGCACTTCGATCTTCATGGCCGCCATATCGACGCCGACCGGGCATTCCCGCTTGCAGCCCTTGCAGCCGACGCATAGGGACATGGCCTCGGCCATGGCGTCTGAATGCAGGGCGTCCGGGCCCAACTGTCCCGAGATTCCCAGGCGCAACAGATTGGCCCGGCCACGGGTGACATGGGCCTCGTCCCTGGTGACCTGAAACGACGGGCACATGACGCCGGCCAGACCTAATTTGCGGCAGGCGCCATTGTTGTTGCACATCTCCACCGCGCCGGCAAAGCCGCCCCAGGCTGACCAGTCCAGGCCGGTCTCCAATGCTTCGGTTTGATAACCCGGCTTGAAGCGGAACAACCGGCGGTCGTCCATTTTCGGCGGCGCGACGATTTTGCCCGGATTGAACAGGCCCTTGGGGTCGAGGATCTGTTTCACCTCGGCGAAATTATCCACCATGCGCTGGCCGAACATGGGCAGATGAAATTCAGAGCGGACCAGACCATCGCCATGTTCGCCGGAATGAGAGCCCTTGTATTCCCGCACCATGGCGAAGGCTTCCTCGGCCATGGCGCGCATCTTTACGGCGCCGTCCGCCGCCTTCAGATTGACCACGGGGCGGACATGCAGGCAACCGACCGAGGCATGGGCGTACCAGGTGCCCGTAGTGCCATGCTTGGTAAAAATTTTTGTCAGACGGTCGGTGTATTCGGCCAGATCTTCCAGGCGCACGGCGCAGTCTTCAATAAACGAAATCGGTTTGCCGTCGCCCTTCATGGACATCATGATGTTCAGACCGGACTTGCGCACTTCCCAGACATCCCGTTGGAAGCCGGGATCGATCGCCTCGACAACGGCGCCGGGAAAGCCCAGGTCGCCCATCAGTTCCACCAGTTGCCGCAACTTGCGCAGCTGCTCGTCGCCATCCTCGCCGGCGAATTCCACCAGCAGCAGGGCGGCGGGCTCCCCCTCGACAAAGCGTTCGATGGTGGGGCGGAAGATCTCGATCTCGCGGGCCAGGTCGATCATGGTGCGGTCCACCAGTTCCACCGCCGCCGGCCCCAGCTTGACGATATGCCGGGTCGCGTCCATGGCCGCATAAAATTCCGGGAAATGGCAGATGCCCAGCACTTTGTTGGACGGGATCGGCGCCAGGTTCAATTCAATCGCCGTGGAAAAGGCCAGCGTCCCTTCCGAGCCGACCAGCAGATGGGCCAGATTTTCCGAGCCGGCGCCCGGCACCAGGGCATCGATGTTATAGCCGCCCACGCGGCGCTGCACAGCAGGAAAGCGGGCCGCGATCTCGGCTGCTTCCCGCCGGCCCAGGTCCAACAAGGGGGTGACAATATCGCGGTATCGTTGCGGTATATCCGCAGCCTGAAAGTCGCCGGGCACGGGGCCGAAATGCAGCTTGCCGCCATCCGCCAGCAGGGCGTCGATGGCGTGGACATTTTCCACCATGCGGCCATAGCGGATAGAGCGCGCGCCGCAGGAATTGTTGCCGGTCATGCCGCCGATGGTGGCCCGGGACGAGGTGGAGACGTCGACCGGAAAATACAAACCATGGGGCCGCAAATAGGCGTTCAATTGATCCAGCACCAGGCCCGGCTGTACCGTGACGCGGCGGTTCTCCACATCCAGGGCAATCACGCCAGCCAGGTTTTTCGAGACATCCAGCACCAGGGCCTCGCCCACGGTCTGGCCGCACTGCGAGGTGCCGCCGCCCCGTGGCAGGATGGGAATGCCCTCGTCCGCCGCAATCTGGATGGCGCGCACCACGTCCGCCTCGTCATGGGGCACCACCACGCCGATGGGTTCGATTTGATAGATCGAGGCATCGGTGGAATAGCGCCCCCGCGAGGCGCTATCGAACAGCACCTCGCCCCGCAGCTCCCGCCGCAGGCGGGCCGCCAAGGCGCTGTCGCCGATGCGCCCCGTACCTGTGTAAGGCGCGCCCATAAAAGGGGGCCCGGTGTAGGGGGCGCCTATGACGCCGCCGCCTTGATCCGGTCGCGCAGCACGAATTTCTGGATCTTGCCGGTCGAGGTTTTCGGCAGATCGGTGAAGATCACCTCGCGCGGGCATTTATAATGGGCCAGGTTTTCGCGGCAATAATCGATGATTTCCCGGGCCGTGGCCTCGGCGCCGGGTTTTAGTTCGATGAACGCGGTCGGGGTCTCGCCCCATTTCTCGTCCGGCTTGGCCACCACCGCCACCGCCGCTACCTTTGGGTTGGAATACAAAACATCCTCGACCTCGATGGAGGAGATATTCTCGCCCCCGGAAATGATGATGTCCTTGGAACGGTCCTTTAATTCCACATAGCCGTCCGGATGCCAGACGCCTAGATCGCCGGTATGGAACCAGCCCCCCGCAAAGGCCTCCTGGGTGGCCTTGGGGTTTTTCAGATAGCCCTTCATGGTGACGTTGCCGCGCATGAACACCTCGCCCATGCTTTCGCCGTCCATGGGCACCGGCGCCAGGGTTTCCGGATCGGCCACCATCAAACCCTCCTGCACCTGATAGGCCACGCCCTGGCGCGCCTTCAGGCGGGATTGTTCACTGATCGACAGCTCGTCCCATTCCGCTTTCCAGGCGCTGACCACGCAGGGGCCATAGACCTCCGTCAGGCCATAGACATGGGTGACGTTGAAACCCTGGCGCGCCATGTCTTCCAACACCGCCGCGGGCGGCGGGGCGGCGGCGGTGAACATGTTGACGGTATGGGGCAGTGCGCGTTTTTCCGCATCGCTGGCGCCGGCAATGACCTGCATGACGATGGGCGCGCCGCACATATGGGTGACCCCATGATCGGCGATGGCATCATAGATCGCGCCAGGGGCGACGGCGCGCAGGCAGACATGGGTGCCGGCAATGGCGGTGATGGACCAGGCAAAGCACCAGCCGTTGCAATGGAACATGGGCAGGGTCCACAAATAGACCGGATGGGCGGGCAGGTTCCAGGCCACGATGTTGCCCATGGCGTTCAGATAGGTGCCGCGATGGCAATAGACCACGCCCTTGGGATTGCCCGTGGTGCCGGAGGTATAGTTCAACGAGATGGCGTCCCATTCGTCCCCCGGCGGGGACCAGACATAATCGGGATCGCCGGTTTCCAGAAACGCCTCGTAATTCATCTCGCCCAGGGATTTGCCCCCCGGCCCGGCCGGGTCCTCGATATCGATGACCAGGGGGCGGTGCTTGACCAGCTTCAACGCCGCTTCAATGATGGGGCTGAATTCCGTATCGGTGATCAACAATTTGCATTCGCCGTGATCCAGGATGAAGGCGATCTCCACCGCGTTCAGGCGATAGTTCAGGGCGTTCAACACCGCGCCCTGCATGGGCACCCCGAAGGTGGCCTCGAACGCCGCCGTTACGTTCGGCGCCATCACAGATACCGTGTCGCCCTTGCCGATACCCTTTTTGGCCAGGGCCGAGGCCAGGCGCAGACAGCGGCGGTGGGTTTCCGCCCAGGTATAGCGCGCCGCGCCATCAATGACCGAGGGGTGGTCGGGAAAGGTAAAGGCGGTCTTGGCCAGAAAGCTCAACGGCGAGAGTGCCTGATAGTTGGCCGCCGTGATGGGCAGATCAGTCTCGAATGGATTGGCACTCATGTCCGGTTCCTCAACAACACGATGGGTGACGGTAGGGGCGAAGGCCGCAGCGAATAATGGAGCGAATACTGGGACCAATTTATCGCCTGCCCCGCCAGGGTACAAGCGGGGCGTCAGGGGCCATGGCTGCCGCCACAACACTTTCACGGCCCGCGCCAAATGTGCTATCACCCTGCCACCGGTCCTGAATGTATGACCACCCCGTGCGCCCGTAGCTCAGCAGGATAGAGCACTTGATTCCTAATCAAGGGGTCGCTGGTTCGAGTCCAGCCGGGCGCACCATCTGCTTGTTACCGGATGCGAGAGAATGCACTGTCGCCTTAGCCATTTATGCAGCAAAAATCTTTTGCAGCAAATCAAATGCTTGTTGTAGCGCGACAGATGGTTTTGAAAAAACGACACTTGGTTTTGATGCTTGGCACTTTTACCGAAGTGGCCGTCGAAATTCCGTTTGAAAGCCAACCGAAGCCCTCAACTCAGGAACCAGGGAAGGTTCGAGTTGTTCCAGATGAACGTCGCCGCCCTAGAAACCTTTATCAAGATGACCAATGCGACGCCGCCGCCACCAAAGAGATAGCAGACGGCGCAAGCAATCCGTAAATTTTCATACTTCCAGGCGTACGGCCAATATTGAATCAGTGCATTGCCGAATTGATACACCCAGACCTCTTGGGTGAACTCCTTGACCCGCGAAGGACAGGCAAAAGTGTAGATCGTAGCCGCGAACGCTAAAACGACAGTCGATACGATGAAGACGAATGAATGGCTGGGGATCGGCTGCTGATGGAGCGTTTCGAGAGCAATCTTCGCGAAATTGTAGTTGGGATCAGGCTCGGCAACCGAGCCGGCCCAATCCAACATATGTTGAACCTTGCTGTTGTAAAACGCCAAACCGTAGAAGAACAAAGGTATCAAAATGAGCGCCGAGTAAGACGCCGCGAACAGCGGCAACCGGCCAGCCAGGCCGATTATTTCCCAATTCAGCCATCGATCACAAAAGGTTCGCTTCACAGATATGAACCCGCCATCAATGAGTTCTGCGCTTTGGATTGCCATTTCGAGAGACTTAGCCTTGCTGGCATTGACGACGCCCTCGAATTTCGTCGAACTGAGCTTGGCTCTGAAAAAATTTGCATTCTTGATATTTGCGCCCGATAAATTGGCGCCTTTGAGGGCGGCCCCTGTGAGGTCGACAGCTGTGAGATCGACACCTGTGAGGTCGACACCTTTGAGGTCGGCTCCTTTGATGAGAGCCCCAACGAGGTTTTTCCCCAAGATTGTTACCTTTGTGAGGAGGGCATTATGGAGATTTCTTTGATGGAGGTGCTCTGCTTGGAATCGCCCTCCAGAAAGGTCCGGAACGACGTCTGGGTTCGCTTCGCGCCATTCATTCCAATCTGCAATGCTCATTTCATTGAACTTGTAGAGATGTTCTTCGTTGGCCATGTCGAGTCCTGGCGGTGGCTGGGGCCGGGATTGGGGGGCCGCCGCGCGCTCCTGGGTTTGTTGCCGGCGTAGTCTCGCAGGGATGGGAATGGTTGTACATGGTGGGCGCCACGCGCGGGTGGCGGCGCTGAGCGCGCCATGGCGATCTGTTTAAGGGCCGCTTAAAGGGTCTTTAATGGGCCGTTATTCGGATGGGTTGCGGTGGCGGGGGGCGGTGCTACGATGGGGCGTATGGTTGTTGCCGGTGGACCGAATATGATGAAAATGCGGCGATGGCGTGTAGTTGTCTTTGGCGCCGTGGCGATGATTAGTGTTTTGACAACAACGTTTGGTGTGGCACAGGAGGTCGATCATGAGACCAATGCCAAATGGTGCGCGACCGCCTATGCCGATCCAGACCGCCGAATAGGTGCTTGTACATGGCTGCTGAACTCAGGTGATTTGAGGGAAGAATATTACCCGACTACCTACTACAACCGGGGCAACGCGTACCTCCAAGGAGGCCAATGCGATCGCGCGATCCGGGACTTTGGCGAAGCCATTCGCTTGAAACCGGAAGCCCGGACCTATAACAATCGGGGTCTTGGGTACCATGCCAAAGGCCAATTCGATCTTGCAGTCAGGGACTTGGACGAAGCCATCAGCCTGAGACCGAATAAAGCCAGTACCTACTATTTCCGAGGCATGGTGAACCAAGACAGAGGCCAGTTCGACCTTGCAATTCGTGACTACGATGATGCCATCCGCCTAAACCCGGATTACAGCATGGCATACTACAACCGGGGCGTGGCGTACTCCATCAAAGGCCAGTCCGACCTTGCAATCTGGGATTATAGCGAAGCCATCCGCCTGAAACCGGATGATGGCGAGGCTTACTACAACCGAGGCGTTGAGTTCTCCACCAAGAGCCAATACGCCCGTGCGATCCACGACTATGACCAAGCTATCCGCCTGAAACCGGATGAGGCCAGGGGCTACAATAGCCTCGCATGGCTGCTTGCGACGGCACCGTCTGCACCAATATGGGATGGAGAGCGGGCAATTTCTCTGGCGCGAAGGGCGGTGAGTTTGAGTAATTTGAGCGCCGAACTGGATACCTTGGCCGCCGCCTATGCGCGTGCGGGACAATTTTTTGACGCTGTGGCAACCCAGGAACGGGCCATCGTCGAGCTGAGATCGGAAGGCGGCACCGACGATGCCATCGCCGATGTTCAGTCCAGGCTTTCCCTTTACCGTGCTGGGAAACCTTATCAGCAAGAAGCGAAGTGACGCCGAACTGCCGCTTTTGCTGAGAACCTCACTCATTTGGATTCCCCTGTTCGCAAACGGACATTTATGCATGCCCCGTGATAATCAACTCGCCGGCCTTTTTGGCCTTGTTGTTGCCGGCGATGGTGTAGGTAGTTTCGACGGGCTCTATGGTGAAGGGCAGGAAGATCTGGCGGATCTCGGGGGTGTCGTTGATGGATAGGATGAATTGGCCCTTGATGGCGGCCAGTTGGGCGGCCAGGGCGGTGAAATCCTCCCGCGCGAACAGATCCTTGCCGTAGTCGCCCTCGGAGCCCCAATAGGGCGGGTCCAGATAGAACAGGGTTTCCGGGCGGTCATAGCGGCGGATGGCCTCTGACCAGGGCAGGCATTCGATCACCACGGACGCCAGGCGTTCGTGCAGGGCCTCCAACAGGGGGTGCAGCTTTTTTCGGAGTGATAGCCGGCGATTGACAGACACGGGATTGTGTCCCCGTGCTTGACCACACGGGTGGTATAATAGTTGTTAAATCAGGACCAGTTTGCACAGTTATCCAAAGCAAACTGCAATTTTTCAGACGTTCTTGACATCCGCGCATTTGGGAGATTGAAATGACACGATGCCGATTATCGATCATCATTGCGCTGGCCGGCTTGCTGGCGGCCTGCCAGATGACAACTGGCGGCTTCGCGGGCGGAGAATGCGAGGCGAAAGGTCATGCGCAGGGCTCCTTGTCATGGCAGGCCTGTGTTGACGCGATCTACGAATCTGAAAGGATTTGGGATGAACAACGTACTGGCTATGGACCTTGAGATGGCACTGTCACGTTAACGAAAGTTAGCGCAATGGGCCACACCGACACCCTTTCAGGCGGCTATGGACCACAAGGCCAAGCCCATATCTAAATGAAACAAAGGGGACTCTTCCCTTTTCTTCCTATTTTCTTGCGCGAAGGATAGCGTCCCCTTTGTTTGGCTTTGCAGACAAAGCAGGCCTCTACTGACAAAAACTGCCGCAATATGTTACGAGGCACCATGCGCACTTCTTACGATACGATCGGCGTCAATTATTCTGATCTCAGGAAACCTGACTCCCGGATTGGAATGGTGATCTCGAACGCTCTGGGAACCGCCAAGACTATTTTGAATGTTGGCGCTGGAACGGGCTCGTACGAGCCGGCCGACAGATCAGTCACGGCCATCGAGCCTTCAAGCGAAATGATCCGGCAGCGCAGTGCCTCGGCGGCTCCGGTTATGCAGGGTTACGCCGAAAACCTGCCTTTCGACGACAATTCCTTTGATGCGTCGACGGCGATCCTGACCGTGCATCATTGGGCTGACAAGGAGAAAGGCCTGAAAGAGATGCGCCGTGTGACGCGGGGCCGAGTCGTCATACTGACATTCGACCCTTTGCATCGGGGCCACTGGCTTGCCGACTATATTCCACAGCTTGTGACGTTGGACGAAGGGCAAATGCCAAGGATGACGGATTATGAAGCGTGGCTTGGGCCGGTGGAGACGACGCCCGTTCCGATACCGCATGACTGTACCGACGGTTTCCTGGGCGCCTATTGGCGACGGCCCGAGGCCTATCTTGATGCTAAAATCCGGGCCGCCATTTCCTGCTTCTGGGCGCTGGACAACGTTGCCCCGGCGTTGAAAAAGCTTGCGGGCGACTTGAACTCCGGTGCATGGGCGCGGCGATATTCCGAACTGCTCGAGCTTGATGAGTATGATCTTGGCTACCGCCTTGTAACCACGAATTGCTGAACTCTTAAAATCGAGATTTTCAGCCAATTTAATGGCCCGTTCAGGAATCGAAGCCGCCGTTTGCCGCGGGCCCAGAGGCCGCGTAAAGGGTCTTCAATTGGCCGCTGTTTGGAAGGTTTGCGATGTTGGGGAGCGGTGCTACGATGGGCGTATGGACTGTTGGGCAGGCCCACTTCGCCTGTCCTTGGACAAGCAATTTCTGAATGTGAAATATGATCGAGCATGGAGTTTCCAAAGTGAGACCTGCGAATGGCCTGCGAACCATCGTCGCGCAATTAGCCCTTGGTTTGATCGAAGGTATCATGACCCTGATGGGTCTTATCGTTCTGGTCTTTCCCTTGGCCCTGTGGAGCGTACCCCAGCAAGGAATACACGCCAACACGATTTTCTATATCGTTATGTCGCTTGGCGGCGGGGCTATAATTGTCCTTATTGGTTTGGCATATGTGAAGGGCCTGCTGTTTCCTGATCGTTCGCCTCCCGGCACGGCCGCGGGCGGTAAAGCCCGCATGGAGGCCTACCTAACCTGGTCGGAGTCACAGGCGGATGCCCGCAAGGTAGAAACACAACTACGGTCCATGAAAGGCGGTGCCCTGCACAATTTCGCCTATATGTCTCGCATTGTCGCTCTGCTGGGTACGGTCGTCGTGTCCATCTATTTGGGTGCCTGGGCATCCATGGATTTTATCTATGGGTCTACGGAGGTTTTATCCGCCGAGGCGAGGTGGCTGTTGCTCCATCCAGATAGCTGGAACTGGAAGTAGCTGGAACTGGAAGTCGTTACTGAAGCCAGGGCAAAATTCCCGGACACGCGCGCGGCGGCTTGCACTGGTTTTGGGCTCATTAACGGATTGTTAACTTTTGCCGCCCACGATGATCCCATCTCCTCTTGAAGCACTCACCCCAGCTGGTTGGCGACCTCCCCCAGCTGGGTATTTTTGACCAGATATGGGGGTCGGGTCTTGCTTTTTGCTTGACCCGCCAGCCGACGGTGATGCCGGCGCGAGAGCGCATTCAAAGAAAATGCGCTCAGGCTGTTAAAGATAGAGCAATTGAATCAATCACCTAGGGCAATTCCATTCACTTATAATCGCTTCGCGATTCTGATTAATTCGGAATTGCCCTAGTCGCCGGTTCCCTTGTTCAAGTCCGGGGCATAATGCGCGGACATGGCGGGTTTAGCGTCGGAGCCGAGCTTGAGGGCGGCGGCGGCTTTGTCGTTGGACATGATTTTGTCCATGATCGCGTCGCGGGCGCGTTCGAAAACCTCGCGGTTTTCCACCACGAACTGGCGGGATTCGCGATAGGCGTCCAGCATGCCGTTAATCTCCGGGATGACATAACGGGCGACCAGGTCCCAACTGCGGGAGGTGGCCGCGCGGTTGGCCCAGTCGTGGGCAAAGCCGATCACGGTGCCGAAGCCCCCGGTCAGCTCTATCATCTCGCGGATCTTGGCAATCAGGTCGTCCGGTGTGCCGATCACCGATGACGCGCCGTCGGCGAACGCGGTTTCATCGACCGCCTGGTCGGGATTGTCAAAGGCCTGCAGCCCCGGCCGCATCAAGGTGCCGACGGTATATTCATTGTGCCAGCGCAGCAGGCCGTTCTTGGCCTCGGCGCGGGCCTGTTCCCGGGTTTCCGCGATATGCCACGACATCACGACGCGCCAATTCTTGCGGTCCACCGCATTGCCATGCAGGGCGGCGGCGTCTTCGGCGAAGCTCCACTGGGTGGGCAGGGCCTGTAGGCCCGCCTCGGACATGGAGCCAATGGAAATGACGCCGGTGCCGTATTTTCCGGCCAGGGTCATTCCCGAGGGGCTGATCATCGAGGCGACGGCGAACGGCATGTCTTCCTGCAGGGGCAGCAAATGCAGCTTGGCCTCGCGCAGGGTGAACCATTCGCTGTCATGGCTGAAACGTTCCTCGCCGCGCAACAGCCTGCGGATCACGCCGATGGCCTCGTCCTGGCGGTCGCGCAGGGTCATCGGGTCGAAGCCCATGGTATAGGCATCCGAGGGCAGGGCGCCGGGGCCGGAACCGAAAATCGCCCGGCCGTTGGTCATATGATCCAGCTGCACCATGTTTTGCGCCACCAGGAACGGATGGTGATAAGGCAGGGACACCACGCCCGTGCCTAATTTGATGCGCGCGGTACGTTCGCCGGCGGCGGCCAGGAACATTTCCGGCGAGGCGATCATTTCCCAACCGGTGGAATGATGCTCGCCGCACCAGAATTCATCAAAACCCAGACGATCGAGATCGGCAACGAAATCCAGGTCCGAGCGGAACTGCAGGGTCGGGTTCTCGCCGATCGGGTGATGGGGCGCCAGAAAGGCGCCAAATTTCATACGGCTCATGGATGTATCCTCCGGGTGATTGCTTGCCGCTGTATGTATCATTCCCCCGTCAGATCGCCTAGAGCAGCTATTCACCGCTTTCAAAGATCTGCCCCGTCCAGCATAATGCGCCCTGGTCAGGCCCCGTACGGGGCGGCGTAAATTCTAGTGTTGGAGCGGGAGTTCGATCGAATGTCAGATTACGATGTCATCGTGGTAGGGGCCGGTAACGCGGCCCTGGCGGCGGCCAATTCGGCCCGGGAACAAGGCGCGGAACGGGTGCTGGTACTGGAAAAAGCGCCGGAAAAGGACCGCGGCGGCAATACCCATTACAGCGGCGGCCTGTTGCGCATCGCCTATGGTGATGGCGAGGCGTTGCGGCCCCTGGTGCCGAATGCAGAGGACGAACTGCCCGATTTTTTCGAGGAAGTGCCCACCTATACCGAAGACGAAATGATGGCCGATCTGATGCGGGTGACCGCCGGCAAGACCGATCAGACCCTGGCCAAGATTTTGATTTCCAAGTCCTACGAGACCATCCGCTGGATGCATGAATATGGCGGTATCCCCATGGAGCCGGCGGTCAGCCTGTCCGCCATCCGGGTGGGCAACCGGGTGAAATGGCAAAAAGGCGCCATCGTCCGCGCCCTGCATGAAGGCGTCGGGTTGTCCAGTTCCTGGTTCACGAAGTCCGAGGAAAACGGCGTCACCATTCGTTATGGCGTCGGTGCCACCGAATTGCTGCAGGACGAGGACGGCGCCGTTGTCGGCGTGCTGGCGAATACCGGCGAGACCATCGAAGAGATTAGCGCCCCGGCGGTGATTTTGGGCTGTGGCGGCTTTGAGGCCAATGCCCAGATGCGGGCGCAATATCTGGGCGCGCCCTGGGATCATGCCAAGGTGCGCGGCAGCGCCCATAACCAGGGCGACGGCCTGCGCATGGCGCTGGAAATTGGCGCCCTGCCGTGGGGCCAGTGGAGCGGGCGGCATTCCACGCCGATTTCCAATGAATGGCCGGACTTTGCCGACCGCGAGCGCACGGACCGCAGCAACCGCCTCTCCTACCCCTACAGCGTCATGATCAACCGCGAGGGCAAACGCTTCCTGGACGAGGGCGAGGACGTGGGCATGTACACCTATGCCAAATACGGCGGCCGGATCCTGCAGGAAACCGGCGCCCTGGCCTGGCAGATCTTCGACCAGCAGACCGTGCATCTGTTGGAGCCGCGTTACAACACCTCCGACCCCATCACGGCCGATACCCTGGCCGAACTGGTGCCGCAGTTGGAACTGGATGACCACGCCCAGGCTCTGCGTACGCTGGAGGAATATAACGCCGCCGTGCCCGCACCCGGCGCCAACGACGCTTTTGACCCGACGCAAAAGGACGGCCTCTCCTCCACCGGCCTGTCGCCTGAAAAAAGCAACTGGGCGACCCGCCTGGATCAACCGCCATTCGTGGCCTATTCCGCCACGGGCGGCGTTACCTTTACCTTTGGCGGCCTGAAGATTGACGAGGACGCCCGCGTGATCGGCACCGACTGGCGGCCCATCAAGGGGCTGTTCGCCTGTGGCGAAATGGTTGGCGGCCTGTTCCATATCAACTATCCGGGCGGCACCGGCCTGGTTTCGGGCGCGGTATTCGGCAAGATCGCGGGCGCCAGCGCAGCGCGAGGCGCCAATGGCTGATTGCGGGATGAACCGGCCATGAGTCAACAGCCATGAGCCAGAGACGGGTGCCGGCGGTTTTCATCCGCGGCGGCACCTCCAAGGGTGTGTTCTTTCATGGCCGGGATTTGCCGGACGATCTGGCCGGGCGGAATGAAATTTTCCTGGCCGCCATCGGCAGCCCCGATCCCTATGGCCGGCAGTTGGACGGTCTGGGCGGGGGCATATCGTCGCTATCGAAAGTGGTGGTGATCGAACCGTCGGCCCGGCCAGGCATCGATGTGGATTACACCTTTGGCCAGGTGGTGGTCGACGCGCCAGTGGTCGACTATGGCGCCACCTGCGGCAACCTGTCCTCTGTCGTCGGACCCTTTGCGGTGGATGAAGGCCTGGTCACCGCGCCTGACGGCGAGGCCGTGGTACGGGTCTACAACACCAACACGGACAAGGTGTTCGAGAGCCGCTTCATGGTGCTCAATGGCCAGGCCCAAACCAGGGGCGATTTTGTTATTCCCGGCGTGGCGGGCAGTGCGGCCCGCATACGGTTGGATTTCCTGGACCCGGCCGGATCGCGCACCGGCGCCCTGTTACCCAGCGGCCAGATGAACGACCTGATCAAACTGGCCGATGGCATGGAGATCGAGATCTGTTGCATGGACGCCACCACCCCCTGCGTCTTTGTCGCCGCCACGGATCTGGGTCTGACGGCCACGGAACTGCCCGGCGCGCTGGAAGCCATGGACGAAGGCCTCGCCCGGCTGGAGGAAATCCGCGCCCTGGCCGGGGTACGCATGGGCCTGGCCGAGACAGCGGCGGCCATATCCGCCACCTCGCGGGCCAGCCCCAGGATCGCCGTGGTGGCAGCGCCCGCCGCTATGCCGCTGCTTGATGGCACCACTCTGGGGGCGGCGGCCATGGATCTATCCGTGCGCATGATCTCCATGGGGCAGCCGCACCGGGCCGTGCCCTTGACCGGGGGGATGTGCCTGGCCGTGGCCGCCAATCTGGCCGGCAGCCTGGTGCATCGCCTGACCCGGCCCGGAGCCAGCGGCGATATCCGCCTGGGCACCCCGTCGGGCGCCATTCCCATCGGCGCCAAGGTCAACAGCGCCGGCCTGGACAGCACGGTAGAGCGGATCACCACCTACCGGACCACCCGCCGCTTGATGGAAGGTCAGGTTCTCTTGCCTTAAATCAGTTCGGTGCCGCTTGGGCGCCGCGCAGCAGTTGGCCGGGCAATTCGCCGGTGGCTTCACCATCCCGCATCACTTCAACACCCGAGACGAAGGTATGGCGATAACCGTCGGCTTTTTGAATGATCCGGCGGCCGCCCGCCGGCAGGTCGTAAACCAGCTCAGGGCGATGTAGGCGCAGGGCGTCAAAGTCGATCAGATTAAGGTCCGCCTTGTAGCCGGTTGCGATGACGCCCCGGTCCAGCAGGCCATAGGTCCGCGCCGTATCGCTGGTCTGTTTGCGGACCAGGAATTCCAGGGGCAGTTTGTCGCCCCGGCTGCGGTCCCGGCCCCAGTGGGTCAGCAGGGAGGTGGGCGAGGAGGCATCGCAGATGATGCCGACATGGGCGCCTGCATCGGCCACGCCGCAAACCGTGTTCGGGTCCAGCAGCATTTCCTTCACAACTTCCAGATCGCCGGCGCAATAGTTCTCGAACGGATGCAGCAACAGGGTTTGGCCATCATTGGCCAGCATCAATTCCAGGGCCAGGTCAAACGGGTCGCGGCCCAGTGCCTTGGCCTTGGCGGCAATGCTCGCCTCCGGCGCCGGTTCATAGTTGACGCTGTCATCCAGCTCGAACGCGCGCTGCAATACCTCCGTCATCCATTGCACATGCGCGTCATCTGGTCGTTCCGCGACCAGACGGCGGCGCAGTTCGGGCTCCGCCTGCAAACGTTGGTAGCGTTCCCGGGGGGATAGATCAGCCATTTCCTGCCACAGGGGATGCGACGTGAAGGGGTTCATCGTCGCCTCCAGCCCAATCAGCATGCCGATAGGCCGGCTACCCACCTGCGCCGTGACCTCCAGGCCGTCGGCGCAGGCCTCGCCGACCTGATCCAGGGTTTCGCGCCAAAGATTGGGCGCCTTGTCGACCTGAACCAGCAAAACCGAAAGCGGCCGGCCCGCGATCTCGGCTGCCATACGCAGACGGGCGAAATCACCTTCGCCGAAATCGGAATTGACCTCCAAGACCCCGGCACCGGCCCGCTTCATGGCCTGGGCCAGGCCGGTTAATTCCGCTTCCTCGGCGCCATAACTGGGCGTCAGACGGCCGTCGGCGGCGCGGTGCTTGACGGTGCGCGAGGTGGTGAAACCCAGCGCACCGGCGCCCAGGGATTGCTCCAATAATTCGCCCATGCGCTGGATTTCCGCAGCATCGGGCTTTTCGGCGAAATCGGCGCCCCGTTCACCCATTACATAATAGCGCAGGGTCGCATGAGGCACCTGGGCGCCAATATCCATGATCCGAGGGGTAGAGGCCAGCACGTCCAGATATTCGGGGAAACTCTCCCAGCGAAAATCGATGCCTTCCGCCAGCACGGTTTCGGGAATGTCTTCCACCCCCTCCATCAAATTGATCAGATAGGGTTCGTTGCCCGGGCGCACCGGGGCGAAACCGACGCTGCAATTGCCGAACACCGCCGTGGTCACCCCATGCCAGGAAGACGGCGTCAAATACGGGTCCCAGGTTGCCTGACCGTCGTAATGGGTATGGATATCGACCCAGCCCGGGGTCAGCAACAGGCCTGTCGCGTCAATTTCCCGCCGGCCCGGCCCAACCCCGGCAGCATTCGAGACCGCCGTAATGATGCCGTCGTCCACGGCCACATCCGCCAGCCGGCCCTCGGCGCCAGTGCCATCAATGACGGTTGCGCCGCGTATCACAAGATCATGCATTACCTTACACCCCAAAATTTATCCGATTATAGCATCGACCGCCCACGGCCCCAATTCCTGGCTCCTTTGATCGCCTCTTAATCCCGGGTCCTTGGCAATTCAAAATCGGCGGCGCGTTCGACAACCCGGACGATTTCGCTTAGATCGCCGTCTTTCAATCCCATGGCCAGCGCCTGCCGCAGGGTGTGGTAGGTCGCCCCGGCGACGTTCTGGGGGACATTCAGACGTTCCGCCTCCATGCGCCACAACATCGCGTCCTTTTCGATGATGTGCATGGGCGCTTCCATGTTGAATTTCCGGTTCAGAATGAAATTCGGAATTTTCGTCAGGGTGGCGCTATTCTGACCGGAGCCTGAATTGATCACGGCAAGGGCTTTTTCCGGATCGACGCCGCCTTTCGCCGCCATCACCAGCGCCTCGGCGGCGACCACCAGATTGGTGAACGACATAATGTTGTTGCAGACCTTGACCAGCTGCGCCTGTCCGATTTCCCCGCCCACGTAGTGGATGTCGCGGGCAAAGGACTGCAAAAGCGGCTCCACCCGGTCAAAGACCTCTTGTGGGCCCGACGAAATAACCGTGATATCGCCATCCCAGGCCCGTTGAACACCACCCGTAATGGGCGAATCCAGCATGGCAATGCCTTTGGCCGACAGGGCGCGCTCGACGGCGCCAACGGCTTCGGTACCCATGGTGCCCAAATTGACGAAAATTTTCATGGCGCCGCCTTGCAACACGCCATCCGGACCCGAAACGATGGCGTGAAAACTGTCGATGCTGGGCATGCAGGCGAAAACGACTTCCGCCTCGTCCGCGACCTCCCGCGGTGACCCCGCCAACCTGGCCTGTTTGGCGGCGAGGCTTTTCGTCGCCTCTGGATTGATGTCGAACACAACCAGGGATTTTTCCTGATCCAGGATGTTGGTCGCCAATGGCGCGCCAATGCTGCCCGTACCGATAAATCCAGCCTTCATTTTTCACCTCCCGCTCAAACGATATCACCAGGGATGGGAGCTTACGCCGTGCTGTCGGATCGACAAAGAGTTTCACGGTAAGTTTTCGCCGCCGCGCACGTTTTAGAGCAATTTTCAATTTCTCTATTATTAAGAGTCTGAGCGCATTTTCTTCGAATGCGGTAGGCTAGGTTGTACCGGATCGAGAACAATGCGGCGGGTATGGCATGGCGGCGAAATTCAAGTGCATCCACGAACCGGGCGCGAAAAGCGCCTGGCTGGTCATGGTACACGGCATGTCCCAGGATCATCGGGTCTTCTCGGCCCAGGTCGAAGCATTCAAGGACCGCCATCCCATTTTATTGATTGATTTGCCCGGCCATGGCCTGTCCGCCGGGATACCCGGACCGTTCGGACATTGGGAGATGGCGGAACAGGTCGCCGGCGCCATCGCCGCGGCGGGTATTGAGCGCTGCCACTATTGGGGCACCCATACGGGCACCGCCCTGGGCCTGCTGCTGGCAACCTGGGAGCCGGCCCGCTTTCACTCCCTCATCCTTGAAGGCGCCGTACTGCCGGGCCATGTCATGCCCAGCGTCGATAGGGAATTACAACGGGCCCGCGAAACCGCACAAACCAAGGGCATGGCCGCCGCCCGCCGGCAATGGTTCGCCCAGACCGACTGGTTCGCGGTCATCCGCCAACATCCGGGCCTCTGCCGGGCGGCGGAACATGCGGCCATTATCGGGCAATTTCCCGGCGCGCCCTGGCTGTATCAGGGCGCCAGCCGGCAGGTCGAACCGATCGATGGACAGATTGCCGCCCTGGATCTACCGGTGCTGTTTTACAATGGCGAACATGATCTGCCGGATTTCATCGCCGCCGCCGATCAGCTCGAAACCCTGTTGCCAAAGGCGCGGCGCACCGCCATCGCGGATGCGGGCGGTTTCCCGGCCTGGGAGTTTCCCGAACCGGTCAACGCTTTGGTGGCGGATTTTCTGACAACCGTTTCCTAGAGCATTTTCATTCTGAAAATGCTCAGATCTTTAGAATTAGAGCAATTTTTCCAATCACTTAGAATCGCTTCGCGATTCTCTTTAATTTGGAATTTCTCTAGAGCAGCTCCGCGATATTCTGAACTGCTCTAAGTGCTATCACAACAGCATATAGGTTGAGGTGACATGCGCCACGGGCTTGCTTGCATCGCCGGCAAAAAGGCTGACCTCGCCATACATGATGGTGCGACCCGGCTTGATGATCCGCGCCTCGGCCACCAGATCGGCGTCGGCGGCGGGGCGCAAAAATGACGAGGTTTGATTGACCGTGGTAATCGGCCGGAATTCGCCCAGACAACCGGCGATGGCGAAGATCATGGCGGTATCCGCAAGCGCCATGATGGCCTGACCGCAAATCGTCCCGCCGATGCGGTTCAACCGCGCCGAGGGCGGCACCCGCAGTACCGCGCCGGCGGCATCGATACGTTCGATCATGATTGCCATATCCTGAATCCAAGGCGCCAAGTTGGCCTTTAGAATGGCTTCCGCCGCCGCAATTGATATTTCAGCCATCCCTGCCGTCTTTCAATAGGTGAATCCGCGGGACGTTGTATCAGCCGACCGCCTGCTTGACAAAGGCGGCGAAATTATGCGGCGCCTTTCTCGGGTCTCTATACAATTTGTTGTTAACAATATCGGACTACCATTGGCACTAACCAAAAATATGAGGCATAGCCAAAAGGCAATAGGCAGGGCGATAGGATGAATTTGGCGGAATTCAGTCGGGCGCGAGGATGGCGCAGGGGTATGTGGATCCCTGGCGTCATTGCTGTGCTTGTCGCCAGCGCCGCCGTTGCTTCCGCCGGCTCTGCAAGCGTGGCGGATTATCAGGCCAGCAGCCAAAACTGGTTCAGCGCGCCGACGCCGTTCTGGCTCATGGCGGGAATATTTTCGGCTGGGGCCGGCTTGCTTCTTGTTCTGGCGGTCGCCATGGCTTGGCGGCGCTATCGGTCGGTCATGCGGTTCAACAAACAGCTGAAAGATGCGATCGAGGCGATTTCGGATGGGTTCGTGTTGTATGATGCGGATGAACGCCTGATCATTTGCAATTCCAAATACATGCAACTGCATCCCATGGCGGACGAAATTTTGGTCCCCGGCGCCTATTTCGAGGATATCATTCGAACGGCGGCGGAATGTGGATTGCTCCCATCCGCGGTTGACAGGGTCGATGAATGGGTTGAGGAGCGGTTGGCTAGGTTTCGCAATCCGGGGGAGCCGCAAGATTTCGAATTTTCCGATGGCCGGCGGCTGCTGTATACCGAGCGAAAAACCTCCGATGGCGGTTCAGTTGGCGTTCGGACCGATGTCACGCGCCTGAAAAGAGCCGAGGATGCGCTAAGAGAAAGCGAGGCAAGGTTCCGGGATCTTGCCACGTCCGCCTCGGATTGGTTTTGGGAGATGGATGAAAATCTCCGCTTTTTCTATTTTTCTGATCGCTTTACCGAAGTCACCGGCGTTGCCGAAGATCAATTGCTGGGCAAGACCCGCCAGGAAACCGGTATCCCAAATGTGGATCGCGAGATCTGGCGGCAACACCTGGAGGATTTGGAGGCCCATCGTCCGTTCCGGGAGTTTGTCCACCCACGCACGAACGAAGCTGGCGAAATTCTATGGCTTTCCATCAATGGCACCCCCATCTTCGACGACGATGGAACATTCAGGGGCTATAGGGGTACCGGGTCCAACATCACCCAGCAGAAACGCACGGAATATTTGCTGCGCGAGAGCGAGCAGCGCTTTAAAGCAATTATGGATCATGTGCCCGCCGCTCTGTTCCTCAAGGATACTGAAGCCCGCTATCTGCTGATTAACCGGCAATTCCAGGCATGGTTCGGCGTCGATCCCGTGACAGTGATTGGCAAGAATGCGTACGATTTATATCCACCGGAACGCGCGGAACGATATGCCCAAGGGGACCGCAAAATTCTTGGCGATTGGCAGGTCACCACCGATGAGGTTGTTATTCCCAGCCCAACGGGTGAAATAAAAAACTATACCTTGACCAAGTTTCCGATTTTTAATGCCGGTGAAGCAGCGGGATTTGGCGGCGTGATGATCGATATTACCGAACGCACCCAGGCGGACTACGAGCTGCGGCAAAGCGAAAATCGGGCCGAAATGGCTAATCGCGCCAAGTCTGAATTCCTGGCTAATATGAGCCACGAATTGCGCACACCATTGAATGCCATCATCGGTTTCTCTGAAATCATCAAAAGCGGTATGCTGGGACCGGACAACGGCGGGAAGACCCTGGAATACGCCTCTGACATCTTCGATTCCGGGCAGCATCTGCTGGACCTGATCAACGATATTCTCGACATCTCCAAAATCGAACTCGGCTCCGAGAAACCAAACGACGTCGAAATCGTGGTTCCGCAACTCATCGATTCCGTCCTGGTTCTCATGCGTGAACGGGCGCGCGGGGCAAACGTTCGCATCCAGACCAATTTCCATAGTGATTTGCCATTATTGCGCGCGGATGAGCGCAAGTTGAAACAAATCCTGATCAATCTGATGTCCAACAGCATCAAGTTCACCCATGCGGGCGGTCAGGTCACGCTGGACGCACGCAGTCACCCGGAGGCTGGTTATGAGTTTATCATCAGCGACACCGGCATCGGCATTGCACCAGAAGATATTGCCAAGGCCCTGCAACCTTTTGGCCAGATCGATAGCGATTTAAACCGAAAATATCCGGGCACCGGGCTTGGCCTGCCCCTGGCCGTCGAACTGGCTGAAATGCACGGCGGATCACTGGATATCAGCAGCAAACCGGGCGTTGGCACCACCATCACGGTGCGTTTCCCAACCGAACGTAATGTTCAAATGAACCATGGCGAAGCCGTTCCGCCACCGCCCCAGGGGACCCTGAATTAAAGCCTCCGGCCTGACGCCGCGCCTTACCAGCTGTTTCGAAGCTCTCTCAATTTTTTAAATACGTCCCGCGGTTCCGGCGCATCGGGCAGATCGGGAAAACTCAGCCGTATCTGGGCAATCACACTCGGGCTTCGCAGCCGCAGGAAGGTATTGATCTCTTTCTCCAGCTCCAGGGTCGAAACCAGCGCGCTATTGGGATCCTGATTACCAATATCGTCCAGCAAGGCCTTGGCGCGGGCGTTATCGGGCTCCCGATCAAGGGTGAATTCCAAATTATTCGTAATATAGTCATGGCCGGGATAAATCAGAGTATCGTCCGGCAGATTGCTGAGCTGATTGGCAAAGGTGTCGTACAACTCGTTCGGATGGCCACCATTGTGGCAATTGCCCGCCCCGGCATTGAACAGGGTATCGCCGCAAATCAGAGCCGGCTGATCGGTCCGCGTCAGCAGACAGACATGGCTCATGGTATGGCCCGGCGTATCCAGGGTCTCGATCTCTACCGAGGTGCCAACTTTGATGATATCGCCCGCGTCCAGACCACGGTCCATGCCGGGAATTTTGCCCTTGGCGTTCTGGTGGGCCAGCAGCTTTGCGCCCGTCGCCGCGATCACCGCGCTATTGCCGCCTGTATGATCACCATGTTCATGGGTGTTCAATACCTGGCGAATGTCCCAACCCTTGTCCTTGGCCAGGCCGAGGCACTTTTCATGATCAAGGGGATCAATGGCCATGGCCTCCCCGGTTTCCGGACAGACAATCAGGTAGTTGAAATTACGATACGCATTCCCGGTCCATATCTGTTCGATGATCATGACAGCTCTCTTTTCAATTGTTTTCTACTGGTCACTATAGTCCATATCGGACGGGCCTTATTGGAAAACCGCCGGCCTGCCCCGGACGCTAATCCGCTACAACAGACGGTCGCGCGCCTTGCCATAGGGCAAGCCAGTCGGTTTGATTTTCAGCACGGCCAAATCTCCATCCCACGGTCACTTGCCCCGATGACGGCAAAAGCGCTACCGTCCCCTTAATCACGATACAATGGCAGCGCCAAATTGGCAAAAAGGGGCAATCGAGTGAGCGGCGAAATTCCCATTCTTGATCTTGGCGATTTTCTTGCTGGAAAACCCGGCGCGCTGGAAGCAATCGCAAAGGAACTGCAATACGCCGCTGAAAACGTCGGCTTCTTCTTCATTCTTAACCACGGGGTGCCGCCGGATCTGGTCGACGCGACCTTTGATGCTTCCGCCCGCTTTCACGCCCTGGGTGAAGCGGAAAAAATGGCGCTCAAGGCCAATGAACATAACATTGGCTATATGGGCCATGGCGCCTCCGTATCGCGGGCCAGCCAGGTCTATGAAGGGGAACGCAAGGTCAATCTTGTCGCGGCGTATTTTCTCAAGCGTGATTTGCCCAGCGATCACCCCGATATCATCAGCAACAAGCGCTTTCGCGGCGCCAACCAATGGCCCGCCGGGCTGGACGGTTTTCGCGATACCTGCAACAGCTACATGAACGCCTTGGAGCAACTGGCGAAAAGCATGCTGCCGATCTATGCCCGCGCCCTGGATTTGCCAGCTGATTTCTTTACGGTAGGTTTCAGTGAACCGCAATATACCCTGCGCCTGTCCCACTACCCACCGGCCGCGGCGGAAGATAATCAGTTCGGCCTGGCGCCCCATACGGACTCCTCCTTTCTGACCTTGCTGGCGCAAAACAAGGTTGAAGGCCTGCAAGTCCGCCGCCGGGACGGCACCTGGTTCGATGCCCCGGCTCTGCCCGGCAGCTTCCTGGTCAATAGCGGCGATATGCTGCGGCGCTGGACCAATCACCGCTTTCTCTCGACGCCGCATCGCGCGGTTGCATCCGCGCCCGGCAGGGACCGTTACGCCATCCCGTTCTTTTTTGACGCCCATGCCGACTATGTGCAGGAATGCCTACCCAGCTGCCAGGATGCGGATAACCCGCCGCGTTATGAGCCGACCACTTATACCGACTACATGCTTTGGTTCGCCCGCCAGAACTACGCCCATTTCCAGGACAGCGAAGGCGAGGCGGCGGAATAGAGCAAATTTCAATTAATCGGAGTCGCTTTCGCGACTTAAGTGATTGGTTCAATTGCTCTACTTCTTAAGAGTCTGAGCGCATTTTCTTCGAATGCGCTCTAGGGCCGCATTCTCACGCGCGGCCTACTTCCAGCGGACTTCGGTGCCGACGATGACATCAAAGCGCATTGGCTGGATACTCTCCGGAAACTTGATGTAAAGCTCGGTCTCGAAGATACCTCGTGGCTTCGGGCCATCACTGCCCAGGGAGATCCGGGTCGCCAGATGGCCGCCATCGGCGCTCGGCGTCAGGAAGCGTAAAACCTCGAAGAAGTCGTCATTCTCCTCGGGCACGACCAGCATGAAGGCACGGAAGCGGTCGGCCCGAATTGGTTCGGTGAAGGCGTTGTAGAAGAACAGCTGATAGCCGCATTCATTGCTGTAGAGGACTTCCAGGTGGTGCAGTTGGTTCGGCGCCATGATCAGCTCGCCACCCCTTTGTCCCTTGTGCATCTGGTGGGCGCCCTCCATTTCCTTCATGGATTTTGCGTCCATGGAAGGCTTGCCCGAGGCGACCCGATTGCCGCCGCGCAAGAGATTTCCCGGCGCCGTCGCCCGCTTCGGCAGCGGGCCTTTGTACAAGGCCCCGCCGGGCTTGCTCTCGGCGGTATCGCCGAGCAGCACCGGCGCGGTGCAGGCGACCTGCTGGGCCTGTTGCATCCCTTTCTTGTGGTCGTGTGGCGTCCCGCTGTTGTTGTCGTGTGACATCGCACTGTTATTATCGTGCGTCATCCCGCCCTTGTGGTCGTGCATCATCCCGCCCTTGTGGTCGTGCATCATCCCGCCCTTGTGGTCGTGCGTCATCCCGCCCTTGTGGTCGTGCGTCATCCCGCCCTTGTGGTCGTGCATCACCCCGTCCTTGTGGTCGTGCGTCATCCCGCCCTTGTGATCGTGCGCCATCCCGCCCTTGTGGTCGTGCGTCATCCCGCCCTTGTGGTCGTGCGTCATCCCGCCCTTGTGATCGTGCGCCATCCCGCCCATGTGGTCGTGCGCCATCCCACCCATGTGGTCGTGCGCCATCCCACCCATGTGGTCGTGCGTCATCCCGCTCATATGGCCGCCAGAGACCATTTTGCCCGAGTTTATCATCGCCTTGTGGTCCGCCATGCCCGAACCTGAATGCTTCTGGTCGGCGCCGGCGTCGGTGGGCGGGTCGTGTGGCTTGGTATGGTCATGCGCCTCGGCAGCATGACCTTTGCCATGGTGCATCGCCCCCGCCATCTTCATCTCGCCGGCTCCCATGGCGGTGGCCGTGGCAACACGCACCTCGACCTCGATGCTACCGGCCTGCTCGAAGGTGAACGTCATGGGGAAGATCGCGCCTGCCTTCAAGGGCGCCTTCAGGCCCATCAGCATGACATGGAGGCCGCCTGGCTTCAGGACCGTCGAGGCGCCGCCCTTAATCTCGATCGCCGCCACCGGCCGCATTTTCATCATCCCCCCTTCCATCAGGTGGGTGTGCAGGCCGGCCTTCCTTGCCACGGGCGTCGTTACGGCCAACATCCGGTCCGCCGTCTCGCCATGATTAACGACGGTGAGATAGGTTACCGCGTTCTTGCCCTGACCGATGCTCGCCCTAGCCCAGGGCTTGTCGATCGATAGCTTGCCGGGCTTGGCGTCATGGGCCGAGGCCGCGCTGGTGGCCAATACGATGGCAAAGCCTATTCGCGCAATATGTTTGAACATCCTGTCCCACTCCCTAGGGCAAATGATTGCAAATGGTAGTTTAGGAAACTTCACTGTAGCCCACTTCGCGGTCAATCCGGGCGCCGGCGTCCTGGCGGGCGCGGAACTGGGTCATCAGGCGGGCGTGGTTGGCGTAGGCCGCCGGGCTCAATTCCGTGCCAATGCGTTGCTCCGGCACGAAATGCCCGTGGTCCCTGCCGCGTACCAGCATGGCGGAACCGGCCGGGGAACCGACATCGCGGACATGCGCCGGGATATAGCTGATCCCGAAACCCATGCGCCTGTCCCCGGACTCATTCGGGTGCGAGCAATGCACCAGGTCGGTGTGATGCAACGACATCTCGCCGGTTTGCAATGCCATGGGGACGCCCGCCTCGTCATCGAACCGGCCGAATATGGCCTGCCCGCGCAGGATCAGATTATTCTCGCCGGGGTCGTCCTGGTGTTCGAGTTGACCCAATTTGTGACTGCCCGGCAGCACATGCATGCAGCCTGATGCAACGCTGGCCTCGGACAGGGCCACCCAGGCGGTGACGTGCAGGGCGGGGTCGAGGTAGAAATAGGTGCCGTCCTGGTGCCACAGAATATATTGCGGCGTATGCGGATCCTTGATCCACATGGTGGTGTGATAGACCATGATGTCCGGGCCGATCAGATCCTCCACCGCATCCAATATAGCCCCGTGGCGAACCAGCCGATCAGCCCAGTCGAACAACAGGTAGGATTTTGATTTTTCGGGATAGTCCAATGTTTTGCCGGTCCGCGCCTCGAACGCCTCGATCTCCGCCCGGACGGCCCGCACCTCGGCGGCATTCAAAACCGCTACGGGATGGACATAGCCGTCGTCCCGGTACTGTTGTACCTGATTTTCCGTCAGACGCTTACCCATGGCGATGTTCCCGCGCTTGGCCGATGATGGTTCCTATTGTGATCCGCTGTGTTGTCCACCGCAAGAGCGCGCCCAGTTCATGTCCAACCCGCTTCTAGATAGTCCCAACCTCGTCGCCGGTTGGTTCCAGGACGAATTCGATATATTCGGTGCCCAATCGGTCACCTTGAGCGATGACGTCCTTGAGGCTTTTAAGTTTCACTTCAAGGCGGGCTTTGGCGGCTATCCGCTGGTCGGCACCTCGGAGCAGATCGTCGCGGGGATCGACCGGGTCCTGCTGTTCATGGAGCAGGCCGGACGACGAAAAGCGTTTCCGGGCCAGACTATTTTGGGCCGAACTTAAGCGCTCTGCGCCCACGACGAATGTATAGCGTTTATCGCCTGCAATTGCTTTGGCTTATGACCAATGGTAGATTCTTGAACCGAATCAGTTCCTTGCACAAATTTCGCCGGGGCCGGACCGGTAAAGGGCGGTGTAATTATCTGCCTAGTTTGCCTAGCGGGCAGAACAATATCGTAGCTGGACGAATTCAGACGGTTGTCTGGATTGCGCGGTAAGGTCCAGAGTTTCCTGTAAAATGTACGCGTAAAGAAAAGTGTATGCGTAAAGCGTTGTCGCGAATTCGTGGCGAATGGGCCGAAATGATTGGCCATTCACGAAATTGGCGGTCGTTGGTTTTGCGGGTCTCGGGGCGCGGCAGGCCGGTACGTTCGGCCAGCTTTCGGAGACCCTTTGGATAGGGGAGGTATCTCATGGAAGCCAAGATTGTATGGCTGTTTGTGTTTGTGGCCCTGTATTGGTGCTATTGCATCTTTTGGGGCGTCAAAAGCGCGATGTCGGCGAAAACAGCGACCGACTACTTTATTGCCGGCCGCAGATTATCAATTTGGGTCTTTGTCCTGGCGGCAACGGCGACATCATTTTCCGGATGGACCTTCATGGGCCATCCCGGCCTGATCTACCGCGATGGATTTCAATACGCCTATGCGTCTTTCTATGCCATTACCATTCCCTTCACCGGCGTGATGTTTTTGAAACGCCAATGGATGCTGGGCAAACGGTTTGGCTATGTGACGCCAGGTGAAATGCTGTCTGACTATTTCCAGGGCGATGCCATTCGGATCCTGGTGGTGTTGGTCGCGTTACTCTTCTCAATTCCTTATCTTGGCGTGCAACTTGGGGCTTCCGGCTTCCTGTTCAACGTCTTGACCGACGGCCTGATCTCGAAAGACGTAGGCATGTGGGTGCTCTCCGCCGTGGTGCTGATCTATGTGGCCACGGGCGGTTTGCGGGCGGTGGCCTATGTGGATACCCTGCAATGCGTTTTGCTGGCCTTCGGCATCGTCTCTATCGGCTTCATCGCCTACAGCCATCTGGGTGGTTTGGGCGCTTTCAGTGACGCCATGGCGGCCCTGGGCAAGACGGATATCGGCAAATGGGGCGCCACGCCGGACGGCCACAACGCCTATCTGGCGATCCCCGGTGTGATCCAGTTTACCGCGGGTCTTGGCGTGGAGACACCGGTTGGCGGTCTATGGACCGGCATGATGGTCCTGACCTATATGTTTGCCCTGATGGGCATTCAATCGGCGCCGGCATTTTCCATGTGGTCGTTCGCCAACACGGACCCCCGGCCTTTCGCGCCGCAACAGGTCTGGGCCTCGTCATTCGGCATTGGTCTGATCCTGTTCGCCTTTACCGCCGCGCAAGGCATGGGGGCCCATTTCCTGGGTGCCAATCCAGCGGTGGCCGCGGCGGGCGGCATTGCGAGCGTACTGCCGGATCTGACCGCCAACAAACAGGGCGGTCTGGTGCCTCATTACATCAACCTGGTTAGTGAAACCGCACCTTGGTTCGTCGGTCTGTTGGCGGTTTGCGCCCTGGCGGCGATGCAGTCGACGGGTGCGGCGTATATGTCAACGGCCGGCGGCATGCTGACCCGCGATTTGTACAAGCGTTATCTGAACCCCGGTGCCTCCCATGCCACGCAAAAACTGTTTGGCCGGCTGGGCGTTGCTTTCATCGTGATATCCGCCTTGCTGGTGGCGACCTATTCGGCGGACGCGCTGGTCTTGTTGGGTGGTCTTGCGGTGGCCTTTGGCTTCCAGATGTGGCCGTCATTGGCGGCCGTGTGCTGGTTCCCATGGATCACCCGGCAGGGTGCGACCTGGGGCCTGGCGGCCGGTTTGATCGCGGTGATCTTCACCGAGAACTTTGGCCTGAATATCGCCGGCGCATTCGGCATAGATCTGGCCTGGGGCCGCTGGCCCTGGACCATGCATTCGGCTGGCTGGGGCATCTTCTTTAACCTGGGTATTTGCGTCATAGTTTCCGCCATGACCCAGGATGCAACAAGCCGTTCGCACCGGATGGTCTATCACGACTTCCTGCGCGAACATGCCAGCCTTTCAGCCGACAAGCGCAAGTTGGTCCCTCTGGCATGGATTATCACCCTGGCCTGGCTGTTCTTCGGCATTGGCCCTGGTGCGGTTATTGGCAACACCATCTTTGGTGCGCCCGGTGCCGGTGTTGACGGCTGGACATTTGGTATTCCATCCATCTGGGCCTGGCAAATCCTGTTCTGGATCCTGGGGGTCGCGATGATGTGGTTCCTGGCCTACAAGATGGAAATGTCGTCGGTGCCAAGCAAGGAGTTCGAATCTCTGACTGAAGATATCGGCGATGCGCAACCGCAGTCAGCGGGGTCCTAAGCAACCAGTCCCAAGAGCGTGAAAATTCGCGTATCCCCGCGCTCGGACATACAAAGGACAAAACGGGTAAAATTTGTGGGGAAGGGCATGGCCCTTCCCCCTTTTTTTAGCTAGCCTTAAGCCGCACGAAACGACGGAGCAATTTTCAATTAATGGGAGTCGCTCTCGCGACTTAAGTAATTGGTTCAATTGCTCTTTTTTTAAGGATCTGAGCGCATTTACTTCGAATGCGCTCTAGGCGGACACATTTGCGAGTTTTCATGGCAGCAATTTTTCAGCCGCAATATTGGTTATTGTGGAGCCTGGTATTGGCGCTCCTGCTTTTCTTCCCCATTCGTAAAATCATTTGGGCGATGACCATCCGCCGCGCGCAACGCAGGGGTGGACAGGAGGCGGTGGATACAGCGGAACAAAAACGCCTGTTGCGCCGTGCCGGCGTGACGGCGGCTTTGCTTAGCTTTGTATTCTCGGTGTTTTACACAAATTATCTGTTCGGCACCGGCTCATGAGCCCGGCGGTTATCAAGCGGTTTATCTTTTTGATGTTCATCGCCCTGGCCCTTGGTGGCGGCACGGCCATTTTCTATGACAGCTTTTTTGAACGGCCGCCCGGCGATTACGAGACCGAACGCGGTGACATGTATCTTTCCACCCATGACTATGACCAGGCGATGGAGAATTTCGCGGAGGCATTGCGGATCAATCCCGAGCATCGCGGCGCCCGCATGGGCCTGGCAACAATCCTGATCGCCACCGAACGCCATGACGAGGCTGTCGCGGAACTGGGCGCCCTGATCGAATACCTGACGGCCCATCTTTCCGACGACGATCCGACGGGACGGGGCGCCTTGGCCGCCGCCTATGCCAACCTGGGCATCGTGCATGACCGCAACGGCCGGCACGAGATCGCGCTACAGAATTATATCGAAGCCTTGAAGGTCGATGAGGAGGCGGTGGACGGGCCGGGCATTATTGACCGTATCCTGCACGATCCCAATCCATCGACCATCCGCAAACGGGCCCGGTACCTTTACCTGGAACTGCAAAAACCAGTGGATCAGCAGATCTTGCGGCGGCCCGAGATCGACAGCAAATCGCGCACCTACAAGCCATAGGGCAATTTTCAATTGCTCTGTTTTTAAGAGATTGAGCGCATTTTCTTTGAATGCGCTTTGGGGCAATACCGGCGCGCATTTATATCAATCAGGAAAATGTCACGACGCCCAAAACATCCTGGAACAGCACCAGCATGAAGAAGACCGAGGCGATGCAGCCGAACAACAGGCGCACCACGTCGCTCTTGCCGTCCTCGTCGCGGTAGCGGATCGCATGCACGGCAATAGCACCCGTGGCGATCAGAAATATGAAATTTATGGGGCCTTCCCAGACGCCGGCAAATTCAAACATAGCATCAGCTTAATACCGGGCACCTCGATTTGATAGCGCAATTTTCAATTAATTAGAATTACTTTCGCGACTTAAGTGATTGGTTCAATTGCTCTATTTGTAAGAATCTGAGCGTATTTTCTTTGAATGTACCCCAGCCCGGCCGAGAGGTTATTGCGCCCGTGAGTCCGAAATTTCGTCGCTGTTCACACAGGGGGGAAATTGATCGCTGCATTCCGCCGACTGGCTGGCCAGTGCGAAGACGCCGCCCAGGGTTCCAACAAGAAAAACCATGGCGGCGATAAATCCGGCTTGCGGGCTGGGTGTGCCCGCCGGTCGGTATTCGATGTCGTAACGGTGGTAATCCGGGTCGTTGCCATCTAGCTGGCGAGCCTGATCCAACTGCCCGATCTTCCGGGCGTACATCAGCGCCCAACCGGGAACCTCGCTGCGGACCATAAAACTGTCGAAGATTGCGTCGGCCTCGTCCGGGCGCATATCCCGGCCCTGCCAGTGCGCGAAAGCCAGTTGCAGGAATTGAAATTCGCCAACCTGCAGCAAATTGGCCGCGTCGACGACAATGGTCCGGTTGGGAAATTCATCCCCGTCCGGATTGAACAATGCATCGATAAATTTCATCATCTCCCACCTCAATTCCAATGATGGCAGGTAAGTGTTGAAAAAGTTCAAACGACCTGAATTTTTCCAGTCATTTCAATTTAAAAACCAGCCCCGCACACTGCCATGACCCATCATCACGGCCTAATCAAATGTCAGTGCGTCTTGCAGGCGCGACCAGGCCGCAGCGTCACCAGGCAAGCCGAACCGCAGCCATGTTTTTTGCTCGGCGAAATCCCGGACATGGATATGCGCCGCCGCCAGGCGGGCAAGAATATCCCCGGCACTGTCCGAGGACAGCAGAACAAACAGATCCGTTCCGCCAAGAATTTCGCCATGACCCGCTAACAGGGATTGCAGTTTCGCGGCTTGTCCCGCCAGCCGCTGTCGATGGGCTGCAATCCAGACATCATCATTGTAGGCCTGGGTCGCGATTGCCAGGGCCGGGCCATTCACGGACCACGGCCCGATCCGCAGCCGCGCCTTGGCAAGGATCTCCACGGGCCCCAGCAGAAAGCCCAGGCGCAGGCCCGCAAGGCCAAAAAATTTGCCGAATGACCGCAGGATCAATAGTCCGGGTTCGCCGGCATATGCCGCCAGACTGCTGTCCGGCAAGACATCGCAAAAGGCCTCGTCCACGATCAGATAGCCCTCCCGCGCCGCCAACAGCGCGGCCAAGGACAGCAGATCCCTGGGCTCGTGAAGCGCCCCGGTCGGGTTATTGGGATTGACCAGGACGACATAGCGGCATTCCGGTGGCAGTTCGGCGAAGCCAGCCACTTCGTGCACCTGATGGCCGGCCTGGGCCCAACGGTAGGCATGTTCGCCATAGGTTGGACTCAGCACCCCCACCGCGCCGGTGGGCAAAAGCGCGGGCAGCAACTGCAACAGGGCCTGGGATCCGGGGCCGAGGCAGATATCCGACTGCCGGCCCAGCCCGAAATATTGCCCGGCGGCGGTTAATGCGGCTTGCTCCTCGCGCAGACGCGGCAAATTTTGCCAGGCACTGGCGCCAGGAGACGAAAAGGGATAGGCAAATGGCGCAATACCGGTGGAAAGATCCAGCCAGCCGGGCCCCGCCGTCCCCACGCTGAATGGCGGTTCGCCGCCATGCTGTGGCTGTCCCAGCGTCATGATCCCAGCTTCACGATTGCAGCAGAGCCAGAACCGCTGGCGTCTGGGCGAAGGCGTAAATGCTGCCTATCGTCATGGAAAATATCCCGGTGCCGAGCTGTAGGCTACGGTTAAGCCCGGTCATGACGCGGCCGGACAGGACGATTGGCAAGGCGATAACCGAAGACAGCAGCACCATGCCGGCAATGGAGCCGATGGCGAATAGGAAGACAAATCCCAGTCCTTGCAGCCATTCGCCGGGCGCGGCGAGCGCCACCAGGGCCGCCGACCCCGCCATGCCATGCATCACGCCCACGGCCAGGCTGCGCCGGACGCTGCCGTTATTATGGTCATGCTCATGGCGGGTTTCGTCGTGGATCTGGCGTTCGCCAGCATGGCTGTGAGAGTGGAAATGTACCTTACCGCCCGCATGATGATGAAAATGAAAGTGCAATCGCTCGCGCACCACCCGCAAAATCACCATGCCGCCCAGGGCGATCAACATACAGGCAACGGCGAACTCCAGAGCGGCACTCAACCCAGGCGAGATATTACCCCGCGCCAACACCACGAACGCCGCGAATGAGGACAGGGCCAGAGCATGGCCCAGCCCCCAAAACAGGCCATGGCGAAGCACCTGACGCAGACGGCCGCTGCCCGCCGTTATTGCGGCCACGGCGGCGACATGATCGGCCTCCATGGCGTGTTGCAACCCCAACAGAAACCCCAGGCCGAGAATAGCGAACATGTAAAATTCCAAAAATTTGCGCTGGCGGCCCCCTAGCATTACGCCGGCTGACGCAACTTTGCCAGCGTGATCTCGCGGACCGTCCGATTAGTCAATTGCCGGGCGGTCGTGATGCGTGTAGGTTGCCTTAGCCGTGGCGCGGAAGCCGGTGTTTTATCCTTGCGCAAGCAAGATATTTGAAATCCGGCGCTGCCCCCGCAACTGTGAATGGCGAGGAAACGGGATAAAAGCCACTGGTGGCGTTGCCGCCGGGAAGGTCCCGAGACCGATGACCCTAAGCCAGGAGACGCGCGCGGCCTGTTGTAACCGATCCTCGGAGGGAGGACATAAGTTCGTGGGCAAACTCGAACATTCAGGCGAAGTTACTTTGGTCTTGGGCGGCGCCCGTTCGGGAAAAAGCCGCCTGGCCGAAGCGATCATCGCAGAAGCGGTCGTCGCAAGGGAAAGCCAGGCCGCGATCTATGTCGCCACGGCGGAAGCCCGCGATGAGGAGATGGCCCGGCGCATCGCCGCCCACCGCGAACGGCGCGGCCCGAATTGGCGCACCCTGGAAATCCCGCTTGCATTGGCCCAGGATCTGCCTGACCTGCTGCAATCTGAAGACCCGGTCCTGGTCGACTGCCTGACCCTATGGCTAAGCAACATCATGCTGGCCGAGCGTGAGGCCGAGACGGAAATCGGGGCGCTGGTTACCGGCCTGGCCCTGGCCCGTGCGCCGTTGGTATTGGTTTCCAATGAAACCGGCCTGGGCATCGTGCCCGACAACGCCTTGGCCCGGCGCTTTCGTGATTTTTCAGGCGTTATGAACCAACAAATCGCCGCGGTGGCCAACAATGTTTTGCTGGTTGCCGCCGGTCTGCCCCTTGTCATGAAGGGCCGCAATCCGGCCCCTAACCCCATCTAGGACTTTAGCGCCCATGAGCAACCTGCAACGCATCCCAGCCACCGTGATCACCGGCTTTCTGGGCGCCGGCAAGACCTCGATGATCCGGCATCTGCTGCAAACCGCCAATGGCAAGCGGCTGGCCCTGATCATCAACGAGTTCGGCGATATCGGGGTGGATGGCAACATCCTGAAGGCCTGCGGCGCGGATAATTGCGCGGAAGAAGACATCGTCGAACTGGCAAACGGCTGCATCTGCTGCACCGTGGCGGATGACTTCGTGCCAACGATCGAGGCATTGCTGGACCGGCCCGACCGCATCGATCATATCATTATCGAAACCTCTGGCCTGGCGCTGCCGAAACCTCTTCTAAAGGCCTTTAACTGGCCGGCCATTCGTACCCGCATCACCGTCGATGGCGTGGTCGCCGTGGTGGATGGTCCGGCCTATGCCGCCGGCCTGTTCGCCGATGATCAGGCCGCGGTGGAGGCCCAGCGCCAGGCCGACGATGCCCTGGATCACGACAGCCCCCTGGCCGAGCTATTCGCCGATCAACTGGCCTGCGCGGATCTGGTCGTCATAAATAAATCCGATCTGTTGCCGGCGGATGATGCGCCCCGCGTGGCGCAGGAATTACAGGCCGCCTTGCGCCCGTCCATCAGAATAATCCCGGCGCGGCATGGCGCCATCGGCGCGGATACCTTGTTGGGTCTGGGTGCCGCGGCGGAAGACGATATTGATAACCGGCCGTCCCATCACGACGGCGAAGATGATCACGAACATGATGATTTCGAAAGCTTCGTGGTTGCCTTCGATGCGATTGCCGAACCCGACGCGCTGATAGTGAAGTTGCGCGCCGCCGCCGCCGCCCACGATGTGCTGCGCATGAAGGGCTTCATTGCGGTGGAAGGCAAGGACATGCGTCTGTTGGTGCAGGGGGTCGGTGATCGCTACCAGCATTATTTCGACCGGGACTGGACGCCGGGGGAGGATCGCATCAGTCGCCTGGTGGTGATCGGACTGCAGGGTCTGGACGAAGCGGCGATCCGCGCCATCATTCTGGACTGAGCCGACCGATGCATCTGCTTGCAGCACAGCCTGGTGGGATCTCCGATGGATCGGAGGCCGTGGACCTGGGCCAAAGTCCCGGCGACATCATTATTCTGTCTGCCGCCGACACGGACCTGCAAATGCTGTCGGCGGCACGCCAACGGCAGAAGGGCCAAACAGACCAGGATGCCCCCAGTCTGCGCCTCGCCAATCTGATGAACCTTAGCCATAACATGTCGGTGGACCTGTATGTGGACGACATCATTGCCGAGGCCAGGATCGTCATCATCCGTCTGCTGGGCGGTGTGAATTATTGGTCCTATGGGGTGGAACAGGTGGTGCAGTGTTGCCGCGGCGCCGGCATCCTGCTGGCCATCGTCCCCGGCGATGATCAACCGGACGCGGAATTGCCAGCGCTGTCCACCCTGCCGGCGGATGCCTGCCACCGCCTGTGGCAATATTTCGTCCAGGGCGGCCCGGACAATGGCGATAACCTGCTGACCTACGCCGCCAGCCTGTTGAGCCGCCCGGACCAATCGCAAGTGGAATGGCGGGAACCCGCCCCCCTGCTGCGTGCCGGTATTTACTGGCCGGAAGGGGCGGTGGTGGATCTTGCCGGTCTGCGGGCGCACTGGACACCGGGAGCGGCGGTGGTGGCCATTACCTTTTACCGCGCGCTCTATCAGGCCGGCAATCTGGAGCCGGTGGATGCGGTGATCCAGGGGTTGCGTGATCGTGGCCTTAACCCCCTGCCCATCTTTGTTGCCAGCCTGAAGGAAGACGTATCCGCCGAGACCGTGAACGCGATTTTTGCCGAGGCGACCCCGGACCTGATCCTCAACGCCACCGGCTTTGCCGTCTCCAGGCCCAATGGCGAGCGCTCGGACTCGCCCCTGGAACGGCCTGGCGTACCGGTCATCCAGATGATCTTCGCGGGCGGTAACGAAGCTGACTGGCGGGATAATTTGAACGGCCTCAGCGCCCGCGACATTGCCATGAATGTGGCCCTGCCGGAGGTCGACGGCCGGATTATATCCCGCGCCGTATCATTCAAGGCAGAGGCGCACTTTGACCCGACGACCCAATTGCCCGTCGTGGCCTATCGGGCAGTGCCGGACCGTATTGAATTTGTCTGCGCGCTTGCCGCCAATTGGCTGCACCTGGCCCGCACGCCGGCAAAGGAGCGGCGCGTGGCGCTGATTTTCGCTAATTATCCCAACCGGGATGGGCGCCTGGGCAACGGGGTCGGCCTGGATACACCGGCCAGCGCGCTGAACCTGTTGCAGGCCATGGCCGGGGCCGACTATGGCGTGGGCGACCTACCCAGCGATGGGGATGCCCTGATCCGCCAGCTTGCCGCCGGTCCGACCAATGATTTGACCGATCGCGGTAAGCGCGGTGGCGGCATTAAATTTGCCATTGCGGACTACCTGAATTTTTTCACCAGCCTGCCGGGGGAACTGCAAACGCAAGTTACCGAACGCTGGGGAGCGCCGGACGAAGACCCCTTCGTGGTCGTTGATGATTTCGTCCTGTCCGCCTTTGTGCAAGGCAACGTGGTGATCGGCCTGCAACCGGCACGCGGCTATCATATTGATCCCAAGTCCAGCTATCACGATCCCGCCCTGGTGCCCCCCCACGGCTATCTGGCGTTTTATGCCTGGCTGCGTCAGGGCTTTCATGCCCAGGCCATTGTCCACATGGGCAAACATGGCAATCTGGAATGGTTGCCGGGTAAATCCGTGGCCCTGTCGGAAAATTGTTTTTCCGAGGCGGTTTTAGGCCCCCTGCCGCATCTATATCCCTTTATCGTCAACGATCCCGGCGAGGGCACCCAGGCCAAGCGGCGGGCCCAGGCGGTGATCGTGGATCATCTGACCCCGCCGTTGACGCGGGCGGAAAGCTACGGCCCCCTGGCGGAGCTGGAATTGCTGGTGGACGAATTTTACGAGGCGGCGGGCCTGGACCCGCGCCGTCTGAACCTGTTGCGCCGGCAGATCCTGGATCTGACCCGCGCTATCGGACTGGATAGGGATGCCGGCATTGGCGAGGGGGATGACGCGGATGCGGCCCTGGCCAAGCTGGACAATTACCTTTGTGATCTGAAGGAAATGCAGATCCGCGATGGTTTGCATATATTGGGCGAGACACCACAAGGCCGCCTGCGCCGGGATTTGCTCGTCGCCCTGGTCCGTCTGCCGCGTCAGGGTAATATCGATGATCCACGCAACAATTCACTGATCCGCGCCATGGCCGCCGATTTGGGCTTGGCCGAAAATAGTTTTGACCCGCTGGATTGCGTTTTGGGGGAGGTTTGGAGCGGGGCCAAGCCCGCCGCCTTGCAGAACCTGTTACCGGATACGGCCTGGCGCAGCCAGGGCGACACGGTGGAACGCCTGGAAGAACTTGCCGCCCAATTGCTCGACGGCCAGACCGCGATAGAGCCAGACTGGACGGCGACCCAAGCCGTCTTCGCAGCGATTGAAGAACAGGTTGCTCCCGCCGTCGATGCCTGCGGCGGCGCGGAAATTTCCGCGCTGATCCAGGGATTGGACGGCAAGTTCGTTGAGCCGGGACCCTCCGGCGCTCCGACGCGCGGACGTCTGGATGTGCTGCCCACGGGGCGAAATTTCTATTCCGTGGACAGCCGCACGGTGCCCACGCCCGCGGCCTGGCAGTTGGGTTGGAAATCCGCCGGCCTGCTGGTGGACGAATATCGCCAGAGCCACGGCGAATGGCCCAAAACCATGGCGATCAGCGCCTGGGGCACCGCCAACATGCGGACGGGGGGCGACGACATCGCCCAGGCATTGGCGTTAATGGGTGTGCAGCCGAAATGGGAACCGGCCTCGCGCCGGGTGATCGGCTTCGATATTCTGCCAATCCATATGCTGGACCGGCCGCGGGTGGATGTGACCTTGCGCATATCGGGTTTTTTCCGCGATGCCTTTCCCACCCAAATCGATCTTTTCGACAGCGCCGCCCGTGCGGTCGCGGCGTTGGATGAAAACGAACGGGACAATCCCCTGGCCGTTCGTGTGCGTGAAGATGCCCAGCGTCTGCGGCAGGCGGGGCATGCGGCAGACGATGCGGACCATCTGGCCGCTGCCCGGGTTTTCGGCTCCAAGCCAGGCGCATACGGCGCCGGCTTGCAGGCCCTGATTGACGAGAAGGGCTGGCAGGGTGATGACGATCTGGCCCGCGCCTATCTTGCCTGGGGCGGTTACGCCTATGGCGGCAGGCAATCGGGCCGGCCCGCCCATGGCCAGTTCCAATCCCTGTTGTCCAGCACCCAGGTCGTGGTGCAGAACCAGGACAACCGGGAACATGATTTGTTGGACTCGGATGATTATTACCAGTTCGAAGGCGGCCTGACGGCGGCGGTGCGGCACTATTCCGGGGTCCAGCCCGCGATCTATCACAATGATCACAGCCGGCCCTTTGCGCCGAAAATCCGCAGCCTGGAGGACGAGATCGGCCGGGTGGTGCGGGCCCGTGTGGTCAACCCGAAATGGATTTCCGGGGTTATGCGCCACGGCTACAAGGGCGCCTTTGAAATGGCGGCGACGGTGGATTATCTGTTTGCCTTCGCGGCCACGGCGCATGTGGTATCCGACCATCATTTTGACGCGGTCTTCGAGGCCTATTTGAACGACGCGGCGGTGTTGGAATTCCTGCGGCAGAATAATCCGGCCGCGTTGAAAGAGATGGCGGCGCGGCTGGCGGAGGCGCTGGAACGCGGCCTGTGGCAGACCCGGTCGAATTCCACACGGGATGCATTACGAAACCTGACCGAAAACCGGGAAACCGTGCATGTGGGAGATATAGGATGAGCGAACAGGACAAACCGGCAATGGACCAGCAGGGCGACGACTTCGCCCGCGCCAATGAAAAGGCGGCCAACAAGAAGCGCGCCCGGGAGAAAATGCTGGCCACCAAGACCATCGAAAAAGGCTTGCTGATCGTCCATACGGGTAAGGGCAAGGGCAAATCCACCGCCGCCTTTGGTCTGGTGGTGCGCGCCATGGGCAACGGCATGCGGGTCGGCGTTATCCAGTTCGTGAAAGGTAAATGGGAGACCGGCGAGCGCAGCATTTTGGAAAACTTCCCCGATCAGATCGAAATCCACGCCATGGGCGAAGGTTTTAGCTGGGATACCCAGGACAAGGCCCGCGACATCGCTGCCGCGCGCAAGGCCTGGGAGAAGTCGAAACAGATGATCGAGGCGTCGCGGGGAGCCAATCCGGAATTCGACATGATCCTGCTGGACGAATTGAACATCGTCCTGCGCTACGACAACCTGCCGCTGGCTGAAATCGTCGAGACTCTGGCTAACAAGCCCAAGGACCTGCACGTCATCGTCACGGGCCGCAACGCCAAGGACGAGCTGATCGAGATCGCCGACCTGGTCACGGAAATGACCCAGATGAAGCACCCCTTCCGCGCCGGTGTGAAGGCGCAAAAGGGCATTGAGTTTTAGACCGCAGACAGGACGAATTGATGGCAAAGGCATTGATGTTTCAGGGTACCGGATCGGACGTGGGCAAATCGCTCATGGTCGCCGGCCTGGCGCGTGCCTATGCCAACCGCGGGCTTTGCGTACGGCCCTTCAAACCACAGAACATGTCCAACAACGCGGCCATCGCGGCGGACGGCGGTGAAATCGGCCGGGCCCAGCATCTCCAGGCCATGGCCGCGCGCGCCCGGCCCAGCATTCATATGAACCCCGTTTTGTTGAAACCGCAGACCGATATTGGCGCCCAGGTGATTGTGCGCGGCCAGGTTCGTGGCGCGGCGAATGCGCGGCAATACCAGCATATGAAGGCTGACCTGCTGGCCGAAGTATTGGACAGCTATGCCATGAACGCGGCGGGCGCGGATCTGATCCTGGTGGAGGGCGCGGGCAGTCCGGCGGAGATTAACCTGCCGGGCACGGATATCGCCAATATGGGTTTCGCCGCCGCCGCCAATGTACCTGTCGTATTGGTCGCGGACATTGATCGGGGCGGGGTCATTGCGGCCCTGGTTGGCACCCATGCGGTGATTGATGATGCGGCGCGCGCGCGGGTCAAAGGCTATATCATCAACAAGTTTCGCGGCGACATCACTCTGTTTGACAGTGGTTTGACCGAGATCACGGCCCGCACCGGCTGGGCCGCCCTGGGCATCGCGCCGTTCTTCCCGGACGCGGTGCATTTGCCGGCGGAGGATGCCGTGGCCCTGGACAAGCCAGTCATTAATAGTGGCGGCGCCATCAGGATCGCGGTGCCGAAGCTCTCGCGCATCGCCAATTTCGACGATCTGGACCCCCTGAATGCCGAGCCGGATGTAGAGGTTCAGTTGATCGCGGCCGGTCAAACCATCCCCGGCGACATGGATTTGATATTGCTGCCGGGCAGCAAGGCCACCATCGCGGATCTGGCGTTCCTGCGGCAACAGGGTTGGGATATCGATATCCTGGCCCATCATCGGCGCGGCGGGAAAATTCTCGGCATCTGCGGCGGCTATCAGATGCTGGGCAAAACCATCAGCGATCCCGACGGTATTGAAGGCGCCGTGCGCCAGGCGGACGGCCTGGGCTTGCTGGATATTGATACGGTCCTGGGGCCGGAGAAAAGTCTGGGCGAGCGTATCGGCATTCACCGGGAAAGCGGCGAAGCTTTGCAGGGCTATGAAATCCATCTGGGCCGCAGCGAGGGTCCCGACCGGGCGCGGCCGTTTCTGACCATCGATGGCGTGGCGGATGGCGCGCGCAGCGCCGCTGGCCGGGTCGAAGGCTGCTACTTGCATGGTCTGTTGCGCGCCGATGGCTTCCGCCACGCCTATCTGGCGGGCCTGCGGGAGCGGCTGCGGAGCGGCGTCGAATTTGATGCCCTGGTGGACAAGACCCTGGATGATCTGGCGGCGCATCTGGAAACACATCTGAATTTAGACCGTATGTTCGAGATGGCCCATGCGGCCTGAATCAAGCCACAGCGGCAAACAACAAGGCCAAGGCGATCAGGCCGCAGGTCCGGCGGTACAGATTACAGCCGCGCACGATATCCGCCGCGCTGGCTTGGCCGCCGCCATTGCCGATCCAGGCCCCCGCCATCATCTCGCCGTCATAGACCCGTGGTCCGGCCAGGGTCACGTCCAACGCGCCGGCCATGGCGGCTTCCGGCCAGCCGGCATTGGGCGAGACATGCGTACCGCTATCGCGCCACATAATGCGCCAGGCCTTGGATGCGCTGACACCTGGCGTCAGCACCGCGCCCAGGCACAACCACGCAGCTGTGAGCCGCGCCGCCGGCCAGTTCGCCGCATCGTCCAGACGCGCCGCGGCGCGGCCAAAGTAGAGATAACGCGTATTACGATGGCCGATCATACTGTCCAGGGTATTGATCGCCTTGTACGCCAGCAGACCCGGCAAACCGGCCAGCAAAAACCAGAACAGCGGCGCCACGACCCCATCGGAAAAATTCTCGGCCAGGGATTCCAATGCGGCCCGGCTGACGCCAGCCTCGTCCAATTGTGCGGGATCGCGGCCAACGATATGGCTGACGGCTTCTTGCCCCTGATCCAGGCCTTGGGAGAGGCCGTCCGCAACGGCGGCCACATGGTCATGCAGGCTGCGGGCGGCAATAAAAACAGACCCGGTGACGCCGGCGACGATCCAGCCATAGCCGCTGACGGCGCCCAACCAGGTGATGGCGAAGCCCGCGCTGGCGCAGAACGCGACGGTGATCACCACCAATACCGTGCCCAGGACGATTTGCCTTGGCGGCGCATGACGGGGGCGGTACAGCCGGGCCTCAAGGCTCGAAATCAAGGCCCCGATCCAGACGATGGGGTGGCTAATGCGGGTGTAGAGCCATTTCGGCTCGCCAAACAGCAGATCCAGCGTCAGGGCAAGAAAAGCCGCCTGAACGCCAAGGCGCCAGCCATCAGCCGTCAAACCAGGAAAAACAATTTCGAACATGCAAACTGCTATGCTAAGCCGCAACCACGCCAGGATTGCCGCGTTGCCAGTGCGTATGCGGACTATACAGGCTCATCAATAGAGTTACAGAGGCGATCATGACAAACATAGGCATTATGGTGTGCGGCCACGGTAGCCGCGATGTGGACGCGGTAACCGAATTTCAAAGCGTCGCCGACGGCATCCGCGCCCGTCTGCCGCAATATGACGTGGACAGCGGCTTTCTGGAATTCGCCACGCCGATCATCCGTGACCGGTTGGAGGCCCTGCGCCAAAGGGGCAATAAACGCATCATCGCGGTGCCCGGCATGCTGTTCGCCGCCGGTCATGTGAAAAACGATCTGCCCTCGGTCATCAACACCTATGCGGCGCAGCACCCCGATCTGGAGATTACCTATGGCCGCGATCTAGGGCTGGATATGAAATTGATCCGTGCTGCCGGCGACCGGATAAAAGAGGCCATGGCCACCGCCGGCGATCATATCAGCCCGGAGGAAACCCTGCTGGTGGTGGTGGGCCGGGGCGCCTCGGATCCCGACGCCAATTCCAATATCGCGAAAGTCTGCCGCCTGTTGTGGGAAGGTTTGGGCTTTGGCTGGGCCGAAGTGGCCTATTCCGGGGTTACCTTTCCCCTGGTCGAACCCGGTCTGCAACATGCGGCAAAGCTGGGCTATAAGCGGATTATCGTTTTTCCCTATTTCCTGTTCACCGGCATTCTGGTTCGGCGCATTTATCATTATACGGACGAGGTCGCGGCCCAGCATCCGGACATCGAATTCGTCAAAGCTTCATATCTGAACGATCATCCTCTGGTGCTGGATGCTTTTGCCGACCGGGTTAAAGAGGCCCTGGACGGCGCCAACAATATGAACTGTCAGATGTGCGTCTACCGCGAACAGGTGCTGGGCTTTGAAGCAAGTGTTGGACTGCCCCAGGAAAGCCATCACCACCATGTGGAAGGCATCGGCACCGGCAAGATTTCCGATGCGGATTTTGACCCCACGGCACATGTGCATCAGGGGCATGACCACGATCACGAACATAACCACGATCACGATCACGACCAAGATCAGGACCATGGCCACGACCATCATCCCTATCCCCACGCGGATCACCCCTTGGGTCCGCGCAGCATGTTGAAGAAATAGAGCGAACATGGGCAATTCCGCCCCCTACGACTATCTGCGTGAGCCCCAGGCGATTTATGAAAAGTCCTTCGCCATTGTGCGGGCGGAGGCGGATTTATCCCGCCTGCCGGAAAACCTGCACGGCGTCGCCATACGCCTGATCCACGCCTGTGGCATGACGGACATACCCGACGATCTGGCCTGGGGCGGTGACCCCGCCGGCGCGGGCCGGGCGGCGCTGGGCGCGGGCGCGCCCGTTCTGGTGGATGTGGAAATGCTGCGTCACGGCATTATCGACCGCGCCCTGCCAGCGCGAAACAACATTATCTGTAGCCTGAATGATGCTGGTGTTGCCAATGCCGCCAAGGCGCGGGGCGATACCCGCTCCGCCGTCGCGGTGGAACGCTGGCGCGATCATCTGGGCGGCGCGGTCGTCTGCATCGGCAATGCGCCGACCGCCTTATTCCGCCTGCTGGAACTGCTGGCCGACGGCGCCCCCAAGCCCGCCGTCATTTTGGCTTTTCCCGTTGGCTTTGTCGGCGCGGCGGAATCCAAGCAGGCCCTAATCGATGCGGGGATCGATGCGGGGACCGACGTCCCTTATCTCACCCTGCGTGGCCGCCGTGGCGGCAGCGCCATTGCCGCCGCCGCCGTCAATGCCCTGGCGGCTGGATCATGAACAAGGCCTGGCTTTCCATCATCGGTATTGGCGAAGACGGCTTGACGGGACTGGATCAGGCGGGCCGCGCCGCTATTGATGTGGCGGAAATTTTTGTCGGCGGCGAACGGCATCTGGCCATGTTGGGGGATGACCCGCGCCCCCGCCTGACCTGGGACAACCCCTTAGGCAAGACCCTGGCAAAAATCAGGGGTCTGCGCGGCAGGCCGGTTTGCGTACTGGCCACCGGCGATCCCATGTCCTATGGCATCGGCGTCACCCTGACGGCGGCATTCGGTATGGCGCAATGTGTGGTGATCCCACGGCAATCAGCCTTTTCCCTGGCCTGTGCCCGGTTGGGCTGGCCGCTGGCCGAGGTCGATTGCCTGACCCTGCATGGCCGCCCCCTGAGCTTGTTGAACGGACATTTGCGCCCAAACGCGCGGTTGTTGATCCTGAGCGGGGATGGCGACACCCCGAAGCAGGTGGCGCGGATTTTAACGGCGGCGGGTTACGGCGAAAGCGGAATCACGGTCCTTGAACATATGGGTGGGGTCAGGGAAAAACGTCACGCTGGCCTGGCCAAATCCTGGCGGCGCAAGGTCAAGGATCTGAACACCATCGCCTTGCATTGTGTCGCTGATCGAGACGCGCCCCGCCTGATGCGGCCCGCCGGTCTGCCCGATGACCTGTTTCGGCATGACGGCCAGCTGACCAAGCGCGAGGTCCGCGCCGTAACCCTGGCCGCACTGGCGCCGGCACCGGGCGAGACCTTGTGGGATGTGGGCGCGGGCGCCGGATCCATCGCCATTGAATTTCTACGCGCCGAGCCCACCGCCCAGGCCATCGCCATAGAACAGAATCCGAAACGCATTGCCAATATCCGCGCCAACCAGAACAATCTGGGCGTAAGTAATTTGCAAATCATCAAAGGTACGGCCCCCGTCGCCCTGAAAGGCCTGGCCAAGCCGGATGTGATCTTCATCGGCGGTGGCGTCAGCGATGGCAAACTGTTGCAGGCTTGTTGGCGGGCCCTGCCGTCTGGCGGACGTTTCGTCGCGAATGCCGTCAGCGCGGAAGGGGAAGCTGAATTGTTTCGCTTTATGGGCCGCCAGGGTGGCGAAATGACGCGGATCGCCGTGTCGCATATGGACAGCATGGGCGATCTGCACGCCTGGCGCGCCATGCGGCCGGTGACGCAATATCGGGGTATCAAGTCATGAACGGCACCCTGTATGGCGTCGGTGTCGGCCCCGGCGACCCGGACTTGATTACCCTGAAGGCGCATAAGATATTGCAGGCCGCCCCCGTGATCGCCTATCCGGCGCCCGAGGTCGGCGACAGTCTGGCCCGCATGATCGCCGCGCCGCACATACCCCAAGGCCGCCGCGAAATCATTATTCGTATGCCGTTGGATCCGAAACGTTTCCCCGACCGCACCGCCTATGATAATGCGGCTGCGGAAATTGCCACGATTTTGCGCGGCGGTGAGGACGTCGCCGTGCTTTGCGAGGGCGACCCCTTCTTCTATGGCAGCTTCATGTATTTATTCAGCCGCCTGCACGAGGCATTCACCGTACGGATCGTGCCTGGCATCTCTTCGCTGATGGCCTGCGCCGCAGCCTCCCTGACGCCGCTTGTCGCACGCAACGAAGTCTTGAGTGTTCTGCCCGCGCCCATGGCGGCGGATGATTTGCGCCGCCGCCTGGAAAGCGCGGAGGCGGCCGCCATCATCAAGCTGGGCCGGCATGCGCCCAAGGTTTATGGCGTTCTGCGCGAATTGAACCTATTGGATCAGGCCAAATATGTGGCCCATGCCACCTTGCCCGGGCAACAGGTGCGAAACCTGCGCGATGTGGACCCGGACGAGGTGCCGTATTTCGCCATGATTTTGGTGCGCAAGGCCGGGATGGCGCCATGAACTATCTGGTTTTAAGCAACGCGGGCCTGGACACGGCGCGCCGCCTGCAGGCGGCATTGGGCGGTGTCATCCACGGCTATGGCAAACGCATACAGGCGGCCGACGTGCGCGCCTTTGATGATGTCGCGGCGGCATTGCGGGACAATTTCAATACCGGTGAGCCGTTAATCGCGCTCTGTGCTGCCGGCATCGTCATTCGCCATCTTGCCCCTGTCCTGGGTGACAAGCATGACGATGCCCCGGTGCTGGCATTGGCGGAGGATGGCAGTGCCATCGTGCCTCTGTTGGGCGGGCATCAAGGCGGCAATGATCTGGCCCGGCGCATGGGCGCAATTCTCAACGTCGTCCCGGCGATTACCACGGCCAGCGATGCCCTGTTCTCCGTCGCCCTGGATGAGCCGCCAGCCGGTTGGCGGTTGGCCAATCCGGAAGATATGAAAAGCTTCGTTGTGGCATTGCGCACTGGTGCGGCGGTGCAAATTACCGGCGACGGCGATTGGCTGCGCGCCAGTAATCTGCCGCAAGCCGATGATGGGTCGCTGAAGATCACGATTGCCGATGCGCCCCTGGCCGGCGATGGACGGCATCTGATCTACCATCGGCAAAATCTGGCACTGGGCGTCGGTTGCGAACGCGGCACAGGGGGGGAGGAGCTGATCCAGTTGATCACGGACACCCTGGCGGCGGAAAATCTTCCCGCCCAATCCCTGGCCGCCGTCTTCTCGCTTGATTTGAAGATGGACGAAGCAGCGGTTCACGCAGCCGCCATGCATTTCGATATTCCGGCGCGGTTTTTCGATCTGGCCGCGCTTCAGGCCCAGGAAGGCCGCCTCGCCAACCCCTCGGACATTGTGAAGGCGGAGGTCGGCGTCGCCGGCGTGGCGGAGGCGGCGGCGCTTGCCGCTGCAGGGACCGCTGGGGGCGAATTGCTGGTTGAAAAACGCAAGAGCCGCCGCGCCACCTGCGCCATCGCCCGCGCGCCCAACATCATCGACGCCATGGCACTGGGCACGGCGCGGGGGCATCTGGCTATTGTCGGTATCGGACCGGGCCGCGCCGATTGGCGCACGGGGGCCGCGGAAGCAGCCTTGCGCCAAGCGGAGGTCATTGTTGGCTATAGCCTGTATCTGGAGCTGGTTGCCGACCTGATCGTGGACAAGGAATGCCACGCCTATGACCTGGGCGAGGAAGAGGCGCGCGTGCGGTTTGCCATTGATCTGGCGGCGGCGGGCCGCAATGTCGCCCTGGTCTCGTCCGGCGACGCGGGTATCTACGCCATGGGGGCGTTGGCGCACGAGTTGCTGGACCGGGATGATGCGCCCGGGCTTTGGGGCCGCATATCGCTGGAACTTTTACCCGGCATATCCGCCATGCAGGCGGCCGCCCTACGCGCCGGCGCGCCGTTGGGTCACGATTTCTGCGCCATATCCCTGTCGGATCTGTTAACGCCACGGGCCGTGATTTTGCAACGGGTGGAGGCGGCGGCGGCGGGGGATTTCGTCATATCGTTTTATAATCCGGTCAGCAAACGCCGCCGCGACTTGTTGGCCATTGCGCGCGAAATATTGTTGCGGCACCGGCCCGACGACACACCGGTGGTCCTGGCCCGCAATCTGGGGCGGCCCAGCGAACAGTTGACCGTGCTGCCCCTGAAAGACCTGCAAGTCGATGACGTGGATATGTTGACCCTGGTCATGGTGGGTTCCAGCGAAACCCGCGCGCGGCAGCGTGGCGATGGCACCTGGTCGGTCTATACACCGCGCGGTTATGCCGCCAAGCATCCCAAGTCAAACAACACAACCCCCAATACGGAGAAAACGGCATGACCGTGCATTTCATCGGCGCGGGACCCGGCGCGCCGGATCTGATTACCTTGCGTGGCCGTGACCTGATCGCCGCTTGTCCGGTCTGTCTATACGCCGGCTCCCTGGTTCCGGCCGAGATCGTCGCCTTTGCCGCCCAGGATGCCCGCGTTATCGATACAGCGCCCCTGAACCTGGACCAGATCATGGGGGAAATCGAAATGGCGCATAACAACAACCAGGATGTGGCCCGGGTGCATTCCGGCGACCCCTCGCTTTACGGCGCCATTGGCGAACAGATCAAACGTTTGAAGGCACTGGATATCGATTATACCATCACGCCGGGTGTGCCGGCGTTTGCCGCCTGCGCCGCCGCTCTGGGCCTGGAGTTGACCCTGCCGGATATCAGCCAAACCATTATTCTGACACGTACCGCCATGAAAAGTTCCGCCATGCCGGCAGGCGAGGATTTGGCGAACCTGGGCCGTTCCGGGGCGACCTTGGCGATCCATCTATCGGCGCGCAATCTGCGCCAGGTCTGCCGCGATCTGATCCCGCATTATGGCGCGGACTGTCCCGTGGCCTTTATCTATCGCGCCAGTTGGCCCGATCAGGAAATTATCCGTGGCACCCTGATCGATATCCGCGAAAAAGTGCGGGCGGCCAAGTTGACCCGCACGGCCCTGGTACTGGTGGGGCGGGTGTTGGACACCGATCAGGCCACCGACAGCCGCCTGTATGCGCCCGATCATCGCCATATTCTGCGTCCGGAAGGTTAGCCGAGGCGGTCCTTTAGCCAGGCGTGAGCGTTGGCCACCGTCTCAACCATCGGCGCGGCAACCGCGTCGGGCCGGGCAATCATGATAACGGGCAGGCTGAGTTCCCGCGCGGCGGCAATCTTGGCATAGGTTGCGGTACTGCCCGCATTCTTGGAGATCACCGCTGATATGCGATGTTCGCGCAGCAAGGCCAATTCATCGGCCAGCTCAAAGGGACCACGGGCAAACACGTACTGACCATTGGACAGCGCCGGCAGATCCGCGCCGGGCGCTATCACCCGGGCCAGCCACCAACAGCGCCGATCATCGGCGAATTCCGTCATGGCCTGACGGCCCGTGCTGACAAAAACCCGCGCCGTGGTTTTGGCGGCAGTATCCCGCGCGGCCGTCATGTTGGCTACCTGTTGCCAATGATCGCCCGGCATCTGGCGCCACGGGGCTTCCTGCAGGCGCAACAAGGGGCGCCTCGCCGCATGGCAGGCCAGGCGCGCGTTTTCAGAAATTTGCGCGGCATAGGCATGGGTGGCGTCGACCACGGCCAGGATATTCTTCTGGCGCAGATAGTCCGCCAAGGCCGCCGCGCCGCCGAAACCGCCCATGCGCACTGCTACATCCGGCACGGATTTTGGCCTGGTACGGCCCGCCAGGGAATAGATGACGGGGATGCCAAGGCCCGCCGCCGCACGGGCCAATGCCACGGCTAAAGTGGTACCGCCAAGGATCAACAGCGCCGGTTCAGCCATCGCAACGGCCCACCAATTCACCCGTTCGATCAAAGATCAAAACCTCGATCGCAACGGCGCTCCGGCAAATCGCCATGGCCTGTTCACGGGCCAGGCCCGCGACCAGATCAGCCAGGGGAAATCCCCGCGCCTGGGCCGCCGCCAGCACCTCAGCCGCCGTATTGGCGTTGTTGCACAGCGCCGCGATTTTCCGATCGGCGGCGGCGACTTGCGCCAGCCAGGCAAAATCTACCTGGGACCGCTTGGAATGCAGATCCATATGCCCCTTGGCCAGTTTGGATATTTTTGCAAAGCCCCCGGCAATGGAAAGCTTTTCGACCGGGTGAACGCGCAAATATTTCAACGTCCCGCCGGCGAAGTCACCCATATCGATCAGGGCACTTTCGGCAAAGCCGTGATGCTGTTGCAGCGCGGCCTCGGACGTCCGTCCGGTCGCGGCACCCAGATGGCTCAGTCCCGCCGCCCGCGCCACATCAATGCCCTGATGAATAGAGGCGATCCAGGCGGCGCAGGAATATGGAATAACCACACCGGTCGTACCCAATATGGAGATCCCGCCAAGGATGCCCAGGCGCGCATTCATGGTCTGCCGCGCCATGTCTTCGCCGCCCGGTACGGAGATTTCCACGTCCAGATCAGGCGCCAATCCGGCCGCCCCCGCCAGACGGATCAATTCCCCGGTCATCATGGCGCGGGGCACCGGGTTGATGGCGGCCTCGCCCACCGCGATGGGCAATCCCGGCTTGGTTACCGTGCCGACGCCGTCACCGGCGGAAAACCGGATGCCCGCGCCGTCCCCGGGGCGTTGCTGCACGCGGGCATGGATCACCGCGCCATGGGTGACGTCCGGGTCATCGCCGGCATCTTTTTCCACCGCCGCCATGGCGGCATTCGCGCTCAATTCCTCATGGCTGAGACAAAACGCGGCGGTGCCACCACGGGGCAGGGCAATTTCCACCGGATCAGGGAACGTACCGGTTAACAGGGCGCTGTACGCCGCCTTGGCGGCCGCCGTGGCGCAGGCGCCCGTGGTCCAGCCACGCCGCAACGGCCCCTCGTCTGCCTGTTTCGCCACCATGCCGTCGAAAACCTCTTGATCGCTCCTCTGCCCTGCCATAGGCATGGCTTAAGCTTATACCAAGCTGTCGAGAAAAAGCGCAATTTACAGCCATGAGAACAACAATCTAATGACCCCTTTTGGAACCTCGCCCACATTTGCGCCGGGGACGGTTTGGCTGGCAGGCGCCGGACCGGGCGATCCCGGCCTGTTGACCCTGCATGCGGTCAACGCCATCCGTCAGGCGGACGTGATTGTTTATGATGCGCTGGTTTCCCGCCAGATCCTGGATGCCATCGAAAACCCCGCGCGGTTGGAATACGCCGGCAAGCGTGGCGGCAAGCCGTCGCCACGGCAACGGGATATTTCCGTGCGTCTGATCGAATTGGCGCGGCAGGGCAAACGTGTGCTGCGCCTGAAGGGCGGCGATCCCTTCGTCTTTGGCCGGGGCGGCGAAGAGGCCCTGGCCCTGGCGCAGGAAGGTATCCCTTTTCGCATCATTCCCGGCATCACGGCGGGGCTTGGCGGCCTGGCCTATGCGGGCATTCCCGCAACCCATCGTACCGTTAACACCGTTGTCAGCTTTATCACCGGTCACACCACAACCGGTCAGAACGACAGCATTGATTGGACCGCATTGTCACAAGGTTCACCGGTTCTGGTGTTTTATATGGGCCTGTCGCGTCTGTCCGTCATCCGCGACAGCCTGATCGCCGCCGGCCGGCCAGAAGACCATCCCGTGGCATTGATATCCAAGGCGGCAACGCCGGATCAGAGAGTGGTGGTCACCACCCTGGCCGGTTGTGTCGAAGCCGCCACGTCATCTCGAATTGAAGCGCCCATGATGGTTGCCGTGGGCGAAGTGGTGGATTTGCGGGCCAGCCTGAATTGGTTTGACCCTGGCGAACTGGGCACCATCTCGCCATTTGTTCATGACCTACCTACAGCGCGGCAGCCCGATGACGCCTGAACCGGCGCGTGGATGGGTGCTGGCGGCGCCTTGTTCGAACTCTGGCAAAACCTTGGTATCGGCGGCCCTGATCCGGCTGATGGTACGGGAAGGATTGGCGGTCGCGCCGTTCAAGGTCGGACCCGACTACATTGATCCTGGTTTTCTGTCCGCCGCCGCTGGATCAGCCTGCCGCAATCTGGATCCATGGGCCATGGGGCCCGCACGCCTGGGCCAATTGCTGGGTGACCAGGCCGGCAGCCGTTTCCTGATCGAAGGGGTGATGGGCCTGTTCGACGGCGCGGTCAGTGGTGATGGCTCCACCGCGGATCTGGCCGCGGCTTTCAATCTGCCCGTAGTGCTCGTCATCAATACAAAAGGCCAGGGCGCCTCTGTCGCGGCCCTGGCGCAGGGTTTTGCCAATTTCCGCACGGATATTGCCGTGGCCGGCGTAATTTTTACCCAGGTCGCTAGTCCACGGCACCGGAAATTGTTGGGCGAGGCCTGTGCCGACGTGGGCATTCGGGTATTTGGCGCCCTGGCCAGCGATCCCGCACTGATCCTGCGGGAAAGGCATCTTGGTCTGGTCCAGGCCGCCGAGCGGGCGGATCTGGAACGCTTGTTGGATCACGCCGCCGAGACCCTTGCCCGTGACCTGGATTTCCCAGCCTTGCAGGAGATCGCCGCCGCGCCGGTATTCGCGGCTTCCAAGCCAACCCAGCCAATACAGCCCCTGGGGCAACATATCGCCGTGGCGCGGGATATCGCCTTTGGCTTTTGTTATCCCCATGTGCTGGGCGATTGGCGCGCCAGTGGGGCGCGGATCAGTTTTTTTTCGCCCTTGGCCGACGAAGGCCCGGCGCTGGATGCGGATGCGGTCTATTTACCGGGCGGCTATCCTGAATTGCATGCGGGCGCCCTGGCAGGGAACAAAAACTTCCTGGACGGTCTGCGCGGCGCGGCGGCGCGGGGGACGGTCATCCTTGGTGAATGCGGCGGCTACATGGTGCTGGGCCAGGGAGTTGTGGATGCGGACGGTGTGCGCCATGCCATGGCCGGGCTTTTAGGCCTGGAGACCAGCTTTGCAGCGCGCAAGATGCATCTGGGATATCGCCAGATGCGGTTGCAGGCAGACGGCAAACTGGGTCCGGCGGGCGCGGCGTTCCGTGGCCACGAATTTCATTACGCCAGCATCGTCCAGGAACAGGGCGAGAAACTCTTCACGGTGCGGGATGCCCTGGGCGAACAGGAAGACCAGGTTGGCCTGCGTTCCGGCCATATCATGGGCAGCTTCATCCACCTGATAGACCGTGCCGGGCAGGCACCTTAGAGAGCGGAATGGGCTGCTTGACTTAAGGCCGCCCGGTCCCGATCATCCCAGCCCCGTAACGAGTAGCCGAGATCGCCATGCCACAATCCCCCGATGAATTGCGCCGCCTTTTGGCTGATCTTCCCCAGGCCGATGCGGCGGCAAGGGCAGCCGCAAAGGCCCGCAACGATATGCTGACCAAGCCCCAGGGGGCGTTGGGAAAACTGGAGGATCTGGCCCTGTGGCTCGCCGCCTGGCAGGGGCGCGCGGTTCCGAAACTGGAGCAGGTTCAGGTGCTGGTCTTTGCCGGCAATCATGGCGTGGTGGAACAGGGCGTTTCCGCCTTTCCGGCGGCCGTCACGGCGCAAATGGTGGGCAATTTCGCGGCCGGCGGCGCCGCCATTAATCAACTTTGTGTGGTGGCGGGGGCGGCATTAAAGGTTCTGGACCTGGATCTGGACAATCCGACCGCTGATTTCACCCAGGCGCCAGCCCTAAGCTGGGAAGAATTCCTCGACGCCCTGCGCCAGGGCATGGCCCAGGTGGACGGCAATGCCGACCTGGTCTGCGTCGGGGAAATGGGTATCGGCAATACATCGGTGGCCGCGGCGCTGGCTCACGCGCTGTATGCTGGCGCGGCGGGGGATTGGACCGGGCGCGGTACCGGGGTGGATGACGCGGGCCTGGCCCGTAAGGCCCAGGCGGTGGCCAAAGGCCGAGCGCGGCATTCCGCTATCCTGGGCGACCCCCTGGAAATCGCGCGTTGCCTTGGCGGGCGGGAGTTGGCGGCCATGGCGGGCGCGGCCCTGGCGGCACGGCGGGCCAGCATACCGGTGCTGATCGATGGCTATGTCGCCTCCGCCGCCCTGGCGCCCCTCTATGCGGCGGCGCCGGAATTTCTGGCCCATTGCTGGGCCGCCCATGTTTCCGCCGAACCCGGGCATATGCGGCTGTTGGAAAAAATGGGCCTGTCGCCGCTGTTGGACCTGGGCATGCGCCTCGGCGAAGGCTCGGGTGCCGCCACGGCAATCCTGTTGTTGCGCGCCGCCTGCGCCACGCACGCCGGCATGGCCAGCTTCGCCGATGCCGGCGTAGCGGAAAAATCATAATTCTCGCCTATAACGGATATTCTAACTGTCCTTTTCCAATATGGTGATGCAGGCGGCGGCTTCTTCCATGCCCATGACGCCACCGCCATTCTCGGCCAGGGCCAGACGGGCGCCGTCCACCTGACGGGCGCCGGCCTCGCCGCGCAACTGCGCCACCAATTCATAGATCATGGATAGCCCGGTGGCGCCCACGGGATGCCCCTTGGAGACCAGGCCTCCAGAGGTGTTCACCGGAATTTTGCCGTCCAGCATGGTATGGCCATCGCCGACGAATTTACCGCCCGCCCCGATCTCGCAAAAGCCCATCATTTCCACCTGATATATTTCGCAAAATGAGGTGGCATCGTGGACTTCCGCCACATCAATGTCAGCGGGGCTGATGCCGGCCATGGCATAGGCCTTGTCGGCGGCGATTTTTGTCAAACCCGGCTCGTCCAGGCTGCGGTATTTACCGCCCGACAGGGCCGAGGCCTTGACCTTTACGGCCCGGCTTTGCACATCGCTGGGCAGATTGCGCAGATAATCCGCCGAACACAGAATGGCGGCGGCGGCGCCGTCGCCGATGGGCGCGCACATGGATCGGGTCAGGGGATGGCTGACTTCCCGATCCGCCAGCACCTCGTCAACGGACATTTCGAACTGATACTGAGCAAGGGGGTTTAGGGCGCCATTGTTGTGATTTTTGGCCGCCCCAATGGCGATCTGTTCCTGGGTGGTGCCCCATTTTCGCATGTGGTGGCTGGCCTGCATGGCATAGGTGTCCATGAAGATGGTCCGGCCCGGCCCGGTCTCGAACGGCTTGCCCGCCGCCTCCCCCTGTTGACGGTAATGCGCCTGCCATTCGCCCGGATCCAACTGGTCGATGCCACCGGCGAACAATTCCATGGTGCGGGCCGGATCGCCGGGCACGTAAGTTTTTTCCACGCCCATGGCCAGGGCCAGATGTGACTGGCCCGAAAGGATATCCTTCCAGGCCCCGTTCATGGCGACCGAGGATGTGGCGCAGGCGTCTTCGACGTTGACCATGGGTACCCGTTCGGGAAACAGGCCATCGCGTACCAGGGGGGTGAAACAGACCTGGCCGCGAATACAAGGCTGGCCCCAGGTGCCCAGCCCGCAATTGCCGAAATAGGCAATCTCGATATCACTGCCATCATCCAGGCCGCTGTCGCCCAGCACACCCAGGTAGGCCTCGCGGGTCAGGTCCTTAAAACTTTTGTCGGGCCATTTTTGAAACCGGGTAGAATAACTGCCGATGATATAGACGTCCGCCATATGCGCCATTGCATCCTCCTGCTGCTGAGTTTGTCAAAGATGATAGGCGCTGGATTGACTTCTGTCGCCTAAGGTATGGTCGGGTTGTACGGCAGGAATTGTGAATGGATAGGTTGATGCCGGTTCTGGCCATGTTTTTGGCTGCCGCGCTGTGGTCATCCTCGATCATCGGCAGCAAATTAGCGGTCCTGGAACTGGCGGTCACGGAGGTGGTCGCCGGGCGCTTTTTGTTTGCCGCCGCCATGCTGTGGGGCATGGTGCTGTTGACCAGACAGCCGGTACGGCTGGGCCAGGCGCGGCGGCCCCTGTTGATGGGTATGTTGGACCCGGGCCTGGTGTCACTGTTTCTGGTCTGGGGCCTGCACCACACCTCGGCCGTGAATGCAGCCGTGTTCTGGGCCTTGATGCCCGTGGTCATGCCCTTGGCGGCCCGTCTGGTCCTGGGGGAAGCGGTCAACCCGGTGGTGGTGATCGGCGCCGTGCTGGCCTTTACCGGCGCCATGATTCTGATGCTGGTCAACCAGGCCTCGGGCGATGGCAACCTGTTCGGCGATATGCTGGCAATCACTGGCGTAATGTGCGGCGTGGCCTCGGCCCTGGTGGCCCGCCGGGTCGCCCAGCAGCAGGGCCGCGCCATGGTCACCACGGCCTGGCAGATGACCATGGCCCTGGCCATCGGCACCCTGGCGCTGGTTTTATTTGAACAGCCCGCGGTCTCTCTGGAGCATGTGCGCCATGGCCCCCTGGCCCTGTTGGTCTATCTGGGCATGATCGCGACCGCGGGGCCCTTTTTCCTGCTGAATTATGCCCTGCGGCGCATGCCGGTTGGCCAGGCCAGCCTGTATTCCAGTCTGGTCGGCCCCCTGTCCGTGCCCTTGGCCGTGCTGGTCCTGGGCGAAACCATGCAGGTGATGGAGATCGCCGCCATCGCCATCGTCATGCTGGGCGTTTTCCTGCCAAGCCTTGTCGAGCAGGCTGATTTTTCCCGCTTCCGGCGCCGACCCCAGCCGGCGGAAGACCCCGCCCTGGCCGGTCTGAGCTATGTAGTTTTCGACACCGAAACCACGGGCCTGCATCCATCGGGCGGCGACCGGGTGGTACAGATCGCCGGTGTGCGGATTGTCGACGGGATCATTCGCCGCGACCAGATTTTTAATGAGCTGGTGCATCCGGGCCGGCCAATTCCCGCCGCCTCGACTAAATTTCATGGCATCATTGATGCGCAGGTCGCCGATAAACCGGCGATCGGCCCGGTCTTGCGGGACTTTCATGCATTTTGCGGCGACAGCGTTCTGGTGGCCCATAATGCGGCCTTTGATATGAAGTTTCTGGAACTGGCCTACTCGGACGGCGCGCCGGCCTTTACCCAGCCGGTTTTGGACACCCTGTTGCTATCGGCAGTGCTGGAACCGGACGCCAAGGGCCATGATCTGGATGCCCTGGTTGACCGGCATGGCGCCAATCTGCCGGCTGCGGACCGCCATACCGCCCTGGGCGACAGCCTGGCCACGGCGCAGGTGTTCCTGGCCCTGTTGGTCCTGGCCAAGGACGCCAAAACCCTGGGCCAGCTTATCAATCTATCCTACAAGGCGCGCCGTTTTCGCCGCCTGCAAAAAAGCTACTAGAGCCTGCTAGAGCATTTCCGGGGTATTCTGGTCCATTTGATGGTGCCCCTAAGCCATCCGGGTAGGCGCGGTTTGCAGGTTGATGTGGCGCATCGTCCAAGAACCGCAACGCAGTCACGGGGCCTTGGTGAGCGGCCTTCGGTGGCGCCCCTAAGCCATTCTGGTGCGTTGCGCCGCTTGCCCGATGCACCACATCGCGCCGCGAACGCGCCTACCCGGATGGCTTAGGGGCACCATCAAATGGACCAGAATATCCCGGAAATGCTCTAGAGCGCATTCGAAGAAAATGCGCTCAGACACTTAAAAATAGAGTAATTGAACCAATCACTTAAGTCGCGAAAGCGACTCCAATTAATTGAAAATTGCTCTAAAACAACTCGCCGCTAAGATCGCTGCGCACTCTGTCGCGCAGGTCGCGGATGGCTTTCAGGGCATCGACCAGCATGTCGTCCTCGCGGTCGGTCAGGTTGGCGGGATGGACATAGTTGCTGACCGCCTTGCCCTGACCTTGATCGGCCAATTGCTGGCGCAACAACAGATGGCTGATGTGGTGAAAGGCGCCGCTCAGATAGTCGGCTTCGTCATTGTCCAGGACGCCCTGGTCCCGCAGCTTTGCAATACGGGCAAGGGTGCCTGTCTCGGGCACGCCGTGGAGCAGGGCCAGGGCCCGGATACCGTCTACCAGGGGCAGGGTGCCGGTGATTTTCAGGCTCAGCTCGCCGCGATGGCCCTTGTCCTCCTTTTCCACGATGAAGCGGTTGAACAAGCCCAGGGCAACGCCGAAATGTTCATCCTGCAAGAACATTTCCCGCATGAATGTACGATTGTTTCGTAGGCGGATCGTAATATAGTCCCGCAATTCAGCGGCCAAACGGCGCTCTCCGGCCACGCCGCGAAAATCAAAAAAAATATCCGACAGGCGCAATGCGGCCGGGTTGCGCCTGACCAGCCAATAGTCCATTTGCGCCCGCCATTGGCTGGCCGTCTTGCGCCACAGCGGGTTCACCGCCATGACGTTGCCATTGCACAGCGGCATGCCCGCCCCGGCCATGGCCTGGGTCAACCGCGCCGCCAGCTCTAAAAAATAACCATCTATCCTGTCATGCTCACCATCCGGATAGTCGGCAATGATCAGGCCATTGTCCTGGTCGGGGTTCAGATAGCTTTCTCCCCGGCCACCAGACCCCATGACGATCAGGCAGAATTCCCGTGCTGGCGGGCCCAGGCCATCAGCCTCCATTGTGCCGATGCAATGGTGGGTCATGCGGCGATAGATGTCGTTGTTGATATGGCTGACCAGGGCCTGAATTTCGGGCGCCGGGACCTGATCGGCCAGCAATTGTTCGGCCACCTGTAACTGTGCCGCCCGCACATCGGCCATGCCGGCGGGGGTGTCCGGCTGGGTCAGGCTTTCGATTTGCGCGACCAGTTGGCCGTTGATCCGCGCTAGCGCCCCGTCCAGGGTCAGCATGCCCACCAGACCGTCGCGGTCATCCACTACCGGCATATGGCGCAGGCCGGCCCGGCGCATGCGGGCGATGGCATGAAACATCAGATCATTGGCCCGGATCACCCGCACCGGCTGGCTCATCACAGCATCAACAGGGCTGTCGCCAGCCAGACGAAAGGCCACCCGGCGCACCACATCCTGTTCCGTCAGCACACCGCGCGGTATGCCCTGGGCATCGACAATAACCACGATATCGCTGGCCGCCCTGGCAAGGCTGTCCACCGCCTGTGCCACCGTGCCGCCAAGCGGCAGGACGGGGGGCGGGGGCAGCATGTGCGCGCCCGCCACTTGGCGGAACGCCATGGCACGGGAAAAAGGCATCCGCTCGCTCCCTGTGGCGCATTGTAACTGCGCCCTTGGAATTGGCGCACCTGTAACTGCGCCCTTGGAATTGGCGCACCTATAGCTGCGCCTTTGGATTTACTCCGCCGCTGTCGGCTGTTCCGCCGGCGCGCGGTAAAGTTCCAACATCTCCGCCTCGGCCCGCTTGGCCAGGACAAGGGCTTTTTCCTTGACGTGGCCAAAGCCCCGAATACGGTCGGGCACCTCGGCAATGCGCACCGCCATGGCAAAGTTGTCATGGTTCAATCCGGCCAAAACCTCCGTCATGGTGGCTTCATAATCCACGATCAACTGGCGTTCCATGCGCCGTTCCGCCGTGCGGCCAAAGACGTCCCAGGCGGTGCCGCGCAGGCCGCGCATGCGGGCCAACAGTGGCATAACCTTCATCATCCAGGGGCCGAATTCCTGCTTTTGCAATTCGCCGCTGGTCTGATCGCGCCGGGCGATCAAGGGCGGCGCCATGTGCAGGCGCAGGGTAAAGTCACCTTCGAACTGTTGCTGCACCTGTTCCATGAAGCGGCCGTCGCTATACAGCCGCGCAACTTCGTATTCGTCCTTGTAGGCCATAAGGCGGAAGAAATTCAGCGCCACCGCCTCGCCCAGACCGTCCAGGCCAGGGGCCCGGTCCCGCTCTACCGCCAGCACCCGGTCTACCAGGGCGCGGTAGCGCGCGGCATGGGCGGCGTTTTGATAGTCGGTCAGATAATCCACGCGCTTGGCGATTGTCTGCTCCAGGCTCAGGGCCTCGGCGCTATCATGTTGCCGTGGCATCAGGGGCGCGGCGATGGCCTCCACCGCCGCTGGATCGTGGGCCGCCAGGCGGCCCCAGGCAAAGGCCTGTTTGTTCGCCGCCACCGCGACGCCATTGATTTCGATGGCGCCTTCGATCGCTTCAAGCGAGAGTGGCAGATAGCCTTTTTGAAAGGCCGCGCCCAACAGGAACAGGTTGGCGGCAATGGAATCGCCCAGCAACGCCGTGGCGATCTTGGTGGCGTTGATGAAATGGCTAAAATCCTGTCCCACCGCGTCGCGCAACCGTTTGACCAGGCCGTCGCCGGCCATCTCCATATCTTGATCGGCCAGGAATTGCGCGGTGGGCACCACATGGCTGTTGATCATCGCCCCCGTAACGCCCTCGTTGATGGTGGAGAGCACATTCTCGCCGGCGGCCACGACGATGTCACAGCCCAGGATCAACTTGGATCCCCCGGTGGCGATACGCACGGCATGTAGATCTTCCGGCTGATCGGCAATCCGAATGTGCGAGGTTACGGCGCCGTTCTTTTGCGCCAGCCCCGCCATGTCCAAGGCCGAGACGCCCTTGCCTTCCAAATGCGCGGCCATGCCCAATAGGGCGGAGACGGTCACAACGCCGGTGCCGCCGATGCCGGTAATCAGGATGCCATAGGGTTCGGCCGACGAAGGCAGATCTGGCATCGGCAGCGCCGCAAACAGGTCATCCCACTGACCGCCGCCGGAACCGGCGCTTTGTGGCTTTTCAGCCTTGCGCAGGGCGCCGCCATGAACGGTGACAAAGCTGGGACAAAAGCCGTTGACGCAGGAATAGTCCTTGTTGCAATTGGACTGGTCGATTTGCCGTTTACGGCCCCACTCGGTTGCCTTCGGTTGTACCGAGACGCAATTGGATTTGACTGAACAATCGCCACAGGCCTCGCATACCAGATCATTAATGAAGGCTCGTTTTTGCGGATCGGGGAACAGGCCTCGCTTGCGCCGGCGGCGCTTTTCCGCCGCGCAGGTCTGGTCATAGATCAAGACGCTGCAGCCCTTCGTCTCCCGCAGGCCGCGCTGTACCTGATCCAATTCGTCGCGGTGATGGATGGTGGTGCCGGGCGCCCAGTTAGTGCCGATGGGGTATTTGTCCGGCTCGTCCGTAACCAGGGCGATCCTTGTCACCCCTTCGGCATGGACCTGGCGGCTGATTTCGTCCGGGGTCAGCTTGCCGTCTTCGACATTGACCACCGGTTGGCCGCCGGTCATGGCGACCGCATCGTTGAACAATATCTTGTAGGTGATGTTGACGCCGGCATCGACGGCGGCGCGTAGCGCCAGCAGGCCGGAATGGTAATAGGTGCCATCGCCCAGGTTCTGGAAGACATGCTCGGTCTTGGAGAAAGGCGCCTGACCGATCCAGTTAACCCCTTCCGCCCCCATGTGGGTGATGGTTTGGGTGTTGCGGTCGGGCATCCACAAAGCCATGCCATGACAGCCAATGCCCGCCATGGAGCGGCTGCCATCGGGCACCTTGGTCGAGGTATTATGTGGACAGCCGGAACAAAAATAAGGCGTCCGCAGAATGGTCGGGGGCGAGCCCTTGGCCCCGGTTTCGATCTGTTCGATACGCGCCAAACGTTGTTCAAAGTCCGGCATGTCGCTGTATTTCTTCAGCCGGCCAACGATGGTGCTGGCGACCAGGCCCGGTGTCAGCTCCCCGGTTTCGGGCAGCAGGCGCTGATTGTTTTCGTCTTTTTTGCCAACGATCCGGCGCGGCGCGCCGCTCTGGCCATATAGCAGGGTCCGCAATTGATCTTCGATGATCGGGCGCTTTTCCTCGATCACCACGATCTCTTCCAGCCCCTTGGCGAATTCCATGGCGCCCTGCGGCTCCAACGGCCAGGTCATGGCCACCTTGTACAGGCGGATGCCCATATCCGCCATCATCTCCGCCGTCAGGCCCAATTCGTCAAAGGCCTGCCGCACATCCAGATAGGCCTTGCCGGTGGTGACGATGCCCAGCCGTGGCCGTGGCGTATCGAAGATCATCTTGTCCAGGCCGTTGGCCCGCACATAAGCCTGGGCCGCCGGCAGCTTGTAATCCAGCAGCCGGCTTTCCTTGACCATGATGTCATCGGGATAACGCAGGTTCAGGCCATCGCCGGGCATGTCAAAATCGATTTGCTTGGCGATTTGGATTGCGTTCGGATCAATGCTAACGGAGGCGGAGCTTTCAACAGTCTCACCCACCGCCTTGAAGCCCACGGCGCAGCCCGAATAGCGTGACATGGCGAACCCGTGCAGGCCCAGGTCGAGATATTCCTGCACGCCGGCGGGGTGAAATACCGGTACGGCGGCGGCCATGAAGGCTGGCTCGCTCTGATGCGGCAGGGTCGAGGATTTGGCCCCATGGTCGTCGCCCGCCACCAACAGCACGCCGCCATGCTTGGCCGTGCCATCGTAATTCAGATGCTTGATGGCGTCGCCGCTGCGGTCCACGCCCGGACCCTTGCCGTACCAGATGCCGAAGACGCCGTCATACTTGCCGCCTGGCCACAGATTGATCTGTTGCGTGCCCCAGACGGCGGTCAACGCCAGATCTTCGTTCAGGCCAGGCTGGAACTTAATATGGCTGCGGGATAGGAAGCGGGAGGCCGACCATAGGGCGGCGTCATAGCCGCCCAGGGGAGAGCCGCGGTAGCCGGAGATGAAGCCGGCGGTGTTCAGGCCTGCCGCGACGTCACGCTGACGCTGCATCATGGGCAGGCGGACCAGGGCCTGCAGGCCGGTCATGAAGACCCGGCCGGATTCCTGTTCGTACTTATCGTCTAGCGTCACAGCAGCGATCGACATGGCTTTCCCCAAAATATCCCACCCAATGGCAAGACCACTATAGCAGTTGCGGCCTGCGAGTCAGGTGCATTCCGTCAGTTCCGCCCGCCCGCCGTCGAGAGGTTTGGCGAGCCTGTCACTTTAGTCTCGAAGCGCTCCTGGGCATTGGCCGGATCGGCCAGAACCTGACGGGCCTGTTCGCAATCCAGGGCGATTTGCGCCTTGATGGCATCGATGCCGTCGAATTTTTGTTCCGGGCGCAAATGCTCGACAAAGGCGACACGGCCGTGGCGGCCATAGAGATCGCCACTGAAATCGAATAAATGGGCCTCCAGGACAATACCCTTGCCGTCGAAGGTCGGGCGATGCCCCAAATTGGCGACGCCAGGATACCAGCGTGTCCCGCCGGCCTCTTTCAGGCCGAAGCGAATGGCGTAGACGCCCAAAGCGGGGCGCAGGGCCGAATCGCGTAAATGCAGGTTTGCCGTAGGAAAGCCTAATTGACGCCCGCGCCGGTCACCGCCACGCACCCGCCCCTCGATTTCCCACCAATGGCCCAGCAATTCGGCGGCCCGGCGGCACCGGCCGGTTTCCAGATCGACCCGGATAATGGTTGATGAACAGACGTCGTCATCGTGGGTCACTGGGTCCAGCACTGTCACGGCAAAGTCGTGGCGGGCGCTTTGTTCCCGCAACATTTCCACATTCCCGGCCCGATGGTGGCCAAAGACGAAGTCATAGCCCACGATTACGTGCCGTGCGCCCAGACCCCGCACCAGTATTTCCTGGATAAAGTCCTCCGGCGCCAAATGGCTGATTTTCTTGTCAAACCGCAGGCTGACCAGGCAATCGATTCCCAGGCCCGCCAACAGGCGGACTTTGCTGCGAAACGGGGTCAGACGAAAGGGCGGGGCATCGATTTGAAAAATGCTTCTGGGGTGCGGCTCGAACGTCAGGGTAAGAGCTGGACCCTCGACCGTGTCTGCCATGGCACGGCAGTGGCTGATAAGAGCCTGATGACCGCGATGTACGCCATCGAAATTACCGACCGCGACCGCACCACCGCGCAACTCTTCGGGGATTTTACTAATATGACGGATGATATGCATGGCCGGGATTATTGGTGCTGGGGCGCGTTGAGGCAACCGGCGAATCGTCCGTACCTGTAAATGCGCCGCCGGCCGGTAATATGCCCAGCGTGGCGGTGCCGCAAAACCGGCTTACGGGGCGAACGCGCGGTTCAGATGCGGCAGGTTGCAATCACCATAAATGCCGGTGGACGAAACCATGTCCTGTACGCATGGCGACGGCGGGGGTTGGCGGCAAATGATTCGGGCGGTGCGCGCCTGGATATAAAAATCTTCTTTATGATGTTAACCAAATATTCAGCGCCCATGCGCAAACTGCCCCGGTTGCACGAAACGGAGATAAGGGCATCGTTAAGCCTGTTGGCCGCTAGGCAACGAATGCAAAGATTCATGGAACCGACAGATCTAGTGGGGCAAGAACGATGGCCGTCGATATGAACATGACGATCCTGATCGTCGACGATTATAAGACTATGTTGCGTATTATCCGTAATCTGTTGAAGCAGCTTGGCTTTAACAACGTCGATGAAGCGGCGGATGGGACAGCTGCTCTGCAAAAGCTTCGCGGCAAGGATTATCAATTGGTGATTTCCGATTGGAATATGGAACCGATGACCGGTTACCAGTTGCTGAAGGAAATTCGCTCGGACGATAAAATGCAGGCGATGCCGTTCATCATGATAACGGCTGAATCCAAGACCGAGAACGTCATCGCGGCAAAGAAGGCCGGGGTCAACAATTACATCGTGAAACCATTCAATGCGGCGACGCTGAAAACTAAAATGTCGTCCGTAATCGGTGATTTCTGATCCATAAGTATTTTGTTGTGACGCTCAACTGTTTCAGGGAATTTTATTGATGGATGCCGATGAAGTTAGTGTAGGGATCGAACAGCTTGTCGATCATCTGCGCACCAATCAGTCGACGTCCGTTAACCTTGGCGATATCGCTGGCGTAACGGAAGTCCTGTTGGCGACCATGCGGCGCTATTTCAACTCGATTGATACCACCCTGTACACCGAGTTTCGTGGCCTGTCTGAATACATTCAACGCGCTCGGAGCGAAATCTCGGAACTGCGGCCAAACGATCTGAAGCAGGAACGAATTCCCCGCGCCGGGTTGGAGTTGGAGGCAATTGTCACCGCGACGGAAAACGCCACCGGCACCATCATGGATGCGGCGGAAGAGATTATGTCCGCCGATGCCGCCAGCGATGAATATGTCGCCACCGTCAATGATGCCTGTATGCGGATCTTCGAGGCCTGCTCGTTCCAGGATATTACGGGACAGCGCATCACCAAGGTTGTCGCTACCCTGACCTATATCGAAGAGCGTCTGCACGGGCTGCAGGATGCCTGGGGCCCAGATATCGCCGACGCCGAAGACGGCGCCTCGGCCGACGATACGCGGCCCGACAGTGATCTGCTGAACGGTCCGGCCCTCGATGGCGAAGGCATCCAACAGGATCAGATTGACAATCTTCTTGCCGATACCATGGCCGCCGGCGCGGATGAGGACGCCGCGGAGGAGCCGGCACGGGAAACCCCAGAGGAATTTGCCGAGGAAGTCGCCGAGGTTGCGTTAGAGGCCGACGCGAAGATCGCACCAGAAGTTGAAGCAGAATTGGCTGCGGCGGAACCCCTTGCCGGCGCGGCCCACACAAACGACGCGGCCGTCGACGCCGAACCGGACGTTAAGGCCAGCCAGGATGACATTGACGCCCTGTTTAACGGCGATGCCGCCGAACCGGACGTTAAGGCCAGCCAGGATGACATTGATGCCCTGTTTAACGGCGATGCCGCCATGGACCCGGCCGCGCCAAAGCCCGAAACGGCGGCAAATGAGGTTCCGGCGGCGGCCAAGGCGGCGGCCGTCGACGCCGACGAACCGGAGCTGGATGACATCGTTCCCTTAACGTCGAATTCAGAGGAAAAAGCCAGCCAGGACGACATCGACGCCTTATTCGCCTGAATTCCCTACCATTGCAGCCACGGTAGTATTGCCGTTGGCTGTTCGCCGGCCTGTTCGGCAACGCTGTTGACCCTATCCTGATCCAATCCCCCATCCGGGCCAAGCGCCAAGGCCACGGCATGAATGCCGCCGGCAATCCAGATGGCATCGATACCGGCCTGTCGGGCGCCGCGAATATCAGTGGCCAGGGCATCACCGATCATCACGGCGCGGGCCCGCGGAATGTCGGGGGTTTTGGCGAACAGGCGGTCGAAAATAGCGGGGAACGGTTTGCCGAAACGCTGTACGGTCCCACCCAACTCTTCGTAAAACGCCGCCACCGCGCCGGCGCACGGAACCATCCGGTCGCCACGCATGGCGACCACGTCCGGGTTGGCGCAGACCATTGGCAGGCTCCGCGTCACCGCCGCCGTCAAAAAATTCCGATAATCTTCGGCCTTGTCCACCTCGTCATCAAACAGACCGGTACAAATGATCATCTCGGCCGCTTCGATGGCGACTTCACGGCCGCCACAGGCGTCCAGGGTTGGCCGGCTGCGTTCCGGGCCCAGATGAAAATAGGCCGGCCGGGCGTCCGCGCCGGACCCTGTCGCGGTGGCCGCGATCATGGTCGCCGTCGCCTCGCCCGAGGTCAACAGCCAGTCGTACGAGCCCTCGACCACCCCAAGCTCTATGAGATGCTGGGTCACCGATGCACTGGGCCTGGGTACATTGGACAGCAACACCACCCTGGCGCCACGCTGGCGCAGACGCCGAAGACAATCGGTGGCGTCGGGATAGGCCGTGACCCCGTCATGCACGACCCCCCACAAATCAAAGATGAACAGATCGTAGTCGTCGGCCATCTCGGCCAAACCACTAATAATGGAAACGCTCATGCATCATCCGAATTTTGCTACCCTCCGAGACAAGGGATAGCGACGGCATAACCGAGGTATGCGGCCTTGTCCATACGGGTGTCCGTGCCCCGGTATGTCGCGAATGTGCCAAATTTACGGTGGCGCGAAGGCGCCCGATGACCGGGGCGGCAGACGACCATGGTAAACTTTGCCGAATGAACCCTTCAAAGCGAAGGACTTCACCGCTATATATGTTCGGCGCGCGGCCCCGTTGGCGCATTTTATGAGGCGGAGGATGAGGCGCGCATGTGTCCTAACTGGGTAACCGGCGGTGAAGTCGAGGCATGACGTATCTAATGGTTGCCGGTGGCTTGGTGCTGCTTCTGATCGGTGGTGATGTTCTGGTCCGTGGCGCCGTTGCCCTGGCGCAATGGCTGGCGGTGCCGCCATTGGTCATTGGTCTGACCGTGGTGGCGTTCGGCACGTCTTCGCCCGAGCTGGTCGTCAGCTTGGACGCGGTGTTGAGCGGGGTGCCGGAAATTGCCATAGGCAATGTGGTCGGTTCCAACATAGCCAACATTCTGCTTGTCCTGGGCTTGCCGGCCATCGTCTTTCCGATCGCCTGTGATGTTAATGCCATCCGCCGGGATGGCGCCATCATGTTTGCGGTTACCATCGGCTTTATTGCCTTATGTTGGAGCGGCCAGTTGTTGAATTGGCAGGGCGCCATCATGACATCGCTGCTAGTTGGCTATTTGACATGGTCCTATTTTTCGGCCCGCGAAAACAAAGAAACCACGGCTGTGGTCATGGTTGACGAGATCGAGGGCATTGCCGCCCGGCCGCATTCGATCTGGCTGTCACTGACCTTCATCGTGGCTGGTATCGTTAGTTTGATCTATGGCTCTCATTTACTGATAGAGGGCGCCACGGCGCTGGCCGTGGCCGCCGGTGTATCGGAAACCACGATTGCGTTGTCCCTTATCGCGCTGGGGACGTCCCTGCCGGAACTGGCTACCTCGCTGGTCGCCGCCATCCGCCGTCATGGCGATGTGGCGATTGGCAATGTGGTCGGCTCCAATCTGTTCAATATTCTTGGTATCATGGGCATTACATCGATGGTGGCAAAGGTTCCCATACCTGATCAGATTATCTACTATGATCTGTGGATCATGCTGTCGGCAACTATACTGATAACCCCGTTCGTGTTGCACGGGCGGACAATCAGCCGGCGCTATGGCGCTTTTCTAACTCTTGTCTACGTAGTCTATGTGCTCTCGCTATATCATGGCCTACCGGGCACACCTAAAAACGAGGCCAAGCAGGCCGACCAACCGACGTCGGCAAAACAGAGCGCCCAAATACTATCCATGCGAGGCAAGTTGATTGCTTGATTTTGACGATAACCGGACCAGGGCGTTACTTGACGTTGCATCGATACTGCCTTGGAAACTGCGGCGATTTGCCCAAACCTGACTAAAATCGCCCCAACCGAGGGTTTTTGTACACAGCCCGTTGACATTGTCGTTGTTAGCGTGGCGGCTACCTTAGTTTTAGGTTATGGACAGCGATCAAACTAGGTGTATCAATAAATTCACTTTAGAATCAATGCGTTAAGAATACCGCCTATTTTTTGTGCAAAGCGGACGAATAGGCGGGATTCTGCCAATTCGATGCTGCCGGGAAAGGCTTCCCCACACATTTACCCACAAGATCGGTGGATATCGGCCGCCAATCGTGCATGTTGCGGAGATGGACCATTGACGAATGGGAAAAGGCGCGGAAAATAGCCCTATGGCAAAGGCCGATAAACCAATTGCGCAGCCGCTGGACTTGCCTTCGGACAGCCGGCCCGCCGCCAGCATCGACAATGGCCGCGCGGCTATCGTCAGGGCGCTGGAGACCATGCCGGGCGCGCCGGGGGTTTACCGCATGCTGGCCCGGGATGGCGAAGTGCTGTATGTGGGCAAGGCCAAGAATCTAAAGAACCGGGTCCGTAACTATGCCCAGCCCGCCGGTCTGAATACGCGGACCCTGCGGATGATCTCGGAAACCCGCGCCATGGAGGTGGTGACCACCCACACGGAGGTCGAGGCGCTATTACTGGAATCCAATCTGATCAAGCGTCTGCGCCCGCGTTACAATATTCTGTTGCGGGACGATAAATCCTTTCCCTTCATCGTCATCACCGGCGATCATGAATGGCCGCAATTGGCCAAGCATCGCGGCGCCCGCAATCGAAAGGGGGAATATTTCGGCCCCTTCGCGTCCGCTTCGTCCGTCAACCACACCTTGAATACGCTGCAAAAGGCGTTTCCCCTGCGCTCGTGTTCCGACAGCATATTCGCCGCGCGCACCCGGCCTTGTCTACAATATCAAATCCGCCGCTGTGCCGGTCCTTGTGTTGGCCGCATCGACAAGGACAGCTACGCCGAACTGGTGACGGAAGCGCGGGATTTTCTGTCCGGGCGCAGCCGCGAGGTCCAGCATGGCCTGTCCCAAAAAATGGAGGCTGCCAGCGCCGAATTGGCGTTCGAAACCGCCGCTGTTTACCGCGACCGGCTGCGCGCTCTGGCCCATGTCCAGGCCCATCAAGGCATCAACGTGGCCAGTGTGGCGGAGGCGGACGTCATCGCCATCCATATGGAAGGGGGGCAAAGCTGTATTCAGGTTTTCTTCTTCCGCGCCGGGCAAAATTGGGGCAACCGGGCCTATTTCCCTAGTCACGGACGCGAACAGACCCCGGACGAGGTGCTGGGCGCCTTCATTGGACAGTTCTATGATGACAAACCGCCGCCACGGGAAATATTACTTAGCGAAACGCCGGAAAACCAAGGGCTGATTGCCGAGGCTCTAAGCGTAAAGGCCGAGCGTAAGGTCCGCCTGCACCGCCCCGAACGGGGTCAGCGGCGGGAACTGGTCAAGCATGCCCAAAGCAATGCGCGGGAAGCCCTGGCCCGACGCCTGGCGGAAAGCGCCTCGCAACGCCGCCTGTTGGAGGCCGTGGCCGAACTGTTCGCCCTGGACGGCTCGCCGCGGCGGATCGAAGTTTATGACAACAGCCACATCATGGGCACTGACGCCATCGGCGCCATGATCGTGGCCGGGCCGGAAGGCTTTCAAAAAAACGCCTATCGAAAATTCAATATCAAGAATGAAGATATTACCCCCGGCGATGACTACGGCATGATGCGCGAAGTGCTGCGCCGCCGTTTTGCCCGCTTGCTGAAGGCCCAGGCCGCGGCTGAGAGTGCCGAGAGCACCGAGTCGGGTGAAGGTTCCAGTGCTGGCGATGGCGAGGATGCCCGGGTGGCCGGTGAATGGCCGGATCTGGTCCTGATTGACGGCGGCCTGGGTCAGTTGACGGCGGTGCGCGAGGTCTTCGCCGATCTGGGCGTAACCGGCGTCGCCCTGGCCGCCATCGCCAAGGGGCCGGACCGTAATGCCGGCCTGGAGCGGATTTACCTGCCTGACAAGCCGGAAATTTCATTGCCGCCACGCAGCCCGGTGCTGTATTTCCTGCAACGTCTGCGGGACGAATCCCACCGCTTCGCCATCGGCACCCACCGGGCCCGCCGGGCCAAGCGGATGGACCGCTCCAGCCTGGACAGCATCGCGGGCATCGGCCCCAGGCGAAAGCGGGCCTTGTTGAACCATTTCGGCTCTGCACGGGCCGTGGAAACAGCCGGTTTGACTGATCTGGAAAGCGTCGACGGCATTTCCACGGCGGTGGCGCAAAAAATTTATGACTTCTTTCACCCGGAAAGTTAAGCGGACGCTTTCACCATGGCGCTAAATCCTTATACTCAACTGCCTGCACGAACCGCAGTTTGAGGCTATGATTACCACCATACCGAATCTTTTGACCCTGTCGCGAATCCTGGCCATTCCAGCCTTGATCGGCGCGTTTTATTTGGCGGCGCCGCTGTCCAACTGGCTGGCCTTTGCCATTTTTACCGCCGCCGGCATCACCGATATTCTGGATGGCTACCTGGCCCGCAGCCTGGGCGAGGAAAGCGGCCTGGGGCGGTTTCTCGATCCGGTTGCCGATAAGCTGCTGGTCGCCGCCACCTTGTTGATGTTGGTCTATGTGGGGCGGATCGGCGAATGGACGATCCTGCCGACGGTGGTGATCCTGTGCCGGGAAATTCTGGTCTCGGGCCTGCGGGAGTTTTTGGCCGAATTGCGGGTCAGCGTTCCGGTCAGCCGGGTGGCGAAATGGAAGACCGCGATGCAGATGCTGGCGATCGGTTTTCTGATCGTTGGCGATGCCGGCTGGGACCCCATTCCAACCATGCAGATCGGCCGCCTGGGCATGTGGCTAGCCGCCCTATTCACGATCTACACCGGCTATGACTACCTGCGGGCGGGGTTGCAACATGTCACAACCAGTGCGCAGAACGGCGATAGCGCGGACGGGCCGTGAAAGTCCTGTCATGAAAATCCTATCATGAAAGTTTTGGGCCTGACCGGATGGAGCGGCGCCGGCAAAACGACACTGCTGACCCTGCTCATACCAGAGCTGACCGCCAGGGGGCTGACCGTCTCCACCATCAAACACGCGCATCACACCTTTGACATGGACCGGCGAGGCAAGGATTCCTTTCGCCATCGCGAGGCGGGCGCCACAGAGGTGTTGATTGCCTCCGCCGCGCGCTGGGCTCTGATGCACGAAAACCGCGGCGCGGCCGAACCTGGGTTGGAGGCTTTGCTGGCCAACCTGACGCCGGTCGATCTGGTTCTGGTGGAAGGCTTCAAGGGGGAAAGCCATCAGAAGATCGAGGTGCATCGGGAAGGGTTGGGCAAACCTTTGTTGTGCCGCGACGATAGGAGCTTTATCGCTCTGGCCGCCAATTACCGGCCGGCGGATCTGGATCTGCCTCTGCTTGATCTGGACGATGTGCCGGCGCTGGCGGATTTCGTTATGGAGTTTTGCCGCACCGGGAGCGCGTCATCATGAACCAGCTTGCCGACGACTGCTTCAATCAGGTTGATGGTCTTATGTCCACGGCGGAGGCCCTGGCGATCCTGCAACAGCGGATTGTGACGGTGACCCAGGACCGTCTGGATACGGTGCCCCTAGCCCGCGCCCTGGGACGCATATTGGCCCGCGATGTTACCTCTGCCCTTGATGTCCCGCCGCATGACAATTCAGCCGTCGATGGCTATGCCTTGCGCCATGACGATCTGGTGGCGGATGGGCCATCCCGCCTGCCGGTTCTGGGCCGATCCACCGCCGGTCATCCCTATGGCGCGCGCCTCGAACAGGGCCAGGCGGTACGGATTTTTACCGGCGCCGTCATGCCCGAAGGGGCTGATACGGTGGTGATGCAGGAAGACGCGGCACAGACGGACGATTACATCACGGTCCCGCCGGGCCTGGCCCTGGGCGCCAATCGGCGGCACCAGGGCGAGGACACCAGGCAGGGTGATGTCGTGCTGGGGCGGGGCCAGCGCCTGCGGCCCCAGGACCTGGGTTTGGCGGCCTCGGTCGGGCAGGGGGCGTTGAGCCTGTACCGGCCGTTGCGGGTGGCGGTGTTTTCCACCGGCGATGAATTGGCCGAGCCGGGGACGAAACTGGCCGCGGGGGCGATTTACGACGCCAACCGCTACATCCTGGCGGCGTTGATTACCGGCCTGGGGGCGGAGGTGTCTGATCTGGGTATTCTGCCCGACAATGCAGCCGCGGTCCGCGAAGGCCTGGGCGCGGCGGCCGGCGGCCATGATCTGTTGCTGACCTCGGGCGGGGTCTCGGTGGGTGACGAGGATCATGTGCGCGGCACGGTGGAGGCGCTGGGCCATCTGCATTTCTGGCGTCTGGCGATCAAGCCGGGCCGGCCCCTGGCCCTGGGGCAGGTTGGCGATGCGGCGTTTGTCGGTCTGCCGGGAAATCCCGTGGCGGCCATGGTATGCTTTCTGCGCTTTGCCCGACCCTTGATCCTCGGTCTGGCGGGCGCGGTGGATCTGGAGCCGGTGCTCTACCGTGTGACTTCTGATTTTGACTATGAAAAGAAGGCCGGACGCCGGGAATGGCTGCGGGCCCGACTTGAGAGGCAGGGAGAGGACGGGCCCTGCGCCGTATTGTTCAGGCCCCAGGGCTCGGGCATTATTAACTCCCTGGTGCAGACCCATGGCCTGGTCGAAATAGCCGAGGATGTGACCCAGGTGAAGGCCGGAGATCTGGTGGACTTTCTGCCCTTTGATGAGGTGGCGTCATGAAATTGCTGTATTTTTCCTGGATGCGCGACCGGGTCGGGATGGCCGCGGAAACCGTGTGGCCGCCCGAAGATGTCACCACGGTAGGACAATTAATCACCTGGCTGGCGCAGCAATCCAGCAGCCATGCCGCCGCCTTCGCCGATCCCTCTATCGTGCGCTGCGCCGTCAATCAGGAATACGCCAGGGCCGAGGAAGCCGTGGGTCCAGACGACGAGGTGGCCTTCTTTCCACCCGTCACCGGTGGTTGAGGATAACGGGTCCAAGCCATGATCAAGGTACAGCCCGAGGATTTCGACGTTGGCGCCGAACTGGCGGCGTTGCGCCAGGGCCGCACGGATGTGGGCGCGGTGGCCTCGTTCATCGGCGTGGTGCGCGACGTGGCGGGACCAGGTGAGCTGTCGGCCATGACTCTGGAACATTATCCGGGCATGACGGAACGGCAATTGGCTGGCTTGGAGGCGCAGGCATTGGCACGCTGGCCCCTGGACCGGGTCCTGATCATTCATCGTTTCGGCCGCCTTTTACCCGGGGACCAAATTGTGCTGTGCGCCGCGACGTCCTCGCACCGCGAGGCGGCGTTCGAGGCCTGCGCCTTTCTGATGGACTGGCTGAAGACCAAGGCGCCCTTCTGGAAATTGGAAGAGGTTGACGGTCAGGCCAGTTGGGTCGCGGCAAAGCAGGATGACGAGAACGCGGCAGCGCGCTGGCAGACACCTGTATCCAAAGCCGCGAAAAACAAAACTTAAAAAAACCGAATAGAGGAGTTCAGCAATGGCTTATCAAGCATTCGATCTTAGCGGCAAAGTCGCCCTGGTAACCGGTGGCAACAGTGGCATCGGCCTTGGCTTTGCCGAGGCAATGGCCCAGGCCGGCGCCGACGTCTGCATCTGGGGGACCAACGCGGACAAGAACGCCGCTGCCCTGGAACAATTGCAAAGCCATGGCGGCAAGGCCACGGCGCAGATTTGTGATGTCTCGGATCAGGCGGCGGTCACCGCGTCCTTCGCGGAAACCCTTGCGCATTTTGGCCGGGTGGATAGTTGTTTCGCCAATGCCGGGGTTTCGGGCCGGGCCGCCAACGCCACGTTCATGGAACTGGAGGCGGAGGAATGGCGCCGGGTCATGGACGTCAATCTGGATGGCGCCTTCTTCACCTTGCAGGCAGCGGCCCGCCATATGACCGAACGGGAGGGCGGCGGCCGCCTGATCGGCACGGCATCTCTCGCCGCGATCGAGGCCTCGCCCCGCAGCGTCCATTACGCCGCCACCAAAGGCGCCCTGATCTCCATGATGATTTCTTTATCGGTCGGGCTGGCGCGTTATGGCATCACCGCCAACTCGGTATTGCCCGGCTGGATCGAAACGCCGATGACCGCGCCCGCCTTTGGTTGGGACAAGTTCGCCGATGCGGTGAAGCCGCGCATCCCGGCCCGCCGCTGGGGCACCAAGGAGGATTTTGGCGGTGTTGCCGTCTATCTGGCCTCGGACGCCTCGGCCTATCATTCCGGCGATACCTTCATCATCGACGGCGCCTACAACAAGTTTTAGAGCAATTTTCAATTAATTGGAGTCGCTCTCGCGGTTCTCATTAATTCGGAACTGCTCTAGGTGATTGGTTCAATTGCTCTATTTTCAAGAGTCTGAGCGCATTTTCTTCGAATGCGCTCTAGCCGGTCTATGACAGGTATGAAATCAGCAGTTGGTACGGCGCCAGTCGGCGAATGAAATGGCGATGATCGGGGCGACCAGCAGTGCGATTACCAAACCAAATTGCAGACATTCCAGCAAGCTCACACCCATGGCGGCATGGGCCATCAGGACAAGCACGGCAATGGTCATTACCCCGCCGACCACCAGGGTCGCCTGCAGCCCTCGGGTGACGCTGGCCAGCCAGATGATCAGGGCCGCCGTCGACATGATGACAAGGGCCGCGCCAAGTACGAAATCAACAACCATGTTCTGCCCTCCTGTCAGTATCGCAATAATACATGTTTGACATAATCACTGCTTAGCAGGATAGCATGACACCAGGGGCGATGGCACGAACTTTTTTTCCGCTCCTGAAGCCTGGAGCAATTTCATTCTGAAAATGCTCCAGGCTTCAGAATTAGAGCAATTTTTCCAATCACTTAGAATCGCTTCGCGATTCTCATTAATGCGGAATTGCTCTAACATTTCCGGGCCATTCCCTCAGTCTTTGGCGTAGGCGGCGACCTCCTCCGCGATTTCGGCGACGGCCATGTCGAACACCTGTTTGCCGGCCTCGGGCGTGGCCAGGTAGGGGTGGGAGCCGATCCGGCCGTCGGGAAATTTGGCGCGGTAGTCGGCGGCGTCGCTCCAACGGCTGCGGAATGGTTCGGGCGGGCCCATGTCGGGGACGGATTTGATGTGCTCGGGGAACAGATGTTGCAGCACCGAGACTTCCGAAATGGTGGCGTGCATGCCGTCCTTGTCGCCAAAAAATTCCTTGATCAACGCACCCATTTTGGGGCCTTGCCACCAGTTGCGCAGGCGGCATCGAACCGATGGTTCGTTGCCGCCATGGCTGCCCAGGGTGTGGGCGGTATAAATTTCCTGAAACGCCGCCTCGATGGTGGCGCTGTTGCCGCCATGGCCGTTGATGAAATAAAACCGGTCAAAACCGTGATGGGCCAAGCTGTCCACATAGTCGCCGATCACCTGGATCATGGTGGCGGGGCGCAGGGTCATGGAGCCTTTGAAGGCCATGTGATGTTGCGCCATGCCCACGGCGATTGTTGGCGCGACCATGATGTCCGTTGCCTCGCCCACGGCCAGGGCAATGGCTTCCGCGCTGAGGGCATCGGTGCCGATCAGGCCGTTCGGCCCGTGCTGTTCCGTGGAGCCGATGGGCATGATGGCGATGGTCGAGGTTTCGAGATAACGCTCGACCTCGGCCCAGGTCTGCATTTGTAATTGCATTGGCGAGACGTCCCCTTGCTGTTTTTCGTGGAAGCCAGAGCGCATTTGAAGAAAATGCGCTCAGACTCTTGAAAAATGCTCTAAATGGCGCGTGCATTTTTGGACTATAGCGGGGTCATTTGCTGGTGTCCCTTGTCCAGGGACTGCTTTATCGGGATAATCAATCAGAAATTTGATGCCTAGATCAAACAGCCCAAAAACGGAATCGTTTTTCGGCTGATAATTTGATCTAATTCTTGGAGGTAGAGCAACTTGTCTGCGTTCAATTGAACGCAGGTTGCTCTAGGGAGGCCATGATGAGCCACAATGAAATCTTTCCCGTTCCCGATGCCTGGGCCCAGCGGGCCTTTGCCGATAACGACAAATACCTCGCCATGTATCAGCAGTCCCTGGATGACCCGGACGGTTTCTGGGGCGAACAGGGCAAGCGCATCGATTGGGTGAAACCCTATACCAAGGTGAAGAATACCAGCTTTGGACCCGGCGACGTCTCGATCAAGTGGTACGAGGACGGCACCCTGAACGCCGCGTACAATTGCCTGGACCGTCATCTGGACAGCCGCCGGGACCAGGTGGCGATCATCTGGGAAGGCGACGATCCCGCCGACAGCAAGACATTCACCTACGGTGAATTGCACGGCGAAGTGTGCAAGTTCGCCAACGGCCTGAAATCCCTGGGCGTCAAGCGCGGCGACCGGGTGACCATTTATCTACCCATGATCCCGGAAATCGCTATTGCCGTGCTGGCCTGCGCCCGCATCGGGGCCCCTCATTCGGTGGTCTTTGGCGGCTTTTCACCGGATTCCCTGGCCGGCCGTATTCATGATTGCGAATCCAATATAGTCATCACCTCGGACGAAGGGGTGCGCGCGGGCAAGTCCATTCCACTGAAGGCCAATACGGACGCGGCCCTGGAAAAATGCCCCACCGTCAACCATTGCGTGGTGGTCAACCGCACCGGCGCGGATATCGCGATGAAAGACGGCCGGGACGTCTGGTATCACGATTTGATGGCGGACCAGTCCGACCAATGTCCGGCGGAGGAAATGGGCGCGGAAGACCCGCTGTTCATCCTCTATACCTCCGGCTCCACCGGCAAGCCCAAGGGCGTGTTGCACACCACGGGCGGCTACATGGTCTATGCCGCCATGACCCATCAGTATGTCTTCGACTATCATGATGGCGATATCTATTGGTGCACGGCGGATGTGGGCTGGGTCACCGGGCACAGCTATATTCTGTATGGTCCGCTTGCCAACGGCGCCACCACGGTGATGTTCGAAGGGGTGCCCAATTATCCAGACGCCTCGCGCCATTGGCAGGTCTGCGACAAGCATCAGGTCAATATCTATTACACTGCGCCCACGGCCCTGCGCGCCCTGATGCGTGAAGGCAACGATCCGGTAACAAAGACCTCGCGCAAGTCGCTTCGCCTGCTGGGCAGCGTGGGCGAGCCCATCAATCCGGAAGCCTGGCTGTGGTATTACAACGTGGTGGGCGGGGGGCGCTGCCCCATCGTCGATACCTGGTGGCAGACCGAAACCGGCGGCATTATGATCACGCCGCTGCCCGGCGCCACCGCGCTCAAGCCCGGCTCCGCCACCCGGCCCTTCTTTGGCGTCCAGCCGGCCCTGGTGGATGGGGATGGCAAGCTGTTGGAGGGCGCGGCCGCGGGCAACCTGTGCATTCTGGATAGCTGGCCTGGGCAGATGCGCAGCCTGTATGGTGATCACGACCGCTTTATCGAAGCCTATTTCACCACCTATCCCGGTAAATATTTCGCCGGTGATGGCTGCCGGCGGGACGAAGACGGCTATTACTGGATTACCGGCCGGGTCGATGACGTGATCAATGTTTCGGGCCACCGCATGGGCACGGCGGAGGTTGAAAGTTCCCTGGTGGAGCACCACGACGTGGCCGAGGCCGCGGTGGTCGGCTATCCCCACGACATCAAGGGCCAGGGCATTTATGCCTATGTCACCCTGAATGCCGGTCTGGATGGGGACGAGGCTCTGCGCAAGGAACTGGTGCAATGGGTGCGCAAGGATATCGGCCCCATCGCCTCGCCGGATCTAATTCAGTTTGCGCCAGGACTGCCGAAAACCCGCTCCGGCAAGATCATGCGCCGCATCTTGCGCAAGATCGCCGAAGATGATTTTTCCAACCTGGGCGATACCTCAACCCTGGCCGATCCGGCCGTGGTCGAGGATCTAATCGCGAACCGGCAGAACAAATAGCCGGCTGGTAAAGAGAGGGCGGCCGGTCAGGCCGCCCCTCCATAACCTGGGCCTGTAACCAAACTCGCCGGTTATGCCGCGGCGGCTTTGACGGTTTCCCGGCACGCGGCGCTGATCTGCACAATATGCCGGTGGTCGGTGCCGCAGCAGCCGCCGAGAACATTGATCTGGCCGAAGCGGCGAATTAGATCGCTGTATTCGGTTGCCAGCTGGGCGGGATCGCCGGCATCAAGCGCCGTCGCCTCGTCAAGTTCGGCGTGACTGCAATGGGACGCATTGGCCCGGATGCCACGCATCCTGCCGATCCAATCACCCGCCACATCAAGTTTGGTGGCGAAATGGGATGGGTGGGCGCAATTGATCATGTAGTAGGCCGACGCCTGATCGGTCGCTTCATCTACTTCCCTGACCGCTTCCGATAGCGCCTGCCCGGTTGGCAATTTTCCGTCGGTTTCCACGGTGAAGCCGATCACTACCGGCATCCCGGCCTCCTTTGCCGCCCGTACGATGCCAATGGCCTCCGGCGTGTTTGTTATGGTCAGCGCGGTGATCATGTCTGCATCGGTATGGGAAAAGACGCCGATTTGTTCGCAATGATAGATCTGCGCCTGCTCCGGGCTCATGATTTCGCCTGGGTCGTAGCCGTCGCCGCGTGGGCCCAGGTTGCCGCTGATAACCATTGGCTGGCCGGGGTTTCTGAATTCGCCGCGCACTTCCGCCATCAATTCAATCGCCTCCCGGTTAATGGCGGCCAGCGCCTCGGGTGAATAGCCCAGTTTCCGTCCCCAATCCGGGCTGGCGCGCCAAGTGGGGCTTTCAAGAATAAACCCCGTACCGTCCGTCCGCGCGGTTTTTGCGTGCAAACGGTAGTATTTACGCAGTATCGCCTTTCCGCCCTTGTCCCGCAGCAGGTCAAAGGCCGCGAAATATGGCAGGTCGATGTTGTCGTGGAAAATCAGGGTGGTCTCCAGCCCGCTGTCCGTCAGATAGAGGCCGCCGTCCAGTTGAGGGAGATGTTTCCGATATTTTGCCATGTTCAATATTCCTTGGTCATTCCGCCCCGCCGGCTGGCCGGGTCTTGTTGTGGAAATTTGTGCTTTTTGGCGCCGGCAAACTAGTAGACTCGTGGTCCGGTATCGAAAATTTTTGGAATATTCTTTTAAATTCAATGTGTTAAAGGCAGTTAGCCGCTGAACATTGTGCCATTCGGGATCCATTGCCACCGTCAACTTGACCTGTGGTACACTAGAGCACATTCGAAGAAAATGCGCTCAGATTATTAAAAATAGAGCAATTGAATCAATCACTTAAGTCGCGAAAGCGAGTCCAGTTAATTGAAAATTGCTCTAACCCAGTCCATTGACCGGATAGGTTTTGGCCATGAACGATACATTGCCCAGGCGGGGTGTTGAAACGCGCGATAGGTTGCTCGAAACCGCCGAGCAGGCGGTGCTGGCAAAAGGGTTTGCCGCGACCTCGATCGATGAATTGATCGCGACGGTAGGCATTACAAAAAGCGGTTTTTTCTATCATTTCAAGAACAAGGAAGAACTGGCCAAGGCGCTATTGCAACGCTACATCGACAACGAGGATGTGCTTCTGGACAGCTTGTTTGATCGCGCCGACGAACTTCACGAAGATCCGTTGCATGGATTTCTGATCGGGCTGAAGATGCTGGCTGAGATGATGACCGACCTGCCCGATGGCCATCCCGGCTGCTTGGTGGCTTCCTATTGCTATCAGGAAAATCTGTTCTCCAAGGATGTCCACGCGCTCAACAAGGAAGCCGTCCTGGCATGGCGCAGCCGCTTTCGCGACCGTTTTGATCTGATTGCCGCGCGTTATCCGCCCCGCGTCGAGGTCGATCTCGATGCGCTGGCGGATATGGTTTCCGTGCTGGTAGACGGGGGCATAATCATCTCGAAAGTCGTGCGTGAAAAGAACGTTCTGCCGCAGCAAATCATGCTGTTCCGCGATTATGTCCGGGTAATCTTCCTCGGCACATGATTGAACGGAAAAGCATTTGCAGTGACCGTGAATAGGAAAGGTGATTGATATGCTGGAAACAACGATCGCAGGCAGTCTGCCGAAACCTGACTGGCTGGCGGAACCGGAAAAACTGTGGGCGCCCTGGCGCTTCGAGGGGGAGGCGTTGTGGCGGGCGCAATGCGATGCCGCCCTGGTGGTCCTGAAGGAACAGGAAAACGCGGGCATCGATATTGTCAGCGATGGCGAGATGTTTCGTCAGCACTTCGTTCATGGCGTTCTGCAGCGGATTGACGGCATTGATTTCGAACGAAAAACAACCATTGGCATCCGGGCGGATCGCTACAAGGCAGAGGTTCCCACCGTAACCGCCGCCCTGTCGCGGCCCGGCTCTATCCACGGGCGGGAGGTTGCCTTCACGCGGGCGCAGACCACACGCAAGTTGAAATTCACCATGCCCGGGCCCATGACTATCGTCGATACCATCGCCGACGAGCATTATGGCGACCGCCCCGCCCTGGCCATGGCCTTCGCCGAGATTCTCAACAGCGAGGCTTTGGAACTGGAGGCCCTGGGCGTTGATGTGATCCAGTTCGACGAGCCGGCCTTCAATGTCTATATGAAGGAAGTTGGTACCTGGGGCATCAAGGCCCTGGAACGCGCTGCCCGTGGCCTGAAATGCAAGACTGCCGTCCATATTTGTTACGGCTATGGCATCCAGGCCAACCTGGATTGGAAGGATACCCTGGGCGATGAATGGGCCCAGTATAGGGAAACCTTTCCCGTTCTGGCGGACAGCAGCATCGATCAGGTCAGCCTGGAATGTGCCAATTCAAAAGTGCCGCTTGATTTGCTGGCATTGCTGGGGGGCAAGGACGTACTCGTCGGGGTCATCGACGTCGCCACGGACCAGCTGGAAACCCCGGAACAAGTGGCCGGGACCATCCGCGCGGCTCTGGCCTATGTCCCGGCGGAGAGGCTATATCCCTGCACCAATTGCGGCATGGTCCCCCTGGGCCGCGAGTTATCCCTGAAAAAACTCCATGCCCTCGGTGCCGGCGCCGCTATCGTGCGGGCCGAATTGGAAGCTTAGAGCGTTTTAGGATTGATCCGGGCGGTTGCGGCCCAGTTTGTTGTGGGCCCGGACGAACTGGTCGGAGGCAATGGCCGCGAGTACGGAAATCTCGCCGGCCAGGCAGGTGCCGGCGAATATCTCCGCCAGTTTCAGGGCCGAACCCGGCCCGTTACAACCCAGCATCTCGAGGCAGGGCAGATGCGTGGGCAGACGGGTGCCGCCGCCAACCGTACCCACGTACAGCGACGGTATGGTCACCGTAACCAGCAGGTCATTGCCATGTTCCTCGATGGCGGTCAGGCCGTTGGCGCTTTCTCCCACGTAGGCGACGTCTTGACCTGTCGCCAGTCCCAGGGCCGTGATGCCATTGGCGATATGCATGTTGAAGCCGATGCCGCCCGTCAGGTGGCCGATCTCCAGATTATTCCGGTAATAGCTTAAAATCATTTCCGCGGAGGTATGGAGGAGATCGCGGATCACCGCCTCCTGCAACAGCAACCGCGCCCGGACGCTGCGCCCGCGGCCGCGTTGAAAATTGTAGACCGTCGCCTTTTTGTCCCCTTGCAGGGCGGACGGGAAATGAAACTTCAAGCCGCCATGCTGGTCCGAAATCATGCTGCAGATGCCATGACTGACATGGGTGATCATGTTGATGCCCATGGCATCAGCCGGATCGTAGACATAGTTGACGATCAGGCGGCTGCCCAGCGGGATATATTCACAACGCAGCAAGCGCCCATGTTTGGTGTTTTCCGAAACTGCCTGCGCGATGGTGGCCTGATTGACTTCCATCCATTCCTGTAACGCCAAGGCGGCGGCCGGAGAGCCGGTCTCGAAGGTGGCGTTGGAATGAATTTCGTTCTGGTAAACCTCGGTTTCCGCGCCGCCCGATTGGGTAATCGCCTTCATGCCGCGATTATAGGAGGCGACCAGCGTCCCCTCGGTGGTGACCATGGGCACCAGAAATTCGCCCTTGGCAGTTTGACCGCGCAATAGCATGGGACCGGCAATGCCGATCGGCAAACGCACGTAACCAAAATGGTTTTCGATATTGCCGCGATAAGCCTCCGCCTCGCCCGGCTGCCGCAGGGCTGCCAGATCACAGCCGCTTTCCCGCGCCGCCCAGGCGTGGCGCTGATCGATGGCGTTGTCAGTATGATCGTCGGCCGGCGAAATTGCCGGCATGGCGGAATGTGCCATTGTTCCCTCCTGAATTGCGTTTATCCGGGATTGACCAAATGGCGCCTCCCATTTGCCTGCAACGATAGCACAAACCCCCACCAGCCATGAATTTGGCCCGTGGGGTCAGCCTATTGGGATCGGCGGGGCGTATTTCAGTGTCGTTTCGGATTAGTTGCCGAAAACATCCTCGGCACTGGGCGTTTCTTCCGCCGGCTCATCCTTGGCATCGGACGCTTCCCCGAAAATGTTATCGGCGGACGGTTCCGGTTCTGCCGGCACTTCGTCAGGCGCGGCGTCAGGCGCGGCGCCAAGCTCGGCGGCAGTACTGTCCAGATCATCATCAGGTTGCGCTGATGGCTGGCCAGCCTCCTCGGCGGCACTGAGATTAGCCGCGCGCTTCTTGGCCAACTCCTTGTCAGCCTTGGCCTGTTGCTTTTGCAATTTATCCTGGGCCTTTTGCACCGCACTGTCCAAATCGACCTGGGTGCTTAAACCCAAAGTCACCGGATCCTGAGGCGTGATGTTGGAGATGTTCCAATGGCTGCGGTCGCGCACCCCGTTGATGGTCTGCTTCGTGGTTCCCACCAGACTGGAGATTTGCGCGTCCGTCAATTCGGGATGGTAGCGGACCAGCCAGGCAATGGCGTTGGGGCGGTCCTGCCGGCGCGACAGGGGCGTATAGCGCGGCCCCTTGCTGCGTCGCTGGGTTTCCCGCAACCGGGCATCGGAGCGGCGCAGGCGTTGCACGGGATCTCCGGCGCAACGGTCTATCTCCTCCTGGGTAAGCTGTCCCGTGACGAGAGGGTCCATGCCCTTGATCCCGGTGGCCACTTCGCCATCCGCGATGCCCTGAACCTCCAACGCATGCAAGTTGCAGAAAGCGGCGATCTGATCAAAGGTCAGCGTCGTGTTATCGACCAGCCAGACGGCCGTCGCTTTCGGCATCAATACTTCCGTCATCTATATGACTCCTGAATGCGGCAATCCCCGAAAAATCTTCGGCGCAAAAACTTTACGCCACTCGCGGTCGCGCCCATCGAAATTACAATTAGCCTCTATATAACGCGCTTGTGCCGCAGCGCAAACAGGCAGGCAAACAGGGCGCGCGAATAGATCTCTGGGATTACGTCAAGGCGGCCTAGACCGTCAAGACAATCTTACCGATATGTTCACTACCTTCCATCCGGCTGTGGGCGGCGGCGGCATCGGCCAGGGCGAAATTCTGGTCCATTACCGGCCGTACCACACCTTGTTCCAACAGGGGCCAAACCCGGGCCCGCAGTTG